>NZ_CABVOU010000027.1:243405-612597 GCF_902500215.1 Halomonas lysinitropha
GCCCCCCCCCCCCCCCCCCCCCCCCCCCCCCCCCCCCCCCCCCCCCCCCCCCCCCCCCCCCCCCCCCCCCCCCCCCCCCGCCCCCCCCCCCCCCCCGGGGGGGGGGCCCATATGAATTGCCGAACGGCCAGGTGAACGTAGAAATCGGGGGATTGGGCTCTCACGCAGCGACCGTGCTAGCGTGGTCCGGGGCGCCAAGGAATGCGAGCGCCGAAACAACTCACAACAAACCTGGTTTCAGGACCGGAGGATTGCCATGCGATTTCTCAAGTACGCCGCTGCCGCCACGCTGATGGCCACAGCTCCCCTGGCTGCTGCTCAGCAGCTCTCCATTGCCACCGGCGGTACCGGCGGTACCTACTACCCGCTGGGTGGTGGTCTGGCCGAGATGATCGGCAAGCACATCGAGAGCTACGACGCCGTGGCCGAGGTGACCGGTGCCTCGGTGGAAAACATGGGGCTGGTGTGGCGCGGTGATTCCGATATGGCGCTGGCCCTGGCCGATACCGTCCATCAGGCCTACAACGGTACCGGTGACTTCGAGGGCCGTCAGCTGGAGAACATCCGCGCCCTGGCATCTGTCTATCCCAACGCGGTGCAGATCGTGACTCTGGCCGATTCCGGCGTCGAGACGCTCGCCGACCTGGAGGGCAAGACGATTTCCGTGGGCGCGCCGGGTAGCGGCACCGAGCTCAACGCCCGCGCGGTGCTCGAGGCCAACGGCATCACCTACGACGACATCGATCCGCGCCGCCTCAACTTCAACGAGACGGCCGATGCTATCCGTGATGGTGACATCGCTGCCGGCTTCTGGAGCGTGGGGCCACCCACCAGCTCGATCATGAACCTGGCCACCACTCGCGACATCCGCCTGATCGGCCTGACCGATGAGCAGGTAGCCAATGCCCGCGAAGAGTCGCCGGTGTTCGCCCGCTACAGCCTGCGCGAGGGCCTCTACGAGGGCATGGACGAAGCCGTGCAGACCATCGGTGTTCCCAACGTGCTGGCGGTGAGCAGTGAAATGGACGAGGAACTGGCCTACCAGGTCACCAAGATGCTCTTCGAGCGGACCGACGAGCTGATCGATATCCATCCGGCGGCCAACGACACCACCGTGGAGTTCAGCATCGAGTCCACGCCGATCGCCTTCCATCCGGGCGCATTGCGTTACTACGAGGAGGTGGGTGCCGATATCGCCGACCACCAGCGCCCCTGAGGCAATGGATGATTCGTGCCTGACGGCAGGGCGGGCCTGGCTGCCCGCCCTGCTGCTTTGTGTGGGCCTGGCGACCGTGGCCGCCCCTCCGGCGCTCGCGGCCGACGAGGCGCGGCTGGAGGTGCTGGGCGTCGAGGGCGAACGCCTGGTGAGCCTGCCGATGCCCGAGGGTGAGGGCTGGTGCCTGGAGTGGAACCACTCGGTCGAGGGCTTCCCGGTGCGGGACTGCTACCGCCATCGGGAGGGGCGCATGGTGCTCGTGCGTAGCCACCTGCCCGACTTCGCTGCCGGCCTCGACCATATCCCCGGGCGCGGCCGCCAGGTCTCCGATGGCGAGGGCGGCTACTGGATCGAGGCGATCGACGAGCCGGTGCCGGGTAACGCCTATCGATTGCGGGTGGGCGCCATGCGCGTCGACCACCGCCTGGTGATCGACGATACCCGGATCAGCCTGAGCCGCCTGGCCGAGAACCGGCGAGTGACGATCCGCCTGACCCGGCCCGCCGCCTCCCCCGAGTGAACGACAATCCAGCGAGAACACCACGATGAGCGATTCGGGTAACTCCCCCGTCATCCCCGGCAGCCAGGCGAACCATTCCCGCCCGGTGCTGTGGCTGATCACCCTGGTGGCGGTGGGCCTGTCACTGTTCCAGCTCTACTCCGCCGGCATCCAGCCGCTGGGCCTCTTCTACCAGCGCAGCATCCACCTGATGCTGATCATGATGCTGGCCTTCCTGATGTTCCCCTTGCCGGGGTCCAAACGTGATCGTGGGCCGATCACCGGGCTGGTCGATACGATCTTTCTCCTGGGAGCGCTGCTCACGGGGGGCTACCTGGTGCTGTTCCTCGACGAGATCATCAACCGCGCCGGTTTCTGGAGCCAGACCGACATCGTGATCGGCTGCATCGCCACCGTCACCGTGCTCGAGGCGGCACGCCGGGCGGTGGGGCTGGGCATGACCCTCATCGGCATGGTCGCCATCCTCTACGCCCTCGCCGGCCCCCGCGGCGAGCTGCCGTGGCTGGGTCAGTTCCTGCCCGGTATCCTCGAGCACCGCGGCTACAACCTGGACCGACTGGTGGGCCAGCTCTACCTGGGCCAGGAGGGCATCTTCGGCCTGCCCATGGGCGTGGCGGCCACCTATATCTTCATCTTCGTGCTGTTCGGCGCCTTCCTGGAGATCACCGGCGCGGGCAAGTTCTTCATCGACCTGGCCTATGCGGCCACCGGCCGCCAGCGTGGGGGCCCGGCCAAGGCGGCGGTCATCGCCTCCGCCGGCATGGGCTCGATCTCCGGCAGCGCCATCGCCAACGTGGTGACCACCGGGGCCTTCACCATCCCGCTGATGAAGCGCCTGGGCTACAAGCCCCACCAGGCCGGCGGTATCGAGGCGGCGGCGTCCACCGGCGGGCAGATCATGCCGCCGCTGATGGGCGCCGGGGCCTTCCTGATCGCCGAGTACACCCGGATGCCCTACCTCGAAGTGGTCAAGGTGAGCATCCTGCCGGCGATCATGTACTTCGCCACCGTCTACCTCCTTGTGCACATCATCGCCCTCAAGCAGGGCATGCAGGGCCTGGCACGCTCCGAGCTGCCGCAGATGCGCGACGTGATGGGCGCCGGTTGGCATTTCCTGCTGCCCTTGGCGGTGCTGATCTGGCTCCTGGTGATGAACATGTCGCCGATGCGAGTGGGCTATTACGCCATTCTCACCATTCTGGTCGTGGCGGTGCTGCGCTTTGCGGTGTGGTTCCTGTTCATCGCCCCGCGTGAGGGGCAGAAGGTGACCGCGGAGACGCTTGTCGAGGCGCTGAAGGCCGGGGTGATCAAGCTGGTCGGTGGCCTGGAACTGGGCGCGCGCAATGCCGTGGCCGTCTCCATGGCCTGTGCCGTGGCCGGCATCATCGTCGGTGTGGTGGGCCTGACCGGTCTGGGACTCAAGTTCTCCTCCATGATGATGGCCTTTTCCGGCGGCAACCTGCTGCTGGCGCTGGTGATGGTGCTGCTGGCGAGTCTGGTGCTCGGCATGGGGTTGCCGGTCACCGCCAGCTACATCGTGCTGATCGTGCTGGTGGGGCCGGCCCTGACCGCCGAATTCGGCGTTCCGCTGCTGATCGCCCACCTGGTGGTGTTCTGGTACTCCCAGGACTCCAACGTCACGCCGCCCATTGCCCTGGCGGGTTTCGCCGGCGCGGCGATCGCCGGTGCCAAGCCCATGGAGACCGGCTTTCAGGCCTGGAAGTTCGCCAAGGGCCTTTACCTGATCCCGCTGTTCATGGTCTACAACCCGGAGATCATCATGGGTGGATCGGTGCCGGTGCTGGTCTGGACGGCGTTCATCGGCTTCCTGGCTTTGGGCGCATTCGCCGCGTCCCTGGAAGGCTTTCTCTTCACCTGGATGTCCTGGCCAGTAAGACTGGTGCTGCTGCCGGCGATCGCCGCCGCCTTCTATCCCGGCCTGATGGTGGAAGTGGCCGGGGTGGCGGTGATGGTGCTGGCGCTGGCCGGCAACTGGCTGGCCAGTCGGCGTGAGGCGGCAGCGGTCGGGTAGCGTCCGAGCCGATTCCGGCGACAAGCCTTGTCGCTTGCCGGGATGGGCAAGATGACTCGGGGCAGCCGCACGGCTAGAATGTGCGGCTTTCCTTTCCGCACTCTATTCCCGCACAGAGGCACTCGCCGAGGAGCAGGCCATGCAGTCCGATACACAGGCGCCGAAGGTCGGCGTGATCATGGGGTCGAAGTCCGACTGGCCCGTCATGGAGCATGCCGTGGCCATGCTCGAGCGGCTCGGCGTGCCCTGCGAGACCCGGGTGGTGTCCGCCCACCGAACGCCTGACCTGCTCTTCGACTACGCCAAGGGCGCGGCCGAGCGGGGCCTTTCGGTGATCGTCGCCGGTGCCGGCGGGGCGGCCCACCTGCCGGGCATGGTGGCTTCCCAGACGGCGCTGCCGGTGCTCGGCGTGCCGGTGGAGTCCAAGGCGCTCAAGGGCCTGGACTCGCTGCTCTCCATCGTGCAGATGCCCGGCGGCATCGCCGTGGGCACGCTGGCCATCGGCAAGGCCGGCGCCACCAATGCGGGGCTGATGGCCGCGCAGATCGTCGGCCTGCAGGATGCAAGGGTACGCGCCGCCGTGGAGGCCTTCCGCGCCGAGCAGACGCAGACGGTGCTGGACCATCCTGATCCCCGGCCCGATCCGCGTCCCGAAAGCGAGTGAGAGGAGAGACATCATGAATATCGGCGTCCTGGGGGCCGGCCAGCTGGGCCGCATGCTGGCCCTCGCCGGCTATCCCCTGGCCAACCGCTTCACCTTCCTCGACACCACCGGCCACCCCAGTGCCGGCATTGGTGACGTGATGATCGACACCGACAGGAAGCATCTTGATGGCTTTCTGGAGAAGGTCGACCTGGTGACCTACGAGTTCGAGCACCTGCCGGTCTCGCTGGTCCAGGCCATCGAGGAAGTCAGGCCGGTCTTCCCGTCCAGCGAGGCGATCCGAATCTGCCAGAACCGCGCCGAGGAGAAGGCGCTGTTCGACCGCCTGGGCATTCCCACTCCGGCCTACCGGCTGGTGGAGCACGCCGACGAACTGGAGGCGGCGGCCCGCGAGCTGGGCTGCCCGGTGGTGGCCAAGTCGGTCACCGAGGGCTACGACGGCAAGGGCCAGGCGGTGCTCAGGGACCCGGTCGAGGCCCATGAAGCCTGGCGCACGATCAACCATCCGCGGCTGGTCGTGGAGGCCTTCGTCGACTTCGTGCGCGAGGTGTCGATCATCGCCGTGCGCGGACGCGACGGCGAGGTGGCCTTCTACCCCATGGCCGAGAACCAGCATGTGGACGGCATCCTGCGCTACTCCATCGCCCCTATGCCGGACCTCGACAAGGAGGTCCAGCAGGCCGCCGACGGCTACATCCGTGCCCTGCTCGACGAGCTCGACTACGTGGGGGTGCTGACCCTGGAGCTGTTCCAGAGCCGCGACGGGAGCCTGCTGGCCAACGAGATGGCGCCGCGCGTGCACAACTCCGGCCACTGGTCGATCGACGGCGCGGTGACCAGCCAGTTCGAGAACCATCTGCGCGCCATCCAGGGGCTGCCGCTGGGCGACACTTCGGCACGCATGCCGACCTGCATGGTCAACGTCATCGGTCGGGAAGGGGAGGTGGCAGAGATCCTGACCCTGCCGGACGCCCACCTGCATCGCTATGACAAGAGTGAGCGCCCCGGCCGTAAGCTGGCCCACGTCAACCTGCTGGCGCCCACCCATGAGTTGCTGCTGGAGCGGGTGCTCGCCTGCGCGGCCTTGCTGCCGGATGCCCCGACGCCGCGCTTCAGCTTCGAGTAGAAGGGTTTGTTCTCTGAACATACGAAGAAGGCCCCGCAGGAGCGGGGCCTTCTTCAATGGTGCAGGGCAGGATGGCGGATCAGTTGGCCGTATGGCGTCCCTTGAGCCCCACGATGGCACAGGCGACCCCGATGAGCACCATCACGGCGATGGCCCAGAGGGGACTATAGAAGGTGGTGTAGACCTCCCAACCCATCAGGCCGAGCACATCGGAGAACATCGTCGGGGCACCCACCAGGTGTCCGCCCAGGGTGCCGGTGGCGGCGAAGAACAGGCCCCCGACCAGCGCCAGGATCACCAGGGCCCAGCGGCGGTTACCCTCGAAGGCGGCATCGCCGGCTTTCCATACCAGCACGGTGATCATCGTGAAGATCCCAAGCGACCAGAACGCCATCAGGATATGGTTGCGGGTCAGGGCGCTGTGCGTGCTGGCCTCCAGTGGCCAGATCAAAAACCCCGTGACGATGGCAGCCAGGGCCCCGAGCAGGCTGAGCACCAGCACTGGCAGCAGTGCCGCGCGGCTGAGCTCTGCCATGCGACCGGTCAGGAAGGCGCCGACCAGGATCATCAGTGTGGCGAGTGCCCAGAATCCCAGCGGGAAGTGGACAAGCATATGGTGCAGGCCGGTCATGATGTTTCTCCCTTGCGGTGGGTGGAGGTTTTGCGGAAGGCCGGGAACAGGGCGATCGTTACCCCCAGCATGGTGACCAGGCCCGCTATCAGCGTCATCATCCAGCGTGAGGTGATGGCGTCATTGAACTCCATCTCCACGCCATACAGGGCAAGCTGCTGCTCGCTATGGCGTGCACGTACCGGGGTGCCTTCGGCGATGTCCTCGGCGCCGGCATGGGCGCGGCTGATCAACAGTGGCCAGTCCACCTGGCCGGGGTAGAAGAGGGTCATGTCGAACCAGTCATCGCTCCAGTTGGGCGATCTGCCCGAGAAATTGGTGGCCTGGAGGTCGGCATCACGCCCAAGCCCCAGGGAATAGGGATGGGAGACATAGTGCCAGCGGCTGCCGGTGGCATTGCGGTAGACGGCGATGGCGATGTCGTAGATTCCCTGCTCGGCGAGGATCTTGTCGTCCAGGGGATTGCCGGTGTCCAGGTCGCGCACCAGGGTCACGTCCCAGTAGTCATCCTCCCAGCGTGCCTGGCCGTGGACGGCAATGCTGCCCCGCGAGCCCTCGGGTTGTCTCAGCAGCCGGCGCGGTATCACGTCGCCCTCTTGCCAATCGTGGTCAGGATCGAAGTCGGTCCGGTTGTCTTCCGAGAGGTAGTAGAGACCGTCGAAATCGACCTCGCCGGACTCCACCTCCTCCCAGCGCAGGGCGCGCTGGCCGGTCTGTTCAGGATCGAGCATCCAGCGTGGCTGGTTGTTGTCGCCATCCCAGTTGGTGGTATAAGGACCCGAGCCGGCATCGCTGTTGCGATACTCGCCGATCCACTGGTCGTCCGAGGCGCCGATAGGGTTGGAGCGCCCTGCGCGCCAGTGCCAGAGATCGAGGAAATAGCCTGCCTCACGTTGAGCGGTGAGGACGTCGGCATCCGCCACGCTGCGCCAGTCGTTCTGGTCGGTGCGGGTGGCCGGCAGGTACTTGCGAACGTCGCTTTTGCCCATCTGTTGCCCTAGGTAAGGGTGCTCCGAGACCTCTGCCGGGCTCGCCGAGTCGCTGAAAAAGCGCATCTGGTCGCCCACGGTGATATAGCCGCCATAGCGACCGAAGTTGGGAACCCCGCCGTCGTCCACCAGCATGGCGACCCGATCCTCGTAGGTGCCATCGGGGTCGGGACCCGGCCGGGAACTGCCGTGGCGGACCCATTCACCATCGGTGTAGCGCAGCATGTCATGGTAGACATGGGCCTGTTCTGCGGGCCAGCGATACCTGAAGTAGATCTGCTCATCGTTATAAGCGGCCTGGACCTGCAGCGGCATGGTCAGCTCGTCGGGGATCGAGATGTTGCGCGTCGGGTCGTCCTCGATCACCCCGCTGCCCTGGGTGACCCAGGCGAGCGCCAGCGCGACGGGCAGTCCGAGGACCAGCCAGGGGAGGGAGCCCTTGTCTTGTTGTGTCATGTGAACTCCTGAAACATAAAATGAAATAATGTAACGCATCTTCAGTATGGACCCTGATGGCTATCCATGTATGACATGAATCAAGTCAGGTGCGACAAGGCGCCACAGCCGATGGCCTCCTGATAAGGCGGCCGGTCGGCCATGCGGTCGTGATGGCTCCATGATTCGGGGTCGATGGTTGGCGTCTCCATGCTAGGCTGTCGGCTTTCTACTCGACTTGCCCATGACCGACGAGGAACTGCAAGGTGAATCTGCCCGACGCACTCTCCTGGCTGCCTATCGACCCGACCTTTTCTTCGGTCAGCCTGATACTGCTGGGCGTGATCCTGTCCATCAGCATCCTGGCCGACGCGGTGGCCAGCCGAACCCGCCTGCCGCGTATCTCGCTGCTGGTGCTGGTAGGGGTCGGGGTGGCGGTTGTCCAGCAGTGGGGCCTGGATCAGACCGGTGGCCGGCCGCTGGACGGCCTGGCCGAGCCGCTGATCCAGGTGGCCCTGGTGATGGTGGCCTTCCTGCTCGGTGGCGAACTGACCCTGGATCGCCTGCGTAGCATCGGGCCCTTGATCCTGATCGTATCGATCTCGGTGATCGGTGTAGGGGCGCTGGCGGTGGGTGCCGGTCTGCTGGCACTGGGGTTCCCCATCGTGGTGGCGGTATCACTGGCGGCCATCTCGGTGGCGACCGACCCTGCAGCCGTGCAGGAGACGGTGCGTACCAGTGGTGATACCCGATTACGGGCTCGTCTGCTGCTGGGGATCGTTGCCATCGATGACGGCTGGGGGATCGTGGCCTTCGGGTTTGCCATGGCCGTGCTGGGGTGGATGCTGTCGGGTGAGGGTGAGCAGGCGCTGATCGAGGCAGGCTGGGAACTGGGGGGTGCCCTGCTGCTGGGGGCAGGGATCGGATTGCCCGCGGCCTGGTTGACGGGGCGCCTGGCGCCGGGCGAGCCGACCCAGGTGGAAGCCCTGGCGCTGATCCTGTTGCTGGCCGGGATCTCCTCCTGGCTCGGAGTTTCGTCCCTGCTGGCGGCGATGGTCACCGGTGCCCTGGTGGCCAATCTTTCCAGCCACCACACGCGTTCGTTCAATGAAATCGAGCTGATCGAGTGGCCCTTCCTGGTATTCTTCTTCGTGCTGTCGGGGGCCAGTATTGATCTCTATCGCCTGGGAGATGCCGTC
The DNA here is from genome assembly GCF_902500215.1 of Halomonas lysinitropha. GTDB lineage: Bacteria > Pseudomonadota > Gammaproteobacteria > Pseudomonadales > Halomonadaceae > Halomonas > Halomonas lysinitropha. The sequence continues at coordinate 252,218 of NZ_CABVOU010000027.1, forward strand.
GGCCTGACACTTGCCTACATCCTGCTCCGCCTGGCGGGGCGCTACCTGGGCGGCCTGCTCGGTGTGCATCTGGCTCGTAAACGCCAGGCCGAATTGCCCGGCAACCTCGGTCTGGCGCTGACCCCACAGGCCGGCGTCGCGATGGGCATGGCGTTGCTCGCCGCCGAACGCTTTCCCGAGCACGGCCCCATGCTGTTGTCGGCGGTCGTGGCCTCGACCGTGATCTTCGAGATCCTCGGGCCGCTGCTGGTCAAGCGGGTGCTGCGCTGATGGACCCTGCCAGGCTGTGACATGGCGGTGGGCATCAAGAGTAAGGCGAGATGACAGGGAGAGGAAAGAGCATGGTGATCGGACTGCTGCAGTGTGATGACGTGGCGCCGGAGCTACGTGGGACCCACGGCAACTATCCCGAAATGTTCGAGGCGTTGTTCCATCGCGTGGACCCGACCCTGCAGTTTCGCGTCTGGCGCTGCCTGGACGGCGAGATTCCCGAGGATGTCGAGGCGGTAGATGCGTGGCTGACCACGGGAGCGAAGTTCGGGGTCAATGATGACCTGCCCTGGATCGCCGAACTCGAGGCCTTCGTGCGCGAGCTCTGGGCCGCCGGAAAGCCGCTGGTGGGCATCTGCTTCGGCCATCAGCTGATAGCGAAGGCCCTGGGTGGCGAGGTGGCGAAGAGCCGCAAGGGCTGGGGCGTGGGGCTGTCATTCAACCGGGTCACCGAGCGGGCCGACTGGATGGCCCCCTGGCAGCCGAAACTCGACCTGGTGGTGAGTCATCAGGACCAGGTCGAGCGCCTGCCGGAGGGTGCCCGGGTGCTGGGTGGCAGTGCCTTTTGTCCCAGTTACCTGATGCAGCTCGGTGAGCACTTCCTGGGGATTCAAGGCCACCCCGAGTTCACCAGCGCGTACTCGCGTGACCTGATGGCGCTGCGTGCCGATCTGATCGGTGACCATCGGGTGCGTGAGGGAGTGTCATCGCTATCGGCGCCGGCGGACGACATCCTGATTGTGCGCTGGATCCTGGCCTTCGTGAATCGAGCCATCGAGATCCGCCAGAACGATCATCAGGCCTCGCCACGATGGCCGGGACCGAACGCAAGACCGGGGCCCTGAGGCCCCGGTCGTATCGGCTGACGCTTTATCGTTCGATTCACTCCGTACCGAAGTACTTCTCGTGAATCTCCTCGTAGGTGCCGTTGTCCTGCAGCGTCTCCAGGGCCACGTTGAAAGCCTCGGCCAGTTCCTGGTCGCGCTGGCGGAAGGCGATGCCGAAGCCTTCACCGAAGTACTCCTTGGGCTCGGTGATCTTCTCGCCGACCAGCTTGTAGTTTCCGGCGTCACTGTCGAGCAGGGTGGACTTGCCGATCGGGAAGTCGAGGAAGACCGCGTCGAGGCGACCGGAATCCATGTCCAGCACCATGTCGTCGGCGGTGGCGTAGCGATTGACGTCGGCCACGTCGCCGTACATGTCGGTCACGTAGTTGTCCTGCAGGGTGCCGCGCTGCACGCCGAGGGTCATGCCCTCGAGGGTCTCTTCAGACGGGGTACCGATCTCCACGTCGCTGGGGGCGAACCAGGCCGACGGCGGGGTGATGTAGGGGTCGGAGAAGAGTACCTGCTCGCGACGCTGCTCGTTGATGGTCATCGAGGACATGATGGCGTCGTACTTGCGCGCCTGGAGGCCGGGGATGATGCCGTCCCAGCCCTGCACGACCCACTCGCACTGGATGCCGATCTCGGCGCACAGAGCGTTGCCCAGGTCGATGTCGAAGCCCGTCAGCTCGCCGTCGGGGGTGCGGTACTCCATGGGCTCGTAGGGCACGTCGACGCCGATGCGGATGTCGCGTACCTCGGCATTGGCGCTGCCGGCGACCAGGGCGGCGCCGAACACGCCGAGGCTCAGGATCTTGTGTAGCTTCATGGGTGTCTTCCCGTGTTGTTGGTGGTTTCACCTCGTGGGTGATGACGGGCCCACCATAGCGGATGCCGGGGTCCGTCTGAAAGGGGAGCCAGTCGCTTTCAAACGCCGGTTCCCAACGCTTGTTTTACGCTCATCGGCGGTGCCTGTCAGCCGCTGGCCGGTTTGAGATGTGCCAGCAGGCGCCGTTCCAGGTAGCGGAACAGGTAGAGAATGGCGAACGTCAGGCACAGATAGATGGCCGCGACGAACAGGAAGGCCTCGAAGGGCGCGTAGTAGCGCGCATAGACGAAACGGGCTGCCCCGGTCAGGTCCATGATGGTGACCACGCTGGCGATGGCGCTGGCGTGGAGCATGAAGATCACCTCGTTGCCGTAGGCGGGCAGGGCGCGCCGGAAGGCGCTGGGCAGCACGATACGACGCAGCATCAGCCCCCGGGACATGCCGTAGGCCCTTGCGGCCTCGATCTCCCCGCGGGCCGTGGACTTGATGGCGCCGCGGAAGATCTCGGTGGTGTAGGCCGCGGTGTTGAGGGTGAAGGCGATCAGCGCCGGCACGAAGGGTTTCTCGAGGATCACCCACAGCCAGGTCTCCTGGATCCCCTCGACGAACACCACGCCGTAGTAGATCAGATAGAGCTGGACCAGCAGTGGCGTGCCGCGGAACACGTAGCAGTAGAGGAAGATCGGCAGGCTGATCCAGCGGTGCTTCGAGCCGCGGCCGATGGCCAGCGGTACCGCCATGACCAGGCCGATGATCAGCGACAGGAATACCAGCTGCACGGTAGTGACCAGGCCTTCGCCGTAGAAGCCGAGGGTCTGCAGGGTGAAGATACTGTTGTCGGCGAGCTGGGTTTCCAGCCAGTTCATCAGGGCTTCCATCAGTCTGCCTCCCGGTAGCCGACGTCATAGCGCTTCTGCAGCCGTGCGAAGCCCCACTCCGAGACCGTGGCGATCAGCAGATAGACGGCGGCGACGATGATCATGAACGTGAAGGGTTCACGGGTGGCCTTGGAGGCCTCGGCGGCCACGCGAACCATGTCGGTTAGGCCGATCACCGAGACCAGAGCGGTGGTCTTGAGCAGCACCATCCAGTTGTTGGAGAGTCCCGGAATGGCATGGCGCATCATCTGCGGGAAACGGATGCGCCGGAACACCAGCCAGTGGTTCATGCCGTAGGCACGCCCGGCCTCGATCTGGCCGCTGTCCACTGCCAGGAAGGCGCCACGGAAGGTCTCGCCCATGTAGGCGCCGAAGATCAGCCCGATGGTGACCACGCCGGCGACGAACTCGTTGACGTTGATGAAGATATCCCATCCGAAGCGCTCGTAGAGCTGGTCGGTGACCATGTTGATGCCGATCTGGCCGCCGAAGAACATCAGCATCATCAGCACCAGGTCGGGCACGCCGCGGATGACCGTGGTGTAGACGGTGCCGATGCGATGGGCCAGCCAGTTGCGCGACATCTTGGCGCTGGCGGTGAGCAGGCCCAGCACGATGGCAAGGATCAGCGAAAGTACCGCCAGTTCGATGGTGATCAGGGCCCCTTCCGCGAGACGCGGGCCGTAGCCGTGCAGGTCGATCATGGATGTCTCCTCGTCCGGGTCGCCTCAGTGCTTGGGCGCCAGGAACTGCTTGAGTCGTTCGGAGCTCGGGTTGCCCAGGACCTCATCCGGCGGGCCGGCTTCCTCGACTCGTCCCTGATGCAGGTAGATCACCTGGGAGGAGACGTCACGGGCGAAGGACATCTCGTGGGTGACCACGATCATGGTGCGGCCCTCTTCGGCGAGGTCGCGCATCACCTTCAGCACGTCGCCGACCAGTTCCGGGTCCAGTGCCGAGGTCGGCTCGTCGAAGAGCATCACTTCCGGGTCCATGGCCAGTGCCCGGGCGATGGCGCCACGCTGCTGCTGGCCACCGGACATCTGGGCCGGGTAGTAGTCGGCATGCTCTCCCAGGCCCACCCGTTCGAGCAGCTGACGGGCGTGGCCGATCGCCTCCTTCCTGGGCTTGCCGAGCACATGGATCGGGGCCTCGATGACGTTCTCCAGCAGCGTCATGTGGGCCCAGAGGTTGAAGCTCTGGAAGACCATGGAGAGCTTGGCGCGCATGCGCACCACCTGCTTCCAGTCGGCGGGTTCGCGGCCGTGTTTCGTCTGCTTGAAGCGGATCTCTTCGCCGTGGACGATCACATCGCCCTCGTCGGGCTGCTCGAGCAGGTTCATGCAGCGCAGGAAGGTGCTCTTGCCGGAACCGGAGGCGCCGATCAGGGTGATCACATCGCCCTTGTGCGCCTTCAGGGAGAGGCCCTTGAGGACCTCGGCGTCGCCGAAGCGCTTGGTGATATTGCGCACTTCCAGCGGAATCGGGGTATCGGCCATGTAACGGGCTCCAGATCGTGGGCGGTCCGCCGCATCGAGGGTCGGTCGGCGCGGTTCGGGATCAAGACCGGGGATCGAAAATAGATGATTCTAACAGGCCGGAGCATTTCCGGAGGGGGGCCGCGACGAGCCGGGCATTCTACCTTGGTCCGGTAGGGGGATGGCATGGGGCATGGGGATTCTCCTGGCGGTTGTTGTTGTGAGGTGCCGAGGTGAGGGGGTCAGTCCGGCGGTGGGCTCGGAACGACCAGCAGCGCCGCCCGGGCCCCGATCTCGACCTCGGCGTTGGGAAAGACAACCGATAGCGGAGTCTCCCCGACCCGGGTCTCGCCGGCGACGGCGTCTTCTGCCAGCCGTGTGCCTGGCGGGAACTCGGTGAAGTTGGGGGTATCATCGGGAAAGCAGAGCCGAAACGCCTCGCTGTGTCGCAGCAGCTCGTGCTCGGCGCGGAAGAAGGTCATGGCGCGGGGGTCGCCGGCGTCTGGCTCACGACCCTCGACCAGCGCCTCGAGCAACCGGCCCATGGGGGCCAGCGGCGCCAGGTCGTTGTGGCCGAACGGCAGGGCACGCCCCAGTTCCAGGGTAAAGGTCGCCGCACCATGGTAGTGCTTCGAATAGTGCGAGAAGGTCCAGCTGTGACGGTGCTGGTGTAGCACCGCCTGGATGCCGGCGGCCGCCAGCCAGCACCAATGCTCGTGGGGCGTCGGCGCGTCTGCGAAGGGCTCGACCACGAAACGCGGGAAGCGACTGTCGCGGATCGCCGTATGCAGGTCGTAGTGCAGGCGGGAGAGGCCGGCATGGCGGGCGTAGAAGGCGTCTACCGCGGCCATCAGCGCCCGGGCTCGGTCGGGCTCGTCACCCGTCTCCGCGAGATCGCGGCGGAACAGCCGATTGAGGTTGGTGGTGACATAGCGCTGGCCGCGCCGGATGGCCTCGGGGTTTCCCAGGATCACCAGCAGCGGCGCTCCCAGATGCAGCAGCCCGGCTTCCAGGCGGGCGAGGGACTCGCCCAGCATCTCCATGGGAGCCGTCTCGTTGCCGTGGACGCCGACCGAGAGCACACAGGCCCTCGCCTCGATGGCGAGGGAGTCCGGCACGAGTTCGAGCACTCCCGAAGCGACTATCCGGAAACGCCCACCCGGAACCCTGCCTTCGGTGGGAGAGCAGGTGTGGCCTTTCAGACCCTGGTCGAACCACTCAGCCAGCATGGCCGGGATGGGCGTCGGTGGACTCGAAGATACGGTCGGCGCTGGCGGCGACGAAGCCCTGGTAGAGCTGGCCCTCGGCATCCGGGTAGCGGCGAGCGAACTCGTAGTAGCAGGTGGGGATCTCCTCCACCCGCCCGCCGGAGAAGGTGAAGGGCATGCGGTCGGCGAGTGTCGAGGCCTGCTCCAGCAGTACCTCGGGGGAACCCTTGATGCGTCCACCGGAGGCATTGATGGCCAATCCCAACGACTCGACCTTGGCCAGCAGTTTCTCCAGGGTGTCGTGGTAGCGCAGGTGGTTGACGCTGACCGTGAAGTGGTTGGCTCGCAGCCCGATGATCGACAGCCAGGCGGCGTAATCGCTCTCCTTCGCCAGGGTGCAGTATTCCCCCCAGGTCGGTGCTTCCCAGAGACGGCCGGCCCACATCACCTCGGGCGAGGCGATCCGGGCAGGATCGATCTGGTCCACCAGCTCGTCGATGATCTCCTGGGCAGGTGCCGATAGCTCTCGGCACTTCAGCTCCGAGAGGAACACCCTGGGCTGGTCCTCACGCGGCGGCAGGTAGCCCCAGGCACGCAGCTTCTTGGCCTCGAAGTCGTACGGCTCCAGCCGGGTGTAGCCGAGTGCCAGCAGGTGCGGCTCGAGGTCGGCCAGGCGAATGGGGCCACGGTCGAAGGTGCGGAAGGCCACATGGTCGTTGACGATGGTCTCGCCATCGGCGACCAGAGCATCATGGATGCGACTCGCCTGGGGCGTCATGGCGGTGTAGTCGTCCCAGAGGCGCGAGAAGAACTGCTCGAGGCTCATGTCGGAAGGCATGCGGGCACCTGTTGTCGATGTTGTGGTAATTGGTGACACCATCCCGTTCGTCGCTGGTGAACTCAAGGACGAAGGTCGGTCAGATGAAAATGGTGGGGCCCGGAGTGAAAATCTCGATCAGCGGCGGGCTGACCGGAATTCAGCAGCTGCCGTGACCTTTGCACGATGGGGAACAGGGCCTTCTGCGACTAGACTGGCATCGTCGCCTGCCACCAGGAGATCATCATGCCCGACCAGGCCCGTCACCTCGATGCCCACTACGATGCGCCTGCCGAGCGAGGCGAGCAAAGCCTGTCGACGCGACTGCGAGCGGCCTTCCGCGAGGCGGGGTGCGACCCCGACCACCTCAGCCTGGAAGAGATCGCCGGCATCGACCAGTTGCACCTGGGCGGACGACGGGCCAGCCGCTCCCTGGCGGTGCTGGGGCGCCTCGCCGCCGGCAGCCGGGTGCTGGACGTGGGGTGTGGCACCGGCGGGGCGAGCCGACTGCTGGCGGCTGAGTTCGGCGCCGAGGCGACCGGGCTGGATATCACCGCCGCCTTCGTGGAAGTGGCCGGCTGGCTGAGTCGTGCCACCGGACTCGACGAGAGTACACGTTTCCTCTGCGCCGATGCGGCTCACATGCCGCTCGCGGATGGCACCTTCGATGTGGTGTGGTGCCAGCACGCGCTGATGAACATGCCAGATATCGCCGCGGTACTCGCCGAGTGGCAGCGAGTGCTGGTGTCCGGCGGCACGTTGCTGCTCCACGAAGTGGTGGCCGGTGACGACCGCTTGCCGCTCAGCCTGCCGGTTCCCTGGGCACGGAGCATCGAGACCAGCCATCTTCGCCCTCGGCAGTCCCTGGAAGCAGTGCTGGCCGAGAGCGGTTTCGCCCCGGTGGTGGTGCGGGACGTCACCGAGGAAGCCCTTGCCTGGCGACGCAAGCACAGCCGTCGGGAGGGTTCCGTCGCAACGTCGCCGCCAACCCTGCCCGGGCCGGCACTGATCTTCGGCGAGGTCTTTGCCGAGATGGGGCGGAACCTGCGCGACAACCTGGCCGCGGACCGGGTGCGGATCCTCGAAGGGGTGTGGCGCAAGGCGTGACGTTTCGATCAGGTTGGCTGATCGCGTCGATTTTCTTCGCTTCCTTTCGTTTCCGTCGATTTTATACTGGGTGCCGTTATACAACGGAACCTAGAAGGAGGCATTGCAATGACACGGATACTGGTGCTCTACCATTCCATGTATGGCCATATCGATACCCTGGCCCGCACCGTGGCCGAAGGTGCCGGCAGTGTCGAGGGTGTCGAAGTCACTCTCAAGCGCGTGCCCGAGACCATGCCTGCCGATGCCTTTGCCAAGGCCGGTGGTCAATCCTTCGATACCCCCGAGGCGAACCCCGACGAACTGGCCGACTATGATGCCGTCCTCTTCGGCAGCCCGACCCGCTTCGGCAACATGTCCGCCCAGATGCGGACCTTCCTCGATCAGACCGGCGGCCTCTGGGCGAACGGCAAGCTGCGTGGCAAGGTGGCCAGCGTCTTCACCTCCACCGGAACCGGCGGTGGCCAGGAGACTACCATCACCTCCTTCTGGCACACCCTGGCCCATCACGGCATGGTGATCGTGCCGCTGGGCTATGGTATCGGCGAGCAGTACATCTTCGATCAGGCCGGCGGTGGCAATCCCTATGGCGCCTCGACCATCGCCGGCGGCGACGGTTCGCGCCAGCCCGACGAGCGCGAACTCAAGATCGCCCACTTCCAGGGTGAGCACGTGGCACGCATCGCCGCCAAGCTGGCCGGCTGACGCTACACACGGGGAATCTCGCGACAGACAAGGCCCCATCCGGGCTTCCCCGACGGGAAAGCGGATGGGGCCTTTTCGTCGCTGTGACTCAGCTGCCGGATCACACGGACACCGTTCTCGAGTTTTTTGGGTTTGCTTAACCTGGATCAAGGCGTTCCATGGGCATCCCATGGTTACGTCACGGCTAGAGTGCACGAGGCTCGACAACACGGGGGTGCGATACAATGTCAAACAGCATGCTTGAAAGCCCGATCCGCTGCTGTCTGCCGGAAGAGGAATTTCTCCTGGCCTGGGATCACGAGTTAGAGGAGATGCACCGTTACCGCGGGTTCGCCCTGTGCTTCCTGCCCACCCACCCTTCCATCAGTCGCCTGATGGTGGCCCTGGGCATCGAGTGTGAAGAACGTCTGGACAGCCTGTTGGCGTCGGCCGAGGGTCTGGGGCTGGGCGAGAAACTCAGGCATCGCGGCCTCAGCCCTGAATTGCAGGCGGAACTGCGTCGAGAGCATTTCTTCGTGGTGGATGACGGCATCGCGCGATTGACCCTGGCCCAAGTGCTGCTTGCTGCCTGCAACTCCTGGCAGTTCTATCGTCTGATTCTGGATTCCTGCAGCTCCCAAGAGCTCTGTGTCATCCTCAGGCATTTCGTCGATCAGAAGGACAACGCCTGCCGGGTCCTCGAGGAGGTCCAGGAGTTTCTGGGGTAGCTGCGTTACCGGCTTCGACGCCAGGGCTCAGCGGACTGTGAAAATCAGGGATCTTCCTCATCGGCGATCTGGTCGAGGGTGCGGCCACTGAGCACGCTTTCGGGTTCGGTGTGGGTCGGTTTTCGCCGGGCATCGGCGCCCTCGTCGTCCATCTTGACCAGCAGCCAGTTCTCCTCCCTGCCCCCCATCCTGCTGTGGATCAACGCATAGCCACCGCGTAGCTTCCTGCCTTCCAGCCAGACCTCGATCTGGCCTTTCTCCAGCGACTCCCTCATGGAGAGGGAATTTCCCTTCTCGTCCTGTTTCAAGTTGCGATAGGGCCCTGCATCCCAGACCAGTACAGTGCCTGCCCCATAGCGGCCCGGCGGGATCACCCCCTCGAAATCCGCATAGTCGAGAGGATGATCCTCCACCCTCACCGCCAGGCGTTTCTCGGCAGGATCGGTAGAAGGTCCCTTGGGTACCGCCCAGGACGTCAGGGTGCCGTCGATCTCGAGGCGAAAATCGAAGTGCTCGGAAGAGGCGTCGTGATGCTGGATGACGAAGAGGGGGTTGCCTTTCTGCCGCCAGCCGCTGGACCCCTTGCCCCGTGGCTCGGGTGACTCGCGAAAATCACGCTTGCTGCGGTAGGGCCCCAGGCGCTTCTCGTTATCTTGCATGTCGGCTCCTCTTCCAGCGTGTGTGTCGTCGTGTCGGGCTCCTGTCGCGTCAGCCGGTGATCCGCTCGGCGATGGCGCGGCCCAGGGACTCGGTGGTGCCATGGCCGCCGACATCCGGTGTGAGTATCGCCTCGTCACCTTCAGCGAGCACTGCCTCGAAGGCATCGACGATGGCCTGGCCGGCTTCCGGGTGGCCGAGGTGCTCGAGCATCATGGCGGCGGACCAGATCTGCCCGATGGGATTGGCGATACCCTTGCCGAAGATGTCCGGGGCACTACCATGAACGGGTTCGAACAGGCTGGGGAAGGTGCCCTCGGGATTGATGTTGGCAGAGGGGGCAACCCCGATGGTGCCGGTGCAGGCCGGCCCCAGGTCGGAGAGGATGTCGCCGAAGAGGTTGCTGGCCACCACCACGTCGAACCAGTCGGGGTGCATGACGAAGTTGGCGGTGAGGATATCGATATGGAACTTGTCGACGCTCACCTCGGGATAGCTCCCTGACATCGCCACTACCCGCTCGTCCCACCAGGGCATGGTGATGGCGATGCCGTTGGACTTGGTGGCCGAGGTGAGCTTCTTGCGCGGGCGTGACTGGGCGAGCTCATAGGCGTACTTCAGCACCCGGTCGACCCCGGTGCGGGTCATCACCGTTTCCTGGATCACCACCTCGCGGTCGGTGCCCTCGAACATCTTGCCGCCGACGCTGGAGTACTCGCCTTCGGTGTTCTCGCGTACCACGTAGAAGTCGATGTCGCCCGGCTTGCGGTCGGCCAGTGGACTCTTGATGCCCGGCAGCAGCTTGCAGGGGCGCAGGTTGACGTACTGGTCGAAGCGGCGGCGGAACTGCAGCAGCGAACCCCACAGGGATACGTGGTCGGGAACCGTATCCGGCCAGCCCACGGCACCATAGAAGATGGCATCGGCATCCTTGAGCTGCTCGAACCAGTCGTCGGGCAGCATCTGGCCGTGCTCGAGATAGTAGTCGCAGCTGGCGAAGTCGAAGTGCTCGAGATTCAGGTTGATGCTGAAGCGTGCGGCGGCGGCCTCGAGGGCGCGGAGCCCCTCGGGCATCACTTCCTTGCCGATGCCGTCGCCGGGAATGACGGCGATACGATGGGACATGGAACTCCTCCTCTGGGATGCATGGGGGCGCATGTGGGATACCTGGGTTGTGCCTGCCATTCTAGCCATGCACGAAGGAAAGGGAATCCGAGTACCATTTCTTTCAGTTCGTTCTTGCTTGAAAGGACATGGCCAGTAGCGAGCCTTCCCGGCAGAATGTCGCCACCGTGAGTCGAGGAGCCTTGTGCCAGTGAATGTGCTGATGTTCACCAATACCTACCTGCCCATCGTCGGCGGGGTCAGCGAGTCGGTACAGCGCCTCAAGTGCCAGCTGCAGGCCGCCGGCCACCGTGTGCTGGTTGTGGCGCCGCGCCTGGAGGGGCAGCCCCGGGAGGAGGGCGACGTGGTACGGGTGGTGGCGGTACAGCATTTCAACGGCAGCGACTTCTCGCTGCCGGTGCCGATTCCCGGCCAGCTCCATGAAGCGATCGAGGCCTTCGATCCCGATGTCGTCCATGCCCACCACCCCTTCCTGCTGGGTGATACGGCCGCGCGGGCGGCGGAGACCTACGGCCTGCCGCTGATCTTCACCCATCACACCCTCTACGAGCACTACACCCATTACGTGCCCGGCGACTCGCCGCGCATGCAGCGCTTCGCGGTGGCGCTCGCCAACCAGTACACTTGGCTGTGCGACGAGGTGATCGCGCCCAGCGAGAGCATCCGTGACCTGCTGCTTCGGCGCGAGGCCAATCCACGCATCAGCGTGGTGCCGAGCGGCGTGGACACCGCGCGGTTTGCCCTTGGCGACGGCCGAGACTGGCGCGCGCGACTCGACATTCCTGGCGGGGCCTTCGTGATCGGCCATCTGGGGCGCCTGGCGCTGGAGAAGAACCTGGCGTTCCTGGCCGAGGCGGTGGCCGAGGCGCTGGCGCGCGAGACCGGGGCCCACTTCCTGGTGGTGGGGGAGGGCGAGGCCCGCAGCGACATCCAGGCACTGGCCAAGGCCAGGGGCGTGGAGGGGCGCCTGCACTTCACCGGCCGCCTGCAGGGCCAGGCCCTGATCGATGCCTACCATGCCATGGATGTCTTCGCCTTCGCCTCCCACAGCGAGACTCAGGGGATGGTGGTGGCCGAGGCCATGGCGGCCGCTCTGCCCGTGGTGGCCATCGATGCCCCCGGGGTGCGCGAAGTGGTGGTCGATGGCCGCAACGGTCGGCTGCTTGCCGAGGATGACGTCGATGCCATGGCCGAGGCACTGGTTTCCCTGGCGGACCCCGATATCCGCTTGCCGCTGGCCGAGGACGCCCTCGAGACCGCCGCCGACTATGACGAGGTACGCTGTGCCGAGCGTTGCCTGGCCGTCTATCGCCGCGCGATTGCCCGGGGCGGCCCCTTCACCCATGCCGATGAGGGGGGCTGGGAGCGGGTGCGCTACCGTTTGGGAGCCGAGTGGCAGATGCTCTGCTACCGCGGCCGCCTGTTGCGCCATCTGGTGCAGGAGGAGTGGGAGCAGGAGCGACCCACCTGGTGGCCAGGCCACCGGGAGGATGACGAAAGCGAGTTGCCGAGGGAATAGCTACTACCAGTTGGCGAGCAAGGTGAGGGCGATCCGCGGAAGCAGGAGCAGATGGGGAATGCAAGCCTGGTCCTTGGCTACTCAGGGCTATCGCCGATGGAAGTAATGCTCGAGGCTGTTCCGGCGACAGGTCCCGAGTGCAGGACCATCGAGGAGGAGCTGAGAACCCCTCCCTGGCGCTACCCACGCCCTGCTTGGCTGCTGAGGAAAGCTAAAGCATACGGGCCCCGCGGGTTCCCGTGTCAGCCAATGGCACCCAGCGTGTTCACAGCGAGAGAGCCTTGCGCACTATCCATGTCCACCACCTAGCCCATGGCCGAAGTATGCTGAAAAAAATAAGGCGGATCAGAGGATAAGTGATCGGTTGAGATGGCCGGCCTTTCCGGTAACGGTTTCTTGACTATGCTGTCAGCGACCACGCTCACAATCTGACTTTCGGGAGGCATTTTGGACACTCAGCTCTTTGGAAACAGCGATATCAGGGTTACACCGGTTGGCCTGGGCACCTGGGCGATTGGTGGCTGGATGTGGGGAGGCACCGATGAAGGCCAGTCCATTGATACCATCCATGCCGCTATCGACAAGGGGATCGGTCTGATTGATACCGCTCCCGTCTATGGCTTTGGGCGTTCGGAGGAAATTGTTGGCAAGGCGCTGGCGGGCGGTCGCCGTGACAAGGTTGCGCTCGCCACAAAGGTTGCCCTGAACTGGAATGCGGATCATGACAAGGTCTGGCGGGAGGCCACGGCCAGCCGTATCGAGAAGGAAGTGGAAGACTCGCTGAGACGTCTGCAGACCGAGACCATTGATATTTACCAGGTACACTGGCCCGACCCCGTAACCCCCATGGAGGAAACGGCCCGAGCCATGGAGAATCTTTTCAAGGCGGGCAAGATCCGTGCAATCGGCGTTTCGAACTTCAGCCCCGCCCAGATGGATGAATTCCGTAAAACTGTGCCCCTGCACAGCCTGCAGCCCCCTTACAACCTTTTTGAGCGGGAGATAGAGGACGAGATACTCCCCTACTGCCGTGAGCACGGAATTGCCACCATCACCTATGGGGGTCTTTGCCGGGGGATGCTGACAGGGAAGATGCGAGAAGACACGCAGTTCAGCGGTGATGACCTGCGAAAGAATGATCCCAAGTTCCAGGGGGAGCGCTATCGCCAGTATCTGGATGCCGTGGCTGAGCTGGACCGTTTCGCCCGGGAACGCTATGGCAAGAACGTTCTCGCTCTGGCCTTGCGCTGGCTGATCGACCAACCCCAGGTCACCACCTCGCTCTGGGGTGCTCGCCGGCCGGAGCAGCTCGACCCCGTCAGTGAGGTCGAGGGCTGGTCACTGGATCCCCAGGCGTTCAAGGAAATTGACGACATACTCAGCCGTTGCATCAAGGATCCGGTTGGCCCCGAATTCATGGCACCCCCTTCGCGTGAGGGCAATGACTGAAGCGGTTTTGTAAACTGCTACTTTCCCTGATGCAGCCTCTCATACCCAACTGGAGGTGGTTCAGGCGACGCTGCTCGGTCAACGGCCGTTGGTTCGCCTGGTCGTCGACCTGGCCTGTGGCCGCGTGCAACTAGGTCGCTCCCGCGAGGCCCTCTGAGGCAGCGATCTCTTTCAGTGAGATTGCTGGTCAGCAAGACTTCTCCCGTTCGTGTCGTGCCTCAGGGCTGACGCGCCAGTACCCGCAGGCGCGACTCGAGCATGTAGCGGTCGAGATAGGTCCCCTGCAGGTGGCGGCGTCCGCTGGCAGGGTTGAAGGCACCGCGGCCGTGCAGTATGCGGCGGTTGCCGAAGGCGACCATCTGGCCTGGCGCCAGAGCGAACTCGATCCTGTGACGTGGTTGATGAAGCAGCGCCCAGAAACGTTGGTAGGCGGTATACCAGGCCTCGATGGTTTCTGGTGGCAGTTGCATGGTTTCTCGGATCCAGTTGTTGAATCGGACTTCCACCACGCGCCCCTGGGCATCGCAGCGCAGGATCGGCTCGCGCACGGGGATATCGTGTGTCTCGTCTTGGAAGCGAAAGTCGACGGGGGCTCTGCCAGCAGGCGAAAGGCGTCCGGACTCTCCTGGCGCAGGGTAGCACCAGACGCTCGCGGGTTTGCGGGTGGCGGCACTCGCTACAGGCGCAGTGGTCACGCAACCACACCCAAGGCGGGCGAGACTCTGCACCATCCCGCCAGGTCAGCACCACTCCCCGCGACTCGGGGCGGGCCTCGACCAGCCGGGGGGCTTGGTCGTAGGGAGCGAGTTCGTGCATCTCCACCGGCGTCGTTTGGGTTTCGGGGGATGAGGCGGTGAACATCCGGGCCTCCTGCAGTGGGCATGGGGAATCGGGCCTACAAGGATGGGGAGTCGCCGGGCGGCTGACAAACGATTAATCTGGAGGCTATGCCCAAGCACGATTTATGGATGACTTTCCCATGAGCGCTCTGCCTCCCTTGATCTGGCTGCAGGCCTTCAAGGCCGCGGCCCTAACCCTGAGCTTCACCGCCGCTGGCCGCGAGTTGGGGTGACCCAGGCGGCGATCAGCCAGCGCATTCGCCTGCTCGAGGACCGGCTGGGTCACAAGCTGTTCGTTCGCCATCCACTCAGCCTCAGCCTGACGCCTGCGGGTCAATCCTGGCTGCCGAGCATCAACGACGCCTTTTCGCTCCTGGCCGAGGGGGTCGCCGAGGTGTTTGGCGGTGCGGCGGACCATTCAGTGACGCTGCGCACCACGCAAGTGATACAGCAGAACTGGTTGGCGCCGCGGCTGGCGCAGCTGCAGCGTGAATACCCGCAGCTCGCGATACGTGTGGTCAGCGCCATCTGGTCGGCTGATTTTGGCCCCGAGGGAGCGGACATCGAGATTCGCTACGGTCACGGTGACTGGTCGGGGGTAGAGACGCTGGCGCTGGGTGATGAGTGGCCGGTACCGGCCTGCTCTCCCGTCCTGGCACGGGAGCTGGGTGCGCCGGGCGATCTCGCCGGGCATACCCTGCTACATGCCCTGGGATTTGGCGCCGGCTGGCCGGCGTGGCTGGAGGCCGCCGGCGTGACAGGGCTGGAGGCCAGATGCCATACGCTGAGCTGCGACAATCAGGTGATGACGCTGGCACTCGCGGCCGAGGGCGTGGGCATCGCCCTGGCCCATCGGCTGCTGCTGGCTGCCCGTCCTGACCTGGTGACTCCCTTCACCTACGGTCTGGTCAGCGAAGAGCGCTTCTGGCTGGTGCGCCCCAGCCGCCGCGAGCCTAGCGGGAATGCCGAACGTTGATGGCAGTGACTGTTCGCTGAATGCAATATCAGCGGCTGGCGAAGTAGTCACCTAACGCCTCGAGTACCTGTTCGATGGCGTCGTCGTTCAGGTCGCGGTGGACCACGAGCCGAGTGACGTAGAGCACCTCGATGAGGATATCGCGCTCGGCCAGCCAGGCGCGCAGCGGTACAAGATGGTGTTTCGGGACTCGGATAAACACCATATTGGTGGCTTGGTGGTCGACATCCAGCTCCGGCAGCGCACTGATCCCGTCGGCCAGGCGGGCGGCTCGGCGGTGGTCGTCGGCGAGGTCCGCCACCTGGTGGTCGAGGGCATAGTGGCAGGCGGCAGCGATGATGCCGGACTGGCGCATGCCGCCGCCGAGCACCTTGCGCCAGCGTCGCGCCGAATCGATCAGCGACGGCGAGCCCACCAGGGTCGAGCCGATCGGTGCACCGAGTCCCTTCGAGAAGCACAGCGAAACGGTGTCGAAGGACTCGCACAGCGTCGCCAGTGGCGTGTCCGTGGCGACGCTGGCGTTGAACAGGCGGGCGCCATCCAGGTGGGTGGCCAGGCCATGCGCCCGGGCCAGGTCGGTGGCCGCCTTCGTGTAGTCGGCATCCAGCACCTTGCCGCCGATGGTATTCTCGAGCGCCAGCAGCCGGGTACGAGCGAAGTGGAAATCGCCCGGCTTGATGACGGTGCGAATACTCTCCAATGGCAGCGAGCCGTCCGCGGCATTCTCCACTGGCTGGGGTTGAATGCCGCCCAGCACGGCGGCGCCACCGCCCTCGTACTTGTAGGTATGGGCCTTCTGGCCGGCGATGTATTCGTCGCCGCGCTGGCAGTGGGCAAGCAGGGCGGCCAGGTTGCTCTGGGTGCCGCTGGGGAAGAGCAGGGCGGCGGCCTTGCCGGCACGTTCGGCGACGGCGGCCTCGAAGCTCGCCACGCTGGGGTCGTCGCCCCAGACGTCGTCACCCACCGGGGCGGCGTACATGGCGTCGCGCATGGCGGTGCCGGGGCGAGTGACGGTGTCGCTGCGCAAGTCGATCATCAATGCCTCCTCTGTATGATGGTGCCGGGTCAGTGGCGTGCCGGGTCTCTCGACCCGGAGTGCTCGTGCGTCGGGGTGGGCAGCCGGGCCTGCGGATTCTGCCGAAAGTAGCGCCCGAGCAGCGCGTAGAGTTCGGGGTAGGCACGCTCGAGCGCGTCCGGGGCGGTAAAGAAATGCTCGCAGCAGACGGCGAAGCATTCGCCGGGATGGGTTGCCGCATAGTCGTCGATGGGTGTCGGTTCGCCGCGGGCCAGGCGGGACTGCAGGTCCTCCCAGACGCCCATGAAGACCCGATACCACTCCTTCGCGTCGATCTCCCGGGGCAAGGGCGGGAAACCGTCCACATCCAGGGAGTTGCCCAGGTCGAGCTTGTGGGCCAGCTCGTGGATCAGCACGTTGAAGCCGGTGAAGTCGCCGCTCTCCATCAGGTCGGGAAAGGAGACCACCACCGGGCCCTGAGAAGAGGTCTCGCCGGCCCGCTCGTCGATATACTCGTGGACCACGCCAGCCTCGTCCATATCCGCCACGCGGCGTCGAAAGGCCTCCGGCAGAATGAGAATCTCGTGGACGTTGGCGAATGCCTCCTGGTGTTCCTCTTCCTCCCAGCCCAATGTCAGCAGGCAGGCCTGAGCCGCCAGCGCCAGCCGGGCGCGCTCGTCGAAGGGTGTAGTCTCGGCGAGCTCCGGATGCAGGCTGACGCGCTTGGTGTGCAGCAGACGCCAGGCTCGCCAGCCCAGGCGCTCCGCTTCGGTGTCGGACAGGGCGGCAAGCAGGGGCAGGCGGTCGCGAGCCTCCCGCCACTCCGCGTCAGGCAGCGGGTGGCGGGTCTCGAAGCGCTCCGCTTGCCAGCGGCGCAGGCGGCCGAGCATTGCCTCAGCTCTCCTCCAGATCGGCCCCGGACTTCCAGGACCAGTCCCGCCAGCGCAGGTCGAAGAGATCCTTGCGGCGGTCCTTGAGATTGGTCACCGAGCCTTCGGCTCGCACCACGGTCAATCGGGTCAGGTCGAGGTCCGAGAACATGATCATCTCGGTGTTGGGCGTGGTCTCGGAAAGCACGGCATCGTGGGGGAAGGCGAAGTCCGAGGGCGAGAAGACCGACGACTGGGCGTACTGAATCTCCATGTTCTCGACGGAGGGCACGTTGCCGACGCTGCCGCACAGCACCACGTAGCACTCGTTCTCGATGGCCCGGGCCTGGGCGCAGTGGCGTACCCGCAGGTAGCCGTTCTTGGTATCGGTCCAGAAGGGTACGAAGAGGATATCCATCTCCTGGTCGGCGAGCAGGCGCGAGAGCTCCGGAAATTCCACGTCGTAGCAGATCTGGATGCCCACCCGGCCGGCATCGGTCTGGAACACCAGCAGTTCGTCGCCGCCCTCGATCACCCAGTCGCGACGCTCCTGAGGCGTGATATGCAGCTTGGCCTGGCGCTCGATGGTGCCGTCGCGATGACACAGGTAGGCGATGTTGTAGAGGAGGTCGTCCTCGCCCATCTCGATCATCGAGCCGGCGATGATGTTGATGTTGTAGGAGACTGCCATGCGCGACAGCTCGGTCTTGAACCGCTCGGTGAAGCCGGCCAGGAAGCGGATGGCGGCCATCTGGTCCTGCTGGGCGGCGCGGTCCTGCAGCCCCATCAGCGGGGCGTTGAACAGCTCCGGGAAGATCGCGAAATCGCTCTTGTAGTCGGAGAGCGCGTCGACAAAATATTCCACCTGCTGCAGCACCGCTTCCACCGAGTCGAACTCGCGCATCTGCCACTGAACCGCACCGACCCGCACCTGGGTGGGACGATTTTCCAGCACCCGTTCCGCCGGCTCGAAGAGGATGTTGTTCCACTCCAGCAGGGTGGCGTAGCCCTGAGACTTCTCGTCTTCCGGCAGGTACTTGCGTAGCAGGCGCTTGACCTGGAAATCGTTGGCCAGCTGGAAGGAGAGGATGGGATCGTGAATCTCCTTGCGGGCTACCTTGTCGAGGTACTCGGCCGGGGAGAGCTCATGGGCATGCTCGTGATACTGGGGGATGCGCCCGCCGGCCAGTATCGCCCTGAGGTTCATGGAGCGGCACAGCTCCTTGCGCGCCTCGTAGAGGCGCCGACCCAGCCGGTAGCCGCGATAGTCCGGATGGATCAGCACATCGAGCCCGTACATGGCGTCGCCATCGGGTTCGTTGAGGATGGTCTCGCGCTTGCCGATGAGGTCATCGTAGCGGTGAGGGTTGGAGAAGGTGTCGTAGTCGACCAGCGCGGTCAGGGCCACGCCGACGATGGTCTGGTCATCCTCGATGACGATCTGTCCATCGGGGAACTCATTGATCAGCTTGTCGATGGTGGGTTTCGGCCAGGCGCCGCCGATGTCGTCATAGACCCGATCCATCAGCGTCTGGAGCTGCGGGTAGTCGTCAGGCGTCAGGTTGCGCAGGTTGAGGTGCAGGTCGTCGAGGGACATGAAGCGTCGGTTCCCGATCAGTATGAATGGCCAAGTCTAGCATGAGCTCCGGTGAGGGCGTTGCCCCTCACGACGTCGAGTCAATGTCATGTCCCTGTCATCCTTTCCGGTAAGGATGACCCCAAAGAGTCGAAACACGAGCTACGCTCTCGTCAGGCATGAACGGTTCACGAGACACGGCAACAGGCATGCTATGAATCTTGACGGCGCCCACGAAAAGGACAGCGAGCGGGACGAAGGGGATCTCGACAAGCGCATCCGCCTCGAGACGGTCACCAAGCGCTGGGACGACCCGCCCGCGGTGGACGGGATATCCTTCGATGTCTCGCCGGGGCAGTTCGTGATCCTGCTCGGCCCCTCCGGCTGCGGCAAGTCGACCACGCTGCGAATGATCGCCGGGCTCGAGCAGGCCAGCAGTGGAAACATCCTTATCGGTGATCGCGACGTCACCTGGCTGCCTCCCGGGGATCGCGGCATCAGCATGGTCTTCCAGTCCTACGCGCTGTTCCCCCACCTCAGCGTGGCCGACAACATCGTCTTCGGCTTGCGCAGCCGCAAGGTGCCGAAGCCGGAGCGACGCGAGCGCCTGAACCTGGTCGCGAACCTGGTCGATCTCGAGGCCTATCTCGATCGCAAGCCCGCCCAGCTCTCCGGTGGCCAGCGCCAGCGGGTGGCGCTGGCCAGGGCGATCATTTCCGAGCATCCCATCTGCCTCATGGATGAGCCGCTCTCCAACCTGGATGCCCGCCTGCGCGGCGAGATGCGACGCGAGATCAAGGCCTTGCAGGAGCGCCTGGGCATGACGGTGATCTATGTCACCCATGATCAGGTCGAGGCCATGAGCATGGGCGATCGCGTGATCCTGATGCAGGCCGGCCGAATCGTGCAGGACGGTACCCCCGACGAACTCTATGAGCGCCCCGCCTCGGCCTTCGCCGCCAGTTTCATTGGCAGCCCCGCCATGAACCTGGTGCGTCTGGTCGCCGCGGAGGAGGGCGCCGTCATCGAGGGCGAGCCTCGAGTCCCGGTGGCGGAGAGTGCCGCGGGGGGCGGTCTGCTGGGCATTCGTCCCGAGGAGATCGAGGTGCACGCAGGTGCCTCGGGAGTGTCTGCCGAAGTGCTCGACGAAGAGTACCTGGGTGCCGACACCATCCTGCGGCTGGCCGTAGGCAATCAGGTGCTGCGGGCGCGCCTCCCCGGCAGGCCGGAGGTGACGCGAGGCTCGCCCTGTCGGCTCTCCTGGCCTCTGGACAAGGCCCACCTTTTCGACGCCGATGGCGAACGTCGCGATGATCTGTCGCTGCTCGCCTTCACGGCAAGCGAGACCCCGCACGGCAGTGACGCTGGCTCAAGGGCGGCGTCCAAGGCCGGCAATCCACCAGGCAACCCCCGAGTCGCCACCTCTGATCCAGGAGTCTCTCCATGAAGCCCCGTCTCCCCCTGCATATTGGCCTGCTCGCGACCGCCGGGCTGTTGAGTGCCGGCCAGGCCCTCGCCCAGGACGCGTCTCAAGATCCCGTCCAGTTGACCATGTATTACCCGGTCGCCGTTGGTGGTGCCCTTACCGATGTTGTCGACGACCTGGTCGAGGACTTCGAGGCCGAGCACCCCGACATCGATGTCGAGGCCATCTATGCCGGCAACTACGACGATACCCGGGTGCGTGCCATGTCGGCCATCGAGGCCGGCGAGGCGCCGCAGCTCTCGGTGATGTTCTCCATCGATCTGTTCGATCTCATCGAGCAGGACGTCATCGTGCCCTTCGACGACCTGGTCGAGACCGAGGCAGAGCAGGCCTGGCTCGACAGCTTCTACCCGGGGCTGATGGAGAATGGCCGTCTCGATGGCAAGACCTACGGCATTCCCTTCCAGCGCTCGACCATCGTGCTCTACTGGAACAGGGACGCCTTCGAGGCGGCGGGCCTCGACCCCGACCAGCCACCCGAGACCTGGGAGGAGATGGCCGCCATGGGCGCCGCCGTGCATGAGGCCACCGACGGCGAGCAGTGGGGCGTGATGGTGCCTTCCACCGGCTATCCCTACTGGATGTTCCAGGCCTTTGCCTTCCAGAACGGCCATCGCCTGATGAGCGAGGACGGTACCGAGGTCTACTTCGACGATCCGGCGGCCGTCGAGGCACTGGAATACTGGGTGTCGCTGGCCGAGGAGCACGAGGCCATGCCCGATGGCACCATCGAGTGGGGAACGCTGCGTCAGAACTTTCTCGAGCAGTCCACGGCCATGATCTGGCACAGCACCGGTAACCTCACGGCCGTGCGCAATGCCGCGGAGTTCGATTTCGGCGTGGCCATGCTGCCCATGAAGACCCAGCGCGGCAGCCCCACGGGCGGCGGCAACTTCTATGTCTTCAAGGACACCTCCGCGGAAGAGAAGCAGGCCGCCATGACCTTCATCCGCTGGATGACCGCCCCGGAGCGCGCCGCCGCCTGGTCCATCGAGACCGGCTACATGGGGGTGAGTCCCGCGGCCTACGAGACCGAGGCGCTGCGGGACTACATCGAGACCTTCCCGCCCGCGGCCGTGGCGCGTGATCAGCTGGAACACAGCACCGCCGAACTCGCCACCTACCAGGGGGGCCGCGTGCGCCGTGCGCTGGACAATGCCGTCCAGGCGGCCCTGACCGGCCAGATGACACCCGCCGAGGCCCTGGCCCAGGCCCAGCGCGAGGCGGATGCAGCCCTGAGGCGCTACGCGCGCTGAAATGGATCCTGCCACCCGGACAGTGCTATATCCCGCCCGGGTGGCAGGGCATCACGAAAGCCACTTCACACTGATTGCGAGGAGCGGGCATGGCCAGCCTGAATCCCGATCGGCGCATGCAGATCTATGGTGCGCTGCTGATGTTGCCGGCGGCCGTGCTGCTGGCCACCTTCGCCTATCTCCCCACCATCGCCACCCTGATCAACAGCCTCTTCCTGCCCGGCTTTCGCGGTGAGCCCGCCTCCTTCGTCGGGCTTGAGAATTATGCGCTGCTGATCGAGGACGATACCTTCTGGCAGGTGGCGCGCAACAACCTCTTCTACGCCGTCGGCACGATTCCCACCTCCATCGCCCTGGCGCTGGGCATGGCGCTCTTCGTCAACGCCCGGCTGCCGGGGCGCGGCTTCGTGCGCATGGCCTACTTCACGCCCACCATCCTGCCGATGATCGCGGCGGCCAATATCTGGATGTTCTTCTACGCCCCCCAGATCGGTCTGTTCAACACCCTTCTCGAGGGGATCGGCGTACCCGGTGTCAACTGGCTGGGCGACCCTGCCGTAGCGCTTTCCTCGGTAATCGTGATGACGGTCTGGAAGGAGGCCGGCTTTTTCATGATCTTCTATCTGGCGGCGCTGCAGGGCATCCCCCCGGAGCTCGAGGAAGCTTCGAACCTGGAGGGCACCAGTCGCTGGAGCTTCTTCTGGCGGGTGACCTTCCCGCTATTGATGCCGACCACCCTGTTCGTGCTGATCAATGCCTTGATCAATGCGGTACGGGTTGTCGACCATCTGTTCATCATGACCAAGGGCGGTCCCAACAACGCCACCAACCTGCTGCTCTATTATGTCTACGAGAATGCCTTCTCCTTCTTCGACCGCACCTACGCGGCCACCATCACGGTAGTGATCCTGCTGGTGCTGGCGGTGGTCGCCACGGTGAAGTTCACGGTGCTCGACCGCAGGACGCATTATCAATGAACACTTCCACTGCCTCCCCGGCGCGGGCGAGTCGTCGATTTTCCTTGCCGCGCCTGGAAACCATTGCCGCCTGGCTGTTGGCGATCATCTGGATCTTTCCGCTGCTCTACGCCTTCTGGGCGGCCTTCCATCCCTCGGAGTTCATGGTGCGCTTCGACCTGCTGGCGCCGTTGACCCTGGAGAACTTCGCCGATGCCTGGGAGCAGGCGCCCTTTGCCCGCTACTACTTGAACACCTTCGTGCTGGTGACCGGCGTGGTGCTGGCGCAGTTCGTGGTCTGTACCCTGGCCGGCTTCGCCTTCGCGCGCTTCCCGGTTCCCGGCAAGGACGTGCTCTTCATGCTGGTGCTGATTCAGCTGTTCGTCTTTCCCGAGGTGTTGATCGTCGAGAACTACCGTATCGCCAGCGGCCTCGGACTGGTCGATACCATCGCCGGTATCGGCCTGCCCTACGTGGCGAGCGCCTTCGGCATCTTCCTGCTGCGACAGACCTTCAAGACGATTCCCCGGGAACTGGAGGATGCCGCCCGGGTCGAGGGCTGTGGCTGGATGGCGATTCTGCTCAAGGTCTATGTGCCGTTGGCCAAGCCCACTTACCTGGCCTACGGCCTGGTCTCCATCAGCCACCACTGGAACAACTTCCTGTGGCCGCTGGTGGTCACCAATTCGGTGGAGAGCCGTCCGCTCACGGTGGGCCTGGGCGTCTTTTCGGCCCCGGAGACCGGCGTAAACTGGGCCACTGTCAGCGCCGCCACCCTGCTCAGCATCGCCCCCCTGCTTGTTGCCTTCCTGCTCTTCCAGCGCCAGTTCGTGCAGTCCTTCCTGCGCGCGGGGATTCGCTGAGTCTGGCGCAGCGGCGTCATCCGCAGGGAACAGGATGACGATGGCGGAAGGTCGGGTCTTCGCGGAAAGCTGAGGTAGCGAGGACGATCGGCTACGCCGGGATGGGGGAGTCTCATTCTGAGGGTCTCGCTGAAACGCGCCGGACAAGCGGTCGTGTCAGGGTCTGAGCCATCATGACCCCGCTCAGCACCAGGGCCCCGCCGATCAGGTGGAAGAGGGCGATCCGCTCGCCGAGGAAGGCCATGGCGATCAGCGCACTGAACAGCGGCATCAGGTTGATGAAGATGCTGGCCTGGCTGGCACCGATCTGGCGTATCGCCAGCATCCACAGGAAGGTGGTGATGATCGAGGCCGGGATGCCGGCGTAGAGGATCAGCCCGATGTTGCTGCCATCCACCGGCGTCATGGGCCCTATCAGGTAGGGTGGCAGCAGGAAGAGCACGGCGAAGATCACCTGGGCGTAGAGCAGCACCCAGGGGGGCAGGGCAATGGGCCAACGCTTGAGCATCACCCCGTAGAGGGCGTAGCAGGTGGCGGCCACCAGCATCAGCGCATCCCCCCTGGCGACCGTCAGCTCCAGCAGCGACCGCGGGTCGCCGTGCCCCAGCAGCACCGATACCCCGACCAGTGCCAGTATGCCGCCCAGGATGCCGCCGAGGCTCGGGGCTTCGCGCAGGATAAGCGCGCTGAGCAGCACCGTCAGCAGCGGCACCATGGCCGCCAGGATGCCCATGTTGGTGGCCGAGGTGGTCTCCGCGGCGACATAGGCCAGCCCTTGCCATAACCCCATGCCAAGCAGGCCGAGCGAGGCCAGCTTCGGCCACTCTCGGCGAATCGTGGCGCGATGCTTCCAGGCGGCGGGCGCCAGGAAGGGGGTAAGCAGTGCCAGCGCCAGCAACCAGCGCAGGAAGGCGATGCTGCTGGGGGCGATGGTGCCCACGGTCAGCTGGTTGATGGTCATGTTGCCCGACCAGATCAGCACGGCACCCAGCGGGGGCAGGAAATACAGTAGCGGCATCGAGGGACCCTTGAACCAATGAAAACCCCCGCACGTGGCGGGGGCTTTACAGCGTATCGTACCCGTCGGAATCAGGCGATAGCGGCGACGCCGGCCTTGGCGACCTGGACGTCCTGGTCAGGCTTGACGCCGGAGATGCCGACGCTGCCGGCCACCTGGCCATCGACGAGCACCGGGACACCACCGGCCAGCAGGGCCTGCATCGGGGCCGTCACGAAAGCGGTCCGACCGTTGTTGATCATGTCCTCGAAGACCTGGGTCTCCTTGCGCCCGATGGCGGCGTTGCGCGCCTTCTCGGTGGCGACGTCGGCGCTGAAGGGCGGGGCACCGTCGAGGCGGCGCAGGCCGAGCAGGTGGCCGCCGTCGTCGGCCACGGCCACGGTCACGGCCCAGCCGTTGGTCTGGGCTTCCTGCTGGGCGGCATCGAGGATGGCGTTGACGTCATCCAGGGTCAGTACGGGCTTGGTCTGCATGGTGTTCTCCTTAGGGGGATAGTGCTTCGTCGACGATCTCGATCCAGTGCCTCACCGGAGTGCGGTTGGCGCCGGCCAGGTGGGTCTGGCAGCCGATATTGGCCGTGACGATGACCTCCGGATTGCCGGCCTCGAGGTTGTCGAGCTTGTTGTTGCGTAATTGGGTGGCGAGTTCCGGCTGGGTGATGGAATAGGTGCCCGCCGAGCCGCAGCAGAGGTGGGCGTCCTGCACCGGGGTGAGGGCGAAGCCGAGCCGGCCGAGCACCTGCTCCACGGCGCCGCCGAGCTTCTGGGCGTGCTGCAGGGTGCAGGGGCAGTGGAAGGCGAGCCGGCGGCGCTCCTGCACCTGCAGGGCTGCGAGGTCCTCATCGCGCAGCACCTCCACCAGATCCTTGGCGAGCGCGCTGATGCGCTCGGCCTTGTGGGCATAGTCGGGGTCGTCGGCGAGCATCTCGCCATACTCCTTGACGAAGGCGCCGCAGCCACTGGCGGTCTGCACGATGGCCTCACAACCGGCCTCCACTTGGGGCCACCAGGCGTCGATATTGGCGCGGATGCGGTCGCGGCCATCGTCCTGGGCGTTGAGGTGGAAGTCGATGGCGCCGCAGCAGCCGGCTTCCGGTGCTGGCGTCAGGCCGATGCCGAGGCGGTCCAGCACGCGCGCGGTGGCGGCGTTGGTGTTGGGCGAGAGCCCGGGCTGCACGCAGCCCTCGAGGATCAGCATCTGGCGCGCCTGGCGCTTGCCCTCGGGGCGAGTGCCTGCATCCACCGGCGTCGGGGGCATCTTGTCCCTGAGGGCCCCGGGTACCAGCGGCCGGAAGGTCTGGCCCAGCTTGAGCAGCGCCTTGAAGCGCCTGGGCTCCACCAGCGCCTTGCGCAGCCCGTAGCGCAGCGCACGGTCGGCGGGTTTGCGCGGCACCCGCCGTTCGATCTCGGCGCGGCCGATATCGAGCAGCTTGTGATATTCCACGCCGGAGGGGCAGGTGGTCTCGCAGTTGCGGCAGGTAAGGCAGCGGTCGAGGTGCAGCCGCGTCTCTTCGGTGACCTGGGTGTCGTCTTCCGGGCTCTCGAGCATCTCCTTCATCAGGTAGATACGTCCGCGCGGCCCGTCGCGCTCGTCTCCCAGCAGCTGGTAGGTAGGGCAGGTGGCATTGCAGAAGCCGCAGTGCACGCAGCTGCGCAGGACGCGATCGGCCTCGCGGATATGCGGCTTCTTGAGGTCTTCCTCGGTAAAGTGCGTCTGCATCTCAGAGCTCCGCGTAGAGTCGTCCCGGATTGAAGATGCCCTTGGGATCCAGCTGGGCCTTCAGGTTTCGATGGTACTTCGCTACCACCGGTTCCAGCGGCATGAAGGGGTCGGGCTGGCCCGGTCCCTCGCGGGACCCGAGGCAGGTGGCGTGGCCGCCTGCGCGGGCGCAGGCCTCGCGAATGGTGTCGGCGGCCAGGTCGCTGCGCAGCCAGCGCTGGGTGCCGGCCCAGTCGTGGAGCAGGTCCGCCTCCTCGACGCCGGAAAGCGCCAGCGAGGGCGTGTTGTGGGGCAGCGACAGGCGCCACAGGGGGCGGGCGTCGTCCCGGGAGAAGAAGTCCAGCGTCTGCTCACGTAGCGCCGTCCAGAAGCCCGCGTCCAGCTCGTCGCCGCCGAGGCGCTCGCGAGTGGCGGCGACCGAGCTGGGCCCGCCCTCCAGGCGCAGGTGCAGGGCGCCGGCGTGCCAGGCGGCGGCGGTGATGGGCAGCGGCTGGCGCCCCCACTCGGCGAGTTTCGCCTGGGCATCCGCCAGCGGTATCTCGAGGCGCAGGCTGTGGCTGGCGCCGGGCCGGGGAAGCACCTTGAGCGAGACCTCGGTGATCAGCCCCAGGGTCCCCTGGGCGCCGACCATCAGCCGCGACAGGTCGTACCCGGCGACGTTCTTCATCACCTCGCCACCGAAGCGCTGCTGGTAACCCTCGTGGTTGATCACTCTAGTGCCCAGCACGAAGTCGCGTACGCTGCCGGCCCAGGGCCGCCGGGGGCCGGAGAGGCCGGTGGCGACCATGCCGCCCACGGTGGCGTTGGCGCCGAAGTGGGGCGGCTCGCAGCCGAGCATCTGGCCGTTGCCGGCCAGGGTGGCCTCGAGCTCGGCCAGCGGCGTGCCGCTGCGCACCGAGACGATCAGCTCCACCGGGTCGTAGTAGGTGATGCCGCGGTGCTCGCGGGTGGACAGGGTCTCGCCGTCGACGGGGCGGCCATAGAAGGCCTTGGTATCGCCCCCGGCGATGCGCAGCAGGCTGCCCTCGGCCGTGGCCCGGCGAACGCGGTCGCCGAGGGCCTCGCTGATGTCCTGGTCGGTCGGTTGGGGTCGTGTCTGGGCCATGGGGAATCCTCAGAATCGGGGCAGCTCGGGGTGCGGAAGTTCGTTGTTGTGCACATGCATGGCACCGAACTCGGCGCACCGGGCGAGGGTGGGAATGTTCTTGCCCGGGTTGAGCAGGCGGTCGGGGTCGAAGGCCGCTTTCACCGCATGGAAGGTGGTCAGTTCGCCCGGGTTGAACTGGGCGCACATCTGGTTGATCTTCTCGCGGCCCACGCCGTGCTCGCCGGTAATCGAGCCGCCGACCTCCACGCACAGCTCGAGGATCTTGCCGCCGAGTTCCTCGGCCTGCTCCAGCTCGCCGGGACGATTGGCATCGAAGAGGATCAGCGGGTGCATGTTGCCGTCGCCGGCGTGAAAGACGTTGGCGACCCGCAGGCCATACTCCTCGGAGAAGTCGGCGATGCCCTTGAGCACCCGCGGCAGCTCGCGGCGCGGGATGGTGCCGTCCATGCAGTAGTAGTCGGGGGACATGCGCCCCACCGCCGGGAAGGCGTTCTTGCGCCCGGCCCAGAAGGTGGCGCGCTCGGCCTCGTCGCGGGCTTGCTGGATGCCGGTGGCGCCGGCCTTCTCGAGCACCTTGCGCACGGTGGCGCAGTCGTCGTCGACATCGGCTTCCACCCCATCCAGCTCGCAGAGCAGGATGGCCTCGGCTTCCACCGGGTAGCCCGCCTTGACGAAGTCTTCTGCAGCGCGGATGGCAAGCTTGTCCATCATCTCGAGCCCACCGGGGATGATGCCGGCGGCGATGATGTCGCCCACCGCGCGCCCGGCTTTCTCGACGTCGTCGAAGCTGGCCATCAGCACCTTGGCGGTCTCGGGCTTGGGCAGCAGCTTGACCGTGATCTCGGTGACCACGCCGAGCATGCCCTCGGAACCGTTGAACAGGGCGAGCAGATCGAGGCCCTGGGCATCCAGCGCCTCGCTGCCCAGGGTCATGCGCTCACCCTCGATGGTGATGACCTCCACCTTCATGACGTTGTGCACGGTCAGCCCGTACTTCAGGCAGTGAACCCCGCCGGCATTCTCGGCCACGTTGCCGCCGATGGAGCAGGCGATCTGCGAGGAGGGGTCCGGGGCATAGTAGAGGCCATAGGGGGCCGCCGCCTCGGAGATGGCAAGATTGCGCACGCCGGGCTGGAGCCGGGCGATGCGGGCGTCCGGATCCACATCGAGGATGCGGTCAAAGCGGGACATCACCAGCAGCACGCCCTTCTCCAGGGGCAGGGCGCCACCGGAGAGGCCGGTGCCGGCGCCGCGGGTCACCACCGGCACGCCCAGGGCGCGGCAGCGCTTCATCAGTGTCTCGACCTGCTCGAGGGTCTCGGGCAGGGCGACCAGCATGGGCAGCACGCGGTAGGCGGCGAGCCCGTCACACTCGAAGGGACGCAGGTCCTCCTCGCGGTACAGCAGGGTGAGCCCGGGCGCCGCCTGCTGCAGGTCGGCCAGTACGTCGGCCTTGTCGGTTGCCGGCAGCTCGCCGTCGAGCCGCTCGTCATAGAGGATGTTCATATGGCTTCCTCGCTGGTAGCCCATGGCCTCCCTGGGCCGGGCAGATGACCGGTTGTGGTTCCCAATCTGTGCTTTCTTGTCGGGCGTGTCCAGACCGTGGGCTTCTGGTCAGACCAATTGCTGATATAATAATGGAAAGTATTTCCAATATATACTCTTGTGTTGTGGGATGAAATCCCCCCGGGCCAAAGGGCGCAGCCCCCACGGCAGGACCGTGGGGGCTGTTGTCACTGTAGCGGGTGGCGGCGTTCAGCCCAGGCGGAGCAGCGGATCGCCGATGCCCAGCAGGTAGATGGCCACCAGCCCGATGATCCCGGAGGCAACCAGGTAGTAGATCGTCGGCAGGATGGTCTTGCGGATGGTCTCGCCTTCTCGGCCCAGCAGGCCCACGGTGGCCGAGGCGGCTACCACGTTGTGGATAGCGATCATGTTGCCCGCCGCGGCGCCCACGGCCTGCAGTGACACCATCAAGGCGGTGGAGAGGCCAAGCTGCTGGGCGACGTTGAACTGAAAGTCAGAGAGCATCAGGTTGGAGACGGTGTTGGAGCCGGCGATGAAGGCGCCCAGGGCACCCACGGCCGGGGCGAAGAACGGGTAGACCCCGCCCACTCCGTCGGCCACCAACTGAGCCATGGCCACCGGCATTGACACCAGGTCGGCGGCGTTGACGCCGGAGTTGATCAGGATCCGCACCATGGGAATGGTGAAGATCAGCACGAAGCCGGCGCCGAAGATGGTGCGGGTGGACTCGCTGAAGGCCGCCTTGAGTTTCCCGATGCGCATGCGGTGCAGCAGTGCGGTGAGCAGCACCACCATCAGCAGGATGCCCCCCGGCAGGTAGAGCGGCTGGATGGCGCCGGAAATACCCGTCTCGCCCAGGATGTTGCTCCATCCCAGGGCGAAGGAAGTCAGTGCATTCTTGAAGGGCTCGATGGTGCGCGAGGCGACCAGAATCACCGCCAGCAGCACATAGGGCACCCAGCCCATCAGGGTGGAGATCGGCGCCTTGCCGGTGACGTCATCCAGCTTGATCTCGAGCTTGCCGATCCATGAGTCGGGCCAGGACGTGCTCTCAGGAAAGTCCCAGGTGTCCTTGGGTATCAGGAAGCCCTTGCGTGCCGCCGGTACGACGATGGCCAGGCCGACCATGGCGCCGATCATCGACGGAAACTCTGGCCCCAGCAGTACACCGGCCAGCATGTAGGGGACCGAGAAAGAGATACCAGCGAAGATGGCGAAAGGCGTGATGGAGAGCCCCTCCCGCCAGGAGCGGTTGGCGCCGAAGAAACGCACCATGATCACCACCATGATCAGCGGCATCAGGATGCCGACGATGCCGTGGATCACTGCAACCTCACCGGCGATCAGGCGGAAGTACTCCATCCAGGTGCCGCCGCCGGCTTCAAGCGTCTCGGTGATACCGACACGGTCCAGGCCACCGGAGACACCCACCACGATCGGGGTGCCGACTGCGCCGAAGGAGACCGGGGTGGACTGGATCATCATGCCGACCACCACGGCGGCCAGGGCCGGGAAGCCCAAGGCCACCATCAGCGGAGCGGCCACGGCGGCGGGCGTGCCGAAGCCGGAGGCGCCCTCGATGAAACAGCCGAACAGCCAGGCAACGATGATGGCCTGGACGCGGCGGTCCGGGCTGATTCCCGAGAAGCCGTTACGGATGGCCTTGATTCCACCTGAGTGCTTCAAGGTGTTGAGCAGCAGGATGGCGCCGAAGATGATCCACAGGATCGCGATCGTCAGGATCAGGCCCTGGAGGGTCGAGGCCAGGACCCGAGTGAAGGTCATCTCCCAGGCGAGCAGGCCGATGAGTGCGGTGACCACGAAGACCACCGGCATGGCAGTCCTGGCGGGCATGCGAAAGCCGATCAGCAGCACCCCGGCTAGCAACAGGGGCACGAAAGCAATCAGCGCGAGTATTGTTTCGTTCATGAATGGGTTCCTTTCGGTTGGGAACGTTCGGTCACGGAATTTCCCTTCTCGCCAACGGGGCAAGTGGAAGCTCAGCACCTTAAGCGCAAGTGTAGAGCTTGACCATTGTTGGTTAATTGGTATTACCAATAAATGAATGGGCCGGGTACGCGTCAGGTTTTCAGAAATGATTGACGATTCAGGCGGTTCCGTGGCCAGTAGGAAAACTCGATCCTCTCCGGTCAATTTGGATCGTTAGACCAATAGACAAGGCCGAGGCGTATGGCCATTCGCCGGCGATGGCGTGGCGGTGTCCGGCAAAGGCTGGCACTATCGGGGCAGACCCATGACCGGATACCAGGAGTTGGCATGACACGGGTACTCTATGATCTTTGCGGTATCGATGAGGGGCTGCGCTTCTCTCCCTACTGCTGGCGCGTACGCTATGCTCTGGCTCACAAGGGGCTCGAAGTGGAAACACAGCCCTGGCACTTCTCCGACAAGCAGGCCCTGGCCTTCGCCAACCATGACAAGGTGCCCGTGCTGGTCGATGGTGACCAGGTGGTCACCGACAGCTACGAGATCCTGCGCTACCTCGATCACACCTACCCCGAGGCGCCGCTGCTGGGCGAAGGGTTCGCCGAGGCGCGCGGGCACTTCTTCATGCACTATGCCGAGCGTGCTCTGGCCCCGGCGATGATGCGCACCATCATCATGGACCTGCTCAATGCCATCCATCCCGACGACCGAGCCTATTTCCGCGAGACCCGCGAGAAGCGCTTCGGGCGGGCCCTCGAGGAGTTCCACTCGCCGGCCAAGGGGCTGGCCCAGTTGGATGCCGCCCTGGCGCCATTGCGTGGCCAACTCAAGGATGCCGAGTTCCTCGACGGTGAGACCCCGGCCGGTGCCGACTACCTGGTCTTCGGTAGCTTCATGTGGGCGCGCTGTGTTTCCAGTGCGGACCTGGTCTCCAATGCGGATCCTGTTTACGCCTGGATCGAGCGCATGCTTGATCAGCACGGCGGCCTGGGGCGCAAGGCCCTGCGCATCACCGACATCGAGGGGGCCTATCGCTGAGGTGAAGGGCCCAAACCCAACAGGACCGTTATGAGAAACGGTCTTGCCAGTTCCTTGCGACGCCCGGCTTCGGCCGGGCGTCGCGGTTCATGGGCTACGTTGTCGCTCAGTAGAGATTTTGATGCGCCGCATGTTGCGCCGCACAAAAAGGCCTGCTATGTTGCATTGCAACACGGGCGATAGGCCCGGTTTCTACCACAGACGGAGGTGTTTCATGAGCAAGGCAACCACCCAACAGGCTACCGAACAGTTCGAGTCCATGTTCGTGGCACCCGCACGCAACCTTGGCGCCCTCAATCTCGATTACACCGAGAAGCTGGTCGCCGCCCAGTTCGACGCGATCCGCGCCCTGGCCGACATGGGTATGGCTCAGGCTCGCGGCCTGCTGGACGTCCGCGATGCCGACAGCCTCAAGGCGGTCGTCGAGTCTCAGCAGAAGGCCGGCCAGGACATGGGCGAGCGCCTGCGCGCCGACGCCGAGAAGATCATGAGTCTGAGTCAGGAGTACGTCCAGCAGAGCCAGAAGCTCGCTGAAGAAGGCGTCAAGGCCGCCACCACGGCAGCCAAGTAAGGCATCAGGCTAACGAGCATGGCAAGCGCTGGCTGCGGCCGGCATTCACGGGTTGTCACTTTCGAGTGGCGCCCGTGTTCTTTTGGTGGACACCATTTCGGCCAGCTCAGCCGTGTTCACTGCCGAGCAGTTCAATAACCTCTTCCTCTTCTACTTGTCCGAACTCGGCAAAGAACTGCCCCACGGCACGAAAGTCCCGGTCAACCTCCAGACAGACCACCTCATCGGCCAGGGATTCGAGCCGTTCCACCGTATCGGGCGGTGCCGCGCCCATGGCGGCTATCAGCTTCTGCGGCTTCCGTGAGTGAAGTGTGCTCAGGGCCGCCTCCATGGTAGCCCCGGTTGCGCTGCCATCATCTACCACCACCACGATACGCCCCTTGGGGTCGATAGGTGCCCGAACCGGGGTGTAGCGCTGGCGGCGCTCCTCGAGCAACGCTTTCTGCTTCTGCGTCTCGCGAGTTACCGCCTCCTCACGGAAGTGTTGCGCCGTCTCTTTCAGCGCCACACTGCCATCCTCGCTGACCGCGCCGACGGCAAATTCCGGGTTGCCCGGTGCTCCTATCTTGCGCACCAGCACCACGTCCAGATCACCCTCCAGGGCATCGGCGATCAGCCGGCCCATGGGTACCGCGCCCCGCGGGATGGCCAGGATCAGGGGGTCCTGCCCCTTCAGATGAGAGAGTCGCTGGGCGATGCGCTCGGCAGCATCGAGGCGATCACGGAACATGATGGCTCTCCTGACGGGAAAGATTCACTTGAAGTGTAGATCGACACGCCGCCTGTACGAAACGGCTGTCCGGCGCGAATGTCGATCGTGCTGGAAGAGCTTCTCTCAGCCGAGACGTGCCTCGAGACGGAAGCGGGCGATGCGGTTGATCTGCTCGATGGCGGTGCGGCGCTCCTCGGCCGGGTCGTTGGGCAGGCGTGCCTCGAAGGCGGCGAGGATGGCATGGCGGTCGCTGCCCTTGACGGCCATCACGAAGGGGAAGCCGAACTTCGCCTTGTAGGCGGCATTGAGGCGCTCGAAGCGGGCCATCTCCTCGGGCGTGCACTGGTCGAGGCCGGCGCCGGCCTGTTCGCGGGTAGAGTCGTCGGTCAGCTCGCCGGCAACCGCCGCCTTGCCGGCGAGGTCCGGGTGGGCACGGATCACCTTGAGCTGGCGTTCGGGGCTGGCCTCGCGCAGCACGGCCCCCATCGCCTCGGCCAGTCCCTGAGGCGTGTCCTCGGCGGGCGACAGGCCGCGCTGCCAGGCGAGCTCGGCGACCCAGGGAGAGTGCTCGTAGATGTCGCCGTAGTGGGCCACGAAGGCCTGCTGGTCGAGCTGGCTGGGGCGTGGTATGAGGATCTTGTCGGTCATCCTGGAGACTCCTCTGCTTGGTGTGGCGGCCTGACGGTGCACGCAGCGGCGGGCAGGCCGTGAGGGGGCATCGAGGGATTTCGGTGCCTTACCGCAAAGTGTATACAAAAAACCTTTGAAATGTAGTCCGATAGAGGCTAAAACTGTCTTCAGTGTGGATTTCATGATGCCTGCCCGCCAAGGGCAGCGCCAGGCACCTACCGACACGCAAAGGAGCACCCCCATGGGATACCTGACCACGCATGTGCTGGACACCGCCGAGGGCCGCCCCGGCCAGGGCATCCGCATCGAGATCTTCCGCCTCGAGGGCGAGAATCGCACCCGGCTCAAGGAGCTCGTCACCAACGATGACGGGCGCTGCGATGCCCCCCTCCTGGAGGGAGAGGACTTCGCCACCGGCGAGTACGAACTGCTCTTCCACGCCGGTGATTACTTGCGCGCACGCGGCGTCGAGGCCGAAGAGCCGCGCTTCCTCGACCTGATCCCGCTGCGCTTCGGCGTGGCCGATGCCGGCCAGCATTATCATGTGCCGCTGCTGCTCTCGCCTTATGGCTACTCCACCTACCGTGGAAGCTGAGGGGCCTCCCCTCCCGATACGCCCATAACAAGACGCTTGACGAGGCCCTCATGCAAGCCTACCTGCTGGATTTCACCAACTTCATGCTGCGCTGGCTGCACGTCATCGCCGCCATCGCCTGGATCGGCGAGTCGATCTACTTCGTGATGCTGGACAACAGCCTGCGCACGCCCAAGGCCATCGAGGACCGGGAGAAGGGCGTCTTCGGCGAGATGTGGGCGGTGCACGGCGGCGGCTTCTACCATAACCAGAAGTATGCCAGCGCTCCCGACAAGCTGCCCGAGGACCTTCACTGGTCGTTCTGGAAGGCCTATACCACCTGGCTCACCGGCTTTGGCCTGTTCGTCATCCTCTACATGGTCAACCCGAGCTTCTACCTGGTGAACCCGGGCAGTGACTGGTCCTGGGCGGCGAACATGAGTGGCTGGCAGGCCAACATCATGGCCCTGGTCTTCCTGCTGGCCGGCTGGGTGATCTATAACGAGCTGTGCAAGCGCATCAGCCCCGACATGCAGCGCGACGGCCTGTTGAGCATCGCCGTGGCGGTGATGATGGTGGTGGTGGCCTACCTGAGCAGCCAGATCTTCTCGGGGCGTGCCGCCTTCCTGCTTACCGGTGCGGTGATGGCCACCGCCATGTCGGCCAACGTCTTCTTCTGGATCATTCCCGGTCAGCGCCGCATGGTGAAGGCGATGAAGGCCGGCGAGACGCCGAATCCCCTGGACGGCAAGCGTGGCAAGCAGCGCTCGGTGCACAACACCTACTTCACCCTGCCGGTGGTGCTGCTGATGATCAGCAACCACTACTCCTTCGCCTACTCCCATGAGCTGGCCTGGGTGATCATGTCGTTGTTCATCTTTGCCGGTGCCCTGATCCGCCAGTACTTTGTGCTGATGCATGCCGGGCATAGGCGTCCGGCCTATCCGGCGGCAGGGGTGGCGCTGCTTCTGGTGGCCTTCTGGATTGCGGCCCCCTCCGGCGGTGGCCAGGCCAATTCCACGGCCTCAGTGGCCCCCGAACTGGGGGAGGTGCACGAGATCATCGAGGCGCGCTGCGTGACCTGCCATTCCCGTGAACCGACCCAGCCGGGCTTCAATGCGCCGCCGGCCGGCATGGCCTATGACACTCTTGAACAGCTCGAAGCTCAGCAGGCGAACATCAAGGAGGTAGTGGCGAGTGGCTATATGCCGCTGGGCAACATGACCGGGATGACCGACGAGGAGCGCGCGATCATCGCTGCCTGGGAGGAGTGAGTCGACCGGTCGCCGGCAGGCCGCCGATATGTATACAATGAATATGCATGCCGGTAACGATCAGGGGAGGATGTGACTCGATGAACCAGCGCCAGACGGTTGCCGAACGCGGCGGCACGAGTCGACCGGGCAAGAACGGGGACGGTGCCGAGCGCCACGATGAGATTCACCGCTCGATCAGCGACGCCATCATCGAGCATCGCCTGCGCCCCGGGGCACGCCTGCGCGAGGACGCCCTGGCCGAGGTCTTCGGCATCAGCCGTACCGGCATCCGCAAGATCCTCCAGCGCCTGGCCCTGGAGCAGCTGGTCACGCTGACGCCGCGCCGCGGGGCCAGCGTGACCCGGCCCACGGCCGACGAGGCCAAGGATGTGTTCGACGCCCGCCAGATGGTCGAGTGCGGCCTGATGCCGGAGGTCGCCCGGCGCATCACCGAGGAGGACCTGCGCGAGCTCCGCGACATGGCCCGGCGCGAGCGCCAGGCCTTGAAGTCCGGTGAGCAGAGCACGGCGATCCGGCTCTCCGCGGACTTTCACGCCCGCCTGGCGCGCATATCCGGCAATGCCACTCTGGCCGACTTCGTCGAGCGGCTCTGCTCGCGCTCCTCGCTGATCCTGGCCGTCTATGGCAACCCCGGCCACCTGGGCTGCGAGTCCCATGATCACGACGACCTGATCGGCCACCTGGAGGCCGGCAACGGTGAACGCGCCCAGGCCTTCATGGGACGCCATCTCAAGGCCATCGAGGCCTCGCTTTCCATCGTCGAGGAGGAAGCGGAGGCGCCGGACCTCCATCGGATCTTCTCCGGCTGAGGCGATGTCCGGCCAGGCGGGGGTCCCTCTCTCGCCTCTCTGGTACACCCGGTGGTCCCGGAGGAGATGCGCCAGTACAGCGGCAGATTGCAGGAAACGACACGCCCCGGGCCATCGCTCGGGGCGTGTCGTCAGGGCGGATGCGTCTCAGGCGTCGCGGGCTATGCTGACCGACCGCTGGCTCGACATCAGGCCATAATAGAAGAGCCCGCCCAGAGCAGCCCCCATCATCCAGCCGTAACCATTGAGGCCGGAAAGCGCCGGCACCAGCACGGTGGAAATCGAGAACAGGGCGGCGCCGCCGAAGGCCATGAGTGCGCGCCGGTTCCAGCCCTTGACGTAGTAGTAGGCGCTGCCCGGTGCGGAGGAGAACAGCTCCTGCATGTCCAGGTGCTGGCGCTTCACCAGGTAGTAGTCCACCACGATGATGCCGTAGAAGGGAGCGATGACCGCACCCAGAGCATTGACGAACCCGGGCACGCCAATCTGGCTGATCAGCGAGACCCAGAGGGCGCCGACGAAGAAGGCCAGTACGGCGGTGATCAGCCCACCCACCTTGAAGCTGATCTTGCTGGGAAAGAGATTGGCCAGGTCATAGGCGGGGGGAATGAAGTTGGCCACCAGATTGATGCCCACTGTCGCAGCGAAGAAGGTCAGCGCCGCGACGATGGTCAGCGGCAGGGAGTCGACCCTCTCGACGATGTCCGCCGGGTTGGTCAGGGCGTCGCCGAACAGCACCAGGGTGCCGGCGGTGATGATCAGGGCGATGAACGAGAAGAAGGCGACGTTGAGCGGCAGCCCAAGCAGGTTGCCGAGCTTCATCTGGCGTTCGGTCTTCACGAAGCGCGTGAAGTCGCCGAAGTTGATCACTACCGCGGCGAAGTAGGCGACCATGGTGCCGACGATGGCGAGGAAGGCACCCACCGCGC
The DNA here is from genome assembly GCF_902500215.1 of Halomonas lysinitropha. GTDB lineage: Bacteria > Pseudomonadota > Gammaproteobacteria > Pseudomonadales > Halomonadaceae > Halomonas > Halomonas lysinitropha. The sequence continues at coordinate 289,486 of NZ_CABVOU010000027.1, forward strand.
TGCCGGAGCGTTCGGTATCGGCGCTGAAGATGGTGCTCACCGCGGGGAGCAGCTCGCTGCCGGCCTGGAACCACACCACGATCATCAGCACCACCATCACCACGTAGACCAGTGGGCCGGCCCAGTTGAGGAAGTGCTTGATGCGCTCGATGCCCTGCCAGAAGATCGCGATCTGGAATAGCCAGACGATCACGAACGAGACCCAGGCCACGGCGGAGAGGCCCAGGAAGGTGCTGCCGTCGCCGTCACCGACGAAGGCGGTGATCAGCAGGGCCACGGCCGTGGAGGCGAAGTAGGTCTGCACGCCGTACCAGAAGATGCCGATGATGGCCCGCAGCATCGCCGGCAGATTGGCGCCGCGCACCCCCATGCTGGCGCGCACCATCACCGGGAAGGGGATGCCGTACTTCACGCTGGGCTTGCCGGTCAGGTTGACCAGGTACATCACGATCACGCCGGCAAGGATGATGGCCGCCATCACCGCCCAGCCGTTCAGCCCGTAGGTCAGGAACAGCGAGGCCGCCAGGGTGTAGCCGAACAGACTCTGGATGTCGTTGGACCAGACGTTGAAGATCTCGAAGGCGCCCCAGCTGCGGTCCCTGTGCTTCAGCGGCGCCAGGTCCTCGTTATAGAGCGTGGGGTCGATGTTCTGGATATCCAGCTCGCTCTCTTTCATCGAAGTCACCATTGTCATTGTTGTGGAAGGGGCTCGACCGGCTTCGGTCGAGCCTTCGTGTCGGGCTTACTGACGGAAGCGCTGGCAGGGGGTCCAGTGCTTCATCAGCAGGAAATAGGTCAGGCCGGCCGGTATCAAGCTGGCGTACCAGGAAACAGCCGAGAACGATAGGGCAGCGGCGATGCCCACAAGGGTGGCGATCAATGCGGCGTAGTTGACGCCCTGGTAGGGGCCGGTCTCGTCATACAGCTTGCCGATGTCCAGGGTGCGGCGACGGATGATGTAGTAGTCGACCACCAGGATGGCGAAGATCGGGCCGAGGAAGGCCGAGTAGGTCTGCACGAAGAGTTGCAGGCCGGCGGCGGACTCGGGCTGCACCAGCTTCCAGGGGAAGGTGGCGAAGGCCAGCAGACCGACGATCACTGTGGCCACCGGGAACTTCAGCTTGAACACGTCCATCAGCACATAGGTCGGCGGAACCACGTTGTTGAGTACGTTGGTTGTGACCTGGGCGAAGGCAATGAACAGCAGGGTGGTCATCAGCAGCGGGGTGTTGTCCACGGCGTTGGCGAACACCTGGATGGGGTCAGCCGTGCCGGTGGCCTCGGACACCATGTAGCCGATCAGGCCCATGAAGAGGGTGCAGGGCAGGATCGACATGGCGTAGATGGTGGTCAGCAGCGTTGGGCCGGTGCCGTGCTTGTGCTCGCGGGAATAGTCGCTGACGTTGAGCATCATGGTGCTGTAAATGCCCAAGAACAGCATGGTCGCGCCCCAGAAGGGCATGCCCCAGGAGCCTTCCATGGTCAGCAGGCTGGCGGAGAGCTCGTCACCGTAGCGCTGCACCGTGGCGTAGAACATGTACATCAGCGAGGCAAGGATGAAGGCGCTGCCGATGTTCTCCAGCCACTTGATGCCCTGAAAACCCATCACCGACAGGCCGATCTGCAGGAACTGGAAGGCGATGAAGTAGAACACCAGGTTGTCGAAGCCGAACAGGGTGGCCGAGACCATGTTCAGGGCGCCGGCACCGATCCAGCTCTGGAAGCCGTACCAGACCACCGCGGGCACTGCCCTCACCAGCCCGGGGATGCGCGTGCCGGCAAAGCCGAAGGCGCTGCGCGCCTGGACCATGAAGGGGATGCCGTACTTGTAGCCGGCCGCCCCGTTGATGGCCAGGGCAATGCCGATAACAAAGCAGCCGATGGCGATGGCGAGGGTGGCCTGGATCAGGTTCAAGGTGCCGACCACGCTGGAGCCCATGGCGAAGGTGCCGATGGAGACGCAGCCGCCGAACCAGGCCAGGAAATAGGAGGGCCGGCCCATGATTCGGGTCTGCTGGGGAGCCAGGCTCTCCTGACCCGGAGCCTTGGTGCTTTTGTCGCTGGTGGGCGAAGGGGCAGCGGCGATCCCCGCGGCCGCGGTCGTGCTGTCGGGAGTGGGATGAGTCATGGTGATGTCCTCGCAAGTCGTTTCTGTGCTTGTGGTTGTCTTCCGGCAGGGGGCTGCCGTGGAAGGCTTGCGGCGTGGCACGCGCCGGTGGCGCGATGCGTTCTGGTTGTTCGTTACGGCTATTGATGCACGAAGCGTGCCGTTCAGCGCTGCGGCGTCAACTGGGAGAAGCCTTCGAAGCGCCCCGTGAAGGGCTTGGGCCGGGGGAAGGCGAGGTCGCCATGCTTGCTGGTACAAAGCCCCAGACCGACCAGGGCCTCGGCCAGCTTGACGGCGGCGGTTACCCCCTCGACCACCGGCAGGCCGACCTCGCGGCTGATGGTGTCGGTCAGGTCGGCCATGCCGCCGCAGCCCAGCACGATGGCGCCGATGTTGTCCTCGTCGCGGGCCTGTCGGCACTCGTCAATGATGCGGTTCAGGGCCGCGTCATCATCCGCTTCCAGGTCCAGCACCGGGATCTCCGCGGCGCGCACCCGCCGGCAGTGCTGGTGAAAACCGTATTGCTCCAGCAGGTGCTCGGCGATGATGCCGGTGCGTCCCAGAGTGGTGACGATGGAGAAGCGGGTGCTGATCAGCGTCGCCATATGGAAGGCGGCTTCGGCGATCCCGATCACCGGTGCGCGGGTCAACTCGCGAGCGGCCAGCAGACCGGGGTCGCCGAAACAGGCGATCACGTAGGCATCCGCGCCCTCCCGCTCGCCGGCCAGCACCTCCTCGAGCACGCCGACTGCACTGACGGCCTCGTCGAAGTGGCTCTCGATGGAGACCGGCCCATGGTCGGGATGGCGCGCAGAGATGCGGGTGCCGGGGGAAGCGATGCGGCTCGCCGCCTCGCCGATCGTGGCCGTCATGCCGGCAGTGGTATTGGGGTTGATGACGCGGATATGCATGGTGAGGGCTCTCGGAGGTTAGCTTCGTGGACAATAAATTTTATCTTTGTACACAAAATAGCTCCCGAGGGCACAGTCTGCAAGTGCGGAAATACAACCTGGAATATAAAAAATATTCTTTAAAATTAATAATTTAGCGTTTTCATGAGCATTCTTCAGAAATGTCACCGCAAGCAGCAACCGGCAATGGCACACGATTCCACCTCAAGTGAAGACAAAAACCCATCAATAATGTATACAATAAGAGGTTTCCAGGACCCAACCCTGACCCACGTCGGCTTGGACTTTGCTGGAGGGTTGCGGACTGAGTGAGCACACTCTATCTTTTCATTGTATACACGTTATGCCACGTCCCGGCGTTCCGTCGGTGTAAGGCGCCAGAACAATCAGGAAGCTCAGCCATGACGCACGTTCCCTCGACCGATTATCCCCGCGACCTGGTCGGTTACGGCCGCACTCCGCCCCACGCCAACTGGCCGGGTGGGGCGAGGATCGCCGTGCAGTTCGTGCTCAATTATGAGGAAGGCGGCGAGAACTGCGTGCTGCATGGCGATGAGGGCTCCGAGCAGTTCCTCTCCGAGATCATCGGTGCCCCCGCCTTCCCCGATCGCCATCTGAGCATGGAGTCGATCTACGAGTACGGGTCGCGGGCCGGAGTGTGGCGCATCCTGCGCGAGTTCGAGCGCCGCGGCCTGCCGCTCACGGTGTTCGGCGTGGCCATGGCCCTGGAGCGCCACCCCGAGGTGGCCCATGCCTTCAGGGAGCTGGGCCACGAGGTCGCCTGTCACGGCTATCGCTGGATCCACTACCAGGAGGTGCCAGAAGAGATCGAGCGTGAGCACCTTAAGAAGGCGATGGCGATCTTCCAGCGCCTCTATGGCGAAAAGCCGCTGGGCTGGTACACCGGTCGCGACAGCCCCAACACTCGGCGGCTGGTGCTCGATGAGGGCGGCTTCCTCTACGATAGCGACTATTACGGCGACGACCTGCCGTTCTGGACCCGCCAGGCGGACAGCCAGGGCCGTGAGCATGATCATCTGATCGTGCCCTATACCCTGGACAGCAATGACATGCGCTTCGCCGCCCCCCAGGGGTTCAACACTGCTGATCACTTCTTCACCTACCTGCGCGACGCCTTCGATGTGCTCTATGCCGAAGGCGAGGAGTCGCCGAAGATGCTCTCGGTGGGCATGCACTGTCGCCTGCTGGGCCGGCCGGGTCGCTTTCGTGCCCTGCAGCGCTTCCTCGACCATATCGAGGCCCACGACCGGGTCTGGGTGGCGCGCCGTGTGGATATCGCTCGCCATTGGGCGAAGCATCATCCGGCGCCGGGTAGCTGACTCCCTTGAGCAGCCGTACCGCTCGAGGCTGATCCGGCGACAGGCTTGCGAGGGGGCGCTGTGAACCCCTCCCTGGGCGCTACCGATGCCATCCCTGGCATAGGACCCCCTCTTCAGCCTGCACCCGGCGCCTCTCGCCCTGACCTTTGCGGGTCACTCGTACAAATCCGGGCTTTCGGCCCCAACGTTTTTCAGGACGCCCCATGAACCAACGTACCTACTATGCCCCCGCCGGCGGCCATCCGCCCCAGACCCAGCTGCTCTCCGACCGGGCGGTGTTCACCGAGGCCTATGCCGTCATCCCCAAGGGTGTCTTCGGCGACATCGTCACCAGCAATCTGCCGTTCTGGGAGGGCACCCGGCTGTGGGTGCTGGCACGCCCGCTCTCCGGCTTCGCCGAGACCTTCTCCCAGTACATCATGGAGGTCGCCCCCGGTGGCGGCAGCGAACACCCCGAGCCCGACCCCGAGGCCGAGGGCGTGCTCTTCGTGGTGGAGGGCGAGATGACCCTGACGGTGGCCGGCGAGCGCTATCAGATGCAGCCCGGTGGCTACGCCTTCCTCCCGCCGGGCAGTGACTGGCAGCTCAGGAACGAGGCCGACTCCCCGGTGCGCTTCCACTGGGTGCGCAAGGCCTACGAGCGGGTCGAAGGCATCGAGGTGCCCGAGGCCTTCGTGGTCAACGAGAATGATATCGCGCTCAACGAGATGCCCGACACCGAGGGGCGCTGGGCCACCACCCGCTTCGTCGACCCGGCCGACATGCGCCATGACATGCACGTCAATATCGTCACCTTCCAGCCCGGCGCGGTGATTCCCTTCGACGAGACCCACGTCATGGAGCACGGCCTCTATGTGCTGGAGGGCAAGGCGGTCTACCACCTCAACCAGGACTGGGTAGAGGTCGAGGCTGGTGACTTCATGTGGTTGCGCGCCTTCTGCCCCCAGGCCTGCTACGCCGGTGGCCCGGGCCCCTTCCGCTACCTGCTCTACAAGGACGTCAATCGCCACCCGAAGCTGCGCCTTGGTGGTCGCTAGGAGGTCGACATGCTGGAACTGAAAGCCGAGCCGCTGACCGCCGAGGCCTTCGCCCCCTTCGGCGACGTCATCGATACGCGAACGGCAGACTGGTTTCCCATCAACGCCGGGCGCACCCGGCGCTATCACGACCTGGCGACGGTCGAGACCCTGGGGGAGGGCGCGCGGACGCTGATCAGCATCTTCGTCAGCCAGCCGGTGGAGATACCGCTGGAGCTAGACTTCCTGGAGCGCCATCCGCTGGGCAGCCAGGCCTTTATGCCGCTCCATGAAGAAAGGTTTGTGGTAGTTGTTGCACCATCGGGCGACAAGATTGATCCCGCCGAGGTGCGCGCCTTCGTCACCGACGGTCGCCAGGGGGTCAACTACCGTGCCGGCACCTGGCACGCCATCCAGTCGGTGCTGGAGCGGAAAGGGGAGTTCCTGGTGGTCGACCGCGGCGGCGAAGGGAACAACTGCGACGAGCATCCGCTGGCGGTTCGCGTGACCCTGGTATAAGTGCCCATCGGTGGAAGCCGAGGGCCCAAGGAGCTGGCATCTTGTACGCTCCATAAAGGAGGGCGTCTTGCCGCGAGGTCAGGGAAGCGGTCGATTGATGGCGGCGATTGCATCGCCGGTATGCTGCACATGATCGGCCAGCAGGCGTCGTGCCTGGTCACTGTCCCGGACCTTGAGGGCCTCAAGGATTTGGCGATGTTCCTGGGTAGATTCGCTCCAGCGGCCAAGGCGATCCAGGGCCAGGTAGCGTGCTCGCTCTAGCCGCCCCAGCAGGCTTCGGTGGGTCTCTGTGAGGACTGGGTTCTTGGCACCGGCCACGATCAGACCGTGAATTCGCTGGTTGAGCTCGAAGTAGGCATTCCGATCTCCTTTCTCCAGCAGGCGCTCCAGGCGCTCCTGCAGTGTCTCCAGTCGCTTGAGTTCGGTATTCGTCATGCGTTGAGCGGCAAGGCTCGCTGCCAGGCTCTCGATACCGGCTTCCACCTCGAAGAGGTGCTCCAGCTCCTGAGAGTCGATCAGCGATACCTGAGCGTTGCGGTTGCGCCTCAGAGTCACCAGGCCATCGGTAGCCAGCATCTTCAGGGCTTCGCGCAGCGGTGTGCGGGAAATACCGAGTTGTTCGCACAGTTCCGGCTCGATCAGCCGCTGACCTGGTGCCAGGCGCCCGTGAACGATCAGGTCATGCAGCGCCTGGTATGCCTCCTCGGCCAGTGAGGGGGTCGTGATGCGTCTTCGCCCGAGCAGGGCCGCTCCTTCCATCGTCATGTCATCCATTCTTCTTTGCTGGGGAGACGCAGTGATTGTCTCCGAACACTTGGTAAATACACAATCAGCCGACCGGAGTCACAGACCTGGCAATATCTCGTCCGACCAGGCGTGCCAACGCCACGGGAAGTCCCTTGCAGGGTTTCTCGGGAGGCAGGGCGAAGCTGCCAGCGGTGGGGGGGGCGGCGCCGAGGTCAACCAGTGCCTGAGCCTGGTGCAGGGCGCAGGTGACACCGTCAAGGGCGGGTACCGGCAGGCGGCTGGCTACGCTGCGGGCCAGCCCCGCCAGCGGGGCACCGGCGAGGATCAATACATCGGCGCCATCATCCTGTACGGCGCGTTCCGCCAGGGCAACCAGTCTCTCGCCCTGGTCCTCCTGGATCCGTCCTATGTGCGCCAGCGGCTCGTCCAGGGCACGAATGCTGGCCAGGCGGTCGCTGAACCCGCAGGCTGCAATGGTCTCCCGATACCAGGCCTGAATGCGCTGGGAGATGGCAATGACGGAGAACCGGCTGCCGACCTGGCAGGCACTGACCAGGGCTGCTTCGGTCATTCCCACGACCGGAATCCTCAGGATCTCTCGCAAGGCGGAGAGGCCGGGGTCGCCGAAGGCAGCGACTACCACTGCGTCGTGGTCAGCATGGCACTCGGCGGCAATTTGCATGGCGGCATAGCCGCCGATCTGTGCTTCGGCTCGCGTCTCGATATAGGCCACCCCGAACGGAGCGGTGGCCATGGTCAGTTCGGTCCCCGATCGGATGCTACGGCGTGCCTCGGACTCGATCAGATCGGTCACATCGCCTGAAATGTTGGGGTTGATGACCAGGAGTTTCATGGCGTTTTCCTTCAATCGTTATGATTATGTAGGTCGGCTCAATAGCCCAAGGCGCGGGGAAGCCAGGTGACGATGCCCGGGAAGGCGATGCAGGCAAACAGCATGGCGTACTGGAAGGCGATGAAGGGCCATGCACTCTTCATGAGCTCGTTGAGGCTGATCCGGGAGATGCCGCACATCACGAACAGCAGCACCCCCACCGGAGGCGTCATCATGCCCACTACCAGGTTCATCACGAACAGGAAGCCGAACAGAAGCGGGTCAATTCCGTAGGTGAGCGCGATTGGGGCAAGCAGCGGCACCAGCATGATGTAGGCTGCGTTGGACTCGATGAACATCCCCACCCCGATCAGTAGCACCATCACTAGCAGCAGGAATACCAGCGGATCTTGAGTGAAGTCCTGAAGCCAGCTAGTCAACTGCATGGGAATCAGGTCGAGAGTAAAAGCGAAGGTCATGGTCGAGGCAAAGGCTATCAGCGCGCCTACCATGGCGGCGGTGACAGCGGCATTGAACATTGCCCGTGGCAGGTCACTGAGGCGCAACTGGCGTGTCACGAAGAAGCCTATGAGCAAGGCGTACACCACAGCGATCGCCGCTCCCTCGGTAGGAGTGAAGGCCCCGGCAACAATGCCGCCGACCACCACGAAGGGCATCAGGAGTATCGGCAGAGCGCGCCAGGTTTGAATCAGCACATGCTTAAGACCGAGCTCGCCGCCGACCAGTGGATATCGGCGCCGCATGGAGATAAAGGTGGCCAGCCCCATGAAGCCAAGCGCCAGGATGATGCCCGGCACCACACCTGCCATGAACAGACCACCAACCGAGACTGAGGAGCCAGCCATCAGGGCGTAGACGATCATGGCATTACTCGGCGGGATGATGGCGCCAAGGTTTGCCGCCGAAGCTACCACCGCACTGCTGTAGCCGGTGCCATACTGCTGGCGCATGGACGGCACCAGCGAGCTGCCCAGGGCACTGGCGCTGGCGACGGCGGCCCCGCTCACTGCTGCGAGCACCATGCCGGCGACGATAGCCACGTGGGCTAGCCCACCGTGCACGCGGCCCACCAGTGAGTTGGCAAAGTCCACCAGGCGCTGAAGTATGCCCGCCGCCACCATCAGCTCGCCTGCCAACATGAACAATGGGATGGCCATCAGCGGGAAGCTATTGACCGAGTGCATCATGCGCTGAGGCAGTATCGAGAAGTCCAAGCCGCCGACATGGAGGCCGACCAGAGAAGCGACGCCCAGTGCAAAGGCCAGGGGCATGCGCAACAGCGCGAAGCTCAAGAAGGTGAAGATGATGGCCGGCGTCATGACGGGGTTCCTCCGTGACGTTCCGGGGCGCTGGGTAGCGGCTCCAGGCCCAGGGCCTGAGCCACAAGATGCAGGCAGCTATGTGCTGCGCAGACCAGCACAGCAATATAGAAGAGGGCGGCAGTGACCGGCAGGGTCGGCATCATCTCCTGCCACTTGCTGGCCACGGCACCGATGCTGATCCAGAACAGTGCGGCCATCATGGCGGCACCTACCCAGGACATCAGCTGTGCGAGCCGGCGTTGAAGGAACTCCGGAAAATGAGTCACCAGGGCATCGATGCCCACGTGGATACCGACCTTAATGCCGTGGGGAATGGCCAGGAAGATCGCCCATACGAAGAACAGCCGCGAAAGCTCATCGGCAGAGTCGATGGAACTCGACAGAACATAGCGGCTGAATACCTGGGCTGACACGAGCAGCGTCATCATGCCCATCGCCACAAGAATCGCGTAGTACGAGCTGCGATCCAGGATTATCAGTCCGCGCAGGAAAGAACGCTTGAAGGGGCTGGAGGCGGTTGCCCCCAGCCGGTTCCATGCAGGTGTCACGACGCCTGCTCCTCGAGAACCTGATCAACGATCTCGGCACCGATCTTCTCGCGCAGATCGTCCACCACGACTTGGCTGGCTTTGCGCAGTTCGGCACGGGTCTCGTCGCTGATGGGGGTGAACTCCATGCCTCGTTCGATCAGGGTTTCTCGTGCAGCTTGATCCTCCTCTGCAGCGGTCTGCCGCTGCCAGGCCACGGCTTCGTCCATGGATTCAAGAACTGCCTGTTGCTGCTCGTCGCTCAGTCCATTGAAGGTGCTGCGGTTGGCTACTACCACAATGAAGTCATAGAAGTGCCCGCTGTCGGATAGGTACTGCTGCACCTCGTCCAGCCGTTTGGTGCTGATGATGCTGTAGGGGTTCTCCTGGCCATCCAGGACGCCCTGCTGCAGTGCCCCGTATACCTCATTGATGTCCATTGATACCGGGTTCGCACCGATTGCGCGGAAGGTGTCCAGGTGGGTCTCGTTGGGTTGCAGGCGGATCTTCAGGCCCTCGAAGTCCTCGATGGACTCGATGGGACGTTCGTTATTGGTTACGTGACGGAAGCCCAGCTCCATGTAGCCCAGGGCAGTAAAGCCCTTCTCGGCTAGCTTCTCGTCGAGCATCTCACCCACTTCGCCGTCTATAAGCTCGAAGGCTTCCTCGCGGCTATCGAAGGCGAAGGGCAGGCTCAAGGCCTCTAGCTCAGGCACCGTGCGCGACAGATATGAGATTCCGATCCAGGTACCGGCGATGGCACCCGTGCTGACCTGATCGACATTCTCGCCAGCGCCACCGAGCTGCATGTTGGGGAACAGCTGGGCGGTCAGATCACCGTCAGTGCGTTCGGCCAGGGCTTCCTGGAACATCTCCATGGCGCGACTGCTGGAGTGATCGTCGGTGAAGTTGCCACCGAAGCGCAGATTCTCTGCGCTGGCCATCAGCGGAGTCCCTAGACCCAGGGCCAGCAGTGCTGCGGCGGTGCGTCGGGCAAGTACTGTTGTTGTTGTCATGCAGAAATCCTCTTGGTTCCACGAGTGGCTGGAAGGCCGCCTGCCGGAGCAGGGCGACTGTCTTAACCCTAGAACAGGATCAATAGAAATACAAAATACAAAATACCGAATTTTTTTTATTCTTTTAAAATCAGCAAGTTGATTGTTAAATTTTGCATAAATATGCGGTGGTATGCCCGGATGGGGTTGCAAAGTTGCCATCCTGTGCAAGGCTATATCCGTAGATTGGATACAGTATACAGAATATCAAGAACAATCCTGGAGCGCCCATGGAACGCACCCTGATCGGCATGCTGACACCGTCCTCGAATACCGTGCTGGAGCCCTTTACCGCGGCGCTGTTGAGTGACCTTTTTCCCGAGGTCACTGCCCATTTTCAACGCTTCACTGTCCGTGAGATCTCCCTGCGTGACGAGGCACTGGCTCAGTTTGACCCGGCGCCGCTACTAGAGGCCGCCGGGCTGCTCAACGATGCCCGCATGGATGTCATTGCCTGGAACGGCACCTCCGCCAGTTGGATGGGGTTCTCGGCTGATCGCCGATTGTGCGCCGCCATTACAGAAGCCACCGGCGTTCAGGCCACTACCAGCGTGCTGGCACTCAACGAGGTGCTTGAGCGCACCGGGGTGACTCGCCTGGGGCTGGTGACTCCCTATCTTGACGATATCCAGTCGGCCATTGTGGCCAACTATGCCTCGGAGGGGGTCGAGGTGGTGAGCGAGCGGCACCTCAACGACAAGGGCAACTTCTCGTTCTCCGACTATGACGAGCAGACCCTCGCGGAGATGGTTCGCGAAGTCGCCCGTGATGCCCCCCAGGCGATCACCCTTCTCTGCACTAACCTGCGCGGGGCTGGAATCGTGCCGGCCCTGGAGCGGGAGCTTGGCATTCCGATATATGACTCGGTCAGCGTCACGGTATGGAAAACGCTTGCGTTGACTGGAGTCGACCCCGCTCGAGTCAAGGGCTGGGGGCAGCTTTTTCAGGACCCGCGCCTCGGCGCCTGACGACACGGACGCTCGATTACCGATGTAACACCCACAACAAAGTCTAAGACGAGGTGACACCATGTCCATCAAGACACCCTTCAAGGCCCTGGCACTCAGCGTTTCGCTCGCGGGCGGCATTGCGGCCGGGGGCTTGGCCCAGGCGGAGACCACGCTGCGTGTGGTTGGCAACTTCTCGGGCAACAAGCTGCACGTGGATGAGGTCGAACGTCCCTTCTTCCAGGAGCTGAATGCTCGTGACGACCTGACAGTGGTCTACAACACCATGGATGCCATCGGCGTGGAAGCCGCCGATGCCCTTCGCAACATCCGTTCCGGTGCCTTCGACGTCATGTCGGTGCAGATCGGCATGGCCTCCCGTGACGAGCCTTTTTTCGAGGGCATCGACCTGGCCGGGGTGTCGCCGGATCTGGATACCCAGCGTGAGGCTATCGATGCCGTGCGTGATGCCTTCGATGCACGCCTGAAGGAGCGTTTCAACGCCAAGCTGATGACACTGTGGCCCTTCGGTCCGCAGATGATGTTCTGTAACGGCGACATCGATGACGTCGGTGACCTCTCCGGCAAGAAGGTGCGTGTCTTCACTCCTTCCATGTCCCGCCTGGTAGAAGGGCTCGGTGCGACCCCGGTGACCCTGCAGTTCAGCGAAGTCTATCTGGCGCTGCAGCGTGGCGTGGCCGATTGCGGCGTCACCGCCCCCTCAGCCGGCAACAACGGCAAGTGGCCCGAGGTGACCGATACCTTCGTGCCTCTGCCACTCTCCTACTCGGTCCAGGGCCACTTCATGAATCTGGATACCTGGAACCGCTTCGACGAGTCGCAGCAGCAGGCGCTGACCGAGGCCTTTGCCCGGCTCGAGGAGCAGATGTGGGAGCTGGCCTATGGTGTCAATGACGATGCTATCGCCTGCAATACCGGGCAGGACAGCTGCTCCCGTCATGAGGCCTACGACATGGCGATGGTGGAGATCGACCCGGCCTCTCGTGAATTGGTGGAGACAATCACCCAGGAAGAGGTCCTCCCCGTGTGGGCCGAGACCTGCAGCCAGCAGTACGAGGGTTGCGTCGAAGTCTGGAACGAGACGGTGGGTGAAGCCGCCGGCATGACCATTTCCGAGTAATGCTGCTAGCGCGCTCCGGACGGCACGGATCGGCCGGAGCGCCTTGGGAGAATCACGATGTCTTCACCGTCCCCCTATCTGTTCGCCAGGCGGCTGGCGCACGGCGCCGCTATATCCGCCGGCTATGCGTCACTCGGTCTCTCGCTGCTGATCACCTTCGAGGTGGTGGCCCGCAAGTTGTTCAACTTCTCGCTGCAAGGCGTCGATGAGATCGGAGGCTACGTGTTGGCTATCGGCGTCTCCTTCAGCTTTGCCTATGCGCTATTGCATCGCGCCCATACTCGAGTCGACGTACTGCTGACACACCTGCCCAGGTGGCTGCAGGCTCCGCTCAACACCCTGGCCATTCTGATGCTGGCGGCCTTCTCGGTCTTCATGCTGTGGCGCGCCGTCGAGACACTCAAGGAGACTCTGGAGTTCGGTAGCCTGGCCAGTACACCGCTGCAGACGCCATTGTGGATCCCACAGGGCCTGTGGGTGATCGGGCTTGGCGTCTTCACCGTATTGACGGTGTTGCTGGCCGGTAGAGCGTTGAAACTACTGGCCACCGGCCAGTTGGCGATGCTGGACCGGGAGTATGGTCCGCGCTCTGCCGATGATGAATTGGACGAGGCTCGCAAGGACTATGGCAGCGGCATCACCGCCGAGCCGGGGAGGGCAGAGTCATGATCGGTGCCTTCGAGGTCATGGTCGGTTTCTTCATCATGCTGGGGATGATGGCGGTCGGTATCCACGTGGCCGTGGCGATCTTCACCATCGCCACCCTGGGTACCCTGATGTATTTGGGTACGCCGCTCCTCTACTCCTTCGGCGATACCCTTTGGGGGACCCTCAACGACTTTATCCTGACGGCGATTCCACTTTTCATCCTGCTCGGAGAATTGCTCCTTCGCAGCGGGATTACCGAGCGCATGTACAGTGCACTGTCGGTGTGGCTCGACCGCATGCCGGGCGGGCTGCTGCATACCAATATCGGGGCATCCTCGGTCTTCGCTGCCATGTCGGGCTCTTCGGTGGCCACAGCGGCCACCATCGGCACCGTGGCGCTGCCGGCCTTCGCCGAGCGTGGCTACAGCGAGCGGCTGGCGCTCGGCACCCTGGCGGCTGGTGCGACCCTGGGCATCCTGATTCCACCCAGCATCAACATGATCATCTACGGTGCCATCACCAACACCTCCATCGGCAAGCTGTTCATCGCGGGAATACTCCCGGGTGTGGCACTGGCGGGGGCCTTCATGCTGACCATCATGGCGTTCAGCTTGCTGCGACCGGGGCTAGTGGGCCAGGCTTCCGAGCGCTCGACCTTTCGTGAGCGGCTCGCCTCGCTGGTGGATCTGCTGCCCCCGGCCTTCGTGTTCGCCATCGTTATCGGCAGCATCTACAGCGGCTGGGCGACACCCACCGAGGCGGCCGCCCTGGGCGTCATCGCGGCCCTGGGGCTGGCCGCCTGGAACCGCAAGTTGACATGGAAGATGCTGCACGAGTGCTTCCTGTCGATGGCACGCACAACGGCGATGATCATGCTGATCATCGTGGCGGCCTTCTTCCTCAACTATATCGTCGGCATCCTCGGCATTCCTCACACCCTGACCCAGTGGGTCGCCGACCTGGGGCTCTCGCCGCTGGGGCTGATCCTGGCACTGGTGATCTTCTACTTGGTGCTGGGCTGCTTCCTCGAGACGCTGTCGATGATGATCGCCACTGTACCCATCGTGGTGCCGATGGTGGTGCAGTTCGGCTTCGACCCGGTGTGGTTCGGCATCTTCCTGGTGATCATGATGGAGATTTCGCTGATCACCCCGCCGATCGGCATGAACCTCTATGTGGTCCAGGGCGTGCGCGGCCGTGGCTCCATCACCGACGTGATGGTCGGCAGTCTGCCTTTCCTGGCCATCATGTTGCTGTTCGTGCTGCTGATCATTCTCTGGCCCGGCCTGGTGATGTGGCTGCCCGAGGCCATGGGCTAGCTTCCGGCAACAACGACAAGGTAATGGACATGACGCGTTTTGATATCCTGATCACCAATGGCCGCATCATCACTGCGGCTGACAGTTACGATGCCGATATCGGCATCAAGGATGGGCGCATCGTCGCCCTGGGCCAGGCCTTGGGGGAGGCCGACGAGATCATCGACGCCCGGGGGCGGTGGGTGATGCCGGGCGGCATCGATGCCCACTGCCATCTGGACCAGCCGCTCGGGGATGGGGCGGTGATGGCCGACGGCTTCCTGACCGGCACCCGCTCGGCGGCGGCGGGAGGTACCACCACGGTGATCCCCTTCGCCGCCCAGCAGAAGGGCCAGAGCCTGCGCGCCGCCGTGGAGGACTACCACCGGCGCAGCGACGGCAAGGCCTTCATCGACTACGCCTTCCACATGATCGTCACCGATCCCACCGAGACGGTACTCAAGGAGGAGCTACCGGCGCTGATCAACGAGGGTTACAGCTCCTTCAAGATCTACCTGACCTACGACGACCTCAAGCTCAACGATCGCGAGGTGCTCAACGTGCTGGCCATGGCGCGGCGCGAGGGCGGCATGGTGATGGTGCATGCCGAGAACGCCGACTGCATCGCCTACTTGACCGAGTTGCTCGAATCCCAGGGACAGACGTCGCCGTTCTACCATGGCGTGGCGCATTCGGCGATCGCCGAGCGTGAGGCGACTCACCGGGCCATTTCGCTGGCGGAGCTTATCGACGTCCCGTTGCTGATCGTGCACGTGTCCGGACCCGAGGCCATCGAGCAGATCCGCTGGGCTCAGGGGCGCGGTCTGCGCGTCTATGGCGAGACCTGCCCCCAGTACCTGATACTGACGGCCTCTGACCTTGACCAGGAAGGTTTCGAGGGGGCCAAGTGCGTGTGCAGCCCGCCACCCCGTGACAAGGCGGCTCAGGAGGCGGTCTGGCAGGCACT
This sequence comes from Halomonas lysinitropha, assembly GCF_902500215.1. Taxonomy (GTDB): domain Bacteria; phylum Pseudomonadota; class Gammaproteobacteria; order Pseudomonadales; family Halomonadaceae; genus Halomonas; species Halomonas lysinitropha. Next base: position 304,884 of record NZ_CABVOU010000027.1, read on the forward strand.
GGAGAGCGGGGTATTCCAGGTCTTCTCATCCGATCACGCGCCATTTCGCTTCGACGATCCTCAGGGCAAGAAGCTGCACGGCGAGTCGGCCAGCTTCGAGCACATACCCAACGGTATCCCGGGTCTCGAGACGCGGCTCTCGATCCTGTTCTCCGAGGGCGTGGTTAAGGAGCGCATCGACCCGACGCGCTTCGTGGCCCTGACTGCGACCAACCCGGCCAAGATCTACGGCCTCTATCCGCAGAAGGGCACCGTCGCCATCGGCAGCGACGCCGACCTGACGCTGTGGGACCCCGCTGCGTGCACCACCATCCGCAATGCCGACCTGCACCACGCCGTCGACTACACCCCCTACGAGGGCGTGGAACTCACCGGCAAGCCAGTGCTGACGCTTTGCCGGGGACAGGTGGTCTCGAGGGATGGTCGGCCCAGCGGCGAGCCGGGCTATGGCCAGTTCCTCAAGTGCGACAAGCCCCAGCCGGCCCGACCCCGCGGTCGGGCCAAGGGGTTCTGAGGTATGCAGCCTTAAACCCTGACCGATATAGCCGCCCAACGCCTGCTGGCAGCCTATCCCCCGGGGCCATGATCTCCGGTCACCGAAGCCCCGGCCCTGCGGATGAAACGCAAGCCTATGCTCTTCAGGCATGCGTCTCGGCGGCTCCGAGACCCCCGATGGCCGGAAGTCCGGCGGCATCTAGGTGGGAGAAAGTCTTAGCTGTTCGCGCAACGTGGACAGCTGTCGCCTGCCCCGGGGCTGACCCGGCAAGACTCCCGGTGGAGATGATCAACGCACACGTGCGTGCCAGCGGGTGTGGGATCGGCGAAGCGCTGCTGTGGCTCGGTGCTTGGGCATTGGATACGAAAGCGTCCCTGATTCGCCTCTGGGGACTACTGAGGTCGGCGCTCGGCCTGACGTGAGAAACTGGATTTCTGTATGTTTTTCAGTAACCCAAGCCAATGAAATGGCTTGGGTATTTTATTATTCCAAATTAAGTGGAAATATTTTCCATGAATTGTTGACGACGCGCGGCGGGATGCCTAGCCTCTGTATACAGAAATATTTTTCAAAAACAATAATCCCCTCACAGGAGGAATCGTCATGACGCGCATGACTGCCGCTGAAGCCGCCGTTCACGTGCTCCGCAAGGAAGGCATCGATGTCGCCTTCGGGGTGCCGGGTGCCGCCATCAATCCCTTCTATGCCGCGATGCGCAAGCTCGGGGGTATCGACCATGTCCTGGCGCGTCATGTCGAAGGGGCCTCGCACATGGCCGAGGGCTTCACCCGCGCTCAGCCGGGCAACCTCGGGGTGTGCATCGGCACCTCCGGGCCGGCCGGTACCGATATGATCACTGGGCTGTACTCGGCCATCGCCGACTCCATCCCGATCCTGTGCATTACCGGCCAGGCACCGACCGGCAAGCTGCACAAGGAGGACTTCCAGGCGGTGGACATCAAGGCCATCGCCGGTGCGGTCACCAAGTGGGCCATCACCGTACTGGAGCCGGCTCAGGTGCCGCGCGCCTTCCAGCAGGCCTTCCAGGTCATGCGTAGCTCGCGCCCTGGTCCGGTGCTGATCGACCTGCCTATCGATGTGCAGATGACCGAGATCGAGTTCGATCCGGACACCTACGAGCCGCTACCGGCCTACCGGCCTTCCGCCAGCCGCGCCCAGATCGAGAAGGCGATGACCATGCTCAACGAGGCCGACAAGCCGCTGCTGGTGGCCGGGGGCGGCATCATCAACGCCGACGCCAGTGAGCTGCTCACCGAATTTGCCGAGATCACCGGCGTGCCGGTCATCCCGACCCTGATGGGCTGGGGCACCATCCCCGACGACCACGAGCTGATGGCGGGCATGGTCGGCCTGCAGACTGCGCACCGTTACGGCAATGCGACCCTGCTCGAGTCCGACTTCGTGATGGGGATCGGCAACCGCTGGGCCAACCGCCACACCGGGGCGCTGGATACCTACACCAAGGGGCGCAAGTTCGTCCATGTGGACATCGAGCCGACCCAGATCGGGCGCATCTTCGGCCCGGACTACGGCATCGTCTCCGACGCCAGGGCGGCCCTCGAGCAGTTCGTCGAGGTGGCCAAGGAGTGGCAAGCCGAGGGCCGGCTGAAGGATCGCCGCGACTGGGCCGAGGAGTGTCAGGAGCGCAAGCGCACCCTGCTGCGCAAGACCCACTTCGATAACGTGCCGGTCAAGCCGCAGCGCGTCTACGAGGAGATGAACAAGGCGTTCGGCAAGAATACCCGCTACGTCAGCACCATCGGCCTGTCGCAGATCGCCGGTGCCCAGTTCCTGCATGTCTACAAGCCGCGACACTGGATCAACTGCGGCCAGGCGGGCCCGCTGGGCTGGACCATCCCCGCAGCCCTCGGGGTGCGCCGTGCCGACCCGGACACCGAGATCGTCGCGCTCTCCGGCGACTATGATTTCCAGTTCATGGTCGAGGAACTGGCCGTGGGCGCGCAGTTCAACCTGCCTTACATTCACGTGCTGGTGAACAACTCCTACCTGGGGCTGATCCGCCAGGCCCAGCGCGGCTTCGACATGGACTACCAGGTGCAGTTGTCCTTCGAGAACATCAACTGCCCGGAGATCAACGGCTACGGCGTGGACCATGTCTCCGTGGTCGAGGGCCTGGGCTGCAAGGCGATCCGTGTCACCGAGCCCGACCAGATCGGCCCGGCCTTTGAGCAGGCCCGAGAGCTGATGCAGCAGCACCGCGTGCCGGTGGTCGTCGAGGTGATCCTCGAGCGAGTGACCAACATCTCCATGGGCACCGACCTGGCCGGCATCAATGAGTTCGAGGAACTGGCCGAGAACGTCGCCGACGCGCCCAGCTCCATCGCTGCCCTGCGCTGAGGGCGGCCGCTTCCCGGGCAGCTGGTCGGACCGGCGCCCGGGCGGTACGAAACGTACGTTGATATACACCAGAAGACACCGGGAGATTCACATGGCCAAGTTTGCCGCCAATCTCAGTATGCTGTTTACCGAGGTCGACTTCCTCGACCGCTTCCAGGCCGCCGCCGAGGCCGGCTTCAAGGGTGTGGAGTACCTCTTCCCGTACGATTTCGAAGCCGCCGAGATCAGGCAGCGCCTCGACGACAATGGCCTGGTCCAGGTGCTGTTCAACCTGCCGGCCGGCGACTGGGGTGCTGGCGAGCGCGGCATCGCCTGCCACCCGGACCGCGTCGAGGAGTTCCGCGCCGGCGTCGATCGCGCCATCGAGTACGCCCGGGGCCTGGGCAACACTCAGGTCAACTGCCTGGCCGGCATCCAGCCGGAGGGCGTCAGCGACGTCGAGGCGCGCAAGACCCTGGTCGAGAACCTGCGTTTCGCCGCCGAGAAACTCGAGGCCGCCGACATTCTGTTGATTGCCGAGCCGATCAATACCCGCGACATCCCGGGCTTCTTCCTCAACCGCACCGGGCAGGCCCTGGCGCTGTTCGACGAGGTGGGAAGCCGAAACCTGAAGCTGCAGTACGATATCTATCACATGCAGATCATGGAAGGGGATCTGGCCCCGACCATCGAGAAACACCTGGATCGCATCGCCCACGTCCAGCTGGCCGACAACCCGGGCCGCCATGAGCCAGGCACCGGCGAGATCCACTATCCCTTTCTGTTCGCGCACCTCGATCGCCTGGGCTATCAGGGTTGGATCGGCTGCGAGTACAAGCCCAGGGCGGGCACCCGAGAGGGACTGGGCTGGCTGGATAGCGTGCGCTAAGTGCGGTTTTTCGACGAGAGACGAGAAGGAGAGACATCATGAGCAAGATCGGCTTTATCGGACTGGGCATCATGGGCCGTCCCATGGCGGGTCACCTGCTGGACGCCGGCCATGAGCTGGTGACGGTCAAACGCGGCACTCTGGATGAGACCCTGGCCTCCAGGGGCATGCAGGAGCTCGCCGATCCCAAGGCGGTCGCCGAGGACGCCGAGGTGATCATCACCATGGTGCCGGACACCCCGGATGTCGAGCAGGTGCTGTTCGGCGAAGGCGGTGTCATCGAGGGCCTGAAGCCCGGCACCCTGGTGATCGACATGAGTTCCATCGCCCCGCTGGCCACCCAGGAGTTCGCCAAGCGCATTCAGGGCGCCGGCGGTGAGTACGTCGACGCCCCGGTTTCCGGCGGCGAGGGCGGTGCCATCAATGCCGCCCTGACCATCATGGTCGGCGCCACCCCGGAAGGCTTCGAGCGCGCCCAGCCGCTGCTCGAGATCATGGGCAAGACCATCACCCATATCGGTGACCAGGGCGCCGGTCAGACCTGCAAGGTCGCCAACCAGATCGTCGTGGCCTTGACCATCGAGGCCGTTTCCGAGGGCCTGCTCTTCGCTTCCCGCGCGGGGGCCGACGTGGCCAAGGTCCGCGAGTCCTTGCTCGGCGGCCTGGCGCAGTCGAAGATCCTCGACGTGCATGGCGAGCGCATGATCAACCGAACCTTCGATCCGGGCTTCAAGATCCGCCTGCATCAGAAGGATCTCAACCTGGCACTGGAGGGCGCGCGTAGCCTCAACCTTGCACTGCCCGGTACCGCCAATGCCCAGCAGCTGTTCCAGGCCTGTGCCGCCCACGGCGGCGCCGACTGGGATCATGCCGGCATCCTGCGGGCCCTGGAGGCACTGGCCAACCATGAGGTAGGCCAGTCGTGAGTCTGCCCGCCGGCTCTTGTGAGCCGGCGAGCGACAGGGAGGTGACTGCTCCCTGACGGCAGGCGTCGGGTCGTCGCCTGCCTGATCGCCGCTGGCGATCCTTGCCCGGTGGTGGGTTCCCCCTGAAGTACCCTCCCGTCACCGGGCCTTTTCCGTGAAGGAGACTTCCCATGAAGACACCCAGTCCGTTGGTCACTGATGGCCCGTTGGAGACACCGCGTGCCTGGCTCCGGCACTTGGCGGACACCGCGATCGCCGCTGTCCATCCCGATACGCTTCTGCCCGACAGGCTCCCGGAACCGCCGCCTGGTCGTACCGTGGTGGTGGGGGCCGGCAAGGCGGCAGCCGCCATGGCAGCCGCCCTGGAACGTGCCTGGCAGGAACACCAACCCGAAGCGCGGCTGTCCGGTCTGGTAGTGACCCGCTACGGGCATGGTCCCCAAGGGCTGGACGCCGAGTGTCGTCATGTCGAGGTTCTCGAGGCCGCCCATCCCATGCCTGACGACCTGAGCGAGAGGGCCGCCCACCGCATGCTCGAGGCCGTCGAGGACCTGGGCGAGGACGATCTGGTCATCGCCCTGATCTCCGGCGGCGGCTCGGCGCTGATGACCCTGCCGGCGCCCGGCGTGACGCTGGGCGAGAAGCAGGCCATCAACAAGGCGCTGCTGAGAAGTGGCGCGCCGATCCGCGAGATCAATACCGTCCGCCGGCACCTGTCGTCCATCAAGGGCGGGCGCCTGGCCGCGGCCGCTCATCCTGCCCGGGTGCTGACCTGGCTGATCTCGGATGTGCCCGGTGACGAAGCTTCGCTGGTGGCCTCGGGGCCGACCCTGCCGGATGCCACGACGCCCGAGGATGCTCTGGCGATCCTCGAACACCGCGGCATTGCGATGTCTGAGGGGGTGCGCCGCCATCTGCTAGCCGATACCTCGGCCCCGCATCCCGGGGAGCCGGCCTTCGCCCGCGACGAGAGCGAGGTCCTCGCCCGGGCCCGGGATGCTCTCGAGGTGGCCCGGATTGTCGCCGAGGCCGCGGGTATCGAGGTGCGCCTGCTTGGCGATGACCTGGAAGGCGAGGCACGGGAGCTGGGACGCGCCCAGGGGAAGCTGGCCCTGAGCGCCCGAGAGGAGGGCCGAGTCCCGCTGCTGCTGCTCTCGGGTGGCGAGACCAGCGTCACCATGCAGGGGGACGGCCGGGGCGGGCGCAATGTGGAGTACCTGCTGGGGCTCTTCGAGACCCTGCGCGGAGCCGAGGATATCCATGCGCTGGCCCTCGACACCGACGGCATCGACGGCTCCGAGGACAATGCCGGGGCGTTGTTCTCGCCCGAGGACTGGGCCCATGCCCGGACTCGGGGCCTCGACCCCGTCGACTATCTGTCACGCAATGACGCCTATACGTTTTTTCAGGCTCTGGACGATTTGATCGTCACCGGGCCGACACGGACCAACGTCAATGATTTCCGTGCCATCCTGGTACTGCCGAGGACCCCATGATTGCCAGCGTCGCACCAGGAGAGTCGCCACCCTGGGCCAGCCGGCGACCGTGAAGAGATCCTGGAAGCGATCCTCGACGTGACTCCGGTACATCGCCGTGCCTGAGGCATGGATCCTGTATACAATGAACCTGTTTGATGTGGTCATTCCGTTCGCGGGATGAGACGCTGGCGCAGAAACAGGCAGGGGACAGCTCATGCACGAATGGCAGGAGGAGGTGCTGGCCGAGGTCAGGGCCGGGAGTCGCATCAGCGACCGGGATATCGTCGACAAGGTGCGCCGGGCGGTGCTGATGCAGCGCCTGCCGCCCGGCACCCGACTGCCGGAAGTGACCCTCGGCGAGGTCTTCGGGGTGAGTCGCTCGGTGGTACGCAAGGCCCTGACCCGGCTGGCCTCCGAGCACGTGGTGGACCAGCGTCCCAACCAGGTGGCGCGAGTCCGCGCGCCCAGCATCGAGGAGACCCGCGAGACCTTCGCGGCCCGGCGGCTAGTCGAAGGGGAAGTGGCCTCGCTGCTGGCGGGCCGCCTCGATGCAGCCTCGCGGGATCGGCTGGCGGCGGAGACGCGGGGCGAGATCGAGGCCCACGGGCGGGGAGACGAGCCGGCCCGTATCGAGCATTCCCTGGCCATCCATCACCGGCTGGCGGAGCTCTCGCCCAACCGCGTGCTGGGGGCCATGCTGACCGACCTGATCCTGCGTACCTCCATTGTCATTGCCCTCTACAAGCGGTCGAACCTGGCCTCCTGCTTCCTGGAGGGCGATCACACGACGCTGCTGGCGGCGCTTGAGCAGGGCGACAGGCAGGCGGCCCGGGAGGGCATCCGGCACCATCTGGAGAGCCTCGAGGCGCTGCTGGATCTGAGCCCCCGCGAGGCGAGCATCGATCTGAAGGCGATCCTCGGGCGCTCCCGGGAGCAAGCCTGATCCGCATCAAGGCCGGGGCGAGTTCCACGGCCTCGCCTTGTCCCCCGGGGCGCGCCTGGTCGACAATGCAGCGATCCTATCGCTTATCGGGAATCCTGCATGTTTTCTTCCCTGCGCTGGGCCCTCGTCGCCTGGCTCGTTCTGTCGACGCCTGTGGCCCTGGCTGATGTACCCACCGTGGCGGCGGCTTCGGACCTTCAGTTCGCCCTCACCGAGGCCGCCGAGCGCTTCACCGACGAGACCGGGCGGGAGTTGCGCCTGAATTTCGGCTCCTCCGGCAACTTCATGCGCCAGATCCGACAGGGCGCCCCCTTCGAGCTCTACCTGTCCGCGGACGAGGCGTATGTGCTGGCCCTCCACGAGGCGGGGTGGACCGAGGACGAGGGGGTGGTCTATGCCGTGGGTCGGCTGGCGTGGCTGCAGCGTCCGGGCAGCGGCGAACTGCCGGATACAGCAGACCCGATGGCCGGCGTGCGCGAGGCCATCGATGCCCATCGGGCCGGGCAGGGCAGGCCGCGCATCGCCCTGGCCAATCCCGAGCATGCCCCCTACGGCGTGGCGGCTCGCCAGGCCCTTGAGCATGCCGGACTCTGGGGAGGGGCGGCCCCGCTGCGCATTCTCGGCGAAAATGTCTCCCAGGCCGCACAGTTCGCCCTGGCAGACGAGGCTCGCGGCGGGTTGGTGGCCTGGTCGCTGGCACTTGCGCCGACACTGGGCGAGCGTAGTGAGCACGTGCTGATCCCCGAGGCGTGGCATGCCCCGCTGGTCCAGCGCATGGCGCTGATCGAGGGGGCCGGCGAGACCGCTCGGGCTTTCCACGCCTGGCTCCAGCAGCCGGCGGCCCGGCAGATCCTGGCGGCGTACGGTTTCCGCTTGCCTGACCAGGACAACCCTCGCTGATGGACTGGACGGCGCTCTCGGTCTCGCTGCGCCTGGCGGGACTGACCTGCCTGCTGCTGCTGCCGCTGGGGCTCTGGCTGGGGCGCACCCTGGCGCTCTCGCGCTTTCGCGGCAAGCCGCTGTGCGAGGCGCTGGTGGCGCTACCGCTGGTGATGCCGCCGACGGTGCTGGGCTTCTACCTGATGCAGGCCTTCGGCGTGGAGGCGCCCTTCGGCGCTTTCTGGCAGTCGCTGACCGGCAGCGGGCTCAATTTCACCTTCACCGGTATCCTGATCGCCTCGCTGGTGGCCAACCTGCCCTTCGCCGTGCAGCCGATCCAGCGCGCCTTCGAGACGATTCCGCCCAATCTGCGCGAGGCCGCCTGGTGCAGCGGCCTCTCCCCCGCCCGTACGCTGTGGCGTATCGAGCTGCCGCTGGTGTGGCCGGGTCTGATCTCGGCCCTGGCGCTGACCTTCGCCCATACCCTCGGCGAGTTCGGTGTGATCCTGATGGTCGGCGGGGCGATCGACGGGGAGACGCGTACCCTGGCCATCGCCATCTACGACCGAGTCCAGGCTTTCGATGAGTCCGGAGCCGCCATCATGTCGGCCATGCTGCTGCTGATCTCCTTCCTGACCATCGGAGTGGTCTACGGCCTGGCAGGACGTCGAAGGTGGCGCCGTGGCTGAGATGGATCTGCCCTTGAGCCAGGCCCGCCTGACGGTGCAGCTGCAGCAGGCCGGACCGATCCCGCTGGACGCCGACTTCCACTGCGACGCCGGCGAGCTGCTGGCCCTGGTGGGTCCCTCGGGGAGCGGCAAGACCACCCTGCTGCGTGCCATCGCCGGGCTCTATCGACCGGCGGGCGGCGTGATCCGCTGTGCCGGCGAGACCTGGTTCGATGCCGAGGCAAGGCGCTCGCTGCGTCCCCAGCAGCGTCGCGTAGGCCTGGTGTTCCAGGACTATGCGCTCTTCCCGCACCTGGATGCGCGCGCCAATGTCATGATGGCCTTGGAGCATCTACCCGCCGCCGAGCGCGGGCAGGCCGCCGAGCAGTGGCTGGTGCGAGTGCGCCTCGAGGGCCTTGCCGACCGTATGCCGTCCGAGCTCTCCGGCGGCCAGCGTCAGCGAGTCGCCCTGGCCCGAGCGCTGGCCAGGAGCCCGCGGGTGCTGCTGCTGGACGAGCCCTTCTCGGCCGTGGACCAGGTGACCCGCCGGCGCCTGCAGCGCGAGCTCGCCCTGTTGCGCGAGGAGATCCGAATCCCCATCGTGCTGGTCACTCACGACCTGGACGAGGCCGCCGCCCTGGCTGACCGACTCTGCGTACTGCACGCTGGCCGTAGCCTGCAGCAGGCCCCGGCCGAGCAGCTCTTCCGCCGGCCGGCCAGCCCCGAGGTGGCACGGCTGCTCGATCGTCACAATGTATTCACCGGCACGGTGGTAGCCGAGGAGGAGGGGCGCCGCCTGCAATGGGGCCCCTGGCGCCTGGAGGTGGCGGAGGGGCTGGGGGCAATGAGGCCCGGCCAGCGCGTCAGCTGGTACCTGCCACCCTCGGACGTGGTTCTCCATCGTCGCGGCCGCCCTTCTCGGGGGGAGCGCGAGAACCCGGTCGAGGGTCGGGTGGTGGAGATGGCGGTGCTGGGCGGCATCACCTCCGTGGCGCTGGCCTTCGACCACTGCGACGATACCCTGCGATTCGAGCTTCCCACCCATGCCGCGCGCCGCAACGGCCTGGCTCACGGCGAGGCCGTGGGGGTCTCGCTGCTGGCTGCCGGAATCCATCTGATGCCTTGAGTCCGTATTCCCTATTCCGAATTGTCCAATCGCTGAGGAAACCGCCATGAACACCACTCGACGCCATCTGCTGCTGGGCCTGGCCCTGCTGCCCGCCGCCACCCTGCTGCCGCGCGTCCTGCCGGCCGCCGGGCCCGATTCGGGGCCGGATCTTGAGCCACAGACCCTCGAGACCGTTCCCCTGGTGATCCACGGTGATCAGGGCCCCCAACGTCTCGAGGTAGAGGTGGCCCGCACCATTGCCGAGCGAAGTCGAGGCCTGATGGAGCGTGACCACCTGGCCGAGCAGTCCGGCATGCTGTTCCTCTATGATCGCCCCCAGTCCTCACGCAATGGTTTCTGGATGTATCGCACGCGGATCCCGCTGGACATTGCCTTCATCGACGAGGCGGGGCACATCGCCGAAATTCACCGCATGACCCCCTGCAAGGCTGCCCAGGCGGGGGAGTGCCCGGTGACGCGCCCTTCGGTGCCTTATCGTGCGGCCCTGGAGGTCAATGCCGGCGCCTTCGAGGCGATGGGGGTGGCCGCGGGCGACTGCGTCAGCTGGCCGGGCGACGGCGGTCTCTGCGCCGGAGCGCCGGCTTCGTGAGCCAACCTGCGGGGCCGCGCTTGATCAGCAGCTGCGAGACCGCCCAGCCCAGGGCGCTGGTCAACAGCAGGATGGTCGGCAGTGGCGAGGGCAGGGTGGGGCCAGGGCCAGGTCACGAAGCGGCACGGCGTCTCCTCGGGGCGGAAGGAAAAAGCGACACAGCATAGCAATTGCGTTGAACCCGAGGACAGGGCAGGACGATGTGCCGTCTTGCATGAACATGGGATGACAGGGCATCTTGAGGTTCGCGGCGTCGATGGACGCCTCAACAACGCTAACGGTCAGGCCGCAGCAGACCTGCCCAAGCCCGACATTGCAAGGACACGCCATGAACTCATCTCGTCACCTGACCCGGCTGGCTGCCGCTCTGGCCGGCGTCGCCGTTGTCTCCCTCTCGCTGTCCGCGCAGGCCCGCGAGCTATCCGTCTCCACCGTACTCTCCGACGCCTTTCCCTGGGGTCAGGCCGCCGAGAAGTGGGCCGAATTGGTCGCCGAACGCTCCGACGGCGAGCTGACCCTGCGGGTCTACCCCAATTCCCAACTGGTCAACGGTGACCAGACCCGGGAATTCTCGGCCATGCGCTCGGGACTGATCGATGCCGCCGTGGGCTCGACCATCAACTGGTCGCCTCAAGTGCCGGAGCTGAACCTCTTCTCACTGCCCTTCTTCATGGCCGACCTGGACGCGGTGGATGCGGTGACCGGCGGCGCGGCCGGCGAGATGGTCTTCGATGCCATCGAGTCCCGCGGTGTGGTGCCCCTGGCCTGGGGCGAGAACGGCTTCCGACAGCTCTCCAACTCCAGTGGGCCTATCGACGAGCCGGCGGACCTCGACGGCCTCAAGATTCGCGTGGTGGGCTCGCCGCTGTTCCAGGATACCTTCACGGCCCTGGGTGCCAATCCCACTCAGATGAGCTGGGCCGACGCCAAGCCGGCACTGACCACCGGTGCGGTGGACGGCCAGGAGAACCCGCTCTCGGTCTTCGACGTGGCGCGCATCGACCAGGTGGGACAGGAATACCTGACCCTGTGGAACTACATGAACGACCCTCTGGTGTTCGCGGTGAACCAGCAGGTCTGGGACTCCCTCTCCGAGGAGGAGCGTACCCTGCTGCGTGACGCCGCCGAGGAAGCCGGCGCCTGGGAGATCGAGATGACCCGCGAGGAGGAGCCCGAGCGCCTGGCGGCGATCAAGGAGCGCGGCGTCACGGTCACCGAGCTTGACGAAACCCAGCACCAGGCCTTCGTCGCGGCCACCGAGAGCGTCCACGACGAGTGGATGCCGCGCATCGGCAGCGAGATCGTCGAGGCGGCCCGCGCCGATATGCAGGGCGAGTGAGCTACCCAAGCGAGCATGCCATCGGCCCCTTAGCGGGGCCGATGGCGTTTCCCACCCCATGACGCCGCGACACCCATGAAACGTCCCGACGCAAGACTCGAGCGCCTGATGGCGACCCTGGCGATCCTGATCATCGGCCTGATCAGCCTGGCCAACGTGCTGGTGCGTTATATCACCGATGCCTCCTTCGCCTTCACCGAGGAGTTCTCGGTATTTCTGCTGGTGGTGCTGACCTTTGCCGGTGCCTCCGTAGCGCTGCGCCGCAACGGCCATATCCGTATCGCGCTGTTGGAGCGCGCCCTGCCTGGAACCGCGCGCAAGGTGCTGATCCTTCTCCAGGGGGGCTGCGGGCTCGTGGTGCTGGGGCTGATCACCTGGTTCGGCGCCAGGATGACCTGGCAGGAATTCCAGTGGGGCTCGCTCTCCCCGGGGCTGGGGCTGCCGCAGTGGTGGTATCTCGGCTGGCTGCCGCTGCTCTCGGCACTGATGCTGCTGCGCCAGCTGCAGCAGACCCGCGACCGCCTGCGCGGGAGGCTCGAGGATGAGTCCTGATCTGTGGATGCTGCTGGCCTTCGCCGGGCTGCTGATCGCCGGGGTGCCGGTGGCCTTCTCGCTGGGCCTGGCTGGGGCCGCGGGGATTCTGGCCGGCCTGTCGCCGACCATGCTGGCGACCCTCGGCACCAACACCTACAACAGCATCGCCAAGTATCCGCTGATCGCCATCCCGCTGTTCATTCTCACCGGCCTGATCTTCGAGCGAGCCGGCGTGGCGGCACGGCTGGTGCGTTTCGCCCAGGCACTGATCGGGCCGCGCCACGGCGGCCTGGCCCTGGTGGCGGTGCTGGTCTGCATGATCATGGGCGGGATGAGCGGCTCGGGCCCCGCGGATGCCGCCGCGGTGGCCATGGTGATGCTGCCGAGCATGACGAAGGCCGGCTACCCCAGGCCCTTCTCGGCGACGCTGATCGCCGCCTCGGCCTCCACGGCGATCCTGATCCCGCCGTCGGTGGCGCTGATCCTCTACTCCATCGTGGTCCCTGGGGTCGATCTTCGCGCGCTGTTCGCCGCGGGGCTGTTCCCTGGCATCCTTGCCGGGCTGGCGCTGCTGGGGCCGGCGTTGCTGGTTTCCCGTCACTATGGTTGGGAAGGGAGCACGCCGACAGAGGGGGCAGAGCTTCCGCGGGTGGGCGAGAGCTTCCGGCAGGCGCTGCCGGCGCTGTTCGCCCCGGTGCTGATCCTTGGCGGGCTGCGCAGTGGGCTCTTCACGCCCACCGAGGCGGCCGTGGTGGCGGTCGCCTATGGCGCTCTGGTGGGCCTCTTCCTGACCCGGGAAATGAGCTGGCGAGACCTCTGGGATCTGCTCGGCGAGGCGGCGGTGATCTCGGGTGTGGTGATGCTGATCATCGCCCTGGCCGGCATCTTCGCCTGGGCCGGCACCATGCTCGGTACCTTCCGTCACCTGGCGGAGTGGGTCATCGGGCTCTCCGACAGTGGCCCACTGCTGCTGGTGCTGATCATGCTGGCAGTGCTGGTGGCCGGCATGCTGCTGGATGCCATCTCCATCTACCTGATCATGATGCCGATCCTGATCCCGGTCATGCAGCACTTCGGCTGGAACCCGGTGTGGTTCGGCATCCTGCTGGCGATGAACATCGCCATCGGCCAGTTCACACCGCCGGTCGCGGTGAACCTGATGGTGACCACGGAAGTGGCGAAGGTCCGCCTGGAGCAGACCGTCGGGTGGGCGCTGCTGTTCGTGGCGGCCATGGCGAGCGCCCTGCTGCTGGTCGCCGTGTTCCCCGAGATCGCCCTCTGGTTGCCGCGAGTGCTGGGTTACAACCTCGGGTAGTGATCCTTACCCTTGGCCGCTCTCCAGAGACTCCAGGGTGCGCTGGTGGAGCCCGGTGCTGTCGGCATCGAAGAGCACGAAGCGGACAAGCTCGATATTCGGGCAGTCGGGCAGTGTCTTCAGCACCGTGGCGAGCGCTACGCGTGCGGCCTCGGTGGGTGGGTAGCCGAAGGCCCCGGATGATATCGCCGGGAAGGCAATGGAGCGGATGCCCTCGCGCTCGGCCAGCTCCAGGGCGTGGCGATAGCAGGCGGCCAGCAGCTCGTCCGCAGGCTCGTCGATGCCGTAGACCGGCCCCAGGCAGTGGATGACATAGTCATTGGGTAGCTCATGGGCGCCAGAGATCACCGCTTGGCCAGGCCGAATCGGTGCCAGCGGGCGGCACTCCTCGGCGAGCCCTGGGCCTGCAGCGCGATGCAGGGCGCCGGCTACGCCACCGCCAATACGCAGCTCAGCATTAGCGGCGTTGACCACGGCCTCGATGTCGGACTGTTGGGCGATATCACCCTGAACGCATTCGATGGTGGCCATCTCGCTTCCCTCCTGTCGGCTGATATGTCTCAGTCTGGTCGCCAGAGCGGAAGGACTTCAAGATCATCGCGCCGATCCCGGGCCAGCGGGAGACGCTGGCGGGCTCTTCTAACCGTTTCCTTGTCCAGGGTCAGCCAGTGCCACTGCTCGTCGCTACCGAAGGCGAGGGGAGGATGGTCGTCGTCCACCAGCGGCGGGCAGAACAGCGACTGGCCCCAGTTGTCACCGGCACGGTTGAGGCTCAGCCAGTAGAGCTGGTTCTCCATGGCGCGCGTGGTGACGAAGGCGTGCCAGCTGGCGAAGCTGAAGTCCCGGGTGAAGGCTACCGGATGCAGGATCAGCTCGACGCCTTCCCTGGCCAGACGCCTGGCCAGTTCCGGGAAGCGCAGGTCATAGCAGATCATCACCCCGACCCGCCAGCCGGCAACCTCGGTGACCAGCAGCCGCTCGCCCGGTGAGAAGTGGGCGGCCTCACCGGAGGCCCCGAACTGGGCACAGTGAAGCTTGTCGTAGACGCCGGCCAGGCGACCGTCGGGGCCGACCAGCACCTGGCTGATATGGCGCCGGCCATCGGCATACCGCGCCACGCCGAAGGCGATGGTGGTGCCGAGTTCCCGTGCCAGGTCGGCGAAGGCCGTGACGACCGGCCCGGCAAGGTCGTCGTCAAGCGCATCCAGGCAGGCGAAGGCGTCATCGCCATACTCCTGGGCGGCCAGTTCCGGCAGCACGATCAGGTCGGGGGTTTCCCGTGCGCAGGCGCCCCGTATCCGCTCGGCAACACGGTCCAGGTGGCCGAGCTGCTCCTCGCGACTGCGGGTGCGTGGGATGGTGATCTGGCCGGCGAGTAGCTGCATGCGGGCTCCTGAAAAGTGTCACATTCTCTGTCATCAGACACACAGACGTCTTGAAGGGTGCCATAGCGCCAGAGGATGTATCCTGCGTGAGAATTGGTGGCGAAAATTAACGCACACTCAACGTGCTACGGGGTCTAGACTTACCTTATGGAAAAAGGCCTCATCATATGACCGCTTTTTTCGCTAAAGTAGGAGAGGGCGGCCAAGCCGCCGGCGGTCGCGTCACGGGGCTGCCATATCGGAACCCGTTTGCACAACACGTTTGTCGACAATAAAGAGGTGTGCCCATGAAACGCCATGCATTCTCTGCCGCTGCCTTCACCGGCGCGATCCTGGGGGCCGCGATGTTCGCTTCGCCGGCCATGGCCCAGGATGAAGAGAAATTCATCACCATCGGCACCGGTGGCCAGACCGGCGTCTACTACGTGGTGGGCCAATCGGTCTGTCGCCTGGTCAACCGCCTGGAAGACGCCAACATCAAGTGCAATGCTCCCTCCACTGGCGGGTCGGTAGCCAACATCAACGGCATAAAATCCGGCCAGCTGGACATGGGGGTTGCCCAGTCCGACGTCCAGTACCAGGCCTACAATGGCACCGGCAACTTCGAGGGAGATGCCTTCGAAGAGCTGCGTGCCGTCTTCCGTGTTCATGGCGAGCCGCTGACGCTGCTGGCCCGCGCCGACTCGGGTATCGAGGAACTCGACGACCTGGAAGGCAAGCGTGTCAACATCGGCAACCCGGGGTCCGGCCAGCGCAATACCATGGAAGTGGTGATGGAGGCCAAGGGCTGGACCGAGGACACCTTCGCCCTGGCCTCACAGCTGGATGCCGCCGAGCAGGCCGCGGCCCTGGCCGATAACAACGTCGATGCCATGGTCTACGTGGTCGGTCACCCCAACGGTTCCATTCAGGAGGCTACCACCACCGTCGATTCGCGCCTGATCCCGATGAATGACGAGGATATCGACGGCATCGTCGAGGAGTATCCCTACTACACCAAGTCGGTGATTCCTGGGGGCCTCTACAAGGGTAATGACGAGGATGTGGAGACCTTCGGCGTTGCGGCGACCTTCGTGACCACCGCCGAGGCCGATGAAGAGATCGTCTACCAGACCGTCAAGGCGATCTTCGACAACTTTGATCGCTTCAAGCGCCTGCATCCGGCCTTCGAGACCCTCGACCAGGAGGAGATGGTGACCCAAGGGCTTTCCGCCCCGCTGCACGAGGGCGCGGCCCGCTACTATCGCGAGCAGGGCTGGATCGAGTAACACGGCTCGTCTGAGGTGATCACACCTCGGTGAAGAATGCGCGGTCACCCGAGGGGGCCGCGTATTCTGTTTGGGATGCCGCATGGCATCACCCATCAGGGACTTCCAGGTCAAACGTTTCAGAGCAGGGCACGCTTATGACTGAGGATAACAAGAGGACCTCGGGCTCGGAGGTCGATCTCGAGGATATGGTCGCCTCGACCGACTCGGGGGCCCGCAAGCCAGTGGGCATGCCTGGGAAGCTGCTGGTAAGCATTGCGGCTGCATGGTCGCTCTTCCAGCTGTGGATCGCCTCCCCGGTGCCCTTCATGCTGGGTTTCGGGGTGTTCAGTGCCACCGAATCCCGTTCCATCCACCTGGCCTTCGCACTCTTCCTGGCCTATATGGCCTATCCGGCCCTCAAGCGTTCACCGCGTGATCGTATCCCTATCCAGGACTGGATACTGGCCGCGGCGGCGGCCTTCTGCGGCGCCTACATGTTCATGTTCTACGAGCAGCTGTCCCAGCGCCCCGGTGCGCCGATCCTGCAGGATGTGATCATTGGCGTGGCGGGGATCCTGCTGCTGCTCGAGGCCACCCGACGAGCCCTTGGCCCGCCGCTTATGATCGTGGCGTCGGTATTCCTTCTCTACAGCCTGGCCGGCCCCTGGATGCCTGGTATCCTCTCGCATGGCGGGGTTAGCCTCTACGGCTTGATCAACCACCAGTGGCTGACCACCCAGGGGGTCTTCGGCATCGCACTGGGGGTCTCGACCAGCTTCGTCTTCCTGTTCGTGCTATTCGGCGCCCTGCTCGACAAGGCCGGCGCCGGCAACTACTTCATCAAGGTCGCCTTCTCACTGCTGGGCCACTACAAGGGTGGACCGGCCAAGGCCGCCGTGGTGGCCTCGGGCATGACCGGTCTGATCTCCGGTTCCTCCATCGCCAACGTGGTGACCACCGGCACCTTCACCGTACCGATGATGAAACGGGTCGGCTTCTCCGCCGAGAAGGCCGGGGCCGTCGAGGTATCGTCCTCGGTCAACGGTCAGATCATGCCGCCGGTAATGGGCGCCGCGGCCTTCCTGATGGTCGAGTATGTAGGGATCTCCTATGTGGAGGTGATCAAGCACGCCTTCCTGCCGGCCCTGATCTCCTATATCGCCTTGATCTACATCGTTCACCTCGAGGCCCTCAAGGCCAACCTGCAGGGGCTGGAGAGCAGCAATCCGGCCAAGCCCCTGGTGCGCAAGGTGATCGGCTTCCTCGGCGGTCTGCTGCTGATGATGATCACCGCTCTGGCGGTCTACTACGGCCTGGGCTGGCTCAAGCCGGTGCTCGGCGGCGCCACTCCCTGGGTGGTCGCGGTCGCACTGACGGCGGTCTATATCGCCCTGCTCAAGCTGGCAGCAGGTTATCCCGAACTGGAGCTCGACGATCCGGACACCCCCATCTACAAGCTCCCCGAGACCCGGCCCACGGTGCTGGTCGGCCTGCAGTACATCCTGCCGGTGATCGTGCTGATCTGGTGCCTGATGGTGGAGCGCCTCTCGCCGGGGCTCTCCGCCTTCTGGGCCACGGTGTTCATGGTCTTCATCATTCTCACCCAGCGGCCCATCACCTCGATCTTCCGGAAGCGCAGCGACATGGTCGCGGACCTTCGCGAGGGCGCGCTGGACCTGTGGAACGGCCTGGTTACCGGTGCCCGCAACATGATCGGCATCGGCATCGCCACGGCCACCGCCGGCATCATCGTCGGGGCTGTCTCCCAGACCGGCGTCGGCCTGGTGCTGGCCGAGGTGGTGGAAACCCTGGCCATGGGCAACCTGATGCTGATCCTGCTGCTCACCGCGGTGCTCAGCCTGATCCTCGGCATGGGCTTGCCCACCACGGCCAACTACATCGTGGTCTCGGCGCTGCTGGCACCGGTCATCGTCAACCTCGGGGCAGAGAACGGCCTGCTGGTGCCGCTGATCGCGGTGCATCTGTTCGTGTTCTACTTCGGCATCATGGCGGACGTCACGCCCCCCGTGGGGCTGGCCTCCTTCGCGGCGGCGGCGGTGTCTGGTGGCGATCCGATCCGTACCGGCTTCCAGGCCTTCTACTACAGCCTGCGCACCGCGGCACTGCCGTTCCTGTTCATCTTCAACACCGACCTGCTGCTGATCGATGTCTCTTTCCTCCAGGGCATCGTGATCTTCGTGGTGTCGACCATCGCCATGTTGATCTTCGCCGCGGCGACCCAGGGCTTCATGCTGGCCCGCAACCGCTGGTACGAGTCGGTCGTGTTGCTGCTGATTGCGTTCACGCTGTTCCGGCCCGGGTTCTGGATGGACATGATCCACGACCCCTACGAATCCGTGCCGCCGTCGCAGTTCGTCGAGGCGCTGGGCGATGTCGATGAAGACGCCACCCTGCGCTTGCAGATTGCGGGTGTGGATGCCTATGGCGATCCCATGACCACCTACATGCAGCTGCCGGTACCGGAGGGCGAGACTGGCGAAGAGCGGCTCGAGAACCTTGGCCTTGAACTATTGATCGAGGACGATCGGGCGGTGGTCGATATGGTGGCCTACGGTAGCCAGGCCGCGAACATGGGCTTCGACTTCGACCAGGAGATCATTGAAGTACTGGCTCCCGTGGATCGCTGGACCAAGGAGCTGATGTGGATTCCGGCCTTCCTGGTGTTCGGTCTGATTGTACTGATGCAGCGTCGGCGGCGTGATCGTAGCGCTACCACGGCGTCAGCCTGAAGGAGAGAGCGTCATGTACCAGAAGATCTTGTTGCCGGTGGACCTCAATGAGGAGGCGTCATGGGAAAAGGCACTGCCGACGGCGGTGGCACTGTGCCGCAGCTTCGGCGCCTCCCTGCATGTGGTGACGGTCCTGCCGGACTACCGCATGCCGCTGGTGGGTTCCTACTTTCCCAAGGACTTCGCCAAGAAGGCTCACGAGGCGATCTCGGACGCCCAGCACGAGTTCATTCGCGACCACGTGCCCGAGGACATCACGGCCCAGAGCGTCATCGTCGATGGCTCCCCCTGGGAGGCCATCATCAAGGCGGCGAAGAAGCTCGAGGTGGACCTGATCGTCATGGCATCCCATAACAAGCGCAAGTTTACCGACTATGTGCTCGGCCCCAACGCCGAGCACGTGGTGCACCACACCAAGATGTCGGTGATGATCGTGCGCTGAGTGGTAGTAACGTCCTCAGTTGTACATTGAGGGAAAAGCACCCCGCGACCGCCTCCCTTTGATGGAGGCGGTCGCGCAGGCTCGCGGCTCGACGTCCTGCTGTTATTGATGCTGGGTAAGGCGTTGGGGTGAAGCCCGCGCCGCCAGAATATTCTGCAGGGAGTCCTGTGAGGGAAGACGCTCGGCGATTTGAGTTGCCCTTGGCTACATTAATCAGGTATCAAGAGCGGTAGGGCGCATGACGGCCGTGTGCCGGGGTGTCGTCTTGAAGCGGCCCGGCAGCACCGGGATTCAACAAGCGGTAATCAGGGGTGTGACCATGAATGCAGCAACAACAAGAGAGCATGGCAAGGGTGCTGCGCCCAATGTCAAGATCAGCATCCGGTCGGTGGGTATGGACAAGCCGCGTGCCTGGCTGGCTGCCGGGTTCGAGGATTTTCGCCAGGCCATGGCGGTCAGTCTGGCCTATGGCATGTTCTGGGTGGGGCTGAGTATCGCCGTGACCGCCGGCGCCTTCACGCTGGGCCTCTGGCACTGGCTGCTGCCGCTGGTCGCCGGCTTCATGTTCATCGGCCCCCTGGTGGCGGTGGGCTCCTACGGCATCAGCCGTGCTCTCGAGGCGGGCCGCGTGCCCAACCTGGGTGACGCCTTCGGCGGCTGGAAGGGCCATGCGGGGCAGCTGGCGATGATGGGCGTGATGATGATGATCTTCTTCCTCGCCTGGATTCGCCTGGCCACCTTGCTGTTTGCGCTTTTCTTCGGCTTCGAGGCCCCCAGCCCCGAGACGCTCTATGCGTCGCTGCTGACCACCGTTGACGGCTTGATGATGCTGGCGGTAGGGACGGCAATCGGCGCCGTCCTGGCCTTCGGCGCCTTCACCATCAGCGTGGTGGCTATCCCGACACTGATGGACCAGGACCTGACCTTCATGGAAGGCATCGAAGCCAGTATCCGCTCGGTGGCGAATAACTTCCGTCCGATGCTGCTGTGGGCGGTCATTCTCACCGGCTGCGTGCTGGTCGGAGTGATGACCTTCTACATCGGCCTGGCGCTGATCCTGCCGGTCCTGGGCCATGCCAGCTGGCATGCCTATGAGGACCTGGTCCGCATCGAACCGATGGAACCGGTGGAGGAGGTCCAGAGCTGATGTAAACTGCAGGGTCAGGTATCGTCGATATCAGGGGGCGCGTGGCGCCCCCATTGTTTTTTGCCGAACGCTCTCCTGACCTGCGACGCCGAATCGCGTACGCTTGGGTCATCTTTCCCGTTAGCAGGAAACCTGCCGATGCTGACCGGTATCGCCCTTCGTCCGCTTATCGTGCTGCTCTCGACGCTTCCGCCGCTTGCCATGGCCTCGCCGTTGCCGGTGCCCACGGAACGGGTGCTTCTGACCCTGAGCGGCGACATCGCGCATACCAACGTCGGTGACGAGGCGCATTTCGACCGGGAAATGCTCGAGGCCCTGCCGGCACGGATCATCGCGACCCATACACCCTGGCATCGCGACAAGGGTCGCTACGAGGGCCCGCTGATGCGCGCCCTGCTCGAGACGGTGGGAGCCAAGGATAGCGAGCAGGTGCGCATCCACTCTCTCAACCACTACGAGGCGCAGGTGCCGGTAGCGGATTTCCGGCGCCATGACGTGATTCTGGCCATGGCCCGCGACGGTGAGCCGCTGACTATCCGTGAGTACGGCCCACTGTTCGTGCTCTATCCCTTCGACGACCATCCCGAACTGCTCACCGAGGCCATCCGCTTTCGTTCGGTGTGGCATGTCGAGCGGATTTTCGTGCCCTGATCCCGCTTGACCGCGGAGGCCTGAATTGCTGCGCTACCCCCTGCGTCTCAAGCTGGGTGCCATCGCCGCCCTGGTGTTCTTCGCCGCTGCCCTGGTGGTAGTCGGCCTGGTGGCCTGGCGCCAGGATAGCCTGGCCGAGAGTGTCGGGGGGGATGCCGTCTGGCATGCCTACAAGCTCGACCGGGACACGGTGCAGCTGCGCAGCTTTCTCACCAGCCCCGATCTATCCAGCGAGCCACTGAAGACGCTGCGCCTCCGCTTCGATCTGCTCTATAGCCGTCTCAACCTGCTGCAGGATGGCGACATCACCCAGCTGCTCGACAATATTCGCGTGGCCGAGGAGCTGATCCCGCAGATCGAGCGGCACCTGCAGGCCCTGGATGATCAGATTCGCGGCCTCGAGCGCCTCGGCGATGACGCCCTGGCCGACCTGTCCCAACGACTGGAGGCCCTGGGCGGGGTGACCGAGAGGCTGATCATTGCCATCAATGGCCACCTGGCCGAGACTACCACCCGGGAACGGGAGCAGCTGCAGACGCTCTATGGCGTGCTGCTGCTGCTGATCCTGGCCATGAGTCTGGCCGCCTCGCTGGTGGTCGCCTTCCTGTTTCGAGAGGCCCGCGACAATGCCGCCGCGCGACGGGACCTGGAGGCGCTGAGCCGCGAGCTGGAGGTCACCGCCCGACAGGCCGAGTCGGCCAGCCATGCCAAGTCGGAATTTCTGGCCACCGTCAGCCACGAGATCCGTACCCCGCTCAACGGCGTCATCGGCATGAGTGATCTATTGCAGGATCAGCCGCTTCCCGAACGGGCGCGTCACTATGCCGACACCATTCATGACAGTGCCCGGCTGCTGCTCGAGCTCATCAACGACATTCTGGATTTCTCCAAGATCGAGGCGCAACGCCTGGAGCTTGAGGCGCGCCCCTTCGCCCTTGGTGAGCTGGTCGATGGCGCGATCTCGCTTTTCGCCCCCCGGGCCGAGGCACGAGGCGTTCGCCTGACATGCGAGCTGGACCCCGGGCTGCCGCCATCTCTCGTGGGGGATGCCGGCCGACTGCGCCAGGTGCTGCTCAATCTGCTCTCCAATGCCATCAAGTTCACCGAGCAGGGCGAGGTTCGCCTGTGCGTACGTGATGCGGGCGACAGCCAGGTGCGGTTCGAGGTTATCGACACGGGGGGCGGGATCGGCCCCGGCCGTCAGGCCCAGCTGTTCGAGCCTTTCCAGCAGGGCGATCCCTCCACCGCCAGACGCTTCGGCGGTACCGGCCTGGGGCTGGCCATCAGCAAGCGGCTGGTGGAGGCCCAGGGGGGGCGTATCGGGCTGGAGAGCGAGGTGGGCCACGGGAGTCGGTTCTGGTTCGTGTTGCCGCTGGCCGCGGCCGACCCCGACGAGAGTGCGGATGAGACGGTGGTAGCCGATCTCGAGCGGCGTGTGGACGATGCCCGGCTGCTGGTGGTCGAGGACAACCCGGTCAACCAGCAGGTTGCCCGTGCCATGCTCGAGCGCCTGGGCTGCCGGGTCAGCGTAGTGGCGTCGGCGGACGAGGCGCTCTATCAGGCGGCTCGGAAACGCTTCGACCTGATCTTCATGGATGTGCAACTGCCCGGCACGGATGGGCTGGAGGCAACCCGCCGATTGCGGGCACGCGGAGGCTGGTCGGCAGAGGTGCCGGTAGTGGCCATGACCGCCGGTGGCCCGGGTGGCGACCGGGCCCGCTGCCTGGCGGCCGGCATGAATGGCTACCTCACCAAGCCGCTATTCCAGGATGCCCTTGTGGCGGCGTTGCAGCGTCACCTGCGCCATGCCAAAACTCCGCCTGCCGTCACCGCGGGGAGGGCCTCTGCCGGCCAGACGCTGGAGCCCGCTATTCTCTCGGCCTTGGGAGAGAGCCTGGGCGAGCAGGAACTGGCCGCCCTCATCACCCTGTACCGGGAACAGGCGCTGGAGCATCTCGCCGGCCTGGAGCAGGCCGTGGCGGAGAGTGCGCCCCGCCGGGTCGAGTATCTTGCCCACCAGCTCAAGGGGGAGTCGTCGAGCCTGGGGGCGGTGAAGGTGGCGGGGCTTGCCACGCGGCTGGAACGCCTGGGCAGGGAGGCGCGGCTGGACGAAGCCGCCGTCGCCCTGAGCGACCTTCATCGTTGCCTGGACCTGACACTGACCGCACTCGAGGCCTGTAGGCCTCGCGAATGAGCCTTCAGGCGTGTTGTGGGGTAGTGCGTCCGGGAAGGCGCCAGCGCAGATGACGTGCGACGACTTGCAGGCCCGGCCGGTAATCGCCACGCGCGGCGGCGAGGGCGCATGCCAGGGTCAGCGTGGCAATGCGGTCATGGTCCTGAACCGCGGAGTTGACCGGCAGGGGCAGGAAGTCCAGCAGGCGGCTGTCACCGAAGGTCGCCAGGCGCAGTGATGTCGGCAAGCCGCCATCTTCCAGCAGCACATCGAATGCCCCATCGAGCAGCGTGTAGGAGGCGGTGACCATGGCATCCGGCATGCCGTGGCCATCGAGCAGCTCGCGCATCAGCCGGGCCCCCTCGACACGGTCGTAGCGCTGGGCACCGCAGGAAATCACCTCCAGCGGCCGATGATCGGCCAGTGCCTGCTGAAAGCCGGCGCGTCGCTCCCGGCTGATCGACAGGGCCGGGACCGCATCCAGCCAGGCGATGCGTGTCACCGTGTCATCGAGAACCGAGCGGGTCAGGCGCTCGGCGGCCTCACGGTCGTTGCTGACCACGCTGGCGAAATGGTGCGGATCGAGGCCCCGGTCCACGGCCACCACCGGCAGGCCAGCCGCCATGAGTTCGGCATAGAAGGGGTCCTCCGTGGGCAGGCAGCTGGCGGTGATCAGCACCTCGCAGCGCTGGGCACGCAGCGCCAGGGCCAACTCGCGCTCGCTCTCCGGGTCGTCGTCGGAACCCACGATCAGCAGCCGGTAGCCCGCCTCCCGGACACCCCGCTCGAGCCGCTTGGCCAGGCGCGCATAGCTGACGTTCTCCAGGTCGGGAATGATCAGCCCCAGAAGACGACTCGCCCCACGACGCAATGCCGCGGCCTGGGCGTCAACCCGGTAATCATGATGCTGAACCATGGCCATCACCCGGTCGACGGTCTCCTGGCTGATGCGCCGCTCGCGGGCCTTGCCGTTGATGACATAGCTGGCCGTGGTGCGGGAGACGCCGGCCAGGCGTGCGATTTCAGCGAGTGTCATGAGCGTCCTCGGTAATGGTTGGGGCGATTCTACGTCTCTGGCGGCGGTTGCCACCCCTCCTAAAGTTGTAGCGTCTCGATCTTGCCAATCAGTATGAATCGATTCAGCATACATGACATCAGAGGTGACACGATTCAGCTAGCGAATTTCTGAGTCTCCAAGACGGCTGAGCGAGTGGCGATCATCGCCCGTCACCGAGCGAACAGGAGAAAATCATGTTGACCCTACGCCAGGACGATATCCTGCTCGATTGTCGGGCCGACGACTGGCACGACGCCCTGGAACAGGCCGCGGCGTCGCTGCATGCCGCCGGCCTGGTGGCTTCCGCCTATCGCGATGGTCTCTTCGCCCGCGAGGCGCAGTCGTCCACCTTTCTCGGCAGCGGTATCGCCATCCCCCACGGCACCGCCGAGAGCCGCGTGCACGTGCGCGCCACTGGTATCCGTGTGCTGCAGTTTCCTGCCGGGGTGGAGTGGCACGACGGCAACCGCGTTCACGTCCTGGTGAGCATCGCCGCCCAGAGCGACGAGCACCTGGACATCCTGCGTCAGCTCACCCATGTACTCGACGACGACAGCGTTGCCGAACGCCTGGCTGCTGCCGAGTCGGCGGAGGAGGTTGCCACCTTGCTCTCCCGCTCGGTGGTCGAGGCGCGCCTGGATGCCGACACCCTCTGCCTGGGCTTTCCCGCCCGCGATATCCGCGAGCTGGCGCTGGCCGGCGCCGCGCGCCTGCGCCAACTCGGCTGCGTGGACAGCGACTTCGTCTCCGCTCTGGCCGAGCAGCCGCCGGTGCGCCTGGGCCAGGGTCTGTGGCTGACCTCCAGCCACCGCGGCGTCGAAGCGCCGGCACTCGCCCTGGCCACCCCCGAGGCGGCACTTCGCGAGGCGGATGAGACGGTCACCGGCGTGTTCAGTCTCGCCGCCGATGGCCAAGCCCATCGAGGCCTGCTCGAACGCCTGCTTGCCCTGCTGGAGAGCGGTGAAGGACCCAGTCTGCGCGATGCCGATGCCGCCACCGTATTGGCGCGTCTGGCCGGCGAGTCGGCCTCGGCGCACACTCGCCTGGCCCGGGTGCTCAATGCCCACGGCCTGCACGCCCGCCCTGCCAAGCAGCTGGTGCAGGTGGCCCGCGAACAGGCCGTGCCCGTCCGCGTGCGCCTCGCCGACGGCGGCGGGCAGACGGTGTCGGCGGCCAGCCTGACCAAGGTGATCAACCTCGGTGCTCGGCGCGGCCAGCAGCTTTCTTTCTCCGCCGAGGGCGAGGGCGCCGAGGCGGCGCTCAGCGCGGTGTGTCAGGCCGTGGAAGACGGCCTCGGCGAAGCGGTGTTGCCCTTCGACGAGAGCCGCGAGCACATTGCTCCCCGCGAGGACGACACGCCGCCGCCCGAGCCGCTGCCTGCAGACGCTCCCCACCCCGGCATCGCCGCCTCGCCGGGGCTGGCCATCGCCCCGGCCTTCGTGCTCACCACGCCGCGCTTCGACTATCCGGAGCACGCCGACGACCCGGCCGCCGAGGTGCGCCGCCTGGAGACGGCAATCCGCGAGGGGGGCGAGCAGCTCAAGGCACTGGTACGCGAGGCCAAAGGCGGTGAAGTGGCGCAGATCCTCTCCATGCACGAGGAGATGCTCGAAGACCCCGAACTCTACCAGGCTGCCCGTGAGGGCATTCAGGAAGGCGGCTCCGCCGAAGCCGGCTGGTGGGAGGCCATCGACACCGCCGCCCGCTCACAAGCGATGCTCGCCGACCCGCTGCTCGCCGAGCGTGCCGCCGATCTGCGAGACGTGGGGCGCCGGGTGCTGGGCGTGCTGTGCAACGTCAAGCTCCCCGATCCCCCGGATCACCCCTACATCCTGGTCACCGACGACATCGGCCCCTCCGACGTGGCCCGCCTCGACACCGCGCGTGTGCGCGGCCTGCTCACCGCCCGCGGCGGCGCCACCGCCCACAGCGCGATTCTCGCCCGGGCGCTGGGTATTCCCGCCGTGGTCGGTGCCGGGGCGCGAGTGATGACCCTGACCAACGGCACCGAGCTGATCCTCGATGGCGAGCGTGGACGCATCACCCCGAGTCCCACCGCCGAGCGGCGCTCCGCTGCAGAGCAGCGCCTGGTCGAGCGCGAGCGCCGCGAGGCTGAGGCCTGGGCGACGCGCTTCGCTGAGGCACGCACCCGCGACGGCCACCGCGTCGAGGTGGCCGCCAACCTGGGCAACACGGCGCATGCCGCCGATGCCGTGGAGCGCGGTGCCGAGGGGGTGGGTCTGTTGCGCACCGAGTTCCTGTTCATGGCCCACGCCAAGCTGCCCGATCTCGAGACCCAGATCGCCGAGTACCGCGAGGCGATCGACGCCCTGGATGGCCGCCCGCTGGTGGCTCGCACCCTGGACGTGGGCGGCGATAAGCCGCTGCCCTACTGGCCGGTGCCCCAGGAGACCAACCCCTTCCTCGGCTTGCGTGGCATTCGCCTGACGCTGACCCGCCCCGATGTGCTCGAGACCCAACTGCGTGCGTTGCTGATGGCGGCAGCGCCCGCGGCGGGGGTGGATCAAGCGCCCGCGGCGGGTGTGAACCAAAAACCCAAGCCGCTGCGCATCATGCTGCCCATGATCAAGGACGTCGCGGAGTTCCGCGCCGCCCGGGAGATCGTCGATCGCCTGCTCGCCGAGATCCCCGCCGAGGAGCGCGCCAGCGACCTTCAGCTGGGCGTGATGGTCGAGGTGCCCTCATGCGCCTTGCTGGCGCCGAGCCTTGCCGCCGAGGTGGACTTCTTCTCGGTAGGCACCAACGACCTCACCCAGTACACCCTGGCCATCGACCGCGACCACCCCGTGCTCTCTGCCGAGGCCGACGGCCTGCATCCATCGGTACTCAAGCTGATCGAGATGACCGTGGCCGCCGCCCATGCCCAGGGCAAGTGGGTCGGCGTGTGCGGCGAGCTGGCTTCTGATGCTACTGCCGTGCCGGTGCTGGTGGGCCTCGGCGTCGACGAGCTCTCGGTCAGTGCCCGACAGATCCCGCTGGTCAAGGCGCGCCTCGCCGAGTTCGATCTGGCCGATGCGCAGACCCAGGCCCGGCTGGCACTCGCCCAGGCCACCAGCGAGGCGGTCCGCGACGCCCTGGAGGTGCGCTGATGGCCCGTATACTGACCCTCACCCTCAACCCGGCACTCGACCTGTCGATCGGCCTCGAGCGGCTCGAGCCCGGTGAGGTCAATCGCACCCTGAATACCCACCTCGCCGCCGCCGGCAAGGGGGTCAACGTGGCACGGGTGCTGGTGGCGCTGGGCCACGACGTCACGGTGTCGGGCTTTCTCGGCGCCGACAACGACGGTCCCTTCCTGCGCGCCTTCGAGGCCATGGGCGTGGAGGATGCCTTCCTGCGCGTGCCCGGCGAGACACGCATCAACGCCAAGCTTGCCGAGGCCGACGGCCGGGTCACCGACATCAACGGCCCGGGCGCTACCATCAGTGAGGCCGCCTGGCAGCGGCTGCTCGACGGGCTCGATACACGCCTGGCCGACGCCCACCGCTGCCCCGACGCCGTGGTCATCGCCGGCAGCCTGCCCCCTGGCGTGACGCCGGAGGACCTTGCCAACCTGGTCACCCGCCTGCGCGGGGCCGACCTGCCGGTGTGGGTCGACACCAGCGGTGAGGCGCTCACCGCTGCCATCGCCGCCCGACCTACTGCGGTCAAGCCCAACGAGCACGAGCTGGCCGCCTGGGCCCACCAGGATCTGACCAGCGCCGAGGCGCGCCTCAAGGCGGCCTTGCGCCTCTACGCCGAGGGTGTCGAGGAGGCGCTGCTCTCCGCTGGCCCCGATGGCGTGCTCTGGGTGAGCCGTCGCGGCGCCTGGCAGGCCTTGCCCCCGCGCCTGGAGGTCGTCAGTACCGTGGGCGCCGGCGACACCCTGGTTGCCGCGCTGCTGCACGGCGTGCTCTCGGGACACACTGCCGAGCAGGCGCTGCGTCTGGCCACGGCGCTCTCCGCCGAATCCATCCGCCATGTCGGCGTGGGCAACCCCTGCGCCGCCGACTTCCCGCAACTCCAACAACAGACCCGCGTACGGCGCCTCAATGACGTCGATGCCAGCGCGGGGGGAGCCATCGCATGAATGCCATCCTCGTTACCGCCTGCCCCAGCGGCATGGCCACCACCTTTCTCGCCGCCCGTCGTCTCGAACAGGCCGCCGGACGCCTCGGCTGGGACGTCCAGGTCGAGATGCACAGCGAGCTTGAAACGCTGACCCCGGTGTCGGCCGAGGCGATCGCCGCCGCCGATCTGATCGTCGTTGCTGCCGACCACGTCCCCGGGGCACCGCGCTTCGCCGGCAAGCGCCTCTTCCAGGCGCCCATCGGCGAGGCCCTGCCCGACCCGCAGGCCTTCCTCGAACGCGCCAGCCGCGAGGCGGCCGAGTACGTGCCGCCCGCCGAGGACGAAGCGCCGCTGACGGAACAGGCCGGGAACAGTAGCGGTAACGGCCGCAAGATCGTCGCCGTTACTGCCTGCCCCACCGGGGTGGCTCACACCTTCATGGCCGCCGAAGCGCTAAGCGAGGCGGGCAAGGGGCTGGGCCATGCCATCCGCGTGGAAACCCAGGGCTCGGTGGGCGCCCAGGACCAGCTCACCGAGGAAGAGATCGCCGCCGCCGATCTGGTGATCCTGGCCTGTGACATCGAGGTCGATGCGGGCCGTTTCGCCGGCAAGCGCGTCTACCGCACCTCCACCGGCAACGCCCTGAAGAAGCCCAAGCCGACTATCGAGGCGGCACTCAAGGAGGCCGAAGTGGAACAGGCGGGCGGCGCCTCCGCCGGCGGCGAGGCGAAGAAGGGCAGCAAGGAGAAGGGCGTCTATCAGCACCTGCTCACCGGGGTCTCCTTCATGCTGCCCATGGTGGTGGCCGGCGGCCTGATGATCGCGCTCTCCTTCGTGTTCGGCATCGAGGCCTTCCAGGAGGAGGGCACCCTGCCCGCGGCCTTGATGCAGATCGGCGGCGGCACGGCCTTCGCCCTGATGATCCCGGTGCTGGCCGGCTACATCGCCTATTCCATCGCCGACCGGCCAGGCATCGCCCCGGGGATGATCGGTGGCATGCTGGCCTCCGAGATCGGCGCCGGCTTCATCGGCGGCATCCTGGCCGGCTTTCTGGCCGGCTATGTGGCCCTGGCGGTGACCCGCCACGTCAAGCTGCCGTCGAGCGTCGAATCCCTCAAGCCGATCCTGATCATCCCGCTGGTGGCGAGCCTGATCACCGGGTTGGTGATGATCTACGTGATCGGCGAGCCGGTGGCGGCTATTCTCTCTGCCCTGACCACCTTCCTCGAAAACATGGGCTCGGCCAATGCCGTGTTGCTCGGTATTCTGCTCGGCGCCATGATGTGTTTCGATCTGGGCGGGCCGGTCAACAAGGCCGCCTATACCTTCGGCGTGGGACTGCTGGCCTCCGAGACCTATGGCCCCATGGCGGCGATCATGGCCGCGGGCATGGTGCCGGCCATCGGCATGGGTATCGCCAGCTTCGTGGCCAAGAGCAAGTTCTCCGAGCCGGAGCGCGAGGCGGGCAAGGCCTCCTTCGTACTGGGGTTCTGCTTCATCACCGAGGGGGCCATTCCCTTCGCCGCCAAGGATCCGCTGCGGGTCATCCCGATCAGCATGGTCGGTGGGGCGATCACCGGCGCGCTCTCCATGCTGGTCGGTGCCAAGCTGATGGCGCCCCACGGTGGCATCTTCGTGCTGCTGATCCCCAACGCCATCTCGCCGGTACTCTTGTATCTTGCCGCCATCATTATCGGCTCGCTGGTCACCGGCCTCGGCTATGCGGCGATCAAGCGCGGCAGCGAGACAGTGGCCGTCGACGCCAAAGCGTAAGCCAGCTTACCTGCAACGTCAGCCGGCAGGCCCTCACGGGCCTGCCGGCTTCTGTTTCAGGCACGTCACGTCGGTGGCGATGCCTGTCGCCTTGCGGTTTCCGACGGATGTCTCTGCCCGTCACGGGCCGGCATTGTCGCGGCTTGTCTCGGCGGCATACACTGCTTGAAATCGCTCAGGCAGGCCGACATGCTCGATCTCTCTCCCGCTTCGTCCGTCTCCCTTGACCCTCTCGATGCGTCTTTGCCGCTGCGCACGGCGGTCAGCCGATGCCGGGACCCTGGTGAAGCCGCCCGGGAACTGGCCGGGGCGCTATGGCATACCGACCTCGGCTTCGTGCTGTTCTTCTGCAGCGCCGAGTATCCCCTGGCGTCGCTCTCGGCCGCTCTGAACGAGGCCTTCGATGGGGTGCAAGTGGCCGGTTGCACCACCGCCGGGGAGATCACCCCCGAGGGCTACGAGCGGGGCTGTATCGTTGCCATCGGCCTCGATCGTCGCCACTTCGCCGTTTCCTGTGCGCTGGTTGATGACCTGGCGGGCTTCGACCTGATCCGTGCCCAGCGGCTGGTCGACGGCCTGCTGGACGACTGTCGCGGTCGGGCCCTGGCGCCGGTGGCCGAACATAGCTTCGCCCTGACCCTGCTCGATGGCCTTTCCAGCTGCGAGGAGCAGGTGCTGGCGACCCTGGATGCCGCCCTGGGTCGAATCCCCAGCTTCGGCGGCTCCGCCGGCGACGACAATCGCCTGGCCCATACCCATGTGCATGCCGAAGGCCGTTTCCACGGCCAGGCGGCGGTGGTAGTGGTGATCAACACCCGGCTGCCCTTCGAGGTTTTCACTACCCACCACCTGCGCCCGCGGGACGAGAAACTGGTGGTTACCCGCGCCGACCGCGAGCGCCGCCGCGTGCTGGAGCTCAACGCCCTGCCGGCCGCCGAGGAGTATGCCCGGCTGGTGGGCTTGCCGGTCGAGGCCTTGGCGCCCGAGGTGTTCGCCCGCCATCCGCTGGCGGTGCGCCTGGGCGAAGCGCATTTCGTGCGCTCCATCCAGCGGGTCAACGACGACGGCAGCCTCAGCTTCTATTGCGCGGTGGAGAACGGCATCGTGCTCACCGCCATGCAGCCGGCCCCGCTGCTGGAGGATCTCGAGGCGGTGTTTAGCGGACTTACCGCGCGGCTCGGCGAGCCGGCGCTGATCATCGGCTGCGACTGCTTCCTGCGCCGACTCGAACTGGAGGCCCTGGGACGGATGGCGCCGGCGTCGCGGCTGCTGGGCCGCTCGCGGGTGATCGGCTTCAACACCTACGGGGAGCAGCACCATGGCATGCACATCAACCAGACCTTCACCGGGGTCGCCATTGGATCTCGCCCGGCTACGGGAGACGCCTGACGACGCCAGCCCGCGGGAGCAGGAACTGCTGGAGGAGAACGCGCGGCTGAGACGGATTGCCACGGCCCTGATGGAGCGCGTGGAGTCGGCGGGCGTGGCGGGCGCCGCGCCCTACGCGGCTTTCGAGCATGCGGTGCTGCTCGCTGAACAGGTGCGCGAGCGCACCGAGACCCTGCAGCATACCCTCGCCGAACTGCATGCTGCCAAGGCGGAAGCCGAGGCGGCCAACCTCTCCAAGACCCGTTTCCTGGCCGCGGTGAGCCACGACCTGCTGCAGCCGCTGAATGCGGCCCGGCTGTTTACCAGCGCGCTGGAGGAGCACTCCCTGCCCGAGCCCTCGACCCGGCTGGTAGGCCATATCGGCCGCTCGCTCAAGGACGTGGAGGCGTTGCTCGGCACCCTGGTGGACATCTCGCGGCTCGATGCCGGGGTGCTCGAGCCGGATATTGCCCCCTTTCCCGTGGCTCAACTGCTCGACGTGCTGGCCGAGGAGTATCGCCAGATGGCCGCGGCCCGGGGGCTCGAACTGCACTACGTGGGCAGCGGCGCGGTGGTTTCCTCCGATCTGGCGCTGCTGGCCCGGGTGGTGCGCAACTTCCTGACCAATGCCATCCGCTACACCGGGCGCGGCAAGATCCTGCTGGGCTGCCGGCGCCGCTCCGAGGGGGTCGAGATTCTGGTGGGGGACAGCGGGCCGGGCATTCCCGAGGCGCAGCGCGAGGCGATCTTCCAGGAGTTCCAGCGCCTGGGTGGCAATCACGATGCCGAGGATCGCGGCCTGGGGCTGGGCCTGGCCATCGTCGACCGCATCGCGGGGATGCTCGGCCACCCCCTGCGGCTGGCCAGCGTGCCGGGCCGTGGCTCGTTCTTCTCGGTATTGGTCCCCCATGGTCGACTGCCGCTGATCGACCTTCCCTCTGCCGCCCCGGCGCGCCCGGGGCAGGGGAGTGTCCTGGAGGCGGCGCGGGTCTGGGTCATCGACAACGATCCCGGCATCTGCGCCGGGATGGCCGCGTTGCTCGAGGGCTGGGGTTGCCGGGTGGTGACCGCGGCCTCGCCGGCCGACCTGGAGAACAAGACCGCCGGCGCGGGCGCGGACGTGCTGCTCGTCGACTTCCACCTGGGTGAGGAGGCCCCCGATGGCCTGGCGGTGGCGGCGCGGCTGCGCGAGCGCCAGCCGGGGCTCCCGGTGCTGGTGATCACCGCCAACCACGATGCGGCGATCAAGGGCCTGACCCGCAAGCTCGGCTATGGCTGCCTGCTCAAGCCCCTGAAGCCGCTGCGACTGCGCATGGCCCTGGTCGACCTGCTGGGCGGAGACTCAGCGTGACGGGCCCTGGCGCTCGGCCAGCAGGGCCGCGAGGTCAGCCTCGCCGGCGGCGAGAATCGCCTGGACCCGGCCCGGCACGCCGAGCTTGCGCAGGATCGCCGAGACATGGGTCTTCACCGTGGTCTCGGCGATGTCCAGTTCACGGGCGATCACCTTGTTGGAGGCGCCGCGGCTCAGGCGCAGTAGCACCTCGAGCTGCTTGTCGGTCAGTTCGGCGAAGCGCGGGGCCGGTGAGGGCATGCCGGCCCTGTCGGAGGGGCAGTGGGGGACGGCGGGACGCCGCATGATCTCCGGCGGCAGGTAGACCTGACCCTCCAGCAGCTGGGCCAGCGCCGCGAGCAGGTCACCGCGCGGCGTCGACTTGGGGATGTAGCCGACCGCGCCCAGGTCGAGGGCAGCGAGGATGGTACGCCGCTCCTGATCGGCCGAGAGGATCGCCACCGGCAGCCAGGGGTGGGCCGCCCGCAGCGCCCGCAGGCCCTCGAGCCCGCTGGCATCGGGCAGGCCCAGGTCGAGCAGCACCAGGTCCAGCTCCGCACAGGCCGCGGCACAGTGGAGAGCCTGGTCCAGGCTCTCCGCCTCCAGCAGCCGGCTGTCCGGCAGGCCCGCCTCGATCACCGCTGCAATGGCCTCGCGGAACAGCGGATGGTCATCGGCGACCATCAGGGTATACATGGGTAAAACCTCTCGGCATCGTCTTGGCTCCTGCTGAAGGAGGAGACCCTCTCCTGCCACCGGAGTATGTCGCAGAAGACACACCTGACCAATACTGAGGGGGTATCACCATAACGACAACAGTCAGGAGTCACGCCATGATCTATACCAACCCCGGCCAGCCCGGTTCCGTCGTGTCCTACCAGAAGCGCTACGGCAACTATATCGGTGGCGAGTTCGTCGACCCCGTCAAGGGTCAGTATTTCGACAACGTCAGCCCGGTCAACGGTGAGGTGTTCTGCGAGATTCCCCGCTCCACCGCCGAAGATATCGACAAGGCACTGGACGCCGCTCACCAGGCCGCACCGGCCTGGGGCGCGACCTCGACCACCGAGCGCTCCAATATCCTGCTGAAGATCGCCGACCGCATCGAGCAGAACATCGAGATGCTCGCCGTGGCCGAGACCTGGGACAACGGCAAGGCGGTGCGCGAGACGATCAATGCCGACCTGCCGCTGGCCGTGGATCACTTCCGCTATTTCGCCGGCTGCATCCGCGCCCAGGAGGACACCTCCAGCGCCATCGACAACAACACCGTGGCCTACCACTTCCATGAGCCGCTGGGGGTCGTCGGCCAGATCATTCCCTGGAACTTCCCGATCCTCATGGCCACCTGGAAGCTGGCGCCAGCGCTGGCCGCGGGCAACTGCGTGGTGCTCAAGCCCGCCGAGCAGACCCCGGCCTCGATCCTGGAGCTCATGAAGCTGGTCGGCGATCTGCTGCCGCCGGGCGTGGTCAACATCGTCAACGGCTATGGCGCCGAGGCCGGCCAGGCGCTGGCGACCAGTCAGCGCATCGCCAAGATCGCCTTCACCGGCTCGACCCCGGTGGGCGGACATGTGCTCAAGTGCGCCGCCGAGAACATCATCCCTTCCACCGTGGAACTGGGTGGCAAGTCGCCGAACATCTACTTCGCCGACATCATGAATGCCGAGCCGGAATTCATCGACAAGGCAGCCGAAGGCCTGGTGCTGGCCTTCTTCAACCAGGGTGAAGTCTGCACCTGCCCGTCCCGGGCGCTGATCCAGGAGAGCATGTACGACGCCTTCATGGCCAAGGTCATGGAGCGCACCCTGTCGATCAAGCGCGGCAATCCGCTCGATACCGACGTCCAGGTCGGTGCCCAGGCCTCCCAGGAGCAGTTCGACAAGATCATGTCCTACATGGACATCGCCCGTGAGGAGGGCGCCGAGTTCCTGACCGGGGGTGGACAGGAGGCCATGGATGATGACTTCGGTCGAGGCTTCTATATCCAGCCCACCCTGCTCAAGGGCCACAACAAGATGCGTGTCTTCCAGGAGGAGATATTCGGCCCGGTGGTCGCCGTGACCACCTTCAAGGACCAGGAGGAGGCGCTGGCCATTGCCAATGACACCACGTTCGGCCTGGGGGCCGGCCTGTGGACTCGCGACATGAACGTGGCCTTCCGCATGGGGCGTGGCATCCAGGCCGGGCGTGTCTGGACCAACTGCTACCACCAGTATCCGGCCCATGCCGCCTTCGGCGGCTACAAGAAGTCCGGCATCGGCCGTGAGAACCACAAGATGGCCCTCGAGCACTACCAGCAGACCAAGAACCTGCTGGTCAGCTACGACATCAACCCGATGGGTTTCTTCTGACCGGCGGCGTCGAACGACGCCTCGGAAGCAGCGAACAGGCTATATGGCGCGACGCGAGTCGCGCCTTTTTTGTCTTCGTCGCTACACGTCTTGGCCGCTTTGCGTCATCATCTTCCGCCCGACCCAGATGGAGACAGCATGGCGATGATCGACCTTGAGGCCCCCGACCTCCACCAGGAGCGACTGCGGCGCGTGGTGTCGCTGGTCAGGTCCAGCGGGGCGCGACGGGTGCTCGACCTGGGGTGTGGCTCGGGTGGCCTGCTGCAGTACCTGCTGCGTGACCCGCAGTTCGAGCGGGTGGTGGGCCTGGAACTTTCCGGGGAACTGCTGGCCCAGGCCAAGCTGCGCTTGGAGGATCTGCCCGCTGCCCGCGCGGGGCGTCTCGAACTGGTCTGCGGCTCCTATGCCGATGTCCACCCGGCGCTGGTCGGCTTCGAGGCGGCGGCCATGGTCGAGACCATCGAGCATGTCCCGCCCGAGGCGCTCTCCCGGGTCGAGCGTGCGGTCTTCGCCGGGCTGCGTCCGCACCTGCTGGTAATGACCACCCCCAACCACGAATACAACCCACTTTTCGACATGCCACCGGGCGAGTTCCGCGACCCCGACCACAAGTTCGAGTGGGATCGGGCTCGCTTCCGCGACTGGGCTCTGGGCGTGGCGCGTCGCAACGGCTATCGAGTTCGTTTCTCGGGGGTCGGCAACATGGACGATCATCTTGGTCAGCCGACCCAGGTGGCGTGCTTCACGCCCGTCTGCGATGGACCAGAAAAGTCGGGACACTAGACAGTCAGTTGTTACTTCATGCCCTCGAACAGTCGAGGGTTGTAGATCTGAGTGACGGTTTCGACCAGCCGTATATGTCGGACTTCAGGGTGCAGTGGGTTCACCACGGCAATGTCATCAAGGCCGCCAGCGGCGCAGCTGGGCACCTGGAGGATGAGGTTCTGGTTCGCGGCGAGGAAGTCGGAACCCAGGTGTTGTGTGGATGAAGGGTAGGGGAACTGATCCCAGCCCTCGGGCAGGTCCGACAGCTCTACGGTGTCGATGGCCCTGGTGTCGACCTCGTAGATCCCGAGCACCATGTCTTTTGGCACCTGCCGGGGATTCAGGATGTAATTCCCCATTTCCAGCATGACGACCGATGCTGACAGACCGAAGTACAGCACGGGATGCCCAGCGCGATTCCAGCGTCCGCCGTCACGGTAGCTGCCACCCTGACCGGACAGGTCATGTAGATAACGTTCTTTCGTGATTCGGTATAGCTTCATTCAGCTGAACTCGCCGAACTCGATCTTTCCGAGCACATCTCGCACCATGTCTCGCCCGGCGAATGTGTCGAACAGGTCCACGGGCCGGGATCCGCCAAGCGCTCGCACTTCGCTGTGCAGCCATTCTTTAGCGATCTCCTGGTCGCCGAACACTCTAGCGGCCTCGACGTAGACCTTCAGCGTATCGAGGATTTCCTCAGTTTGAGCGCGCCCAAGCGCCTTCTTTTTGTACAGCCGATGCAGATTGCCCGAGTCGGTCTCCAGCAACCTCACAAAGACATCCCTGTCATCACTCAGGGCATTCACCGCCTTTTGCAGCATGCGGCCTGAGAGACCTTCCCTGACGGTCCGGATGAAGGCCACTTGGTTGGTGTACACCTCTCGGGGCAGGCCGATATCAGCCAGCATGCGGGTATCGTCGTTGTGGCTATCCTGGTCGATGATATCCATTACTACCTCCATCTTCCGATTCGGTACATCTCAAGCGAGACTCAGAATACGTCAAAATGACGTTATATTCACATCATTGTGACCCGGCCTCCTCATCTCTTCTGATCCACCCGATCTCTCCTGGCCCTGCCCATGCCCCCGACAACCCCTCCATGCCCTCAACCCGCCTCATTCATGAGGTCGACATTGAGCGCCTGGCCCTGTCCTTTGTTGTGGCGGCGGGTCGCGCTAGCATGGCGACATCTACCCTCCCACCTCAGGAGTCGCCATGTGGCAACAGCAGGAACTGCGTCTCGCGCCGCGCTCGCGCGGCTTCCATCTGATCACCGACGAGGTCGTGTCCGGACTGCCGTGGCTCGGCGAGGTGGCCACCGGGCTGCTGCACCTTCAACTGCTGCATACCTCGGCGTCGCTGACCCTCAACGAGAACGCCGACCCTGACGTGCGCCATGACCTGGATGCCTTCCTGCGCGAGCGGATCCCCGGCGATCTGCCCTATTTCCGTCATACCCTCGAGGGGCCGGACGATATGCCGGCCCATGTCTGCGCCAGCCTGCTCGGTACCCAGCTGACCCTGGCAGTCCGCGACGGGCGCCTGGCCCTTGGCACCTGGCAGGGGCTATGGCTGGGCGAGCACCGCGAGCATGGCGGGACGCGACGGCTGATCGCCACCCTCAACGGGGCCTGATCCGCGCCCTGCTCCCATGCGCGGGGCGGGGGTCAGGGGCAGGTGTCGCCGATCAGCAGTTCGGTGGTCATGACGCGGGACTCGGCGGGTTCCAGCCCCAGGATCATGCGTGCGGCGATGCGGCCCTTCTCGGTGCTGTCCTGGCGGATGGTGGTCAGCTGAGGGGCGCGATACTGTCCCTCGGCGATGCCGTCGAAGCCGGTGATGCGCAGGTCCTCGGGGATGCGCAGG
Organism: Halomonas lysinitropha; assembly: GCF_902500215.1. GTDB lineage: Bacteria > Pseudomonadota > Gammaproteobacteria > Pseudomonadales > Halomonadaceae > Halomonas > Halomonas lysinitropha. Next base: position 342,815 of record NZ_CABVOU010000027.1, read on the forward strand.
CCACGCTGCTCGGCGAGCGTTACCACGGTCAGGGCGATGCGGTCGGACATGCACAGCAGCAGGTCGGGTCGCTCGGCATCCGGCAGATCGAGGATCTCCTCGATCACCGGGGTGCAGACCTCGAAGGTGTTCTCCTCGATGTTCCACATCGGCACCTCGGCCGGGTCGAGGCCGGCCTCGACGAAGGCCTTCTGGAAACCGGCGAGGCGGGCTCGGGTGATGGTACGTTCGGCCGAAAGCAGCGCCTGGTCACTGCCGATTCGGCCGTTGCAGGGCTGCTCGGTCAGCCGCAGGTTGATCACCGCGGGGCGTCGGGTCGGCGTCTTGAGGGCATGCCGGGCGATGGCATGGCACGCCGGCTCGTTGTCGATGTGCACCGCGGCGTGATCGTCGATATTGAAGTCCACCGCCACCAGGGGACGCTCGGGCGGGAGGTCGGAGAACAGCTTCAGGCTGGGCATCAGGCCATAGATGATGAAGCCGTCGGCGATGCTCGAGGCGCCGGGCACGCTGGCAGCGTTCTGGCGCCCCGACAGCAGCAGCAGGGTATGGCCACGGGTGTCGAGTACCTCGGCGATGCCCGAGAGCAGTTCGCTCGCCACGGCATCGTTGAGGCTGTAGGTGAGGGTCTCGGCGAGGATCACGGCGATGATCTGGGAGCGGCCCGTGCGCAGGCTGCGAGCCCGGGCATCGGGACCGCTGTAGCCCACGCGCTGCGCCTCGCTGAGGATATGCGCGCGCAGTTTCGGGGAGAGCTGATCGGGCCGGTTGAAGGCGTTGGAGATGGTGGCGGTGGAGACGTCGAGCTCGCGAGCCAGGTCCTTCAATGTGATGCGGCGAGAGGGGGGCACGAGTTCGACTCCATAAGGCTGTAACGATTTAGTTAGCAGCCTAGCATGGACCGGCAGGGACAGGGTAGCCACCCGAGGCGAGCCCCGGGCGTCCGTTCGCGACGCTGTCAGACAATGTGCAGCCAGGCCGCCTGGCCGGGCTCCATGATCAGCTGTCGGCCTTCCCGGAGCGGCGTCGCCATGCCCGGCAGGGCCAGACTGGACCCTCCATCGGCGCCGGGTATCAAGGCGTCGAGATCGATCTTCACCCGATCACTCGTTGCCTGGCCGAGATGCGCCAGGCACAGCAGGCGCTGTTCGCCGTCATGACGCAGCACGCCGAAGACCCCGTCAGGGAGATTGGCGTGATCGATCAGCGTCTGTTCACCCTGGCGCAGCAACAGGGTGCCACCGCGCAGCGCAAGCAGCCGGCGGACCCGGGCCAGCAGGCTGTCGGTCATTGCGTCCTGGCGCGCGACGGCCAGCGGCCGGTGCCGCTCGAACACCGGCAGCCAGGGGGCGAGGCCCTCGAGGCAGAAGCCGCCGTTCGGTGCATCCTCCCAGACCATCGGCGTACGGCAGCCGTCGCGTCCCTTGACCTCGGGCCACAGGTTGATGCCGAAGGGGTCCTGGAGATCCTCATAGGCCAGCTCGGCCTCGGGCAGGCCGAGCTCCTCGCCCTGGTAGAGGCAGAGGCTGCCGCGCAGCGAGCAGAGCACGGTCAGCGCCAGCAGCGCGCGCTCCTCGCCCCAACTGGTCGCGCTGCGCTCGACGTCGTGGTTGGAGAGTGCCCAGCACGGCCAGGTGTCCTCGCCGAGCTCCCGGTAGCGCGCCAGCACGTCGTGAAGCTCGGTGGCGTCGCCAGTTGAACCCAGCAGGTCAAAGGTGTAGGCCATGTGCAGGCGCGACTCACCCTGTGTGTAGGCGGCCATGGTCGGCAACTGGTCGTTGCCGGCGATCTCGCCCACGGTGGTGGCCCCCGGGTACTCGTCGAGCAGCGCGCGGATCCGCTCCAGGTAGGCGAGGTTCTCGGGCTGCTCGATGTTGTGCTTCTGGAACTGGTAGCTCTGGGGGTTGCCGGGCTGTACCCGTTCGCGGGGCATGGGTGGGTTGTCGGTCAGCGCGGGGTCGTGGAAGTAGTAGTTGACCACGTCGAAGCGGAAGCCGTCGACGCCGAGGTCGAGCCAGAAGCACAGGTTGTCGAGCTGCGCCTGCTGCACCTCGGGGTGGTGGAAGTTGAGGTCCGGCTGGCTGGGCAGGAAGTTGTGCAGGTAATACTGCTGGCGCCGGGCGTCGAAGGTCCAGGCGCGACCGCCGAAGGCCGCCATCCAGTTGTTGGGCGGGTTGCCGTCCGGCCGGGGATCGGCCCAGACGTACCAGTCGGCCCTGGCATTGGTGCGATCCTGGCGGCTCTCCTGAAACCAGGCATGCTGGTCGGAGCTGTGGGAGAGCACCTGGTCGATGATCACCCGCAGGCCCAGGCCATGGGCACGCTCGACCAGGGCACGGAAGTCATCCAGGGTGCCGAACATGGGGTCGACGTCGCGATAGTCGGCCACGTCGTAGCCGAAGTCGTCCATCGGCGAGGTGAAGAAGGGCGAGAGCCAGATGGCATCGACGCCGAGACTCGCGACATGATCGAGCCGTTCGGTGATGCCGTTGAGATCCCCGGTGCCGTCGCCGTTGGCATCCAGGAAGCTGCGTGGGTAGATCTGGTAGAGGGTGGCGCCGCGCCACCAGTCGTGTCGGTCGTGCAGGCGCTGTTGGGAAAGGGTCATGCAAGCCTCGAATTATCGTGGAGGGCCTGGCGGCCCTCCGTGAGTCATGGTCTGCGGTGTGGACAAGGGGCGGGATCACCAGCGGCGGCTGAGGCGGCGCAGCTCGCCCTCGAGCTGCTGCACGGCGGCGGTACCGTCGAGGTCGCCGGATAGCACCGAATGCACGCGGTTGAAGAAGGCATTGGAGACCCGCGGGTAGTCGCTGCCGGTCACGGTGGCGGGACGCGGTACGCCATTGGTCAGGGTCTCGTAGAGCTCGCCCATGGAGGGATTGCTGGCCAGTACCTCCTCGTCCTCGTAGAGCGCCTCGATGGTGGGGTTCATGCCGATCTCGATGGCATGCTCCTTCTGCTGGGCCTCGGCGGTCAGGTAGGCGACCAGGTCGGCCGCGACGTCGGGGTGTTCGGAATAGCGCGACACCGCCCAGTTCCAGCCCCCGAGGGTGGCCACGCTCCTGCTTTCGCCGCCCGGAGCCGCGTCGCCGGGGCCCTCGGGACCGCGTGGCAGCGGGGCCATGCCCACCTTGCCGGCCACCTCGCTGCCCTCCCCGTTGGCCAGCGACCAGACATAGGGCCAGTTGCGCAGGAACAGCGCATTGCCGGACTGGAAGATGCCGCGGGTCTCCTCCTCGGTATGGTTGAGGGTGCCCTCCGGGGAGATGTCGTCGATCCAGGAGGCGGCCAGGTCCAGGGCCTCGGCGGCGCGGGCGTTGTTGATGGTGACGTTGCCCTCATCGTCGACGATGGTGCCGCCACCGTGGCTCGCCACCCATTCCAGGGCATTGGTGGTCAGGCCCTCGTAGGCGCGGCCCTGGAAGGTGTAGCCCCAGAAGCCGTCATTGCCCGCCTCGCGCTCCGCGGCCTGCACCTCGCGCGCGGTCTCGGTCAGCTCCCGCCAGGTCTCGGGCACCTCATGGCCGTACTGCTCGAGGAGGTCCTTGCGGTAGTAGAGCAGCCCGGCATCGGTGAACCAGGGGATGGCCATCAACTTGCCATCGACGGTGTTGTTCTCGATCAGCGCCGGGAAGATGCCTTCGGTGGCATCCGCCGGCAGGTACTCGGAGAGGTCCACCAGATGGTCGGCGAGCAGGCCCGGCCAGACGATGTCGATCATCAGCACGTCGATGTCCCTGGACTGGCTGCCGAGCAGCTGCTGGTAGAGCGAGAGCTTCTCGGTGGCGTCGTTGGGGGTGGAGACGACATTGACCTCGTGGCCGGTCTCCTCCGCCCAGCGCTCGGCGAGCACCGGGCAGTAGTCGGCGGCGTCGCCGGGGCCACAGGCGATGGCGATCTCCGCCGCCAGGGTATTTTGGGCGGCTAGTGCCGAACCGCCCAGGAGCAGGGAACCGATCAAGGCGTGGTGGTATCGCTTGGGATTGTTGAGGTTCATGGGAGTGGACTCCTGAGGTTGTCGTTGTAAGGGGGCGGTGGGGTCTCCACCTGCCATGCAGACCCGAGGCACGGGCTCAGGGGTGCCAGATCGCTTGTCTTGTGTCGCAATCCGGACAGCGGGCGATGGCGATGCCATAGGCCGGCAGCCGCAGCGTGCCGCCCTGCCAGCTGCCGTTGACCATCGAAGGTGCATCGTCGAGGGCGTGGGCCTCCCGGGGAGCGCCCAGCTCGCGAGGCTCGCCGGCGAAATTGAGGGCCACCAGCAGCCTCTCACCCCGGTGACGGCGCTCGAGGCAGATGACGTCATTGCGCAGCGGGTGATAGCGGATGTCGCCCTTGATCAGCGCCGGCTGGGTGCGGCGGAAGCCCAGGAAGGCGCGAGTGGCGTTGAGCAGCGAGTCGGGATCTTGCTCCTGCTGGTCCACCGCCAGCCCCCGGTGTTCCGCGGGGATCGGCAGCCAGGGAGCCGAGTCCGAGAAGCCGGCATTCGGGGCATCGGCCTGCCAGGGCATGGGCGTGCGGCAGCCATCGCGCCCCTTATAGGCCGGCCAGAAGGTAATGCCGGCGGGGTCGACCAGCTGATCGAAGGTCAGCTGGGCCTCGTTCAGGCCCAGCTCCTCGCCCTGGTAGAGGCAGATGCTGCCGCGCTGGGTGAGCAGGAAGGCCAGGTAGAGACGCAGCTTTTCGGCGTGGCCCTCGGCGCCCCAGCGGCTGGCCAGGCGGGTGACGTCGTGGTTGCCCAGCGCCCAGCAGGGCCAGCCATCGCCGAGGCGGGCCTCCATCTCCTCCAGCGGTGCGAGCAGGTGTCCAGGGTCGGCATTCTCGGTCAAGAGGTTGAACGAGTAGCACATGTGCAGGCGCTTGCTACCCTGGGTGTACTCGGCCATCACGCCCAAGGAGTCGTCGTCGCCCACCTCGCCGACGCTGGTGGTGCCGGGGTACTCGTCAAGCAGCGCACGCAGCCGCTCCAGGAAGACCAGGTTCTCCGGCTGGGTCTTGTCGTGGATATGCTGCTGGTAGCCATAGGGGTTGTCGGGCCGCACCCCGATAAAGCCCTCGACGATCTCCTCCCGGGGCGGGTTGTCCTTGAGCTCGCCGTGGGTGCAGAAGTTGACCGCATCCAGGCGAAAGCCGTCGACGCCACGCTCCAGCCAGAAGCGCACCTCGTCGAGGATCGCCTCGACCACTGCCGGGTTGCGGAAGTTGAGGTCCGGCTGCTCGACCAGGAAGTTGTGCAGGTAGTACTGGCAGCGCCGGGTGTCCCACTGCCAGGCGCTGCCGCCGAAGATCGCCTGCCAGTTGGTGGGCGGGGCGCCATCGGGGCGGGGGTCGGCCCAGACGTACCAGTCGGCCTTGGGATTGTCGCGGCTTTCACGGCTCTCCTGGAACCAGGGGTGCGCATCAGAGGTATGGGAGAGCACCTGGTCGATGGTGACCCTGAGGCCGCGGGCATGGGCCTCCTCCACCAGTCGGTCGAAGTCCTCGAGCGTGCCGAACATCGGGTCGACGTCGCGATAGTCACTGACGTCATAGCCGAAGTCCTTCATCGGCGAGGGGAAGAAAGGCGACAGCCAGATGGCGTCGACATTCAGCGAGGCGATGTAGTCGAGCCGGTCGATCACGCCCTGCAGGTCGCCTATGCCATCGCCACGGGTGTCCTGGAAGCTGCGGGGATAGATCTGGTAGATCACCGCCCCGCGCCACCACTCCTGCTGCACATCGTAAGGGGATTGAGAGAAGGGCATCCGGGTCTCCCGGTCACTGGGTGAGGTGGGAAGGGTCAGGCCGCCCGGCGTCGCTTGGCGATCTCCAGGGCCTGGTCCTCGGTGTCGAACAGGTGCACATGCTCGAGGTCCGGGACCAGCGCTACCCGCTGGCCGAGGCTCCAGCGGCTGGGCGCCTCGCTGCGGTGAATGAGCAGGGTGTCGCCGACCTTGGGTTCGAGATAGACATAGACCTCGTTGCCCAGGTACTCGACGTTGACGATCTCGAAGCTGTTTTCGCCCTCCGCCTCGGCCAGGCGCAGGTGTTCGGGACGCACGCCGAGCGACAGGTCAACCCCGACATGCTTTCCGCTCGCATCCTGGGGCAGCGATAGCTCGCCGATGCCAGGGGTCCTCACCCTGCAACCCTCCTGGGTACCGTCAAGCAGTTCGGCCGGCATAAAGTTCATGGTGGGGGAGCCGATAAAGCCCGCGACGAACTTGGTCGCCGGTTGCAGGTAGAGCGTCTGGGGGCTGCCGACCTGCTCGATGCGCCCGTCGCGCAGTACCACGATCTTGTCGGCCAGGGTCATGGCTTCTACCTGGTCGTGGGTGACGTAGATCATGGTGGAGCCCAGGCGATGGTGCAGGCGGGCGATCTCGTTGCGCATCTGCACCCGCAGCGAGGCGTCCAGGTTGGAGAGCGGCTCGTCGAACAGCAGAATGCGCGGCTCCCGTGCCATGGCGCGGCCCATGGCCACGCGCTGACGCTGGCCGCCGGAGAGCTCCTTGGGCTTGCGATGCAGCAGTTCCTCGAGCTGCAGAATGCGGGCCGTGGCCATCACCCGGTCATCGACGGTCTCCTTGGCCATCTTGGCCAGCTTCAGGCCGAACGCCATGTTCTCGTAGACCGTCATGTGCGGGTAGAGGGCATAGGACTGGAACACCATGCCGACACCGCGCTCGCGAGGCGGCAGGTCGTTGACCACGTCGTCGCCGATCCTCAGCTCGCCGTCGCTGATCGACTCTAGTCCGGCGATCAGGCGCAGCAGGGTCGACTTGCCGCAGCCCGAGGGACCGACGAAGACCACGAATTCGCCGTCGCCGACCTGCAGGTCGACATTCTTGATGATGTGGTCGTGCCCGAAGGTCTTGTTGAGTTTTTCCAGGGTCACGCTGGCCATCTTGCGACTCCTTGCCGGCCTCGGGGCCGGCCCTTGTTGTGATGTCGTGCTATCGGTCGAGTTTGAGGTAGGCGGCCTGGTAGGCCGGGAGCGTCAGGACATCGCCGTCGAGTGCCGCCACGAAGCCATGGCCCTGGAGCAGCGAGCCGGACTGCGGCAGCGCCGTGCTCAAGGTCTTGGCACCGAGGTTGAAGACGCACAGCAGCCGCTCATCATCGCTCTGGCGAATGAAGCCAAGCAGCTCCTCGCCGACGTCGACCAGGCTGAGGTCGCCGTCGAACAGCGCCGGATGCGTACGACGGAAGTCCAGCAGTGCGCGGGTGGCGTTGAGCGGCGAGTCGGGATCGGCCTGCTGCACCTCGACGGCCAGCGGCAGGTGGCGCTCCTCCACCGGTAGCCAGGGCTCCACGCCCGAAAACCCGCCCTGCGGGTCCTGACGCCAGGGCATCGGCGTGCGGCAGCCATCGCGACCCTTGAACTCCGGCCACAGCACCTTGCCGTAGGGGTCCTGGATGCGCTCGAAGGGCACGTCGGCCTCGGGCAGGCCAAGTTCCTCGCCCTGATAGAGACAGACACTCCCGCGCAGCGAGAAGAGCATGGCCAGCATCACCTTGGGATACGCCACCGGGTCTTCATCCTGCCCCCAGCGGGAGGCGCTTCGCTCCACGTCGTGGTTGGAGGTTGCCCAGCAGGGCCAGGCGTCTCCCGCAAGGCGCTGAAAGCGCTCGATCACTTTGCGGAGGTAGGCGGGCGAGTGGGGCGCGTTGAGCAGGTCGAAGGTGTAAGCCATGTGCAGCTTGTCGCCGCCGGCGGTGTATTCGGCCATGCGCTCGAGCGGGTTGTCGTCGCCGATCTCGCCCACCGTGGTGGTGCCGGGTAATTCATCCATCAGCGCACGCAGCTCGCGCAGGAAGTCCAGGTTCTCCGGGCGGCTGATGTCGTGGACATGGCGCTGCCAGGTGTAGGGGTTGGCCTCTGGCGCGCCCAGGGTCTTGGCTTCACCGGCGGGAACCGGCGGATTGTCGCGCAGTTCGACATCGTGGAAATAGAAGTTGACGGTGTCCAGGCGAAAGCCGTCGACGCCCAGCTCCAGCCAGAAGCGCATGTTGTCCAGTTGCGCCTGCCTGACCTCGGGGTGATGGAAGTTGAGGTCGGGTTGGCTGGTCAGGAAGTTGTGCAGATAGTACTGGCGGCGGCGGGAATCGAAGGTCCAGGCCGGGCCGCCAAAGATCGACAGCCAGTTGTTGGGCGGCGTGCCGTCGGGCTTGGGGTCGGCCCAGACGTACCAGTCGGCCTTGGCATTGGTGCGATCGGCGCGGCTCTCCCTGAACCAGGGGTGCTGGTCCGAGGAGTGGCTGATGACCTGATCGATCATCACCTTCAGGCCCAGCGCGTGGGCCTTCGTCAGCAGCGCCTTGAAGTCGTCCAGGGTGCCGAACATCGGATCGATCCCCCGGTAGTCGCTGACGTCGTAGCCGAAGTCGAGCATCGGCGAGGTGAAGAAGGGCGACAGCCAGATGCCGTCCACGTTCAGGCTGGCGACGTAGTCCAGCTTCTCGGTAATACCCGCCAGGTCGCCAATCCCATCCTGATTGGCGTCCATGAAGCTTCGCGGGTAGATCTGGTAGATGACGCCGCCGCGCCACCAGGTCAGGTTGTCTTGCATCTTGGGATCCATGTGTTGGTTCATCCTTTGACGGCGCCGGCGGTCAGGCCGGAGACGATGCGGCGCTGGAAGACCATCACCAGAATCACCAGAGGGACGGTGACGGTCACCGAGGCGGCCATGATCGGCCCCCAGGGCAATTCATGCTGGCTACCGCCGGAGATCAGGGCGATCGCCACCGGCACGGTGCGCTGGTCGTCGGTGAGGGTGAAGGTCAGGGCGAAGAGGAATTCGTTCCAGGCGGCGATGAAGGCCAGCAGCCCGGTGGTCGCCATGGCCGGCCACATCAGCGGGAGGAATACCTTGGTGATGGTCACCCAGGGGGTGGCGCCATCCATGATCGCCGCTTCTTCCAGCTCCATGGGCAGCTGCTTCATGAAGGTGGTCAGCACCCAGACGGTGAAGGGCAGGGTGAAGATGGTGTAGCTGAGGATCAGGCCGGCCGGGTTGTTGTAGAGGCCGAGTCCCCGGATCACCTCGAAGAGCCCTGAGAGCACCGCTACCTGGGGAAACATCGATACGCCGAGGATCACGAGCAAGACGGTGGTACGCCCACGGAAGCGGACTCGGCCCAGCGCGTAGGAGGCGGTGATGCCGAGCAGCAGGGCAATGAAGACCACGGAGAGCGAGACGATGATGGAGTTGGCGATGGCACGCACGAAGCTCTTCTGGGTGAAGATCTGCACGTAATTGCCGAAATCCACCGTCGACAGCCAGAAGTCGACCCGGAACAGCTCGCTGGAGGGTTTCAGTGAGGTGATCACGGCGTAGTAGAAGGGAAAGATGGCATAGACCATCACCACAGCAATCAAGGCATAGAACCCGACCCGCTTGGCGAGCTTGGTCAGCTGATACTGGTTCATTGGTCCACTCCCAATTGACGGCGGCCGAGATAGAGGTAGATCACCACGGCCAGGGCGATGATCAGGAACAGCATCGTCGAGGCGGCACTGCCGTAACCCACATCCTGGAACTCGACCAGCTGCTGGCGGGCGTAGATCGACATGGTCATGGTGCTGGTGGAATTGGAGGTCAGCACATAGATCACGTCGAATACCCGCAGGGCGTCGAGCAGACGGAAGATCACCGCCACCATCAGCGCCGGGGTGATCAGCGGCAGGGTAACCCTGAAGAACACTCGCACCGGATGGATGCCGTCGACCTCGGCGGCCTCGTAGCAGTCCTTGGGCAGCATCTGCAGGGCAGCCAGCACCAGCAGGGCGACGAAGGGGATGGTCTTCCAGACATCGACCATGATCACCGCCCACATGGAGTAGCTGGCGCTGGCGGTCCAGGCGATGGGCGAGTCGATGATGCCGATCGCCATCAGCATGTGGTTGATGATCCCGAACTGGTCATTGAGCATCCAGGCCCACATTTTGGCCGAGACGATGGTGGGGATCGCCCAGGGGATCAGCACCGCGGCGCGCACCAGCATGCGGCCCTTGAACTCGGCGTTGAGCAGCAGGGCGACGATGATGCCGAAAACCACCTCCAGCGACACCGAGACGGCGCTGAAATAGAGCGTGTTCCACACCGAGTTCCACCACACGGGGTCGGTGAGCAGGCCGTACCAAGCGCCGTCGTCATAGACCAGGTAGTTCTCGATGCCGATGAAGGCGGCCCCGGCGGTATCCGACAGCGAGGCATCGGTGAAGCTGAAGTAGAAGGTGCGCAGCAGGGGCCAGCCGGCGACCAGCGCCAGCGCCACCAGCATGGGGAGGAGAAACAGCCAGGCGGCGCGAACCCGCTGGCGGCGCACCTTAGTGCCGCGATAGCCCCCCTTGGGGGGGCGCACGGTAGATTGGACCGCCTGCGGCGTGGGATCGGTTGCGGGAGTCGACATGGAGACCTCCTGGGTTACCAGCGGCGGCGCTTGATGCGCGAGAGTTCGCTATCCACCTGGGCGATGGCCTCGGCGCCGCTCTGGTCACCGGAGAGCACCTGGTGCACGGCGTTGAAGAAGCTGTTGCTGACCCGGCCATAGTTGTCGCCGGTGGGAGCGGAAGGCCGTGCTACCGCATTGGTGAAGGTGTCGTAGAGGGTGCCGAAGAAGGGCACGGCTGCCAGCACCTGCTCGTCCTCGTAGAGGGCTGCCAGGGTGGGGTTGTAGGCGCCCTCGATGGCACGGCGCTTCTGCTCGGCCTCGCCGGTCAGGAAGGCCACCAGGTCGGCGGCAAGCTCGGGGTTCTCGGTATAGCGGGACACGGCCAGGTTCCATCCACCCAGGGTGGCGGCGCTTTCATGGCCTTCGGCGCTGGGCAGCTTGACCACGCCGACCTTGTCGCGCACGTCGCTCTCCTCGCTCTGGGCCAGCGACCAGGCATAGGGCCAGTTGCGCATGAACACCGCATTGCCGCTCTGGAAGATGCCGCGAGCCTCCTCCTCGGTGTAGTTGAGGGCGCCCTCGGGGGAGATCTCGCCGATCCAGCTGGCGGCGAGGTCCAGTGCCTCGGCGGCCTGCGCGTTGTCGATGGTGATCTCGCCCTCGGCATCGACGATGGTGCCGCCACCGTAGCTGGCGATCCACTCCAGGGCGTTGCAGGTCAGGCCCTCGTAAGCGCGGCCCTGAAAGACGTAGCCCCACATCCTGTCGTTGCCGGCCTTGCGCTCGGCGGCCTGGATCTCGGTGGCAATCTCGGTGAGCTCTTCCCAGGTCTCGGGGGCTTCGAAGCCGTGTTGCTCGAGCAGGTCCTTGCGGTAGTAGAGCACCCCGGCATCGGTGAACCAGGGCATCGCCACCAGGCGGTCGTCGATGGTGTTGTTGGCGACGATGGTGTCGAAGTGGCCGGCAGCGGCGTCCTCGCCCAGGGTGTCGCCGAGGTCGAGGAGGTGGTTGGCCAGCAGGCCCGGCCACACCACGTCGATCTGCATGACGTCGATATCGCTGGACTGGGCCGAGAGGATCTGCTGATACAGCGACAGCCGTTCGGTGGAGGAGTTGGGGGTGGAGACGATATCGACCTCGTGGCCGGTCTTCTCTTCCCACTGCTTGACGCCCTGCTCGCACAGCGCGAGCTCGGCGCCGACGGCGCCACAGGAGATGGTCAATTCCGCGGCCTGGGCCTGGCTGCTGCCGGCAGCAGCGCCGGCCAGGGCGATGGCGGAGATTAGCGTTTTCTTGTACATACTGGCTTCCTCGTCGTTTGTTGTTGTCGCTGTGGTAGGGGAAAGACCGGTTGCGATGCATCGTCCGCGGGTCTCGGGAGTGTTCATTTCCCCTGACTTAAACGATTAAGATCATGGCCCGCACAGTTAGCCGTTGCTCAGTCTGGATTTCAACCGCGACTTTGGTCGCAGGCTTTCCGGCGGTCAGGCGACCTCGTGGCCGCGGGCCGTCTCCAGCAGGGCATACCAGTCCTGACGCGGCAGGGACAGCCGTGCCTCGTCCTGCAGGGTCATGATCCGCGCCGGGTTGAGGGTGCCGATCACCGGCACCGGCGAGCCTGGCAGGCAACGCAGCCAGGCCAGGGCGAGGCCGGCGGGGCTGACGCCATGGTGGACGGCCAGGCGGTTCAGGGCCTGACCGGCGACGCCCTCGAACAGCGCGCCGCCATCCAGGGGCGACCAGGCCATGGGCGAGAGGCCGTCTCGGCGCAGGGCATCGAAGTGGCCGTTGAGCAGGGGGGCCGAGTGGGTGAGTGAGAGCTGTAGCTGGTGGTGCGTCAACGGGTGGGACAGTGCGGCCTTGAGACGGCGCCACTGCTCGGGCAGGAAGTTGGAGACCCCCAGGGCGCCCACCTTGCCGGCTCGGACGGCATCATCCAGCACCCGGGCGGTGGCCTCGGCCTCCATCAGCGGGTCGGGGCGGTGGATCAGGAAGAGGTCCAGCCGCTCGACCCCGAGTCGCGCCAGGGCCCGGTCGATGGCGCCGGCCAGCCACACCGGCGAGCTGTCGTAGTGCTTGGTGTCGCCGGGAGCCATCAGGATGCCGGCCTTGGTGACCACCTTCACCCGGGCGGCGAGGCCCGGCCGCCGGCGCAGGGCCTCGCCGAACAGGTGCTCGTTGTGGCCGTTGCCGCCATAGATGTCGGCGTGGTCGAACCAGTCGAGTCCCTGGTCGAGGCGGGCCTCGATCCAGTCGGCCAGCCGCTCGGGTGCCTGGAGTTCGGGGTCCTCGTGCAGGCGCATCATGCCCAGTATCAGGGTGTGGGGAGGCTGTTCGGGCGTCATCGTGTGTCCTCGTCATGGTGTCGGAGGGTCAGGATATGCCATGGCAAGGGGCTTTCTGTAGTTTTATTACCGTAAATATCTTTCCTTCCCGCCTGTTCCTTAGACATTGGTAGTAATATTAACAAATTGTTTTTGTAGTCGATGTCTGAATCGATTAAGTTCCTCGAGTGTCTTCCGCCAGGGTGCGACTCCCCGGCCTCGGGGCACCCCTTTTCAGTGATCACCATCAGCCGCGACAACAACAAAGGACGAGAACGACCATGCAGACTGCCACGTTCAAGAAGCCGCTCGCCATTGCCATCGCGTCCGCTAGCCTGGGTCTCGCCGGGATGGCGGGTGCCGACAATCACTCCCTGGAGCAACGCCTCGCCGAGTTGGAGGCGCGCATCGCCGCCGCCGAGCAGCGGGCCGATGCTGCCGAACAGCGCGCGGACCTGGCCGAGCAGCAGGCCGAGGGTCGCCTGTCACAGGACGAGGTCGAGGAGCGCCTGGCCAGGGTCGAGCGCCAGGCGAGCGGAGAGGAAGGCTTCTCCTTCAACGTCTATGCCCGCTCGGGCCTGCTGATCGGCGAGGATGGCAAGAGCGCCGAGGGCGGCCCCTACGTGACGCCGGCCGGTTCGCTGGGCGGGGCCGTGGGGCGCCTGGGCAATGAGCCGGACACCTACGCCGAGGCGATCTTCAACTACAAGATGCGCTTCGACAACGGCGCCAAGGCCCACTATCGGACCATGATCGCTGACGGCACGACCACCAGCAACGACTGGACCGCCGACGAGTCCAACCTCAACGTGCGCCAGGTCTACGCCGAATTCAGCGACCTGCCGAGCTTCACCGGCGCCTTCGAGAACGCCTCCATCTGGGCCGGCAAGCGCTTCGATCGCGACAACTTCGATATCCACTGGATGGATACCGACTTCATTTTCCTCTCCGGCACCGGGGCGGGGATCTACGATATGCAATTGGCCGATAGCTGGACCTCCAACCTCTCGCTCTACGGCCGTAGCTTCAGCGACTTCCCCGTGACACGCGAGTCGCCAGGGGATGAGAGCGGCGATACCGATAACCTGATCCTGACCTCCAATAATTACTTCGGCAACTGGCAGTGGATGGTCAACGGCATGTCCGCCGCCGACAACGAGGAGCGCGATATCGGTGCGGGTCAGGAAGCCGCCGAATCCGGTGTCCACACCATGGTGGCCTACCACGGCGACAGCTTCTTCGGCCTGGATGAGGGCAACTTCAAGGCGGCGGTGATGCACGGCCAGGGCCTGGGCGCCGAGACCAAGGGCATCGGCGCTCGCGGCGACTTGACCGAGGATGCCACCGCGACTCGCGTCGGCCTGTATGGCACCACCTATGTGGCCCCCAGGTGGCGCCTGGCCCCGGCGATCCTGGCGGAGACCAGTGAAGACCGCTACGTCGACGGCGACCAGTATGACTGGGCGACCCTCAACGTGCGCCTGGCCAACGAGCTGACCCAGAACTTCGAGATGCAGTACGAGGCGAGTTACCAGTGGATGGACCTCGACCCCCGGGGCTTCGACGGTCGCACCGCGGTCGAGGGGGACTATACCAAGTTCACTGTCGCCCCGACCTTCAAGCCCCAGGTGGGCGGCTTCTGGCAGCGTCCGGAGATCCGCTTGTTCGCCAGCTTCAGCGACTGGGACGAGGAGTTGAATGACTACAGCGCTGGCGACGCCTTCGGCAGCGACGAGTTCACCGGCAGCCAGTGGACCTTCGGCGTGCAGACCGAAGTCTGGTTCTGATGGCAAGGGCCCGGCGCCGGCCGGGCCCTGTCTGCCTGCTGTTTCGATGCTTTCTCGCGGCCTGATGGTCGCGAGCTTTTTTCGTTTGCCGCCTGCGCCGCGTGATGGCCTCTACCGAAGGACGGGGAGGCATGACGGCATCGAAGTCCGGCCAGCGGGTGGCGGGATTCTCGAAGCTGGAGCGGCCGTCATGGCCCTTGAAGGCTTCAACCCCGTCGGCCGCCGGATGCTGGACGGCGACGAACAGGCGCGTTTAGCAGCGGCAGGCGTCAGTTGGCGTCATCGTCGCCTTGCCCATCGCGACCGTCGCCCTTGCCGTGGCGGGAGAGTTCCGCGCGCATCTCCGCGATCTGCGCGTCGCTGAGTATCTCGGCAAGGGCCTCATGGTGCTCCTCGCGGAGTTCACGCAAGGCCTCGCGACGCGCCTGGCGGGAGTCGATATCGCCCTCGCGCAGCGCCTGCATGTCGGCGTAGATCGCCTCGCGGACCTCACGCAGCGACTCGCGCTCCTCGTCGGAGAGCTCCCAACTGTCGACCAGCTCGGTCAGGCGCTGCTGCATGGCCTCACGACGCTCGGCGCGCTTTTCCTCGCGCATTTCCTGTCGGGCGGCCTCAAGCGCCTCGCGCTGCTTCTCACCGAGGATCTCGTCCATGCGCTGGCGGTGCTCCTCGCGCAGTTCGCGGACCGCTGCGCGGTGCTCGCTGCGGGCCTCCTCCAGGGCCTGGCGGGTCTCGTCGTCGATGCCGGCCCGCTCGAAGAGGGCCTGGCGGCGTTGCTCGTGCTGCTGGCGATGTTCCTCGTTCCAGCCTTGTTGTCTGCCCTCGCCACCGGGGGCGGCGCCGGCGGAAAGCGCCAGCGGCGCGATGGCGAGGGCGAGCAGGGCGGGAGCCAGCAGGGTGCGGGTGAGTGAGCGTGTCATGGCGGTTCTCCTTGGGGCCTCGGGTTGACGCTGTCAGTCTCGTCGCCGGGGGTGCAAGCGGCTTGCAGCAAGCGTGCAAAGCTCGTGCATCTGCCGGGGGATCACTCCTCCGGCTGATACTTGTACCCGACACCATAGACCGAGCGGATCACCTCGCGCTCGGGCCAGGTCTCGGCAATCTTGCGGCGCAGCTTCTTGATGTGGCTGTCGACGGTGCGCTCGGAGACGATGCGATGGTCGCGGTACATGTGGTCCATCAGCTGCTCGCGGGTAAAGATCCGCCCGGGTGAGTGCATCATCACCTTCAGCAGCTGGAATTCCACGGCGGTAAGCCCAAGGTCGTGGCCGTCGGCCAGGGCCCGCCAGCCCTCCTCGTCGAGAATCAGATCGCTGCCAGTGGCGGCGGGTTCACTGGCCGCCCGGCTGCGCCGCAGCACCGCCCTGGTTCGGGCCACTACCTCGCGAGGGCTGAAGGGTTTGCAGATATAGTCGTCGGCCCCCAGTTCCAGGCCCAGCAGGCGGTCGACCTCCTCGACCCGGGCAGTGAGCATGATGATCGCCACCGCCGGCCAGCGCTGGCGGATCTCCCGGCACAGGGTCAGGCCGTCGGTGCCCGGCAGCATCAGGTCGAGCAGCACCAGCTCCGGGCGCGTACGGCAGGCTTCGAGCCAGGGCAGCACGGCATCGCCGTGGTCCAGGTGGTGGCTGGTGAAGCCGCTTCCCTGTAGATAGTCGGCGACCAGGCGGGCGATCTTGGGCTCATCCTCGACGATCAAGATCTGGTCCTGATCGGTGTCCGGGTTACTCATGCGGCATGCTCCCTGAAGGGGTGGTCCTCGATGGCGGGAAAGGTCAGCGTCCAGCATAACCCGCCCAGCGGCGAGGGGGAGGCCTCCATGCGCGCGCCGTGGGCGCGCGCCAGGGCGGTAGCAATCGACAGCCCCAGGCCACTGCCGCCACTGGCGCGGTTACGCGATCCCTCGACCCGGTAGAGACGCTCGGTGAGCCGCGGCAGTTCGGCCTCGGGCACGCCGGGGGCGCTGTCCTCCCAGGTCACCTTCACTTGCCCCGGGTGGCGGGCGAGCCGTACGCGTAGCCGCCCCGGGGCAGAAGTATAAGCGCAGGTGTTGTCGATCAGGTTGTTCCAGAGCTGGCGCAGCCGCTGGGTGTCGCCGCGGATCCAGGCCGGGCCTCCGATCTCGTGCTCCAGGCGAATGTCGTTGTCCTCGAGCCATCCACCGGCCTCGTCGAGGCGCGAGGCGAGGCTCTCCGCCAGGTTCAGGGGCGCCAGTTGAACCTCCAGGGCGCCGGCGTCGCTCTGCGAGAGCAGGCGCAGGTCGGCCACCAGGCGCTCCAGCTGACCGACCTCCTGGGCCAGCGAGTGCAGGTTGTCCTGGTCCAGGGAGCGGATGCCGTCCTGCATGGCCTCGATCTCGCCGCGCAGCACCGCCAGTGGCGTACGCAGCTCGTGAGCGATATCGGAAACCCAGCGGTTGCGCGCTTCGCGGCTGGCCTCCAGGGTGGCGGCCAGCACATTGAAGTCGTGGGCGAGGCTCGACAGCTCGTCGCGGCCGCGCTCTTCCAGGCGAGTGCTGTAGTCGCCCTCGGTGAGTCGCCGCGTGGCCTGTGCCATGCCGCGAGTGCGCCGTCCCAGCCACCAGGAGAGCCCCCCTGCCAGCAGCAGCGAGGCCAGCCCCAGGGAGGCGACGATGATGCTCAGGTTACGCTGCTGGCGGGTGAGGAAGATGCGGTCCATGCGCGCCATCAGCTGCTGAGGCGGGCGGTAACCAAGCATCCCGACCTGCTGGCCGTCACTCTCGATGGGGAGCCAGCGCAGGGTCGCCGCCTGCTCGTCGTCATCCGGCGGCAGGCCTATCACCGGCAGGCCGGATGCGTCGTGGAGCACGAAGTCCTTGGGGTCACCCAGGCGCCGCTCGATGCCCTCCGGCGGCGGCGAGTCGCCGGGCCACAGCTGGTGGCGTACCAGGCGATGCCAGGCACGCGGCGACTGGCGCAGCCACTGCCAGTCGCCGCGGCTGGCCCACTCCTCGCCGAGCCCCTCGGCCAGCGTCTCGGCGCGGCGGGTCTGGGTCTGGTCCAGGTATTCGATGAAGCCCTGATCGAGGCTGCGCGAGACCGCCAGGAACACCAGCCCGGAGATGGCCACGTTGACCGCCAGGATGATCGCGAACAGCTTGATGCCCAGCCGCGATACGGCCGGTTGGGGAAGGCTTGGTGAGCGCATGGACGTGCTCCGGAAGCGAAGGGCGGCGAGGATGTGACGTATTCTCGCCGTTCGACGTGCAGCCATCGGTCAGGTTCTGTGCAGGGAATGTGCAACGGGTTAGAGCGAGAGCAGGAAGAGAATCAGCGGAGGCGACAGCAGCGAGAGGATAAAGCCGCTGACCACGGCCATCGGCACGCAGGCTACGCCCCCGTGCTGCTGGATCACCGGCAGAGTGAAGTCCATGGAGGTGGCACCTCCGTAGCCGATCGCCAGGGCGGCATGCTTGCGGATCACCAGGGGGATCAGCACGAAGGCGAGCAGTTCCCGGGCCAGGTCGTTGAAGAAGGCCACCCCGCCCATCAGCGGGCCCAGCTGGTCGCCGACCAGAATGCCGGAAAGTGAGTACCAGCCGAAGCCAGCGGACAGCGCCAGCCCCTCGTTCCAGGCCAGGTCCAGCAGCGGTGCCGCGAGCAGGCCGCCGACCAGGGAGCTGGCGGCCAGCGTCAGGGCGATGGCCAGGCCGAAGCGGTTGAGCACGATCTGGCGCAGCGACATCCCGGAATTACGCAGCTGGCAGCCGATCAGTGCCAGCAGAGCGTAGAGCACCCCTTCGGCCAGGGTCTCGGCTGTCGCGAACAGGCCGCTGCCGGTGAGCCACTCCAGCAGCAGCCCGATCACCACGCCGGCCACCACCATTGCCACCAGAGTGAGCGAGCCCGCCATGGCGGCCCACTTGCTGGTGGGTGCCCCCGCCACCACCATCGCGGGGTCGGCGGTCAGGCCCAGCCGACGCGATAGCCACCAGAGAGCCGCCAGATTGCAGGCCGTGATCACCACGAAAAGCAGCAGGGCCTGGCCGCCCAGCCGCGAGAGCTGGCCCGCCAGATTGTCCAGGCCCGCCAGGCTGACGCCCATCAACAGCAGGATCACATAGATCGAGGCGTTCACGCCGCGGTTGATCAGGGCCATCAACCGGGTCTCCCGCACCGGCACCAGATACCCCAGCACCAGCGGCAACAGCACGATCACCAGGCCGCTCAGCATCGAGACTCCCTTCCCGGTCAGGGGCCGCCGGCGGCGACCGAAAACCGCTCACTCTAGTCAATTTTTCTTCGGTGAGGAAGCGAGCCCGGTGTCGGAGAGAATCAGGTCGGTCAGGGCCAGGCGGCCTTTTTGCTTACCGTCGCGGTGGTACTCCATGGCCAGTAGCAGGCCAGGCACCTCGGGATGAAAGCTGAACACCATGCGGCGTTCGGGGTCGTCCGTCTCGGTGACTTCTACCCTGACCGCCTCGAAGCGCCCGGCGGGCAATTCGAGGATCCGTTGGTCCAGCCGATGGTAGTCGACCCGCTCCTCGCGACCGCGGTGGTCGAGGTAGCGCAGCCGGCAGGGCGGGTTGCAGTCGTCGGCGACGGCTCGCCGAGAGAGTTCGAACAGGGCGGCCTGGCGGTCGGGCAGTCGGGCCAGGGCCTCTTGTCCCAGTTCATAGTCCTTGCCGATGCCCATCAGGCTGTAGCCGCTTGCGTAGTACAGCGAGCGGGTCACCTCGCCGACGATGAACAGGCTGCGTTCACGTCCCCGAGCCACCGCGATGGCGGCCCGCATGTCGCTTTGCCAGTTCAGCCCGTCACGGCTCAGGCGATGCTCGACGGTGGTGCTTGGCCAGCCGGCGACCTCGAGCCGATAGCGGGCATCGAAGGGGCGCGGCTCCGCGGCATGCGCACTGACGACGAACACCAGCAGGAGGAGCAGGAGAGAGGGGCACAGGCGCAACGGTGGGGGCATGCGGGGACTCCATGGCCGTCGGTGGGGCAGGGATGAGAGTCTTTATGCGGCCGGGGGTTCCCTTCCGTGCGCGACTCGCGCTTTTCCCGGCGGGGCCTCCGAAGGGCTGCTAGGCTGCCCTTGCAGGGCGACGCTTCTATCGCCGCCGCACCAACGAGGAGACTCCCATGGCTAGACTCTTGCTGATCGCCGGTGACTATGTCGAGGACTACGAGATCATGGTGCCCTTCCAGGCCCTACAGGCCATGGGCCATTCGGTCGACGCGGTGTGTCCCGACAAGCGCGAAGGTGACAAGGTTCGCACCGCCATCCACGATTTCGAGGGCGACCAGACCTACTCCGAGAAGCCCGGCCACGATTTCACCCTGAATGCCACCTTCGCCGAGGTGGAGATGGCCGACTATGACGGGCTGGTCGTTCCCGGCGGGCGGGCGCCGGAGTACCTGCGCCTCGACGAGCGGGTTCTCGAGATGGTCCGCCACTTCTTCGAGCATGACAAGCCGGTGGCCGCCATTTGCCACGGTGCCCAGCTGCTGGCCGCCGCGGTCTCGCTCGAGGGGCATCGGGTCTCGGCCTATCCGGCCTGTGCGCCGGAAGTGCGCCTGGCCGGGGGTGACTTTGCAGAGATTGATGTCGATCAGGCCGTGGCCAGCGGCAAGCTTGTCACGGCCCCCGCCTGGCCGGCGCATCCGGCCTGGCTCAAGCGCTTCGCTGCCATGCTCGACTGAGCACGCCAAGTGTGGTTTGACGTAACTAGACGACTGGTCTAATGTTGCTGGCATGAAGACGCACGCCACCCGCGACAAGCTGATCGAGATCGGCGCCGACCTGATCGCCGAGCAGGGGTTCAACGCCACCGGCATCAATGCGGTGCTCAGCCGGGCCGGGGTCCCCAAGGGATCCTTCTACCACTACTTCTCGAGCAAGGAGGATTTCGGCCTGGCCGTGATCGACGCCTTCGTGGCGCAGTACGACGTTCGGCTCGCGGCGATCTTCGAAGCTACTGACGCCTCCCCGTTGACACGACTGCGCCGCTACTTCGCCGCCGGCAAGTCAGACATGCTCTCCTGGGATCATGCCCGCGGTTGTCTGATCGGCAACCTGGGCCAGGAGCTGTCGGCGCGCAGCGAGGTCTTCCGGGCCCGTCTGGATCAGGTATTTCGCGCCTGGGAGCATCGGCTGGTGGCGTGCCTCGAGGAGGCCCGCAGCGCCGGCGAGGTGCCGGACGATATTGATCCCGAAGCGATGGCGAGCTTTATCATGGCCGGCTGGGAAGGCGCTATCCTGCGCGCCAAGACGGTCAAGTCCCTGGCGCCCATGGAGTGTTTCGAGTCGATTCTCTTCCGCCAGGTGCTGAACAGTGAACTTCCCGTGACGAGTTGATGTTCTGCCCCGCGTCGTTTTAGATGGGTGTAATCTGAATTTAGTAGACTGGTCTAAAAATTGCGATACAGAGAGATCGTTTTCCATAACCTTATGGTCGTCGCTGCGATGCTACAGACAATCCGAGACCGGCCGAATAGTCGGCCTGCATCCTTAGAGCCCGCGGTCGGGGCGACCGCGGGTCTTACAACCTGATGCAACCCAGAGGAGAAGAGCCCATGTCCGAGATCAATGGCAAGGTCGTCATCATTACCGGGGCCAGCAGCGGCCTCGGCGAAGCCACCGCCCACCGCCTGGCCAAGGCCGGCGCCAAGCTGGTGCTCGGCGCCCGTCGCGAGGAGCGTCTTGTGGCGCTGCGCGATGCGATCGTCGAGCAGGGTGGCGAGGCCATCTATCGCGTTACCGACGTGACCGATCGCGACCAGGTCGAGGCCCTGGCCACCGCCGCCAGGGAGGCTTATGGCCGCATCGACGTGCTGGTCAACAATGCCGGCCTGATGCCGCTTTCGCCGCTGGACCAGCTCAAGGTCGACGAGTGGGAGCAGATGGTCGACGTCAACATCAAGGGCGTGCTCTACGGCATCGCCGCGGTGCTGCCGACCATGCGCGAGCAGCATGCCGGCCATATCATCAACCTCTCCTCGGTGGCCGGCCACGTGGTCTTTCCGTCCGCGGCCGTCTATTGCGCCACCAAGTATGCGGTCAAGGCGCTCTCCGAGGGCATCCGCCAGGAGGGCGGCGAGGAGATCCGCTCCACCAACATCTCCCCGGGGGCGGTGGCCACCGAGCTGACCACCACCATCAGCGACCCCGACACCGCCAAGGGCGTGGATGAGCTCTACGAGATGGCCATCGATGCCGATGCCATTGCCCGGGCGATCGCCTACGCCATCGAGCAGCCGGCGGACGTCGACGTCAACGAGCTGATCATCCGTCCCACCAAGCAGCCGCTCTAAGCAAGCGGGTGCTTTCATCCAACGGGTGAGACACCTGCCTTTTGGATGACACGAGGAAAGCCGGGCCAGGTCGAGAACGACCTCCCCCGGCTGCGTTGGTGTCCCGGGTATCGGGGGAGGGCGCATGCCTAGTCGATAAGGTGCTGGAAGGCGAACATTGCCATGAAGGCCAGGGTCACGGTGGTGCCGACCGCCCTTCCGGAGGCATCCTTCATGGCATCGGGAACCAGTTCGGCGAACACCATCCAGATCATGGCACCGGCCGCCAGGCCGAGGCCGATCGGCAGGAAGGGTTCGAACCAGGTAACGAACAGGAAGGCCGGAACGGCCATCAGGGGCTGGGGCAGGCTGGTGAAGATGCTCCATCCCCCTGCCTTGAGCACCGACATGCCACGCGGAATCAGGACCAGGCTGATGGCCAGGCCCTCCGGGATGTTGTGGACGGCAATGGCGGTACTGATGAACACGCCCAGGGACTCTCCGCCTCCATAGGAGACGCCGACCCCCACGCCCTCGGCGAACGAGTGCATCGTCATCACGCCGAGGATCAGCAGCGCCTTGCGGGCATTGGCGCCGGTGAGCTCGTTGATGTCCGGTGAGCCATGGCGGGAAATCCAGGCGTCAGAGCCGATCACCAGGCCGAGCCCCAGCAGCATGCCGATCATGGTCAACCATGGATCGAGCGTGCCTCCCTCGCTGATCAGGCTGTGACTGGCGGCCAGCATCAAGCCGGCTGCCAGGGCATTGAACAGGCTCAGCCATCGCTTGCCGAACTGCTTGACGAAGAGGAAGGGAAGCGCGCCCAGACCGGTGGCCAGCGCCGTGATCATGGCGGCGATGAACACCGTCAGCAGTGTTACGTCCAGGGCCATTCTCTGGAACTACTCCGGCATCAGGTCTTCGACTGCAGACGCTCGAGCTCCGGGCTCAACTCTACCGGGTAGTCGCTCTCGCCCTCCGCTAGCCGTCTGACGGACTCGGGGAATCGGTCGAGGGCGTCCGTAACCCGCTCACGGGCGTCCTCGGCCAGCGCCATTGCCTTCTCGTCGAGTCGTCCCCCCTGCACCAGCTGACGCAGCAGTGGCTCGCCGGCGTCAATCTCCTCGTCACGCAGGGCGATGATGTCGCCGATGTAGCGGCCGCTTTCGTCCTGGCGGCGATACAGCTGCTTGCGACATGGCAGGTTGATCTTGCCCGGCGAGTGCTTGACCCGCGGGGTGCCGGCGTACTCCACCAGCTTGTAGGAGAGATCGATCACCGGGGCGTCGGCGGCAACACCCATCTGGGTGCCGACGCCGAAGGCATCGATGGGCGCACCGTCCTCGAGCAGCGCCGCGATCTTGTGCTCGTCGAGGCCACTGCTGGCGACAATGGTGATGTCATCGTGCCCCGCTTCGTCGAGCAGGGCGCGCGCTCCCTTCGCCAGCTTGCCCAGGTCGCCGGAGTCGAGACGGATCGACTTGACGTCAACCTCGGGTTCCTCGCGCATGATCTCGATCACCTTGCGGACGCCCTCGAGGGTGTCATGGGTATCGACCAGCAGGGTGGTGCCGGGGTAGTGGCGGGCGAAGGCACGAAAGGCCTCGGTTTCGTCGTCATGGGCGAGGATGTAGCTGTGCGCCATGGTGCCGTTGATTGCCAGGTCGTGGCGCAGGCCGCCGAGTACGTTGCTGGTGCCGGCCAGCCCTGCGGAGCGGTAGGCGCGGACACCCCGCACCGCGGCGTCCACCCCGTGCATGCGACGCATCCCGAAATCCACCACCGGGCGGCCTTGTGCCGCTAACACCAGGCGTACCGCCTTGGAGGCGAGCACTGTCTCCAGCTGCACCAGATTCATCACCAGGCTCTCGAGCAGCTGTGCCTGGGCGATGGGCGCATCCACCTCCAGCAGCGGCTCGTTGGCAAACACCGGTGTGCCCTCGGGAAGGGTCCAGATATCGCCCTCGAAGCGCCAGTTGCCCAGCCAGTCGAGGAACCCCTGGTCGAACTGTCCCGTGTCGGCGAGGCGCGAAAGGGCCTCGTCACCGAAGCGCAACCGGCTGAGCAGTTCTGCGGCATGCTGCTGTCCGCAGGCCAGCATGAAACGGCGGGTCGGCGGCATCTTGCGGAAGAAGAGGCTGAAGGTGGCCCATTCGTGCATCTCCTCCTTCCAGTAGGCCTGGGTCATGGTCAGCTGATAGAGGTCGGTGAGCAGGGCCAATTCGCCATCCTCGACCTGCAGCGGGAGCGACTCCTTCATGAGCCTACCTCGGCACCGGCGTCGGTGAATTCGCGCCGGCACTCGGCCACGGCATCAGGGTCCACCGCCGCGGAAAGGCGCTCCAGGAACAGGGTATCGAAGCCCTCCTCGCGGGCCGCCAGCACGGTGGCCTTGACGCAGACATCCAGCGCCAGGCCGCAGACGATCACCCGCTCGATGCCCTTCTCCTTCAGGTAGCCGCCGAGTCCGGTGCCGTCGAAGGCGGAGTAGGCATCGGCATCGAAGGCAGTGGCCTTGCTGACGCGGATGGTGTCATCGGAGAGGGCCAGATCGGGATGGAAGGCCGCGCCGGGGGTGTCCTGTACGCAGTGGACCGGCCAGGGGCCACCACGATGCGTGAAACTCACGTGGTCCACCGGATGCCAGTCCCGCGAGGCGATCACCAGGGCCCCGTTCGCCTGGGCTGCCTCGATCTCGGCGTTGATTCCCGGGACCAGACCACTACCGCCCTGGACCGCCAGGGCACCGCCTTCACAGAAATCGTTCTGCATATCCACGACAAGCAGCGCGTCGCGGGGGCTGTAGTTCACCTTCATGGTCATCCTGTGCCTCCCTGGAGGTCATTGGGTGTCATCCCCTTCAGCGTACGGCCTTCCCGGCGCTTGTTGTAGGGGGTCGGGTCAATAACCGGCCTCGGGGTCGACGGTATCGATGGCTTCCCCCGTCTCGAAGGCGAGAAGTGCCTCGGCCACCTGGTCCAGTGCCGCGCCCAGGGGGGTGGGGCCGGCCATGTGCGGGGTGACCCATACCCGAGGGTGGCGCCACAAGGGGCTGGCCTCTGGCAGCGGCTCCTCCGGGAAGGCGTCGAGCAGCGCCCCGCGCAGCCGGCCCTCCGTGTCTTCCCTGCCCTCGCCAGCGGGACCCAGCGCGTCGAGCAGGGCGGCTTCATCTATCAGAGTACCGCGTCCCGGGTTGATCAGGCTGGCCCCTTCGGGCAGCCTTGCCAGGGCGTCGGCATCGATAACATGGCGTGTCGCAGGGGTGTCCGGCAGCAGCAGCACCAGGCTCCTGACCTGGCCGAGCAGTTCATCAAGCCCCGCGTCGCCATGATGGCAGCTGATGCCCTCGAGCGACTTCTCCGAGCGGCTCCAGCCATGCACCGGAAAGCCGTCGGCGGCCACCATGGCGGCGACCTTCGCGCCGATGGCGCCAAGGCCCAACACACCGACCGGCCAGTCGGCCTTGTCGACCAGCGCATGCTCTTGCCACTCGCGGCGAGCCTGCTGACGGCGGTAGCGGTCGAAGTCACGCTGAAAGTGCAGGATGCCGTAGCGCACATAGTCTCCGATCAACTCCGCCATCCCGGCATCGCGCAGCTTGACGATGGGCACCCCCGCGGGGAGCCCGGGATTGTCCAGCAGCGCATCCACTCCGGCGCCCAGGTTGACGATGCCCTTGAGTCGCTCGGGCTCGCCGAGCAACTCGGCGGAGGGTTTCCATACGGCCAGGTAGTCCGCCTCGCGGCGCTTCTCGGCCGGGGCGCTGCTGGTGAATACCTCGGCATTCGGTAGGCGCTCGGCCAGGGCGTCCCGCCATCGTTCAGCCTCGTCGATATGGACCAGTACCTTCATCTCCTCCTCCCGGATTTGTCGCGGCCTTTCATCATGGGAGCGCACGAGGCTGCGAACAAGGCTTACGGGCCATCCCTGATATAGCAGTATGAAATGCTTGACCACCTACCGTGTGTTGGCAGTAACCTCCATTCAGGGGAATCGATAGACTCTCCGGAAAGCCCGCGGCCCCCATGAGGCCCGGTGCTTCGATGGTGATGCGGCCCCCGGCCCGGCCTTCTCAGCGCAGAGAGGGCCGATTTTCTTGATAATGCGATGGCGAGTGGCTTCATGATCCAGGTTTCCCTGCCCTTCACTCGTGAGGAGTACGCGACCCGCCTGTGGAAAGTGCGTGCCGAGATGGCCAGTCGCGGTATCGACGTGCTGATCGTCAGTGATCCCTCCAACATGGCCTGGTTGACCGGCTACGACGGCTGGTCCTTCTACGTGCATCAGTGCGTGCTCGTGGGCCTGGCGGGTGAGCCGGTGTGGTATGGCCGACGGATGGACGCCAACGGCGCCCTGCGGACCTGCTGGATCGACCCGGACAACATCACCTACTACCCGGATTACTATGTGCAGAATCCGGACATGCATCCCATGGACTACCTGGCCCAGACCATCCTCCCCGATCGTGGCTGGCACGAGGGGGTAGTGGGCATGGAGATGGATAACTACTATTTCACGGCCAAGGCCTATCAGAGCTTGCTGCGCGAGCTGCCCCATGCCCGCTTCATGGATGCCAACTCGCTGGTCAACTGGTGTCGAGCCATCAAGTCGCCCCAGGAGATCGAGTACATGCGCGTGGCGGCCAAGATCGTCGAGGGGATGCACACGCGAATCCTCGAGGTGATTGAACCGGGCCTGCCCAAGAGCAAGCTGGTCTCGGAGATCTACCGCGTCGGCATCGAGGGCTGGCGGGACGAGCAGGGCAAGATCTACGGCGGCGACTACCCCGCCATCGTGCCCATGCTGCCCACCGGCAGTGACGCCGCCGCCCCCCACCTGACCTGGGACGACACGCCGTTCCGCGAGGGCGAGGGCACCTTCTTCGAGATCGCCGGGGTCTTCAAGCGCTACCATGCCCCGATGTCGCGGACCGTCTTTCTGGGCAGACCGCCCCAGGAGTTCGTGCGCGCCGAGTCAGCGCTGCTCGAGGGCATCGAGAATGGCCTGGCAGTGGCCAAGCCGGGTAATCGCACCGCGGACATTGCCATGGCGCTGGGTTCCGCAATGGACAAGTATGGCTTCGACCGCGGCGGCGCGCGTTGCGGCTACCCCATCGGCATCAGCTACCCCCCGGACTGGGGCGAGCGCACCATGAGCTTGCGCCCCTCCGACGAGACCATCCTGCAGCCGGGCATGACCTTTCACTTCATGCCGGGCCTGTGGGAGGACGACTGGGGCCTGGAGATCACCGAGAGCATCCTGATTACCGAGACCGGCTGCGAGACCCTGGCCGACTTCCCACGCCAATTGTTCGTACGCTGAGTGAGTAGAAACCGAGTATTCCTCAACGATCAACCGGGGGCGCCGGGGACAGGCCGAAGAGGAGGTCCTACGCCATGGATGGCGTCGGTAGCGTACAGGGAGGTATTTACAGCGCCTCCTCGCAGGCCTGTCGCCGGGTCAGCCCCGAGCGACGCAGCGGCAGTGGTATCGTCTTCCGCATGAGAACAAGGAGTCCCCTGACATGACCAAGCGTCCCAGCCCCATCAGCGCCACCGTCGACTTTGACGCCGACGGCGTCCAGCACGGCTTCCTCAAGCTGCCGATCTCCGTGGACGACTCCGCCTGGGGGGCGGTGATGATCCCCGTCACCGTGGTCAAGAATGGCGAGGGTCCCACGGCGCTGCTCACCGGTGGCAACCACGGCGACGAGTACGAAGGCATCACCTCGCTGCTCAAGCTGTCGAGCTCACTCAAGGCCGAGGATGTTCGCGGCCGAGTGATCATCGTGCCCTGCATGAACCAGCCGGCGGTGATGGCCGGCAAGCGCACCTCCGGGCTAGATGGCGGTAACCTCAATCGTAGTTTCCCCGGCGACCCGGATGGCAGCGTGACCGAGAAGATCGCCGACTACTTCACCCGAGTGATGGTCCCGATGAGCGACGTGGTTCTCGACCTGCACTCCGGTGGGCGCACCCTGGACATCATCCCCTTCGGCGCCTCCCACGTGCTGGAGGATGCCGAGCAGCAGCGCCAGGCCCTGGAAGGCGCCAAGGCCTTCGCCGCCCCCTACGCCATGGTGATGTTCGAGCTCGACGCCGCGGCGCTGTTCGACACCGCGGTGGAGCGCCAGGGCAAGATCTTCGTGGCCACCGAACTGGGCGGCGGGGGCACCTCCACGCCACAGAGCATGGCGATCACCGAGCGCGGCGTGCGCAACTTCCTGGTGCACTACGGCCTGATGGCCGGCGAGCTGGAAATGCCGGCCGAGCCCCAGGTCTATCTCGATATGCCCGATGCCAGCTGCTACGTGCAGAGCGAGCACGCGGGCGTGCTCGAACTCTGCTTTGCCCTCGGCGAGCGGGTGGAGAAGGGCGAGGTGGTGGCCCGTGTCTTTGATCCGATGCGCAGCGGCACCGCGCCGGTGGAATATCGTGCCGGGCGCGATGGCGTACTGGCAGCGCGACGCCATCCGGCGCGGGTCAACATGGGAGACACCATCGCGGTGATTGCCGATATCGTCGATACCCTGTCATGAAACTCGACCGCTATGACCTGAAGATCCTCGAGATCCTCTCCCGCGACGGCCGCATCACCAAGTCGAAGCTCGCCGAGGCGATCAATCTCTCGGTCAGCCCCTGCTGGGAGCGGGTTCGCCGGCTCGAGAAGGCCGGCATCATCGAGGGTTACAGCGCACGGATCAATGCCGGAGCGCTGGTCAAGCGTACCCCGGTGTGGGTGCAGATCGAGCTTAAGCAGCACAATGCCGAGAGCTTCGCGCGTTTCGAGGCGCTGGTCCACGCCACCCCCGAGGTGACCGAGTGCGTGGCCGTGGGGGGAGGTGTCGATTACCTGATCAAGTTCGAGACCGACTCCATCGATGCCTATCAGCGACTGATGGATGCCTGGCTGACCGGGGAAGCCGGTATCGAGCGCTACTTTACCTATATCGTCACCAAGACGGTGAAACGCCCGGCCCCCGGCTTCTCGCCAGATGAACTGGCCTGAGGCTCCTAGGAGCCTGTCGGACTTAACGCTGATCTACTGCGAAAGCCGGTCTTTCGGCCAACTTCATTCGATCTGATTCGTTAAATAGCGGGCTATTCGCCTCATCAGATCGATAAATTTGTCTCGAAATCCGTCTCTCTCGCTACGATCGGTTAAACCCGACAGGCTCCTAGCGAAATTTCAACGTTGATAACACTGCGGACCTTGTGGCATAAGCTGTTAACAGGGGGTGGACTCAGGTTCACCCGGCCGGGCGATCCCACCGGCATGCTCCTGATGGTGCCGGAACATTATTCGATAGCGCCCTGGAAGTTTCCGAGATCGCCTGACGCAGAGAGACCAAGATGTCCTATTTCACGATTGCCGGGGTGCAGATGCACGCCCTGCACCATGGTGACAACACCGAGGCCATGCGCCACCGGATCGACGTGCTGATGAGCCGTTTCCCACAGGTGCAGATGGTCCTGTTCAGCGAGCTGATGCCCATGGGGGCCTCGCCTCACCATGCCCAGTCGATGCCCAGCAGCAGCGAGGCCCTGTTCTGCCAGATCGCCGAGCAGCATCGCATCTGGCTGATTCCGGGCTCCATGTTCGAGCATACCGAGGATGGCATTTTCAATACCCTCTCGGTCATCAATCCCCACGGCCAGGTGGTGGCCCGCTACCGCAAGATGTTTCCCTTCCGGCCCTACGAGGCCGGGGTGGAGAGCGGCAGCGAGTTCGTCACCTTCGATGTGCCCAACGTGGCGCGTTTCGGGGTCTCGATCTGCTACGACATGTGGTTCCCCGAGACTACCCGTACCCTGGCCGCGATGGGTGCCGAGGTGATCCTTCACCCGACCATGACCGACACCATCGACCGTGATATCGAGCTGTCCATCGCTCGCACCAATGCCGCGGTCAACCAGTGCTACTTTTTCGATATCAACGGCGCCGGCGCCCTCGGCAACGGTCGTTCCATCGTGGTCGGCCCTTCCGGCGACGTCATCCATCAGGCCGGCACCGGTGAGGAGGTCATGCCCATCGAGGTCGACATGAACCGCGTGCGCCGGGAGCGCGAGACCGGTCTGCGCGGCCTCGGTCAGCCGCTGAAGAGCTTCCGTGACCGGTCCGTCGACTTCTCGCTCTACCGCAGCGAGACACGCTCGAGCCCCTTCCTCGATACCCTCGGTCCGCTGCAGAAGCCGTTGCGCGCCGACGTCGAGGAGTACTAACCCTTCGCCTGCGGGCAGTGCAGCATAAAGAAGAGGAGATCCCGTGCTGGAGCCACTTGTTCGACTGCTGCGCCGTCTGTTCGGTAATTCCCCGGCAGCCCCTGCCGCGCGCAAGGCGCCCGACGCCTCCCCCGTCAATGATGGAGCGACCATGATGAGCAAAATAACAAGCATCGCCGATGTCCGCCGCCACTTTCGCAACAACAAGGAGCCGATCTATTTCATCTCGGCCACCAACTTCAACCTGCTGGGCATTGGCGACTGGGTGGGGAATTTTCGCCACATCAACTACATCGACTGCTTCGAAGGACAGCAGCGCAACGTCTTCGTCCCCAAGGAGAAGTTCCCTCGCGATTTCGAGAGCATCGAGGACATCAACAACTACCTTCTCGAGCACAAGGAGGTAATCGACTACATCCAGTCACGGGCGGACGGCGAGAATGCCGGCGTGGCCGCCTTTCTGATGTTCGACGAGCATACCGAGGAGACCTGCAAGCAGCTCGGGCTCCGCGTGGCGTTCCCCCCGGCGAATCTGCGCAGCCGGATGGACAACAAGATCGAGACGGTTCGCATCGGCAACAAGGCGGGCGTGCCCAGCGTGCCCAATGTGCTGGCCAAGGTGGGCAGCTACCAGGAGCTCTGCGAGGTGAGCAAGGAGCTGGGTAACGACCTGGTGGTACAGACCGCCTTCGGTGACTCCGGCCATACCACCTTCTTCATCTCCAGTGAGGACGACTACTACAAGCATGCCGAGGAGATCGAGGCCGAGGCCGAGGTCAAGATCATGAAGCGCATCAACTGCCGCGGCTCGGCCATCGAGGCCTGTGCCACCCGCTGTGGCACCGTGGTCGGCCCGCTGATGACCGAGCTGGTGGGTTTCAAGACGCTGACTCCCTACAAGGGCGGCTGGTGCGGTAATGAGATGTTTTCCGGCGCCTTCGATCAGTCGATCCGCGACAAGGCGCGGGAATATACCTTCCAGTTCGGTGAGGCGCTGCGTGAGGAGGGCTACCGCGGCTACTTCGAGCTCGACTTCCTGATCGACATGGACAACGGCGAGGTCTATCTGGGTGAACTCAATCCCCGGGTCACCGGCGCCAGCTCGTTGACCAACGTGGCCGCCTTCGCCCACTCGGACATCCCGCTGTTTCTCTTCCACCTGCTGGAGTTCTCGGACGTCGACTTCGACCTCGACATCAACGAGATCAACGAGCGCTGGGCGCACCCCGAGAGCGTCGACAGCTGGAGCCAGCTGGTGATCAAGCACACCGACGAGAGCGTCGACCTGCTCACTACCGCACCCCGCACCGGTGTCTGGAAAATGGCCGGCGACGGCAGCGTCAGCTATGACCACTACAGCTATCACCCGCATGCCGCCGAGAACGACAGCGAGGGCTTTTTCCTGCGCATCAGCGGGGCGGGCGACTTCCGCTATGAAGGGGCCGATCTGGGCATCCTGATCACTCGGGGGCGGCTGATGGATGATGATTTCCAGCTCAACGAGCGCGCCAAGGCCTGGATCGAGGGCATCCGCGGTCAGTATGCCGGCCAGTCACTGCAGGACCCGGTCGTGCAGGAGGTGGCCGTCAGCCATGCCGTCGGCGGTGGCAACTTCAAGATACTGTGAGTTCCGGGACCGTTTCTCTGCCGCCCCGGGAGGTGCCGACGGCCGACATGGACAAGATGCTCGATTTCCGGACTCTGCGTGAAGATACGGCCGGTCCGCGGTGGCAGGCGCTGTTCGCCTATCACTGGCCGGCCTACGAGCAGTGGTACCTCAGTGAGGGAGAGCGCGAGCGGCCAGGCTATCTTGCCTGCTATAATGCCCTGCGCCGCCACATGCCGGAGCTGCTCGGTACTTATCGCGCCCTCTGCGACCTGGCCGGTGGCGGCGACCTGGCCGCGCGATTCCTGAGCCTCTACCAGCCACCGCCCTATATCACCGGCTGTTCTCAGGCGGTGCTCGCCAGCCCCGAATCCACGGTGCTGGCGCGCAACTACGACTACCCGCCCGAGCTTTGTGAAGGCACGATCCTTTACACCCACTGGAACGAGCGGCGAGTGATTGCCATGTCCGACTGCCTGTGGGGCGTGCTCGACGGCATGAACGACCGCGGTCTCGCCGTGTCTCTGGCCTTCGGCGGGCGCAAGGCGGTGGGCGAGGGCTTCGGTGCGCCGATCATCCTGCGCTACCTGCTGGAGTTCTGTGACACCGTGCTCGAGGCTTCCGAGGTGCTGGCCCGGGTGCCCACCCACATGGCCTACAACATCACCGTGGCCGATGCCGCTGGCCGCTATGTGACGGCGATGATCGGCCCGGATCGCCGCGCCAGCATCCGCCGCGTGCCGGTGGCCACCAACCACCAGAAGAAGATCGAGTGGTACGCCCATGCCCTCGCCTCGGAGACCCTGATTCGTGAACGCCAGCTATCGATCCTGGTGGACGATGAGGCCACTACCGAGGAGCGGTTCATCGCGGCCTTCTCGGCCCCGCCGCTGTTCCGTCACGATTACCGGCGTGGCCTGGGGACCGTCTATACCGCGGTCTACCACCCCCAGGCGGGGCGCGCCCAGTTCCACTGGCCCGGCATGAATCTGGACCTGAATTTCGACGACTTTCCCGAGGAGCGGATCACCGTACGCTACGGAACGCGCGCGCTTCATGGCGGCTGACCCGTATCCCCCCTGATCGCGTTCCTCGACAACAACAAGCAAGGATGGGTGTTGCCATGCAAGAGACGAGTCATACCGATACGCCCTATACCGCCCTGGGCTTCTATCACAAGATCTCCCAGCTGCGTGCCGACACCTGGAATGCGCTGAAGCGTGATCTCGGGCAGCTGGTGCGCCTCAATGATGAGGGCCGGGCCAAGAAACTGATCAAGGCCGTCGACATCAAGCTGACGCGGCTCGAGATCATCGAGGACTACCACGCCTTTCCTTCCAAGGAGGATTTCCGCCATCTATGGTCGCTGTTCGACCGCGCGGAGTACGGGCTGCTGGAGAAGGTGGTCAAGCGCCTGGTGCGGGCGCTGATCAGCGAGTCCTACCGGCGGCGCCACGTCGATCTCTCCGAGACCGATGCCGATGCCGAGGACCTCGAGACCCTCGATGCGCTGGCGCAGCTGCGCCGCGGGCACCCGGCGTCCAATAGCTCGGCCCAGCCCTACTTCGAGCTGCTGATCGTCGACAACATCTCGGCGCCCGAGGAGGAGGTGGTCCGCGAGGCCTTCCACAACATGCGCCGCCTCGAGGACCGCTTCGTCTACGACGTGGTCACGGTGCGCAGCTTCGAGGATGCGCTGATCGCGGTGCTGGTCAATCCGAACATCCAGGCCTGCCTGATCCGCTACGAGTTCCCCTACAAGTCGAAGTACAACCTCAGCGCTCTGCGCAGCTACCTGGAGGGGATTTCCGAACAGTCCCTGGAGAACCACTCCGAGGCCGAGCGCAGCATCCTGCTGAGCACCATGATTCATGAGCTGCGTCCCGAGATCGATCAGTTCCTGGTCACCAGCGGCGACGTGGAGGCCACGGCGAGTCGCGACATCCGTCACTTCAACCGCATCTTCTACCGCGAGACGGACTACATCGAGCAGCACCACACCATCCTGCGCGCCATCGACAACCGCTACCGCACGCCCTTCTTCGATGCCCTGCGCGAGTACAGCAAGAAGCCCACCGGGGTCTTCCATGCCATGCCCATTTCGCGGGGCAAGTCGATCACCCGCTCCCACTGGGCCGGGCAGATGATCGACTTCTACGGCATCAACATCTTCCTGGCCGAGACGTCGGCCACCTCCGGCGGGCTGGATTCGCTGCTGCAGCCCTACGGGCCGATCAAGAAGGCCCAGGAGTACGCGGCGCGAGCCTTCGGAGCCCGCCAGAGCTTCTTCGTCACCAACGGCACCTCCACGGCCAACAAGATCGTGGTCCAGGCGCTGGTCAAGCCGCGGGACATCGTGCTGGTCGACCGCGACTGCCACAAGTCGCACCACTACGGCATGGTGCTGGCCGGCGCTCATGTCAGCTACCTGGACTCCTACCCGCTCCATGACTACTCCATGTATGGCGCGGTGCCGCTCAAGGAGATCAAGAAGACGCTGCTCGAATACAAGCGCTCGGGCCAGCTGCACAAGGTCAAGATGCTGCTGTTGACCAACTGTACCTTCGACGGCGTGGTCTACAACGTGCGGCGAGTGATGGAGGAGTGTCTGGCGATCAAGCCCGACCTGGTCTTCCTCTGGGACGAGGCCTGGTTCGCTTTTGCCGGCTTCAACCCCACCTATCGGCCACGCACCGCCATGCATGCCGCCCGCACGCTGCGCGACCGCTATCGCAGCGCCAGCTATCGTGAGGAGTACGAGGCCTGGAAGGCCGAGTTCGATGCCCTCGACCCCGAGGATGATGCCACCTGGCTCGACCGGCCCCTGTTGCCCGACCCCGATCAGGTGCGTATACGCGCCTATGCCACCCACTCCACCCACAAGACCCTGACGTCGCTGCGCCAGGGGTCGATGATCCACGTCTGGGACCAGGACTATCGCCAGAAGGTCGAAGGACCGTTCCACGAGGCCTACATGACCCATACCTCGACCTCGCCCAACTACCAGATCATCGCTTCGCTGGATGTGGGGCGAATGCAGGCCGAGATGGAGGGCTTCGAGCTGGTGCATGCCCAGGTGGAGGCGGCTTTGTCGCTGCGCGAGCAGCTCTATACCCATCCGCTGCTGCAGAAGTACTTCCGGGTGCTGGTCAACAAGGACATGGTGCCGCTGGAGTACCGGCAGTCGGGGGTCGAGACCTTCTACGACCCGGCCACCGGCTGGAACAAGATGGAGGAGGCCTGGGCCAATGACGAGTTCGTCGTCGACCCCAGCCGCATCACCATCGCCATCGGCACCACGGGTATCGACGGCGATACCTTCAAGAACGAGTACCTGATGAACAAGTACGGCATCCAGATCAACAAGACCTCGCGCAATACCGTGCTGTTCATGACCAACATCGGCACCACCCGCGGCTCCATCGCCTACCTGCTCGACGTGCTGATCAAGCTGGCCAAGGAGTTCGAGTATCGCTGGGAGGAGAGCAGCCGTCCGGAGCGCAAGATCATCGAGAACCGGGTGCATTCGCTGACCAAGGAGCTGCCGCCGCTGCCGGACTTCAGCCGCTTCCACGCGGCCTTCCGTCCCGATCCCGAGGGCAACACGCCGGAAGGGGACATCCGCTGTGCCTACTTCCTCAGCTACGACGACGAGAACACCGAGTACCTGCGCTTCGACAACGGCGAGGTGCAGGCGGCCATGCGGGCCGGCCGCGACGTGGTTTCGGCAAGCTTCGTGATTCCTTACCCGCCGGGCTTCCCGGTGCTGGTCCCGGGCCAGGTGGTGAGCGAGGAGATTCTCTACTTCCTGCAGGCGCTGGATGTCACCGAGATCCATGGCTATCGTCCGGAGCTCGGCCTGCTGGTCTTCACCCAGGAGGCGCTGCACAATCCCCCGGCGGGGTGAGCGCTGCCCCGCGAGCGACTCCCGGCGCTTTGCAGAAAAAACCGCACCTTTGCGGCACAGGACAAAAAATCCTGCGCCGCCTGTCGCCAGTAACAAAAAGTCCTGTCCTGCCAAAGCCGCTATGCTTATCCCATCGAGCCGCTCTGTTGCGTTACGAACAGGCGGCTCGCCCGTTTTTTCCACATCGGCCAGACAACCTCGATCCGGCCGGTGCGTCAGGGGAGGTACAGCATGACTCTTTCCAGCAAGCTCAGCGATCCGCGCCTGTTCCGTCAGTACGCCTACGTCGACGGCAAGTGGACCCATGGCGAGGGTGGCCGCGAGGAGGCCGTGTTCGATCCGGCCACCGGCGAGGCACTGGGGCATATTCCCTGGCTGGAAGCTCACCAGATCACTGCCACGGTGGATGCGGCCGAGGCTGCCTTCGTGCACTGGCGCGCCCTGCGCGTGGACGAGCGCTGCGAGCGGCTGCTGGCCTGGTATGACCTGCTGCAGGCCAATCGCGAAGACCTCGCCACCCTCATGACCCTGGAGCAGGGCAAGCCGCTGCCTGACGCTCGCGGCGAGGTGGAGTACGGTGCCAGCTTCGTGCGCTGGTTCGCCGAGGAGGGCAAGCGGACCTTCGGCGAGACCATTCCCAGTCACATCCCTAACGCCGCCCTGGGCACCATCAAGGAGCCGGTGGGCATCGCCGCGCTGATCACCCCCTGGAATTTCCCGCTGGCCATGATCACCCGCAAGGCCGCCGCCGCCATGGCCGCCGGCTGCACGGTGATCGTCAAGCCGGCCGGCGAGACGCCGTTCTCGGCGCTGGCGCTGGCGGAGCTCGCCGAGCGCGCCGGTATCCCGGCAGGGGTGTTCAACGTGGTGCTCGGTGATCCACCCGAGGTATCCCGGATCCTGTGTGCCGAGGACCGCGTCAAGGCGCTCTCCTTCACCGGCTCCACCCGGGTGGGCCGGCTGCTGCTGGAGCAGTGCGCCAACACCGTCAAGCGCGTCTCGCTGGAACTGGGCGGCAACGCGCCTTTCATCGTCGGCCCGGACATGGACCCCAAGGAAGCGGCCTTCGCTGCGGTGGCGGCCAAGTTTCAGACCGCCGGCCAGGACTGCCTTGCCGCGGACCGTATCCTGGTTCACGAGTCGATCCACGATGCCTTTGTCGAGCACTTCGCCGAGCGCATGGCCGCGCTCACCGTGGGCAATGGCCTCGAGCCAGAGATCGACCTGGGGCCGCTGATCCATCGCCAGGCGGTGGAGAAGGCGGCGGCCATCGTCGACGACGCCATTTCCAAGGGCGCCACCCTGGTGGCGGGCGATCAGAGCCAGGCCCCGGGCGAGAACTTCTTCATGCCGGTACTGCTCACGGACGTGACTCACGACATGAAGATCTGGCACGAGGAGAGCTTTGCGCCGGTAGCCGGCATCACCGCCTACGCGGACGATGATCAGGTGATCGAGATGGCCAACGACACCGAGTACGGCCTGGCGGCCTATCTCTATACCCATGACATTCGCCGCATCTGGAAGATCCTGCGCGCCCTGGAGTTCGGCATGGTCTCGGTCAACTCGGTGAAGATGACCGGTCCGCCCGTGCCCTTCGGCGGCGTCAAGCACTCCGGCCTCGGCCGCGAGGGCGGGGTGACCGGTATCGACGAGTACCTGGAGACCAAGTATTACTGCCTAGGTGCCCTCGGTTCGGTCTCCGGCAGCTGATTCCCCGACCCCATTGATGAACCTTCTCCCCGGCAGGATGCCGGGGAGCACCACAGAAGAGAGAACACGATGAACCAGCAGCACCAGGAGCTGATCGCGCGCGACCGCAAGGTGACCTTCCACGCCTCCACCCACCTGCGCGACTTCGCCCATGGCGACGCGCCGGGCCGTGTGATCACCGGCGGCAAGGGAATCCATATCGTCGACAAGGATGGCCGCGAGTTCATCGACGGTTTCGCCGGGCTCTACTGCGTCAATATCGGCTACGGTCGCACCGAGGTGGCCGAGGCCATCTACGAGCAGGCGCTGCAGATGTCCTATTACCACACCTATGTGGGGCACTCCAACGAGCCGCAGATCGCCCTGTCGGAAAAGATCCTCGAGCTTGCCGGCCCGGGGATGTCCAAGGTCTACTACGGCATGTCCGGCAGTGATGCCAACGAGACCCAGCTCAAGATCGTGCGCTACTACAACAACGTGCGTGGCCTGCCGCAGAAGAAGAAGGTCATCTCGCGCATGCGTGGCTACCACGGGTCCGGCATCGCTTCGGGCTCGCTGACGGGCCTCAAGGCCTTCCATGACCACTTCGACCTGCCCATCGACACCATCCGCCACACCGAAGCGCCGTTCTACTACCAGCGCGCCGCGGAACTCGAGGGCATGAGCGAGCGCGA
The DNA here is from genome assembly GCF_902500215.1 of Halomonas lysinitropha. Lineage (GTDB taxonomy): Bacteria > Pseudomonadota > Gammaproteobacteria > Pseudomonadales > Halomonadaceae > Halomonas > Halomonas lysinitropha. The sequence continues at coordinate 380,678 of NZ_CABVOU010000027.1, forward strand.
GTTCTCGAAGCACTGCGCGACCAGGCTCGAGGAGATGATCCTGGCCGAGGGGCCGGAGACCGTGGCCGCCTTCATCGGCGAGCCGGTGCTGGGTACCGGGGGCATCGTGCCGCCGCCGGAGGGCTACTGGGCCGAGATACAGGCGGTGCTGGCCAGGTATGACGTGCTGCTGATCGCCGACGAGGTGGTGTGCGGCTTCGGGCGCATCGGGGCCGATTTCGGCAGCCACGTCTACGGTATCCAGCCCGACCTGATCACCGTGGCCAAGGGCCTGACCAGCGCCTACCAGCCGCTCTCCGGTGTGATCGTCGGTGACCGCGTGTGGCAAGTGCTGGAGCAGGGCACCGGGGAATATGGCCCGATCGGCCACGGCTGGACCTACTCGGGCCACGCCCTGGGCTGCGCCGCCGGTCTGGCCAATCTGGCGATCATCGAGCGCGAGGGCCTGACCGCCAACGCCGCCGAGACCGGCGCCTACCTGCAGCAGCGGATGCAGGCCGCCTTCGCTGACCATCCCATTGTCGGCAACGTGCGTGGGGTGGGCATGCTGGCGGCCCTGGAGTTCGCCGCCGACCCGAGCCGTCGCGAGGCCTTCGACCCGGCATTGAAGGTCGGCCCGCGCATCGCCGCCGCGGCGATGCAGGAGAACCTGATCGCCCGCGCCATGCCCCAGGGCGATATCCTGGGCTTCGCACCGCCGCTGATCACTACCCGCGAGGAGGTCGACGAGATCGTCTCGCGTGTCGGGCGTGCGGTCGACGCGGTACTCGATGAGCTGGTGCGCGAGGGTATCGTCAAGGTGGCAGCGGACACGGTCGCCTGACGGCATGTTCGACCCCCGGCTCAGCCGATCTGCAACTGCGTCTTCACCGTGTCCCCCGAGGAAGCAAAGGCGGAACCGACCAGATAGGCCACCGTCAGCGGGCACACCCGACCCACGAACATCATGATCATGATGATGAACTGGCCCGCGCCTGAGAGCTCGGGGGTGAGGCCGCGCGTCAGGCCAACGGTGCCCAGCGCCGAGGTGGCCTCGAAGGCCACCGTCAGCAGATCGGCCTGTTCGGTCAGTGAGAGGGCCAGGGTGCCCATGAAAATGCCGATGACGGCCATCACCGTGACGGCGAGCGCCTTGAGCAGGGTGGTGGTGTCGATGACTTGGGCGCACAGCGTCGGTTGCCGCCGCTGACGCAGATAGGCCCAGGTGGCGGCAAGCAGGACGAACAGCGTCGTGACCTTGATCCCGCTCCCGGTGCCGTTGGCGCCCGCCCCGACGAACATCAGCAGCATCAGCACAAGGCTGGTGGGCTGGGTGAGGCTGCCGATATCGAGGCTGTTGAACCCGGCGGTCCGCGGTGTGGTGGCCTGCAGCCATGAGGCCCAGAGCTGGTCGGAGAGTGCGGGCAGCGCCGCCAGAGTGTCAGGGTTGTCGGCCTCCAGCAGGTAGAGCATTGCAGTGCCTGCAAGGCTCAGCACCAGCGTACCCAGCAGCACGACCTTTACATTGATGTCCAGCGGCCGACCGATGCGATAGTCGAGTATACCCACGATCACGATGAAGCCCAGTCCCCCGATGAGGTAGAGGGCGGGAATGACCGTGTTGATGACCGGATGCCCGGCGTAAGCCATCAGGCTGTCGGAAGAGAGGGTGAAACCGGCATTGTTGAAAGCGGAAACCGTATGGAAGAGCGACCACCAGAGTCCCTCGAGCCAGCCGTGTTCCGGCACCCAGACCAGTGCCAGGGGCACCAGCGCAATGCCCTCGATGATGAGCGCCAGCTTGATCACCTCCTTGGCCGTGCGCATCACGTCGCGCGGATGCGTGGCGTGGAGGGTGCCGCTGGCGGCCAGGTAGCGCCGGGACGTGATACGGCCACCCAGCGACAGAAGGGCCAGCACGGCGAACGTCATCAGCCCTAGTCCCCCCGCCTGCATCAGCAGGAGAATGACCAACTCGCCCCACAGCGTGAAGGTGGCCTGGGTGTCGGTGACCACCAGGCCTGTCACGGTGACGGCCGAGGTGGCCGTGAAGAGCGCATTGCGCCAGGCGAGGGCCGTGGTGGTGGCAAACGGTAGCTTGAGCAGCACCGTGCCGACGAGGATCAACGCCAGAAAGCCCGCGGCCAGCAGCAGCGGCGGGCTGATGCGCCAGGCGCGCGGTTCTCGCCGGGAAGAGGGGTCTTGCCGATGCTGCATGGCCGCGGTCCTCCATGATGATCATTGCCCGGTGTATGACATGGATAGCACCCCGCAGGCGTGTGAACGCAGCATAGGCAGGGCAGGCTGCCATCGCCACCGGCATCGTCGTGGACGCTACCGTCGTCATGAGCAGGGGATTTCTCTCGCACCGCTTGAGTCCCTTCTCACAAGGCTCCATGCTGAGAATGTTTGACCACGTTGATTCAAGGAGTTGAAAAGATGGCAACGGTACTCGCCTTCGATGTCTACGGGACCCTGATCGACACTCACGGCGTGGTTGCCGAACTCGAGCAGCGTCTGGCCGGGCAGGACCGCTCCGATCTGGCCCCGGAATTCTCGCGGCGCTGGCGCGACAAACAGCTGGAGTACAGCTTCCGGCGTGGCCTCATGGGGGCCTATGCGGATTTCTCCCTGTGCACCCGCGAGGCGCTGGAGTTCACGGACCGTGCACTTCACACCCGCTTCTCGGAGACCGACAAGGAGCACCTGATGGGGGTCTATGCCCGGCTGCCGGCCTTTCCCGAGGCCTCGACCGCCCTGGATCGCCTCGCCGAGGCGGGGGTCCGCTGTGTGGCCTTTTCCAACGGCAGCCGCGAGGCAGTCGAGGGCCTGCTGGAGCAGGCCGGGATTCGCCAGCGCTTCGAGACGGTGGTCAGCGTCGATGAGGTCAAGCGCTTCAAGCCCGACCCGGCGGTCTATGCCCATCTGCGCTACCGGCTCGAGAGCGAGCCCGGCGACACCTGGCTGGTCTCCAGCAATGCCTTCGATGTCATCGGTGCCCGCCATGCCGGCCTGCATGCCGCCTGGGTACGCCGTGTTCCGGATGCTCCCTTCGATCCTTGGGGTATCGAGCCTGATATCACGGTTTCCGACCTCGATGCCCTGGCCGAGCGCCTGGGCTAGGACGCTCTTGGGCGCGACACGCAGCGCCCGGCAAAGACGACGCCCCGCGGTGGTGAACGCCACCGCGGGGCGTCATTGGGTTTGGGGCAGGCAGGGGCCTAGTCGACGAGTTCCCCGACGCGCACGGTGCCTCGATCGGCCATCTGCACGGGACGTTCATCGTCACGAGTCCAGGCGGCCATCGAGCCGTCGTACATGGTGACGTTCTCGAGTCCGCCGATCTCGCTGAGCTGGAACCAGCCGCTGGCGGCCCAGTGGCCGGTGTTGCAGAAGGCCACCGTCGGCGCCTCGTTATCGAGTCCGAGACTGCCGATGCGGGCCTTCAGGGAATCCGGCTGCAGGTAGTAGGCCCCGTCGCGCGCCTCGAAGCTGCCATCGTGGGGCAGGTTCACGGAGTCCGGGATGGTGCCCGGCACCCGGGCGGCGGGTGACTGGGTCTCCCCCCTATAGAAGGCGGGCGGCCGGGCATCCACCAGCTGTTCACCCGCCTCACGTGCCGCCTCCACCTCCTCGGTGGTGGCCAGCAGCGATTCGCGCAGATTGCCTTCGAAGGAAGTCGCGTCCGGGGCCTTCACGGGCCCGCTGGCGACGTCGTGGCCCTGTTGCTCCCAGCCGGCGAAGCCGCCGTTGAGGATCGTTATCTCGTCGTGGCCCAGGGCCTTGAAGGTCCAGTAGATGCGGGCGGCGCTGCCGAAATCGGTGGCGCCGGTGCCGGCCGGGACCACGACCACGGTGTCGTCGTTGTCGATGCCCAGGTTCCCGATCAAGGCCTCGAGGTCCTCGACATCGGGCATCAGGCCGGCGACGCCGTCGCGATTCTCGCGCCAGCCGGCCTCCGTATAGCTGCTGTAGCGGCTGCCGGGAATGCGCGCGGCCTCGAAGCTCTTCCGGTCGCCGCCGTCATCGATGGCGGAGCGCACGTCCAGCACGATCAGATCATCGCTGCCGAGCTGCCCCTCCAACCATTGGGCATCGACCAGGGGGGAAGGGTGCAGGGCGTGGGCCGGGCCGGCCAGGACCAGGGTACCGGCCGCCAGTATCAGGGTGCGTTTCATCAGGGGGTCCTCCTCTCACAGGGATGACACGATGCTAGGCGTGCCCTCCGGGCGGGGCAATCTGGCGGCAAGAATGCTTTCTGACGTATTTATTCATTTAAAGCATAAAAAGCCGGCGCCGTTATCTCGACGCCGGTGCAAGAAGACGGGTATTCAGCCTTTCCAGGCGTGGCCGGCGAAGGCCTCGTCGACTTCCGGGTGGTTGACGTGATTGGAATAGTTGGAGAGCGTCTTGACCGCCAGGGCCAGCACGATCTGCAGTACCTGCTGCTCCTCGAAGCCGGCCGACAGGAATGCCTTGACGTCGGACTGCGTAGGCTTGCCCCGGCTCTCGAACATCACCTTGGTGAACTCGGCGAGTGCCGCCAGGCGCTCGTCGGGAATCGGCTGGTCATTGCGAATCGCCTCGGTCACCTCAGCCGGCACCTGGGACATCTTGTCGGCCAGCATGCTGTGGGCGGACATGCAGTAGCCGCAGCCATTGAGTCGGCTGATGGTCAGGAATACGACCTCCTGCTCGGGCGGAGCGAAACCAGAGTCCTCGCGGAACAGCTCGTAGCCGTGCAGGTAGGTGTCCAGTACGCCCGGTGCCTTGGCCATGCCCTCGTACATGTTGGGCACGAAGCCCAGCTTGGCGTTGGCTTGCTCGAGCAGCGGCTTGGCCTTGGCGTCGGCGTTGTCGAGCGTCTGGGGTGAGAGTTGCATTTGATAGTCGGCAGACATGGGATGTGCCTCCTGTGTTGTCGTCAGTGCTGCGGTGGCGCCATTTCTGTATTAATCGTTCCAGAAATGGCATGAAAAAGGGCCGTTCAATGTTGCAGGCCGTCCAGAAGCAGCTCGACCGATTGGCCGGCCTGTTCGGCATCGGCTCCGCTCTTCAACAGCGTCCTGAGCCCGGCCATGCCCATCGTCAGGTAGCTGGCCAGGGCGTCGGTATTCCGGCCCGGGGCGATGTCTCCCTCCGCCTGGGCCCGACTCACTGCCTCGTGGAACAGTGCCGTGATGGCGGCAATGCTGTGGCGGGCATGCTGAGAGGGCAGGCCGTCACGCTGGCCGAGTTCGCTGGCAGAGTTGAAGATCAGGCATCCCCGAGCGGCGCGATCACTGCCGGCCTCCTGCGCCGTCTCGCGGAACAGGCCCGTCAGGAAGGCCATCGCCGAGGGCGCCACCGCCAGGCGCCGACCCAGGCGCCCCACCAGGGACTCGCGATAGCGTCTCAGGGCCTCGAGGAACAGCTGCTCCTTGTTGCCGAACGCCTGGTAGAGGCTGCTGCGCGAGAGGCACATGGCCTCAAGCAGTTCCCGGGTCGAGGAACTTTCGTAGCCTCGATTCCAGAAGACCTGCATGGCGGCGTTGGCAGCCTCGTCCGGGCTGAATGCGATGGGTCGTCCTCGTGTCATGTCGTAGAATATAGTACCGATCGTTCCATAATTCAAGGCGCGACAGATCGGGTTCCGCTTGCTATCGATGTAAGGAGCGTGCGAGAGCGACGACTCAACGCGTAGATGACCACAATAACGAATAGCCCATGACGATGGCCGTACAGGAGAACTCGAGCATGACGGAGCAGCATTCGCCGACAAGACGCTTCTGGCTGGGCGGCAAGCGGGCGGCCGAGCAGGACCGGTTCTTCCGTGAGGCCCTGGAGCCTCTGGGCTGGCAACTCGGGGACGAGCATGACTGGGACGCCGGCTGGATCACCGGTATGCCGGATGCCGCACAGTTCCGGCGGGTGTCGCCGGCTCGCAGGATCAACCACTTCCCGGGCAATGCGGCACTTACCGTCAAGAGTCGTCTCCACGACAGCCTTGCCACTCTGCGCGAGCGCATCCGGGACAGCCATGGCGCCCACCATGATCTTGCCCGGCGACTGGAATTTTTCCCCCATGCCTACGTCATGCCCGGTGATTACCATGCGCTGCAGGAGGCCGCCCTGGCCAACCCCGACCAGCGCTGGATCCTCAAGCCCACCAATGCCTCCAAGGGCAAGGGTGTGCGCGTGCTGGAGGATGTCGCCGAGGCGCCGCTCGCCCAGGACTGGCTGGTACAGGAGTATGTGGCCAATCCTCACACCATTCGCGGTCACAAATATGTGCTGCGACTCTATGTGCTGATTACCTCCCTGGAGCCGCTGCGTGTCTACCTCTATCGCCAGGGCTTCGCCAAGCTGGCCTCCGAGCCCTGGGATCCCGAGGATGCCGACAACCCCTTCAGCCAGCTGACCAATCCGGACATCAACGCCTTGAACAGCAGCGCCGAGGTGCCGGTGGAGTTCATCGACCTGGAGCGATACCGGACCTGGTTGAGAGATCAGGGGCACGACGACGCTGAGCTTTTCGCGCGGATCGACGACCTGGTGGCCCTGACCGCCATCTCCGCCGTGGATGCCATGCGCAGCCGCACCGCCGAGGTCGGCGCCGATCCGCGTGGCTGCTATGAACTGCTGGGACTCGACTGCCTGGTGGACGACACCCTCAAGCCGTGGATCCTGGAGTGCAATCTCAGCCCATCGCTGGGTATCTGCGCCGCCCCGGAGACAGGAGGACGCATCGAGGAAGCGGTCAAGGGCGGGCTGGTGCGCGACATGGTCTCGCTGATCGATATCCCCGGTGAGGCACTCTCCGAAACCGCCGAGACGGAGGCTGCCGAGCAGGGCCCCGATGTCGCCGCTCGGTTGGTCGCCGAGGCCGAAGCCGAACAGGCTCGTGCCGGAGGTTTCCGTCGGCTGCTGCCGGCCGCCGATCCGGAGCGCTATCTGCCCTATTTCACCTTACCCACCTCGGCTGACCTGTTGTTGGCTGAAGGGCTGACGGGGCATTCTCTGCCGCGCCCGCGGCTGCAGCGTCGCCACGTGGTTGAACTGGTCGATGAAGAGCGCCTCGCGCTCTATGACACACGCAGCGGTCGCTACTATCGCCCCAACGACACGGCAGCCCTGACCTGGTTGCTGGCGACCGAGGGTCTGGATCCCGATGCCATCGCCGAGGAGCTGGCACGCGCCACTACCGAGGCCGGGGTACCGGCGGAGCGTACGGCACTGCGGCATGATGTGTGGAGCACCCTGCATGACTGGTGCCGTACCGGCCTGCTCTGCCAGCAGGGCCTCGTGCCGCCAGCGCTGGCGGTAGACCACGACGCCCATGATCAGACGACGCCGGTATCGCCGTCGGGGCGGGCCATGAGGCTCAGCCTGGACGGTCTCCAGTGGTCGCTGGAGGTAAGCAGCGGTCCCGCTCTGGCACGGTTGACGACATGGTTCGGCGAGCGGCTCTCGCCACTGGCCGATGAGCCGGCAAGCCGGCTGCCGCGGCTGACGGTGCTGCGCGAGTCCGGCGGCTATGCCCTGGCCGCCGACGACTGGCTGCTGGCGTCGCGACTGACCTTGGCCCAGCTGGCCCCGGTATTGACGGCGCACCTGATTCGCCAGGCGGCGATGCCCGGCCGCCCCGTGGTTGACGCTGGTCTACTGGTCACGCCGCAGGGTACCGGGGTGCTCTGCCTGCTACCCGACGAAGAGGAGAGCCGCCTGTTGATGCAGCGGCTAGTGGAGACATCGGGTGGCGTGCTGACTCGCGGCGTGCGTCTGAACCTCGCGAACCCGGAAACAGCCGAGCCGCTGGATTTCCCGCTGCCGGGCGTCACCGACGTGGACTCAAGCGAGTTGCCCGAGGCCGTGACCATTCGCGGCATGCTGCTGCCGGACGATGAGTCTGGTGCTGGTGAGGGGGCTTTCACGGCGATAGATCCGCTGGGGGCGCTTGGCGCCCTGCTGCCGAATTGCCTCACCGGCGATGGTCAGGCGCTGGATGCCCAGAGCGTGACGCTACTGAGCGACTGGCTCGCCACCCTTGCCTCGAGCGCCGTGAAATCGGGCCCGGGTGCGCCAGATGCTGACTCTCTGACCGAATGGCTGATCACTCGGGTAGAACCCGACCCCTCGCACGGTCGTCCTGCCATGGCAAAGGGATGACCCGGGGCACGAGCATACGGTGATGCCATGGCATCGCCGATGACGAAGCCGGCCCCAAGAGCCGACTTCACTGCAAGACGGCATGCCCAGCATGTCGCCCAATCTGCATCAAGGAGGTCATGAACATGACACTACAAGATGAGAAGCGTCGTAGCCTGCTGAGTCGCCTCAGTCGTCAGTTCGGCTATACGGCACCGGCACTCGCTCTGGTCGCTAGCGGTGCGGCCCTCCAGGCCGTGGCCAGCGAGACATCCCCTGAACTCGGCTATACCAATGGCCAGGAGGCGCCCCTGATGCTTGCCGAGGCTCACGCCGAGGGCGGCGCCGAAGCAGAAGGTGAAGCCGAGGGTGAAGCAGAAGGTGAAGCCGAGGGTGAAGCAGAAGGTGAAGCCGAGGGTGAAGCGGAAGGTGAGGCCGAAGGCGAAGCGGAAGGCGAGGGCGAAGCAGAGGGCTGAGCCTTTCGCTTCCCATCAGGGGAAACCAGGTCCGTCACCACGGTGGCGGCCTGGCCTCTTCCCTCTCCGCCTCAAGGCGATTCCCTTACGTAATCCACAGCTGAATTTCAAGGACATCCGTCATGACATCATCTTTATCCCGGTCGTCTCCTTCCACGGCACGCCTCGTCGAGGAGAATCTGCTGACCCTTGCCCAACTCAGGAGCATGGTCGCTGACCTTACCCCAGAAGGTTATCGGCAGGCGTTCGGCGAGCATGGTCGTCACACCCTGGGCAAGCATGTGCGTCACATCATCGATCATTATGATGCCCTCCTCGATGGTCTCGACCGAGACGCAGAGGTCATCGACTACGAGCAGCGTCGGCGCGATGAAGTCCTCGAGCAATGGCCGCAGCAAGCAGCGAGTCATCTGGCCGGCATCGAGGCCCGGCTGTTATCACTCGGCAGTGGGCCGTCGCCGGACGCCTTGTCGCTTGGCTACCCCCTGGACGACGATACGCTCACCCTGGCGTCCAGCCTGAACCGAGAGCTGGCCTTCCTGACCAGTCACAGCATTCACCACATGGCGATCATCGCCCTGTTGGCCGAACAGTCGGGCATTCATCTGCCCGAGACCTTCGGTGTGCATCCCTCCACCCTTCGCCACTGGCAGCAGGCCTCTGCCGAGCAGGCGTCCCTCTCGCGGTGGACTGCCTGATGATACGCGCAATACTGGCGACATGCCTGCTGGCGCTGAGTCTGGCCGCGCCGCTGGCCGCCGAGACCCGCTGGCCTGACCAGGGGTGGCAGGTCATACCGACCGCACAGGGCTATGACGAACTCCTGCAGGCGCTGAAGCAGGCGGTGGAGGCCGAGGGCATGTTCGTGGTCACCGAGGCCGGGCCCACCGAGGCCGCCGCGAGCCGAGGGGTCACCATCCCCGGCAATCGGGTCGTGGGCGTATTTCGCAACGACTATGCGGTGCGGATATTGCGGCTGAGCGTCCCGGCGATGATCGAAGCCCCCATGCGCTTCTATGTCACCGAAAATGATAATGGCAGCGCCACGCTCTCCTGGAAAAAGCCGACGCATCTGCTCGCGCCTTACATGGAGGCGGGCGGCAAGGAACTGGAAGCTGTCGCCCGTGAACTCGATACCCTTTTTGCCGCCATTTCGCAGCGAGCTACTGATGCATCGGAGTAGTGTCGCCCTTTCCTGGGGGGCCTGCTTGCCGCAGTTAGCCTGAGCGATCTTGCGTCTGGGGTGTCAGGGGCAGTCGGGTGGCTCAGGGCTCGCGGAAAAGGCCAGATGCGTGAACCAGGCCGTGGCATCCACCTCGGCATTATCGCCGTCGCTCATCAGGGCGAGGCCATCGATACTCTCCGGGCGACTCCCGAAAAGCCGCCGATAGTCGTCGCGAACATCTCGCACCTCTGCCACCCATTCGCCCACGCGTGTCTCGCCACTCTGCAGGGCGAGTAGCTGGGCGCGCGAGGTGAAGGCGTTGGGCCAGGCCGTGCCGGCAGGCTGGCTCGAGGCCCATACATAGTTCACCGATTCGACATGCCAGGGCAGCAGGCCCGTCTTGCGTGCTACATAGACTCTGGCCGGGTAATCGTCTCCCGATTTTTGGGTCTCGTCGAGTCCTTCATGAACCCCGGACACTTGCCAGCACCAATGGAGGTAGGGTGTCTCGCCAAGGTCGATCTCGCGTTCCAGGTATTTTGCCGAGGCCTGTTGTTGGGCACTTGCCTGAAGAAGACGAGTGTCATCCCGTTCGATCACCCGGTATTCGGTCTCGCCCTCGAAATGGCGAGTCGTCCAGGAGACGATATCGTCCGGCGAAAAATGAAGGTCATCCGCTGCCATGACAGGGCCTGCGAAAAATGTCGTCATCGTTACGAGATGGCAGAAGAAAAGAGGTCTGGCTATCGAGCTGGCTGCTTTGTTCATATCACACATCCTGCATCAGATAGATGGCGTCTTGTAAGACTGGATGGATTATCGCGTAAGGAGAATTTTATTACAATAATGAAGCAAAAATTTTCACTCTTTCTGTTTCGGTTCTGCGTAAAGATCTTGGGTTTTGTCTCACTAAGTATCAAGGCCTGATTAAAGGTCTTTTATCAGCCAGATATCATGAGGTGTTACCATGAAAACCCAAGGTTTTATGTTGGCCATAATATCCCTGATGCTAAGTGCCGGCCCCCTGATGGCGATGGATTCCGAGTTTCAGGACAAGCGCCGACAGGCACTGCATGCAGAAACCACAAGCTCGGTCCAGCAGGGGGAGGGTTCTCTGGAACGGCGACGCGAAAGACACGTCAATCAGCGTGGCGATGAGCAGCATTCTCAAGTGGATAGCGAATGGGAACAATGGGAGCTGACGCAAGAAGCTCTGCGCTACTGGTGGCGTTAATCCCCCCTTTCCTCGCCAGCTGCCCCGGACCTGAACTCCTCAGGTCCGGGGTTCTTGCCTTGTGCGCGGATCTTGGCCATTCTGAGATAACATTCGCTGAAAGAGTGAGGAAATACCATGTGGAAGACGCTGACCGGCACGGCCTTGGCTATCTTCGTGGCTATACCGCTGATGGTGCAGGCGGAAGAGCACGGCATGATGCATATCGAGGCGAAAGATGATATCGATCGCGTCGAGGAGCGCCTCCGCGATGCCATCGATGACAAGGGGTTAACGCTGATGACCGTCGTCGATCATGCCGCCAATGCGGAACGCGCAGGGCTCTCATTACCTGCGACCCGCACCTTCATCTTCGGTAATCCACAAGTGGGAACGCCGATGATGCAGTGCCAGGGAAGCATGGCGTTGGACCTGCCCCAGAAGATGGTGGTGCGGCAGACGGATGAGGGTGTCAGGCTGGAGTGGAATTCGCCACATTACCTGGCCGAGCGCCATGCCCTGGAGGAGTGCGACCTCCCGTTGGACAAGGTTGCCGATGTGCTCGAGGACGTCGCAAACGAGGCCGCAGGCCAGTAAGTTGAAGCGAGTACAGCATTGACGGGCTTTCAGCGCCCGTCATCGTCCTGTTCGGGGTCATCCTTCTTGTCGGGCTCAACCTTCGTGTCGGGGTCATGCTCCGGCACGAATTTCTCGCCAGCCTCATGGAGCAGGGTAAACTGTCTGTCACACTCTCTGCAGGCGCCGCACATGGAAAGATGTAATCTCAGGGAGATTCGCTCCTGGAACGTCAGAGGGCGGTCCTGTTTGAGGGACATCAGGCGAGTCGCCTCCTTGCACATCATCATCATGCCGTCTCCCCCTTCAGCCAGCCTTTCTCGATGCAGGCCCTGAGACGAAGCCGAGCACGGTGCAGAATCACCCAGCAGTTGTTCTCCTTGATGTCTAGCTCGCGGCAGATATCCTCGGTGGAGAGCCCCATCAGCTCGCGCAGGGAAAATACCCTGGCGGCGTTGTCCGGCAGCGCAATCATGCAGGCATCAAAGACCTGCCAGAAGTGTTCGTTCTCGAAAGTCGCCTCGGGCTCCCCCCAACTGGAAGGGCGAGCACTCTCCTGCCAGCGGCCATTCTGCTGGAACTGTCGATCGATGGCGTCGTCTTCGTCCTCATCCTCGAGGGGCTGCCAGCGTCCATGACGCTTCTGGACGCGCATGGTGTCGAGGATCTTGTACTTGAGGATGCCGAAAACCCAGGTCTCGTAACCGGATCGTCCGGCAAAGCTTTCATTCTTTTCGATGGCGGACATCATTGCCTCCTGAACGGCATCCTCGGCCTGGCTGCGATCACGTAAATGCATCAAGGCGAAGGAGACCAGACGTGGTCTTACAGCCGTAAGTCGCTGTAGCCTATCCTCTTTGTCGTTCATCAGTGAGTTCCTTATTCCCTATCCTGGTGATTGAGCAGAGTCCGGCTAAGTCTAGCAGCTGGTATCAGTCAGGACATAGGACCTCAGACGATGTGTCGTTATCCGCAGGCTTTCCTTACAGAAGTCTTACGGTGTTCAACATGCCGCGTTTCGACAATAGCTTCCGGCATTCTGCCGCTACTCCTTGCAAAGATTGTCGGCATCTCGATGCAAAGCGGAAAACGTTCGGTGGCAGTAGTGTCCGTGTCTCCTTGAATGATACGTCTCTATATGGCGTATGTCGCGAGGATTTCCTCCAACGATATATCTCCTTCCTTTTAGTGATTCGGTCGTCTTGCCCGGTTATCGGTATCGGCCGCCTGTTCTCATCATCGTGTCAGAATGATTTGCCAGTCGGTCAAGATCCTCGGGTCTATCCACATCCCAGAGTTGGGCGGGGCAGGCCAGTCGCCAACCCAGCGCATGGGCACGAGCGCGCGTCTGTTTCATGACACGGTTCGTGCCCCAGTCGATGGCCGCGAAGAGGCGCTGGTCGTTTCGACGGACCCCGACCAGCGCATAGCCGCCATCCTCGACCGGGAGGAAGACAGCGTCGGCCTCTGACAGAGCACTCTGGCAGCGCTCGAGCAGGGCCGGGGTGAGTGCCGGACAGTCGCTGCCGATCAGGAGTCCGGGCTCTTCCATGGCCTGCAGGGCCTGGAACATACGCTGCCCCAGATCACCTTCCGGCTGGGCGCGAAGCCTGATGCCGTGCCGGTCGGCCAGTTCCCTGAACACGGGATGGGCATGGTCCAGTGCCGTCCACAGGGTGATGCTGTGCGGCGAGGTTGCCGCTAGCGCAGTGTCCACCGCCTGCTGCAGCAGCCGTTCATGAAGCCGGCAGGCGCCCTCGGCACCCAGGGCCGGCATCAGGCGTGTCTTTACCTGTCCGGAAATGGGCGCCTTGGCCAGTATCGCCAGGGGGAAGTGAGCGTGAGTGTCAGCGCACATGGCGATACTCCCGGGCCAGGTCTTCCGCCGACGCCCCCCGCCAGTAGCGCCAGCGCAGCTGCCACATCAGGTGGATGGTGGCCCAGGCGCCATTCTGATCCCAGCGCCGTCCACTGCTGATCACCCTGTCCCTCAAACAGGCGGGTGGCGATAGTCGCTTGAGTCGGCGTGAGATCTCGATGTCCTCCATCAGCGGCTGGTCGGGAAAGCCATCTACCGCATCGAAGGCATCGCGTGTCATGAAGAGCGCCTGGTCGCCGGTGGCGATACCGGTCAGCCGCGAGCGCAGGTTCATGGCTGCCGCGACCACCGGCAGGATGAGATGGCGGCCCTCGAGGCGAACATCGAAGCGTCCCCAACTATGTGCCCCCGACAGGGCGCGCTCGACAAGCCGGTCGGCTCCCTTGGGCAGCCGGGTGTCGGCATGCAGGAACAGCAGGAATGGACCTCGGGCCTCGCGCGCGCCGGCATTCATCTGCCTGGATCGGCCGGGCTCTCGCACGATCACCTTTGCTGCCAGGGGAACTGCTCGGGCCACCGTATCATCGCGGCTGCCCCCATCCACTACCATCACCTCCACCTGGCCCGCTGCGCCGCCGGCCTGACACGACCGCAGTTCGGACAGCAGCGTCTCGATGGTGCCCGCCTCATTCAGTGTCGGGATGATGATGCTGAGCTTCGGTGTATCCGGCATGCCGACAATCCTCCTGATGCGCGGATCGGTGCAGTGAAGACCAGGGTCGTTTCATCGATATTGGCCTTACAGTCTGAGAACAGCGTCCAGCCGGTGCTGTAAGGCCTATTACAACGGATCGACTGAAACGTAAGGCCGCGAGTCGTCTGGCGGCGATGAAGCCTGAGTCCCCAAGGTGGAAGGAGGTGAGTGATGCATTCACGCCGCATCCTGGTCGCACTGGCCACATTGTTGCTCGCTTCGCCCCGGGTCGGGGCAGGACTTCCCACGGCAGACCCGCCCGAGATGCCCGTGGCCCATTCCCTCGCAGCCTTCCGCCAGGCTCTCCAGTCGGGAGGGCCCGGAAAGGATGGCATCCCCTCCATCGACAGTCCGAGATTCCAGTCGGCAGTGGCGGCGGAGGACGTGCTCGAGGACAACGACAAGGTGATCGGACTCTACGCCGATGGCGAGGCGCGCGCCTATCCTCAGCGGATCCTGGTCTGGCACGAGATCGTCAATGACGAGGTCGGAGGGAAAGCCATCAGCGTGACCTACTGCCCCCTGACGGGTACGGCACTGGGTTTCGAGCGTGGCGATACTCAACTCGGGGTGTCGGGAAAACTGGTCAACAGTAACCTGGTCATGTACGACCACGCCACCGACAGCGAATGGCCCCAGATCCTGGGTGTCGCCATCGACGGTCCCCTGGCCGGTCATGGCCTGGAGGAGTTCCGTGTCTTCTGGACCACCTGGGGCGCATGGAAGGCTCGCCATCCTGATACCCGAGTGCTTACCGAACAGACCGGTTACGTGCGCAACTATCAACGCGATCCCTACGGCAGCTACAACCCTCGGGGTGGCTACTACCTGCCCCAGAGTTCACGCCTTTTCCCGGTCATGGCCGGCAGTGACCGCTTTCCTCCCAAGACCGAGATATTCGGCTTCCGGACCGAAGAGGGTGCCGCGGCCATCACCCGGGATGCGCTGCGTGAAGAAACGGTGGTCGAGATGCCCCTGGGAGACAGCCACTATACGGTGGTTCACGACGCGGGCCTGGATACCGGCTGGGTCTTCCACAATCCTCGGCGTGCCGAGGTGAGCATCGACGGCCTGAGGTTCGGTCCGGAAGGCGTGACGGGTGCGGGCCTGGAGGAGTTCGAGAGGGTCAACGCCTTCGAGGCCATGTGGTTTGCCTGGACGGCCTTCTATCCCGATACCCGGGTCTACACGGGAGAGGGGATGCCATGAAAGCGATCGCCATGATGGTGGCCATGCTGGTGAAAGACCCCAGGATGCTCGCCCTGATTGTCCTGGTCACCCTGGTCTACGGCGGGCTCTATCTCTGGTTGAACGGGGATATCAGCGGCGGTGGCACGGGGGGATGGCAGGCGGCCTTCCCTGCCTGGGAGCGTGCCTTCGAGGCACGCGGTCCCTTTCAATTCGAACCTGTGGGACTGATCCAGGTCGGCACCCTGGTGTGGACCTTCAGTCCGCTCAATACGCTGCTTGCGCTGATGATGGGTGGCCTGCTGGGCCTCGCCGTGGCTGCCGGCCTGAAGGTCTGGAAGGCACCACGCCAGTGCGGCCTGAGTGCCTCGGGAGCAGGCACCCTGGCGGGCATACCCGCACTGTTGGCGGGGGGTGCCTGCTGTGCGCCTCTGGTGCTCATCTGGCTGGGGCTTCCCATCGCGGGAACCGTTGCCAGTATCTCGCCCCTTCTCGTGCCGCTGGCTCTGGTCATCCTGCTGGTCGTGCTCTGGCGCCTGGCCAAGTCGCTGACCTCATCCACCTCCTGAGTCGCTGGAGGAACAAGTCGATGTCCAACATGCTCGAGCGCTGCGGTTATGGGCTTGGTTGCTGGTTATCCTGCCCCAGGCCCTGGCATCGCCCCCTGTCGCCTGTCAACGAGGGAGTCCGAGCATGCCTCCAGCCCGGAGACGTCCTGCTGGTAGAAGGTTCCTCGAGAATCAGCACGGTGATCAAGTACCTGACGCAGTCCACCTGGTCGCATGTCGCTCTCTACGTCGGCGAGGGCGGCTGTTCCGGGTCGGCACGCTCGACCAATGGCGGTGGCTTTATCGAGGCAGACCTGGCGGAGGGGGTGCGTATCGTGGGATTCGAGGAATTCGACGGCTATCCCCTGCGTATCTGTCGTCCGGTGGGTCTGGGTCGGCAGGACCTCGAGCAGTTGATTGCCTTTGCCTGTGGGCGAGTGGGCCATCGCTATGATCTGCGCAATATCATCGACCTGGCTCGTTACTTGCTGCCACTACCCCCTGTGCCCACGCCTTGGCGGCGACACATGCTCGGGCTGGGCAGCGGCGACCCGACTCGGGCCATCTGTTCGACCCTGATCGCCGAGGCGTTCCAGTCGATTCGCTATCCGATCCTGCCGATTTCCGTCGAGGGCCAAGTGACCTTGTTGCGGCGTCGCCATCCTACCCTGTTCACCCCGCGGGATTTTGACCTGTCTCCCTGGTTCGAGGTCGTCAAGCCCCGGCTTCAGGGTGGATTCGATCACCGCGAGCTGAACTGGCATGAATCGACCTGAGCATGTATCGGGCATTTCACTCGGCCTCAACCACGCTGTGGAACTGCCAGGCGTCTTCCAGGCGCTGCTCGAAGGCGCCTTCATGGGGCGACAGCTCCGCCACCCGGATACTCGGTGAGAGACTGGCCTGATCGGGTGTCTGGTTGACATTGTGGCGCACCACGGCTTGATACAGTCGCTCACCGATCTGCCATGCCTTCTCGAGATCGGCGCCCATCAACAGGGCGGTGATCTCAGTGGCACGATAGCGGCCGGTCAGGTCGGCATCCTCGGCGACTTCCGCCATCAGACCGGCCAGGTCCTGCAGCTGTCGGTCCCCGGTGTTTCGTCCGAAGAGCTTGTTGATGGTGGGGAGTTCTTCGAGTCTCGCCGATACCAGCGCCATGGGGAGTCCGAGGCGTCGGAACAGCTGGCAGGTGGCTTCGGCCTGCTCCCGAAAACTCCTGCGGTTGAGCAGTCCTGTGCGCTGATCATGGCTATCTCCCGTGTAGAGTGCCAGCTCGTTCTCGACCATGCTGGCCAGATCATCGAGCAGCTCGGCATCCCTTGCCCCGAAGACCCGCGGTTCGGGGTCGATCAGACAGAGAGTGCCCATCTTCTCGCCTCCGGGCAGGTAGAGTGGCCGGCCGGCATAGAAACGGATGAAGGGGGCGCCCACCACCCCGGGATAGTCGTGGAAGAGGGGGTGGGTATGGGTGTCGGGAACCACCATCAGCCCGTCGCGTTCCAGCGTCTTGTGGCAGAAGGCGATGTCACGCGGGGTCTCGGTGATATCCAGACCCTGACGGGATTTGAACCACTGCCGATCACGATCCAGCAGGCTGATCAGCACGGTGGAGACACCGAAGAGCCTGCGCGCCAGCCGTGTGAGACGATCGAAGCGTGCCTCGGCAGGAGTGTTCAGCAGGCCCAGGCCCGCCAGCGCCACGAGCCGGCGCTCCTCGCGCTGGGACTCGCGAGCGATGAACCAGTCGAGGAACGCATCCGGCGGCAGCGGGCGCGAGATCAGGTAGCCCTGGGCCAGATCGCATTTCAGCGCATCGAGATAGGCCAGCGTCTCCCCGTCCTCGACTCCCTCGGCGGTGGTATTCAGGCCCAGGCTGCGCCCCAGTTCCACCACCGAGCGGATCACCGCACGGGATTCCTCCGAATCGTTGGCCGTCATCACGAAGCGCTTGTCGACCTTGATCTCAGAGAAAGGGAGGCGAACCAGCTGGACCATCGAGGAATAGCCGGTGCCAAAGTCGTCGATGGAGAGCTGGAATCCCTGCAGGCGCAACCGAGTCAAGGTATCCAGCGAGGTGATGGCATCCTGCATGGCGCTGGTCTCGGTGAGTTCGAGCACGATGCGCTCGGGCGCGATGTCACGCTCGCGACAGCGCTGCAGAATGGCGTCGAACAGGGCAACATTGCCCAGGGAGCGCGCGGAGACGTTCAGTGACAGCACAGTCTCCTGGAGGGCGTGTTGCCCGACTCGCCTGGCGGTGTCATCCGAGGAGATATCGGCCAGCCAGTCGAGGGCCTGTTCGGTCACTTGAAGGGTGAGTCGATCGATCAGGTCATGTGCCTCGGCCAGGGGAATGAAGACATCCGGGGGGATGAAGCCCAGCCGGGGATGCTGCCAGCGGGCCAGTGCCTCGACACCCACGATGGTGCCGGTACGACAGCGCACCTTGGGCTGATACGCCAGATGAATCTGCCCCAGGGTCAGCGCCTCCTCCAGGTCCTGGACGTTAACGTCCCTGGGCGCATTTCCCTCGGCTGGCGAGTGATCGGCGGTCTCGCGGCTCTCGATGGCCTGGTGCAGGAGTTCGCGAAGTGCCGCGGCCGAGAAGGGCTTGGCAATCACGCCGACAATGTCCAGGCCGTGCTCTCTCGCCGAGCGTGCGGCGGCGTCCAATACCCGGCTGCCCACGCCGCTGGTGATGATCAAGCGGGCTCGACAGCCAAGCCTGGCCAGTTCGGCCATCACTTCCACGCCGTCCATTTCCGGCATGATCAGGTCGATGGCCAGGATATCCGGATGCCAACGCGTCGCCTCCTCGAAAAAGGTCATCGGCGAGGTGATGTGTCGTGCATCGAAGCCGTCGAAAACGGCAACCCGGGCAATGGTCTCGCCGGTCATCGCCTCGTCGTCGAGAATCAGTAGACGCGGCGGCTTTCCCTTGCCGGGCGGTTCAGTCTTCATCCAGGGTCTCTCTGATTTTCTTGAGCAGGGCGACGGGACGATAGGGCTTGCCCAGGAAGCGAACCCCTTCATCCAGCCTGCCATTGTGCACGATGGCATTCTCGGTATAGCCCGAGGTGTAGATCACCTTGAGGTCGGGTTTGCGCTTCAGGGCGGCAATGGCCAGCTCTCTCCCGGTCATGCCTCCCGGCATCATGACATCGGTAAAGAGAAGGTCGATGGCAGTGTCAGCGGCGAGAATCGCCAGGGCGCCGGGGCCATCCTTTGCCTGGCGCGCACCATAGCCTGCCGCCTCGAGCTGCGCCACGACATACTCCCTGACCGCGATATCGTCCTCGACCACCAGCAAGGTCTCGCGGCCCGTCAGGTTCGTCTCTTCGTGCGGCGCGACTCTGGGCTCCGCGGCCGCTTGCCGGATACGCGGCAAGTAAAGCTTGATGGTGGTACCTTCCCCCTCCGCCGAGTAGAGGTTGACATGACCAGCGGACTGCTTGAGGAAACCGAAGACCATGCTGAGCCCTAGTCCCGTCCCCTTGCCCTTCTCCTTGGTGGTGAAGAAAGGCTCGAAGACCCGGCTCCGGATAGCCTCCTGAATCCCCGTGCCGGTATCGCTGACCGCGATGCAGACATAGTCGCCCGGCGCCAGCTCCAGATGACCGTCGGCATAGTGCGACGACAGCGACACGTTGCGGGTCTCGATGGTCAGGTACCCGCCATTTGGCATGGCATCCCGGGCGTTGATGGAGAGGTTGAGGATCGCACTCTCGAGCTGGAAAGGGTCGATATCGGCCGACCAGAGGTCCTGGCCCAGATGGAAACTCATCTCGACCTGCTCTCCCAGGGTTCGCCTCAGCAGCTCGGTCAACCCGCGGATCAGGCGATTGATATCGGTAGCTTGCGGGTCCAGGGCCTGGCGTCGGGCGAAGGCGAGGAGGCGCTGAGTGAGGTCGGCACCCCGCTGGGCGCTCTCGGCGACGGCCCGGGCAAGGGGACTGAGTCGGACGTCGTTCGCCAATGCCTCGCAGAGCAGGTCGGCATTGCCCATTATCACCGTCAGCAGGTTGTTGAAGTCGTGGGCCATGCCGCCGGTCAGGTGGCCGATGGCCTCCATGCGTTGCGCCTCCTGAAGCTGCGCCTCGAGGCGTTTCTTCTCGGTGACGGTACGAAAGTAGACCGCCAGGCCTTCCTCTACGGGGTAGGCATTGACGTCGAACCACTGGGCCAGGGGTCCGTAGAAGAAGGTGAAGTGTTTCGCTTCACCGAATCCGGCGGCGGCGTGATAGCAGGTCCAGGCCTCGCTCTCCCTGGCCTCGGGAAATTCCTCCCAGACGTTGCGGCCCAGGAGCTCGTCGGCGGATCGTTCCAGCACACATTCCGCCTGGTGATTGAGGTAGGAAAAATTCCAGTCCTCATCGAGCAGGAAGAAGGCGTCGCTCATGTTCTCGAGACTTCGGGTCAGCCGCTGGGCCAGCGACTGCTGCCGTGCTTCCGCCTCGCGCTGGGCGGTGATGTCCTCGATCACGGCGACCAGGCTGAGGATGGAGCCATGCATATCGCGCTGGGCGGAGACACTGTTGCGGCACCAAAGGACTTTGCCACTGCGATCGAGCATGCGTTTCTCGATGATAAAGCCGTTGGCATCGCCGGCCAAGAGAGAGCCGAGCTTGTCCAGATTGGCCTGCCTGTCGTCGGGATGCGTCAGGGTCAGGAAGTCGGTGGACCTCAGTGCCTCTTCCGAGTAGCCCAGCATGTCGCAGAAGGCTCGGTTTGCGTACAGAAAGCGGCCCTGGGTGTCGGCCTTGACGATCCCGGTGGCGGCCTCGGCAAAGAGACGACGCCAACGCGCCTCACTGTTGCGGGAGAGATCCAGCTGATACTGGTGGTAGCGCTCGATCTCGCGGCATTCGGTGATGTCATGTACCACCGAGAGCACCGAGGCGACGTGGCCCCGATCATCGAGCTGGATGGAGTTGTGCCATTCGCATTCGACCACGACGCCTTCCCGGGTCAGGTTGCGATTGGTGGAGACATGCTGCGGCGCGGTGCCGAGGAGAAGCTGCTGGACGACCTTGGCAACGGACTCGGCATCATCGGGATGGACGAAGGCGAAGTCACGGTGATGCAGCCCGATGACCGCTTCCGCCGGCCAGCCGAACAGGGTCTCGGCATGTCTCGACCAGCGTGTGATGCGAAAGTCACTGTCCCACTCGATTACCGCCAAGGGCAGGTTGTCGAGATGGAAGCTGAGCAGCTCATGGGCCTGATGAGCGCTGTGGCCACGTGTTCCGGGATCATCGCGCATCGTGTCGATCTCCGTGAGGGTCGGGCCTGCTCTTCACTATTGCGCAAGGCCTGGCGTGGATCAATGATTCAGCTCGATCATTCGTCCGCCGGCATCCTCGGCGTCTTCCCGGTCGTGAGTGACCAGCAGGCTGGGCAGGCCGGCCTCGCGCAGGAGGTCGAAGACCAGCTGGCGCATCTCGTGGCGCAGATTCGTATCGAGCTTGGAGAAGGGTTCGTCGAGCAAGACGGCGCAAGGCGCCGACAGCAGCAGGCGCATCAGTGCCACCCGGGCCTTCTGGCCACCGGAGAGGGTGGCCGGGTCGCGGTCTGCGAAGCCGGCCAGGCCGATTTGCGCTAGCGCGCCCTCGACCCGCTGTGCCTTGTCAGCCACTGACCGAGGCAGGCCGAAGCGCAGGTTGCCCGCCACGGACAGGTGGGGGAATAGCAGCGGGTCCTGGAAGAGCAGTCCCATGCCGCGCTTCTCGGCGGGCAAGGGGCTGATGTCCTGTCCATCCAGCAGCACCTGGCCTCGAGCCTGAAAGTCGGGGGCCAGGAAGCCGGCGAGATAGGCCAGCAGGGTCGACTTGCCCGAGCCGGACGGGCCCATGACGGTGAGGACTTCACCGGGACCGATTTCGGCATCCAGCTCGAGCAGGACCTGGCTACCCAGGCTGATGCAGATGTCACGGAGTTCGAGGCGATGGGGGGCAGTCATGGGGCTCCCTGCATGGCGCGGCGATTCGACCATAGCAACCTGGGCAGGCCGATGGCGACAATGAAGCCCACCAGCGGCAGGCAGGCCTGGACCAGTGCCCAGACGCCGATTATCCGGCGGTTGCCACCGGCGGCGAGCGATACGGCTTCGGTAGTTACTGTGGTGATGCGCCCGGCGCCCAGCAACTGGGTGGGCAGGTACTGACCGATGCTCACCGCCAGCCCCACGGCCAGGGCGGTGAGCATCGGGGCCAGCAGCATCGGCAGGCGGACGCGCCAGAAGGCCCGGTTGCGCGAGGCGCCCAGCGTCAGCGCCAGACGCGACCAGCGCGGGTCGAAGCGGCGGTAGGCCTCGGACAGCGACAGGAAGACATAGGGCAGCACGAACAGCAGGTGGCCGAAGATGACCAGGGCATGGGTCGGTCGAGTCCCGAACTGTTCCACCAGCACCACCAGGCCGAACAGGAAGGCGATCTGCGGCACGATCAGCGGCAGGTAGAGCAGCCACAGGGCCCGTGAGGGGTGCCGTTCGGTCCGCTGCTCGTTCTCCAGTGCTCCCAGCGCCAGGGTCACGGCGAGCAGGGTCGCGACCAGGGCGATCAGCGCCGTCGAGCCGATCGGTCCGGCGAGCGAGGGAAGGGCCTGAACCCAGTGAGCGCCGGTGAAGCTCTCCGGCAGGGCATCCGGAAAGCGCCAGAAGCCGGCCACGGAGTTGATCGTCAGGCCGGCGATGCCGATGAAGGCGGTTACGGAAGCCAGCAGTATCAGGCCCTTGCCGGCCAGTCGCAGGCCATTTTCGCCTCTCGTGCGTCCACCTCGCTCGATCCAGCACCCCATCAGCCTGGCCACGAGTCGTTCCAGACCCCACCAGATGGCCAGCGCCGTGGCGGTCACCCCGAGCTGCAGGATCCCCCCGGCCGAGGCCATGAAGCGTTTGTCCAGATCGGGGTCGCTGAACCAGGTGAGTATCGAGACGGCCAGCGTGGGTGGCAGGGTGGGGCCGAGGATCATCGCCACATCCACGACCGATGAGGCGAAAGCGACCACCGCGAACACCGGCAGGCGGATGAGGGGGTAGAGTGACGGAGCGACCACCTTCCACCAGGCCAGGGTCGGGCGATAGCCCAGGGAGCGGGCCATGGCCACGCGGCGTTCGGGGTCGAGCTGGGATAGGGCCGCCAGGCTCATCAACAGCAGGAAGGGGATCTCCTTGATCACCAGCCCCGCGATCAGCGACAGCCCCCAGGGGTCCTGGACGATCAGCAGGTCCGGCGGACGCTCCCAGCCGGTCAGCCCCGGCGAGGTGAGACGCGCGATGAGCCCCGAGGGGGCGATCAGGAAGGCCAGGCCGAAGGCCGCGGCGGCATGAGGAATCGAGAGCAAAGGCGAGACCAGCCGTCGTACCCAGCGGTCGAATCGCTTGCCGCTCGCGGCGGCCAGGTAGAGAAACACGACCGCCAGCGACACGGCGGTGGCGATGAGTCCACTGGCGAGGCTGATGAGCGTCGAGCGCCAGATGCCGGGCTCGGCGAACAGGGCTCGCCAGGGGTCGAGCGACAGGCTCTCTCCTCCCAGTACCGGCAGGTAACCGAAGGCCGGCATCAGCGCCATGGCCAGGCCGGCCAGGATTGGCGCGACCAGCAGGATGACGATCAGCGCCGGCGCCAGACGAAGCAACATTAGACGGGCCTCATCGCCGCAGCGCCCAGGGCGCTATTCCGCGCCATCAGTTGCCGACGTAGCGGGCCTGCCAGGCGTCCTGCAGGGCCGTCATCCAGCTGGGATGCGGCTCGGGGAGCGTCTTTTGCAGAGCGCCCGCGGGCAGCATCGCCGGGTTGCTCTCGTCCAGGGTGAAGAGGGCTCGGCTCTCGTCATCGAGGCGGGTCACATCCAGCACGGTGCGATCCCCCCAGACGCCGAGGTCCTGCTTGTGTGCCTGAGCCTCGGGCGAGAGCAGGAAATCGGCGACCACCATGGCGCCGGCCTTGTGGGGCGAATTGTAGGGAATGGCCACGAAGTGAACGTTGCCCAGGGTCCCCTCATCCAGCACGTAGCTGCGCGTGCTGGGCGGTAATTCATAGTCGGCCACCGCGGCGGCGGGCACCGAGGGATAAAAGGTGAAGGCCAGCGACAGCTCGCCGTCGCTCATCAGGCTGCGCATTTCGGGCCCGGTGGCGGGAAACTGGCGACCGCTGCGCCACAGATGGGGGTGAAGCGCATCCAGGTAGTCCCACAGCGGGGCAGTGACTGCCGTGAAGTCGCTCTCCTCGACCGGGGCGTAGAGCGCCTTGTCCTCATCGGTCAGTGCGATCAGCGCCTGCTTCAGGAAGGTGCTGCCGGTGAAGTCGGGTATCCGGGGGTAGGTGAAGCGCCCCGGATTGGCCTCGGCCCATTCCCGCAGGGAGTGGATATCCTGGGGGGGCGTCGCGATCTCCTGGCTATCCCCGCGGAGCTCATGGCTATCATAGTAGAAGGTGATCTGCGCCCGGCCCCAGGGCGATTCGTAACCCTCGGTGGGGAGGGTGAAGTCGGTGACCACCTCGGGATTTTGCTCGGGGTAGGTGAGTGCGAAATGCGGCAGCGCGTCGGCGAAGGGGCCGAACAGCAGGTCGTTGGCCTTCATGGTGGCGAAGTTCTCGCCGTTGATCCAGACCAGGTCGACACTGCCGTCGTCGTCATTGTCGGCCTGCTTCTCCGCCAGCACCCGTGAGACCGCCTCCGCGGTATCCCCGATCTTGACGTGGGTGAGCGCAATGTCGAACTGCTCCTCGACTCGCTCGGCCACCCAGTCGATGTAGTCGTTGGTGCGCTGGTCGCCGGCCCAGGCGTACCAGTAAACGTTCTGGCCGCTGGCCTCGTCGAGCACGGCCGTCCAGTTGGTCGGATCGGGAGCCGCGGCGACAGGGCCGCAGAGCAGCAGGGCCGGTAGTAGGGTGGCGAGCCGAGGGGAGAAAGCGCGCATCACTGGGTTCCTTTTCGTGAGGGGTGCCCTAAGGGGACAGTCGAGAGAAGCGTTGGCTAGTCCTGGCCATGGGGGGAGAGGAGGCGTGCCAGCACGCGACTCTCTTGCTGGACATGCTCGATAACGGGCACCGAAAGATAGTGGTCGACACGGTCGCGGACATGGGCGATCAGCGCATCGTCGCTCAGCTCGGTCGACCAGTCTTCCCCCCTGGTCGAGGCATCGCGCTCGAGAAGATGACTGGCTCGCCACTTGGCACACCAGGTCAGCGACCAGAGCCACATCGCGCGGCGACACGCCAGCAAGGTGGCGGTCTCGTCGGCAAAGCCCGTGGCGGACATCCAGTGACGATAGAAGGCGGCCACCTCCTGGGGTAGCAGTTCGGCCCGGCTTTGCAGATCCCAGGTGGTGGAGGTGTAGAGGCTGGCATGGGCCAGGTCGAAGCCCACCAGGCCGTAACGGCATTTCTCCAGGTCCACCAGCACCGCGCGTCCGGAGTCGGTGACGAGGAAGTTCCCCGGGTGGGCATCGAAGCTGATCAGTCGAGGCTCGGCGCCAGCCCCGGGAGGCAGCCGTTCCGGGAGAGCGGCCAGCTCGGCCTCGATCAGCTGTCGGGCTTTGGTATTCAGCCCGGCCCTGTCGAGGAAGCCGGCCTGGTCCCTGACCTCCTCGAGCATCGCCGCCCAGGGGTCGGGGGGGGACTGCAGTGGTGGACGCACCTCGCTGTCGGGCACGTCCAGGACATGGAAGCTGGCCAGCGCCTCGGCGATATCGGGAAGATCCTCCGGGAGTTGCGCCGGGCGGCCCCGGATAGCGCTCACCAGCAGACCACCCCGCGGCAGCGCCGCGCTGGGCGGGAGGATACCGTGCAGGGAGGGGGCGTGACCGCCCTGGCTGGCGCGGTCGAAGCAGGCCGCCTGATAGTCGAGGTTGGCGGCAGGGTCGAGCTGCATCTGGCTCTGCTTGGGTAATCGTGCCACCCAGTCTATCTGTTCCCGCTCGAGCCACACATGGTGATGGGCCAGGCCGGTGTCGGCCATCGGTTGCATGGCCTGTATGCCCGCATCATATCCGGCGTTTCGCACGGCCTCGGCCAGAGGGTGGCAGAGATCTGCTCGGGACGGTGACGAGGCTTGGGAAAAGACGCTATCCGGCATGACGTTCCTGGTTGTCTGGTCTATCGATCATTGATGGTCGCACGAGGCGGGTATTCCTTACATCGGCGTTGGTGCGCGGACGGTTTTCCCCACGATTGTAAGCCTGGGCCGCGCGTGTCGACACAACAAGAGCGCTGATACGCAAGAGTAGGGTCAGCGTACCCCCCATTTCCTGAACAATCACAACGAGGGTGAAAATCATGTCACAGCATGACGATAAGCGTCGCAAGCTGCTGGGTCGCCTGAATCGGCAGCTGGCCTACACGGCTCCTTTGCTTGCCCTGGTGGCGGGAGGGGCCGTCCTTCAGGCCTCAGCAGGCGATGACGTGGCCGTTTCGAACTTTACCTCGCCCTCTGAGGCACCCCTGATGCTGGCCAGCAACCACGCCGAAGGCGCTGCCGAGGCGGAAGGTGAAGCGGAAGGTGAAGCAGAAGCCGAGGCAGAAGGCGAGGCAGAAGGCGAGGCAGAAGGCGAGGCAGAAGGCGAGGCAGAAGGCGAGGCAGAAGGTGAAGCGGAAGGTGAAGCGGAAGCCGAGGGTGGCTCCAGCGCCGCGGTGGCCAGGCCCGCTGGCTACTCGCCGGCCTACAGCGAGAGCGGCGATAACCCCGAGGAGATGCTGGCTCGCGGCAAGGAGCTGTATTACGACACCTCCTTGAGCAGCAACGGCCTTTCCTGCGCGACTTGCCATGGTAGTGATGGTCAGGACATGGGCTACAATCCGACATTCGAACAGCCCTTCCCTCACCAGGTAGCGATGGCTTCCAACCAGTTCGGCATGTCCGAAGTGCATGCCGACGAGATGGTGCAGATCTGCATGGTCGCGCCGATGGCGTCCGAGCCGCTCGAGTGGGGCAGCGAGGAGCTGACGTCTCTGGCCGCCTATATGGTAGAGGTTCAGAAGCGCGTCGCCGGAGAGCCGCATGACCTCTGAGCCCGGCTTGCGGCGCTGAGCGCGCTCACCTCCTCTCTATTCTCTCTGCCATCATCTCCGGACCCGCCATCTGGCGGGTCCGGCTTCCTGCGGTGAGGGCCTCTTCTTACCTTGATACCGCAGGCGGGCTGTTGCCGCCCGCGGGTTCACTGCCTACGCTGATATCGGCAATGACTGAACCACTGTCTCCCGATGAGGCTCTCGGGGAGACGAATCGCAGGGTAGGCTCGAGATGACGAATCCGGATCGCAGGCGCATCGCCGGGCATTTACTGCTGCTGGCCAGCCTGCTGTGCCTGGCACTGGGTGCCCTGCTGGCCTGGCAGGTGCAGGCGCAGCAGGACGAGCGTAGCGCTCTGGTGATGACGGTCGACGATGCCATCGGGCCGGCCATCAGCGACTATTTCCAGCGTGGCCTGGAACTCGCCGAGGAGCGCGATGCCGAGCTGGTCGTGGTGCAGATGGATACCCCGGGTGGGCTCGATGCCTCCATGCGCGACATGATTCGCGCCATGCTCTCCTCGAGCGTGCCGGTCGCCATCCATGTCGCGCCGGCGGGTGCCCGAGCCGCCAGCGCTGGCACCTACCTGCTTTATGCCAGTCATGTCGCCGCCATGGCGCCGGCCACCCATCTCGGCTCGGCGACTCCGGTGCAGATGGGGGGAGGGGGGCTGCCGGGCCTCGGCGGCGAGGAGGAAAATGAAGGCCAGACCGACGATGCGTCGGCCGAGGAGGAAGCGGCCGACCCGGAGGCCACGGATGACACGGCGAATGACGAGCCACGGCGCGGCGAGACAGCCATGGAGCGCAAGGTGCTGGAGGACGCGGTGGCCTATATCCGCTCGCTCGCCGAACGTCATGATCGCAATGCCGACTGGGCGGAGCGAGCCGTGCGCGAGGCGGTCAACCTGACCGCCAGCGAAGCGCTCGAGAACAACGTCATCGACGTGGTGGCCCGCGACCTCGACGATCTGCTCGAGCAGCTCGATGGTCGCAGCGTGGTGATGGATGACGGGCAGCGGACCCTGGCGACCGCTGACCTTGCCGTCGAACGCTTCGATCCCGACTGGCGAACCAAGCTGCTGGCCGTGATCACCAATCCCAACGTCGCCTATTTCCTGATGATCATCGGCTTCTACGGGTTGATCTTCGAGCTGTCCAACCCGGGTAGCCTGATACCGGGTACCATCGGCATCATCTCCCTGCTGCTGGCGCTGTTTGCCTTCCAGGTACTGCCGGTCAACTACGCTGGCCTGGCGCTGATCCTGGTGGGGTTGGGGCTGATCGTGGGCGAGGCCTTGATGCCCAGTTTCGGCATTCTCGGAATAGGCGGCATCGTCGCCTTCGTGATCGGATCGGTGATGCTGATGGATGCGGACAACCTGAATATCTCGCTGCCGATGATTGGCGGTATTGCCCTGCTGGCGGCTGGCCTGATGCTGTGGGTGATGACCCGGTTCATCGGACTGCGTCGCCGCGCGCCGCGGACCGGGCAGGAGGAACTTGTCGGCAGTGAGGCCACCGCCGTCGAGGATTTCGAGGGAAAAGGGCATGTGCGGCTGATGGGTGAGCGCTGGAATGCGCGAAGCACGCAGTCGCTGGCCCGTGGGCAGGCGGTCCGGGTGACGGCGGTCGACGGCCTGACGCTGGAAGTGGAACCGCTCGACGCCGCGTCCTGAGACTCTGGCAAGAACCCCGGCGCCTACCGTCGCCGGACACATCGAAGGAGAGCAAGTCATGTTGATTTCCTATCTCGTTCCGGTCGTCCTGCTGGTCATGCTGCTGGCGGCGTCGATCCGCATCCTTCCCGAATACAAGCGCGGGGTGGTGTTCTTCCTCGGCCGCTTCCAGGCGGTGAAAGGGCCGGGCCTGCTGATCATCATCCCCGGCATCCAGAAGATGCAGGTAGTCGACCTGCGGGTGATTACCATGGACGTACCGGAGCAGGACGTCATCTCCCAGGACAACGTCACCGTCAAGGTCAATGCGGTGCTCTACTTCCGGGTGGTGGACCCGGAGAAGGCGATCATTCAGGTGGAGAACTTCGTCAATGCCACCAGCCAGTTGGCGCAGACCACGCTGCGTTCGGTGCTTGGCAAGCACGACCTCGACGAGATGCTTTCCGAGCGCGATAAGCTCAACGATGACATCCAGGAGATCATCGACAGCTCCGCCGAGAGCTGGGGTATCAAGGTAGCCAACGTGGAGATCAAGCATGTTGACCTCGACGAGAGCATGATCCGCGCCATTGCCCGCCAGGCCGAGGCCGAGCGCGAGCGTCGTGCCAAGGTGATCCACGCCGAGGGCGAGCTGCAGGCCTCCAAGAAGCTGGTCGAGGCGGCCAACGTGATGTCCGAGAATTCCGCCGCCCTGCAGCTGCGCTACCTGCAGACCATGAGCGACATGAGCAACAAGAACGCTTCCACCATCGTCTTCCCGTTGCCTATGGACATCATGGAGGCCTTCAAGCACATGAAGGCCTCGCCCGCCGCCAGGGCACGTACCGACGGGGCTGCGCCGAATGATAACGACGCCTCCTGACGCGCTCCGACGAGGCTGATCCGACGACAGGTCTCCCTCTCCATGACCTGTCGTCGGCGCCTCTTGTCCCGGCCAGCGACCAGGGTGCGCTGCAGCATATGTTCTGCTAGAATTCCGCGTTCTCGTTGCCCGCACCTATTGGACTTTCGTCTGATGAACCCCAAGCACATGATGACTCCCCTGACAGGGCTGGCCACGCCGCCCTAGCGCACCCTTCCCTATCTCCCGGCGATGCCACCCTTTTCGGTGCGTCATTGCTCGACATCGTCATGATGTTTCAGGCGCCCTAGCCGCCACCTCGCGATTTCCGTCTTCTCCTGAGTCCGCTGTCGGCGACAACGCCCACCCGTGGCGTCGGAAAAGGCATTGGCACGACAGGACTCAGACGACTGAAGGCCTATCCCTCACCCCCCTGACTGGACTGCAGCATGTACGAAAAAATGAAACTGAGTTGGTTCTCCAACCTCAAGGGCGACACCCTGGCGGGCATCGTCGTGGCCCTGGCATTGATTCCCGAGGCCATTGCCTTCTCCATCATCGCTGGCGTCGACCCCAAGGTGGGCCTCTATGCCTCCTTCGCCATCTGCGTGATCATCGCCTTCACCGGCGGGCGCTCCGGCATGATCTCGGCGGCCACCGGCGCCATGGCGCTGCTGATGATCACCCTGGTCAAGGAGCATGGCCTCGAGTACCTGCTGGCCGCCACTCTGCTCACCGGGGTGCTGCAGATCATCGCGGGGTACCTGAAGCTTGCCGACCTGATGCGCTTCGTGTCGCGCTCGGTGGTCACCGGCTTCGTCAACGCCCTGGCGATCCTGATCTTCATGGCCCAGTTGCCGGAGCTGACCGGGGTGACCTGGCATGTCTACGCCATGACCTTGGCCGGCCTGGCGATCATCTACGGCTTCCCCTATGTGCCGGTGATTGGCAAGGCCATTCCCTCGCCGCTGGTGTGCATCGTGGTGCTGACCGCCGTCTATCTGCTCACCGGCATGGAGATCCGCAGCGTCGGCGACATGGGCGAACTGCCGGACAGCCTGCCGGTGTTCCTGTGGCCCGAAGTGCCGCTCAATCTCGATACCCTGATGATCATCCTGCCCTACTCGTTGATGCTGACCGTGGTGGGCCTGCTGGAGTCGATGATGACCGCTACTATCATCGATGACCTCACCGATACCCGGAGCGACAAGAACCGCGAGTGCAAGGGCCAGGGCATCGCCAATATCGGTTCCGGCCTGCTCGGCGGCATGGCGGGCTGCGCGATGATTGGCCAGTCGGTGATCAACATCAAGTCCGGCGGTCGCCGTCGCATGTCGACCCTGATCGCTGGCGTGGCCCTGCTGTTGATGGTGGTGTTCCTGGCCGACTGGGTCTCGCAGATTCCCATGGCGGCGCTGGTGGCGGTGATGATCATGGTGGCCATCGGGACGTTCAGCTGGAGCTCCATCAAGGACCTCAAGAAGCACCCCATGAGCACCAATATGGTCATGGTGGCTACCGTGGTGGTGACCGTGGGCACCCACAACCTGGCCATCGGCGTCTTCGTCGGCGTGCTGCTCGCCGCCATGAACTTCGCCAACAAGGTGGGCAATATCCTCTACGTCGGAAGCGAGGAGGCCGATGAGGGCAACGCGCGCATCTACAAGGTGGTGGGCCAGGTGTTCTTCGCCTCCTCCGAGCGCTTCGGCGAGGCCTTCGACTTCAAGGAGACCGTGGAGAAGGTCACTATCGATCTGTCCCGCGCCCACTTCTGGGACATCACCGCCGTCCAGACCCTGGATCGGATCGTGATCAAGTTCCGCCGCGAGGGCACCGAGGTAGAGATGATCGGCCTCAACGAGGCCAGCGCTACCATCGTCGACCGCTTCGCCGTACACGACGACCCCGAGGCCGTCGAGAAACTGATGGGAGGTCACTGACATGGCAGAACAGGTAATGGCCGCCATCGACGGCTCACCGTTTTCCGAAGGCGTGTGTGGCTACGCCGCCTGGAATTCCCTATGGGCGGCTACTTCCTGTTCATCCGCAGGTTTCTCAGCGTTGCTTACCACGCCACTGGGCGTAACGCCGCAGGGCAATCAGGATGGCAATGCCGGCGGCCAGGCCTGCAAGCGACCAAAGAAGCTCTTCGCGGCTGGTGGCGGTGACCAGCGCGCCCAGCTGGCTGCCCAGCAGCGTCACCGCCGCAAGACCCGGCACGATGCCCAGCGTCGAGCCGATCATGTAGTCGCGAAAGCGCAGATGAAAGGCCCCGGCCATCATGTTGGTAAGCGTGAAGGGCGCCAGTGGCAGCAGGTTGATCACTGTCATGGTGCGGATACCTCGCCTGGCCAGGTAACGCGACATGCCGCGCAGGTGGCGCCCGCCATAGGCCATCAGGGCATCGCGTCCCAGGCGTCTGCCCACCCAGTAGGAGGCCACCGAGGAGGTGAGGGTCCCCAGGGTGGCGTAGATGAAGCCCCAGGTGGGGCCGAATATCAGACCGGTGAGGGCAACCATCGCACTCAGCGGGAACATCACCAGCAGGGCGCCGGCGTAGCCCGCCATCACCACCAGGAAGGTCCAGGGGTTGTCACGCCAGCCCGGCGCCGAGGTGATCCATGTCTTGAGTCGCTCGGCGGTCAGCAGGTCCTGCATGGCGAACCACTGCCAGAGCAGCCCCAGCGTGATCAGGGCGGTCAATAGACCGAGGGCGATACCAAGAGGGCGGGACATGGTGGGCTTCCTGCCGGTGATGAAAAGGCCACAGCTTACGCCAGGCTGTGCCCCACCCCAAGCAGGCGCCGGATGTGTCGTCCGGGGAATGAGAGATGACCTTATCGTTCGGTGTAACTGACGATTTCGTGGCGAAACAGCACGGGTGTTGACCCATGTCCTAGGCAAGCCGACTTCGATCGGGTAGAAACGATACGATAGACAACGACATACGCCAGCCAGGAAACAGCTTGATGACCGAACAGGTGATGGCCGCCATTGACGGCTCGAAGTACTCGGAAGGGGTGAGCGGCTATGCCGCCTGGGCCAGCATGGCGCTGAGCGCCCCGCTGACCTTCCTGCATGTAAACGACAACCACCCCCAGACCGCAGAGGCGGACCTCTCTGGCAATATCGGGCTTGGAGCCCGGGAGCATCTGCTTGAGGAACTCTCTGAGCTCGACGAGCGACGCGCCAAGGTGGCGCAGGAGCAGGGTCGGCTGATGCTCACTGCGGCCAAGGAGCGCGCCGTCGCGAATGGTGTGGCCGAGCCCGCTACTCGTCAGCGCAACGGCACTCTGGTGGAGACGCTGGAGGAGCTCCAGGACGAGATCCGCCTGCTGGTGATGGGCAAGCGTGGCGAGATGGCCCATCAGGACGGCGACCATCTGGGCACCAACCTGGAGCGGGTGGTGCGCACCCTGCACCGGCCGATCCTGATGGTGCCCGAGATGTACAAGACGCCGGAGAAGGTGATGCTGGCCTTCGACGGCAGCAAGACCACCCGCAAGGGCGTGGAGATGCTGGCCAAGAGCCCACTGTTCGACGGCGTTCCGGTGCACGTGGTGATCGTCGGCGCCGAGACCGGTGACAACCGCTCCCAGCTCGACTGGGCGCTCAAGACCTTGCGTGACGCCGGCCATGAGGCCGAGGGCGCCATCCGCGCGGGCGAGGTGGAAGCCACCCTGCGTGGCTACCAGGAGGAGCAGGACATCGACCTGCTGGTGATGGGGGCCTACGGCCACTCGCGCATCCGCCACCTGCTGGTGGGCAGTACCACCACCGAGATGCTGCGCAAGGCCACCAAGCCGGTGCTGCTGTTGCGCTAACCTGCTGTCTTGAGTTCTCTCAATACCCCCTGGGCCAGCACCCAGCCGGCGACCAGCATTACCAGCATGCCGGCGAGAATGGCAGTGAACGAGGCGCCAAGGTCCAGGGTCAAGCCCAGCACCGCCGGGGCGAGCCCGGTGGAGAGGACCATGGCCGCGCTCAGCGTGGCGCGCACCGTGCCCAGGTGCTCGGCACCCCAGCTGCGCACCAGCAGGCTGGTGGCGATGGACTCCTGGGCGCCCATGGCAAGCCCGCCACCGACCATCAGCGCCCAGACGCCGAGGTCACCGCCGACGAAGATGGCCACCAGCAGGGCTAGGGCGAAGGGCAGCAAGTAGAGCCGCGCCAGGCGGACCGGACCGAGCCTGTCTACCCAGCGTCCGCCCAGCAGTGCACCGGGCAGCTTCGCCAGCCCCATGCCGGTGAGGGCCAGGGCATAGACGCCCAGGGAGCTGCCCAGATCCTGAGTCATGCGCGCCTGGTAGATGAAGAGTCCGGTCATGGTGATCGGCAGGATCATCAACAACGGCAGCAATTTCCAGAAGCGCGCCTCGCGGAAGGGGCGCGGGCCGTCGCGACGCTGACCCCGCGCCGGGCGCTTGCCTGGTGCTTTCGGCCATGGACCGCGCAGCAGCAGGGGCACCCAGAACAGCGCCAGGAAGGCCACGAACAGCCACCATAGCTCCCGCCAGCCAAACCACATCAGCAGTGCCGCCATCAAGGGCGGCAGCGCCGACTCGCCCAGCATGATGCCCATGCCGACCAGGCCCAGTGCGCGCCCCCGCAGGCCGACGAACTCTCGGCCGGCGAGAGTGTTGCCCAGGTGGGTCATCATGCCCTGGCCGCAGAAGCGTACCAGGCCCAGGCCGAGAAGCCCCAGTCCCCACCAGGGCGCGGTGGTCAACAGCAGGATGCCGGCGAGCAGGGTGCCGATCACCACCAGCGCGAAGCGCCGCGGCGCCATCCAGTCGATGCTGGGCCCCAGATGCAGGACGGCGAAGCCCGCCACCAGCGTCACGGCGGCATAGGCGGTGCCGAACTGTCCGGCGGACAGTCCCAGGTGTGCGCTGATCGGCGCCTGGAAAAGGCCAATGAAGAAGCTCTGGCCCAGGCTGGAGGAGAACATGGCCAGGAAGGCGATGCCCAGCAGCCCTCGATGATCCCGCAGCAAGGTGCGGTAACCCATGGTGACCTCCGGATTGTCGTGACGGGAGTGCGGCCATTGGCGCGCGGTGGCAAGATGGAGCCCTGAAGCAGAGTGACCGAAAGCGGGCTAGGATATCAGCTGCACGCCTAGGTTGTGGGCCGGCGGGTCCAATATTGCGCAAATGGGGGCGGTGATGAATCATCCAGAGCTGGATATGGACGCCGTGGTAAGGCGGTTGCATGCATTGCGCGCCGAACTGCTCGAGCAGAGCGATGCCAGCCGTGAATCCCGAGATACCGTGATGCTGGACCAGACCTCGGTAGGGCGCCTGTCGCGCATGGACGCCATGCAGGGACAGGCCATGGCCAAGGCCGAGGAGCAGCGGCGTCAGCTGGCGTTGCGCCGCATCACGGGCGCACTCTCACGCATCGACAAGGGCGAATACGGCGAGTGCATCGAGTGTGGAGAATGGATCGGTGCCAGGCGACTGGAGGGCGATCCCCTGGTGCTGAAGTGCATCGATTGCGCCGACTGACCCCCGGTGCCGTGAGCGCCGAGGATCTCTAGCGCTGGCAGGGATCATCAATGACGGCAGTCTCTTTGGGACGCAGCCGCCGCGACAGGGCGTCAACGGCGATGTTGAGTGCCGCGGTCACCAGCAGCAGGAAGAAGGCCACGTCGAACAGCAGATACTCGAAGTTCTCGTCGATGTAGTAGCCCAGGGTCGCGACACCCAGCATTCCCAGGATGGCCGTCTCGCGCAGGATCACCTCGGCACGGTAGTAGAGCAGTGCCAGGATGCCCGGATACAGCCGCGGTAACAGTTCGTAGGCCAGCCGGCCCGAGGCATTCACCCCCGGCATCCCCGTAGTGATGGCATCGGCATGGCGTGCCACCAGGAAGGCGATCAGCGCTCCGTTGTGCAGCGCGAGTGCCAGCCAGGCCGGCAGCAGCGACGGCCCCAGCAGCAGCAGGAAGAAGAAGGCCAGCATCAGCTCGGGGGTCGAGCGCAGGAAGATCAGCAGCCCTCGTCCGGCCAGCCGGGTCGCCGGATTGCCGAAGTGTCGAGAGGCCAGCGGCCAGAGTGCCAGGGCCACCAGCAGGGCCCCCACGCTGCCCAGCAGGCCCAGCAGCAGGGTATTGCCGATGGCGGGTCCCAGGTTGGGAATGCGTGCCAGCCAATCGATGAGTCCCCGCCAATCGCCTTCGAGCAGGGCCGGTGGCCAGATATCCTGGCTGATGAAGCGCCACAGCAGGCCGCCTTCCACCGCCGGCCAGGGGCCCAGCAGCAAGGCACCGCCGAGGGCGAGCAGTGGCAACAGCCGTCGGTGGCCCCACCAGGGCAGGCTGGCGATCAGCAGGTAGAAGAGCCACAGCAGGGCCCCGGCCTCGTGGTAGCGTCCCTCGCGGAAGGCGGTCTCGAGCTGGAAGCCCAGGGTCGGCAAGCCGACAAAGCCCAGCAACACGCTGGCGCGCAGCCCGCACTCGAAGCGATAGCGGGTATAGGCGGAGAGCCTGGCCCAAGCCAACGGCAGCTCGGCATAGATGAAACGGGACAGCCGGCCGACCCCTCGTGGCAGGGCGTCGCGTGGGGCGCTGGGTAGCTGTTCGAGGATCTCGGCATAGACCTTGGCGAAGATGCCGGCATAGGGGATCGCCAGGGCCATCAGCGCGGTGGCCGCCGAGAGGCCGAATACCTGCAGGAAGAGCAGCGCCCAGAACAGCTCGTGAATCGCCCGCACGAAGGCACAGCCGGCTCGGACCAGCCGCGAGCGAGAGAACAGCAGCGCCAGGGGGAAGCCCAGCAGCATCCCGCCCAGCGTCCCCCACAGGGCCACGGCCACGGTCAGGCCAAGGGCTTGCAGCGGTGATTCCAGCGAGCCCCAGGCGGGCCAGGCCAGCCCCTGGGCCATGCGTGCCAGCTCTCCCCAGGGGTCGCGTGTCAGGATCTCCAGGTCGGCGAAGGGCACCATCACCACGGCCAGCGCCAACAGCGCCAGGGTATGGCGGGCCAGCTTCAGTCCGGTGCTGTTGCCGCGCCACCAGTAACGGCCGTGGCCCGGCCGTTCGGTCAGATCAGCGCTCACGGCCGCCCCCGCGCGCAGGGCAGCGCCTCCGGGTCGGGCATCTGGGGGGCCGTTTCTTCCTGTGGCGACGCGGCGAGTGTATCGGCATCGGGATAGAGGCCGTCCAGATCCGCCAGGGTCAGCTGTTGGGCCGGGGCGTCGATCACCAGCTGGCCGTCACGCAGCCCCCATACCCGGTCGAAATGGCTGAGTGCCAGCTCGCGCTGGTGGAGGGCGATGACCGTGGTGGTATGGCGCGCCTCGATCAACCCCAACAGGCGTAGCGCCTGGTGGGGGTCCACGCTGGCCACCGGCTCGTCGCCGAGAAACAGCTCGCGCTGCTGGTAGAGAGCCCGGGCGATGGCGACCCGTTGGCGCTGTCCGCCAGAGAGCTGGCCGACGGGGCGGCGCAGCAGCCCGGCGAGGCCCAGAGATTCGCAGAGCTCGGCGACCTGGCGCCAGGGTCCGGCCAGCGGACGCACCAGATTCCACAGGTTGGCCAGGGCCGAGTGCTCGGCCAGCCGCCCCATATAGACGTTGTGATAGACCGCCAGCTGAGGCACCAGGCCGTGCTGCTGGGGACACCAGGCGGCGGCGTCACCCAGCCGCAGGCGCAGGGCCCCCAGCAGGGTGGACTTGCCGGCCCCGCTGGGGCCGAGCAGGGCGATCCTCTCGTCCGGATACAGGGCGAGCGTCAGGCGGGGCAGCACTACCTGATCATCGTGGCCGAGGTCTTCGGCCTCGAAGGCGACCAGCGGTCGGCGTGGTTCACCCGCCATCAGCGCAGCAGGCCGAGCTCTTCCGCGACGTCCTCGATGGGGGCGTAGAGGGCGTTGTCGGCGGGGATGAAGGCCTCGCGGGGAAAGCTCGCCAGCAATTCGGGGTCGTCCATCTCGAGCAGGGCCGCGCGGACCTTCTCGGTGAAGCCCTCGCCGAACGGCTGGTCGACGTCGCCCCGCAGGGTCCAGTTGTAATCCGGGTAGGGTGGGGTGGCCCAGATGACCTCGACCTTGTCGGTATCCACCCGATCGTCGGCCACGGCGGCCTCCCAGACGCTGTAGTTGACCGCGCCCAGATCCCAGGTGCCGGCTTCCACCAGGGCGATGGTGCGCGAGTGGTCGCCGGAGTATCCGACCCGCGAGAAGAGCGTGTCGGGTGCCTCACCGAAGCGCTCGCGCAGGAAATGCTCGGGCATCAGGCGCCCCGACGTGGAGGTGCGCGAGCCGAAGGTCAGGCTCATGCCCTCGATGGCAGCGGGCAGTTCCTCTGACCGCTCGAGGCCGGTGGAGCGGTGGGCGATGAGGTAGCTCTTGAACTCGGCATCCTCGCTGCTCTGGGCCAGAGCGATTGAGCCGGGTACCAGGCGACGCGCCTGGACTCCGGAGAGGCCGCCGAACCAGGCCAACTGAACCTGATTGTTGCGAAAGGCGGTGACCGTGGCGCCATACGACTTCACCGGCACATACTCCACCTCCACGTCGAGACGCTCTTCCAGATAGTTGGCAACCTTGGAGAAGCGCTCGACCAGCCGCGACTGGTCCTCGTCGGGAATGGCGGTGAAGCGGAAGGTATCGGCGGCGGCACCCTGGGCGAACAGGGCCAGCGCAGCGGTGGAAGCGGCAAGCCAGCGCATTGCAGTCTCCGGAGTGGACGGTTGAAGGTGGCTATTGTTGTGGTCCGACGCCAGCCTGGCAAGTCGGGTGGTGCCTCAGGGCTGGTCGTCGCGACCACCCGCGGGGTAGCGTGTCGCCTGCAGGCTGTCCTTGATCTTCTTGAGGTGGGGCAGGAAGTCCTCACCGCGCCGCAGCGTGACGCCCGTGGCCAGGACATC
This sequence comes from Halomonas lysinitropha, assembly GCF_902500215.1. Classification (GTDB taxonomy): domain Bacteria; phylum Pseudomonadota; class Gammaproteobacteria; order Pseudomonadales; family Halomonadaceae; genus Halomonas; species Halomonas lysinitropha. Next base: position 418,923 of record NZ_CABVOU010000027.1, read on the forward strand.
GATCAGTGCCAGCTGGATCATCCGCGAGGTCATGGGCATGTAGTAGTCGGTATCTTCCGGGGTGGTGACCTCCAGGGTCTCGGTGCATTCGGCGGCGAGCGGCGACTGCGGGGCGGTGATGCCGAGCACCACCGCGCCGTTTTCCCGCGCCAGCCGGGCGATGTCCACCAGGTCACGGGTGCGGCCGGTCCAGGAGAGCACCACCACCACATCACCGGTATGGCAGGCGGCGGCCACCATGCGCTGCATCAGCACGTCCACATAGGCGGTGACGGGCAGGTTGAAGCGGAAAAACTTGTGCTGGGCATCCTGGGCCACCGCCCCGGAGGCGCCGAGGCCGAAGAAGTGCAGCTGCCTGGCCTGTATCAGGTAGTCGACCACGCGTTCGATGCGCTCCGGGGCCACCTCGCGGCGGGCCTGGTCCAGTGCGGCGATGGTGGCCCCGAAGATCTTGCTGGTGTATTCGGTGGCGGAGTCACCGGGTTCCACCGCCTGACTGACGTAGGGAGTACCCCCGGCCAGGCTTTGGGCAAGCTTGATCTTGAAGTCCGGGTAGCCCTTGGCATCGAAGCTGCGGCAGAAGCGGTTGACCGTGGGCTCGCTGACCGAGGCCAGCTGGGCCAGGGTGGCGATGCTCATGCTGGTGGCCGATGTCGGGTCGGCCAGGATAACGTCGGCGACCTTGCGTTCTGATCGGTTAAGCTCGTCGAGCTGCCGGCGGATACGGTCGAGTAGATCGTGTCGGACCATGAGCGATGAAGTCTCCGTGACGACGGGGCGCCATCGGCGGCGCGGGGGTGAAACAGGTGTGATGTGGTGATTTAACTACATTATGCTGACTATGCTGTGCAATGCGCAAAGGAGGAGGGGAGCGCAGGCGGCGACAGAAGATAAATTATGTAGTAAACTTACATATAAAACTTGCATAGAATTGCTTTTCTGCGCTATTTTTAAGTAAGTTAACCAGATGGGGCGGACATGACACAACGCAACCGATCCGGCGAGGCCAAGCCCAGCGGCGCCGGCAGCACGGAAATCGACCTGGCGCTGTTCGGCGCGCTTGGCGACCTGGCCCAGCGCAAGCTGTTCCCGGCGCTCTTTCACCTCGAACGCGAGGGGCTGCTGGATCCTGCCACCCGGCTACTGGGCCTGGCCCGACAGGACTACGACCTGGAGGGTTTCCGCAAGCAGGTCGAGAAGGCGCTCAAGACCTATGTCAAGGCCGAGGAGCTTGAGCGCGAGGCGCTGGCCCGCTTCCTGGCTCGTCTCGATTTCATCCAGCTCGATTTCACCAAGCCCGATGGCTACACCGCCATTCGCGAGTGGCGCCAGCAGGGTGTACTACGCCCCATGGTGGTCTACCTCTCGGTGGCCGCCAAGATCTATGGCGACATCTGCCGTCACCTCGAGGCCAGTGGCAGTCTCGACGAGCAGAGCCGGGTGGTGGTCGAGAAGCCGATTGGTCATGACCTCGACTCTTCCGCCGAGATCAATGACGCCATCGGCGCGGTCTTCCCTGAATCCCGGATCTATCGAATCGACCACTACCTGGGCAAGGAGACGGTGCAGAACCTGATCGCGCTGCGCTTCGCCAACCCGCTGTTCGGCACCCAGTGGAACCAGAATCACATCTCCCATGTGGAGATCACCGTTGCCGAGAAGGTCGGCATCGAGGGGCGCTGGGGCTACTTCGACGAGGCCGGCCAGCTGCGCGATATGGTGCAGAACCATCTGCTGCAGCTGGTGTGCCTGATCGCCATGGACCCTCCCGCCAACCTGGATGCCGACGCGATCCGTGACGAGAAGGTCAAGGTGCTCAAGGCGCTCAAGCCCTTCACCGACGACATGCTGGGGCGTGACGTGGTTCGAGGCCAGTACATGGCCGGTACCACGGATGGTCATGGCGTGCCGGGCTACCTGGAAGAGGAGGGGGCCAATACCGACAGCCAGACCGAGACCTTCGTGGCCATGAAGACCGGCGTGGCCAACTGGCGTTGGGCTGGGGTGCCCTTCTACCTGCGCACCGGCAAGCGCATGCCGGAGAAGCTCTCGCAGATCATCATCCACTTCCGCCAGCAGCCGCACTATATCTTCGACCCCGACCAGCGGGGGTTGGCTTCCAACAAGCTGGTGATCCGCTTGCAGCCCGAGGAGGGCATCGCGCTGGAGGTGCTGACCAAGGACAGCGGCCTGGACAAGGGGATGCGCCTACGCCGTGGTCCCCTGCACCTGGATTTCAACAGTGCCTTCCCCAAGACGCGCATCCCGGATGCCTACGAGCGGCTGTTGCTCGAGGTGATGAAGGGGCAGCAGTATCTTTTCGTGCGCCGCGACGAGGTCGAGCATGCCTGGCAGTGGTGCGACAATCTGATTGCCGCCTGGGCCGACCGCGACGAGCCACCCCGGCGCTATCCGGCCGGTTCCTGGGGGCCGGTCGCGTCCATCGCCATGATCACCCAGGATGGCCGCAGCTGGTATGAAGACTATTGAGAGCGAGAGACGAGATGAGTGATTCCCCCCGCGACCAGCTGGCCCTCCAGCTGGCCGAGGCCGTGGCCGAGGCGCTGCGGGTCGACCTGGCGCGTCAGGACAATGCCCTGCTGGTGGTCTCGGGCGGCTCCACGCCGGTGCCCTTCTTCGAGGCCCTGGCGGCCTGCGAGTTGCCCTGGGAGCGTGTCCAGGTGACCCTGGCCGACGAACGCTGGGTGGCGGAGGCTGCGGAAGACAGCAATGCCCGCCTGGTGCGCGCCCACCTGCTGCAGGGGCCGGCTGCCGCCGCCACCTTTGTGCCGCTGACCACCGCCGATGCCACCCCGGAGCAGGGCGCGGACGCGGTGGCCGAGCGCCTCGATGGCCTGGCCTGGCCGGCCAGCGTGGTGATCCTCGGCATGGGAGGCGACGGCCACACCGCCTCGCTGTTCCCCGACAGCCGTGAACTCGGCCTGGCCCTGACCACCGATGCCCCGGCGGTGGCGGTGCGGACCCCGAGCCAGCCCCAGCCGCGCATCACCCTGAGTGCCGACCGCCTGCATCAGGCACAACGTCACATACTGCACATCACCGGCGGCGACAAGCGCGCCGTGCTGGCCCGGGCGCTCTCCGGCGACGACGTTCGCGAACTGCCGATCCGCGCCTTTCTGGCTTGCCCGCTGGCCACTTACTGGGCCCCCTGAAACCGGCTCCCTGAATTACCGGAGTGACTTCCCATGACGTCCGACAAGACTATTGACAAGCAGCTGCCCTCGACCCGCACCACCGAGCTGGACAGCATCTGCCTCAAGGCCGAAGTGATCCCGGTGCTGGCCATTCAGCGCATCGAGGATGCCGTCCCTCTGGCCCGTGCCCTCTACGAGGGTGGCCTGACCGTGCTGGAGATCACCCTGCGCACCGAGTGTGCCCTGGAGGCGATCAGGCGCATCAATGAGGCCCTGCCCCACGCCAGCATCGGGGTGGGAACCGTCCTCACCCCGGCTCAGTACCGCCAGGCCGAGGAGGTCGGCGCCGATTTCGTGGTAACGCCCGGCACTACCGAGGCGCTCTATCGCTACGGCGTCACCAGTCCCGTGCCGATGCTGCCCGGCGTGGCAACTGTTTCCGAGCTGATGACCGGCTGGCAGTACGGCTATCGTCGCTTCAAGTTCTTTCCCGCTGAAGCCAGCGGCGGCATCAAGGCCCTCAAGTCGTTCGCCGGCCCGATCCCGGAGGCACGCTTCTGCCCCACCGGCGGCATCGGCATCAACAATGCCGAGGACTACCTGGCGCTCAAGAACGTGATGTGCGTGGGCGGTTCCTGGCTCACGCCCAAGTCGCTGGTCGACGCCGAGGACTGGGATGCCATCCGTTCGCTGGCTCGCGAGGCGGCGGAGCGTTTCCACCACTGACCGGTCTCCCTGTACCGCTTACCCTGTGCTCTCTCGACAGCTGGTAGCTGTCCCTTGCCTCGGCTCAGCCGGGGCTTTTTTGGGCCACGGTCATTTTCTCATTCAGCTGTTCGTGGTGGACCAATCCTCTAGGCGAAGGCCTGGCACGCGCTCGAACTCGCGGATGTTGTTGGTCACCACCACCAGCCCCCTCGAACGGGCATGACCGGCAATCATCTGGTCATAAGGGCCTATCGGCGCTCCTGCCTTGGCCAGCTCGGCTCTTAGCTGACCTGTATGGGCTGCCGCATCGGCATCGTACTGCAGCACTTCAAGACGTGCCGCGAATCCCTCGATGCTGTGCAGGTTGCGCTCCGGATGTGTCGACTTCTCCGCACCGTAAATCAGCTCCATGAGGGTAACCGTGCTGATACACAGCTGCTCCTGGTGCCGCTTGAAGGTGCCATGGGCTGCCTTTTTGTCCGTTAAGCCGTCCGCCTATCTTTTTGTCCGAAAAGCCGCCAAACAAGCCTATCCTCGGATGATGTCCGGCTTGGCCGTCTATTGATCGTTTGACGGACGTCGGCTGCAAGACTAGGGTATTCATAGGTATTACCTGGTGATAGGAGGCCGGTAATGGCAACATCACTCAAGATCGACGACGCACTGAAGGATCGCGTCAAGCACCTTGCCAGTCAGCGCCGGCGCTCGTCGCACTGGATCATGCTCGAAGCCATCCAGCAGTACGTCGAGCGTGAGGAAGCCCGCGAGAGCTTCAAGCAGGAAGCCTTGGCGTCCTGGGCGGCCTATCAGGAAGCCGGTCGGCACCTGACCGGCCAGGAAGTGCGCACCTGGTTGAACACCTGGGGCACCGAAGATGAAAAGGCGAAGCCTGAGTGCCACAAGTAATCGTTACCGAAGGCGCAGCCGAAGGCTTGGAGCGGTGCCGGCGATTCCTGGCCACCAAGCCCCAAGAAGCCTTGAGTCGGGCCGGGCAGGCCATCGAGCGGCACTTCTTGCTACTGGAATCAGCCCCCGACATTGGCCGGCCGCTCGATGAGATGCCCGAGCTGCGCGAACTGGTGATTCCCTTCGGAGACTCCGGCTACGTGGCTCTGTACCACTACGAGCCTACCGCCGGGGCAGTGTATGTCTTGGCGTTCCGGCATCAGAAAGAAGCAGGGTATTGATAAACCCCCGGCCTTTGCGCATAGGACGCCTGACACGCCGCGTTCAGGGGCCTGGCCTGATGAGTCAGTGCAGCCGCCTTCTGAAAACGACAGGGGGATAAGGCCCGTTTTTTGTACATACCAAGGTTGGCGTGGCTTCTTTACGCCCACCCCCGAGAATGGCTTGCAGCGACGCTCCTAGATCATGTTGTACAAGTCCATGACGGTGAAGCGACAGAGGGTGTAAGAGGCATTCGGCCGCCTCCATGACAGCACCATGGTCGCCGCCAGCCGAGCACTGGCCGTCTTCCTGGGCTTCGCGTGAGCGTGACCCACTATCGCTGCCCATGCCTTCCCAGGCAGCTGCGGCGGGATTTGTGCAGCGTTTCCCTTAGGCCCATCGGGCGTGGCCCTAGCCTCTTAGCCTTGCCAGGTCGTCGCGATCCGGCAGGGCGGCGTAGGCGCCGGGCCGGGTGACGGCGTAGGCGCCGCAGCGGCAGGCGATGTCCACCGTACGGTGCAGGAAAGCGGTGTCGTGGTGCCAGTCGGAGTCGATGCCCTTGTCGGCGGTGTACTCGGCAAGTTCGGCGAGCAGGCCGCCGATGAAGGCGTCACCACCCGCCGTGGTATCTACCGCCTCGACCCGGGGCGGCGTGATTCGCTCGTCCAGGCCGACGCCCTTGAGCATCACTTCGCCCGGGCCGTCGGTGATCACCGCGACCTTGACCCCGGCGGCGAAGCGTTCGGCTAGCCAGCCCTCCCGAGGGTGGTCGGCGCGCAGGTCGTCGAGCTCCTCCGTCGAGAGCTTGAGCAGGTCGGCAGCGTCGAGCAGACGGGTGACCAGGCTGATGTCGGCGGTCCCGCCTTCCCAGAGGTTGTGGCGCAGATTGGCATCCACGCTTACCAGGCAGCCGGCACGGCGGGCCATCTCGGCCATGGCCAGGGTGGTATCGGCGATCTCCGGCTCGGTCAGGCTGTTGCTGCAGAAGTGCACGATGGCCGGGTCGGCAAAGACGCCGGCCGGCAGGTGCTCCAGGCGATAGAGCAGGTCCGCAGCCGGGGGGCGGTAGAAATCGAAGGTGCGCTCCCCCGTGGCATCGCGAGAGACGAAGGCGAGTGCCGTGCGTGCCTCGCGGGTGCGCACCACGCCGGAGGTGTCCACGCCATGGGCGGCCAGCTCGGCGGCCAGGAAATCCCCGAAATGGTCCTCGCCGAGCATGCCGAGGAAGCGGCTGGGCACGCCCAGGCGGGCGCAGGCCACGGCCACGTTGGCGGGGGCACCGCCAGCATAGGGCGTGAAGGTCTCCGGGGCATCGGCGGCGACGCCCGGCGTGTCGCCGAGGCGGCTGGAAAGCAGGTCGACGAGGGCCTCGCCGAAGCTGATTACGGGGGTCATAGGGTCGCTGTCTCCTCACGGCTCAGGGTGGTGCCCAGCAGGTGCTGGGCGCCGGGCACCAGCCATACCGGGTCGAGCCGGGTGTTGGCCGACTCGACGCACAGGAAATGGCGGGCGGCCTCGATCGAGGTGTCCTCGGGGGGGGTGTCGCCGGGCTGCCAGACCACCGCGGAATCACTGCCCTGGCGAGCCACGCGCAGGCGGCGAGTGCCGTCGTCTAGTCGTAGCTCGGCGTTGCTGCGGTAGATGCGGTCCAGCGCTCCGCGCACGCCCAGCTCGCCCTGCTGGTCGCGTTCGGCGAAGTCGGCCAGCTTGTCCAGGTAGGTGGCGCCGGCCAGGCCCTCGACCCGGCAGTCGAAGGCATCGGCGACCGCCAGGTAGCTGTGCAGGGCCCCGGTGATCTTCACCGGTGTCTCCCCGACGTGCTCGGTGATCAGCTCCACGTGCAGGCGCCGGGCGTTGGCCTGGATCACCGCGCGCGGCACTAGCTGGCCATGCAGGCGCTCCTCGGGCGACAGGTGCAGCTCCACCCCCTCCTCGTGCTCGTCCACGGCCTCCAGTCGCCACGGCGCCTTGCGCGCCGGGCCGTGCATGGGGCCGGAGCGATCCGGGGATTCGTCGGCGGTATTCTCGTCGGCGAACCAGGGCCAGCACAGCGGGATGCCGCCGCGGATCGCCCCGGGCAGGGCCTGGGGCGTGGGCGTCACCCAGAGCCAGCCGCCGGCCACCAGCGATTCCTCGCTCGTGCCTGGGCTCGAGGCACTGGCCGTGTCGTCGGACGCGTTAGGGAGCGGCGCAGGAGGAGAGCCCTCAGCGGTCGCGTCTTCGGGCGACGGTAGAAAGTGCAGCACCTGGGCGCCCTGTAACGAGACGGCGAGCTCGCCCCACGCCTCGTTGGCCAGCCATATCTCGCGGCCGGCCCAGTCGGCACGGCGCTGGCCGCGAGTCTCCTCGACCAGCCGGGCAAGCGATTCGGGAATCATTCGATCTCCTCTCCGTCGAGTCACTCGACCTCTTCATTGTGCAGGGCCTCGGCGGCGCCCAGCAGCCCCGTCCAGGGCGCGGTGACCACCTGAATCGGGATGGCCCCGGTGTAGGCCCCCATGCGCCCCTTGGCGGTGAAGGCCTCGAGGAAGCGGCTTTCGGGCAGCCACTCGAGCAGCCGCGGGAGGATGCCGCCGCACAGGGCGACGCCGCCCCGGGCCCCCAGGGTCAGGGCGGCATCGCCGCAGACGTCGCCGAGGATCTTCAAGAACCGCAACAGGGTATCACGGGCCACCGGGTCGCCGCCCGCGGCCCCCTGGGTGACCTCGGCCGGGCTTGCATGCTGCGGTGGAGCGCCCTTGAGCGAGCAATGGGCAAGGTAGAGGTCGAGCAGCCCCTGGCCGCTCAGGATGCGCTCCACGGAGACGCGCCCGTAGCGGTTGCGGAAATGCCGCAGCAGGTTCTGTTCGCGCTCGTCGGTGGGCGCGAAGGTCACGTGGCCACCCTCGGTAGGCAGCGGGATCCAGGCGCGTCGCCCGGGAAAGAGCCCGGCCACGCCCAGCCCGGTACCCGGGCCGATCACCAGCCTGGCGGCATGGGGCACCGCCTCGCCGCGCTGTACCTCCACCAGGTCGCTGTCGGCCACGTGGGGGACGCCCAGCGCCTGGGCGGTGAAGTCGTTGATGGCCTTGAAGAGCGTGAGCCCCAGCGTCTGTTGGACCTCCTCCCGGGAGAAGGTCCAGTGATTGTTGGTCATGCTCACTCGGTCGCCGCGTATTGGGCAGGCGAAGGCCAGGCAGGCCTCGTGGGGTGTGGCATCGCCCGTCAGCCCAACCCGCTCGAGATAATCCTGGACCGCCTCGACTAGGCCCGGGTAGTCGGCACAAGGCAGGCTCTGGATGTCGCGGGGCGCGAAGGTGTCCGGCGTCACCAGGGCGAAGCGCGCATTGGTGCCGCCGATATCGCCGATCAGGGCGGGTCGCGTCATTCAGGCATCCTCGTCGTGGATCTGGCCCTCCTGGCGCGCCAGGTCGTCGGCCTCGAAGCCGCCGAACACTCCGGCTCCCTCCTCGCCGCGCATGGCCAGGTGGCGGAAGCCGCCGAACAGTTCGCGGCCCAGGCCCACGTGGTAGTGATCCAGATCACCGATGTGCCGCTCGCGCTCGGCCCATTCGTGGGCGTCGACCTTGGCCTCGAGGCGGCCGCTGTCGGCATCCAGGCGCACGATGTCGCCGTCGCGCAGCTTGGCGAGGGGTCCGCCATCCAGTGCCTCGGGGCTGATGTGGATAGCCGCCGGCACCTTGCCGGACGCGCCGGACATGCGCCCGTCGGTGACCAGGGCCACCTTGTAGCCGCGGTCCTGCAGCACACCGAGATAGGGTGTCAGCTTGTGCAGTTCGGGCATGCCGTTGGCCTTGGGCCCCTGGAAGCGGACCACGGCGATCACGTCGCGGTCCAGGTCACCGGCCTCGAAGGCGCCCTTGAGGTCGTTCTGGTCCTCGAAGATGCGGATCGGGGCCTCGACCACGCGGTGCTCGGGCTTCACTGCCGAGACCTTGATCACCCCGCGGCCCAGGTTGCCGTCGACCACGGTGAGCCCGCCGGTGGGGGCGAAGGGCGTCGCCACGCCGCGTAGCACCTCGGTGTCGAGGCTCGCCTCCGGCCCCTCGCGCCAGACCAGCTTGCCCTCCTCCAGGAAAGGCTCCTGAGTATAGGCGGTCAGGTCGGTGCCGAAGGCCGTGGGGATGTCGCCATGAATCAGGCCGGCCCCCAGCAGCTCGCGGAACAGGTAGCTCATGCCGCCAGCGGCCTGAAAGTGATTGATGTCCGCCTGGCCGTTGGGATAGACCTGCATCAGGCTCGGCGTCACCGCGGAGAGGTCGGTAAAGTCCTCCCAGGTGAGGGTCAGGCCGGCGGCGGCGGCCATGGCCACCAGGTGCAGGGTGTGGTTGGTCGAGCCGCCCGAGGCGAGCAGCCCGACCACGGCGTTGACGATGGCGCGCTCGTCGATCTGCTTGTAGAAGGGGCGGTAGTCGCCACCGGGTTCAGTGTTGCGGACCGCCTGCTCGGTAGCGTAGCGGGTGAGCGCCTCGCGCATCCCGGTGCCGGGGTTGACGAAGGAGGTGCCCGGCAAGTGCAGGCCCATCATCTCCATCATCAGTTGATTCGAGTTGGCGGTCCCGTAGAAGGTGCAGGTACCGGGGCTATGGTAGGACTCGGATTCCGCCTCCAGCAGGTCCTCGCGGCTCGCCTTGCCCTCGGCGTAGAGTTGGCGAATACGCGCCTTCTCCTTGTTGGGCAGGCCGCTGGGCATCGGGCCCGCCGGCACAAACATGGCCGGCAGGTGGCCGAAGCGTGCCGCGGCGATGAACAGCCCCGGGACGATCTTGTCGCACACGCCGAGGTAGAGCGCGGCGTCGAACATGTTGTGGGAGAGGCCCACGGCGGTGGCCATGGCGATGACGTCGCGGGAGAACAGCGACAGCTCCATGCCGGGCTGGCCCTGAGTGACGCCGTCACACATGGCCGGCACGCCGCCGGCGAACTGGGCAGTGGAGCCCATGGCGCGGGCGGCGTCCTTGATGGTCTCGGGGAAGGTCTCCAGCGGCTGGTGGGCCGAGAGCATGTCGTTGTAGGACGAGATGATGCCGAGGTTGGCCGAGTTCATCAGCTTCAGCGAATTCTTGTCCGTCTCGCCGCAGGCCGCGAAGCCGTGGGCCAGGTTGCCGCAGGAGAGTTCGCCACGGTGCACCCCTCGCTTGTGCTGGTCGGCCATGCGCTGTTCGTAGAGCGCGCGGCGCTCGGCGGAGCGCTGGCGGATGCGGCGGGTAACGTCGGCAACGGTGGGGTGGAGGGCGGGGGTGGTGCTGGCCATGGGTCACCTCGGTATCGAGCGTCGGTTGTGTTGTAAACTTACCAATAAAGCGTCCGGTTATCTGGCTATTCTACCCGTGGTTCGGTGGAAATTGTAGTTTTATTACCGATAGTACGGCTCGTGGACCCGGTAAGCGACAGCGCACCGGGCGGACCACGCTAGAGCCCCAGCAGCCGTAGCAGCCACTTGCGATACGGCGGGTCGAGCAGTCCCACGGCATTGTGGCGTGCCTGCAGGAAAACGCTGCGCTGATGACTGAAGCGCAGGAAGCCGGCCTCGCCCTGGTAGGCCCCCAGGCCGCTCTCGCCGATGCCGCCGAAAGGCAGGGCAGGCACGGTGTAGTGCCACAGGGTATCGTTGAAGACTACGCCGCCCGAGCGGCTCTTTTCCAGCAGGCGTTGGCGACGCTTAGGGTCGTCGGTAAAGGCATAGAGCGCCAGGGGGCTGGGCCCGTTGGCGACCCTGGCCAGGGCGGCCTCGAAGTCGCCTACACCGATCACCGGCAGCCAGGGACCGAAGACCTCCTCTTGCATGATCGACAGGTTGGCGGTGGGATCCACCACCAGGATAGGCGGCAGCTTCTTGCCTTGGTCGAGTGGCTGGCGTTCGCCGAGTTCGATGACCCGACAGCCATGATCGCGGGCCTCGTCGAGCACGCCCTCGAGCCGCCGGCGCGCGCCTTCGCCGAGCACGGCGGAGTAATCGTCGCTGGCGGTGCCCTGTGGGTAGAATGCCTTGACCGCTCCGCGGATCGCCTCGATGAAGGCCGGCAGCCGCGCCGCATCGATCAGCACATGGTCCGGGGCGATGCAGGTCTGGCCGGCATTGAGCCACTTGCCGAAGGCGATGCGTCGGGCAGCATGCGCCAGGTCGGCATCATCGGCGACGATGGCCGGGGTCTTGCCGCCGAGCTCCAGGGTCACCGGCGTGAGGTTGGCGGCGGCGGCCCTTGCCACGTCGCGGCCGATACGCGCACTGCCGGTGAACAGCAGGTGGTCGAAGGGCAGAGCGGCGAAGGCTCGGGCGGTGTCGGCATCGCCCGTCATCACGCACAGCTCCTCCGGGGCGAAGTAGCGCTCGGCCAGTTGGGCCAGCAGAGCGCTGGTGGTGGGGGTCTGCTCGCTGGGCTTGATCATCACCCGGTTGCCGGCAGCCAGGGCATCCACTGCCGGCAACAGCGCCAGGCTCCAGGGGTAGTTGGCCGGGGCAATGATGCCTACGACCCCCAGCGGCTGGCGATGGATGCGCGCCCGGGCCGGCTGCAGCCGCCACGGCACGGAAGCGCGCCGCGGGCGCATCCACCGCTTGAGATGGCGGCGGGCATGGCGCACCGCCTGCAGCAGGGGAAACACCTCGGCCAGGCGTGTCTCGGCCTCGGCGCGATGGCCGAAGTCCTGGTGGATCGCCTGGGCGATCTCGTCGCGGTGGTGGCGAGTCATGTTCGCCAGGCGGGCGAGGCGGTCGCGACGGGTTGCCGCCGAGGGGAAAGGCTCGGTGGCGAAGGCGTTGCGCTGCTGGTCCAGGCGCGCCTGCAGGGCGCGTGCGTCGGTCATGCACGTCTCCATGTGTCGATGAGGATGGAAGGGGGCTCGGGCACTGGGCACAATGTAGGCCTTCTGCCAACGGCTTGTCAGCTATCGGAGCTGTCGCATAGGTGGCATGGTTCGGGGCTAAACCGTCGGCAGGTCTTCGAGCAGGCGCTGTGAACCCCTCCCTGGGCGCTACCGACGCCATCCATGGCGTAGGACCTGCTCTTCGACCTGCCCCCGGCGCCCCTCGCCTTGGTTAACGCATTTCCCCGGGAGCCGCCATGACCCCGCTCGTTTTGCAAGAACTGCCCGCCATTGAGGCGGTGCCGGTCGCGGCCTGGAATGCCCTGGTCGGCGACGACCATCCTTTCCTGCGCCACGAATTCCTGTATGCCCTTGAGGCCAGCGGGGCGGTGAGTCCCGCCACCGGCTGGGTACCGCGCCACCTGACCCTCTGGCAGGGCGAGGCGCTGGTCGGCGTCATGCCGCACTACCACAAGCATCACTCCTTCGGCGAATACGTCTTCGACTGGGGCTGGGCCGAGGCCTGGGAGCGCGCCGGCGGCGATTACTATCCCAAGGGGCTCTCGGCGATTCCCTTTACCCCGGCGCCGGGGCCACGGCTGGCCCTGGCGTCCCACCTCGACCCCCTGGCTGTCCGGCGTGTACTGGCCGAGGTCTGGGAGGCCAGCGGGCTGTCGAGCTGGCACCTGCTGTTTGCCGAGCCGGCCGAGGTCGAGGCCTGGCAGGCGGCCTGTCCGTCGCTGCTGGCGCGAGACGGCGTGCAGTTCCAGTGGCGCGATCGCGGCTATGGCGACTTCGAGGGTTTCCTTACCGCGTTGACCGCGAAGCGTCGCAAGGCGATCCGCCGCGAGCGGCGCCTGGTGGCCGATCAGGGCCTGACCCTGCATCGCCTGGAGGGCGAGGCCATCGACGCGGCAGCGATGGCCCACTTCTTTCGCTGCTATGAGATCACCTATCTGGAGCGTGGCCGCCACGGCTACCTCGGCCTCGACTTCTTCGAGCGCCTGCGCCGCACCCTGCCCGAGTCGCTGCTGCTGATCCAGGCTCGCCTGGAGGGGCGACCGGTGGCCGCCGCGCTCTGCCTGCAGGGCGCGCGCACCCTCTACGGGCGTTACTGGGGCAGCGAGGTGCTGGCCGACTGCCTGCACTTCGAGGCCTGCTACTACCAGGGCATCGAGCATTGTCTCGAACGCGGTCTGACCCTCTTCGACCCCGGTACCCAGGGGGAGCACAAGCTCTCGCGAGGCTTTGCCCCGCGGCGGCTCACATCGCTGCACCACATCGCCGACCCCCGCCTGCGCGACGCCGTGGCACGCTTCTGCGCCGAGGAGCGAGTTCACGTCGAGGCCTACTCCCGGGCGGCGGAGGCCGCCTTGCCCTTCCGGGAGAGCTGACAGTGCCCGCATGGTTCTGCCGAAGCGCAGCGAAACTGGCATAATGTTCGCCATCGATAACCCCGAGACGGACATCCTGCATGCTCAAGTGGCTGGCCATCGTGCTCATCATCCTGCTCGGGCTTCTGCAGTATCGGCTGTGGCTCGGCGAGGGCGGCATGCGTGAGCTCACCGAGGTGCGCCAACGCGTGGATGCCCTGGAGGAAGAGAACCAGCCGCTGCGCGATCGCAATGCGCGCCTGGCCGCCGAAGTGGTGGACCTCAAGACCGGCCTCGATGCCATCGAGGAGCGGGCCCGCAGCGACATCGGCATGGTGCGCACTGACGAGCAGTTCTTCTGGGTGCCCGGCGTGGCGGTGGACAACACCGGTCTCGAGATCAATGCCGGCCTGGTGGGCATGCCGGCACCCGGAACGGAGGCGAGCCAGTGAGTACCCGCCTGTGGCTAGTGGTGCCCGCCGCGGGGCAGGGGCGGCGCATGGGTGCCGGTCACCCCAAGCAGTACCTGCCGCTGGTCGGCCGGCCGGTGCTGGCCTGTACCCTGGCGCGGCTCCACCAGGCCTTCCCGTCTGCCCGGCTCTGCCTCTGCCTGGATCCCGACGATGACCACTTCGACCCGGCCTGGGTGCCCTTCGCCGACTGGCGGCGGTCTGCCGGTGGGGCTGAGCGGGTCGACTCGGTGGTCAACGCCCTGGACGCCATCGCCCCGGAGGCGGCGGAAGATGACCTGGTGCTGGTCCACGATGTGGCAAGGCCCTGCGTCACCGTCGACGACCTGACACGGCTGCTGGCGGCCATCGCCGACGACCCCGTGGGCGGGCTGCTGGCAGCCCCGGTGGCCGACACCATGAAGCGCGACGATGGCGACGGCCGGGTGCGTACCACCGAGTCGCGTGAGGGCCTCTGGCACGCCTTCACCCCCCAGGGCTTTCGCCTCGGCCTGCTGCGTCGCGCCCTGAATGATGCGCTGGCGCGAGGTGTCGCCGTCACCGACGAGGCCTCGGCGGTAGAGGCGGCAGGGTACTCGCCGCGGCTGATCAGCGGGCGTCGCGACAACCTCAAGATCACTCATCCCGAGGATCTGGCCCTGGCGGCCTTGATATTGTCTGCCCAGCAACAGGTCCTGTAGGCCCGGTAAGCGCCAGCGCACCGGGCACGGTGATGGGGTAATTGCCAAGCCGGATGCGCCTTCGGCTTATCCGGCCTACGGTAGAATCGAATATTTTTACGCCGAATGATGATGCTGAGAGAGTACGGGGTATGAAAAGTACATGATGCGAATCGGCCACGGTTTCGATGTCCACCGCTTCGGCGAAGGCGACCACCTGATGGTCGGCGGCGTCGCCATTCCCTTCGATTACGGTTTCGTTGCCCACTCCGACGGCGACGTATTGCTCCATGCGATCTGCGACGCCCTGCTGGGCGCCTGCGCGCTGGGCGACATCGGTCGCCACTTTCCCGATACCGATCCGGCCTGGGCCGGCGCCGACAGCCGTGCCCTGCTGCGCTACGTCGCTGGGCTGGTGGACGGGGCCGGCTACCGGGTCGGCAACCTGGACGCCACCCTGATCGCCCAGGCGCCAAAGATGGCGCCGCACATCGACGCCATGGCGCGACATATCGCCGACGACCTGGGTGTCGCCCGGGGCGCGGTCAACGTCAAGGCCACCACCAGCGAACGACTCGGCTTCACCGGCCGCGGCGAGGGCATCGCCGCCGAGGCGGTGACGCTGCTGGTGCGCCGCGACGGGGAGGCGGCCAGTGAGTGAGGTCGCATCTCCCAGCGTCCAGGATGCCATCGACTGGCCGCCGGCCTGGCCGCGGGTACTGGAGGGCGAGCTCGGTGCGCCGCTGGCGGGCGACTATCGCGCCGTGCCCGAAGACTTCCTGGTCGAGGAGGCCCTCGACTTCGTCCCGGAAGGGGAGGGCGAGCACCTATGGCTATTCATCGAGAAGCGCGACCTGACCACCGCCATGGTGGCCCGCGAGCTGGCCCGTCTCTGCGAGGTCTCGTCGCGAGTGGTCGGCTACGCGGGCATGAAGGACCGCGTCGCCGTGACCCGTCAATGGTTCTCCGTGCAACTGCCCGGCCAGGAGGCTCCCGAAGGGCTGGTGACCCAACTCGCCGAGCGGGGTATCCGGGTGCTTGACCAGGCCCGTCATCCGCGCAAGCTCAAGCGTGGCGTGCATCGGGCCAATCGCTTCCAATTGCGAATCACCGGGGCAGCCGTGGCCGACCCGGTGCTCGAGGCGCGCTGGCAGCGCCTCTGTAACCTCGGCGTCGCCAACTATGTCGGGCCCCAGCGTTTCGGTGCGGACGGGCGCAACCTGCAGCGCGCCCGGGCCGTGCTGGCCCGCGGCTGGCGCAAGCGCGATGACCGCGAAGGCATGCTGCTCTCGGCGGCCCGTAGCTTTCTGTTCAACGAGCTGCTGGCCGCCCGGGTTCATGATCACAGCTGGGCCACGCCGCTGCCCGGCGAGGTGGTGATGCTCGATGGCAGCGCCAGCCAGTTTGATGTAGCGCCCGACGATGCCGCCCAACTCGCCGAACTTGGTGAGCGGGCCCGACGCCTCGACCTGCACCCCGCCGGGATACTGTGGGGCGTCGGCGCCTCGCGTGCCGTCGGCGAGGCGGGAGCCCACGAGGCCGCCCTGGCCGGGCGCTACCCCGGCTTGTGCGAGGGGCTCGAGCGCGCCGGTGTGCGCCTGGCCCGCCGGGCCTTGCGGCTGCGCCTGGGCGAGCCACGGCTGACCCGCGGCGACGCTGAGCTCTGGCTGGCCTTCAGCCTGCCGCAGGGCGCCTTTGCCACCGCCGTGCTGCGTGAACTGATCTCTCACCCCTCTCTCGGGGCCCCGCCTACTGACAGGAGCCTGTAATGCGCCGACTGCTGCTATCCAACGATGATGGAGTACACGCCCCCGGGCTGCGTGCCCTGCATGATGCTCTGCTGCCCCATGCGCGGCTGCGCGTCGTTGCCCCGGACCGTGACAAGAGCGGGGCCAGCAACTCCCTCACGCTTAGCCGGCCGCTGGCGCTCTCCTCCCTCGACAACGGCTTCTACAGCGTCGATGGCACTCCGGCGGATTGTGTCTACCTGGGGGTCAACGGTGTCTGGGACGAGCGGCCAGATCTGGTGATCTCGGGCATCAACCACGGCGGCAACCTCGGCGACGACGTGCTCTACTCCGGCACGGTGGCCGCTGCCATGGAGGGGCGTAACCTGGGCATGACGGCCATTGCCATGTCGCTGGTCGGCTCGCGCCATTTCGAGACCGCCGGCCGGGTGGCGGCGAGCCTGGTGGGGGCGGCCGACCAGCTCTCGCTGCCGCCGCGTAGCCTGCTCAACGTCAACGTGCCGGACCTGCCATGGAACGAGATCCAGGGCTTTCGGGTTACCCGGATGGGCTATCGCGGCCCGGCGGCCCGTCCCCTGGAGGTGCGGGATCCCCGGGGCCGGCTGCGCTACTGGATTGCCGCCGTGGGCGAAAATGCCGACGACGGGCCGGACACCGATTTCGCCGCCATCGAGGCGGGCCATGTTTCCATCACGCCGCTGCACACCGACCTGACCCGGCATGCAGCGCGCGACGACGTGCAGGACTGGCTGGATGCACTCACCTGACCTGCTGCGCGGTGTCGGCATGACATCGCAGCGTACCCGGGATCGCATGGTGGGCCGCCTGGCCGACCAGGGAATCCGTGACCCCCGGGTGCTGGAGGTGATGGCCCGGGAGCCGCGTCATCTCTTTCTTGACGAGGCCCTGGCGCATCGAGCCTACGAGGATACCTCGCTGCCCATCGGCCATGGCCAGACGCTCTCCCAGCCCTGGGTGGTCGCCCGGATGACCGAACTGGTGATCCAGGAAGCACCGTCGCGGGTGCTGGAGGTCGGCACAGGCTCGGGCTACCAGACGCTGGTGCTTTCGCGGTTGGTGAAGGAACTCTGGTCGGTGGAACGGATCAATGCCCTGCATCGCCGCGCCGGTGGTCGCCTGCGTCTGCTCGAGGTCCACAATACCCGGCTGCGCCTCGCCGACGGGGGCCATGGCTGGCCGGAGGAGGCGCCCTTCGAGGTGATCCTGCTGACGGCCTGTGCCAGCGAGCTGCCTGCGTCGCTGCTCGCCCAGCTCGGCGAAGGGGGAGTGTTGATCACGCCGCTGGCCGAGCCTGATGGTCAACAATGGCTGACCCGTGTGCGCCGCAGCGGTGAGAGCTTCGAGACACAGCGACTGGAGGCGGTGCGGTTCGTGCCGCTGCTGGAAGGCGTCATACGTTGAAAGGAGTCATACGTTGAAAGGAGTCCGCTGTTGAAGCGTCATCTCGGTATCTTCCTCAGAGGCGCCGGCATGGGGGCCGCCGACGCGGTGCCCGGGGTGTCCGGCGGCACGATCGCCTTCGTCACCGGCATCTACGAGGAGCTGATTCACAGCATCAAGCAGTTCGGCCCCAGCGCCTTCGTTGCCTGGCGACGCGGCGGCTTGCCGCTGCTGGCGACGCATCTCAACCTGACCTTCGTGCTGCCGCTGCTGGCCGGCATCGCCATCAGCCTGGTCAGCGTGGCCCATCTCGTCGTCTGGCTGATGGAGGATTTCCCGCAACTGCTCGACGGCTTCTTCTTCGGCCTGGTGGCCGCCTCTGCCCTGGTGGTCAGCCGTCACCCGGCCGACTGGCGATGGTGGCACCTGCTGCCCCTCGCCGCGGGACTGTTGCTTGCTCATGGCCTGCCGTCGCTGATGCCGCTGGTCACCCAACTCGGCAATCCCGACCTGGTGCTGGTGGTGGGCGGGGCCATCGCCATCAGTGCCCTGCTGCTGCCCGGTGTCTCGGGCAGCTTCCTGCTGCTCACCATGGGCCTCTACGGCACGGTGATGCAGGGCATCCGCGGCTTCGACCTGGGGTTGATCGGACTGTTCGGGGCGGGTTGCCTGATCGGTCTGTTCGGCTTCTCGCGGCTGCTCTCCTGGCTGCTGCGTCACTATCACACTGCGACCCTGCAGCTGCTGGTCGGCTTCATTATCGGCTCGCTGCCGGTACTCTGGCCATGGCGCGAACTGGTACGCTACCAGCTGGGCCCCGAGGGGCAGATGATCCCCCTCGACTATCGTTACCTGACCCCGGCCGACTTCGCCGAGCTGACCGGCGACCCCGCCCGGCTGCCGGCGGTGGTCGCCCTGATGCTCGCCGGTGCGGCCCTGGTGCTGCTCATCGGCCGGGCCAACCGGCCCGCGACATCCCGTAACCGAGATGGTGCTGACAAGGAGGAAGGCTCCAATGCATAAGGTATTTGTGATTTCCGGTCTGGCCCTGGCGCTGGCTGGCTGTGCCGCGCAGCAGGGCGAGAGTGGGCCGGTCCAGGTTCGCGACCTGTCGGCCAGCCGGGCGGAGACGACCCCCGCCGAATACACCGTGGAAGCCGGGGATACGCTCTACGGCATCGCCTGGCGCCATGACATGGACTACCGCGATCTGGCGCGACTCAACCGCATCGGTCCTCCCTACCGCCTCGAGCCCGGTCAGCGCCTGGTATTGGGCGGCGAGGGAAGCGCCACCTCCGCTCCCGAACAGGGCGGCGAGGACGCGTCCGGTGGCCGCGGGGTCGTGGCTACCGGCCTCGGCGGCGAGGCGTCCGCAAGCGATGAGGAACTCGACTGGCTGATGCCGGACGAGAGTGCCATCGAACGCAACCGTCGCCTCTCGACCGAGCGCCAGGAGGAAGATGACTCGCCCCAGGGACCCAGTCAGGCGGCCATGGAAAGCGCCGATGCCGTCTCGGGCGCCGACCAGGGCCCGGGGCCGGTCTATAGCTACGATAGTCCCGGAGCGGACGGCAGCCTCAGTGAGCGCGACCTGGCCGAACGGCGGGAACTGGCGTCCCGTGCGCAAGAGGAGCAGGCCGCTGACGAGGCGGCGGAGAGCGAGACCGATACGCCCGACGCACCTGACGCCCCAGGTGAGGATGAGGCGGCCCAGGTGGCCCAGGCATCATCGGAGACGGGCGATGATGGCACCGATGCCGGGACCTCGGTCGCCGGTGAGCCCGCGTCCGAACAACGGGCCGGGCGGAGCTACACCCCGGTGGACGAGGTGGCCTGGCAGTGGCCGGTCGAGGGTGACGTGATCGGCCAGTTCGGTGAGGGGGGAAGCATCACCGCCGGCATTGATATCGAGGGGCAAAAGGGGCAACCTGTCAAGGCAGCCGGCCCGGGAATCGTGGTCTATGCGGGAAGCGGTGTCAGGGGCTACGGCAAGCTGATTCTGCTCAAGCACAACGACCAGTTCCTGAGTGCCTATGCCCATAACGACACCCTGAACGTCAAGGAGAACGATGTGGTCGAGGCCGGAGAGGTCATCGCCACCATGGGCGACAGCGATGCCGAGGATGTGAGGCTGCACTTCGAGGTACGCAAGGACGGGCAGCCTCAGAATCCCCTCGAGTTTCTGCCTGGCCGCTGATCCTGGCGGTCGTTCAGCCTCTGCTGAAGGAAGAACGGGGTAACACAATAATAATGTCATGCGTCGACCATCCGGCCACGGATACACGACGCCCGGTCGCAACCATGGGGTAGCTATTCGATGAGCATGCTTGAACGGGACCTTCAGGATGTGAATCTGGCATCTGCTGACGAGGCGGACGAGGAGGCTGTCGAGGTAAGGGAGGAGCGCGAGGACATCGAAGACGAGGAGGTGGTGGTCGGCGACGAGGAAGCCTTCGAGAAGGCGCTGAGCCGTGAGGATCGCCATCAGCGTCACAGTCTCGATGCCACTCAGATCTACCTCAACGAGATCGGCTTTTCGCCGCTGCTGACACCGGAGGAAGAGGTCCATTACGGCCGCCTGGCACGCAAGGGCGATCCGCTGGGACGCTCGCGGATGATCGAGTCGAACCTGCGGCTGGTGGTGAAGATCGCCCGGCGCTATCTCAACCGGGGCCTCACCCTGCTCGACCTGATCGAGGAGGGTAACCTGGGGCTGATCCGGGCGGTGGAGAAGTTCGACCCCGAGCGCGGTTTCCGTTTCTCGACCTACGCCACCTGGTGGATCCGCCAGACCATCGAGCGGGCGCTGATGAATCAGACCCGCACCATCCGCCTGCCGATCCATGTGGTCAAGGAACTCAACATCTATCTGCGGGCCGCCCGCGAACTGACCCAGAAACTCGACCACGAGGCCACGGCCGAGGAGATCGCCGACTACCTCGACAAGCCGGTGGAGACCGTCAAGAAGATGATGGGCCTCAACGAGCGCGTCTCCTCCGTCGACTATCCGATGGGCAGCGAGAGCGACAAGCCGCTGATCGAGACGCTGGCCGACGACAATGACCAGGGTCCTGAGTCCACCCTGGTCGACGGCGACGTCCGCCAGCATGTCGACGAGTGGTTGGCCGAGCTCACCGAGAAGCAGATGGAGGTGGTGGTGCGTCGCTTCGGTCTGCGCGGCCACGAAGCCGCGACCCTCGAGCAGGTCGGCGAAGAGATCGGCTTGACGCGCGAACGCGTTCGCCAGATCCAGGTAGAAGCCCTCAAGAAGTTGCGCCGCATGCTCGACAAGCAGGGCCTCTCGCTGGATGCCATCTTCGAGTGACGCCATGTGCCGGAGTTGACCTCCGGCACATGGTACGCCACTGCCAATCCCTCCAGGATCCCGATCATGGCCCGGCCGCTGATTGCCGACATCGACCTCGACGCCCTGCGTCACAACTATTGCCTGGCCCGTGACCAGGCCCCCCACAGCCGCGCGGTCGCCGTGATCAAGGCCGATGCCTACGGTCATGGCGCGCTGGCCTGCGCCCGCGCGCTCGAGGGCCTGGCGCCGGCGTTTGCCGTGGCCTGCCTCGAGGAGGCAGAGGTCCTGCGCGAGGGGGGTATCACGGCGCCCATCGTGCTGCTCGAGGGCATCTTCGAGGCCGTCGAACTCGAGCGGGTCGAGGCGCTGGGGCTGTGGATGGCGGTGCACACCGACTGGCAGCTGGAGGCGCTGCTCGCCTATCGGCCCGTGTGCCCCATCCCGGTATGGGTGAAGGTGGACTCGGGAATGCATCGGCTGGGGTTTTCGCCGGCACAGGCGGGCGCCGTCTGGGCACGTCTCGCCGCGGCGCCCGACCGGGCCTGCGACCTGCACCTGATGAGCCATTTCGCCACCGCCGACGCCCTGGACCCCGGCTACTTCCGCCGCCAGCTCGCACTGCTCGACGACCTGGCGCTGCGGCTCGAGGCGCCTACCTGCCTCGCCAACTCGCCCGCCACCCTGGCCTGGCCCGAGGCCCACGGCGCCTGGAACCGGCCGGGGGTAATGCTCTATGGCAGCGATCCGCTGGAGGCCTCCAACGAGCTGAGCCGTCGGCTGTCGCCGGTGATGACCTTGCGCTCCGAGATCATCGCCGTGCGTGAGCTCGCCGCCGGTGAGCCTGTGGGCTATGCCGGGCGCTGGAGGGCCCCACGCCCCTCGCGGATCGGTGTGGTCGCCTGCGGCTACGGCGACGGCTACGACCGGCATGCGGTCGACGGCACCCCGGTGCTGGTCAACGGACAACGCACGGGCATTGCCGGCAAGGTCTCCATGGACATGTTGACGGTGGACCTCACCGAGATTCCCGAGGCGGACATCGGCAGCGAAGTGGTGCTCTGGGGGCGCGCCGCGAACGGCGCGCTGCTGTCGGTGGACGAGGTGGGCCGCCATTGCGACACCATCAGCTACACCCTGCTCAGTGGCGTGCTACCCAGGGTTCCCAGGCGCTATCATGGGCCGGACTGAACGCCGCACCACGGGAACAGGCATGTCCAGGGACGACACCCCCCAGACCTCCTTCGCTCATCCGCGTTACTGGCCCACCTGGCTGGGCATCGGTGCCATGCATGTGGTGGCCTGGCTGCCCTGGCGGCTGAAGCTGTGGATCGGCCGGGCGATCGGCCTTGCCGCCTGGCGCTTCGTCAAACGCCGTCGCCATATCACCGAGACCAATATCCGCCTCTGCTTCCCGGAACTCGATGAGGCGCAGCAGTCGCGGCTGGTGCGCGAGACCTTTGTCGCCAACGGCATCGGTGTCGTCGAGACGGCCACCGGCTGGTGCCGCGATCCCGAGCATCTGCGCCATCGCGTCACCTTCCTGGGCCAGGAGCACCGGGCCCGGTTGCAGGTTGAGGGGAAAGGGGCGCTGATCCTCGGGGTGCATTTCTCCACCCTGGATCTGGGGGCCGCCCTGCATGCGCTCTACTTCCGCGCCGACGCCGTGCAGCGCCCCCACGACAACCCGCTCTTCGACCGCTTCATGGGGCGTGCCCGTGCCCCCTACTTCGATGTGGTCCTCGACCGTCATGACCTGCGCGGCGTGGTGCGCCGCATCAAGGCGGGCCATGCGGTCTGGTACTCCCCGGACCAGGATTTCGGCCGCGATGCCAGCGTCTTTGCTCCCTTCTTCGGCATCCCGGCGGCCACGGTGCGAATGACCTCGCGCATTGCGCGCATGACCGGCGCCCCGGTGATCCCGCTGATCTTCCACCGCAACCCCGATGACCGCACCTATACCCTGGAGTACCTACCGCCGCTGGAGAACTTCCCCAGCGGCGACGACCTGGCCGATGCCACCCGCATCAATGCGGTGATCGAGGCGGCGATCCGCAAGCACCCTGAGCAGTACCTCTGGCTGCACCGGCGTTTCAAGACCCGGCCGGAGGGGGAGGTCGGTTTCTACTGACGCTGCGCATCAGAAGAAACCGGAAGCTAGAAGCCATAAGCCATAAGAAAACCCCACACACCCTAGGGTCCGTGGGGTTCACTTACAGCTTGAAGCTTACGACTTACCGCTCCGGCGAAGCCGGTCAGGCGTCGATGCGCTTGTACTTCATGCGGTGCGGGGTGTCGTTGCCGACGCGCTTCTTGTGGTCCGCCTCGTACTCGGTGTAGTTGCCCTCGAAGAACTCCACGTGGGAGTCGCCTTCGAACGCCAGGATGTGGGTGGCGATACGGTCGAGGAACCAGCGGTCGTGGGAGATCACCAGGGCGCAACCAGGGAAGGCCAGCAGAGCCTCCTCAAGGGCACGCAGGGTCTCGATGTCCAGGTCGTTGGAGGGCTCGTCGAGCAGCAGCACGTTGGCGCCCTGCTTTAGGGTCTGGGCCAGCTGCAGGCGGCCGCGCTCGCCGCCGGAGAGCTCGCTCAGGCGCTTCTGCTGGTCGTTGCCCTTGAAGTTGAAACGGCCCACGTAGGCCCGTGAGGAGACCTCGTGGCCGTTGATGTTGAGGACATCCTGGCCGTCGGAGACCGCCTCCCACACCGTCTGCTTGTCGTCCAGGGCATCGCGCAGCTGCTCGACATAGGCGATGTCGACGGTCTCGCCGACCACCACCTCGCCGGCATCGGGCTGCTCCTGATTCGTGATCAGCTTGAACAGAGTCGACTTGCCCGCGCCGTTGCCCCCGACGATGCCCACGAGGGCGCCCTTGGGCACCGTGAAGGTCAGGTCCTCGTAGAGCAGCTTGTCGTCGAAGGCCTTGGCGACATCGTGGAACTCGATGACCTTGTCGCCCAGGCGCGGGCCGGGTGGAATGTAGATCTCGTTGGTCTCGTTGCGCTTCTGGAAGTCGCCGGACTGCAGCTCCTCGAAGCGATTGAGGCGAGCCTTGCTCTTGGCCTGACGGCCCTTGGCATTGCTGCGCACCCACTCCAGTTCCTGCTTGATCGCCTTGTTCTTCGAGGCCTCCTGCTTGGCCTCCTTCTCCAGGCGCTTCTCCTTGGCTTCGAGCCACTGGGAGTAGTTGCCTTCGAAGGGAATCCCCTGGCCACGGTCAAGCTCGAGGATCCAGCCGGCCACGTTGTCGAGGAAATAGCGGTCGTGGGTGACGGCCACCACGGTGCCGGAATAGTCGTGGAGGAATCGCTCCAGCCAGGCCACCGACTCGGCGTCCAGGTGGTTGGTGGGCTCGTCGAGCAGCAGCATGTCAGGGCTGGATAGCAGCAGGCGGCACAGCGCCACGCGGCGTCGTTCGCCACCGGAAAGGTGGCTGACCCGGGCGTCCCAAGGCGGCAGGCGCAGGGCCTCGGCGGCCACTTCCAGCTTGCGCTCGAGATTGTGGGCGTCGGAGGCCTCGATGATGTTCTCCAGGCGCGCCTGCTCAGTGGCCAGGGCGTCGAAGTCGGCATCCGGCTCGGCATAGGCGGCATACACGCCGTCGAGTTTCTCCTGGGCTTCCTTGATGGCACCCAGCGCCTCCTCGACGGTGTCGCGGACGTTCTTGTCGTCGTCGAGTTCAGGCTCCTGGGGCAGGTAGCCGATATTCAGTCCCGGCATGGGCCGGGCCTCGCCCTCGATCTCGGTATCCACCCCGGCCATGATGCGCAGCAGGGTGGACTTGCCGGAGCCGTTGAGGCCCAGCACGCCGATCTTGGCGCCTGGGAAGAAGGACAGGGAGATGTCCTTGAGGATGTGTTGCTTGGGGGGCACCACCTTGCCCACCCGGTTCATGGTGTAGACGTATTGCGCCATGGGAACCCGTTGGTTGGAGGATGTTCAGTGGCCACGATGATAGTGGCCAGGCAAAACAAAAACCAGCATTGTCCCGGGAGGTGACCAGGCCCCAACATCTTGCTCGGCGCTCGGCGCTCGGCGCTCGGCGCTCGGCGCTCGGCGCTCGGCGCTCGGCGCTACTCTTCTTCCTCTAGCGCCCAGTCATCCTCGATGGCACGCCGCAGGCGACGCTCCTCGATGAGGGCCTCGACGCGTCGGCGGGCCTTGAGTGTGTCGGCGCGACTGCTGGGGCGTACGCGACCGTAGTCGTCGTTGACCGCCTCCAGGTAGTCCTGATCGTCATCGTCGGTGGTATCGAGAAGGGGTTCATGGCTCATGCGATAACCTCCCATGGCCCGGGGCCGAACGCTCTGTCGTTCGGCGGATCATTCGATCGCTTCTCGTCCCGGGTATGGAACCTGAAGCGCCTTCAGGCAACGGCGGTTGCCTGAAGGGTATATACCGACAAGAAAGGTCGAGGACAAGCCCCCGGATGAAATTTTTCTCCGCCGTGTTGCGACGCCTCAGTTCACCCCATGCTCGGCCTTGAGCCGCTCGAGTTCTTGCTGCGCCTCGATGCGTTCGGTGACATCCTTCTGTACCCCGATGTAGTAGGTGAGGTGGTCGTCCTCATCGTACATGGGGGTGATGGAGAGCTCGTTGTAGAACAGGGTGCCGTCCTTGCGATAATTGCGCAGTACCTCGCGGCACGGGCGACCCGCCTTCAGGGCCTCGCGGATGGTATCGAGCCCTGGCTGGTGGCGATCCTCGTTCTGCAGGAAGCGGCAGTCCTGGTAGAGGATTTCATCGGCGCTGTAGCCCGTGAGGCGCTCGAAGCCCTGGTTGACGTAGATCAGGATGTTCTCGTCGCCCTCCTGCTCGGCGACCACGATGCCGTCCTCGGAGGCATCGATGATGCGTTCCAGCAGTTCCGGGCTGATCAGGGGGGATCGTTTCATGCAGGGGTTTCCTGTCGCGGTGCCTCTGCCGCATCACATGGCGGCAGGGGGCGGGATATTGCCCTCATCATGGCCAGCCGGCGTCGGGATTTCAACGCGTCGGCGCTGCCTGGGCCGCAACAAGTATACGCTGCAGGCCGTCCTCGTCGCCGGTTAGCCGCTCGAAGAGGCGGGTCTGGCTGATCTCGGGGGCGGCCACCGGCTCTCCCTGGCTGTTATCATCGAGGCTATTATTGTTGCGGCACTCGAGGTTCCATGTCACGTATCCGAATTCACTACTGCACCCAGTGCCACTGGTTGCTGCGTAGCGCCTGGTACGCCCAGGAACTGCTCTCCACCTTCGGCGAGGAACTGGAGGAGGTGGCCCTGGTGCCCTCCCATGGCGGCCATTTCGAGATCCTCTGTGACGGGGCGTCGCTCTGGGAGCGCAAGCGCGACGGCGGCTTCCCCGACATCAAGGCCCTGAAGCAGGCGGTGCGCGACCGCCTCGACCCCGACCGTGACCTGGGGCACCTCGACCGATAAGGAGTCGATCATGCGGCTGACCGATGAGCAGGTTTCCACCATCCATGACACCGTGACCGAGTTGCTGGGTGAGAGGGCGCGTGTCTACCTGTTCGGTTCCCGGGTCGATGACGGGCGTCACGGAGGCGATATCGACCTCTACATCGAGGCCCCCGAGCTTGACGAACCCCGCACCCGGATTCAGGCGCGTCTGCAGCGAATGCTCTGGACGCGGTTGGGCCCCCGGCGCATCGATCTATTGATTCGCTCTGCCGATGAAACGCTGCGGCCTATTCATCGTGATGCCCTGGAACAAGGAATCAGGCTATGACCACGACACCCCGGGCGATACTCGAAGAACAGCTCAAGGTGGCCGAACGAATGCACCACCACCTGCAGCGCTCCTGGGAGGCTATCCAGGGTGACTTGCCGATGGAGGCCGCGCGAGTCAGTGAACTCGACGACGATGCCATCGACCGGGTGGATCTGTTTCTTAGCCGCTTCGGCAAGCTGCAGGATTTCATGGCCAGCAAGCTGTTTCGCGCGCTATCTCGTGCCAGCCTCGAGGATACCGATCAGGATGTCTCATTGCTGGATACCCTCAACCGGATGGAAAAGTTCGGCGTGCTGCAGACAGTAGATGACTGGTTGGAAGTGCGGCTGTTACGCAACGCCTTTGCACATGAATACCTGTCCGATAGCCAGGCGATCGCTGAGAACATCAACCAGGCGGCGCGTCTTTACGATCTGTTGCCCCAAACCTTGCAGCGCTGTCATGAGTTCTATCGCCGGCATATCCTGCCTGAACGCTCTGACGGTGGCCCATGACCGGTGATCGCCAGGCGATGCTCTTCGGCCTGGGGGCGGTGGCGCTGTGGTCCACCGTGGCCACCGCCTTCAAGGTGGCGCTGGGCTACATGTCGCCGCTGGCGCTGATGTGGATTGCCTCGCTGGTCTCCTGGGCACTGATGGGCGTACTGGTGGCACGCCAGGGGCTGCTGGGGCAGGCGCTCCGGCACGGCTGGCGAACTGCTGCCTGGGCGGGTCTGATGAATCCGGTGGCCTACTACCTGGTGCTGTTCGGCGCCTACGATCGCCTGCCCGGCCAGGAAGCCATGGCGCTCAACTACACCTGGGCGCTGGCCATGGCCTTCCTGGCGGTGCCGATCCTCGGCCAGCGATTGACGCGCATCGACGTGCTGGCGGGGCTGATCGCCTATGCCGGCGTCTGGGTCATCGCCACCCGGGGGGCGGTGTTCGACGTGGCCTTCGCCGACCCGCTGGGCGTCGGGCTGGCGCTCTCCTCGACGCTGCTCTGGGCGCTTTACTGGCTGCTCAATGCCCGGGATCATCGCCCGCCGCTGGTGGCCCAGTGGCAGAACTTCAGCGTCGGCGTGCCGGTGCTCACTGTGCTGCTGCTGGCCGGGCCGGGGCTGTCCTGGTACGGCTGGACGGCGCTGGGGGCGGGCATCTATGTGGGGCTGTTCGAGATGGGTATCGCCTTCGTCCTTTGGCAGTTGGCCGTGCACCGGGTCTCGCGCACGGCCAAGGTCTCCAACCTGATCTTCCTCTCGCCGCCGGTGTCGCTGCTGCTGCTCTTCCTGGTAGTGGGCGAGCCGATCCTGCCCTCCACCCTGGTGGGCCTGGTGCTGATCCTCGGCGGGCTCGGCCTCCAGCAGTGGCAGAAGACCCCGGCGCCGGTGGCTCAGATAGATTGATTGCGTCTTTCCTGATGACGTAAGTTCAATCTCTCCATGAACTCATCGTATGTCATGGTCTTGCCGGCTACTCGGCTCTCTTCTCCTAGCCGCAGCAACTCTAACAAGGCTTCTCCCTGCTCTTTGCGCTCTTGTTCATTCCAGTCTGGATTATCCATGGTTTAGCTCCTCCTCGATCATGGGTTCCAGTATAGGCCAGACGTTCTCGAGGATCTGCGGCTGGGCGGCCGCGGTGGGGTGAATGCCGTCGGATTGCATCAGACCGTCCTCCAGTACCACGCCCTCGAGCAGGAAGGGCACCAGCGAGAGATCGTAGTCGTCGGCCAGCCGCGTGTAGACCCCGGTGAAGGCGTCGCGGTAGGCGCGGCCGTAGTTGGGCGGGATGTCGATGCCCAGCAGCAACACCTCGGCACCCGACGCCTGGCTCGCCTCGATCATGTCGGCCATGTGGGTCTCGAACTGGCGCGGTGGCAGGCCGCGCAGGCCGTCGTTGCCCCCCAGCTCCAGCACAACGATATCGGGTTCGTGCTGTCCGAGAAGGTCGGGCAGGCGCGCGGCGGCGCCGCTGGAGGTCTCGCCGCTGATGCTGGCGTTGACCACGCGCGCCTTTCCGTCGAGGCGCGCCTGCAGCAGACTGACCCAGCCGGTTCCCTGCTCGATGCCGTAGGCGGCGCTCAGGCTGTCGCCCATCACCAGCAGCACCGGTCTCTCCGCCGCCTGTGCCGCGCCGCCGGCCAGCAGCAATGTCAACCAGAGCGCCGTGAACCAGCGCCCAGCGAGCCAGCGCGGTGCATGCTGGCCCAACGCACCTACAGGGAAGCCCTTCGCCATGTCCATCTCCTCTCGAACGGATGCCTCGCCGATTCTACACGCTGACCGCCTCGCCAAGGAGGTAGAGAGCGGCGAGCGGCGGCTGCGTATTTTGAGTGACCTGTCGCTGTCGGTGTTCCCAGGGGAGAGCGTGGCGATTCTTGGCCAGAGCGGCGCCGGCAAATCGACCCTGCTGGGTCTGCTGGCGGGCCTGGATTCACCCAGCGGCGGTGAGCTGTCGCTGTTCGGCCAGTCGTTGCGTGCCCTCGACGAGGACGGCCGGGCCTCCCTGCGGGCAGGGCGCATCGGTTTCGTGTTCCAGAATTTCCAACTGCTGCCCACCCTGACGGCCCTGGAGAACGTTCTGTTGCCGCTGGAGCTGTCGCCGAGCCCCGGGGCCGAGGCGCAGGCCCGCGACTGGCTGACCCGCGTCGGCCTCGGCGAGCGCCTGAGCCACCTCCCCAAGCAGCTCTCCGGTGGCGAGCAGCAGCGCGTGGCCCTGGCTCGCGCCTTCGTCACCGGGGCCGAGCTGGTGTTCGCCGATGAGCCCACCGGCAACCTGGACCCGGTCACCGG
This sequence comes from Halomonas lysinitropha, assembly GCF_902500215.1. Classification (GTDB taxonomy): domain Bacteria; phylum Pseudomonadota; class Gammaproteobacteria; order Pseudomonadales; family Halomonadaceae; genus Halomonas; species Halomonas lysinitropha. The sequence continues at coordinate 448,220 of NZ_CABVOU010000027.1, forward strand.
CGAGCGCATCATCGAGGCGCTGTTCTCGCTCAACCGCGAGGCCGGCACCACCCTGGTACTGGTGACCCACGACCATGCCCTGGCGCGGCGCTGCGATCGCTGCCTGCGCCTGGAGGATGGCCGGCTGGTCGAGATGGCCCGCGACGAGGTGATGGCATGAGCCGAATCCACTGGCCGGCCCTGCTGCGCCTTTCCGGCCGAAGCCTGATCCGTGATCTGCGCTCCGCCGACGTGCGCGCCCTGGCCTTGGCGCTGGCGCTGGCGGTGGCCGCCTCCACCATGATCGGCTTCTTCCTCGACCGTCTCGATCGGGGGCTGACCCGCCAGGCCGGCCAGCTCTCGGGCGGCGACGTGGTGCTGGAGCAGGGCCGGCCCTTCGACGCGGAGGTCCGCGAGGCCCTGGAGGACGCCGGCCTGACGCTCTCCGACCAGGTCGACATGGTCTCCATGATCAGCCGCGGTGACCGCTTCCAGCCGGCCAGCCTCAAGGTGGTCGACGACGTCTATCCCCACTACGGCACGGCCCGCGTGGACCGCGGCGATGGCGTCGAGACCCTGGCGCACGGTCCGCCACCGGGCGAGGCCTGGGTGGCGCCGCGTCTCGCCCTGCTGATGGAGCTCGAGGTGGGAGACCGGATAAGCCTGGGCGAGACCGAGCTGGAGGTCGGCGGCGTGATCGAGCGCGAGCCCGACCAGTCGGCCGGCTTCGGCAACTTCAATCCGCGGCTGATGATGCATCACGACGACCTGGACGCCACCGGCCTCGTCCAGGAGGGCTCGCGGGTCGAGTTCGAGCTGCTGGCTGCCGGCAGCGCCGAGGCGGTGGCCCGCGTCGAACCGTTGCTGGAACGGCTGCGTCGCGAGGGGGTGGAAGTGCGCGACGTGCGCAGCGATCGCCCCCAGTTGGGCAATGCCCTGGAGCGGGCGGAGAAATATCTGGGACTGGCAGGGCTTGCCGCCGTGCTGCTGGCCGGCGTGGCCGTGGCCATGTCCACCCGGCGCTACGTCGACCGCCACCTGGATACCGCGGCGCTGTTGCGCTGCTTCGGTGCCACCCAGCGTGAGCTGCTGCGACTCTTCGTGCTGCAACTGTTGTGGCTGGCACTGGCGGCCTCGGCGCTGGGGGCCCTGCTGGGCCTGGCCGGTCAGGCGCTGCTGGTACAGCTGCTGTCGGCCTTCCTGCCGTTCAGTCTGCCGGCACCCGGCCTGTTGCCGCTGTGGCTCGGGGTATTCACCGCCCTGGCGGTACTGGCCGGCTTCGCCGGGCCGACCCTGCTGCGCCTCAAGCGGGTCAGCGCTCTCAAGGTGCTGCGCCGCGAGCTGGACCCGCTGCCGCCCTCGGCCTGGCTGGTGGTGGGTATGGCGTCGCTGGTCTTCGGCGGACTGCTGTGGCTCTACTCCGGCGATCCATGGATCGCCGCCGGCCTCCTGCTGGGTGGACTGGTGATGCTGGTCGTGCTCTGGGGGCTCGGCGGCGCGCTGCTGGGCCTGGTGCTGCGGGGCCCCCCCCCGCGGGCGCGCGGGGGGGCCCCCGCGGGGCGGCGGGGTGGGGGCCCGCGGGATGGCATGGCCACGGCCGTCCGGCTGGGCGGCCAGCAGCTGGCACGGCGTCGCCATGCCAGCCTCGGCCAGCTGCTGGCCTTCTCGGTGACCTTCTTCGCCGTGGCCATGATCGCCCTGGTGCGTGGCGATCTGCTCACTACCTGGCAGGCCCAGCTGCCCGAGGACACCCCCAACCACTTCGCCATCAATATCCAGCCCCAGGAGCGGGATGCCTTCGCTTCGGCCCTGTCCGATGCCACGGATGCCCGCAGCGCCCTCTATCCCATGGTTCGCGGGCGTCTTACCGCCATCAACGATCAGCCCCCGCGCGATGTCGTCCCTGCGGAATCGCGAGGCGACAACGCCCTGCGTCGCGAACTCAACCTGACCTGGCGCGAGACCCTGCCCGAGGGCAACCGGGTGGTGGCGGGGGAGTGGTTCACCGAGGACCCGCCCGCTTCTGAGCAGGGCTGGCTGGACGAAGTGGACGCCGAGCCGAGTTCCGCTCCGGGCGATGCGGCGGTGCCGATTTCCGTGGAGGATGGCCTGGCCGAGCGGCTCGGCCTGGCCCTGGGGGATCGCCTGACCTTCACCATCGGCAGCGACGAGGTCACCGGCGAGGTGACCAGCCTGCGCAGCCTCGACTGGGAGAGCTTCCGGCCCAACTTCTTCGTGATCTTTCCCCCCGAGACCCTCGAGCGTTTCGGCCACAGCTACATCACCGCCTTCCATCTCGGCGATGACGATCGCGACCTGCTGCGTCAGCTGGTGCAGGAGTTTCCGGGCGTCACCCTGCTCGACGTGGAGGCCATCCTCGCCCAGGTACGCGAGGTGCTGACCCAGGTCACCCGGGCGGTGGAGTTGGTGCTGGGCTTCGTGCTGCTGGCCGGGATCAGCGTGCTCTATGCGGCGCTGACCGCCAGCCTCCCGGTGCGGGCCCACGAGAGCGGCCTGCTGCGGGTGTTCGGGGCCGGCAACCGGTTGCTGTCGCGGATGCAGGCGGCGGAGTTCGCCGTGCTGGGGCTGGCCAGCGGGCTGATGGGCGCCCTGCTGGCGGAGCTGGCGACCGCCGGGATCTACCTGGCCTGGTTCGACCTGGCCCCCAGGATCCACTGGCTGCTGTGGCTGACCCTGCCGCTGGCCGGCGCGCTGCCTATCGGTCTCATCGGCCATCTGCTGTCGCGGGGTCTGCGCCGCCAGGCGCCTGCCGCCAGCCTCGGTCTGCTGGGCGAAACCTGAGGTGCGACCATGAAGACCGATATCTTGCGCGCCCGCCTGCTGGAAGCTCAGCTCGACCTCGCCCATCGTCGCGAGCAGTCGGTGATCCTGCTGTTGACCGGCCACGCCGTCACCCACAAGGGACGGCTGGTCAATGAGCTCAATCACTGGCTGGAAAACCGCCACACCGAGGTGCATGCCTTGGGCCCCAGCAGCGAGGAGCGCGAGCGACCCTACTGGTGGCGCTTCTGGCGACGAATTCCCGATCGCGGCCGTATCGGCATCTTCATTCACGGCTGGTATGGCGATGCCCTCTTTGCCCGGGCCGAGCGGCGTCTTTCGTCGGGGGCCTTTCGGGACAGGCTGGCGGAGATTCGCGCCTTCGAGGCCGAGCTGGCCGCCGAGGGTGTTGTACTGCTTAAGCTGTGGATGGACATCGACCGTTCCACACAACGCCGTCAGCTGCAGGCGCTGCAGAAAGACCCGGTGCGGGGCTGGCAGCTGAACGACACCGACTGGCAGCGCCATCTCCAGCATGCCGCTATCGGCGCTCTGGGGCGCGAGATGCGCGAGGCCACGGCGGCCGACCATGCGCCCTGGCGCCGGCTCGACTTTCGCGATCCGGCGGACCAGCTGCAGCGGGTGGGAGCGCTGCTGCGCGAAACGCTGGTGGCACCACCGGATGCGCCTTCCGTCGTGCCTGGCGTGGTGCCCGATGTGGCATCGTCCGCCCCCTCGATACGCCTTGCCGACTCCCGGTCCAAGGCCGCTCTGGAGAAGGAGCCCTACGCCGAGCAGCTCGCCGAGGCGCAGGGACGCCTGGCCATCAACGCCCGGGAAGCGGCTCGTCGGCGAATTCCGGTGGTGCTGGCCTTCGAGGGAATCGATGCGGCGGGCAAGGGGGGCAGCATCCATCGGATCACCGCGGCACTGGATGCCCGCCAGTACCGGGTCCATCGCATCGCCGCCCCCAGCGACGAGGAACTGGCGTTGCCCTGGGCCTGGCGTTTCTGGCGCCGCCTGCCGGCCGACGGACGCATCGCCATCTTCGACCGCAGCTGGTATGGCAGAGTGCTGGTGGAACGCGTCGAGGAATTGGCGCCCGAGGCGGCCTGGCGACGCGCCTACGGCGAGATCCGCGAGTTCGAGCGCCAGTTGCTGGTCCACGGCACCGTGCTGTGCAAGCTGTTCCTGTCCATCAGTCACGAAGAGCAGTTGCGCCGCTTCGAGGCCCGGGCGGCCAAGCCCCACAAGCGCCACAAGCTCACCGAGGAGGACTGGCGGAACCGCGAGCGCTGGGACGACTATCGCGAGGCCATCGACGAGATGTTTGCCCGCACCGAGGCGCCGGGCGCCGAATGGGCCTTGATCGCCTGCGACGACAAGCGCCAGGCCCGGCTCAGGGTGCTGGAGAGTGTCAATCAACGGCTCGAGGCACGCCTCGTCTCGCCCATTTGAGCTACGCTATATCGGGCGTTTTCCACCATCGATTGCACAGGAGGTGATTCCATGTCGCATCTTTCCCTCAGCGTCTCCCCCCGCCGTGTCGCCTTCCTGGCGCTGGTGACGTTACTGCCTGCTGTTTCCGCCCAGGGCTCGACCGAGCGCCTCGAGGCCGATCTGCGAGGCGTGTTTGGCGAACACGGTGAGGTCACCATCGGCGAGGTGTCGAGCGGGACGCTGCGCTCGCGGGTCACCGCCGAAGAGGTGGTGTTTCGCGGCGAAGAGGGCGAGCGTTTGCTCATCGACCGTTACGTGGTCAGCGGCGACTACGACAGCCCCGACGAGGTGACGCTGGAAGGGGTGCGTCTCGAGGATGAACTATCCGAGATGGCCCTGGTGGAGATCGAGCGCATCGTCCTGGGCGAGCCATCGCGGGCCGTCTTTCCGCTCGACGACAGCCTGGCCCCGCAGGACGTTCGCATCGCTACCCTGGAGATCGACGATATCATCCTGGATCTCTCGTCGGAGCTGGCCCGCGATATGTTTGACGATGCCGAGCTGGACGATGCCCAGGGGCGCATGACGATCGCCCGGGTGCGGGGCGAAGGGCTCAGCCACACGGCCATCGAGCGCTTCGAGATCGCCGATGTGTCCGGCATGGGCGAGAATCTGGGCGAGTTTGGCGCCGGTTCCTTTGCTCTCGGTTCGCTGGTGTTCGAAGGGCTGCAGGGCCTCGATAATGAAGATGAACAACGCCTGGATGCGTTGCTGCTGAGCGACCTTGTCGTCGACGCCGAGCGACTCGTGGGCAGTCTGGCGCGCTTGAGTGTCGATGGCGACTTCAGCGACGGTCAGGGCGGGTTGGAGATCGAGGATTTTCAGGCCGACCTGGCGCGCATGATCGAACTGGCACCCGAGGAAGAGCGGGCCCAGATGCGCATGGCCAGCAACGTGCTGACCGATGGTAGCGGCGACTTGCGTGTCGATGTCGCCCTGCTGGGTAACTGGGAAGAGGGCGATACGCAAAGCCTTATCACCAGCGACAGTCATGTCACGATCCATGAAGCCATCAGGCTGCTGGTCGATGTCGAACTGCCGGTAGTGCTGCCCGAGGGTGTCACCCCTGCGGCCGTGTTCGCCGAAGATGGGGTACTGGAGTCGGCAACGCTGCTGGGTGGCAGCCTGCGCCTGATCCTCGCCGAGCAGGGGCTCTTTGGCCGCATGGCGACCCTGGGAGCGGCCATGGAGGGCATAACCGAAAGCCAGTACCTCGAACAGGCACGCACCCAGGCCGAAGGCTTCGGCATGATGTTCGGTCCCGAAGTGCAGCAGTTCCTGTTGGGCCTGGTGTCCCTGGCCGAAGGTAACGCCGATGAGCTCGAGGTTGCCTTGACGCTGCCGGCGGAGAGCAACCTGGAAACCTACACCGGCGATCCCATGGCGTTGCCCGAGCGTCTCGAGATGCGCGTGGAAACGCGTTGAACGCAGGGGCCAGGGAAATGGGCGGGGGAAGATGAAAGGCTCACGCCCTCGGGATGATTGCCTTTCATGTGAAAGCCTCGGGGGGCTGGGGTATCATGCTGGCCTCAGATTATTCCATGATGCGAGGTTCCCCGCCGATGTTCAGCCGTGACATGACGATTGCCGGTTTCGATGATGCCCTGTTCGATGCGATGCAGAAGGAAGTCGCACGCCAGGAAGCGCATATCGAGCTGATTGCCTCCGAGAACTACGCCAGCCCGCGGGTGCTGGAGGCCCAGGGCAGCCAGCTGACCAACAAGTACGCGGAAGGCTACCCCGGCAAGCGCTACTACGGCGGCTGCGAGTACGTGGACATCGTCGAGCAGCTCGCCATCGATTACGCCAAGGAGCTGTTCGACGCGACTTACGCCAACGTCCAGCCCCACTCCGGCTCCCAGGCCAACGCGGCGGTGTTTCAGGCGCTGGTCAAGCCGGGCGATACCATCCTGGGCATGAGCCTCGACGCCGGCGGCCACCTGACCCACGGCGCCAAGCCCAACTTCTCCGGCAAGCACTACCATGCCGTGCAGTACGGCATCGACGAGGCCGGCCGCATTGATTACGCCGAAGTGGCGAGCCTCGCCCGCGAGCACAAGCCAAAGATGATCATCGCCGGCTTCTCCGCCTACTCCCAGATCATCGACTGGGCGAAGTTCCGCGAGATCGCCGACGAGGTGGGCGCTTACCTGCTGGTCGACATGGCGCATGTGGCCGGGCTGGTGGCGGCCGGCGTCTATCCGACACCGCTGCCCCATGCCCATGTGGTGACCACCACCACCCACAAGACCCTGCGCGGCCCGCGTGGCGGCCTGATCCTCTCCGCCGAGAACGACGAGGCCATCGAGAAGAAGTTGCAGTCCGCGGTCTTCCCGGGCGGGCAGGGCGGCCCGCTGGAGCACGTCATCGCCGCCAAGGCGATCTGCTTCAAGGAGGCCATGGAGCCCGGCTTCAAGACCTACCAGCAGCAGGTGGTCAAGAACGCCCAGGCCATGGCCGGGGTGTTCATCGAGCGCGGCTTCGAGGTGGTCTCCGGCGGCACCGAGGACCACCTCTTCCTGCTGTCGCTGATCAAGCAGGGCCTGACCGGCAAGGACGCCGACGCCGCCCTGGGGCGCTCCCATATCACCGTCAACAAGAACGCCGTGCCCGGCGATCCGCAGAGTCCCTTCGTCACCTCAGGCCTGCGCATCGGCACCCCGGCGGTAACCACTCGTGGCTTCGGCGAGGCGGAGTGCCGGGAGCTGGCCGGCTGGATCTGCGACATCCTCGACGTCATGGCGGCAGGCGACGACACCGCTGCCATCGAAGAGGACGTCAAGGCGAAGGTCGAGGCTGTCTGCGCCCGCCTGCCGGTCTATCGCTGAGGTCCACCCCCGTTGCCTGACCCCCTAGCCTAGGCCAGGGGGCATCGAACGCCCCGCCACTATGCACCATGGCGGGGCGTTTTGGTGTTTGAAATGGGTGCAGAGGCGCCTGGTTCACGTAACAGCATGCCTTGCTCGCTGTCGAGTCGGGCTTATGCCGGATCCTGGCGCGGATTCTGCAAGGTAAATGGTAAACCCACCACCCGTAGCCGGAAATGCCATGCCCTCGACATCAGTCTCACCCCCTGATTCCGCCTGGCGTTCGCGCCTGCTCTTCACCGACCTGGATGGCTCGCTGCTCGATCACCACCGCTATGATTGGGCCCCGGCCCGCCAGTGGCTCGTCCAATTGAAGGCGCTCGGGGTGCCAGTGATTCCGGTGTCTTGCAAGACGCGCAGCGAGCTACTGCCACTGCGTCGTGAACTGGGTCTCGACGAGGCTCCCTTCATCGCCGAGAACGGCGCTGTGGTCGGACTGCCATCGGCCTGGTGCCATGCTCGCCTGGACCGCGGCGTCGGCGCCGATGGCATGGCGGTCCGCTCGCTCGGGGTCGACATTGGCCTCATTCGCCAACGGCTCGCGGTGTGGCGAGCGCGTCTCGATGCGTGCTTCACCACCATGAGCGAGATGTCCCTCGATGAGCTGATGACCTTGACCGGCATGTCGGCGCCACAGGCGAGGCTGGCGCGGATGCGTGAGGGGAGCGAGCCGCTGATCTGGCAGGATGACGAGGCCGGGCTCGAGGCATTCCGCGCAGGGCTGGCGGGCGACGGCCTGCGTCTGGTGCGCGGCGGGCGCTTCTGGCACGTTACCGGGGATTGCCACAAGGGCAGCGCTGTGAACTGGCTGATCGAGCGATTCGAGGCGCTGCGTGGTCAGCGGCCGCTGACACTGGCGCTGGGCGATGGGCCCAACGATATCGCCATGCTCGAGGCAGTGGACCAGGCGGTGGTGATCTGCGGCTGTCACGGTTTGGCCGTTTCGCCCCACCAGCCGGCGCTCTACCGCAGCGAGGCCAGCGGGCCTGAAGGCTGGGCAGAGGGGGTGGACCACTGGTGGGCTCAGCTGCAAAGTCTGGACAACCCCGCGGCGATCTAGCAGCCCGTCGGAGCTGATTGGTCATCGGGGGAGTAGGATGTCAAGACAAGTATCGCGCTCCGAGGAAGCGAACAGACCGCCATTAAACTCGACAAGACAGGGCTTGCGCTTTTTCAGACCGACCTTCAGCGAAAGGCCCCTACCCCCGGTAGGGGCGCTTCTGTTATTCTGCCGCATCTGATTTATCCCGGTTTCGCTACCTTACTCGATCAACGGTGATTCACCCCATGGCAAAGCAACAGGATGCCACCGATCTGCAGCGCGCCCTCAAGGCGTGCCGTAGTTCCTTCGTTTCGGTGGGTTTCTTCAGCATGTTCGTCAACCTGCTGATGCTCGTTCCCCCTATGTACATGTTGCAGGTCTACGACCGGGTGCTTTCCACGCAGAGTGTCGAGACGCTGGTTATGCTCACCCTGGTGGTAGTGTTCCTGTTCATGGTCATGGGTGGGCTGGAACTCGTTCGCTCCCGGATGCTGGTGCGCGTCGGCAATCGCCTGGATACCGATATCAATTCGCGCCTCTACAGCGCCATGTTTCGGCGCAGTGTCGTCTCCCAGGGCCAGCAAAGTGCCCAGCCGCTCAACGACTTGACCAGTCTTCGGCAGTTTCTTACTGGCAATGGCCTGTTTGCCTTCTTCGATGCCCCCTGGGTGCCGGTCTATCTGGGTGTGCTGTTCCTTTTCCACCCCTGGCTGGGGTTCTTCGCTACCTTCGCCGGCATCGTGCTGCTGATTCTGGCTATCGCCAACGAAAAGGCCACCAAGACCCTGCTGGCCGAAGCCAATAGCGAGCACATCAAGGCTCAGGACCTCGCCAACTCCAACCTGCGCAATGCCGAGGTGCTGCATGCCATGGGTATGCTGCCCGGCATCATGGGGCGTTGGTCCGAGAAGCACCACGAGTTCCTGTCCAAGCAGTCGCGGGCCAGCGACCGCGCCGGGGCGCTGACCAATGCCTCCAAGGTGCTGCGACTGCTTGCCCAGTCGATGATCCTTGGCCTGGGTGCCTACCTGGTGCTGCAGGCCGAGATGACGGCCGGCATGATGATCGCCGGTTCGATCATCATGGGTCGTGCCCTGGCGCCTATCGATCAGATGATCGGTAGCTGGAAGGGTTTCGTCGGCGCCCGCGGTGCCTACGGTCGCCTCAATGAGCTGCTGACGCAGATCCCCGAGGAGAATCGCCGCATGTCATTGCCGGCGCCGAAAGGGGACCTGTCCGTCGAGACCGTGGCCGCGGCGCCTCCGGGGGTGCGCATGGCCACCATCCGCGGCATCAACTTTGCAGTGTCAGCCGGCGAACATGTCGGCATCATCGGTCCCAGTGCCGCCGGCAAGTCGACCCTGGCGCGGGTGTTGCTGGGCATCTGGCCGTCCCAGGTGGGCAACGTGCGTCTCGATGGCGCCGAGGTAAGCCACTACAACCGCGATGAACTCGGGCCCCATGTCGGCTATCTGCCCCAGGATATCGAGCTCTTTGACGGCACCATCAGCGAGAACATCGCGCGCTTTGGTGAAGTCGACCCGGACAAGGTGGTCAGGGCGGCCAGGAAAGCCGGCGTGCACGAAATGGTCCTCGAGCTGCCCAACGGCTACGACACCTATATCTCCTCGACCAGTGGTGCACTCTCCGGCGGTCAGCGCCAGCGCATCGGGCTGGCCCGTGCCCTCTATGGCGACCCTGTGCTGGTGGTCCTGGACGAGCCCAACTCCAACCTGGACGAGGCCGGTGAGCGTCATCTCAGTGAAGCGATCCAGAAGCTCAAGGCGGAGGGTGTGACGCTGTTCGTGATCAGCCACCGCACCAGCGTGCTCAAGAACATGGACCAGCTGCTGGTGCTCAAGGAGGGCCAGGTCAGCATGTTCGGTCCGCGCGACGAGGTGCTGGCTCAGTTCGCGCGCAAGCCTGCTCAGGTCAGTCAGTCCAACAGTGCCCGGTTATCCGCCATCCAGGGTGGCAGGGCCGGGCAGAATGATACCCCCGAGGAGCCCAGCTAATGGCAGACGATCGCAACATGCCGTCCCAGCAGGGTGAAATCGATGTCACCCCTCGCAAGCCCGAAACCCTTGAAGGCGAGTATGCCGAAAAGCTGCCCACCAGCGACAAGGGCTATCGTCGCCTGGGCATGGTGATTCTGCTGGTCGCCTTCGGCGGCTTCGGCACCTGGGCGCTGACCGCTTCCCTTGCCGTGGCGGTGGTCGCTCCCGGCAGTGTTTCCATGGAATCCTTCAAGCGCACCGTACAGCACCTCGAGGGTGGCATCGTGGAAGAGTTGCTCGTCGAGGACGGTGACAAGGTGCAGGCAGGGGATCCGCTGGTGATCCTTAGTGACACCCAGGCCCGCTCGCAGCTGGATATCGCCAAGTCGCAGTATCTGATCAACCGTGCCATGGAAGTGCGGCTGCTCGCCGAGCAGAGAGAAGCCGAAATGCTCGACTTTCCCGAGGATCTTCTTGAAAGTGACCGGCCTCGCGTGCAGCAGGTGCTGGCCGTGCAGCAGAGTCTGTTCGTCGCCCGTCGCGAGTCCATGCAAGGCGCACTTGAGTCACTGGACGAGCAGACCAACCAGATGCGCGAGCAGATCGACGGACTTGAATCCCAGATCTCCATTAACCAGCGTCGCGTCAGCTCACTGCGTGCCGAAGCCGAGGACTTCCGTTCGCTGTACCGGGAAGGGCTGGGCGACAATCAGCGCCTGCGCGAGCTGGAGCGTCAGGTCCTGGAGTACCAGGGGCGCATCGCCGAGCATCGCTCGCAGATCGCCAGCCTCAAGTCGCAGATCAGCGAGAACCAGCTGCAGAAGGAAGTGCGCCGCCAGGAGTTCCAGTCCGAGGTTGGCGAACAGCTGCGCAACGCCCAGTCACAGATCGCCGAGGCGGAAGAGCGCATCACCTCGCTGTCCGACCAGGTCAATCGCACTACCATCGTGGCCCCCGTCTCCGGCACCGTGGTGGGGCGTCAGATACACTCTCAGGGTGCCGTGATTCGCGGTGGTGACCCCATCCTGGATATCGTGCCGGGGGGAGATGGCTTCGTGGTCGAGGCGCGAGTGCCCAACCGCGATATCGATAATATCTATATCGGCCAGCATGCCGATATCCGTTTCTCGGCATTCAACCAGCGCCTTACCAACGAGATCGCCGGGGAGGTGATCCACGTCAGCGCTGACAGCTTCGAGGATGAGGCCACCGGCCAGATGTACTACAAGGCCCGCGTTCGCGTCACCGAGGAGGGAGAGAAGGACATGAACGAGCGCATGCAGCTCCTTTCCGGCATGCCGGCCGAGGTGCTGATCAAGACCGGTGAGCGCACCTTCGCCAGCTACATCGCCAAGCCCATCACCGACATGCTGGCGCGCGCCATGAGGGAGGAATGATGCGGGAGAGGTCATTGGGATATCGCAACTCATTCAGCAGAGCAATGTCGCGTCCGGCGCGTCTGACGCTCCTGCTGATGCTTGCCAGTACCCCCGCGCTGGGGCAGTCCACGCAGGACGATGTCCCGGCGGATGAAGCGGCGATAGAGGCCCTGGCCGAGCTCGAGGCCCAGGAACAGAGCGATGCCAGCAGCAGCGTCGACCTGCCCTCCCTTCCGGGGCTCTTTGCTCGCGCCCTGGACAACGACGCCGACCTGGCCCGCCAGCGGCTTGAGCTGGAGGCCGTCGAGCAGGAAGAGCCGCTGGCTCGCTCCCAGCTGCTGCCGCAGCTGACGGCCAGCGGCGGCTATCTATGGCAGGACTCCACCAATATCCAGACCGAGCCGGACGATTTCGGGCTGGACCAGGAGGCTACGCGTCCTGGTGAAATCGAGGAGCAGTACTGGCGGGTGCAGCTGGAGCAGCCGCTGTTCAGCCTGGAGCGCTGGCGTGGCATGGGCCGCGCCGACGCCCAGGTGAGTGCCGCCGAGCTCGACCTGGCCCTGGTCGAGCGAGACCTCGCACTGAAGGTCAGCGAGGCCTACGTCAACGCCTATCTGGCCTCGCGTACCCTTGGTCTGCTCGAGGCCCAGCAGGAGTCGCTCGAGCTCCAGGTGCGCCAGGCCAACCGTGCCTATGAACTGGGCGTGGGTGATCGCATCAATCTGCTCGAGGCTCAGTCGCGTTTCGACCAGAGCATCGCCGATACCGTCGAGGCCGAGAACGACCTCGACGACGCCTTGAGCGAGCTTGAACGCCTCACCGGCGTGCGTCCCGCCTTCGAGGGGCATCGGCTCGGTAACCTGAATGCGGTGGATATCGAAGGTGATCTCGGCAACGGCCAGGACTGGCTCGAGCGTATCGTTCAGAACCTCGACGTACAGCGCGCCGCCGCCGAGCGCAAGATCAACGATCAGGATACCAGCGTACGGCGCGGCGGCTATTTCCCGGAGATCAACCTCAACCTCTCTTACAGTGATCGCGTCAGCGACGACGAACTGCGGGAAAGCGAGGACTATCGTGCCAATGTCGAGGTGAGCATGCCGCTCTTTCGCGGTGGCTATACCGTTGCCAGTGTGCGCCAGGGCGAGCTTCGCACTGCCGCCAGCCAGAAGGCGCTGGATAACCAGCGCAACCTGGCCGCCCAGGAGGTGCGCCAACGCCTGAGGTCGTTGGACGGCAACGAGCGCCGTCTCGAGGCGCTCGGGCAGGCCATCGAATCCAGCGAGCTCTTCCTGGAAGCTGCCGAGCGTGGCGAGCAGCTGGGCCTGCGCGACCTGGTGGATGTGCTCGATGCACGCGCCAGCCTGTATGACCAGCGTATCCAGTTCGTCGACACCCTGGGCAATTTCGTGCTCGATCGGCTAGCCCTGGAGTCTGCCGTAGGCGACCTGGGACGAGAGGACCTGGAGCGCAGCATGGACCTGCTGATGCGCATTACACAGTCCGGAGATGGTGATCCAGCGCGCTGATCATGGCAGCCACCACCAGTGACTGGCAGCGGCGCTTGATGCGCTGCTTCGATGCGGCCATCGCGCTGATATTGCCATCATTGCTTCTGGCCGTTCTGCCGAATATAGATCGTGCCAGTGGGGTGGAATACCCCCTGCTGATCCTGGCCGGTGGCCTGCTGTTGCCGGCCTGCGGGGAACTCTCCGGGCTCTATCAGCCTTGGCGCGGGCGTAGCCTTTTCACCATGCTCGGTGTCTACGCCCTGGGGTGGCTGCTGACCATCATCCTGCTCAGTCTCTTCCTGGTTGCGACCCAGAGCGCGGTCATTTTCTCGCGTGCCTGGATGCTGCTCTCCTCTCTCGGTGTGCTGGCCGCCGGGCTGCTGCTGCGCACCCTTCTCTATGTGTATCTCCGGCGCATCCGCTCGCGCGGCCGCAATATCAAGAAGGTGCTGCTGATCGGAGCTCCCGCCAACATGGCGCGTATCCAACATCGGTTGGAGAGCATGCCCTACCTGGGCTATCAGATTGCGGCCCGGCTGATTGATGAACCCATGGGCAGCGATGACCTGGTGGCCAGGGTCAAGGCGCTGGCCAGCCGTAGCGTCTTCCGCCGCGACTTTGACGAAGTCTGGCTGACCTATCCTCTGGCCAGCGGTGACCGGGTCAAGCAACTCTCCGCCGAGCTGATGGTGGTGCCGGTGGATATTCGCTACTTTCCCGACCTTACCGACGTTCGGCTGCTCAACCACCGCGTGACCCAGGTGGCCGACATGTTCTCCCTGGACCTCAACCGCTCGCCGCTGGATGGCGCCATGCGGCTGTTCAAGGCCCTGGAGGATCGCCTGTTGGGCCTGGCGCTCTTCGTGGTCTTTCTGCCGCTGATGCTGGGAATCGCCACGGCGTTGCGCTGGCAGATGGGGCGCCCCGTGCTGTTCAAGCAGTATCGTCATGGACTGGACGGCAAGCGTTTCCGGATCTATAAGTTCCGCACCATGACCCTGCATCACGCTTCCGGCACACCTCAGGCAATCCAGGGAGATCCGCGCATAACGCCGCTGGGGGCCTTTCTTCGTCGCACCAGCCTGGATGAGCTGCCCCAGCTCTACAATGTGCTGCAAGGCCGCATGTCGCTGGTGGGCCCGCGTCCCCACGCCATGGACCACAACGAATATTACAAGGATGAAATTGAGACCTATATGCAGCGCCACCGGGTCAAGCCCGGCATGACAGGCTGGGCCCAGGTCAACGGTCTGCGGGGAATCACCGATGATGTGGCCCTCATGCGCAAGCGAGTGGAATACGACCTCTACTATATCGACAACTGGTCGCTAGGGTTCGACCTCAAGATCCTGCTGATGACCGTGACACGTGGCTTCGTCAACCGCCAGCCGTGATCGGCGTGCTCTGGCAAGGCTACGCTACGTTTGGCGCGTCTAGATGGTATTATGCTGCGCCATCGAACAACGCCCGATGGTCGACCGGGGTCACCCGCCCGGCAAGGAGTGCCAGTTTGCCCACGCTCACAAGGAATGCACCGCTAACGCCCGTGATCCTGTCCGGTGGCTCGGGGTCCCGGCTCTGGCCGGTCTCGCGTGAGCAGTATCCCAAGCAGTTTCAGCGTTTCAACGCCACCGAGCACAGCCTGCTTCAAGAGACTGCCCTCCGGCTGACGGGGCTGGGTGGTGTTCACGATCCCCTGATTGTCTGCAACGAGGCCCATCGTTTCCTTGTGGCCGAGCAGCTTCAGGAAGCCGGCGTGACACCGTGGCGCATATTGCTGGAACCCTGCGGGCGCAATACCGCGCCTGCCGTGGCACTGGCCGCTAGTCAGGTCGCCAATCAGGACCCGGCGACCCTGCTGCTGGTCATGCCGGCCGATCATGTCATGATCGATGCCCCGGCGTTCCAGGCCGCGGTGGATCAGAGCCGCGAGTTGGCCGAGCAGGGCTTTCTCGTCACCTTCGGGATCACGCCAGACAAGCCGCATACCGGTTATGGCTATATTCGCCGTGGCCAGCCGCTGTCGGCCGGACACCGGGTCGATGCCTTCGTCGAGAAACCCGATCTCGCCCGTGCCCATGCCTACCTCGAGAGCGGCGATTACCTCTGGAACAGCGGCATCTTCCTGTTCCGCGCAGACCGCTACCTGGAGGAACTCGAGGCGCACGCCGCCGATATACACCACGCCTGCCAGGCTGCCTATGCCGGCCGTCGAGAGGATCTCGACTTCATGCGCTTCGACGCCGAGGCCTTTGCCGCCTGTCGCAGCGAGTCCATCGACTATGCCGTCATGGAGCACACGCGTCGCGCCGCGGTGGTCCCCATGGATCCCGGCTGGAGCGATATCGGCGCCTGGGATGCGATCTTCGAGCTCAAGTCCGATCTTGCCGCCCAGGGCAACGCCACCCGTGGGGATGTCATGCTCCATGACACCCGCAACAGCCTGGTGCACAGCCACTCCCGCCTGGTGGCGACACTGGGTGTCGAAGACCTGATCGTGGTAGAGACCGAGGACGCCGTGCTGGTAGCCGACCGCTCCCGTGCCCAGGACACCAAAGGCATCGTCGAGGCCCTCAATACGGCAGGTCGCAAGGAAAGCCAGGCGCTGCCGCAGGTCTATCGGCCCTGGGGCCACTACCGCACCATGGTGCTGATGGAAGGCTTCCAGGTGAAGGAGATCGTCGTCAAGCCGGGCGCCAAGCTCTCGCTGCAGATGCACCATCACCGTGCCGAACACTGGATCGTGGTGGCCGGCACGGCGCAGGTGACCCTGGGCGACGGTCACGGCGACAGCGCGCATCTCAGAAGCTTCATCCTCAGTGAGGACGAGTCCACCTACATTCCCTTGGGTACCGTGCATCGCCTGGAGAACCCCGGCGTCATCCCGCTCAAGCTGATCGAGGTGCAGACCGGCAGTTATCTCGGTGAGGACGACATCGTGCGCTTCGATGACGTGTACGGCCGCGGCCCCGAGGCCTCATGACAGTTTCTGCCAGCGACGCAACCCTGCATGCGCTTCAGGCCTGGGGCGCCTCCCGGCGCATCGCCATCGTGCACGACTGGCTGGTGGTGCAGGGGGGCGCCGAGAAGGTGCTTGATGCGCTGCTGCAGGCCTTTCCCGCGGCGGATGTCTACACCCTGGTCGACTTCCTGCCCGCTGGCCAGCGAGGGCGCCTGGCGGGTCACCGCGTGGTGACCAGTGCCCTGCAGCACTGGCCTCTGGCTCGGCGCTTCTATCGTCATCTGCTGCCCTGGATGCCCCATGCCATCGAGCAGTTCGACCTGAGCGACTATGATCTGGTCGTTTCCTCCAGCCACTGCGTGGCCAAGGGGGTGATCACCCATCCCGGCCAGTGGCATGTCTGCTACTGTCACACCCCGGTGCGCTATGCCTGGGACATGAAGGAAGCCTACCTGCGTGATGCTGGCTTTTCCGGGCCGGTGGCGTGGTACGTGCGCCGCGTTCTTGGGCGGCTGCGCCAGTGGGATCACTTCACGGCCAGCCAGGTCGACACCTTCATCGCCAATTCGGCGAATGTGTCGAAGCGTATCGCCAAGTATTACGGCCGCCATGCCACGGTCATCCATCCTCCCGTCGATCTCGATGCGTTTACCTTCAATCCCGAGCCACGAGACGACTACTATCTGGCGGCCTCCCGGCTGGTGTCTTATAAACGCATGGATCTGATCATCGAGGCCTTTGGTCACGAGGGTCGCCGCCGCCTCAAGGTGGTCGGCGATGGCCCCGAGCGCAAACGCCTGGAAAAGTTGGCGGCCGCTGCCCCCAATATCGAACTGCTCGGATATCGGCCCGACGGCGAACTGCAGCGTCTGATGGCCCGCGCCAGGGGTTTCGTGTTTGCCGCCGAGGAAGACTTCGGCATCATGCCGCTGGAGGCTCAGGCCTGCGGCACACCGGTGATCGCCTATGGGCGAGGCGGTTCCCTGGAGACCGTGATAGACGAGGGGAGCGAGGCAACCGGCGTGTTCTTCCACGAGCAGACCCCGGCGGCTCTCCTGGGTGCCCTTGAGCGCTTTGACTCCCTGGCATTCTCCCCAGATGCCTGCCTGGCGCAGGCGCAGCGTTTCGGTATCGCGCGTTTCTGGCAGCGCTGGATCGACTGTCTCCAACTGGGCCCGAGCGACGAGCCTTTCTCATGCATGTGATCGTCAACCTGCAGCCGCTGCTGACGCCGCTGACCGGCATCGGCCACTATACCCGGGAGCTGACGTTGGCCCTGCTGGATGCCGGGCTGCGCATGGACGGGGTGACCGGCACTCGCTTCGAGGCGCTCGACCCGGGGCACCCACTGCTCGCCGCCCCGACCCAGGCGGCTACCCTCGGTGCCTCGCCCCTTGACGAGCGCGGCCCGCTCTGGCAACTGGCGCGACGCTACCTGCGCAACCCCCTGACGAGGCGTGCCTACCGCTGGCTGTGCAGCGAGCGTCTGCGTCGCCAGGGACAGCGCCTGGCACGTCAGGGCGATACCGTCTACTGGGAGCCAAACTACGTGCTGCTGCCCTGGCAGGGGCCCAGCGTGCTGACCATCCACGACCTCTCGCACGAGCGTCATCCCGAGTTTCATCCCCGCGAGCGAGTCGAGTTCTTCAATCGCCACCTGCCTGAGAGCCTGGCACATGCCAGCCGCATCAATGTGGTCTCGCAGTTCACCGCCGACGAACTACAGGCGCTGCACGGCATCGATGCCTCTCGAATCGATATCGTCTCCCCCGGCGTATCGGAACGCTTCTTTGCCGTGCCCGACGCCCCCCATGCCACCCGGGTCCGCCAGCGTCATGAACTGCCTGAGCGCTTCCTGCTGAGCGTCGGCACCCTGGAGCCGCGCAAGAATCTGGTCCGGGTCATGCAGGCCTTCGCCGAACTGCCCCGCGACGAGCAGCGTGCCGCGCCACTGCTGCTGGTGGGCATGCAGGGCTGGGGCGAGCAGACCCTCAGTCGGGAGATCCGCTCAGCCCTGGAGGCCGGCACCGTTCGCCGCCTGGGCTATGTGCCCGGAGACGACCTACCGGCGCTATACGCGCTTGCCAGCGGCTTCGTCTATGTCTCCAGTTACGAGGGCTTCGGCATGCCGGTGATCGAGGCCATGGCCGCCGGTACCCCGGTACTTACCGCCAACGTCACGGCCACCGCCGAGGTGGGCGGCGCCGCGGCCATCAGTGTTCCCCCCGGTGATATCACCGCCATTCGCGGCGGTCTGCGCCAACTGCTGGACGAGAATCACGAGGCACGCATCCAGCAGGGGCGAGTACGCGCCGAACGCTTTACCTGGCAGGCGTCCGCCGAGGCCCTGCAGGCCTCGCTGCATCGCGCTCTGGAGTCATGATGAATCGTCGTGTGCCGCGTCTCTTCCTCGACAGCCTGCCACTGGTGCGCCAGCTAGCTCGTCAGGAGCTGATCGACCGCCACAAGGGCTCGGTCCTGGGCACGGCCTGGACCATCATCGGCCCGCTGGTCACCATCCTGGTCTTCGTGCTGGTCTTCTCGCGCATCATGGGGGCCAGGCTGGAAGGCTTCGGCGCCGAGATCGAGCAGTACACGTACAGCATCTATCTGATCGCCGGCATCCTGCCGTGGATGGTCTTCGCCAAGAGCCTCGAGCGCATCACCAATCTTTTTGTCTCCCAGGGGCACCTGATCACCAAGGTTCGTCTCTCGCTCAAGGCCCTGCCCCTCTCGGTACTGCTGGCCGAAGGGGTCACGCACCTGATCGGCATGGCGCTCTTCGCCATCTTCCTGCTGATGATCGGCTACCCATTCTCCCTGTGGTGGCTTGGCCTGCCACTCGTCTATGCGCTGCAGAGCGCCTTCCTGTATGGCTTGGGCTTGACGCTGGCGATCCTGGCGGTCTACCTCAAGGATATCCGCGAAATGGTGGCAGTCAGTCTCCAGCTGTGGTTCTGGGTCACTCCCATCGTCTACGTCACCGATATTCTCCCACCCTGGGTGGTGGACTGGCTTTCGCTCAATCCGATGTTCCATGTCGTCGGCGCCTATCGGGACCTGATCATGCGCCAGCAGATGCCCGCGCTGGCTGGCCTCGGGGGGCTGCTGCTCGCCACGCTGGCGCTGGTGGCCCTGGCGTTCTGGCTGCTCGCGCGAACCGAGCGCGACCTTCGCGACAGCTTCTAGGAGATCCCATGATACGGGTTCATGACCTTCACAAGTCATTCAAGCTGTTCAGCAAGCCGGCCGACAGGCTGCTGGAAGCCGTTACTGGTCGTGCTCGCCACACGCCCCATCATGCCCTCCGAGGCATCAGCTTCGAGGTTCGGGAAGGCGAAGTGCTGGGTGTGCTGGGACGCAACGGTGCCGGCAAGTCGACACTGCTCAAGCTGCTGACCGGGGTGCTGGTGCCGGATGCCGGCGAGATGCATATCGATGGTCGTGTTACCGGGCTGCTGGAGCTGGGCACCGGGTTCAATCCGGAGCTCAGTGGGCACGACAACATCACCATCAACGGGCTCATGGTGGGCATGAGCCATGCCGAGATCGAGTCCCGTCGCCAGGCCATCATCGAATTCTCCGAACTCGGCGACTACATTCACGAACCGCTGCGAACGTATTCCTCCGGCATGGTCATGCGCCTGGGCTTCGCCGTGGCCATCCATGCCGATCCCAGCTGCTTCCTGGTGGACGAGGCCCTGTCGGTGGGGGATGGCTATTTCCAGCAGAAGTGCATGAAGCGTATACGCCAGTTCAAGGAGGCCGGCGGTTCCATCCTGTTTGTCTCCCATGATCTCAATGCCGTGAAGATGCTCTGCGACCGGGCCATGGTGCTGGAGAGCGGCAGGCTGACCTACGACGGCGATGCAGACGACGCCGTCAATTACTACAACCGCATCATGGCGCGGCAGGCGGAGGAAGAGGAGGGGCGACATCGCGCTCGTCAGCAGGGGGTCTACGGCAGCGGTGAGGCCGAGATCCTGCGTGGCGAGGCGCTGGGCGAGCGAAGCGGTGCGCCCGTGCTCGGCAGCGGCGAGACCCTGAAGGTCAGCCTCGACCTGCTGGCCCACCAGGCGCTCGATGATCTCACCCTGGGCCTGATGATTCGCGACCGCTACGGCCAGGACATCTTCGGCGTCAATACCCATCAGCTAGGCCAGCCGCTTCGGCTTGCCGCCGGCGAGCAGCGGCGAGTTAGCCTGGAGATCGTCGCCGACATCGCGCCCGGCAAGTACACCCTGACCCTGGCGCTACATTCCAGCGACCATCATCTCGATGACTGCTTCTGGTGGTGCGACAGCTATCTGCAGTTCGAGGTGGCGGGCTTTGCCGATCTGCCCTTCGGCGGGATCTGTCGCCTGCCCTTGACGATCGAGCTGGACCCCGAGATTCCCCAGGACGCGACAAGGAGCGCCCATGCCCCCGTCATTCGATGACATTGACCGCCTCCTGGCGCGTCTCAAGCAGGAGGCTCGTGAGCTGCCCGAGGCCGGTAACGACGCATCGACGGTGCAGGCCGTGCCGATGTTCCGGCACCAGCGCCTCATCGACGAGCTCAAGGCCGCCCGCGAGTGTCAAGGGCTTCCGCTGGTCGATGCCCGCCGCCCGCAGTTCGTCGAACTCCTGGCGATGGACCAGGGCGCCGAGTCCTTTGTCAGGCATCTCTACCGCCGGCTGCTGGGGCGTGAACCGGACCCCGAGGGGATGGCCGGTTACCTGCGTCGCCTGCCGCGGGTAGGGCGAGCCTTCACGGTGGCCAACATGCTGATCTCCGACGAGTCGCGGCGCTTTCGCGAGCAGGCCGGCATCCGGGTCGACGTCCCCGCCGGGCTGCTGGTTCCGGTCAAGCGCCTGCAGCGCACGGGGAAGGCCGGCAAGGTCCTCCTGCTCCCCGTGATGGGGGTCTGCCGGCTGTGGGAGATTGCCTGGCGTTCCCGGCTGCGCCTCGAGGCGCGCAGCCTGCGTACCGAAGCGCGAATGCACCAGCTGCATGACCAGATGACGACCGTGCTGGGCGATGTCGACGGCCAGCTGGGTCGCCTCGACCACTTTCTCGGCGAGCAGCAAGGCGCCGCGCGGGACGTCCAGCGGCTGCGCGACGAGCAGGCCGCCCTGTGGAGCGCTATCCAGCATCAGCGGCGCGCCTACGAGCGTACCCTGGAGCTGCCCCCCGTCGAGCGGGGCAGTATCGAGCCGGCGAATGTGCACCAGGATCTGCTGGACGCCTACTATGTCGCCTTCGAGGATGCCTGCCGGGGCAGCGAAGCGCAGATTCGTGCACACCTGCGCCACTACCTGGTGCAGCTCGATCAGGCGCGCCAGGCGGGAACCGCGGCCCTCGATCTCGGCTGCGGCCGCGGGGAGTGGCTGTCACTGCTGGTGGAGGAGGGGTTCGAGCCTACCGGCATCGATCTCAATATCGCCATGGTCGAGCACTGCCGCGAGGCCGGCTTCGCGTGCCACCACCAGGATGCCGTCAGCGCCCTGCGAGAAGCGCCGGACAACAGCCAGGCCGTGATCAGCGGTTTTCACATCGCCGAGCACCTGCCCTTCGATGTGCTCTATGCGCTGATCGACGAGGCCCATCGCGCTCTGGCACCCGGCGGCGTGCTCATCCTCGAGACGCCGAACCCCGAGAACCTGCTGGTGGGGAGCCACACCTTCTACCATGACCCGACGCATCGTAACCCCTTGACGCCCACCTCCATGACCTTCCTGCTCACCTATCACGGTTACGGCGATGTCCAGGTGCGTCGCTTCAACCCCTACCCCGAGGAGGCACAGGTCCCGGGCGACGACCCCCTCACGGAGCGGGTCAACGGCCATCTCTGCGGCCCCCAGGATTTCGCCATCATCGGCACCAAGGTGGCCGACCGCACCGAGGAGGCGGCATGAAGATTCTGGTCACCGCCAACCACGTCCCTTTCCTGCATGGCGGCGCCGATCACCATATCCATGGGCTGGTGGCCGCCCTGCGCGAGCACGGCCACGACACAGAACTGCTGCGCCTGCCGTTCCGCTTCCAGCCCGAGGCCGACGTCGAGCGGTTGATGTCCTACTGCGAGACCCTCGACATGACCCGGCCCAACGGCCAGGCCGTCGACCGGCTGATCAGCCTGCAGTTTCCCGGCTATGGTATCCACCATCCCGCGCATACCGTCTGGGTGATGCACCAGCATCGCGCCGTCTATGAGCTTTTCGACGACCACCAGGCCACGCCCGCGCTGCGCCAGCTTCGCCAGGCGGTGATCGACTACGACAACCGCCATCTGGGGCGCGTCAGCCAGCTGTTCGCCAATTCGGCCCGTGTCGCCGAACGGCTGGCCAGCCACAACGGCCTCGCCGCTACGCCGCTGTACCATCCCCCTCACGGGGCCGAGCGCCTCTACCACGCCGAGGACTGGGGCTACGTCTTCTATCCGAGTCGCCTGGAAGGCCTGAAGCGTCAGGACCTGCTGATCGAGGCCGCCCGCCACCTGCGCAGCCCGGCCAAGATCCTGATCGCCGGCGACGGGGGGCAGCGCGCCCGCTATGAAGCGATCATCGAGCGCCATGATCTCAAGGACCGGGTCACCCTCACCGGTCAGATCAGCGAGGCCCAGAAACTCGCCTGCTACGCCCACGCCCTGGCCGTCTTCTTCGGCCCCTTCGACGAGGACTACGGCTACATCACCCTGGAGGCCATGCTCGCCGCCAAGCCGGTGATCACCTGCACCGATAGCGGCGGCCCGCTGGAGTTCGTGCGCCACGACGAGACCGGCTGGGTGGTCGAGCCGAGCCCCGAGGCCGTCGCCGAGGCCATCGACGCCGCCTGGGCCAACCGCCGCCTTGCTGCCGAGATGGGCCAGGCCGGCCGCGAGGCCTATCAGGCTCACGGCATCGGCTGGGATAGCGTGGTGGCGCGGCTGCTCGGCCAGGAGAAGGCATGAAGGTTGCCATCATCGCGCCGAGCCCCGTGCCGTTCACCATCGGTGGCGCCGAGAAGCTCTGGTGGGGCCTCTGGCAGCACCTCAACCGCGAGAGCGACCACCAGGCCGAACTGATCAAGCTGCCCAGCCCCGAGCGTACCCTGCGCGAGGTGATGGCGAGCTACCGCCGCTTCAGCGAACTGGACGTCAGCCACTTCGATGCGGTCATCACCACCAAGTATCCGGCATGGATGGTCAGCCACCCCGACCACCGGCTCTATCTCCAGCATCCCCTGCGTGGCCTCTACGACACCTGGCCCTGGCCCGAGCTCTCCGATGCCGCCGCCTTCGATGACGCCGATGGCTGGCCGGATCCGCTGATCGCCCGGCCGGCGCTAGCGGCCGCGGAGGGGCTTCCCGCCTGGCGAACCCTGCGCGATCTCCTGGCGGCGGCTCCCCGGCGAGAGCATCTAGGCGAGCTGTTCGCCGCCTTTGAGTCCCTGGCGGCCGACATTACCCCGACGCAGGCTCCGCTGCTGGCCTTTCCCGGGCCGCTGGCCCGGGCGCTCGTCCAGCATCTGGACCGTATCGCCATGGCGCCGGAGGTCATCACGCGCTACAGCGCCATCTCGGCCACTGTTGCGCATCGGCCCGGCTACTTTCCCGCCGGCGCGCGGGTCCAGGTGCTGCCTCACCCCTCGGACCTCGACGTGTCGCCGCCCCAGGCGGTCACGCCGGAGCAGGCCACTCCCCGGCTCTTCACCTGCAGCCGCCTGGAGGCCCCCAAGCGCCTCGACCTGCTGATCCGCGCCTTCCGGCGCACCCGGGGCAAGGGCGAACTGTGGATCGCCGGCAGCGGGCCCGAGCGGGCCGCGCTGGCGCAGCTGGCCGCCGAGGATCCGCGTATTCACTTTCTGGGCTTTCTCCGCGACAGCGAGATCGTCGACCAGTACCGCGCCGCTTGTGCCGTGCCATTCATCCCGCGGGACGAGGACCTCGGCCTGATCACCCTCGAGGCCATGGCCGTCGGCAGACCGGTGATCACCTGCACCGACAGCGGCGGCCCCACGGAATTCGTCGAGGATGGCATGACCGGCTGGTGCATACCGCCCGAGGAAGCGGCCCTGGCCGAGGCGCTGGACGCGGCGCTGAGCGATCCTGCGTATTGCTCGCGGCTGGGCCGGGCAGCCCGCGAGCGCACCAAGGGCATCAGCTGGCAGCGGGTGGCCGAGGGGCTGCTCGGCCCGGCGCCTGACCTGCCCGTGGTGCAGGTCAGCCGGCCCGGCCACTGGCTGGTGCTCAATACCTTCGCCGTCACCCCCCCGCGGGGCGGCGGGCAGAATCGCATCTACCATCTCTACCGCCACCTGGCGCGGCAAGCCGGCGTGCGCATCACCCTGCTGTGTCTCGATACCCAGGCCGAGAGCGAGCGCCAGCGGTGGATCGCCCCGGGGCTGGAGGAGCACTGTATTCCCCTGACCCCGGCCCAGTTCACGACCCTGCATCGGCAGTCGCAGGCCCTCGGCGCGCCCCTCGACGATCTCTTCGCCATCCACGGCTGGGTCGACAATCCCGCCTTCCTGGCGGCCCTCGCGCGGCACGCGGAGACGGCGACTTTGGGGATCTGCGCGCATCCCTACCTGGTGCACGCCATGCGGGCCCATGGCCCTTCGCCGTGGTGGTACGAGGCGCACAACGTCGAGGCCGAGCTCAAGCGCGATATCCTCGCCCCGGCCCTGGCAAGCGATGATCTTGCCACGCGCCAGCGCGCCGCCACCCTGCTCGACGATGTCGAGCAGGCAGAGGCGACCGCCTGCCGCGACAGCGCCGAGATCATCGCCTGTGCCGAGGAGGATCTCGCGGTATTTCGCCGTCGCTACGGCCTGCCCCAAGAGAAGGGCGTGGTGGTGCCCAACTGCGCGGATCTGGAACGCCTGCCCTTCATCGACATGCCAACCCGCCGTGCCTGGCAGCGCCGGCTGGGCATGGCAAGGCCCGTGGCCCTGTTCATCGCCAGCTGGCATGGTCCCAACCTGGCAGCGGCACGCTTCATCGCCGAACGCCTGGCCCCAGCCCACCCGACGGTGGACTTCGTGCTGGTCGGTAGCCTCTGCCAGCACCCGCAACTGCCGGCACTGCCCGTCAACATGCGAGCGGCCGGCCTTGTCAGCGAAGCCGAGCTCAAGGTATTGCTGGCCTCGGCCGATATAGCCCTCAATCCCATGCTCGGTGGTTCCGGCAGCAACCTCAAGATGCTCGACTACACCGCCAGCGGCGTGCCCGTGCTCACGACCTTCTTCGGCAACCGCGGCCTGGATTTTGCGCCGGAGGCCGTGTGGCTGGCTGCGCCGGGGGAGTTGAGCCGGCGGCTGCATGAGCTTCTCGTCACCGACGATGTCGAGCGCCAGGCTCGCGTGTCAGCGGCGCGATGCCAGACCGAGGCCCACTTCGATTGGGCAAGCGCTGTCAGGGCCTTGGCACGGCCGAAGCGGCCAGACCCGACCCAAGGGCGTTTCTCGAAATGATGGTGCGACAAGATCCACGAGCTGAGGCACGCCAGAGGTGGAAGGTGTTGCCAACCAGCATGGTTGAGCATAAGCTGAATTTGTGGCGTAAATTAACAGTGTTTTCTATCATGCATGCATCGGATGTCATTCGTCACTGGTTCATTGCCTGGGGTAGACTGCACTTTTTGCTTAGTTACGCACGAGATGAGAATGGTTAGCATGATGATTCATCAAATGGCAAGGCTAACGCCTCCGTTGACGCATAAAGTCAGCTACCACTACAGTATTCATGTTGTCAGGCGAATAATGGAGAACAGGGCGATGGCCGAATGACAGTCTCAAGGGAACGCCCGACTGCCGGAGCCATGGCCTACCATTTGGCCTTGCAATAGTGAGGGAAAGCCTTGAGCGCTCAAGGTGAAGAAGAGGGTCGACATCGCACATTGTCGACATCTTAAATACGGAAGGAGACTATAGTCCCATGGCTACTCAAGAATCATTGGATCTTGTACAAAAACTCTACGTGGCCTATTACGGCCGCCCCTCGGATTCCGAGGGCCAGGAATACTGGGCAACGCGCATCGATGAAGAGGGGGTCGATGCTGTCATCAATGAATTTGGTACGTCTCCTGAGTTCGAGGCGCGCTTCGGTAATTTTACCCCTGATCAATTGATCACCAACCTCTACAACCAGCTGTTCGGTCGTCAGCCCGAAGAGGCCGGTAAGGAGTACTGGCTGGGCGTGCTGAGATCCGGCGAAAAAGGCCTGGCCGAAATCGCCTTGACCATCGCCAATGCCGCCCAGAATGAAGACGCCCTGGCGTTGAGCAACAAGCTCGAGGTGGCACAGAACTTCACCGACGCCCTGGACGAGCCCAACGAGCTGCAGGCCTATAGCGGCAACGTCGCGGCCAACTCCATGCGTCAGTTCCTGTTCAACGTGAACGAAGACACCGTGCCGAGTCAGGTCGATGTCGACGACGCCATCAATGGCCTCGTGGACGCGACCCTGCCAGGAGAATCCGGCAACGTCTTCACGCTCGCTGAAATGCCAGAGCAGTTTCGACTGTTCGAAGGCCTGGATCTTACCAGCCTCGAGACCTTCCAGGGTTTCAGTACCGACTACATCACCACTGAAAAGCTGGCACCTGTGCTCATGCCCACCACCAGCAACGATGGCGTGGTCCAGGGTGGCCTGACCGGCGGTGGGAACGATCGTATCTATGCCGATGCCTACGCCCTCCATGGGGCCGTGGTCGATGGCGCCGGCGGCAGCAACTCGCTGTTCGTCGACATGAAGGGGCCCTTTTCACAGCCGACCATGCTGCTGAACATTCAGACGGTCACCGTGACCAATCTGTACAATGTTTATGACTCCAGCCGTTCCGACTTCATGGAACTGAGGTCTTCTTTTGGTGAAGACAGCGTCCTCGACCTGAGCCGTGCCATCGACATCGAAAATCTGGTGGTTCGCGAAGGCAGTCAAAACTTTGGGGACCTGGATATCTGGAACATCCAGAATGGCGCCACGGCCACCTTAGAAGGCTTCTTTAATGGGGATGTACGCCTCGACTTTGGCGGCAGCTTGGATGCCGTGAACGTCGTGCTCTCGAACGTACGCACCGATGGGTCGCACGATTTCGAGGTCTCCCACAACGCTGGCCAGGTCAACCTGACCTCCGACGGTCGCCTCAATATCCTGGATGGTGCGGTATTTGGCCAGTTCCTCGATACCTTGGTGATCGACGGCGATGCACGCCTCTTCATTAACGACGAGATCTTCTTCCGTGATGAGCTTCCGGCCACCATCGATGCCAGTGCCACCACAGGCGGCGTCAGTATCTCGTTGGATGACCATGCAGAAGTCATCTTCACGGGCGGCTCGGGTAACGATGTCCTGACCGTGGAAGGTGAATTGGTCAACGGTGATGAGATCATTCTGCTCACCGCCGATATGGGCACGGGTAACGACCAGATCACCTTCGATGATGACGGTACTATTGTTCAGGATGGTTCCCTGATCAGCGGCGAGAACGTAACCCTCTTCGTTGAAGAGAGTGTCGACATCTCCGAGGCGCAGGATCTCTTCGCCCCGGGTACCGAGGTCTCTGTGGTCCTGCAGCAAGGTGAGACCATCACCCTGACCCAGGCACAGTTCGACGCAATCGGTGCCGAGGACTTCTCGCTGGCCAACCGTGCCGACGATGCCGACATCTCCCTGCTGGTCACCGAGGACTTCGATGTCACCACCGTGAACGTGGCGGGCCTGGAAGACGGCATCGATCTTACGCTGAACATCCAGGAAGGCGTCGAGCTGACCATGACTGGCGACGAGTTCGTCGACCTGGCCCTGGCTGGCGTGACTTTCGCGGGTGACGGCGACTTGAGTGTGTCTGGTGTGACTCAGGCCAATGTCGACGATCTGGCAGCTGCCGGCGCCACCACGCTGGTAACTGGCAACAACGGTGATACCTCCTACAGCTTCGCCGAAGACGTGACTGTCCCGGCAGGTCTCGAACTGGGTGACTTCTCCGACAACGTCAGCCATGACCTGGGGGGTAACACCCTGACGCTGGCCGAAGAGGACCAAGCCGATGAGCTGACTGTCAGCAACGGCAATATCATCCTCGACTTCGTCGGCCCCGCCAGTGGCGGAGTCAGCATGGACATGGCTAACTACACCGACATCCTGTCGATTCAGGCCTACGAGCTGCTGCTGGCTCGCAATACCAACGTTGAAGAGCTGTTCAAGAACCTGGCAAGCTCCATTGAGGGTATTCAGAACATCATCAACGTGGTGGAAACGCCGGTTGCTCTGCTGGATCTGGATCGCATCGTCACCATCGAAGCAGGTGTCACCAAGTCGGCAGCGGACCTACAGTTTGTCACACCGACTGACGCTGACACCGACGACAACGTTCAGAACGTCACGCTGAACCTCCTGGGCGACTCGTCTATCGTGGGTGACATCGTTCTTGACTTGAACGACACCAAGAACGGTACCTTCCAGACACTGATGTTGAACTCCGAGGGTGCGGCTTCCAATACCATCGATGGCGACATTCTTGCCGATGGTACTTCTGTTCCGCCGGGTGTTCTCGCTGCTAACACGGAAGAGAACGATCTGCTCGACGTGGTGATCAACGCTGATTCCGAGCTGGATATCACTGGCACGATCTACTTCAGCGAGGAAGGCACAGGGCCTTCGACCGCCACCCTCACGGTGAACGGCACTGCCGATGTCACCGTCAAGGCACTCGATACCACCGATACCCAAGTTAGCGGCCTGGTGATCGATACTACCGGCTACACGGGTACTCTGACCGTCACTGGCGGCTCCGACTCCCTCCAGATGGATGCCACCGAATCCCTGGTGTTCACCGGTTCCGGCGATATCGTGCTGGATACCGATACAGGAACCGGTAACAACGGTATCGAAGGTAATACTCTCAGCGTCATTGATGCCTCTGGCCTCAGCGGTGACCTCACGCTGGGCGTGATCGAGGACATCGACAGCCAAGACTTCACCTTCACCGCGGGAACGGGTACCACTACCTTTACCCTGGACGGTGTGACCCTGAATTCCACACCAGGCGATGCCAGCTGGACCTTCAATCTGAACACCGACACGGTGATGACGATCGAAGATTTGACTGTTATCGACACTGCCAATGATACGTCCCTGACCATCGGCGGTGGCGGTACCGTGTTGATCGATGGGTCTGTCGACCTGTCTGCTATCGACAACCTCGACCTGTCGGGTGCTGCTGCCCCCATTCAAGTGGCGAGCGGTGCCTCACTGACCCTCACCGCTGCACAGGCCGATGGCCTGAGCATCGAGGGTGACGGCTCGCTGGAAATCGTGGGCGAGTACAACGGTGAAGACTTCAACAACTTCAACGTCAGCAACATCAGCCTGGCCACAGTCACACTTGGGACTGCAACCGAAGTGACGATGGATCTCTCTGCCTTCAGCAGGGACTTCAATATCACCGGTTCTGGGGTGGCGGATGTGATCACCACCGGCAGCGGTAATGACATCATCGATGGCAATGCAGGTGATGACACCCTCAATGGTGGTCTGGGCGATGATGAGCTGACAGGCGGCACGGGTGCCGACACCTTCGTGGTCAATGATGGTTCCGACACCATCACCGATCTCACGACAGGCGATGCCCTGCAAGTGGGTGCCGGTGCCACGGCCACGGCCAATGATGTAACCGCCTTCGTGGCTACCGCCGATACCAGCAACACTGGTGGTACGGCCATCCTCAATGCTGAAGCTGGTGTTGCCGCCAATATCGATATGACGGCTGCGACCGGCACGGATGGCTACACCCTCAATGGCGATGATCTGAACGATACGCTGGTAGGCTCCGACTTCGACGACGTCATCAACGGCGGTGCAGGTAACGACACCCTGACAGGTGGTGCTGGTGACGACGTCATCAACGGCGGCGAAGGAATCGATACCATCGCCGGTGGTGCGGGCGACGATGTCATCACAGGTGGCGCCGGAAACGACATCATCGATGCGACAGGTGGCAGTGACACCATAATCGTGGATGCCGATACTGACACCATCAACAACCTGGAAAACGGTGATGATCTCCAGGTGGCTGCGGGTGCCACGGCAGATGCCTACCTCTCCGGTACCTACATTTCCAGCGCCTCGACCACTAACGATGGTGACGCGACGCTGAACATGTCCGGAACTGGCCTGGGTGTCGACATGAGCCTTGCCGGTGGTGCTAACGGCTGGACCATCAATGGTGCTGCTAGCAATGACAACATCGTGGGCTCTGCTCAGGACGATGTCATCAACGGTGGTGCAGGTGCTGACAACATCAGTGGCTTGGCAGGTGATGACACCATCACTGGTGGTGCAGATTCCGATACCCTGACAGGTGGCTTAGGCGCTGATATCTTTAACTTCGCTGATCGCGGAATTAATGACGGCACCTTTGCCACCACGGTAGCAGCCAGTACCATCGACACCATCACGGACTTCGACACCACTGAAGGTGATCAGGTGCAGTTCGATGATTCTTGGTTTGATGCTGGATCAGCTACTAATTACACTGAAAATCTTACCGCTGAAGCTAACCTGAGTGATGTCTTCACCAATGCTGATGCAGCGCTTGGTGGTGGAGTGACATACTACTTCGGTGTTCATGACACCGGCTCAGGAAACGATGGTTACCTGTTCTTCGATGATATCGGTGACGGCTGGGAAACTGTGGTTCAGTTGCAAGGCCTTTCCGACTTCGACTTCAATGACATCATTGTTGCATAAGGTAACGGCACCATGAAGCAAACTATGTCCAGATAGAAACTGGATGCCACAGAACCTCTGGCCCTTTGGGCCGGAGGTTTTCTTTTTTGGACCTTGTCATAAATTCTCAGGGAGGAAAGTCATGTCCTGGATTTTGCTATCTCGCACCACTCACCAAGGCCAGGGGTATTCCTCACGCACTGGTTATCAGCACACCGCCCATCGAAGCGCTACCCCAGTGTTACTTGCTGAACTGCCTAGGCTTTTACCTCACTATGTGTTGGGCTTCGTGTGGGAAAACGAGAGTTTTATTCCGATAGCTATGCTCGGCCTGGCTGAAAGAGAGAACCTCTACTTGCACCCGGACGGGCGTTGGCTGGGCAGTTACGTCCCTTCTTCGCTGCGTGGCTACCCCTTCACCCTGGCTCGTCGTGATCAGGAGCAAGTGCTGGCCATTGAGCAGGACCATCTCTGCGAGGTGGGAGGCGAGCCCCTGTTCGATGACCAGAACCAGCTTGCCCCAAAGGTGCAGCAGACGCTGGACTTCCTGGTGCAGTGCGAGAAGAATCGCCAGCTCACACAGCAATCCGTGGATGCATTGGCGCAAGTTGATGTGATCGAGTCCTGGCCCTTGAAAGTCGAAAGGGAAGAAGGGCAGGAGCCCGTGACGGTAAAAGGCCTGTATCGCATCAGTGAACACGCCTTGAATGCCCTTGAACCGGAGACCTATGCCAAGCTGCGGGGTGGCCCCATGGCCCTGGCCTATGCACAGCTCTTTTCCATGAGCCAGCTCAGCCAGCTTACGGAACGTGCCAATTTCCACGCGAAGCGGGGTGAAGGAAAGATGCCGGAAGATCTGGATAGTCTCTTCGGGGAAGGCGATGAGGATTTCGAGCTGTATTTTGATCAGTGAAGGTTGGAGTCAATGGCCGGGGAAATGGGTCGCGTCGGCGTTCTGATACGTTTCGCGATGCCAGTCACCAGGAATGAATTCCCTTGCTACCTGCTATTGCATGCGATATCTCGTCAATGACAGTATCATAAAGTATTGGATCTGCTTGAATGGTGTGGAGCTCGCCGCATGGAAGATTATACGACGCTTTTCGACAAGCGCGGCACGGCGTATGACAGCGCCATGCAGGCTTTTCCGGAGGCAAGACGAGAAGAATTCGAGCAACTCGTTGCGCGTGCCGCCCTGAAGCCGGGCATGCGGGTGGCGGATGTTCCCGCAGGCGGCGGTTACCTGAAGCGCTACCTTCCCGAGGGCTGTGAATGGTGGAGCCATGAGCCCTGTGAAAGCTTCACAAACCATGGCACAAGCAGTAGTGGCAGGCCGTTGCTTCCGCTGCCCTGGGCAGAGGCAAGTGTGGATGTGGCGGTGAGTCTTGCCGGCGTACACCATCTCGAAGACAAGCGCCCCTTGTTCGAGGAGCTCAAACGTGTCGTTCGTCCAGGAGGCCACCTGGTGCTCTCGGATGTGGCCAAGGGCTCTGCGGTGGCTGGATTTCTCGACGACTATGTGGGGGCGCATAACAGCACGGGGCATGAAGGTGTATACCTGGATAGTCACACCCTCGACCATTTGATAGAGGCAGGGTGGTCCATCCTTGCCTGCGACCAGGTCGACTTTCATTGGCGATTCGACGACTCCGAGAGTATGGCCGCCTTCTGTCATCAGTTGTTTGACCTCCATAACAACATAGCAACGACTTGTCGGGCCATCGAGACCCGTCTGGGTAGGGAGAGGCTTTCCGATGGGACCACGGGCTTGCGATGGTCCTTGATGACCATAGTGGCTGCCCGTTGAAGCGTCACGGTAGATCCTTCCTGCGTGAGATGACTTGACGACGCCCCTTATCTGCAATTCCCCCGGACCTTCTTCGACATGAAAGAAACGACAACCCCTACCTGGCATCTGGCTGCCAAGCCGGTCGTCTTGCCCGGTTTTGCCTTCGGTCTTCACTACCCTTGTATCATGGCGGTCATCCGCGGCGCTCCACTGAATGATGCTGTACGACATCAGTTCCTTCGCCGGATTGACGATCATTTTCCTCCGCAAAAGGGAGCAGCGGGGGGAGGATATGCAGGCTCTCCTTCCGCTGAGGAAGTAACAGGGTTCAAGGGGATCCTACAGCTATTTCTGATTGCTTTGCAGAGGAGCCAACTTGCCGCTGGCCTGCCTGTCTTCGAGACAGGCTGCATCGTCGCCGTGGGTGAAGGTGAGGCCAGGATGTGCATACCGACGTTTACGGGTAGTGCCGGCCCGCTGGTCGGCCTGCTGCAATGGCTTCTTGCCCTTGTCGAGCTCCATCGCGGCACCGAAAGCAGTGAGGAATACCTGGCCAGGCTGCCGGATCTTCAAAAGCAGCTACAACAGACCAATGCCTTCGGCACCAACGTGCCACGCTTCGTCAGGGCGGCATTCGAGATGAGGATCCCTTTCAGCGGATTACCTGGCCAGATCATTCAGTACGGGCAGGGACGTCGTGCCCGTTGGATGGAGAGCTCCTTCACCGATGAGACTCCCCAGATCGCTGCTCAGATAGCCCGCAACAAGCCCCTCGCTTCTCAGGTTCTTCGGCAGGCGGGCATCAAGGTCCCCGATCATGGTGTCGTGGACAAGATAGAGTCTGCCCTTTATGTCGCGCATCAGCTTGGCTACCCGGTCGTGGTCAAACCCGCGGATCAGGACGGCGGTGCAGGGGTTGCAGCTGGCCTTGAATCCGATGACGACGTCAGGCGGGCCTTCCAGCAGGCCGCTAGCCATTCCCGGAATATCCTCGTCGAGAAGCATGTCGAGGGTAACGACTATCGTGTCACAGTTTTCCAGAATGAAGTGATCTGGGCGATCGAGCGTCGCCCGGGTGGGGTGACCGGCGATGGCCGACACAGGATTGAGGAGCTTATCGAGCAGTTCAACGCGGATCCCCGCCGCGCGAACAGGATCCATGCCCCCTTGAAGCGCCTGGTGCTCGATGAGGAGGCATTCGCCATGCTGCGCCGTGTCGGTCTCGATGAGCATTCGATACCCGACAAGGACCGGTTTGTGCGATTGCGGAGCGCTTCCAACATCGCCTCAGGCGGTACACCCGTGGCGGTTTTCGACGACGTTCATCCGGATAATCGGCAACTGGCAGTGAGAGCGGCGGCAGCCCTTCGCTTGGACCTGGCGGGAATCGATCTGTTGATGCCCGACATCAGCCGCTCATGGAAAGCAACGGGAGCGGCTGTCTGTGAAGTTAATGGTCAACCCAACCTGGGCCAGACCACGGCTGCGCATCTTTACGAGCCCCTCCTGCGTCGGCTGGTGCCAGGCTCGGGAAGAGTGCCGGTTGCTATGATACTGGGAGCTACGCCCAACGACTCTCTGGTCAAGGAAATGGAAACCGAACTGTTGGGTCGCGACTTGGTGCCGGGCTGCCATGATGCCACGGGTGTCTGGGTGGAAAATGACACCCTGATGCAAGGCGCCGTAGATGGTTTCTCTGCAGGACAGGCCTTGGTTCGGGATCGCAGGCCGTCAGCCGTGGTGATGAGCATCCTGGATATCTATATGCTGCGAACCGGCCTTCCGGTGCCTCGCTTCGATCTCCTGGTCATCGCTGGCTCCCAACTGCAGGTTCCCCGCGGGGCAGATGACAACCAGCGCAAACGTTGGTTGTATGAGCTGCTTGCCCTTCTCTTGCCCGCCTGTGACGGTGAGGTGATCACGGTGGCTGATTCGGGTCTGGATATCGAGGGTCTGAGCCATTTGACCAAGGCGACATGGTTGAGAGAACCTCTGGAGTATGGGGCAGCAGTAAGAAGGGCTGCCGAGGTATTGACCAAGGCCGATGTGGCTTATTCGCACTCACCGAACGCCTGAACGTGACCTTGATTTCTTGAGACTCGAGACCCAGGACCAGGAGTCGAGTGCCGGCCTTGGGTCGCGTAAGGCGTTTAGGAAGTGCGCAGCGAAGGAGCTTATCCGGCCTAATAGCGTCGCGTTGCCCGACCCTGTCCTTCGATACTCGACAAACTCAATGACGCCGGTGATGGCATGGAAACGCTAGGCAACCTTCAGGCGGGCCTGATGGCTGCCTTGCAGTTCGATGCCTTGCTGCTGTGCCTGTTGGGCGTGACGCTGGGCACCCTGGTGGGGGTGCTCCCGGGTATCGGCGCCATCACCGCCGTGGCCCTATTGCTGCCACTGACGTTCGACTTGCCGCCGGCCGGTGCCATCATGCTGCTGGCGGGTATCTACTATGGTTCCGAGTATGGCGGCTCGATAAGCTCAATCCTCCTCAATATACCGGGTACCCCTGCCTCCATCGTGACCGGTTTCGATGGTTATCCGATGGCACGGCAGGGTCACGCCGGCATGGCACTCCTGCTTACGGCGCTGGCGTCTTTGTTCGGCGGGGTGGTGGGCATCATGGTGATGCTTGTTGCAGCACCCGCCATCGGGACACTTGCCATGTCGTTCGGGGCGGCCGAATTCACCGCCTTGATCGTGCTTGGCCTGATCATTGCGGTTTTCATCAACGACCACCGTATTCCCCAAGGCATGGCCATGCTCTGCCTGGGCATGCTGCTCGGCATGGTGGGGATGGATGTCAACACGGGTGTCCAGCGCTTCACCCTGGACTGGGACTACCTGCAGGACGGCATCAGCCTGGTGATCTTCGCCATGGGCCTGTTTGGGGTATCGGAACTGTTCCAGGCCTATACCCAGCAGGGCCAGGATGCCTTGCCGGTGAAAACGGGGTCGCTGTTTCGCGGCCTGCGGGAGACCAATGCACTGCGCCGTTTCCTGCCTTCCTCGGTGCGAGGCGCCGGCGTGGGGGCCTTCTTCGGGGCCCTGCCGGGTACCGGGCCGACCATCGCCAGCTTCATCGCCTACGCGGTGGAGAAGCGTCTGCTGCCCCGACGCTACGTGATGGGAACGGGAACCATCGAAGGTGTCTGTTCCCCCGAGGCGGCCAACAACGCCGCCGCCCAGACAGCCTTCATTCCCACCCTGACCCTGGGGTTGCCTGGCAGTGCCACCATGGCAGTAATGCTCGGGGCGCTGATGATGCATGGGATCACCCCTGGCCCGGCGATCGTCACCCAGCATGCCGAGGTGTACTGGGCGCTGA
This sequence comes from Halomonas lysinitropha, assembly GCF_902500215.1. Lineage (GTDB taxonomy): Bacteria > Pseudomonadota > Gammaproteobacteria > Pseudomonadales > Halomonadaceae > Halomonas > Halomonas lysinitropha. The sequence goes on from NZ_CABVOU010000027.1 coordinate 484,051, forward strand.
TCGGCAGTTTCCTGGTGGGCAATGTTTTGCTGCTGGTGCTCAACGTGCCCTTGATCCGGCTATGGATCCTGATCCTGAAAGTTCCCCGATATGTGCTCAATCCAGCGATGCTGACGCTGATCTGCGTGGGAGCCTATACGCTGCATCGCAACCCCTTCGATGTACTGATGCTCTTCGTATTTGGTTGTCTGGGATTCTTTCTGCGTACTCGGGGTTACCCCTTGGCCTCGGTGCTGATCGGTTTCATCATGGGACCGCTGCTCGAGGAGCATCTGCGCCGCGTGCTGCTGATCTCCCAGGGCGATCTGGGCTATTTCCTGCAACGTCCGGTCAGTCTGGTGCTGTTTTTCATGGGGGCGGTGGTGGTTGCTCTTTCCCTCTGGTCGAGCAGGCAGGCAAGACGGGAAGCGGGCTAGGGTCTTGTCATCACGAAGAAGGCATAGGGCGAACCGTCCTGCAGGGTGGGGCCGGAAACACCGGAAGCCTCCTGGACACTGGTGATGCGCTCGAGGCGTTCGATATCCAGGCCGGCGTGGCTTGCCAGTCGCACCAGGGTTGCCATGTCGTTCAAGGGAAAGGGGCGCCGGCGCCTGGCGTATTCGTAAGCCTGCTCGAAAAGTGCTTCATCCCGTCGACAGCCAGCTGGAAGGACTGATTGAGAAGCGACGACCCTTTCGGCGAATGCCAGGCAAGCGGCATGGCTTCGCGCGAGGGGGGAGTTCGGATCCTCACTGCGCAGACGGTTGGAAGAGACGAAGCTGCCGCCTGGCTTGAGCATCGCGGCCAGGGCATCAAACAGCGCGGTGCGTCGGGCGGGATCGAAGTAGCCAAGAAAGCTGCTGGTGACGATGATGTCGAACTGCTCGGGTAGCCGCTGAGTCAGGATGTCAGCACAGCGGGTGGTGATCTTGACGACAAGCCTGTCGGCATACCATTCATTCATCAGGAGGGGCGTCGGGCACTGGTCGATGACGGTGATATCGAGTTGGCGCCATGCCGAGCTCGCGGCATCGATGACATGGGCCAGCATGCTGTAGTCGGCCGCGCCGGCGATCAGCAGCGAGATCGGCCATTCGCTCGGGGAATCATCAAGACTCGTACCTCGCCGATGGCGCTGGACGAGATCGCCCAGGACAGCGTGGTAGCGCTCCGGGTGTCCGCCCAGTGTTGCCCCCATACCCAGCAGGCGCAGTGTCTGCCACAGGCCGTGGTATGCCATGCACTCCTGCGAACAGTGTGTCTGCGAGAGCGCTTGGAAAAGGGGAGCGGATTCCTCCAGTGGCTCTTCGACAATTTTTGCTCGTGAAGTCGCGGAGGGCATCACGGATGTCACTCCTCGAGCCGCTGCAGCAACCGTTCGAAGCGAGCCGCCTCCTCCTCGATGAGGTCGCGAAACGTCTCGGTTGGCAGGTCCAGCGTCGAGATGTGGCCGCGCTCTCTCAGCGTCTCCTCGAAAGAGGCCTGGCTGACGATATGCTCGAGGCGCCGCTGTGCCAGGTCGCGGACTTCCTCGCTCATCGCCATGCGGGTGTAGATGCCGAACCAGTTGCGGGCCTTGTAGCCCGGCACGAATTCGCCGAGGGAGGGTACATCGGGAAAGGCGCTCATCCGCTCCGCTGCGGTCACGGCGAGCATACGTAGGTCACCGCTCTGGACCAAGCCAAGTGCCGAGGTTCCCGCCATCACCATGCGGACGTCACCGCTCATCAGTCCTTGTACCGCGGCACTGTTGCTGCGGTAGGGTACGTGGCGCAGTGGCAGGGAAAGCCGAGCGCCCAACTCCTCCATGCTGAGATGATGCAGCGTGCCGATTCCACCGCTGCCATAGGCGACACTGGCATCGGCATTGGACAGGGAATCGATCAGTGAGGCCATGTCGGTAGCCTCGTCGTCCTGTCTGACCAGCAGGTAGAAGTAACTCTCGGCGATGCTGGCTGTCGGGTGCAGGTCGGTACCGATACCGGTGCCATCTCGCCCGTAGACATGGGGGTTGATGGTGATCAGGCTCTCCTGGCCGAGCAGCCAGATGTCGTCGGGTTCATCGGAGGCCAGGAAATGGGCAAGGGCACGTTCTCCGGCGACGCCTTCGATATTGTTGACCCGCACGTTACCGAATTCGCTGTGTTCGTAGTGCCGTGCAATGGTGCGTGCCAGAAGGTCCAGGGTGCCGCCTGCACGGGTGGGGACGACGATCTCGATATCATGCCCGGTCGCCTCGGCTTTGGCGAAATGCCCGGTCAACGCTGACAACGCAAGGGCAAGGAGCAGTGGCAGTAGCAAGAATGACGAGGTTCGTTTCGAGGGTCTCATGAGGTGTAAGGGCATGGTTGCGACTCTAGGTAGCAAGCTGTGAAATGAGGGCTTCGGCGATCTCTGTGCCATGATGGCCCAATAGGATCACAACACTGATGCCGGCGGCAATGATGGCTCTGGTGGTAATGCTGATATGGCGGAAAGCAGTGGCTGCAAGCATTGCGGTGGCCGGCACCGCGATGGAAAAAGTCATAGTGGTAATCAGCATGAAGAACAGCAGGAGGGCGCTTGCAGGGAGGATGGGAAGCGCAGAAGGCGCTGTTTGTGCGTGTATGCTCGAAGCGTTGGTTGATGTCTGAATCAGGGTGTGGAGTGTTCCATCATGATGATGCCTTCGGGATGCTATCGCGAAAGCCATGAGTCCCATTGCAATGATCAAGGGAAATGCCCCAGGCCCGGGCTGCTGTCGGCTGCCGATGCCCTGCTGTAGGCTCAATAGCAAGAAACCCAAGCCGATGCAGGTTAGGAGCATCTGGCTCGAGTATGGCGAGTGCAGTAAAGGTTTCGATTTCATCGGAACTGGCGGCTTCGGAAGGGAGATGGTTTGGCTATTCAGTATCAATTCGTTATCCAGGCTGTGCAATGCGTTCCTCGGCACGAGGGCGCGGGATCGGGAAATTGATTCGCTCCTTTGTAAATACAGGAAGTAACGAGGCTGGGTTGGTAGATCACAATGCGCCTCTCTATCTGAACCCGTCACGATCCGCCGATGAGCAGGTCGATTCGGGACGCGTATTTCTCGAGCGCGGCGAGCTCGCTCAGGCACTTTCCTGTTTTCAGCATGGGCTGGCTGTCGATTCGAGCTGTATCGCGGCCTATCGAGAACTGGGTGATCTGCTGTTTCGCACGGAGCATTTGCAGGATGCGAGGCGGGCATTCGGCCTTGGATTGAGGGAAGCGCCCCGCCACCTGGCGTGGCGGCTGCAACTCGTTCGGGTGCTGTTGCGTAGCTGAGATATCTTGGCAGCGGCACCCAGGGCGAGGATCTACCTGGAGCGGCTCACTAGCCTGGCAGAGGATAGAGACATGTTAGCAGAGAACCTTGAGAGCCTGGTGAAGAAAGAGCGCCTGGAAGGGCGTAAAGAAGGGCGTCTGGAAGGTGTTGAAGGCACGCTGCGTAAGCTCATCGCGCTGAAGTTCGGGGAGATTCCCCACTGGGCAGATGCGCGTCTAGAGCAAGCCAGCGTTGCGGAACTTGACGCCTGGGTGGCGAAGATCCTGGCCGCCAATTCCCTCGTCGAGCTGTTCGACGACTGAACCTGTTTTCACTGCTCCCCCCTCAACGCAAGAAAGGGCCACCACGAAGGCTGCCATGGCACACCCCTGAACTGATTCACCGCTCCGGTCCCATCACGTTGAATCGAGGAGGTAACCCTGTGGCAAAGCTGCGTTTTCCGGAGATTTTTGGATCGCGCGACCATAATGACATGGTCATAGATGCGTTCGAGGTGGGGTATGGCCTGGAAGGCGATGAAGTACTGCGTGGCTGCTACGGGAGCAACTACAGCTTTCTGGCTGGTGGGCCCGGCGATGATATCTATGTGGCGGCTGACTGGGCGGCCTTGAAGATACTGGACAGCGGTGGCTTCCACAGTGTTGTTGCCGATGGCATCAGCGTCTTGCGTGAGGGCACCTATGTGGCGACGGTCGAGGGGCGTCATCTGATCGCCGGCGATATCTATTCCGGTCAGCAGGTCGCCATCTCCAATTGGGAGGATCCCCAGTTTCGGATCGAAGAGTTCGTGCTGGCCGATGGCATCTATTCCTTTGATCAGATTCACACGACGGTTTTCTCCAGCCCGAACTAACTGGGCGATTTTACGACTTCTCAACCGGTGGCCGAAGGCATGTTGCCGGCCGGCACCAGCAGCGCCGATCTCGAGGAGTTCATTGCACACACCCTGTCGCGTGAGCAATCACTGTCTCAAGCCTTGCACGAGGAGGCGCAAGTGCAGTTGGAGGCAGACGCCCTCGAGACCGCACAGGCCATGTTCGTGGCCTACTATGCTCGTACGGCGGATCCCGCGGGGCTGAACTACTGGAGTGACCAGCTGGTGGTCACCCAGGGTGATACAAGCGCCATCAGTCAGGGCTTCGGCGATTCAGAGGAGTTTCTGGCCGCCTATGGGGGGCTGGATGAAGTCGAGTTGATCACCAAGCTCTATCAGCAGCTGTTTGCTCGAGACCCCGACCAGGGCGGCCTGGACTTCAATGCCAATCAGCTGCAAACCGGCGCAATGGCGCCGGCCGATATTGCAATGGCTATTGCACAAGGCGCACGTGGCAGCGACGCCGACCTGTGGCAGGCCAAGCTGGCGGCGGCCGATGCCGTCACGCGGCAACTCGCGCAGCATGACCTGATGCTCAAGGTATATCGAGGGGATCTCGAACGGTCAAGGGGTTCCTTGCCGACATCGAACCCGGCCAGACGGTCGGGGATCCGGCGCTGGAAGCCCTGGGCGATGACATGATCGCCGAGACGGCCACCGCGTATCATTCCGATATCCAGCAGCTGTTTGTTGCCTATTACGGCCGACCGGGGGATCCCGGTGGCGTTGCCTTCTGGGCTCGACAGGCGCTGGCCAAGGATGGCGATCTGGCCGAGATTGTGCAGGCCTTCGGCAGCTACGAGGAGTATATCCAGTCCCTGGGCGGATGGACGAGGCTGGGTAGGTCGGTGCCATCTTCCAGCAGCTGTTCGGACGTGAACCGCATGCCTAGGCGCTGGCCTTCTATGTCGGCCACCTGGAGAGCGGCAGCCTGAGCCTGGCGGACGGTGCCCGGGGCAGCGATGCCAAGGTGTTGGAGGCCCGGGTGGGCTTCGCTGAGGCCTATACCAATACCCTCGATACCCAGGAAAGGATCGACGCCTTCGCCAGCCCCGAGGGACAGGCGTCGGTGAGGGGGGTCATGGCGCGCATCTTCAGCGAAAAGGATGCCAGCGATGAACTCTCCGACCTGCAGGGCGCGCTTGTGCCTGTCGCGCTGGATACGCTCGACAGCAGCGACGCGACCCCTTTCCACTTCGACGTCGGCACCGACAGCTTCCTGTTGTTCGATGACGTGGCACAGCAGAGCCACACCTGGATAGAGAACTTTTCCGACGATGACACCCTGCAGTTGGTCGGGGTGTTAGCGGAGGATGTAGCGGTATCGACTGACGATCAGGCGACCTATATCGCCTTCGATGACGGCCTGGGGGCAGTGTCAAAGATTGCCCTGGTCGGTGTGTCCGGCGACTTCACGAGCGTGGGCCAGATCAATTCGGCCGGGGTGGGCGAGCTTACCTTCGAGTGAGATGCGGCCGACTTCGTGCCTTGGGGAAATGCTGCGATACGTTATATGAGCCTGGTCCGCAGCAGGCCCACCGATGTGGCCATGGCCCTTGGGGCCGACGCCCATCGGTGAGACACTGTGCTTGGCAATGATACCCTTTTCACTCACGCTTAGCGCATCAAGAGGAAGCACATATGACGGATCAGCCACAGGTCGCTACCGAGCAGAACCAGGCCAGCCAGTCGATCACCATCGATGGTGTGGAGTATCAGCTTTCGGATCTCTCCGAGGAGGCTCGCGCTCAGGTTGTCAACCTGCGCGTCACCGACCAGGAGATCGCCAAGGTGAAGCAACAATTGGCCATTTATCAAACCGCCCGTGCCGCCTATGCGCGCTCTCTGAGCGAGAAGCTGCCTTCCAAGCAGGCCCACTGAGCCCGCTTTCCCATCCGCGAGCGACCGCTACATGACCCTGACGCTCGACACGGCCACCCTGGAGGCACTTGGCGCCGGCCTGCCCGAAAAGGGAGAGTCCCCCACCTGGCAGGTCGCGCATATTGCGCCCGTTAGCCTGGTGGTGGAGGGTAATGCCCGGGTTTGCCGATTGCGCCTGTCCATGGACCTGTTCCTGAGAAACCTCGGCGAAGCTTCACCCTTTCGCTTTCGCGGCCAACTTGTCAGCGCTACCTGGGCGCCGCTCGCTGAGTTGCCGCCGAGACAAGTCTCCATTGATGCGCAGACCCCCGAACTGCCGGCGGAGGCCTCCCTGCCCCTGTGTTTTACCCTGTCGGAGTTGAGTCGGCCGATTCGCGTGGGCGGGTCACAGAACTGGCTTCGGTACCTGCAGCCCATCAAGGCCATGGCATCTCCGGCCGAGGAGGCATCGGGCGCGGCGCCTGTCGCTGATGCCTTGCATCAGTCTCTATCGGAATGGCTGACCCATGATGTTTGCGTTGCCACGGTGGGTGAGGCGGCCGATAGTGCCATGCATGGACCTGTTGGCGCCTTTGGCCCGCTGGAGGCCAGGGTGCTGGAGCGAAGCAGCCAGGCGGACCTGGCCATTGATGCGACCTGGCTGGGAGAGGTCGACAATGCTGCCGAGCAGGCCGGTGAGCCGACGGTAAGGCTGGTGCTCTATGGGGAGCGCTTCGGTGCCTGGGTGCTTCATCGGTGTAGCCTTCAACCGGCCAAGGCCCGCGCCAAGCAGACGACGTTGCCGCCATCTTTCGCGCATGAGGTGCTGGTGGCGGAATCCTCGCAGCAGTTGATCGAGCAGGCAGGACTGGGAGCGGTCGAGAAGCGCCTCTTTCAACAGGTGGGCATCCTGCCCCACGAAAGGTTGAGGAGTTCAGCTGAGGAGCCCTCATCAGCGGATGAACGCCCCGGCCTCGATCTGAGTGGGCTGGCCGATCGTTCTCTTCGCCACCTGCAGGTGATTGCCTCTCTGGCGCAGCAGGGAAAGCTCGCCCCCGCGGACCTGGATATGCTGATGAAGCTGGCTCGCCAGCTCAGTCGTAAGGCACGATAGGGTTGAGTGATGCCGGTTATCGAGCATTGCCGAGCGAAAAAATAAGAAAGACCTTAGCTCGAGTTCCAGTTTGACATTCCCTGCGTTTTTGCCCGGCCCCATGGGTCTACCGTCATGGAAATGTCATAATGCTGCAACTTTCATCTGGAATCTCCAGCAGGCATTGGCATGTCGTTTCTCCTCTTGATCTCCTTGGGGTTCTTTGCTCTGGGTTGTGCTGTCTCGCGAGTGCAGCGAAGAGTGCTGATATTGCCGCTGGGTGGCCTGGGGTTGCTGCTTGCCATTCTGAGCAGCACGCATGTGGTGGCCAATCACTTCACCGGTCAGGGGGTCGACGAATCGGTGATCTACCATCTGCTCGTTGGTCTGGAAGGCGCCGGCTTCCGCGAGTATCTGGGGATCATGGTTCTTGCTGTCGTCCTGCTAATGGTATCGCTGGCTTATGGCTGGACCATGATCCACCTTCTGAGGTGGCGCCCATCCAGACTGCCCCACTTCGTCGGCTGGGCGTCTCTCCCCTTGTTGGTTCTGGCCTGGGGCGTCAACCCTGGCGCAGTAGGTCTGGTAACGTTAGTGCCTCAACACGTCATGGTTCAGCCCGAAGGTAAACTGCCGGAGGCCTTTGTGTTCCCCGGTGAGGCCCGTCTCCAGGCGGGCGTCAAGAAACCAAAGAATCTGGTGCTGATCTATGCCGAGTCGTTGGAGCGTACCTATTTTGACGAGTCGATCTTCCCGGCACTCGTTCCACACCTCGTCGCCCGTCAAGAACAGGCCCTGAGCTTCACCGGTATCGAGCAGATGCCCGGTATGTGGTGGACCATGGGAGGCAAGGTGGGTAGCCAGTGTGGTACCCCCTTGGTAACGGCGTCAGGTTTAACTAGCATGTCCAACAGCAGCGATTTCCTTCCGGGAGCTCGCTGCCTGGGTGATCTCCTGGCTGAACAGGACTATACCCTTCACTACATTGGCGGCGCCGACAGTGAATTCGGCGGCAAGAAGAGCTTTTACAAGACCCATGGTTTCGCTCGTATCGAAGGTTTGCACGACCTGAGCGACGGCCTTTCGGAAACCGACGGTCTGAATCACTGGGGACTGCAGGACGATGAGACCCTCCCTCTCGTGGCTGAGCGTTTCGATGAATTGGCATCGGAAGATGCTCCCTTTGTACTGGCGACCCTGACCTTGGGCACCCACCACCCCAAGGGACACGTGGCTAGCCAGTGTCTCGACTCGCCCTATGCTGAATCCGAAGACCCCATGCTGGAGGCCGTGCACTGCAGCGACCGGCTGATCGATGATCTTGTCGAGCACATCCTGGGCTCCCCCTATGCTGAGGAAACCCTGTTAGTGGTGATGTCTGACCATACCGCCATGCGCAACACGGTGAGCGAAGTACTGGAAGCCAATCCGCGGCGCAATCTCTTCATGGTGCTGGGCGACGATATCGACCCGGCACGGGATGACCGCCCCGGTTCCCAGTTGGACATGGCTCCGACGCTGCTCTCCCTGATGGGCTTCGAATCGAAGGCTCTGGGCCTGGGCAGGAACCTCCTCGGCGATGAAGCGAACTTTCTCGAGACCCATGAATATCCCCAAGAGGCGCTGCGGGAGCTCTATCCGAGTCTGCGGACCCTCTGGGGCATTCCTGACCTCAAAAAGGGGCTCTATCTGGACCAGGAGCGCCGGCTGGTCACTATCGGGACTCGGGAATTTGAGTACCCCTTGATGCTGCGTTTCGATGACGAGCTGGCCGTCCAAGAGGTGCTTGGATCGACCGCCGAGCTTGCCCGCTTACCCGAGAGTGCTGCTTTCTTGTGGGTGGATGATTGCCAGCGCAATACCCTGCAGCCCCTCACTCCAGGCGAGGTCTGCGTGGTATGGAGCAACTCACTGGCGGAACCGGCGCGTCTGAAGCGCTTGACCTCGGAGAGTCCCAGCATGCACGGCCGCTTGTTGCGGCTGACTAGTCCGGACGGGGAATCCTCGATCGAAATCCTGCCTCCCCTTGAGGAGACTCTGCCTCACTTGCAGTTGGGTGGGCAAATCATCGTCGATGGTCAGCCCGTCATGAATTTCGGTGAGCTTATTTCGAAAGGTAATGCCCGTGTGACGCTCGAGGCACAGCCCAATTCAGGAATGGGTTTCGTGCGCTGGCAAGGCGTAGAGGGGCTAGAGCAGTTCGCACCCAAAGTGAGTGTGCCGGGAGAGGAGCTGGACGATATACAGCCGGTGTTCGACCAGGATGTCGAGAATGAGTCGATGACCATGTCCTATCGAAGTGCCTGGGCGGGTATTGCCTCACGAGAAAAAGGGCGACTGGCAGAGCACCTCTCTCCCGGTGATGACGTGGCAAGTGTTGCGCGGGTGGCGCTATGGCACGAGGATATCGGAAGCCTAGACCTGCGAGGGTTCGGGGGGTTCAAGATGCCGGATCCCAGAGGCTTCATTCGGGTGAATGGAGAGACGCTTCTCGAGGGAGATCGAGGATTGAACCTGGTGATCCTCGATCCCTCTGGGGAAGTCGTCCATGCGGTTCACTATGACACCCATGTCAGCGCAGACGAGAGTGATGCCCTGGCGGAGAAGGTGGCCGCTGTCGAGCCGAATCATCTCGTGCTCCTGGCCAGCTTCGACGAGTTTACCTCGTCCCTGACCCCTGCTTTGATCGAACAGCTACAAAGGCTGGGTTTTGCCTTGAGCCTTCCGGACTGAGGCGGGCTGATTCTGCGCGTTGCTCGTTCCCCCGTTGCGTGCCTGGCACATCACTCCCTGGCCCTGACACAGTTGGGTTAACAGGACGCTGGTGACAGGCTCCTGTTCAGCGTTCATGGTTAGATGACGTTCGTTGGCTGCCGAGCACTCTCGGCAGTTGGCGAGTAACCGGACGTGTACGTCAGACCAGGTTTCGCCAGCAGACGGGAGCATACGCCAATGTCGACACTCACCTTCCAGGGCGCGGTGAAGGAAGTTACCGGCTCGCGCTACCTCATCGAGGTGGACGGCAATGGCCGCTCACACAGGCTGCTGCTGGAGTGCGGCCTGCACCAGGGCGGCAGCGATGCCGACGCGGCCAACGCTCGCTCCTTCGGAAAGCTGCCCCGGGAACTCGAGGCGGTGGTGCTCTCCCATGGCCATCTCGACCATTCGGGGCTGCTGCCCAAGCTGGTGCGCGAGGGCTATCGCGGGCCCATTCACTGTACCCGCGGCACCCGCGACCTGCTGGAGATCATGCTCCAGGACGCCGCCTTCATCATGGCCAAGGACGTGGAGTGGGAGAACAAGTGGCGCCGCCGGAACGGCAAGCCGCTGGTCGAACCGCTCTATGATCTCTCGGACGTGGAGCAGACACTGACGCTCTGCGAGACCCACCCCTACGGTCAGCCGGCCAGGCTCCCCGGTGGCGTGACCCTGGTGTTCCGCGATGCCGGGCATATCCTGGGGTCGGCCATCGTCGAGCTGACCATTCCCTCCGGCGGGCAGGAGAAGCGGCTGGTGTTCTCCGGCGACCTGGGCAACCCCGGCTCGGTGTTGATGAAGGACCCCGAGAAGCTCTTTGACGCCGACCTGGTGCTGATGGAGAGCACCTACGGCGACCGTGACCATCGGCCCCTCGACGAAACCCTCGAGGAGTTCGCCCAGGTGCTGGAAGACGCGCATGCCGACGGCGGCAACGTGCTGATTCCCGCCTTCGCCGTGGGGCGCACCCAGGAGATCCTCTACCATCTCAGCGTGCTCTACCACGAGGGGCGGCTGCGCCAGCAGATGGTGTTCCTCGACAGCCCCATGGCGATCAAGGTCACCGAACTCTATTACCGCGCCCGCAAGTCGCTGGATGCCGAGGATCTCAAGGTGCTCAACCTGGCCGCCAGCGGCGACACCCGCCGGTACCTTCCGATTCTGCGCATGACCCGCACGGTGGAGGAGTCCATGGCCATCAACCGCATCCACGGCGGGGCGATCATCATCGCCGGGGCCGGGATGTGTAACGGCGGGCGCATCATTCACCACTTCCGCTACAACCTGGAGAAGCCGGACACTCGGCTGGTGATCGTCGGCTTCCAGGCCGCGGGCACGGTGGGGCGCCAGATCGTCGATGGCGCCGAGCGTATCCACGTGATGGGCCGGGACCTGGCGGTCAAGGCCAAGGTCCACACCATCGGCGGCTTCTCCGCCCACGCCGGTCAGACCCAGTTGCTGGGCTGGGCCGGAGCCTTCCGTAACCGGCCACGCTTCTATCTGGTGCATGGCGAGCCCGGTGCCCAGCAGGCCCTTCAGACGGCCCTCGCCGAGAGCGATATCGAGGCCGAGATTCCCGCCTACGGTGACCGTATCGAGCTCTGAGTGGCCTCCGCCCGATGCGCTGTCGCGTATCGGGCGTCAACGCCCGTCCGACCAGGCAGCCGGGCCGGCCCCGGCTGGTAACCCTTCCTTGCGGCAACCGCGACGTTCGAGTCGCGGACGCCTTGCGCTTCCGCCTTTCACGACCCGGTTCCGCGCTGTGCGCCGGCTATCGTCTCGATGTAGGGCCTTTATCGCTATATAGAGCTAAATATGCTAAGCTTATTACATATTAAGTAATCGTCGCCTGGCCAAATCCGGGCGCCAACAGGAGATGACGCCATGAAGACCTTCGCCCTCTCGCAGAACACCGGGGCCGGCACGCCCGATGTGGCAGGCTTCTTCGACCCGAACACCTTCAGCGTGCAGTACGTGGTCAGTGATCCGGTGAGCCGCAAGTGCGCCATCATCGACCCGGTCCACGACTTCGACGAGACGTCCGGCGCCACGGCCACGCACCACGCCGACGAGCTGCTCGCCTATGTGCAGGCGCAAGGGCTCGAGGTGCAGTGGATTCTCGATACCCACCCCCATGCCGATCACTTCTCCGCGGCGCAGTATCTGAAAGAGAAGACCGGCGCGCCCACCGCCATCGGCGAGAAGGTCGTGGAGGTCCAGGAACTCTGGAAAGGGCTCTATCACTGGCCTGACTTCCCCGCGGAGGGTTCCCAGTGGGACCGCCTGTTCGCGGAGGGCGATACCTTCCGCATCGGTGAGCTCGAGGCACGGGTGATGTTCTCGCCGGGTCATACCCTGGCTTCGATCACCTATGTGATCGGCGATGCGGCCTTCGTCCATGACACCCTCTTTCAGCCCGACTTCGGCTCCGCCCGGGCCGACTTCCCCGGTGGTGACGCCCATCAGCTGTGGAACTCCATCCAGTCCATCCTGGCGCTGCCCGACGAGACCCGGCTGTTCACCGGCCACGACTATATGCCCGATGGCCGGGAGCCGGAATGGGAAAGCACGGTGCGCGAGCAGCGCGAGACCAACAAGCATCTGGTCGATGTTTCCGAGGACGACTATGTGGCGATGCGCAACGAGCGAGACAGCGAGCTGCCGATGCCCAAGCTGATCCTGCACTCCCTGCAGGTGAACATTCAGGGCGGCCGCCTGCCGGAGCCCGAGGCCAACGGCAAGCGCTACCTGAAAATTCCGCTGGACGCCCTGGAAGGCGCCTCCCGGGAGTAGTGGCCGGCTATTGCCCGGTGCGCCACCGGCGTATCGGGCGTGGCCGCTGATGTCGGGAAGCGGCATGCCTTGCAGGTCTTATATTATAAAATATTCTAACCTTAGAACTTGAAAGGCGCTATACTGACGCCATCTCCCGGCCAGCGACACTCAATGGAGGTAGTTCCCCATGTCACAGCCAGTGGTTACCCACTTCTTCGACGAGCCGACCAATACCTTCAGCTATGTGGTGCAGGATCCCTCGAGCCGCGCCTGCGCGATCCTCGATTCGGTGCTCGATTTCGACTACGCCGCCGGACGCACCGATGTGCGCTCCGCCGACGCGATCATCGATTTCGTGCGCGCTAATGGCCTCGAGGTAGAGTGGGTGCTCGAGACCCACGTCCACGCCGACCACCTCTCCGCCGCCCCCTATCTGCACGAGACGCTGGGCGGAAAGACCGGCATCGGCGCCAAGATCACCGTGGTGCAGGACGTCTTCGGCAAGGCCTTCAATGCCGGTACCGAGTTCGCCCGCGACGGCAGCCAGTTCGACCGCCTCTTCGAGGAGGGCGACACCTTCACCATCGGCCACCTGGAGGGGCGGGTACTGCACACGCCGGGCCACACGCCGGCCTGCCTCACCTACGTGATCGGCGACGCCGCCTTCGTCGGCGATACCCTCTTCATGCCCGACTACGGCACCGCCCGCTGCGACTTCCCCGGCGGTGACGCCCGCACGCTTTTCCGCTCCATCCAGAAGGTGCTGGCCCTGCCGGACGAGACCCGCCTCTTCCTGTGCCATGACTACAAGGCGCCGGAGCGCGAGGCCTACCAGCACGAGACCAGCGTGGCCGAGCAGCGCCAGCAGAACGTGCATGTGCACGAGGGCATCAGCGAAGAAGCGTTCGTCAAGATGCGTTCCGAACGCGATGCGACCCTGGGCATGCCGCGTCTGATTCTGCCCTCCGTGCAGGTCAACATGCGCGCCGGGCACATGCCGCCGGCCGAGGACAACGGCCAGGTCTACCTCAAGGTGCCGATCAACACGTTTTGAGACCCCAGTTTTTCAGGAGAACGTCCATGCAGATTCATGAACTCGAACCCGGCTTTGCCGTCACCGATGCGGTGACGCCTGCCGATCTCGACGAGGTCGCCCGCCGCGGCTTTCGCTCGGTGATCTGCAATCGCCAGCCCGGTGAAGCCGAGGATCACCCCGACGACCGTGCCCTGAAGGCCCGAGCCACCGAGCTCGGCCTCGAGTGGCGCTGTATCCCGGTCACTCCCGGCGAGTACTCGGAGGCCGACATCGAGGCCTTCGGCCAGGCCCTCGACGGGCTACCCACGCCGATTCTGGCCTTCTGCAAGACCGGCAAGCGGGCCGTGCATCTCTGGGCCCATGCCCGCAGCCAAGAAGGGAACTGCAACATCCCGGCGCTGCTGGAAGCGGCCCGAGCCGCGGGGCATGACCTGGAAGCGCGCCGCCCGATGCTGGAAGCCGCCGCCGGGCAGAGCTGAGCGATGAACCCCCAGCGCTATCTGCCCATCCTGCAGTGGCTACCCGGCTATGGCCGCGCCACCCTGGGAAGCGACCTGCTGGCGGCGGTGATCGTGACCGTCATGCTGATTCCGCAGTCGCTGGCCTACGCCATGCTGGCCGGGCTGCCGCCGGAGGTGGGCCTTTACGCCAGCATCGCGCCGCTGGTGGTCTACGCGGTATTCGGTACCAGCCGCACCCTGGCGGTGGGGCCGGTGGCGGTGGTGTCGCTGATGACGGCGGCGGCGGTAGGGCAGATCGCTCCCCAGGGCTCGCCGGAATACCTCGGTGCCGCCCTGGTGCTGGCGCTGATGTCCGGGCTGATGCTGACCCTGATGGGCGTGGCGAGGCTGGGCTTCCTGACCAATTTCCTGAGCCACCCGGTGATCTCGGGCTTCATCACCGCCTCGGGGCTGATCATCGCCGCCAGCCAGTTCAAGCATGTGCTGGGCGTGGAGGCCAGCGGCCACAACCTGCTGGAACTGCTGGCCGGTCTGGCCCGGGGCCTCGGCGGGGTGAACGGCCCGACCCTGATGATCGGCGCCTCTGTGCTGGTCTTCCTCTATGCCGCACGGCGCTGGCTCAAGCCGGGGCTGCTCCGCCTGGGCGTGCCGGTCCGGCCGGCGGACATGCTGACCAAGGCCGCGCCGATTCTCGCGGTGGCGGTCACCACCCTGGCCACCTGGGGGCTGGGCCTCGACGCGCGCGGTGTAGCCGTGGTAGGCAGCGTGCCGTCAGGCTTGCCACCCTTGACCCTGCCCGGCTTCGACAGCGGCCTGTGGAGCCAGCTGTTCCTGGCGGCGCTGCTGATCAGCATCGTCGGCTTCGTGGAATCGGTGTCGGTGGGCCAGACCCTGGCGGCCAAGCGCCGCCAGCGCATCGATCCCGACCAGGAGCTGGTGGGCCTGGGCGCCTCCAACATCGCTGCCTCCTTCACCGGCGGGATGCCCGTCACCGGCGGCTTCGCCCGTTCCGTCGTGAATTTCGACGCCGGGGCCGAGACGCCGGCGGCCGGAGCCTTCACCGCGGTAGGGATCGCCGGGGCGGCGCTGCTGCTTACGCCGCTGATCGCTTACCTGCCCATCGCCACGCTGGCGGCCACCATCATCGTGGCGGTGCTCTCGCTGGTCGACTTACCAGCCATCAGGCGCACCTGGGACTACTCGCGCAGCGACTTCGCGGCGATGCTGGCGACCATTCTGGTCACCCTGGGCGTTGGCGTGGAAAGCGGGATTACCGTGGGGGTGGGACTTTCCCTGGCGCTGCACCTCTATCGCACCAGCCGGCCCCATAGTGCCGTGGTGGGGCGGGTGCCGGGCAGCGAGCACTTCCGCAACGTGCGGCGTCACGACGTGGAGACCGACGACCGCCTGACGATCCTGCGGGTCGACGAGAGCCTCTACTTCGCCAACGCGCGCTACCTTGAGGATACCGTGATGGAGCTGGCGGCCCGCGAACCGACGCTCGAGCATATCGTGCTGGCCTGCCAGGCGGTGAATCTCATCGATGCCTCGGCGCTGGAGAGCCTCGAGGCCATCAATGGGCGCCTGAAGGACTCCGGCGTCACCCTGCACCTGGCCGAGGTCAAGGGGCCGGTGATGGATCGGCTGCAGAACACCGAATTCTGCCGCGAGCTCACCGGGCAGGTGTTCCTCAGTACCTATGATGCCTGGCGGGAGCTGCGCGGCGAGAGCGACGGCACCCTGTCACTGCGCTGTGCCGAGCTGCAGATGACGGCGCCGCGCTAGCGCCTCACCCCTCGACGAATCGACAACACCGCATCCCCCGGGATGTCCCCAATGGAGAGAGAAACAGTGGACTGGAGTTCATCCCTGCAGGGCCTGGCCGGCGGCATCCTGATCGGCCTGTCTGCCACCTGGCTGATGGCCACGCTGGGCCGCATTGCCGGCATCAGCGGCATACTCGGCAACCTGATTACCCTTCGACCCAAGGGCGACAGCGCCTGGCGTCTTACCTTCCTGCTCGGTCTGATCAGCGGCCCCCTCGTGCTGATGCTGCTCGGCGGCGGCCTGGGCAACGTCGCTGGCGCGCCTGGCGAGGTGGTTGGCGAGCCTGCCGGTGGCGTGGCGCTGATGCTGGTGGCCGGCCTGCTGGTGGGCCTGGGTACGGGAATCGGCAGCGGTTGTACCAGCGGCCACGGGGTCTGCGGCCTGGCGCGGCTGTCGCCACGCTCCCTGGTGGCGACGATCACCTTCCTGGTGGCGGCGATCATTACCGTCTTCGTGGTGCGGCACATGATCGGAGGTGGCGCATGAAGGCCTCTCACCTCAAGACCCTGGCGGGCTATATCGCCGGCCTGATCTTTGGCCTCGGCCTGGCCATCTCCGGCATGACCGACCCGGCGCGAGTGCTCGGCTTCCTCGACCTCTTCGGTGCCTGGGACCCCACCCTGATGTTCGTGCTGGGGGGGGCGGTAGTCACCAATTTCATCGGCTACCGGCTGGTACTGCGCCGCAAGGCCCCGCTCTTCGGCAACGCCTTCCAGCTGCCGACCCGACAGGACCTGGACGCCCGACTGATCGGCGGCGCCGCGTTGTTCGGCATCGGCTGGGGGCTCTCCGGCTACTGCCCGGGGCCGGCCTTCGCCTCCATCGCCGGGCTCACCGTGCCCCTTCTGGCCATGCTGATCGCCATGGTGGCCGGCTGGTTCCTGGCCCGAGCGATTCCTGCCAGCCACTGACACCGAGTTCGAGGTGGCCGGAACGCACGGCACCTGGAAACAACCCCGCAAGGGATCAACGATAACGATGAGGGGGAACCAACATGATCACCATGAGGATCGCGAGTGGGCTCGGCCTGCTGCTGGGCCTGGGTCTGGCCGGCGGGCAGGCCCAGGCCCAGCAGGAGGGTGACGCAGAGCGCGGCCAGGCGGCGGCCGGCACCTGCGTGGCCTGCCACCAGGCCGATGGCAGCGGGATGAATGCCCCGGGGGGCGAGTCCTGGCCCCGACTGGCCGGCCTGGATGCCGGCTACATCGCCAAGCAGTTGCACGACTTCAAGGCGGGCCGCCGCCAGAATGCCTCCATGATGCCGTTTGCCAACATGCTCGATGATCAGCAGATCGCCGACGTGGCGGCCTACTACAGCCAGATGCCGGTGACCGAGGCCCAGGGGGGCGAGGAGGCCGAGGAGGCGCTGCTGGCGCGTGGCGAACAGCTGGCCCTGCGCGGGGACTGGGACGCGTACATCGTCTCCTGCAAGAGCTGCCATGGCCCGGGTAACGCGGGTGCCGGCAGCACCTTTCCCGGCATCGCCAGTCAGCACGCCGGCTACATCGAGGCTCAGCTGCATGCCTGGCAGGAAGGGGAGCGCAGCAATGATCCGCAGAACCTGATGGGCGCCATCGCCGCGCGCATGAGTGACGAAGATGTCCGTGCCGTCTCGGCCTGGCTGGCCAATCAGTCCGTGGTGTCCGAATAAGGGGAGCAGATCATGAAACGTCACACAAACATCCTGGGCAGAACAACCCTGGCCCTGGCCGGTGCGACTCTGGCCGCCGGCATGAGCATGGCCGCCTGGGCGGAGTACGAGACCCTCGTGGAGATGGGCTATCCCGCCCCCCAGGAGGGCGAACTGGTGCATGTGCCGCCGACCATGGCGGATCTCGAGGAGGCCGACCTGCATCCCGAGCTGAAGAAGGTCATCCGCCGTGGCTACGACCTCTTTACCGATACCCAGCAGCTGCGCGGCGAGAACGTCTTCAACGACATGAACTGCTCCAGCTGCCACCTGGGCGAGGGCCGCCAGCCGTTCAGCGCACCGATCTGGCCGGCGGCGGTCACGCTGCCGAACTTCCGGGGCAAGAATCAGCACGTCAACAACCTGGAGGAGCGCATCGCCGGCTGCTTCGCCTACTCCATGAACGGCACCCCGCCCGAGTACGGCAGTGACGACATGCTGGCCCTCTCCGCCTACCACCAGTGGCTGGCCACGGGGGCGCCCATGTATCCGGATCAGCCGATCTACGGCCGCGGCTTCCCGGCCCCTGAGCGGCCCGAGGAGCTGAGCTATGCACGTGGCGAGCAGGGCTATCTCGATAACTGCGCGATCTGTCACAGCGAGGACGGCTCAGGCCTCTACGAGGATGGCGAGTACGTCTTCCCCGCCCCCTGGGGCGATGGCTCCAACAACTGGGGTGCCGGCATCGTGCGCACGCATACCGCGGCCGGGTTCATCAAGAACAACATGCCGCTGGGCCAGCCGCTGTCGCTCTCCGACCAGGAGGCCTGGGACATCGCCTACTACATGACCCGCCAGGAGCGCCCGCAGGACCCGCGCTACACCGGCGACGTGGAGGAAACCCGGGAAAAGTTCGGGCCCACCTTCCACAAGAACTCCAGCTATGGCCAGGTGCGCGAGCACGATGGCCACCGCCTCGCCGACCACGCCAACTGGGGTGAGAAGGGTGATATCGTGCCCTGGAACGTCGGCCAGACGCGCTTCGAGGACCTGGAGGACTGACAAAAGGCTTCACATGGAGACAAGCGGGCCCCCCGGCCGATGGCCGGGGGGCCCGCTTGCGTGGCCTCAGGGGCCCGGGGAGCCCATCATGTCCTCGAGCCGCTCCTCGCTCGGTGCCCCCTCGACCTTTTCCAGGCGGCCCTCGTCGTTGCGGTAGTAGCTGGTAGGCGTGGCCATCAGCCCCAGCATCTCGAAGAGCTGGTTGTTGGCGTAGACCTGCTCCTCGATCTCGCGGGGTTGGGCGGAACCCTCGATGCCCTCGTCACTGTCCTGGTGCGCCTGCAGCGCGGCGGCGGGGTCCTCGGCGCCGAGCAGGGCGGCCGCCTTGGCCGGGCTGTCGCTGCGCAGGATGCCGACCATGATATGGCGCAGCTGCACCTCGCCGTCTTCGACCCAGGGGCGGCTCTGGTCGTGGAAGCGGGCGCAGTAGGGGCAGTTGGGGTCGGTGAAGGTGTAGATCACGCGCTCTGCCTCGGAGTCGCCATCCTGTATCCAGTGGCTCTCCTCGAGCTGCTGCCATACCTCGGCCTCCTGGCCGCTGCGCACGTGCTCGTCCAGGGGCGCGGCGGAGAGGTCATTGCCATCGGCATCGAGCAGGGTACCGACCAGAGCATGCTCGCCGTCCGGCGTGAGGTAGACGGCCATCTCGCGGCCCCGATGGCTGGCGGCATAGCCGCTGAGGCCGCCCGGGGCCGCGAACTCGCCGTGAACCTCCAGGCCCTGGTCCACCAGGGCCTGGACCGGCGCCGGCCAGTGCTCGTCGGCGGCGAGTGTCGCAGTGAGCGAGAGCGCGACCAGGCCGGCCGTCAGGGTCAGGGAGAGGGGAAAGGGGCGCATCGCGGTGTCCTGTTCAAGAGGGCATGTCGTTAAGGGGTGGCGTGGTGACCCGTCATGGCCCCACAAGTTCCCCTGCTGCCACCTGGTCATTCACCCGGCATCAATCGCCTTGGCTACCGTCGAGACGCAATGTCGCATCCCGCTCCCTGTCCGTTGCGATGCAGGGTAAGCAGGATAACTTAACGAAGAGAGGCAGGGAGTGGGGCGGACCGGGGCGAGGACGGGGTGGTATCCTGTCGGTCACCTATCGCCAGGGGCGCCACATGGCCAGCAACCACCACGATACAGGCTACAAGGAGCTGTTCAGCCACCCGGAGTTCGTTCAGCAGCTGATCGAGGGCTTTGCGCCGAGCGAGATCGCCGGGCTGATGGATTTCTCCACGCTCAAGCAGCACAGCGGCCACTACATCACGCCGATGTTCGAGGAGAAGATCGAAGATGTGGTGTGGTCGGTCGAAGTGACCTGGGAAGGGGTGAAGCAGGAGGTATATCTGTACATCCTGCTGGAGTTCCAGTCGGCGATAGACCGCACCATGCCGCTGCGGCTGATGCACTACGTCGCCTGTTTCTACAGCGAACTGCTCAAGCAGAAGGTCACCACCCCCGGCCAAGGCTTGCCGCCGATCCTGCCCATCGTGCTCTACAACGGCTCGGCACCCTGGACGGCACAGCAGGACATCTACGCCATGGTGCAACCGGAACCGCCGGGCTTCCTGCGGGTCTACCAGCCGCACCTGCGCTACTACCTGATCGACGAGGGGCGCTATACTGATGAGCAGTTGGGCCTGCGCCAGACGCCGCTGAGCGGGGTGTTCAGCGTCGAGAACGCCGGTGAGAGCTGGGCCGCCTTGCAGCAAGCCGTGGACCGAGTGGTGGCGATCATCCAGGCCGATCCCCACAAGGCGCGCACCGACCGGATCATTACCCGCTGGCTCAAGCGGCACTTGCAGTGGCTCGGGGCTGAGGTCAACCTGGATCAGCTCGAAAGCCTCGTGGAGGATAAAGACATGCTGGCAGAAAATTTAGAGAATCTTGTGAAGAAGGAGCGTCTGGAAGGGCGTCAGGAAGAGGCGCTGCGGATTCTGAGCAAGCAGATTGGCCTCAAGTTCGGTGAGTTGCCCGAGTGGGCCGAGCAGCGATTGGAGCAAGCGACGCCCGAGCAGTTGGAAGACTGGTCGTCTGACATCCTGACCGCCAATTCCCTAGACGAGCTGTTCAAGCACTGACCCCAGCGGTAAGCTCGGCTCGTTCCCCGTTCCCCGTTCCCCTCTGGAGTCGACCGCCATGCGTATCGCCGCCTTGCCGCTGGCCCTCTTCTCGCTGTTCAGCGCCACGGCGCTGGCCCAGTCCCTCACCGTCGAGGATGCCCGGGTGCGGGCGGTGCCGCCGGGGTCGCCCACCACGGCCGCCTTCATGGATCTGACCAATCCGGGCGAGACGGACCTGGCGCTGGTCGGGGGAGCCTCGCCGCTGGCTGGCACCCTGGAGCTCCACAATCACGTGATGGTCGAGGGCGTGATGCAGATGCGCCAGGTCGAGGAGATTCCGCTCCCCGCTGGCGAGACCGTGCGGTTGGCCCCGGGCGGCTGGCACCTGATGCTCTTCGAACTGGCCAGGCCCCCGGTCGAGGGCGAGAGCGTCGCGCTCACCCTGACCCTCGACAACGGCGAGACCCTGAGTGTCGAAGCGCCGGTCAGGCGGGTACAGCCGATGGAGATGCAGGGTGATGGCCAGCACATGGGGCAGTAGCGAGCCTGCCAGTAGAGCAATTGCAGTTACTCGAAGCGAGGGGCGCCGGGGGCAGGTCGGAGAGGAGGTCCTACGCCAGGGGTGAGGAGCACTGCTCCGAACGGGCTGGCCACGGATGGCCAGCACCGGTCCTGCAAGCGGAGCGGGACGCGAGAGCGCAGCAGGGCGTCGGTAGCGCCCAGGGAAGGGTTTACAGCGCCTCCTTGAAGGCCTGCCGACGGATCAGCCCCGAGCAATGCTGCTATCTGCCGGCAGCCGCTGGGCGCCTTCCCTGCTAACCGTTACAATGCCTGGATATCCCTTTTCATCGACCTCGGGTTATCCCTATGCATTGCCCCTTCTGTGGCGCCAATGACACGCGCGTGACCGACTCTCGCCTGGTGGTAGAGGGCGACCAGGTGCGGCGGCGGCGTCAGTGCGCGGCCTGCGGCGAGCGCTTCACCACCTACGAGACCGCCGAGCTGGTGATGCCGCGCGTGATCAAGTCCGATGGCACCCGGGAAGTGTTCGACGAGACCAAGCTGCGCGCCGGCATGCTGCGGGCTCTGGAGAAGCGGCCGGTCAGCGCCGAGTCCATCGAGGCGGCCGTGGAGCGCATTCGCCAGAACCTGCGAGCGCGGGGCGAGCGTGAGATTCATGCCCGGGATATCGGCGAGGAGGTCATGCAGGCCCTCAAACGCCTCGACCAGGTGGCCTACATCCGCTTTGCCTCGGTCTATCGCAGCTTTCAGGATATCGATGAGTTCCGCGCCGAAATCGACCGCCTGGCCCAGGAGCCCGGCTTTGCTTCGGATCCTTCCGGGGCGTCCTGATGGCGGAGCACAGCGTCCCCGAGGCCTGGATGGCGCGTGCCCTGATGCTCGCGCATCGCGGGCGTTATACCACCGACCCTAATCCGCGAGTGGGTTGTGTGCTGGTCAGGGATGATCGGGTGGTCGGTGAGGGTTGGCACCAGCGGACCGGCGAGCCCCATGCCGAGATCCACGCGCTGCGGGCGGCGGGGCAGCAGGCCCGCGGTGCCACCGCCTACGTGACCCTGGAGCCCTGTTCCCATTACGGGCGCACCGGCCCCTGTGACCTGGCGCTGGTCGAGGCCGGCGTGACGCGGGTGGTCGTGGCCATGCAGGACCCCAACCCCCGGGTGGCGGGTCGAGGCATCGCCCGATTGCGCGAGGCTGGCATCGAAGTGGCGGTGGGGATGCTCGAGGAGGAGGCGCTGTCGCTCAATCCCGGTTTCGTGATGCGCATGTCCCATGGCCGCCCCTTCGTGCGCCTGAAGATGGCCATGAGCCTCGATGGCCGCACCGCCATGCGCTCCGGCGAGTCCCAATGGATTACCGGGCCCCAGGCCCGCCGCGAGGTGCAGCGCCTGCGTGCCCGTTCCAGCGCCATCCTCACCGGGGTCGAGTCGATCATCTTCGACAATGCCCGACTCACCGTGCGCCCCGAGCAGCTCGAACTGCCCGAAGGCGAGGCGCTCGCCGCTCGCCAGCCGCTGCGGGTGGTGGTGGACTCCCGGCTGCGCTTGCCCCTGGCCGCGGCCTGCCTGCGCGAACCCGGCCGCACCCTGGTGGCCACCCTGGACGACCACGACCCCGAGCGACGCGAGCGGCTCGAGGCTGCCGGCGCCGAGGTGGTGACGATACCTGCGGGCCCCGATGGCCGCGTGGATCTCGACGCCCTGTTGCGCCATCTGGCTGAGACGGAGCAGGCCAACGAGGTGTTGCTGGAGACCGGCGCGACGCTGGCCGGTGCCATGCTCGAGGCCGGCCTGATCGATGAGATGCAGCTGTTCGTGGCGCCGACCCTGCTCGGCGGCGAGGCGCGTCCGCTCTTCGAACTACCGGGCCTGAGTCTGATGGCCCAGCAGAAGGGGCTGGAGATCCTCGACATCCGGGCCGTGGGGGATGACTGGCGCATCACCGCCCGGCCGGTAAGGCCCCGAGCCCCCTCGTCATCGGCCATCGCGCAATAAATTGCGCTCCCACAATATCTGAAGCGCCACGGTAGTCTTGTGGGAGCAACGGTTCGGCGCTCCGATTTTAGTTCGCGATGGTGTCCGCGCCACGGTGGCTCTTTACTGGCGCCCGACGACGCGCCACGGTACCCTGTCGCGGTTTCGGGGTGGCGACGCCTGACGGCGACTTCCACGTCGGCGTAGGACGACAGCCACCACGCTGAATCAATGGAGACTCCATGGTGCACGCCTCATCCGGGGGCCTGGCCCCCATCGAAGAACTGGTCGAGGACATCCGTCAGGGCAAGATGGTGATCCTGATGGATGACGAGGATCGCGAGAACGAGGGTGACCTCATCATGGCCGCCGAGAAGGTCGAGGCCGAGCACATCAACTTCATGGCGCGTCACGCCCGAGGTCTGATCTGCCTGCCGATGACCCGCGAGCGCTGTGAACGACTCCGCCTGCCGCTGATGGTTCGCGACAACGGTTCCGGCTTCGCGACCAAGTTCACCCTGTCGATCGAGGCCGCCGAGGGGGTGACCACCGGCATCTCCGCCGCCGATCGGGCCCGCACCGTGCGCGCCGCGGTCGCCCGCGATGCGGTGGCCGCCGACATCGTCCAGCCCGGCCACATCTTCCCGCTGATGGCCGAGCCCGGTGGCGTGCTGCGTCGCGCCGGTCATACCGAAGCGGCCTGCGATCTCTCCGCCCTGGCCGGCCTCGACCCGAGCGGCGTGATCTGCGAGGTCATGAACGAGGATGGCAGCATGGCGCGGCGGGCGGAGCTCGAGCGATTCGCCGTTGAGCATGGCCTGAAGATGGGCACCATTGCTGACCTCATCCACTATCGGATCCACAATGAACAGACCGTGCAGCCGGTGGAGTCGACGCCGGTCGAGACCGCCTTCGGCGAGCTCAGCCTGCACGTCTTCCGCGACAGCATCCAGGGGGCTCATCACCTGGCGCTGGTCAAGGGCCATCCGCATCCCGAGGCCCTGACCACGGTACGCGTGCACTTGGCCAACGTGATGCGTGATCTGCTCGCCCTGCAGAAGGGCGACAAGCCGAGCTGGACCGCCCAGCAGGCCCTCGCCGAGGTGGCGCGGGCCGAGCACGGCGTCTTCGTGCTGCTCGACGACGGGCGTCCTCACCAGGATCTTCACGATCTGCTCGAGGTGTTCCTGGAGCGTCGTCGGTCGCCGCGCACCAGCGACTCCGACGGCGCGGGCAACTATCTGACCATCGGCACCGGCTCGCAGATCCTGCGCCATCTGGGGGTGGGCAGGATGCGCCTGTTGAGTTCACCCTGGAAGTTTTCGGCGCTCTCCGGCTTCGACCTCGAGGTGGTGGAGCGCCTGGAACCCGGCGAGCTGGCGTCCAGTGAGTCGGACGACGACTAGCGTTACAGCCTCTTACATCACGACATGGCTCATTCGCCATGCCTTCCGGATCCTCACGCACCGGACCTCTCAGGACACAGAATCATGCAACCGATTTCCCAAGTCGAAGGTAGTTTCGTCGACGTCGATGGCCGCTACGTGATCGTGGTCGGCCGCTTCAATCACCACGTGGTGGACAGCCTGGTCGAGGGCGCCGTGGACAGCCTGGTCCGCCATGGCGTCGACCCGCAGGGCATCGATATCGTCCACGTGCCTGGCGCCTGGGAACTGCCGCTGGCCATCAAGCGCGTGCTGCAGGTGGCACGCCCCGAGGCAGTGATCGCCCTGGGGGCGGTGATTCGTGGCGGTACCCCGCACTTCGAGTATGTCGCCGGCGGCTGCAACACCGCCATGGGCAGCCTTCAGCTGGAGTTCGACACCCCGGTGGCCAACGGCGTGCTGACCGTGGAGTCCATCGAGCAGGCCATCGAGCGCGCCGGCACCAAGGCCGGCAACAAGGGCGCCGAGGCGGCCATGGCGGCGATGGAAATGGTCTCGCTGCTGCGCTGTTTCAGTGACGACGCCGACGAGGGTGGTGAGGCATGAACGCTGAGCGCCCGCGGGCCCCGTCCAAGGCCCAGCAGTCGCGTCGTGCGGCACGCGAGCTGGCGGTTCAGGGCCTCTATCAGTGGCAGATGACCGGCAAGTCGATCTCCGCCGTGGAGGCCGAGTTCCGTAGCCAGCTGGCCGACGACGATCTCGAGGATCACGAGAACTGGCACAAGGTCATGGAATTCGCCGATCTGGCGCTCTTCCACGAGCTGCTGCACAACGTCGCGAATCAGCGTCGTGAGCTCGATGCCGCCATCGCGCCACTGCTCGACCGGCGCCTCGAGGATCTCGACCCCATCGAGCTGGCGATTCTGCGCCTGGGCGCCTACGAGCTCTCTCGTCGCCCCGAGGTTCCGTACCGCGCGGTGATCAACGAGGGGGTCGAACTGGCCAAGTCGTTCGGTGCCACCGACGGCCACAAGTACGTCAACGGTATTCTCGACAAGCTTGCCGGGCGACTGCGATCCGCCGAGGTCACCGCTCGCCGCCGCTGAAGGCCAGCCCCTGATGCACAGCGAATTCGAACTCATTACCCGCTTCTTCACTCCCGACCCCCCGGGGGCCGAGGCCGGCGTGACCCTGGGTGTCGGGGACGACTGCACCCTGCTGGCCCCCACGCCCGGGCAGCGGCTGGCGGTCAGCGTGGATACCTCGGTGGCCGGCATCCACTTTCCCGAGGATGCCCCGGCCGTGGCGGTCGGCCATCGAGCGCTGGCGGTCAGCCTGAGCGATCTGGCGGCCATGGGCGCCCGCGCCCGCTGGTGCCTGATGTCGCTGACCCTGCCGGCGGCCGATGACGACGCCTGGCTGGCGGATTTCGCCCGTGGCTTCCATGCTCTCTGTGACGCCACCGACACGGCCCTGGTGGGCGGCGATGTGACCCGCGGCGAACTGGCCATCGGCGTGACGGTGATGGGTGAAGTGCCCCCCGCACAGGCGCTGACCCGCAGCGGGGCGCGGCCGGGTGACCTGGTGGCGGTAACCGGTGCGCTGGGGGGCGGGGCCGGGGGGCTGGCCCTGTGGCAGCGTGGCGAACGCGATACCGGCCACCCGCTGCTGCAGCGCTATCTCCATCCGCTTCCGCGCCTCGAGGCGGGCCTGGCCCTGCGTGGCCTGGCCAGCGCCGCCATCGACATCTCCGACGGCCTGCTCGCCGACCTCGGCCATCTCCTCGAGGCCTCGGGCGTCGGGGCCGAGCTGACGCCCGACACCCTGCCCCTGGCCGAGGGGCTGGTGACGGCGCTGGGCGAGGAGGGGGCTCGGCAGGCAGGGCTCCACGGCGGTGATGACTACGAGCTGTTGCTCGGCCTGCCTCCCGACCACCTCGACGAAGCTCGCGCCCGGCTGGCCGCCCTGGGCCTGGCCCTCACGGTGATCGGCCGCTTCAGCGACCGATCCGGCGTGCAGGGCGTGACGGTCACCGGCGATCGCGGCTGGCAGCACTTTTCGGGAGGTGTCGCTCCATGAATCAGGCCCCCGCCAGCGTATGGCGACGCCCCGTGCACTTCCTGGCCTTCGGGCTGGGCAGTGGTACCGTGCCCTTCGCGCCCGGCACCTTCGGCACCCTGGCGGCGATTCCCTTCTACTGGCTGATTTCCGAGCTGCCGCTGGGCTGGTATCTGGGCCTGGTAGCGGCGACCTTCTTCTGGGGCATCTGGCTGTGCGACAAGACCTCCCGCGACCTAGGGGTTCACGACCATTCGGGCATCGTCTGGGACGAGTTCGTCGGCTACTGGCTGACCATGGCGGCGGTGCCTTTTTCCTGGGAAGCGGCTCTCTGGGGGTTCGTGGTCTTCCGTATCTTTGATGTCTTCAAGCCCTGGCCGATCCGCTGGGCGGACCGGCGGGTCGCCGGTGGCTTCGGTATCATGATCGATGATGTCCTCGCCGCGGTGTATGCATGGAGTACCATGCATCTGTGGTTCTGGCTCCACTGACCCGGGGTCATTGAAAGCTCTCCAGCGTTTCGGCGACACAGGAGTGGTCCGGAAAAGGCGCGGGTAAGGAACGCCATGATGCGCAAGGAACGACTGATCGTCCCGCTGGTGGTGGGAGTGGCGCTGCTCTGGGGCGCCGCCCAGTATCTCTCGAGCGTGCTCTTCGAGCGCGAACTTGCGCGCGCCCTCGAGGATCTCACCGCCCGGGGCGAGCTCGCGGTTGAGCGCAGCGACATCGAACGCGGCTGGCTCGAGTCCCGCGGCACCCTCCATCTGACGCCCCGCTTCGGCCAGGCCTGGCATCTCGAGCTGCCCTATGTGGCACGTCACGGGGTGATCAGCACGCGCATCGACGGCGAGCTGATCCCGCATCTCGGGCCCGACGACCGACGCTTGTTCGGCGACGCCCTGCCCTCGAGCCCGCCCACCTGGCAGGCCCGCTACCGCACCCTTGGCGCCACCCTGGAGGGGCATCTGCAGTTGGCCCCTTTCATCGTCAGCCAGGCGGGGCGCGAACTCGATTTCCGCGGTGGGCGTATCACCTTCGGCGGGGTCTACGGTGACTGGCGGCTGCAGGCCAGGCTCGAGCCCTGGCGCCTCAGTGATGGCCCGGCTGCCCTGGAAGCGGGGCCGACCGTCCTGGAGAGTCGCTATGCCTATACCGATGCCGCCTACCATTTCCGCCAGCAGGACCTGCTCAAGGTGGAGCGACTGACCTGGCAGCAGCCGGATCTCGAACTGGAAGCCCGCGGGGTGATCCTGCATAGCCGCACGGTGCTCGATGAACAGGAACTGCGCGTCGAGAGCGAGCTGACCCTGGACCGCCTGGTGACGGCCGGGCAGGTGCTGCTCACCGGCCGTGTCGACCTGGAGCTGTCACGCATCAATGCCGACGCCCTGCGCAGCGTGCTGGCCGTGCTGCGCACCGAGGCGGCCCGCGGCGATGCCGCTCAGGAGAGCGGCGACCTGCTGGCCCGCCTGGAGCCGCAGTTACTGGCCACGCTCCAGGACTCCCCCCGGCTGGACATCCATGCCATCGACCTCCGCAGCCCGATGCTGGGGCTGGAGGCGCGGGGCGACGGGGCATTGTTCTTCGATTCGCGCCAGCTCTCGGAATTGAGTCTGGTCGCGCTCGTCGATCCTCATGAACAGGCCAGCGAACAGGCTCGCTGGCGAGCACGGCTCTTCGGTGACCTCATCTGGCACCAGGCGCCCAAGGTGGTGGCCCTGTGGCTCGGTCTGCCGCTGGATACCCGGGATCTGGAGATCGATGTGGTGCGTGGCCGGGTTCGGATCAACGGTCGTCCACTGCCGCCGGCCCTCGAACGGTTCCAATGACTTGAAGTCGGGCGTCGGTGCCCGCATTCCTCAGGCAGACCCGGGAATCTATCCCGACGATCCAGAATGAGGAACGCATGAGCGACGATCACGAAGCGCAGGATGGTCTGGACTGGATTCAGGCCAACACCGACGATGCCTTGCACGACGAGAGGCCCGACGAGGGCAACCACCATGCGGTGGTGCCCGCCAGTGACTCGCTGCCCGAGCGCATCTATCTGCTGCCGATTCACAATCGGCCCTTCTTTCCTGCCCAGGTCCAACCGCTGGTGGTCAACCGCGAGCGCTGGGAAGAGACCATCCGGCGTGTCGGCAATACGCCGCATCACACCGTGGGCCTGGCCTTCGTCGGCGAGACCGGCGTCGAGGAGCTCGGCGGGGAGGATTTTCCCGAGATCGGGACCGCCGTGAAGGTACACAAGTTGCAGGGCGAGGAGCAGCAGATCCAGTTCATCGCCCAGGGGGCGCGCCGTTTTCGCATCCAGCGCTGGCTCTCCCGCACGCCGCCTTACCTGGTGGAGGTGAGCTATCCCCGTGAGCCGGTGGACGCCGAGGAGGACGAGACCCGCGCCTATGCCATGGCGATGATCAACGGCATCAAGGAGCTGCTGCCGATCAATCCGCTGTATGGTGAGGAGCTCAAGCACTACCTCAACCGCTTCAGCCCCCACGAGCCGGGGCCGCTGACCGATTTCGCCGCCGCCATCACCTCGGCCAAGGGACCGGAGCTGCAGGACGTGCTGGAGACCCTGCCGGTCATGGAGCGCATGCAGAAGGTGCTGCCCTTGCTGCGCAAGGAGATCGAGGTCGCCCAGCTGCAGAGCGAGATCAGCGACCAGGTCAATGCCCAGATGCAGGAGCGTCAGCGGGAGTTCTTCCTGCGCGAGCAGCTCAAGGTCATCCAGCGCGAGCTGGGCATCTCCAAGGATGATCGCGAGAACGATGTCGACACCTTCCGCGCACGCCTCGAGGGGTGTGTGGTCCCGGAGCGGGTCATGGAGCGCATCGATGAAGAGCTCGACAAGCTCTCGGTGCTGGAGACCGGCTCGCCGGAATATGGCACCACGCGCAACTATCTGGACTGGCTGACCAGCATGCCCTGGGGGGTGCGCAGCCAGGACCAGCTCGACCTGGTCCATGCCCGGCAGGTGCTCGACCGCGACCATGACGGCCTCAAGGACGTCAAGGAGCGTATCGTCGAGTTCCTCGCCGAGGGCACCTTCAAGGGCGACGTGGGGGGCTCCATCCTGCTGCTGGTGGGTCCGCCGGGTGTCGGCAAGACCTCGGTGGGGCGCTCCATCGCCGAGGCCCTGGGCCGCGAGTTCTATCGCTTCTCGGTGGGCGGCATGCGCGACGAGGCCGAGATCAAGGGGCATCGCCGCACCTACATCGGCGCCATGCCCGGCAAGCTGGCCCAGGCCCTCAAGGAGGTGGAGGTCGAGAACCCGGTGATCATGCTCGACGAGATCGACAAGATGGGGCAGTCCTTCCAGGGCGACCCGGCCTCGGCGCTGCTCGAGGTGCTCGATCCGGAGCAGAACGTCGACTTCCTCGATCACTACCTCGACGTGCGCCTGGATCTCTCCAAGGTGCTGTTCGTGTGCACTGCCAACACCCTGGATGCGATTCCCCCGGCGCTGCTGGACCGCATGGAGCAGATCCGTCTCTCCGGCTATATCGCCGAGGAGAAGATGGATATCGCCAAGCACCACCTCTGGCCCAAGCTGCTCAAGCGCGACCGCATTCCCAAGAAGCGCATCAACCTCACCGCCGCGGCGCTGCGTCAGGTGATCGAGGGGTACGCCCGCGAGGCGGGGGTGCGCCAGCTCGAGAAGCAGCTGCACCGGATCGTGCGCAAGGCGGCCGTGAAGCTTCTCGAGAGCGGCCAGCAGTCGGTGCGGATCTCGGTGACCAACCTCGAGGACTACCTGGGGCCGCCGATCTTCCGCAAGGAGCAGGTGATGAAGGGGGAGGGCGTCGTCACCGGCCTGGCCTGGACCACCATGGGCGGCGCCACCCTCTCCGTCGAGGCCGGCAAGGTGCATGCCCTGGACCGCGGCTTCAAGCTTACCGGCCAGCTCGGCGACGTCATGAAGGAGTCGGCCAATATCGCCTACAGCTATGTGCTCGGCCATCTGGGTGAATACGGCGCCGATACCGACTTTTTCGACTCCGCCTTCGTGCACCTGCACGTGCCGGAAGGCGCCACGCCCAAGGATGGCCCCTCGGCCGGGGTGACCATCGCCACGGCGCTGCTGTCCCTGGCCAGGCACTGTGCCATCGACCGGCCGATGGCGATGACCGGCGAGCTGACCCTGACCGGCCAGGTACTGCCGGTGGGCGGTATCCGCGAGAAGGTGATCGCCGCGCGGCGCAGCGACATCTCCGAGCTGATCCTGCCCGACGCCAACCGCCGTGATTACGACGAGCTGCCCGACTACCTCAAGGAGGGCATGACGGTGCATTTTGCCGACCACTACGGTGATGTGGCCAAGGTGGTATTCGGCTGAGCCTCTGCCCTGTCAATTGCCGAGCCTACGACCGGGGGCCGGCAGGAAGGCTTCCTCGTGTGTTGGTTGGATATTATAGTGATTGGTGACTGCTCCCCGCCCTAAGCGCTGACGCGCCACGGGCGAGGCTTCCCACTTCTCAGGCAGCAGCCGGCGACATGCCGGACTTACGCAAGCCTCCATGGGCAGAGACGGACAGCCCTTCCGCCTTCAACTTCACTATGCCTTGATGCTTGATGTTCAGCGCCGCGTTGATGTCCCGGTCGTGCTGTGTGTGGCAGGCGGGGCACTCCCACGACCGGAGACTCAACGGCATGGCGTCCATCTTGTGCTGGCAGACATGGCAGGTCTTGGAGCTGGCAAACCACGGGTCGATCTTGACCAGATGTTTGCCCTGCTCCTTGGCCTTGTAGTCCAGTTTGGCCGTCAAGGCATGCCATGACGCATCGCCGATGTGCTTGGCGAGCTTGGCGTTTTTCATCATGTTCTTGACCTTCAGCGTCTCGACGATCACCGCTTGGTTGTCGTCAACAATCTGTCGAGAGAGCTTGTGCTGGAAGTCATTGCGGGCATTGGCAACCCGCTCGTGCGCCTTGGCGACGAGTAGCCGTGCCCTAGCTCGATGGGCGCTGCCCTTCTTCGTGCGGGCCAGCGCCTGCTGTTTGCGCTTGAGGTTCTTCTGCGCCTGCTTGAGGAAGCGCGGATTGGCGATCTTGCGGCCGGTGGAGTCAATGGCCAGATGCGACAACCCCATGTCGAGGCCGACGACACCGGCAGCGTCTACATCCTTCAGCAGTGCCGGGGCGACCTGTTCTGTTTCGTAGAGCAGCGAGGCGTAGTGCTTCCCGGTGACCGTCCGGGTCAGGGTGATGCTTTTCAGCCTGCCCTCAACCTTACGATGCACCTTGGCCTTGATCGGCCCGAGCTTGGGCACCTTAATCCAGCTATCGCCAGCATTGACGCCGACGCAGTGGTAGCTGGATTGCTTGCCCCGCTTGCTCTTGAAGCGCGGGTAGCCCGTCTTTTGATGGGGGTCGAAGAAGCGCTGGAAGGCTTGGTCGAGATTGATGCACGACTGCTGGAGAGCCATGGAATCCGCTTCTTTCAGCCAGCCATACTGGCGGGACTTCTTGGCCACCGGAAGCAGCTTTTTGATGTCGTGTTTTGCACTCAACGACTGGCCGTGGCGCTTGTAGCGATGGGACATGATGCGAAGGCCGGTGTTGTAGCAGAAACGCACCGCGCCGAACTGGCGGTTCAGAAACGCCACCTGCTCGGTCGTGGGGTAGATGCGTATCTTCGTGGCCTTCAACATAGCGAAGCACATAGCATGGATGTATGTACAGCCTATGTCGTCTTATCCTGTCGGGCAACCCCAGCAGCGCTACCGCGCTGCCCGCTTACCTCCCCGCCCGAGTGGGCGAGGGTTCACGCGGATTTTGCTGATGCAGCAGTACGGCTTCATCGATACCCCGCTGCAGATGGTGATCGGGGGGTTCCTGGTGCTGCTGGCTTTGGAGACGGCGCGTCGCGCCATTGGCTGGCCGCTGCCGCTGGTGGCGCTGCTGGCACTGCTCTATGGGCTGTTCGGTGACCTTGTGCCCGGCCGTTACGGGCATCCCGGCATGCCGCTACCGAGCTTCATGGGCACCCTGACGATCTCCGAGGGTGGGCTCTGGGGCACGCTGACCGGGGTCAGCGTGGGTATAGTGGCAATCTTCGTGATCTTCGGTGCGGTACTCAACGCCGGAGAGGCGGGGCGGGGCTTCATGAACATGGCCGGTGCCGTGGCGGGTCGGCTAACCGGTGGTGCCGGCAAGGTGTCGGTGATCTCCTCGGCGCTGATGGGGTCGATCTCCGGTTCGGCCTCGGCCAACGTGGCCTCCACCGGCGCCATCACCATTCCCGGCATGGTGCGCCTGGGCTATCCGCGTGCTCTGGCCGGCGGTATCGAGGCGGTGGCTTCTTCGGGTGGCCAGATCATGCCGCCGCTGATGGGGGCCGGCGCCTTCGTGATGGTGGAGCTCACCGGGACGCCCTATACCCAGATCATGGCCGCGGCCATGCTCCCGGCAATTCTCTATTTCGCGACCGTGTGGGCGGGAATCAACGCCTACGCCACGCGCCACGACCTCAAGCCCGTGGACGAGGCCGACCGGCCCTCCGGACGTGAGGTGCTGATCACTTCCCTGTTCTTTGCGGTTCCCTTCGCGATCCTGCTGGAGCGCATCTTCGCGGGTGGCTTTACGCCCCAGTATGCGGCCAGCCTGGCGATCTTCGCCGGCGTGGCGCTGCTCTTCTTTGATGTCACCCTGACATTCTCCCTGGGCGGCTTTGCCTCGCGGCTGGCCGATGCGCTGGTCACGGCGGGGCGTCAGGTGGCGGTGATCGGCTCGATCATCATCTGCGCCTCGCTGGTGATCGGGGTGCTGTCGATGACCGGGCTGGGGGTCAAGATCACCTCGGGAATCCTCGCCTTGTCGGGAGAGGCGCTGTGGCCGGCGCTGCTGCTCACCGCCCTGGCCTGCCTGGTGCTCGGCATGGAGGTGCCGACCACCGCGGCCTACGTGATCTGTGTCTCGGTGGCGGGGCCCGCGCTGACCGAACTGGGCCTGGAGCCGCTGCTGGCACATCTCTTCGTGTTCTGGTTCGCGCTGCTCTCGACCATCACGCCGCCGGTCTGCGGCGGGGTCTTCATCGCCGCCGGCATGGTGGGAGAGAACTGGCTGAAAGTGGCCTTCAAGGCCATGGCGCTGGGTATCGGGCTCTATATCATTCCCCTGGCCATGGTCGCCAACCCGGACGTGATCCGGCTGGCCAGCGACCCCGTCGCGGCTTTGCTCGATACGTTGCGTATCGGCGCGGGGCTGGCCGCGATCTCCTACGGGGTGATTGCCCGCCGTACGGCCTGGGTCAGGATGCTGCTGGTCATTGCCGGCGCGCTGCTCATCTTCATGTTCAAGGAGGTGCTGTGAGGTTTGCCACCCTGGGCCCGGAAGGCAGCAACCATGCGCTGGTGCTGCGCCGCTATCTCGAGCGGCGAGGTCCCGCCGACGCGCGGGTCGAGCTCTTCGAGGCCTTTCCCGAGGCCTTCGAGGCGCTGCTGGCGGGCCGCGTCGATCGGGTCCTGCAGTGTACGGCGCACCCCAGCCATGCCGACTGCGTGGGCAGCACCATGCATCGCGCCTTTCCGGTGGAGGCCTTCGTCGCCGGCAGTCGGCCGCTGGCGCTGCTGGCGCGGGCCGAGGTGGCCGTGCCGGTCAGCGTGGGGCTGCAGCCGGCCACCCGCCATTACACCGATCTCTCGGCCTTCGACGAGCACCACGACTACGCCACCATCGTGGAGGTGGCGGCGGCCCTGAGGAGGGGGGAAGTGGACGCCGGCATCTGCGCTCGCGAAGTGCTGGCACAGCACCCCGATGACCTTCGGCTAGTGAGGGATCTCGGGTCGGCGCTGGACGTCTGGGTGCTCTACGCCACCCAGCCGCTGTCCGAGGAGCACCCCCTGGTGCTGGCCTGATTCGCGCCGCAGCAGGTCATCCTTCTGCATGGGCCTCAGGATCTGGCTTCCAGCTCGGCCAATGCCTGACGGCCGAAGTCGAGCATTGTAATAGCTCCAGGCACCTTCTCGCAGGATGTCGGCAAGGCTGGCGATGTCCTGTTCGCATTCGTCGAGATGCTGGCGCTGGGCGCTCAGATAGGCGCTCTGGTGGGAACTGTCAGGCATGAATGCCCTCCGGGTGAAGGTAGTCGATCTCCCAGCGTGACAGGATCCGCGATTCCTGGCGCATGCGAATCTGTGGGTGGAGATCGATCAGCAGACGGCCCTGATCGAGGATGCTCCAGCCCAGGGGAATCGGGGCGATGGCCAGGTCCACCACACTCAGCATGTCCTCGCCCATGCCCAGGGCTTGTTGCCATTCCAGGGCAAGCAGCTCGGGGCGCAGGCGCCGCTCCAGCGGGTCGTTGAGCCAGGTGGTAAATGCCACGGCCAGATCGAAATCACTCGCGGCCTGGTGCTCGCCACGAGCCCGTGAGCCGTACAACCACAGGGCGGCGATATCATCTCGAACCATCGCCAGATGGCGGATGGCGTCCAGGGTGTCGTCCGAAGTGGTGCTTTGGTGATGCATCGCAATGGCTATCGGTGGGTGATGACGTTGCGCCAATCTTCGTCCCTGATCGAGGGGCGTGCAAGCAGTGACACGGCCCGCTCGTCCGGGTCACTGGCCTGGCGAGGGGCCGCATGCCAGAATCACGGATCAACTGAAGACCCGAGCCGCCACGCCAGGCGACGTGAGCCTTTGCCGAGGACCGGGCCCCATGACCCCTGCAGGGAACTCGCACGATGAAGACACAGACCCTCAACGTCGGCCTGATCGGCTACGGCATGGCCGGGCGCACCTTTCACGCCCCGCTGATCCAGGCCGCTCCCGGCCTGGAACTGACGGCCGTGGTCAGCGGCAATGCCGAGCGGGTTCAGACCGACTATCCCGAGGTCGAGGTACTGCCCAAGGCGGTGCAGCTGTTTGCGCGGCGCGACATCGACCTGGTGGTGATCGCCACGCCCAACGACACCCATTTCCCGCTGGCCAAGGCGGCGCTGGCGGCCGGCAAGCATGTGGTGATTGACAAGCCCTTGAGCGTCACTGCCTCCGAGGCCCGCCTGCTCAAGGCCCAGGCCGATGGCGCCGAACGCCTGCTGAGCGTCTTCCACAATCGCCGCTGGGACAGCGACTTCCTGACCCTCAAGGCGCTGCTCGACGAGGGGACCCTGGGGCGGGTGGTGGCGTTGGAGTCGCGCTTCGACCGCTTTCGCCCCCGGGTCACCGATCGCTGGCGTGACCACCACAAGCCGGGCGGTGGCATCTGGTACGACCTCGGACCGCACCTCCTCGACCAGGCCCGGCAGCTCTTCGGCATGCCCAAGGGGATCCTTCTGGAGCTTGCCACCTCCCGCGAGGAAGCCGAGGTGGATGACGACTTCCTGGCGCTGCTGGAGTACGACGGCTTGCGGGTAAGCCTGCAGGCCAGTTCCCTGGTAGCCGAGCCGACGCCGCGCTTCCGGGTCCACGGCACCCGGGGCAGCTTCGTCAAGTATGGGCTCGACCCCCAGGAGGCCTGGCTCAAGGCGGGACGTGCCCCGTCGCCGGGCTGGGGCCTGGACGCGTCGCCGGGCACCCTGACCCTCGCCGAGGAGGAGGGTGATTCGGTGGCCCTGACCACCCGCGAGGCACCGGTCGTGCCGGGGGACTACGCCGCGTTCTACGCCGGCATCGCCCAGGCGCTGATCGAGGGCACGCCGCCACCCGTGACCAGCGAGTCGGCGCTGGACGTGATGACCCTGCTGGAGACCGGGCTCGACAGCTACCGCCAGGGGCGTTGGGTGAAGCTCAAGGACAGCAACAGCGCGCTGCGCCGGTTGCACTCAAGCTAGTTTCAGGCCCGGTAAGCGACAGCGCCCCGGGCAAGACTCGCCCGATGCGCCTCCGGCTTATCGGGCCTACAGGGGGCAAAGGGGCCTTAGGTCCGGTAAGCGACCGCGCACCGGGCGATGCCGGCTCATGAGCGGGGTTCACCAGAGCCCGGCATCGTGGGGCGCCTCGCTGCGCAGCTTGTCCCGGGCGATGAACAGCGCGGCGATGGCGCGGGCCTCGTGGAAGTCCTCCCGGGTCAGCAGGGCAGAGAGTTCGTCGATGGCGTGGGTCTCCACGATGAGCGGCTCCGGTTCGTCGCCGGGCAGGCGCTTCGGGTAGAGGCCGCTGGCCAGCAGCACCTGCATGCGGTGGCGCATGTAGTTGGGGGCTAGCGACAGCTCCACCAGCGGCTCGATGCGGTGGGCGCCGAAGCCACACTCCTCCATCAGCTCGCGATTGGCAGCGGTGACGATGTCCTCGCCGGGATCCACGAGCCCCTTGGGCAGGGTCAGCACATAGTCCTCGAAGCCGGCGGCATACTCGCGGATGAGCAGCACGTGTTCAGGGTCGGGCATGGCCACGATCATCACCGCGCCGATGCCCTGGCCGGTGCCGGTGAGCCGCTCGAAGGTGCGCTCGGCGCCGTTGGAGAAGCGCAGGTCCAGTTCCTCGACGTGGAAGAGGCGACTTCGCGCCACGCTGCGTCGGTCGA
The DNA here is from genome assembly GCF_902500215.1 of Halomonas lysinitropha. GTDB lineage: Bacteria > Pseudomonadota > Gammaproteobacteria > Pseudomonadales > Halomonadaceae > Halomonas > Halomonas lysinitropha. The sequence continues at coordinate 521,145 of NZ_CABVOU010000027.1, forward strand.
GGATGTGCGGCTTGACGGGCCAGGACCGGGAGGTGTCGTGCGGGTCGGACATGGGCGGACTTCCCTGTTGGCGAACGAAAGGGGCAGGTGGCGGGGCCGGGCGCGCTGTGCGCCCTGGATGTCGATTCGATACAATACTATCTGGCAACGGCCCAATACTATGCCCCGACGGACCCTGACTCACCCCGGAGTAGTGATGATCGACTGGCGCGCCATCGATACCGTCCTGCTGGACATGGACGGTACCCTGCTGGACCTGCATTTCGACAGCCATTTCTGGCTCGAGCACCTGCCGCGACGCTATGGGGAACTGCATCGCCTCGACGAGGCGACCCAGGAGGAGTTGCGTGCCCGGATCATACGCGAGCAGGGCACCCTCAACTGGTACAGCCTGGCCTACTGGAGTCGCGAGCTGGGGGTCGACGTGGTGGCGCTCAAGCGCGAGGTACAGCATCTGATCGGCCTGCGCAGCGATGCCCTGGACTTCCTTCGCTGGCTCAAGGTGGCCCATCCTCGAGTGGTGCTGGCCACCAATGCCGACCGCGCGAGCCTGGAGCTCAAGCTGCCGCTGACCGGGCTGGAGGAGTACCTGGATGCCATCGTCTCCTCGGCGGATCTCGGTGTCCCCAAGGAAGAGCAGGCCTTCTGGTTCGCTTTGCAGGAGGTCGAGCCCTTCGACCCGCAGCGTACCCTGTTCATCGATGACAATGCCTCGGTGCTGGAGAGTGCCCGGGAGTTCGGCATCCGCCACCTGCTGGGCATCAAGCAGCCAAACAGCCGTCGGCCGGAGAAGGAACTCGAGGAGTTCATCGCCCTGGATCGCTTCGCCAGCATTCTGCCCGAAAACACCCCGCCTGCGGTTGATGGAGAGAAGGAGGAGATCGCCCGTGGATAGCGTGCGGCTCGACAAGTGGCTGTGGGCGGCACGCTTCTTCAAGACCCGGGCCCTGGCCAAGAAGGCCATCGAAGGTGGCAAGGTCCACTACGAGGGTGCCCGGGCCAAGACCAGCAAGGCCGTCGAGGTCGGTGCCTTGATCCGGGTGCCTCAGGGCTGGGACGTCCTGGAAGTGGAGGTGCTGGCGCTCTCCGACCAGCGCCGCGGCGCTCCCGAAGCGCGAGCACTCTATCGCGAGACCGAGGAGAGCGTCGCGCGTCGCGAACGCGAAGCCGAGGCTCGGCGCCTTACCAACCAGGTCATGCAGCACCCGCTCAAGCGACCCGACAAGAAGCAGCGCCGTGATATCCGGCGCTTCAAGGAGGGCGGTGAGGAGTAGTTCCCCAGGCTTCACCACTCACCTCTCGCTATTCACTCCTCACGACTCACAGATTCCCTATGACCGACCAGATTCAGCGTTTCCTTTTCGACAACACCAACGTGCGCGGGGAGCTCGTCACCCTCGAGCGCGCTTACGGCGAGGTGCTCGAACGCCACGAGTATCCTCCCGCGGTGAACCATCTGCTCGGCGAGTTGCTCGCCGCGGTGGCCCTGCTCACCGACACCGTCAAGCTCGATGGCACCCTGAGCATCGAGGTACGCGGCCAGGGGGCGCTCGCCCTGCTGATGGCCGAATCCAACCCCGGCGGCGAGCTGCGCGCCATCGCTCGCCTGGCCGAGGATGCCGTGATTCCCGGCGAAGACACCGGCTTTCGCGAACTGGTGGGGGAGGGCAAGATCATGATCACTCTCGACCCCGCCGGTGGCCATCGCTATCAGGGCATCGTGGCCCTGGAGCACGACAGCCTGGCCGGCTGCCTGGCCGCCTACTTCGCCCAGTCCGAGCAGCTGCCGACACGGCTGTGGTTGGCCGCCGACGGCCAGCGTGCCGCCGGCCTGCTGTTGCAGCGCCTGCCCGACGAGTCCCGCAATCAGGATGCCGATGCCTGGGCGCGCACCGTGCATCTGGCCGATACCGTGAAAGACGCGGAACTGCTCGGTCTCGAGCCGCTCGAGGTGCTGCGCCGGCTTTACCATGAGGAGACGGTGCGGGTCTTCGACCCCAAGGCCCTGCATTTCGCCTGCACCTGTTCACGCGAGCGCATCGCCTCCGCGCTGCTGAACCTGGGCAAGCAGGAGTTGCGCGACGTGCTGGCCGAGCAGGGCGGCATCGAGACGCAGTGCCACTTCTGCCATACCCGCTACCATTTCTCGGTGGCGGAGGTCGAGGGGCTGCTCGATGACCCCGAGGAACCGGCACCGACGCTGCACTGAGAGCGTCGTGTCGAGTGCTGCAAGGCAGCATGCGTTTTCGGGTGAGCGGTACTGAACGGCGTCGATGTAGTAGTAAAACTACATGATCTTCGCCCAATAACGGCGTTTCCCGGCGGCCGGGTTTTTGCCATAATGGCGCCGTTTTTTCCGGTCCAATCGCCCTGCACCAGACGGGAACGACCCGCACACGGCGATCATGGCATGAACCACGTTGCGTCACCGACGCCCGGCACACGAGAGAGAAGCGGCCGCAAGGCCCAGGACACGACATGACCACGACTCAAGCCGCCCCCCAGCAAGCCGCCATTTCCCACGTCAACCTCTGCAGTGCCGAGCTGATCGAGCGGGCAGTGGCCAACGGGGAAGGGCGCCTGGCCGCCAACGGCGCCCTGGTGGTGAATACCGGCGAGCGCACCGGCCGTTCGCCCAAGGACCGCTTCATTGTCGACGAGTCGAGCACCAGTGGCCAGATCGACTGGGGCAGCGTCAACCGCCCCTTCGACGCCGACAAGTTCGATGCACTCTGGGCCCGTGTCGAGGCCTACCTGGCCCGCGATGAGCACTATGTATCCGAACTCCATGTAGGGAGTGATCCGGACCATTATCTGCCGGTGCGTGTCACCACCCAGACCGCCTGGCACGGCCTCTTCGGCCGCACCATGTTCGTGCGTCCCGAGGCTTACAATCCGTCCGTGAAGGACGAGTGGACCATCCTCAATGCCCCCTTCTTCGAGTGCGATCCGGCCCGGGACGGCACCAATGCCGACGGTTGCGTGATCCTCAACTTTGCCCAGAAGAAGGTGCTGATCGCCGGCATGCGCTACGCCGGCGAGATGAAGAAGGCGATGTTCTCGGTGCAGAACTTCCTGCTACCCGACGCCGACGTGCTGCCCATGCACTGCAGTGCCAACGTCGGCGAGGATGGCGAGACCACCCTGTTCTTCGGCCTGTCCGGTACCGGCAAGACGACCCTCTCCGCCGACCCGGCCCGCTACCTGATCGGTGACGACGAGCATGGCTGGGGGCCGGGCACCGTCTTCAACATCGAGGGCGGTTGCTACGCCAAGTGCATCGATCTCTCCGAGAAGAACGAGCCGATCATCTGGCAGGCCATCAGGTTCGGCACCGTGCTGGAGAACGTGGTCCTCGACGACCGCCGCGAGCCGGACTACGCCGATGGCAGCCTGACGCAGAACTCACGTGCCGCCTACCCGCTGGAGCACGTCGAGAAGCGCGTGCCCGAGAACCGCGCCGGCGAGCCCAATGCCATCGTCTTCCTGACCTGCGATATGTCCGGCGTGCTGCCGCCGGTTTCCGTGCTCTCCAAGGAAGCCGCTGCCTACCACTTTCTCTCCGGCTACACCGCCAAGGTGGGCTCCACCGAGATGGGATCCTCCGCTGGCCTCGAGGCGACCTTCTCCACCTGCTTCGGCGCGCCCTTCTTCCCGCGGCCGGCCCGCGAATACGCCGAACTGCTGATCAAGCGTGTGGCCGAGAAGGACGCTCAGGTCTACCTGGTCAACACCGGCTGGACCGGAGGCGCCTACGGCGAGGGCGGCGCGCGCTTCTCGATTCCCACCACCCGCGCCATCATCAGCGCCATCCAGTCCGGCGTGCTGCGCGACGTCAAGACGCGCGAGGTGAAGGGCCTGAACCTGGCCGTGCCCACCGCCGTGCCGGGCGTCGACTCCCGTCTCCTTGATCCGCGCGAAACCTGGGAAGACAAGACCGCCTACGACCGAAAGTGCCAGGAACTGGCCGCCAAGTTTGTCGACAACTTCAAGAAGTTCGAGGGCGTCAACCAGGCGATCGTCAAGGCGGGCCCCAGCCTGACCTGAGTGCGTCACGACAGCGAACCGTCGGCGGTATCGACGGTCTGACCGGGGGAAGGACGCCGTTCCTTCCCCCGCTTGCGTCTTGATGTCATCTACAGGGGAAAGGCGGGTGCCCAGGTCTGATCACCAACGGAGAGAGACCATGAAACGACGGCATTTTCTTGGCGTGTTGGGGGCCGGCAGCCTTGTCGGGCTGCTACCGGGCCTGGCCGCAGCCAGGCCCAAGCCTGACCTGACGCGTGCCGAGGGGCTCGAGACGCTGGAGCTTTCCGAGACCGAGTGGCGGGAGCGACTGAGCGAGGAGGAGTTCGAGATCCTGCGCGAGGAGGGCACCGAGCCGGCCTTTTCGAGCCCCCTGGACAAGGAGACCCGCGAAGGCGAGTACCACTGTGCCGGCTGCGACCTGTTGCTGTTCACCAGTGCCATGAAATATGACTCCGGAACCGGCTGGCCGAGCTTCTTCGAGCACGTCGAGGGGCACCTGCTGACCAGCGTCGACTACTTCCTGGTCTTCCCGCGCACCGAATACCACTGCGCGCGCTGCGGCGGTCATCAGGGCCACGTCTTCGACGACGGCCCCGAGCCCACCGGTCTGCGCTGGTGCAACAACGGTCTGGCGCTGACCTTCGTGCCAGCGTAGACGGCATCCCCAAGGCTATCAGTTACGCATAGGGAGAGGCGCCGGGGGCAAGCCGAAGAGGAGGTCCTATGCCATGGATGGCATCGGTAGCGTACAGGGAAGTATTCACAGCGCCTCCTCGATGGTCCGGCACTCCGGGGCTTGTCGCCGGATCAGCCTCGAGCGATAAAGCTATCTGTAATGGACCTGGCGGCGCCTTGATGGCGTTTATGATACCTTGTCGCGATCGTCTGGACGTTTGATTACCAAGGATTTCATGGACGCACACGACAAGATCATCCGCCGCCTCGCCGAGGAGCTCTCCGTTCGCCCGCCGCAGGTCAAGGCAACGGTGGAACTGCTCGACGGCGGGGCTACCGTTCCCTTCATCGCCCGCTATCGCAAGGAAGTCACCGGGGAGCTCGACGACATCCAACTGCGCCAGCTCCACGAGCGCCTCGCCTACCTGCGTGAGCTGGAGGAGCGCCGTGCGGCGGTGCTCGCCGCCATCGACGAACAGGGCAAGCTCAGCGACGCGCTCGCCGCCAGCATCCGCGCCGCGGACACCAAGCAGCGCCTGGAAGATCTCTACCTGCCCTACAAGAAGAAGCGGCGCACCAAGGCACAGATCGCCCGGGAGGCCGGGCTCGAGCCGCTGGCCGACGCCCTGCTGGGCGACCCGAGCCTCGCGCCGGAGGCCGAGGCGGCCAGCTACCTTCGCGCTGCCGAGGGCGACATCCCTGCCGTCGAGGATGCCAAGTCCGCCCTGGACGGCGCCAAGCAAATCCTCATGGAGCGTTTCGCCGAGGACCCCGAACTGGTCGGGAGGCTTCGCGAACGGCTGTGGCGCGAGGGCGAGCTCTCCTCCCGGGTGATCGCCGGCAAGGAGCAGGAGGGCGCCAAGTTCTCCGACTACTTCGAGCACGACGAGACTCTCTCGAAGGCGCCCTCCCATCGGGCGCTGGCGATGTTCCGCGGCCGCAACGAGGGCGTGCTGGCACTGACCCTGCGCCTGCCCGGTGAGGAGGAGGCTCCGCTCCATCCGGCCCAGGTGGCCATTGCCAAGCATTTCTCGGTCAGCGACCAGGGCCGCCCCGCCGACCGTTGGCTCGCCGAGGTGGTGCGCTGGACCTGGCGGGTCAAGCTCTATACCCACCTGGAGACCGAACTGATGGGACGGCTGCGCGAGCGCGCGGAGCTCGAGGCCATCGAAGTGTTCGCAGCCAACCTCAAGGACCTGCTGCTGGCCGCGCCGGCGGGCCAGAAGGCGACCCTGGCCATCGACCCGGGCCTGCGCACCGGCTGCAAGGTGGCGGTGGTGGATGCCACCGGCCAGTTCCTGCAGCACGCTACTATCTATCCCCACGCGCCGCAGAAGCGCTGGGATGAAGCACTTGCAGAACTGGCAAGGCTTGTCGAAAGGCACGATGTGGCCCTGATCGCCGTCGGCAACGGCACCGCCAGCCGCGAGACCGACAGGCTCGTCGGCGACCTGGTGAAACGAATGGCTGGCAAGCGCCCACTCGCCAAGGTAATGGTCAGCGAAGCGGGTGCTTCGGTCTACTCCGCCTCGGCGTACGCCTCGCGGGAGCTGCCGGATCTCGACGTCACCATCCGCGGGGCGGTCTCCATCGCCCGACGGCTGCAAGACCCGCTGGCTGAGCTGGTCAAGATCGAGCCCAAGTCCATCGGCGTGGGCCAGTACCAGCACGATGTCTCTCAGCTACAGCTCTCCCGGAGCCTGGAGGCGGTGATCGAGGACTGCGTGAACGCCGTGGGGGTGGACCTCAATACCGCATCGAGCGCACTGCTCTCGCGGGTCGCCGGCCTCAATGCAACGCTGGCCGACAACATCGTCGCGCGGCGCAACACCGAGGGCGCCTTCACCAGTCGTCGGGCGCTGCTCGACGTGAGCCGTCTCGGGCCGAAGACCTTCGAGCAGTGCGCCGGCTTCCTGCGCATCATGAAGGGGGATAATCCGCTGGACGCCAGCGCCGTGCACCCCGAGGCCTATCCGCTGGTGGAGCGAATCGCCCAGCGCAGCGGGCGTCCGCTGGCCGGGCTGATCGGTGACAGCGCCACCCTCAGGTCGCTCAAGCCCGCCGAGTTCGCCGACGAGCGCTTCGGCGTGCCCACGGTCACCGATATCCTCGCCGAGCTCGACAAGCCGGGCCGTGATCCGCGCCCCGAATTCAAGGCGGCCGAGTTCCGCGAAGGGGTCGAGACCCTCAAGGACCTCGAGCCCGGCATGATCCTCGAGGGCAGTGTGACCAACGTCACCCACTTCGGTGCCTTCGTCGACATCGGTGTGCATCAGGATGGCCTGGTGCACATCTCGGCGCTTTCCGAGAAGTTCATCGAGGACCCGCGCACGGTGGTCAAGGCCGGTGATATCGTGCGGGTCAAGGTCATGAGCGTGGACCTCGCGCGCTCGCGCATCGGCCTCACCATGCGCCTCGATGATCAGCCTGATGACCCAGGTGGTGACAGGAGCGGCGATGCGCCGCGCCGGGGCAGCGGCAAAGCCAAGGGACAAGGGTCCGGCAAGGCCGGCCGCGGTAACAAGGCGGCCGAGCCGGAAGGCCAGATGGGTGCCCTGGGGGCGGCCCTGCTGCAGGCAAGGAAGGATCGCTGAGCTTGAAGCGCCGCCAGGCGGCACCATAATCTGACGTTTGCCGGGCGCCATGGCGCCCGCTTTTCCATATATGGGGTGACCATCTTGTCCGAATCGCTCACCAGCCGTATCGATCGACTCAAGGCCCTGGCCGACCAGGGGCGGGTCGGGCGCCTGCGCCGCGGCATCGAAAAGGAAGGCTTGCGGGTCGACGGCGAGGGACGTATCGCTGCCACTCCGCATCCCGCCGCACTGGGCTCGAAGCTGACCCACCCGCATATCACCACCGACTACTCCGAGGCGCTGCTGGAGTACATCACCCCGATCTATTGTCGGCCGGGTGATGCCATGGCCTTTCTCGCCGACCTGCATCGCTTCAGCTATCGCAAACTGGACGATGAACTGATCTGGCCGGCCAGCATGCCGTCGCGGCTGGCGGGTAACGACAGCGTACCCATCGCCGATTATGGTTCCTCCAACGTGGGCCTCATGAAGCGCGTTTATCGCAAGGGGCTGGACCTGCGTTACGGACGGATCATGCAGTCCATCGCCGGCGTTCACTACAATGTTTCGCTGCCCGACGACCTCTGGCTGCTGCTGCGCGAACTCGAGGACGACGTGGACACCCCGCTTCGTGACTATCGCTCGGCGCGCTACTTCGGCCTGATCCGCAACTTCCGCCGTCACAGCTGGCTGCTGCTCTATCTTTTCGGGGCATCGTCGGCGCTGGATCGCAGCTTCCTGCCGAGTGGCGAACTGCCCGAGAAGCTTCAGCGTCACGACGAAGACACCCTGGTGTCGCGCCATGCCACCAGCCTGCGCATGTCGGACCTGGGCTACCAGAACAAGGTCCAGGAGCAGTTGAAGATCTGCTTCAACTCACTCTCCAACTACGTCAATACTCTGCGCCACGCCATCGCTACGCCCTGGCAGGATTACCAGAGGCTGGGCGTCAAGGAGGGCGACGAGTGGCGCCAGCTCAACGCCAACATCCTGCAGATCGAGAACGAGTACTACAGCGACATCCGCCCCAAGCGGGTGACGCGTCACGACGAGACCCCCAGCCAGGCGCTGGAGGCCCGCGGCGTGGAGTATATCGAGGTACGCTGCCTGGACCTCAACCCCTTTCTGCCGCTGGGGGTGGACGAGCCACAGATTCGCTTCATCGACACTTTCCTGATGTGGTGCCTGCTCAGCGACAGCCCCTGGATCCCCGACGACGAGTGCGACCGGCTGGACGACAATCGCCGCCTGGTGGTCGAGCGCGGCCGGGATCCGGCGCTGCGCCTGCTGCAGGATGGTCACCACCGTTCCATCGCCGACTGGGGCGGTGAGATCGTCGCCGAGATGGGTGCAGTGGCGCAGCTGCTTGACCGCCTGGAAGAGGGCGAGCCCCATGGTGAGGCATTGGCGGCCCTGTCGCCGCGGCTCGGCGATCCTGCGCTGACGCCCTCCGCCCGTCTGCTGGCACGCCTGGAGTCGAGCGGCGAATCCTTCGTCGAGCTCATGCTGAGCCTCGCCCGGCAACAGGCGCAGGACTTCCGCGATACGCCCATGGACCCGGCCCGGGCGGCACTTTTCGACGAACTGGTGACGAGCTCCCGGATGCAGCAGGATGACCTGGAAGCGCTGGAAACCGAGGACTTCGACGCCTTCCTGGCCCGCTACTTCGAGCGTGCCCGTGAGGTGCGAACTGTCACGCCGCTACAGACCGGAGAAACCTCATGATCGATGACCTGCGGCGCCTTTCCGTCCGCGACTGGAGCCTCGCGGGCCTGGCCTTCTGTGCGCTGATGATGGCCGTGGCCCTGGGGCTCGAGCACCTCGTGGGGCTGGAACCCTGCCCGCTGTGCATCTTTCAGCGGGTGGCCGTGCTGGCCGCTGCGGCGGTGTTCCTTGTCGCCGCGATCCATGACCCCGTCGGGCGCGTGGGGGCGGTGCTCTATGGTCTGCTGTCGCTGGCCGCCGTTGGGGGGGGCATCGCCGTGGCGGGTCGTCACCTGTGGCTGCAATCGCTGCCCGCCGACGAGGTTCCGACCTGCGGACCGGGGCTTGACTACATGATGGAGATCCTGCCCCTGCAGCAGGTCTTGGCCCAGGTGCTCTCCGGCTCCGGGGAATGCGCCGAGATCGACTTCCTGCTGCTCGGCATCTCGCTGCCCGGCTGGACCCTGGCCGGCTTCCTGGTGCTCGCCCTGGCCCCGCTGGGCCTGCTGCTGGCAGCCAACCGCCCGCGCCGCGGCTATCGCTGGCAGGGCTAGGCAGGTCCGTGCTCTATCGTGACCTGGCAACCCAGGAAGAGATCGACCGCGCCTACGACCCCATGCGGGGGCGCGATCCGGCGGTCCTGCTCGAGGCGTGGCGGCGGCGAAGCGAGGCCTCCCGAGCACACCATCGGACGACACTCGATCTGCCCTACGGGCCGACGCTTGCCGAGTGCCTGGATCTCTTCCATGCCGAGGGCAGGGGGGAAGAGAGAGCGGAGGGGAGAGAGGAGGGCAAGCCTGCTCCCTGTCACCTCTTCTTCCACGGCGGCTACTGGCGCTCGCTCAGCCACAAGGAGTTCGGCTTCGTGGTGGATGGCCTGGTAGCGTCGGGGATCACGGTGGCGGTGGTCAACTACGCCCTCTGCCCCGCGGTGGCGTTCGGCGAGGTGGTACGCCAGGCCCGGGCGGCGCTGGCGTGGGTCTATCGCAACGCGGCGTCATTGGGTGTTGACCCGCGCCAACTCAGCGTCTCGGGCCATTCCGCCGGCGGGCACCTCTGCGCCATGCTGCTGGCCACCGACTGGGAAGGCCCCTATGGCCTGCCCCAGGATCTGATCAGGGGAGCGCTGTGCGTCAGCGGCCTGTATGACCTGGCGCCCTTCCCCTGGTCCTGGCTGCAGCCCAAGCTCCAACTCACCGGCCGTGACGTGAGCGACTACAGTCCGATTCTCCAGCCCTGCCATGTCCCGGCCGAAGTGCGGCTGGTCGCCGGCGGGGAGGAGTCCAGCGAGTTCGCGCGCCAGATGCAGGCCTACGCCGAGCACCTGCGCGGACTGGGCATCGGCGTCGAATCGGCCGTGCTGGAAGGCGATGACCACTTCACGCTTCTCGAGCACTATCGCCCCGGTGGTCGCTTCGTCGACTGGATCACCGCCTTGCATTCCTAAGCGCCTCAGCCCCCCCTATACACCCAGATAGCGGTCGCGGATGCCGGCATCCAGGGCCTCGGGCGGCCCCGTCCAGGCCGTGCGCCCCTTCTCCAGGATGGTGCAGTGGTCGACCACCGGCAGTAGCTCACCCAGCGACTTGTCGACGATCAGGGTCGACTGGCCCTGCGCCTTGATCAGCCGCAATGCCGACCAGATCTCCTGCCGGATCACCGGGGCCAGGCCCTCGGTCGCTTCATCGAGCACCATCAGGCGGGGGTTGGTCATCAGGGCGCGGCCGATGGCCAGCATCTGCTGCTCGCCGCCGGAGAGGGTGGCCGCCATCTGGCGTCGCCGCTCGGCCAGCTGAGGAAAGAGGGCCTCGACCCGTTCCCGGCTCCAGGGGCCGGGACGGGCGGTGACCATCAGGTTCTCGCGCACCGAGAGGTTGGGAAAGCAGCGCCGTCCTTCCGGCACCAGCCCCAGGCCGCACTGGGCGATGCGGTAGGCCGGCAGACGCCGCAGATCCCGCGACTCGAAGGTGATGCGTCCGCGATGCGCCGGCGTCAGCCCGAACAGCGAGCGGATGGTGGTGGTCTTGCCCATGCCGTTGCGCCCCATGAGCGCCACCATCTCGCCCGCCCCGACGTGCAGGCTGACGCCGAACAGCGCCTGGGACGGCCCGTAGAAAGTCTCGATATCGGTGATGTCGAGCATCTCAGTCTCCCAGATAGGCGTCGCGGACGCGTGGATCGCGGCGGATGGCCTCGCTGTCGCCATGGGCGATGACGCTGCCCGCCACCAGCACGGAGATGCGATCCGCCAGCCGGAACACCGCGTCCATGTCATGCTCGATCAGCAGGATGGGGACTTCGTGTTTCAGGGTCTCGAGCAGTTCGGTCAGCCGTGCCGTCCCCTCGGGGCCGAGTCCGGCCATGGGTTCGTCCAGCAGCAGGGCGCGGGGTTTCAGCACCAGTGCACAGGCCACCTCCACCTGGCGGCGCTCGCCGTGGGAGAGTTCCGCCACCGGCGTGTCGGCACGGTGGACGAGGTGCATACGCTCCAGGGCCGCGCGGGCAGGGGCCAGCAGGCTCGGATCACGATCGACCGGCTGCCAGAAGCGGAAACTGTGCCCCTGCAGCGCCTGGGCGCCGATCATCACGTTACGCAGCACGCTGAGGGGCTCGGCCAGGCAAGAGACCTGGAAGCTGCGGCCCAGGCCGAGGCGGGCCCGACGGGCGACCCCCAGGGCGGTGATGTCGCGCGCCCCCAGGTGAATCTTTCCGGCATCGGGCCTCAGGCTTCCGGCGATCTGGGCGATCAGGGTCGACTTGCCGGCGCCGTTGGGCCCGATCAGGGCATGGATCTCGCCGGCCTTCAGGTCCAGCGACACGTCGTGGGTAGCCTGCAGGGCGCCGAAGCGCTTGTGCAGGCCGGACATCGACAGCACGCTCTCACCCATGGTGCTCTCTCCCGGCCAGCCAGCCGATCACGCCCTGCTTGGCGAACAGCACCACGCCCAGCAGTACCAGGCCGAGGAAGAACTGCCAGTATTCGGTCAGCCCGCCCAGCAGGGTCTCCATCATCACGAAGAGGATGGCCCCGGCGAGGGGCCCATAGAGGCGGCCGACGCCTCCCAGGATGACGATCACCATCAGCTCGCCGGAGAAGTGCCAACTGAGCATGGAGGGGCTGACGAAGCCGTTCAGGTCCGCGTAGAGGGCTCCGGCCAGGCCGGTAATCATCGCCGAGATGACGAAGGCCACCAGCCGGATCGGAAAGGGCGAGATGCCGGCGGTGGCCAGGCGGGTCTCGTTGAGCCGCGCCATGGTCAGGGCGGCCCCGAAGCGGGACCTCATCAGTCGCGAGGTGAGCGCCAGGGAGAGCACCAGCGCCGTGAAACAGATCAGGAAGAAACTCAGGGCGTGGTTGGTATCGATGCCGGGCAGAGCGTTGCGCAGGTAGATCGGCAGGCCATCCTCGCCGCCATAGTCGGGCCAGGAGTTGGCGAAGTAGTAGGCCATCTGGGCGAAGGCCAGGGTGATCATGATGAAGTAGACGCCGGTGGTGCGCAGCGAGATGGCACCGATCGCCAGAGCGAGCAGGCCGCAGAGCAGCACGGCCGCCAGCCAGATCACCAGCATGTTGTCGCTGCCGGGCAGGCCCATCACCAGGCTGCCCTCGAACGCATGGTGGGCGCTGATGCCGGCGACATAGCCGCCCAGGCCGAAGTAGGCGGCATGGCCGAAGCTGATCATGCCACCGAAGCCGATGGCCAGGTTCAGCCCCACGGCGGCCATGGCCACCAGGGCGACCCGGGAGGCGAGGTTGACGTAGTAGATTTCGCCCAGCAGGTGGGCGGCGACGGGAGCCAGCAGCATCAATGCCAGCAGTGCAACCTCTACCAGCCGCCGGCGATTCAGCCAGTGGCTCCCGCTGGGTGGACCCGCGGTGGGAGCGGTCGTCGAAGGGGGCCTAGTCATGCGCGGCAAAGAGTCCCTTTGGTTTGAAGGCGAGAATCACCGCCATGAGGATGTAGATCAGCATGGCGGCCAGGGCGGTCCCGGCACCGGCGGCGTCCGAGGGGCTCATGAACTGGCCGAACAGCGCGGGCAGGAAGACCCGGCCCAGGGTATCCACCATGCCGACCAGCAGGGCGCCGAGCAGGGCACCCTTGATCGAGCCGATGCCGCCGATCACGATCACCACGAAGGCCAGGATCAGCACCGGCTCGCCCATGCCCACCTGCACCGACTGCAGGGCGCCGACCAGGGATCCGGCCAGGCCCGCCAGGGCGGCGCCCAGGGCGAATACCAGGGTATAGAGCCGCCGGATGTTGACCCCCAGGGCGCCGATTATCTCGCGGTCGCTCTCGCCGGCGCGGATGCGCATGCCCAGCCGGGTATGCGCGATCAGCAGATAGAGGCCGGCGGCGACCACCACCCCCACGGCGATGATCACCAGCCGATAGACGGGATAGCGCGAGCCGCCGGGCAGTGCCACTGACCCGGACAGCGCCTCGGGCGGGCTGAGCCACAGCGGTGAGGAGCCGAACAGCCAGCGGGTGCCTTCGGAGAAGATCAGGATCAGCGCGAAGGTGGCCAGGACCTGGTCGAGGTGAGAACGCCCGTAGAGGCGACGTATCACCAGCAGTTCGACGATGGCACCGGCTGCGGCGGCCGCCAGCACGCCGGCGGCCAGGCCCAGCGGGAAGGAGCCGGTCGAGACGCTCGTCAAGGCGGTGACATAGGCCCCGACCATGTAGAAGGAGCCGTGTGCCAGGTTGATCAAGCCCATGACCCCGAAGACCAGGGTCAGGCCGCTGGCCATTAGGAACAGCATGGTACCGAGCTGCAGGCCGTTGATCAGTTGCTCGATCAGCAGGGTAACGGACACGTCAGGTAGCCTTTAGAGAAGCGAAGCGATCACATCCGGCACTGCTCGGCATAGACGTCCTGGATATCCTTGACGGCGATACCGACCAGGCGATTGGTCGGCTCGCCATCCTCGCCTTCGACGACCTCGCGGACATGGATGTCCTGGATCGGGTGGTGGTTCGAGCCGAAGCGGAATTCGCCACGTACCGAATCGAAGTCAGCGTCGCGCAGGGCGTCGCGGAAGGCGTCCTTGTCGCTCGGATGTGCCTTGTCCAGGGCGCTCAGGATCAGGCGGGCGGTATCGTAGCCCTGGGCCGCATAGAGGGTCGGCATACGCTCGTAGGCCTCCTGGAAGCCCTCGACGAAGGCCTGGTTCGCCGCGTTGTCCAGGTCATAGGCCCACTGCGAGGTGTTCATGGCGCCGATCGCGGCGCTGCCCACCGCCTTGATGATCGTCTCGTCAAACGAGAAGGCCGCCCCGAACACCGGCATCTCGACACCTGAGCTCTCCCACTGCTTCATGAAGGAGATCCCCATGCCGCCGGGCAGGAAGAAGAACAGGCTATCGGCATCGCTGGCACGGATCCTGGCGATCTCCGCGGCGTAGTCGGTCTGGCCCAGCTGGGTGTAGATCTCGTCGGCGACCTCGCCCTCGAAGAGGTGCTTGAAACCGGCCAGGGCGTCGGTGCCGGCAGGATAGTTGGGCGCCATCAGCAGGGGATTCTCGAAGCCCTGCCCGCGCATATAGGCCCCCATGGCACCGTGCAGGTTGTCGTTCTGGTAGGCCACGTTGAAGTAGTTTTCGTGGCACATGCGCCCCGCAAGATCCGAAGGGCCGGCATTGGGCGAGAGGTAGAAGGTTCCCTGGCGGACGACCGAGGGCACCACGGCCATGGCCAGGTTGGACCAGATGATGCCGGTGAGGATGTCGACCTGGTCGCGTTGCATGAACTCGTTGGAGAGCGACTTGGCGAGGTCGGGGCGGCGGGCGTCGTCCTGGATCAGGACCTCGAGATCATCGCGATCCGCCTGGTTCATGGCGAGCATGAAGCCGTCGCGGACATCGACACCGAGATGGGATCCGCCTCCCGACAGGGTCGTGATCATGCCGATCTTGACGTCATCGGCCTGGGCCGTGGCTACGGCGGTGGTCATCAGCAGGCCGAGGCCGGCACGGGTCAGCGTGTTCATGGAAATCCCCTCCAGAGTTCTGTTGGTATCATGGCGGTGGCACGGTGATGGCGACCGCAAGCACAGGATGCCGATGCGGTAATGTACTACGAATGCCGCGTTGAGCTCTCCACGTTCCCCTCGCGGAGCCGGCAGAGCGCATGCTCCGCCCCTCCTCTTGCCGCATCGTGACGACTCAAGCGCCACTTCGGCAATCCCGTGGCAGCAGGATTGACAGCGGGCTCGGCAGGCGCGAGTCTGGCAATTCGCGGTTCGAGATCCCCGAGTGGCTGGCTGCATCGGGCAAGGGAGGCACCCATGCTGGAAGACTGCAAGAATGCCCTGGAGCGCTGGGGCGGCGTCCACGAGCTGATCGATCGCTGGCTGCACGAGCGCCGAGAGTTGCTGATCCATTTCGCTGCGCTGAAGCAGGCCTGCGATGCTGAACTCGAGACGGTGAACTCGGAGCGTGTCAATACCTTCAGCGAGGTGTTGATGGACTATATCAGCGCGGGCCACTTCGAGGTCTATCCGCAGTTGCGGGAAGAGGCGAAAGCCTTCAATGACCACCAGGCCCTGGAAATCGCTGATCGCCTGCTGGAGCGCTTGGAGATGTCCACCGAACTGGTGCTCTCCTTCGACCGCGACTACGACAGCCCGGCCCGTGCCGAGCACCACCTGCGTCGGCTTCCTGCCTGGCTTGATCGCCTGAACCGAGGTCTCAGCGAGCGCTTCAGCCTCGAGGACCAGCTGATCGCCCGCCTGCATGCGGCCCATGCGCCGGATGCCGCCGAGCTGCGCTCCTTCGAGGAGTGAGCGCGCTTCGCGCTTGTCAGGGGTGAGGGGTGAGCGCGCTTGTGAATAGTGAGTAGTTACCCCTCACCCCTCACCATTCACTCTTCACCGTCCCTTCGGGCCCAGCACCAGCATGCAGGGCGTGAGCAGCAGGGTCAGGCCGGTGGCGAAGACCAGGCCGCCGGCGATGGCGCTGGAGAGCTGCGTCCACCACTGGGTCGAGGGCGCGCCCAGTCCCAGGCTCGGTGTGATCAGGTCGACGTTGACGCCCAGTACCATGGGCATGAGACCCAGTACCGTGGTCACGGCGGTGAGCAGCACCGGCCGAAGGCGCAGTCCGCCGGCCTCGAGGGCCGCCTCCCTGGCGGAATGCCCCTCGCCGCGCAGCTGGTTGTAGGTATCGATCAGCACGATGTTGTTGTTCACCACGATGCCTGCCAGAGCAATGATGCCCATCCCCACCATGACAATGCCGAAGGGCTGGGCATTGGCGAGCAGGCCGAGCAGCACCCCGGCGGTCGAGAAGACGATGGCGGAGAGCACCAGCGCCGCCTGGTAGAGGCTGTTGAACTGGGTGACGAGAATCAGCGCCATCAGGCAGATCGCTACCAGGAAGGCCGTGGCAAGGAACTGCATGGCTTCCTGCTGGTCCTCCTGCTCGCCGGCCACGTTGACCCTCACTCCGTCGGGAGGTGACTCCATGGCCGCCATCAAGGCCGCCAGACGCTCGTCGGGGCGGTTGTCGGCGGTGACATCGGCCTCCAGGGTGATGGCCCGGCGCCCATCGATGCGGTGCAGGGTGCCCACCTTGGGGGCGGGTTCCAGCGAGACGAAGTGCGAGATCGGCACCTGGCCGCGGCGGGTATTCAGCGTCAGTCGGCCCAGCTGGTCCAGCGAGCGGGCACCCCGCGGCAGCCGTACCCGGATGTCCACCTCGTCGTTGACCCCGGCCGGGCGGTAGCTCGCCACCTGCAGCCCGGTGGTGATCAGCTGCACGGCACTGCCTACGCTGGCGACGTCGGTACCGAAGCGGGCGGCGGCCTCGCGGTCCACCTTCACCCGCCACTCCACGCCCGGCAGGCTGCGATTGTCCTCGATGTCGCGAAAGCCGCCCAGTTCGCCCATGGTCCGGCGCAGCGAGGTGACCACCTGATCGGCCAGGGCCGGGTCCTGGGCACTGACCTCCAGCACGATGGGCTTGCCGCCGGCCGGCCCCGATTCCTGTTCGCGAAATTCCAGCTGGATGCCCGGCAGGTCGCGAGTGCGCTCGGTCATCTCGGCCAGGATCGCGCTTGCCGGGCGGCGCCGCTGCCAGTCGATCAGCTGGAATTGCAGCACACCCACCACGTCGCTGCCGAGTTGCTGGTCCGGCCTTGCAAAGGAGCGTGCGTAGAGCGCCTGGACCTCGCTCATGCCGGTGAGCCGTGTCTCGACCCGTCGCACCACGGCATCGGTCTCCACGGCGGAGAAGTCGCCCCGCGCGCGCACCAGCACCTGGGCGGTATCGGGCTCGACGCTGGGGAAGAACTCGACGCCGTGGTTGAAGCGGGCGTAGGCGGTGTAGATCAGGGCCATCAACAGCAGGGCGACCAGCAGGGTGAGGCCCGGCCAGGCGAGCAGGCGGGCCAGCAAGGCCCGGTAGAGCCGGCCGCCCGCAGTGATCAGCTCGGTGTCGCGGCTGGCAGCGGCACGTCGCACGCCGAACACGCCGCCTAGGGTGGGCAGGAAGATCAGCGCCATGGCCAGCGACGCCAGCAGGCAGAGTATCACCGTGATGGGCAGGTACTTCATGAACTGGCCCACCACGCCGGGCCAGAACAGCAGCGGCACGAAGACCGCCAGGGTGGTGGCGGTGGAGGCAATCACCGGCCAGCTCATGCGTGTGGCGGCCTGAATCCAGGCCTCCCGGGGCGGCAGGCCCTGGCGCTGGTGACGGTCGGCTAGCTCGCTGACCACGATGGCGCCGTCCACCAGCATGCCGGCGACCAGGATCAGCGCGAACATCACCACGATGTTGAGGGTGTAACCGAGGGCCCAGATCATCAGGATGCCGGTGAGGAAGGCGCCGGGAATGGTCAGGCCCACCATCAGCGCCGAGCGCAGGCCCATGGCGGCCAGGATCAGCACCAGCACCAGCACCACCGCGGTGACGACGTTGTTGAGAAGCTCCGAAAGGATGTCGCGGACGGTCTCGGACTGGTCGAGGATGGTGGTGACCTCCAGTTCCTCAGGCATCAGCTCGGCGGCCTCGTCGAGCAGCCCCTGCACCTGGGCCACGGTGGCGATGATGTTGGCGCCGGCCCGCTTGGAGATCTCCAGCACCAGGGCCGGCTGACCGTCGATACGGGCGAAGCCCTCCGGGTCCTTGAAGGTGGGACGGATCCAGGCCACGTCACCGAAGGTCACCACCCGGTCGCCGTCGATCTTTACCGGCATCGCCATGACGTCCTCGAGGCGTTCGATGATCCCCGGCACCTTGAGCGCCTGGCGGCCCGCTCCGGTATCCAGGCTGCCGGCCGCCACCAGACGGTTGTTGCGGCTGAACAGGTTGAACAGGGTGTCGAAGTCGACGCCGTAGCTGTCGAGCACCAGGGGGTCGACGACGACCTCCAGCAGGTCCTCGCGGTCACCGCCGATGTCCACCTCGAGCACCGCCGGGATGCCCTCGATCTCCTGCTGCAGGCGGCGTGCCACGGCCAGTCGCTGGCGCTCTTCCAGCGGCCCGGAGAGGCCGATGGAGAGCACGGGGAAGAGCGCCACGTTGACCTCCATGACGCGCGGTTCGTCGGCCTCCGCTGGGAGCTCGGCACGGGCGATGTCGACCTTCTCGCGCACGTCGGTCAGCGCCTGGTCGGGGTCGAAACCGGGATCGAACTCCAGGGTGACGGCGGCACGTCCCTCGCTGGCTTGCGCGGTCATCTTGCGCAGCCCCTCGATGCTGCGCAGTTCCTGCTCCATGGGGCGCACCAGCAGCCGCTCGCCATCCTCGGGACTGACGCCCTCCAGCGACATCGCCACATAGATGATGGGGATGGTGACGTCGGGGTTGGCCTCCTTGGGGATCGCCTGCCAGGCGGCCAAGCCTGCCAGCAACAGGGCGACCAGCAGCAGCAGGGTGGTGCGCGAGCGATCTAGTGCCGCCTCGATCAGGGCCCGCATCTCAGCGCAGTTCCTCGGTAGCGTCCGTGCCTGTCTGCATGCTGGCTGACTCGACGGGGACGGCCTGTACGCGATCGCCGGCATTCACGAAGCCACCGCCCAGAGTGATCAGCCGGATCCGTTCAGGCAGGCCTGACACCCGGGCGGTTTCGGTATCGGCACCGATCAGCTCGATCGCGGTAAGCTGCACCCGGTCGTCGGCGTCCAGGTGCTTCACCGCCAGTTGGCCGTCGCCGTCGAGCTCGAGCAGGGCAGGTGAGAGCCGGTGCACCTGGCGTTCGGGCAGGCGGATGACCAGGGTGGCGCTGGCGCCGGCCAGTCGGCGGCCCTCGGGATTGGCCAGCGTGGCCTCTACAGAGAAGCTGCGGGTGCTGTCATCGGCACGGCTGGCCACGTGGCTTAGCTCGCCGGCCAGACGGGTGCCGTCGAGCAGCTGGATTTCGGCGGGCAGCCCGGGGGTCAGCGACAGAGCATCCCGCTGTGGCGCCGCGGCTATCGCCGTGAGGCGCGAGTCGTCGACCAGCCGGCCCCAGCCCTCGCCCGCCTGGATCAGGTTCCCGATCTCCACGTCGAGGCGGTCGAGCACGCCGTCGAAGGGGGCCTCGGGGCGGGTGTCATCGAGCTGGCGACGCAGGGTGGCGACCTCGGCCAGGGCCTGACTGACGCCGCTCTGCAGGCGAAGGTAGTCCGGGTTGGAGATCAGCTTGCGGCGACGCAGCTCTTCGGCGCCGGCCAGCTCGCCCCGCGCCAGGGCCAGCTCGGCCTCGGCCTGCTCGAGCTGGGCGGGGAGCTCCTCCCGGGCCAAGGCCAGCAGGGTCTCACCCTCCTTGACTCGCTCACCCAGGGTGACGGGCAATGCCGCTACCCGGCCCGATTGTCGGGCGCGCAGTTCTACCTCGCGATGAGCTTCGAGCTGGCCCTGCAGCACCAATCGGGGCGCATAAGCCTCTGCCTGGCGCTCCACCACCTCGACTCGGGTTGGCGCCGGCTCCTCGGTATCGCCTCTTTCGGGTGGGGTGTCGCGGAACCCCTCGATGTCACCGAGCGCCAGCCACACCAGCAGCAGGCAGGCCAGCCCAATGGCAAACAGGACCGAGAGCGGAGGGAGACGACGGCGGGGCATGCAGTGTGATCCATCAGCGAGCATGAAAGCGCTAGCATACTATCCTCGCCAGGCTCTCTCATACAGATGTTTGCCGCACGCCGCCTCGGGTAAGTGCCGTTCCCCCTCCCTCCTAGGTCGAATTGAGTTTTGTGCAGTGCAGGCATACCATCTTGGCGATTCGAGTTCCGGCCGGGCAGGCGGCATGTCGGTCCGGCTCATCCTCACGGCGACAACCCGCGCGTTGACAACCCAAGGAGCGACCATGAAAGACCCCGTCCGTATTGCCATTACCGGTGCTGCCGGCCAGATCAGTTATTCGCTTGCTTTCCGTATCGCCTCCGGCGACATGCTGGGCAAGGACCAGCCGGTCATCCTGCAGCTGCTGGAAATTCCGCCGGCCATGGATGCCCTCAACGGCGTGGTGATGGAGCTCAACGACTGCGCCTTCCCGCTGCTCGAGGACATCGTTGCCACCGACGATGCCAACGTCGCCTTCAAGGATGCCGACTTCGCGCTGCTGGTTGGCGCCCGTCCGCGCGGACCGGGCATGGAGCGCAAGGACCTGCTGGAAGCCAACGCGGCGATCTTCTCCGTGCAGGGCAAGGCGCTCAACGACAATGCCAGCCGCGACGTGCGCGTGCTGGTGGTAGGCAACCCGGCCAACACCAACGCGCTGATCGCCTCCTGCAACGCGCCGGACCTGGATGCTGGCCAGTTCACCGCCATGATGCGGCTGGACCACAACCGCGCCAAGACGCAGCTGGCCCAGAAGACCGGCAAGCACGTCAACGATGTCGCGCAGATGATCGTCTGGGGCAACCACAGCGCAACCCAGTATCCCGATCTGGCCCACTGCAAGGTGGACGGCACCCCGGCCTTCGATCTGGTGGAGCGCGACTGGTACGAGAGCGATTTCATCCCCACCGTGCAGCAGCGCGGTGCCGTCATCATCAAGGCGCGTGGTGCCTCCTCCGCGGCCTCCGCGGCGTCCGCGGCCATCGATCACATGCGCGACTGGGCGCTGGGCACCGATGAAGTGGTCAGCATGGGCATTCCCGCCGATGGCAGCTATGGCGTCAAGCCCGGCATCATGTATTCCTATCCGGTGACCTGCAAGGGCGGCAAGTACGAGATCGTCCAGGGCCTCGAGGTCGACGAGTTCAGCCGCGGCCGCATGAAGGCCACCGAAGACGAGCTGCGCGAGGAGCGTGCCGCCGTCGAGCATCTGCTGGGCTGATCGCCAGCTATAAGCGGTAAGCGGTAAGAATAAGCAACCCCCGGGGCCGCCGCCTCCGGGGGTTGCCGTTGTTGAAAGGCATCTGTCGTAGGCCCGGCAAGCGATTGCGCACTGGGCAAGCCTGCTCCCCACCCCGTAGGAGCGCTGCTTGCAGCGCGAACCGCTGCGAAGCGGCGGCTTCAACCGCGCGGTCCAATCGCTTTGCAAGCAAAGCTCCCACGACAACCTTTCCGGTGGCTCAGCACCCTCTAGGAGCGAAATTCATTTTGCGATTGTGGTTGCCGCCATGGGTTGCAGCGGGGAAGTTAGTCCCGGAGGCTGATGATCTTCCACCCGCGGGCTTCGGCGACTTCGCGCAGGCTGGGGTCGGGGTCCACCGCCACCGGGTGGTCGACCTGCTCCAGCAGTGCCAGGTCGTTGTGGGAGTCGCTGTAGAACCAGCTGCCGTCCAGGGTCAGGTCGCGGTCGGCAAGCCATTCCTCCAGACGCTTGACCTTGCCCTCGCGAAAGCTGGGGATGCCGGTGGCACGACCGGTATAGCGGCCGTCGACCACCTCGGGCTCCACGGCGATCAGCTCGTCGATCCCCAGGCGCTCGGCGATGGGGCCGGTGATGAAGCGGTTGGTGGCGGTGACGATCAGCAGGGTATCACCGCGGGTGCGGTGTCGGGCCACCAGCTCTTCGCCCTTGTGCAGGATATGTGGCTCGATCTTGCTGGCCATGAACTGCTGGTGCCAGGCGGCGAGCTGCTCGGGGCTGTGTTCCGTCAGCGGCCGCAGCGCCACTTCCAGGAAGGCCTGGATATCCAGGGTGCCGGCTTCGTAGTCGGCCAGGAAGCGGTCGTTGGCCTCGCGGTAGGCCACCGGGTCCACGGCCCCCTGCTCCAGCAAGAATTCTCCCCAGGCATGGTCGCTGTCGGTCGACAGCAGGGTGTTGTCCAGGTCGAAAATGGCCAGGCTCACTGCATTCCCCTCGTATGTTGATGATCGAGCGTGTTTCATGGTCGTGGCAAGGTCGGCGATTATGGCAGAAGCGGCGTCAGGCATCGAGCGCCAGGCCGGCGCTGATGACGACGCCTTTCCCGCTAACAGCATGGTCGTATTGATGCCCTTTGCGGCCCTGTGGAAGAATGGTCCCAATACTGGATTCATAAGGTGAAGTCCGTGATCGACGCTGAGGGCTTTCGCCCCAATGTTGGCATCATCATTGCCAACGAGCAGGGGCAGCTGCTTTGGGCGCGTCGGGTAGGACAGAATGCGTGGCAGTTTCCCCAGGGAGGCATCAAGGCTAACGAGACTCCGCAACAGGCACTATTTCGTGAGCTGCACGAGGAAATCGGCCTGACCGCCGACGACGTCGAGATCCTTGCCTGCACCCGGGGCTGGCTGCGTTATCGCCTGCCGCGACGCATGGTTCGTACCCATTCGAGGCCGGTGTGCATCGGCCAGAAGCAGAAGTGGTTCCTGCTGAGGATTTGCTGCCAGGAGAGCCGGATCTGCATGGACATGTCCGGCAAGCCGGAGTTCGATGGCTGGCGATGGGTCAGTTACTGGTATCCCTTGGGGCAGGTTGTGCCCTTCAAGCGGGAGGTCTACCGCCGTGCCCTGCGCGAGCTCTCCCCCCGGGCGCAACGGTTGGCCCTTGGCCATGGATAAGCGCCATGGATGAGCCGAGCGCCTGACGGCGACGGCATTCCTCAGCGAGGCGAGAGATAACCACGATGGAAAAGAAGACGCCGATGCTCGAGGTGTTGCGACGCATCATTCAGGAGGTCAACGGGGCGCGCAATCTGGATGCGGCCCTGGCCACCATGGTGCGACGCATCCGCAAGGCGATGCGCACCGACGTATGCTCCTTTTACCTCTTCGACCCCGACATCGACCGACTGGTGCTGATGGAAACCATCGGTCTTCGTTCCCAGGCGGTGGGACGGGTAAGCCTGGAAGTGGGTGAGGGCCTGGTGGGCCTGGTGGCCAAGCGCGAAGAGCCACTGAATCTGGAAAACGCCCACGTTCACCCCCGGTTTCTCTACTTCGAGGCCACCGGCGAGGAGCGCTACTCGAGTTTCCTCGGTGTGCCGATCATCCACCAGCGCCGCATGCTGGGGGTGCTGGTGGTGCAGCAGTCCGAGAAGCGTCGCTTCGACGAGGAAGACGAGGCCTTCCTGGTGACCATGGCCGCCCAACTGGCGGGCGTGCTGGCCCATGCCCTGGCGACGGGTGGGCTCAACCGGCCGAGCATGCCGGGAGGGCAGGCGCGCTTCACCGGCGTGGCGGCTTCGCCCGGCATGGCCATCGGCGAGGCGGTGGTGACCGCCGCTCCCGCGGACCTCAACAGTGTGCCGGACCTGATCCCCACTGACGTGGAGTACGAGATTGCACGGCTCAAGGAGGCCATAGGTCGGGTGCGAAACGAGATTCGCGCCGCCGGCGAGCGTCTGGCCAGCCGCATCTCCGCCCAGGAACTGGCCCTGTTCGATGTTTATCAGCAGATGCTCGGTGAGGCGGCGCTCTCCCAGGAGGTCGAGAAACGCATCCGTGAAGGCCAGTGGGCACCCGGCGCCCTGGCCGACGTGGTGCGTCGCCATGTCCAGTATCTCGAACGGGTCGATGATGACTATCTGCGCGAGCGTGCCGCTGACGTCCGTGACCTGGGGCGGCGCGTGCTGGCCCACCTGCAGGAAGAGACGCCCCAGACCCCGGCGATCTATCCTGACAGCACCATTCTGGTGGGTGACGAGATCAGCGTGGCGATGCTTGGCGAAGTGCCCCGCGACAAGCTGGCCGGGCTGGTCTCGGTGCGCGGCTCCAGCACCTCCCACGTGGCCATCGTCGCAAGGGCCATGGGGATTCCTACCGTGCTCGGCATGGTCGATCTGCCGCTGCCGCGTCTCGGCGGCAACCGGGTGGTGCTGGACGGCCACCGCGGGCGTCTCTTCGTGCGGCCCACGCCGGAGCTCGAGAGCCACTATCAGAGCCTGATCGACGAGGAACGGGCACTGATGGAGGTGCTGGAGCATGAGCAGGACCTGCCCAGCCGCACGCCGGACGGCCACGACATGTCGCTGATGGTCAACACCGGCCTGACGGTGGATGCCGTCGCCTCGCTCAAGTCGCGGATCGGCGGGGTGGGGCTCTATCGCACCGAAGTGCCCTTCATGATCACCGAGCGCTTCCCCGGCGAACAGGAGCAGACCCGCCTCTACCGTGATCAGCTCGAGAGCTTCGCGCCGCTGCCGGTGGTGATGCGGACCCTGGACATCGGCGGCGACAAGGACCTGCCCTACTTTCCCATCGAAGAGGCCAATCCCTTCCTGGGTTGGCGAGGCATCCGGGTCACTCTCGACCATCCCGAGGTGCTGATGGTGCAGTTGCGCGCCATGCTGCGTGCCTCCCAGGGATTGGACAACCTCCAGGTGCTGCTGCCGATGGTCACCAACGTCGACGAGGTCGACGATGCGCTGCGCCTGCTCGACCGCGCCATCCTCGAACTCGGCGAGGAAGACGTTCCGGTCAACCGGCCGCCGGTGGGGGTGATGCTGGAGGTGCCGGCAACCCTCTACCAGCTCGATGCCCTGGCGTGTCGGGTCGATTTCTTCTCGGTGGGCAGCAACGACCTCACTCAGTACCTGCTGGCGGTGGATCGCAACAATCCGCGGGTCGCGGAACTCTATGACGCCTGCCATCCCGCCGTGCTCTCGGCCATGGCCCGGCTCGCTGAGGATACTCGACGCCTGGACATGCCCACCTCGGTGTGCGGCGAGATGGCCGGTGACCCCGCCGGGGCCCTGATGCTGATGGGCATGGGCTTCGATGCCTTGTCGATGAATGCGCCCAGCCTGCCGCGGGTCAGGGCAGCGATCCGCCGGGTATCCCTCGACGGCGCTCGCGAGCTGGTCACGGAAACCCTCAGGCTCGATACGCCCGGCGAGGTGCGTCGCCACCTCGCGAAACGCCTGGACGGCTGGGATCTCGGTCACCTGTTGCCGCCGCGGGATTGAGTATCGCTTGCTTCTGGCACATCTTGTAGGAGCGCTCGGTTCGACGTCTCGACTGGCAGCGCGATGGGTAGGGCTCTTACGGCTGGTTCAGTGACAGTTGCAACACGCTCTCCCCCAGCCTGACCCCTTGCGGCCCGAAGCGCCGCTCGCCGATCTCGATTCCTCCGTCAGCCCGCCAGGTGAGCCAGGTGGAGGCGCGAGTGCCGTACTCCTGTCCGACGATGAACGGGGATGACAGCCGGCGCTCCGCCTCGAGCCCCACGCCGGTTTCCGGTAGTTCGTCGTCGTCGGCGGGGTGGGGGTCGCCGAGTGCGGACAGGGCCTCCTCCGGCCAGCGGCCATGGCGCAGGCTGGCGGCGAGTCCCTGACGGGCGGCGATCAGCTTGGGCCAGGGGCTGTCCAGGCTGGCATTGGAGAGGCCGTGCAGGCCCGGCGGAACCTCGTTCAGCCACACGCCATCGCGACCGCGATGGAGGTGCCACAGCCGCTCACCGTCGCCGGTCAGCAGGTTGAAGCCGGGGTAGCACTCGGCGGCGGTACCGGCGAGGCGCTGAAGCCACGTTGCCAGGTCGTTGCACTCCAGCGCCTCGCGCACCAGGGCGCCGCGGCTGGCAGCGCCCGGCGGCACGGTGAGGCGCGGGTCGCGCACATTGGTGATGGCGGCAACGCGGCCGCGGCGATGCACCGCCAGCCAGCTGCCGCCGGCTTCCAGGTCGCGGCCGCCGACGATTTCCGAGGCATCGGGCCAGATGCCCAGGGGCGCGGCCGGGCGGGCGTGGAATTCGTCACGGTTGGCCACCAGGCGCAGCGGAAAGGCGCTGCCGGGGCGATGGTCGAAGGCAATCAGACACATGGGGCCAGCTTATCGGGCCGGCCGGCCGGGGGGAAGGCTCCGCCATGACAGTCTCGTTCCGGCCACGTACACTCTGTTTACTATCGTGCTTGCACAGGGATGACAATGCAGGACGACACTTGCCTGAACCGCCTCTGGTCGAGCCTGGTATGGCCGATCCTCTGGCCGGTACTGCTCGCCCAGGCCGCCCTGGTGGTGCTCTGCCTAGCGGTCGGGGCTACGCTGTGGTTGTTGGTGCCCTCCCATGCCTCCTGGAGCGCCACCTTCTGGCTGCTGCTGGCGCTATTGCTGGGCAGCAGCCTGAATGTGGCGGTCTTCCTGACGCTGCTGCGCCAGCGACTGGGCGGCATCCAGCGTGACCTCAACGACGCCCTGATAGACATCGAGACCTGGCTGTCTGGCCAACATCGTCCCCAGGCCGGCGATGAACTACCGCTGCCTCAGCGCCTTAAGGCCCTGTCAGTCGCCTGCGAAGCTCTGGTCGAGGGATGGCGGCGGGAGCTTGAGGAGAGCCGAGCCGCGGAGCGACGCCTGGCCAGCGATCTTCAGGACCATCGAGGCCAGCTCGAGCGGCTGGAGGCTGGCCGGGCGCGGGCCCGAGAGGAGTCGCGCCTCAAGTCCGACTATCTTTCCCACCTGCAGCAGTCGCTCGGCCCGCTGATGAGTTCCCTGGCCGAGGCGCTGGATAGCGACGCCCTTCGCCAGTGCGGCGGCGAGCATGACCATGCAATACTCCTGGCGCTGCGCGAGCGCCTGGCCGATGCCGTGGTGCTGCTCGAGAATCTCGGCGAGTCCATCGACACGTCAGATGCCTCTATGCCACCGGTTCCTTCCGTGAAAGGGCGGGTACTGATCGTGGACGATGGCCCGGTGAATCTGACGCTGGCACGCCAGGTGCTGGAGCGCCAGGGGCTGGAGGTCGAGACGGCCACCAGCGGTGAGGAGGCCCTGTCTCGGCTGGAGGCTGGCTACTTCGATCTGGTGCTGATGGATATCTTCATGCCCGGCATGGATGGTGTGGAGGCCAGCCGTCACTGGCGCGAACGAGAGGCCGACGCGGCAACCAGCCAGCGCAGTATTCTGGTGGCGCTGACAGCCAACGCCGGCGACGAGGATCGCCAGCGTTTTCGCCAGGCCGGCATGGATGATTACCTGGCCAAGCCCTATCGCCCCCAGGCGCTGGTCGACCTGGTACGCCGCTGGTTGCCAGCCTTCCTGGAGCCCGGGCCGGCATGAATCCGCTGGCGGACTGTTTGACGGTTGTCTGGCATCATGGCAGCTCCTGTGCTTTGCCCCTACGCTGCGCACCCCCGTTGTCGACCTGCCGGCGGCGTTGGAGCTCGAGTTTTTTCCGATCGTTAAGTGACCCAAAGGCCTTTCATGCTGAGCTATCCCGATATCGACCCTGTGGCCATCTCCCTCGGTCCCTTCCAGGTCCACTGGTACGGCCTGATGTACGTCGTCGGTTTCGTTGCCGCCTTGCTCCTGGGGCGCCGGCGTGCCGAGCGCATCGGGCTGACCCGGGACGATATCGGTGACCTGATCTTCTACGCCGCCATTGGCGTGGTGGTGGGTGGCCGGCTCGGCTATGCGCTCTTTTACGGTATGTCCCAGTGGTTCGCTGACCCGCTGTGGATTTTCCGCGTATGGGATGGCGGCATGAGCTTTCATGGGGGCCTGGTCGGGGTGCTGTTCGCCGCGCTGTGGTTCGCCAGAAAGAAGGGGCTCGCCTTCTTCACGCTGACCGACTTCGTCGCACCGCTGGTCCCCATCGGCCTTGGGGCAGGCCGCATCGGCAACTTCATCAACCACGAGCTGCCCGGTCGCGTCACCGAGCTGCCCTGGGGCATGCCCTTTCCCGGCATGGGGCCAGAGCCGCGCCATCCCTCGTCCCTCTATGAGGCGTTTCTGGAAGGGGTGGTGCTCTTCGTGGTGCTGTGGTGGGTCTCGGCCCGGCCGCGCGCCCGCGGGCTGGTCTCCGGGCTCTTCCTTGCGCTCTACGGGCTGTTCCGCTTCCTGGTGGAGTTCGTGCGCCTGCCCGACGCCCACATCGGCTATCTGGCCTTCGGCTGGATCACCATGGGTATGCTGCTGACCCTGCCGATGATCGCCGCCGGCATCGCGCTGATCACCTGGTCACGCCGCCAGCCGGTGGATGCAAAGTTTTGACACATGGTCTAACCCGCCATGTCGGTGAGGGAAAGGGAGGTTGAGCGTGCGTCTTTCTGCCGAGCAAATCGTGATCATCAAGCAGACCGCGGCCGAGGTATTTGGCGATGAAGCGAATGTCAGAGTCTTCGGCTCCCGCCTGGATGATGACGCCAGGGGAGGGGACATCGATCTCCTGGTGGAAAGCCCTTGCGAGATCGAGGGCAAGGTGGACAAGATGTTGACCCTGACGGCTCGACTGCAGCTGCGTATCGGGGATCGGCCGATAGACATTCTGGTGATCGACCCCTCTACCGCCTTGAATCCCGTTCATCGCCATGCCATGCAGACAGGGCAACGGTTATGACACACGACAAGAAGCAGCTGCTGCCTATCGAGCGGTTTCTCTGGTCTCTGGATATCGTCGAGCGCGAGGGACGTCATCTCCGCTACAGCTGGGAGACGTTGTTTGGCAGCGGCAACGTTCTGGACAGTGACTGGGTCGCTGGCCTCGACCAGCACCCGGAGGAGGCCGTAAGGCTTGAGGCGTTCGTGTCGCGCTTTGGCCGCATGCAGGACACCATCGCCGACAAGTTGATTCCTCGCTGGCTGCAAAGCCTGGCGGAGCGTACCGGAAGCCAGATCGAAAACCTCGACCGTGCCGAGCGGCTGGGCGTCCTGGAAAGCACAGAAGAGTGGCTGGTGGCGCGCAAGCTCCGTAATCAGCTGATTCACGAATACATGCAAGACCCGGTTGCCTTCTCGGAAGCGCTGTATTCAGCCAGGCGCTTCTCGATGATGCTGATGGCGACCTATAACAACCTCCGGGATTATGCGGAACAGCGCATGTCGCTGGATTCCTCGCTGCCTGAACCGCTGGTGCTCCCGGATCAACATCATCAGTGAGTTCCTGTAGAATTCTCTACCCATTTATCAGCCATGATGCCGCCGTGACCGACGATACTCTGCCCGCCCTCGAACAGCCCTATCTCGACCTGATGCGCCAGGTGCTAGGCCGCGGCGTGGAGCGCGATGATCGCACCGGCGTTGGCACCCGCTCGCTGTTCGGCCACCAGATGCGCTTCGACCTCTCCCGCGGTTTCCCGCTGGTGACCACCAAGAAGCTGCACCTGCGCTCGATCATCCATGAGCTGCTGTGGTTCCTGGCCGGCGACACCAACATCGCCTACCTCAAGGAGAACGGGGTGCGCATCTGGGACGAGTGGGCCGATGAAAACGGCGACCTCGGCCCGGTCTATGGCTACCAGTGGCGCAGCTGGCCGGACCCCCGCGGCGGCCACGTCGACCAGATCGCCAAGGTGCTGGAGCAGATTCGCGAGAACCCGCGCTCGCGGCGGCTGATCGTCTCGGCCTGGAACCCGGCGCTGGTGGACGAGATGGCCCTGCCGCCGTGCCATTGCCTCTTCCAGTTCTACGTGGCAGAAGGGCGGCTCTCCTGCCAGCTCTACCAGCGCAGCGCCGATATCTTCCTGGGTGTACCCTTCAATATCGCCAGCTATGCACTGCTCACCCAGATGATCGCCCGGGTCTCGGGGCTCGAGCCCGGCGACTTCGTGCATACCCTGGGCGATGCCCATCTCTACCTGAACCATCTCGAGCAGGCCGAGGAGCAGCTCTCGCGCACGCCACGGGCCGCCCCGTGCCTGGTGCTTGATCCGGGCGTCGACGACCTCTTCGCTTTCCGCTTCGAGCATATCGCCATCGAGGGCTACGACCCGCATCCTCATATAAAGGCCGAGGTGGCGGTATGAGCGAGGCCAGGGACCTGACCGACGAGACCCTTGTTCCCGTGGCCATGATTGCCGCCATGGCTCGCAACCGGGTGATCGGCGTGGACAACCAGCTGCCCTGGTACCTGCCGGAGGACCTCAAGTTCTTCAAGCGCATGACCCAGGCCAAGCCGCTGGTGATGGGCCGCAAGACGTACCAGTCCATCGGCCGGGCCCTGCCCGGGCGGCTCAATATCGTGGTGACCCGCGATACCGGCTTCCAGGCTCAGGGCCTGCGGGTCTGCCACGACCTCGCATCCGCACTGAAGCTGGCCGACCAGCAGGCCACCATCGACGGCGTCGAGGAGATCATGGTGATGGGCGGCGCGCAGATCTACGCTCAGGCGCTGCCCTACGCCAGTCGGCTCTACCTTACCGAGGTCGATATCGAGGTGGAGGGTGACGCTCGTTTCCCCGAGCTCGACATGGCCGAGTGGGAGGAGGTGCAGCGTGTGCCCGGCGAGCCCGCCGAGGGGCAGCCGGCCTACCATTTCGTGCAGTATCGTCGATCTTCAGGCCATCGACGCTGAAGGCGTCGCCGGCCGGCGACATTTGTCACCACGCCACGCCTGGCACAGACTGAACCTAGCAATCACCGGGATGGCGCACCGCTGGAGGACCAGGACGTGATCGAGGAACGCTCAACCCGCCTGCTGGAACAGCTGGAGAGCCGCGCCGCGGCCTTGCTGGGCGTATTGCGGGAATCCCGCGTCCAGCAGAGTGCTTTGCATAGCCGGCTGGCCGAGCTGGAACGCCGTCGCGTCGAGCTTGAGGCCATCAATGCCGAGCTGGGCGCCGAGGCTCGCGAGGAGCAGGCCGCCCGGGAGGCCCTGGCGCTGCGCTGCGGCGAACTGGAAGCACGTCTCGTTGAACTGGAAGCCACCCGCCTGGAGCTCACCGAGGAGAACCGCGAGCTCGATGAGCAGAACCGCGAACTCGAGGCGCACAATCGTCGCCTTCTCGAGCGCGAGCCCGCTGAGGCCGGGACGCCACTCTTCCATCGCCAGTCGCGCCGTGCCCAGGGGCTCTCTGCACTGATCGGCCATCGCCCCAGACAGCCTGAAGCCGATGGCGTCGCTCCCGAGCAGCCCGGGACCCCGGTGTCGGAACCGGTTGCAGATGCCGCCGAGCCCGTTGCCGAACCGAACGTGCCAGCCGCGACCCCTCCCGAAACGGGGGCCCCTGGGGAGATTGCACCTGAAGAAGCGCCATCGCCCCAGGCACTGCTTGATCAGTGGTATCAGCGCTATTCCTCTACCTTCTTCAAGGGTCATACCCGGCCGCTCAAGGTCGGCATTCACGAGGAGCTGGCCGAGCGGGAATCCTGGGCCGAGAAGCTGGTGCGCCGGGCGCTGGCGTGCTACGTCAACCTGCCGCGGTATCTCAAGTCGGTGCGCGAGGGGGCTGAGCGCCTTGATCTGGCCGGTGAGCCGGCTGGCCGGGTGGATGCCGCGGCCGCCGAGCATGCCCGCAAGAAGCTCGAGCGCTTGCAGGCCGACCGCCGGCAGAAGGGGCGCCCGGTCCGGCAGCGTGGCAACAAGAAGTTGGATACCGCCAAGGACGGCAAGCCCTCGGCCGAAGTCCCCCGGCCCGACGCTGCCAGGGCGGCCGCTCCCCCCCCAAACCGGGCTCCCACCGCGGCCGAGGGTGCCGGACAAGACGCCCCTAGGGGCAGTGAACCCGCCACCCTGGAAGAGAAGCTTTCCGCTCTGCTTGCCAAACACAACCAGCGTTGACCTGCTGACTTGCTCTCGTCATATTCGCGGGGCATGATGAAACTGCTCATCGTGCCAGGTGTCTGATTCGCATGCCGGATCGCCATGGCAGGCCGAACGGGTATTGGGCTCGCCGGGATGGCGCCCGCATCGCAAGGGCAGGGGGAAGCGCCGAATAAGGAAGGTGCGCAGCGAAGGAAAACAGTGTTTTTTCTTGTTGCGTTCCCGTATATCCCGGTATAGAGTTCCTCTTGCGAGCATTGGACTATAACAAGGCTTTGCCGAGGTCTGGCTCGCGACCTGCCACCTCCCGGGAGGGAGCCCGCAGGCACGAGAACCGGCACCAAGACCGGCCAAGCCCGCTGACCCGCTCATCAAGAACGGGCAGCCACGATCGAAACAGCAAGCTAGTCAATAAGGAACCATCGCAATGAAAAAGACACTGTTAGCGACTGCTATCGCCGGTGCCCTGGCCGCTTCCGGCGCCCAGGCTGCCACCGTCTACAACGAAGACGGCACCAAGCTCGACATCTACGGCAATATCCAGATTGCCTACTACAACACTGATTCTGCTGTCTTCGACAACGAAGGCACACTCACAGGTACTGATTCCGCTGACCAAATCGCCGACAACGGTACTACCTTCGGCTTTGCCGCCGAGCACGTCATCTCCGACGGCTTGAGCGGCTACCTGAAGCTCGAGCTCGACGACATCAAGGCCGATGAAATGGCCACCGCCAATGATGCCAATGATTCGGGTGATACTGCCTACGTCGGCCTGAAGGGCAACTTCGGTGATGTTCGTCTCGGTTCCTACGACCAGCTGATCGACGACTGGATCCAGGATCCGATCACCAACAACGAAGGCTTCGACGTCTCCGACTCCACCACTGCTCATGGTGACGGCGGCAATCAGCAGACCGACAAGGTGACCTACACCTCGCCGTCCTTCAGCGGCATGCAGTTCGCCGTGGGTACTCAGTACAAGGGTGATTCCGAGTCTGAGAACCTTGAGGACTCCGGCAACGCTTCCTTCTTTGGTGGCGCCAAGTACACCGCCGGTGCCTTCTCCATTGCCGCTGTCTACGACAACCTGGATAACGTCCAGTACATCGACGGCAATGGTGATGTCGATAGCGTAGGCGACCAGTACGGCGTGACCGCCCAGTACACCGTTGATACCCTGCGCGTGTCCGCCAAGGTCGAGCGCTTCGATTCCGACATCTCTGGTAGCGACAGCACCAATTTCTACGGCCTGGGTGCTCGCTACGGCTACGGCAATGGCGATATCTACGCGGCCTACCAGTATATCGACGTGGGCGCCGGCACCTTCCTCTCCGAGCTGGACGAGATCATCCAGGACGAGCAGGATCGTGACGAGACCTACAACGAGGTCATTCTCGGCGCCAACTACAGCATCTCCGATGCCATGTATGTCTGGTCCGAAGTGGCTTGGTACGATCGCGAAGGTGACGATGGCGACGGCGTCGGCGTCGGCGTGACCTACCTGTTCTAAATTCTCTGGCAGGGCAGCCCTGCTTGATGAATGGAACACCGAAAGCCGATCCTCAGGGGTCGGCTTTTTCATTGTCTGATGCGAGGTTCCATGAAACAGCCGATTTTCACTGCCAGCCTGGTAGCGCTGGGCCTGTCCTTCGGCAGCGCCGCGGCGCTGGCCAGCGAAATGGAAGAGCGTTTCCGTGAAGAAGGCAAGCAGCTCGACCTTACCGGCTTCCTGCAGTCCGAGAACGATGCCCGCAGCCGCAGCTTTCTCTACGGTAGCCCCCATGAGCATGACTTCACGGTCAACGAGTCCGGTAACTACCTGTTCGAGAGCCGCGTGCCGGGTGGGTTTTCCGAAGACTACCGCGTAGCCGCGGTGCTGCTTGACGACCAGGGACAAGAGATCGCGCGTGGCGAGGCACTGGGACAGAACGGCGGGCTGGCCATGCGGCAGCGCCTGCAGCCGGGTGACTACACGCTACGCGTGGAGGGCCGCAAATACGGCACTCGCAGCAGGGCAGGCAGCAGCTTCTATATCACCGTCACTGGCCTGGATGACCAGGGCCGTCGCGTGGAAGATGGCGTCAGCGATGGTCAGGGGTTTGCCTTCATCGGTAACGGCCGTGAGGGCAGTCGCAGCGTCTTTGTGCGCGGCGATGACGACGTGGCGACCCTTGGCGCCTCGAGGGGGAAAGCGACTGCGGGTGCCGCAGCGGCGACCGCAGACGCCAGCAGTGCATCGCCAGAGGTCGCGGAAACCGCTGGCCAGGCGGCGCAAGCCCCGGCAACCCAAGAGGCCAAAGGATCGCCGCGCAGTTTCGAGACCATTGTCACTGACGTCAAGATTCGGGCGAGCGGTGAGGTGCTGACCTTCGAGGTCGCCGAGCCGGGCACCATTGCCATCACCACCTCGACCTACCCCAGTGGCTATGAAGATACCTACCGGATCGAGCTCGAGGTGCTGGACGAGAACGGCCGTGTGGTGGCAGAAGGCTCCGGTGAGGGCTTCGACGGCGATGTCGACATGACGACCGAACTGTCGCCCGGTCGCTACCGCCTTCGCGTGCAGGGCCAGAAGTTCGGCTCATCCATGTCGGGCGTCAACAACTATGAACTCAGGGTGCAGCAGTTGAATCGTCGGTAACCCTTCCTAGCGCCACGATATGACAAGGCCCCCAGTGCATCTGCACCGGGGGCCATTATTGTCAAACAACGTGTGCCTAATGAACGTTAGGCATCCTGGTCGTCCAGCATCATCTGGATCATTTCCTCCAGCTGTTCGACTTTCTGCTCGAGCGCCTCGACTTCACCTTCCTGCTCCGCCGTCTGGACATATTCTTCGTTGATCTTTTGCATGTGCTCTTCGACTGCCTGGGAATCCATGGCCAGGGCGGAACCGGCCATCATCAGGCTGGCGAGCAGGCTAGCGGTCAGAAGCTTCATGTTCATGGCGACACCTCTTGAACTTGTGGGAGAAACAGACCTGACGTCAGGTCACGTTTCTTGGTGTCATGAGATCGCTCAGGCTTACACGGCGCTGTGAATTTGTTGTTTTGCAGAGGGAGCCAGCAAGTTTCAGTGGGGGCTCCGTCTTCCTTTCCTCTGAAGCTAGGTCTTGGCCATACACCACGAAAAAGCCCCGGTCGTGTGGCCGGGGTGCAAGGATCGAACAGGCAGTTGCTTGTGCTGTAAAGCGTTATCGCAATGATGGCGGGAGCTGGCCCCGCCATCGGGTCGGGTATTAGAAGCTGTACATCACCATGCCCTGCAGGCGCACGGCATCGCCGTCGGCGCCATCGTGGGTTTCACGAGTATGGTAACCGGCCTCGACGCCGTAGCTGACGCGAGCAACAGGTGACCAGATGTAGTTGAGATAGATGCTTTCGACCTTGTCGGTGGAGGTGGTCGACAGCGCACCCTCGTCGACACCGTCATCCAGATCTGCCGTGGCAACTCCGTAACCCAGATTGACGTTGCCGGAGCCTGCCGCCACGCTCGCGCCGAAGGTACCGCCCGTGCCCTCGATGCCTTCCACATCGCCGTTATTATCAATATAGCCGGCTCGACCCGGTGAGCCGTACATGTAGCCACCCAGGCCGTCACCATGAGTGAGGGCACCGCGGATCGTGACACCATCAGCGACTTCGGCGCTGGCTTCCAGATTGATCCCCCAGGCAAACGCGTTTTCATCGTCGTCACGAGCGGTATTGTAGTATTCAATCTGGCGCATGACGGCAGAGGCGCCGTAGTTCACATTGCCGGCATCGGCATGGTAGCGCAGCGTCAGGTCGGGCAGGCTGCTCTTAACATCATCATCGACGTTGATACGGTTATCCATGTCGATATTGCTGCCGATGGTGCCCGGATCCTCCAGCGCTACCGAGAAGCCACCGGTGGTATAGCGCAGCTGGGATTGACGCCCGATGTTGCCCTGTCCCACTTGACCCAGGAAATCAATGGTCGGCGTCATGCCGATAAAGCCGCCGAAGTTGGTCCATGTCTGGCCTGCCAGAATGCCGTTCCACTCGCCAAAGGCATGACGAAGGCGGAAGGTGTCGTTACCCGAACCGTAGAAGTCACCTTCAATGGTGGTGTTGAGGGTGCTGCCGCTCATTGGGGTGGAAGTCTTGAAGCCGATGCGGCTCTGCTTGGCATGGAAATCAGTATGTCCATCAGGACCGTCGACGCCATCCAGGCGGATGGCGCTGTGAGCAACTGTGTTACCCATGTCGGCATCGACGTCATGGATGATGTCCAGTTTGACATAGCCATAGACGCTGGCAGTGGTGTCGCCTACCTCGAAATCGTATGCGTGCGAAGCGCTGGCTACGGCCAGGGCCAGGGCGCTGGCGGAGAAGATGGCGGTCTGCTTGAGACGATTTTGAATTGTCACTTGCTGTTCCTTTCGATGCGCGACTGCCCCTGCGGGAGGCAGATCGATTTATTGTGATGACCTTGACGTAAACGTCAGGCACTCGTGCGGCATAAATCTTACGTTGACGTCAGGTGCTAACATAGCGACCTCGATGAATTGTGACAATTGCACGATGTACCGATTGCGACAAAAGGATGAGAAATTTTTCTGTAAGGTCCGCTGGCACTATTCTTTCTTCCCGGCACCCGGGTTGCTGACCGACGCTCATTGCACGGCCGAGGGGTTCTGGAAGCGGATCGCTGTCATAGCCCTTATCAGCGACGATGAAGCGGCTGCGCTTGAGCGGTCTGCCTACGGGACCAGGCAGGTGGACGTGCTCCATGGTCGGGATGAAGTGCCGGTTATCCGAGTCCTGTCCCGGCGACAAGGTGAAGGTCAGCGGCCATCCATTTCGATCAGACACCATGTGGGTCTTGGTTGTCAGGCCGCCTCTGCTGCGGCCCAGGGCATGGTCTACGGGCTCTTGGTATCCCCCTTTTTGCCGCCTCCAGAGGCGGCACGGGTAGCGCGGATCGATGTCGAATCGATCATCCAGGTGTCCAGATCCATCGGGCCATCCTCTCGCAAGCGGAGCTGGAGATGAGCCAAGATGGCCTCGAAGGTGCCATCATCGCGCCACGAAGGAAGCGATCTTAGACAGTTTTCCAGGGACCGTAGCGCTCTGGGAGATCACGCCACTTGGCGCCCGAGCAGAGGATCCAGAAGATGCCGTTCAACACCAGGCGGTCATCGCGACGGGGCGGCCTGTCCTCTGCGGCGGTGAGACGATGTCCTCGATGAGGGCCCAGCCGTTGTCGGAGATCTCGTAGCGTCCTGCCATGGGTCACCTATGCTGCTGAGGCATAGGTGATATTAGAAAATTCGAGTTTTCGGGCAAAGCCTAGCGCTTGATCCGCATGCTGGCGTAGGAAGGTTCACCCCATGCTTGCTTGAGGGCGGCCTTGGCACTAGAGACAGGCCCCTGCGCGAGCGGGTCGAAGGCGGCGGACTTCAACAGGACATCCGCGTCCTTCGTGGCAGGGATTGGCGAGAGGTCCATGGTGCCGCTGCCCAGACGCTCGTCCCGGGGCGGCATACCGAATAACTCGCGGTAGCACTTGGAGAAATGCGGCGTGGAGACAAAGCCGCAGACAGAGGCCACATCAATGATGGAGCAGGAGGTCTGTTTGAGAAGCTGACGGGCGCGTGTCAGACGCAGCTTGAGGTAGTAGCGCGACGGCGCGCAGTGCAGATGGTTATGGAACAACCGCTCGAGCTGGCGACGCGACAGGTCGACATAGCCGGCCAGTTCGTCGAGACCGATGGGCTCCTCGAGATTGGCCTCCATCAGGGCGACGATATCCAGCAGCTTGGGCTGGGTCGTGCCCAGTACATGCTTGAGCGGCACTCGCTGATGGTCGCTCTCGCCGCGCACCCGATCGCAGATGAACATCTCCGAGATGCCGGCGGCAAGCTCTCGCCCATGATGACGGCCGATCAGGGTGAGCACCATGTCCAACGGTACGGTGCCGCCGGAGCAAGTGGCCCGGTCGCGGTCGATGGAGAACAGCTGTGGCGTCAGTATTACCCGCGGAAAGGCCTCCTGCATGGCTGCCAGGCACTCCCAGTGAACGCTCGCCTCATAGCCATCGAGCAGGCCCGCCTTGGCCAGCGCCCAGCTGCCGGTACAGATGGCACCCAGATGTCGCGGGAGGCGGGCCTGGGACTGCAGCCAGGCGATATGCTCGCGCTGAACGCTGCGGCTCGGACCGACCCCGCCACAGACGATGACCATGTCGAGACTCAATGGCACCGAGACAGCAACATCGGGAGTGACCTGCAGGCCGTCGCTGGCCTTGATCGGTTGACCATCGATGCCAAGGGTGTACCAGCGGTAGAGTTCACGCCCGGCCAGCTGGTTGGCCATGCGAAGCGGTTCGATGGCCGTGGCCAGGGAAATGAGGGTGAAGTTGTCCAGCAGGAGAAATCCGAAGGTCCGGGTTCCGTCAGGGGCATGGGGATCTTGTTGCATTGCTCTCGCTCCCAACCCCAACGTCTCTCGGGGTCGTTGTCGCATGAGCTGGAATTATTGTTGTTATCGTCTGCATCAAGGCAGCTTCGGGACAAATCGCGAGGAAGCGTCTCTGTTTCCCTCCCACACAACCGGAGTCTAGACGGAAAACACAATCATCAACGACATAATTCATGACTAATCATATTGAAAAAAGTTCCTGACAATGCGACTGATGGGAAATGACGCTGGATAGTGTTGCTGGGCAAAATCAGGAGTGCTCATCGGCATGTCCAGCGCGTTGAGCTCGTTGGAGGGGGCGATCACTGAGTCGTTTTGATCATCCGAAGCCAGGCCAGCGCCAATGCCGATTAAGCCCGCCGCCGCACCTCCACAAAGGAAGAAAGCTAGGAAGGGGTGCCCATCGAGCAGTAACCGACCGCCAAGGACAATGAAGATGAACCACCCTAGGAAAATCGAAAAGTAGCCGAGGAGTTTCACTCTGGTCCCCCATGCTGGGATGAATTGCGGGCTGCCTTTGATTGTAGTCCACCCGGTCAAGCGCCGGGCTAGTCTTCTCCGCCTGGGGGTTATGTGTCATCACGGCGTTATTCATTAGCAGTCGCCGGGGCGTGGCCACCGGGGCGCCCAGTTGATGGGCTGGCGTCTTGACGTGGAAAAGTGGGCGGACCGGGGTCCATAGCTTGCAGAGTGTGGGGGCGTGCGTGGGGGCGGAAGCCGTTTTACAGCATGTTCGCGCTTGTCGGGTTTCTTCAAGCCATTGATTTTCCTGGTGCCCCCATCAGGATTCGAACCTGAGACCTTCCCCTTAGGAGGGGGACGCTCTATCCAGCTGAGCTATGGGGGCGTAACGGGGCGCAGTATAAGCGCCTGAACCGCCGAGATAAACCCGCGGTGGGCCGGAGGCGCGCCTCCGATCATGAGTCTGCTGTGATTCCCGGGTAGAATGCGCGGCAAACCCGTGACCGGTGGCCGGCATGTCTGAATCTGTTCCCCCCCTCTCGCCGGCTGGTGACCGTCATTTCGACGGACTGGCCGACAAGTTTGCCTCGAGCCTCTACGGCGGGGCCCGCGGCGAGCTGCGCCTGGCCTTGCTCGACCACCTGCTCCCCGAGATGCTCGACCTCCACCGTCAGCCGCTGCTCGACGTGGGGGGCGGCCTGGGTCAGCAGGCTGAGTGGTTCGCCGCGCGCGGCCACGCCGTGACCCTGGCCGAGCCCGCCGGTGACATGCTCGACCGGGCGCGTGAGCGTCTCACAGGCCATGAGGTGAGCCTGCTGCAGGCGCCGCTCCAGGCGTTACCCGAGCTGGCGCCAGGGCCCTGGTCGCTTATCGTCTGTCATGCCGTGCTGGAGTGGCTGGCGGATCCGCGCGGAGCCCTGGCCACCCTGGTCGGCCTGCTGGCGCCCGGGGGGCAGCTCTCACTGATGGTGTTCAACCGGGATGCCCTCAGGCTCTCCAACGTGGTCAAGGGCAACCTGGAGAAGGCCCTGGCCGACCGGCTTGAGGGCAAGGGGCTGCGCAAGCGGTTGACGCCGATCTCGCCGCTGACCCATGGCCAGATCGAGGCCTGGAGTGCCGAGAATGGCCTGGTAATCCGCGAGGTGGCGGGCATTCGGGTCTTCGCCGACTACCTGCGCAACCCCCCGGATGACGATACCGACCGTGAGCAACTGCTGGCACTGGAGCAGCGCTACTGCCGCGTCGATCCCCATTGGCGGCTGGGCCGCTACCTGCTCTATACCCTGGAGCGCCCCATTCGCTTCTCCGAGGAGGCCGCCCTATGAGTGCCGAAATCCCCGTTTGTCAGCTGCTGGAGCGTCAGGGTACCGACTACCGCGGCTGGCTCTGGGTGGCGCCACCCCGTGCCGGCTGGCGGGCGGCGGGGGAGGGGAGCCTGCTCTCCGCGGATCAGGCCGTGCTCGCGGCCTGGCGGGCCCGGGGGAGGGCGGCTCACTCGCCCTTCGAGGGTGTCGAGCCGGCCCCGCCCGGGGCGGTGCTGTTCTGGCCCAAGAGCCATGCCCTGGGGGAGTGGTGGCTGCTGTGGCTCTGTGCCCACCTGCCGCCGGGGACGCCGCTGCAGCTGGTGGGCGAGAACCAGGGCGGTATCAAGCGGGTCCTCAAGGCGCTGGCAGCCCTGGGGCTGGGGTGTCGCAAGCTGGACAGCGCTCGCCGCTGCGGCCTCTATGCGACCCGCCTGGACCGGGTGGGTATCGATCCGGACGCCGTCTGGACCGCCTTTGAGGCCGATCTGGGAGACGAGAGTCTGCGTCTGGTCAGCCATCCGGGCGTCTTTGGCCACGGCAAGCTGGACGAGGGCACCCGGCGGCTGCTGGAGCAGTTGCCGGCATACCTGCAGAAGGATCATGCGGGGAGCGGCGATGTTTTGGGCGATGTTCTGGATATCGGCTGCGGCGACGGCATCCTGGCGGCCTGGTTGGCCCGGCACGGTGGGCGGGTTACGGCGGCGGATGTGAGCCACTTTGCAGTGGAGGCCACTCGGCGCACCCTGTCGGCCAACCGTCTCAACGGTGAGGTCCTGGCGGGCGATGTCTACTCGGCACTGGGAGGGCGTCGCTTCGACGCCATCGTCAGCAACCCGCCCTTCCATCAGGAACGGGCGATCGACTATGGCCCGGCGGGGCGACTGATCCTCGAAGCTCCCGACCACCTGAGGCCCGGGGGCCAGCTGCTGCTGGTGGCCAACGCCTTCCTGCCCTATCCGGACCTGCTGGAGCGTGCCTTTGGCGCCTTCGAGGTGCTGGCCGACGACCGGCGCTTCCGGGTCTATCGGTCCGTAAAGGGCTGATCAGGCCCGCGGATCGCGATAGGCGATCTCGGTGATCACGTAGGTGGTTTCGCCCCCCGGGGCGGCCACCGTCACCTCGTCGTCCAGTGCCCGGCCGAGCAGGGCCTTCGCCAGCGGCGCGTCGACGCTGATCCAGCGTTTCGTCGTGTCGGTCTCGTCGTGGCCGACCAGGCGGATGTGCATCTCCTCGCCTTCCTCGTCCTCCAGGGTGACGAAGGCGCCGAAGAAGACCTTGCCGGTGTCCTCCGGCAGACGGTCCACCACCGTGAGCTCGTCGAGGCGCTTGGTCAGGTAGCGGATGCGGGCGATGACCCGGTTGAGCTCCTTCTTGTTGTAGGTGTAGTCGGCATTCTCACTGCGGTCGCCCAGTGCCGCCGCCTCGCCCACCTTGGTGGAGAGGGCGGGGCGCTTGACCCGCGAGAGGTGGTCGAGGATGCCGCGCAGCCGCTCGGCTCCCTCGGCGGTGATCAGGTTGCTCTTGGGTTCCTGGCGCGGGTCCTTGGCGGGGTCTCGCCAGCGCGTCATGTTGCGGCCTTTCATGGCGTTCCTCGCAGTCTTGTGTCTGGGCGAACATACGCCGCGCGAGCGATGCAGCCAAGTCGGTGTGTGGCTGGGCAAGCGAGCGTCAACGCGTCTGCGGTTGGCATTCTCCGCCCGGGTCACGATAATAGTGGCTTTGTGCGATCCGGAGACCGGCATGAGCGAGAAACGCCCGCCCGCGGACGAACAGGATCTGGCCCTCCCGTCGCCCTTCACGGTTGCCGACGTGGATCTTGCCGAGCGTCGCTGCCTGCACCAGGGCTTCTTTCGGCTTGAGGAGCTTCATCTGCGTCATCGCCTCTTCGAGGGCGGCTGGAGCGGCAGGGTGGTGCGCGAGGTGCATCATCGGCACGATGCCGTGGGGGTGCTGCTCTACGACATCGAGCGTGACGCCGTGGTGTTGGTCGAACAGTTTCGCCCCGGTGCTCTCGACGACCCCGACTCTCCCTGGAAAGTGGAGGTGGTGGCCGGGCTGGTCAAGCCCGGCGAGAGTGTCGCCGAGGTGGCGCGCCGCGAGACCCTGGAGGAGGCCGGTTGCGATGTGGGTGAGCTGATCGAGTTGCACACCTACTACCCAAGCCCCGGGGCCTGCGACGAGCGGGTTACCCTGTTCTGTGGCCTGGTCGACAGCCGTGGTCTCGGCGGGGTGCATGGACTCGACGAAGAACACGAGGACATCCGCGTGCATGTGCTACCGTTTATCCGAGCCTGGGAGTTGCTGCAGGCCGGTCGACTCGACAATGCCATGAGCCTGATCGCCTTCTACTGGCTGGCCGGTGAACGCGCATCGTTGCGAGCGAGGAGGTAGCGTGCCGAGAAATGCCTATGTCACCGACCTGAAGACGCTACAGGGCGAGTGTACCGCCAACTTCATCCGGCTGACCCGGCTGCTGGGCGACCTGGAGGTCGGCGAGACCCGTGAGGTCGAGCTGGTCACTCATGGTCGGCGGGTGGGCGAACTGTGCCTCAAGCTCCAGGAGCGGGCCCCTTACACCAGTATTGTGCGGGTCTCCCAGCGCGGCATCCTCGATTCGCTGATCGAAACCCCGCGCATGCGGGTGCATCTTTACCACGATGTGCGCATGG
Source organism: Halomonas lysinitropha (assembly GCF_902500215.1). Lineage (GTDB taxonomy): Bacteria > Pseudomonadota > Gammaproteobacteria > Pseudomonadales > Halomonadaceae > Halomonas > Halomonas lysinitropha. The sequence goes on from NZ_CABVOU010000027.1 coordinate 563,788, forward strand.
CCGAGGTCACCGATTTCCAGCGCCAGCGTCACTTCGACGGCCGCTATCGCTATCCCAACTCGAGCATGCACCAGCCCGACGAAAAGCTGCAGCTCAACCGTTTTCTCGGCGAGTGGCTGGACCATGGTCTGGCTCATGGCCACTCCCTGGATCTGCCCCAACTGCCCTGATGAAGAAAGCTTCCCTGGTGAAGAAAGCCCCGCTGACGCGATTGGCTCAGATCACCGACTTCCACCTGCAGGCCGATCCCGAGGCTCGCGGTCGGTCGGGCTCTCCGCTGCGTCAGCTGGAGGCCGTGGTAGCGGCGGTGAATCGGCAGCGGCCGTCGCTGGTGCTGGTCACCGGTGACATCAGCCAGGATGAAACGGCAGCCTCCTACCGGCTGGCGGAGCACGCGCTGTCACGTCTCGAAGCGCCCTGGTACTGGCTACCCGGCAACCACGACCAGCCGGCGCTGATGGAAGAGTGCCGTGAGCTTCACGATGAGGTGGACCTGGGCCGCTGGCGGGTGCTGCTGCTGGATACCCACGTCAGCGGTCAGCCGCACGGCGAGTTGGGCGAGGCGGCCCTGGCCACCCTGGACGAGCGTCTGGCGACCGACGACCGGCCGACCCTGCTGGCGATGCACCATCCGCCCCTGCCCGTCGGCACGGCCTGGCTCGACGAGATCGGCCTGGTTGACGGCGAGGCCTTCTGGCGTGTGGTTGCTCCCCATTGCCAGGTCAAGGCGGTGATCTTCGGCCATGTCCACCAGTCCTTTCACGCTGTTCAGGTCCTGGCCGACGGTGAGGTGCTGGCGTATGGCTGCCCCTCCACCGTTGACCCTTTCCTGCCCGGCTCGGCGACCTTTGCCCTCGACGAGGCCTCGCGCCCGGGCTATCGCCTTATCGAGCTCAGTGATATTGAACTGGAGACCTGGGTGGAGCGCGTCGACATCCGAGTGCTGAATAGCCAAAGTTGATATAAAAAGATAGTTATTAATTCTTTTGGGTTATTATGTGTCCGGCGTTACTCTGTCCCGCATGATCTCAACCGCCCAACGTCATGCGAGGTAGCCGGGCCATGAGCAGTCTTCACGCACCGTCACGCGAGAGCGCCGTCGAGGCCGGCCTGGCCCCGTCGCCCGAGCGGCAGACTCATCTCCAGCAGCTCGAGGCCGAGTCGATCCATATCATTCGCGAGGTGGCCGCGGAGTTTTCCAATCCGGTGATGCTCTATTCCATCGGCAAGGACTCCTCGGTGATGCTGCATCTGGCGCGCAAGGCCTTCTATCCCGGGCCGCCGCCTTTCCCGCTGATGCACATCAATACCACCTGGAAGTTCCGCGAGATGATCGAGTTCCGTGATCGCATGGCCGCGGACTCCGGCATGGAACTGATCGAGCACATCAACGAGGAGGGGCGTGCCGCCGGTATCAACCCCTTCGATCATGGCTCGAGCGGTTACACCGATGTCATGAAGACCGCCGCCCTGAAGCAGGCGCTGGACAAGTATGGCTTCGATGCCGCCTTCGGCGGAGCGCGCCGCGACGAGGAGGCGAGCCGCGCCAAGGAGCGGGTGTTCTCCTTTCGCGACAAGCACCACCGCTGGGATCCCAAGAATCAGCGGCCGGAGCTATGGAATCTCTACAACGCCCGCATCAACAAGGGCGAGTCGATCCGCGCCTTCCCGCTCTCCAACTGGACCGAGCTGGATATCTGGCAGTACATCCACCTCGAGGGCATCCCCATCGTGCCCCTCTACTACGCCGCGCCGCGGCCGGTGGTCGAGCGCGACGGCATGCTGGTGATGGTTGACGATGAGCGGATGCCGCTCGCCGAGGGCGAGGTGCCCGAGGAGAAGTGGGTGCGCTTCCGCACCCTGGGCTGCTACCCGCTGACCGGCGCAGTGGAGTCGCGGGCGGACACCCTGCCCGAGATCATCCAGGAGATGCTGTTGACGCGCACCAGTGAGCGCAGCGGCCGCGCCATCGACCACGACCAGGCCGGTTCCATGGAGAAGAAGAAGCGCGAGGGCTATTTCTGATGTCACACCAATCGACCCTGATCGCTGACAACATCGAGCAGTACCTGCACGAGCACGAGAACAAGGACCTGCTGCGCTTCATTACCTGCGGCAGCGTCGACGATGGCAAGTCGACCCTGATCGGGCGCCTGCTGCACGACTCCAAGATGATCTTCGATGATCAGTTGGCGGCGATCACCCAGGCCTCGAAGAAGAGCGGCACCACCGGAGAAACGGTGGATCTGGCACTGCTGGTGGATGGCCTGCAGTCCGAGCGGGAGCAGGGCATCACCATCGACGTGGCCTACCGCTTCTTCTCCACCGACAAGCGCAAGTTCATCATCGCCGACACCCCGGGCCACGAACAGTACACGCGCAACATGGCGACCGGCGCCTCCACGGCGAGCCTGGCGATCATTCTGATCGATGCCCGTTACGGTGTGCAGACCCAGACCCGCCGGCACAGCTTTATCGCCGACCTGCTGGGCATCCAGCACCTGGTGATCGCGGTCAACAAGATGGACCTGGTGGGCTTCGACCAGGCGCGCTTCGACGAGATCGTCGCCGACTACCGGGTCTTCGCCGAACAGCTTGCCGCACCGGACATCCACTTCGTGCCGCTCTCGGCGCTCGAGGGCGACAACGTGGTCAACCGCAGCGAGCGCATGCCCTGGTACTCAGTCGATGGAGAACCCGGCCCGCCGCTGCTCGAGCTGCTGGAGGGCATCGAGATCAGTCGCGATCGCAACCTGAGTGACCTGCGTCTGCCGGTGCAATACGTCAACCGCCCCGACCTGGATTTCCGCGGCTATGCCGGCACCCTCGAGGCCGGCATCCTGCGGCCGGGCCAGGCCATCAAGGTCTTGCCCTCCGGGCGGACCTCGACGGTCGAGCGCATTGTCACCTTCGATGGCGACCTGGAAGCCGCCTGGCCGGGGCAGGCGATCACCGTGACCCTGGCGGACGAGATCGACATCTCCCGGGGCGACTGGATCGTGGCTGCCGACGCCGAGGTGGCCATGGCCGATGCCTTCGAGGCCGACATCGTCTGGATGCATGACGAGCCGCTCGCTCCCGGTCGCCAGGTCGATATCCGCCTGGCCGGGCGCTCCGTGTCGGGGCAGGTCGGCGAGATCCTCCATCAGGTGGACGTCAACAGCCTGGCGCGCCACCCGGCCGAGCGCCTCGAGCTCAACGCCATTGCCCGCTGCCGGGTCGAGCTCACCGCCGAGGTGCCGCTGGATGACTATGGCACGAGCCCGGGCACCGGCAGCTTCATCGTCATCGACCGGCTCAGCAACGTCACGGTGGGCGCGGGGATGATCCGCGGCGTGGCCCGTGCGGGTGACCGCCCGACTGGCGAGGTGGACTGGGCCGGCTTCGAGCTGGAGCTCAACGCCCTGGTGCGCAAGTACTTCCCCCACTGGGAAGCCAGGGATCTTCGCGAGCTGTTGCGGTAATCCCTTTTGATTGCCCCGATATGGGGCTCCGGGGACAGGTCTTCGAGGGGGCGCTGTGAATACCTCCCTGTACGCTACCGATGCCATCCATGGCATAGGACCCCCTCTACGAACTGTCCCCGGGTAAGCCCCGTCTGACTTGATCCCGAAAGAACCATGCTCTGGTAGGGTAGGTCTAATGACCTGACCTCACCCCGGAGCCTGCCCCGATGATCGTCCTGGCAATCGCCCTGCTGCTGGCCCTCTTCCTGCTGCCCAACCTCTGGGCGAAGTGGGTGCTGGCGCGTCACGCTCGGGGGCGAGAGGAGTATCCCGGGACCGGGGGCGAACTGGCGGACCACCTGGTTCGGCGTCTCGGGCTCGAGGGTGTCAGGGTGGAGATGACCGACCATGGCGACCACTATGACCCTGAGACGCGCCGTGTGCGGCTTTCCCCGGACCACTACCGGGGCCGTTCGCTCACCGCGGTGACGGTGGCGGCCCACGAGGTGGGCCATGCCATTCAGCACCACCAGGGCTATGCGCCGCTGCTGGCTCGTTCGCGGCTGGTGGGGGTGGCGCAGAAGGCCGAGAAGATCGGGGCGCTGCTGATGATGGCTGCTCCCTTCCTGTTCGTGTTGACCCGCCTGCCGGGCGGCCTGGCCATCGTGGTGGCCGCCGCGGTGATCAGCTTCGGCACCGCGGCCCTGGTGCACCTGGTGACACTGCCGGTGGAGTTCGATGCCAGCTTCCAGCGCGCCCTGCCGCTGCTCAAGGAGTACATCCCGCCCCGTGACATGGCCGGTGCCCGCCATGTGCTCACCGCCTGCGCCTTCACCTATGTGGCGGCGTCACTTTCCAGCATTCTCAACCTGGGGCGCTGGCTGGTGATCTTGCGGCGTTGAGAATTATCCGCAACTGGCTGAACCGCTCGGCCAGTTGTGATCCGAAACCAGCAAAGCCGCCAGGAAGAGCGGCTTTGCTGACGTTGCCTTTTGTCTGGCCCCGGGGGAGTGGCTGCCTCAGGCCTTCCGGATCATGCGGTACAGGGCGAGCAGCACCAGGGCACCCACGATGGCGGTGATAAAGCTGCCCAGGCTGAAGTCGCCCATGGTGCCCATGCCGAACATCGAGCCCAGCCAACCGCCCACGAAGGCGCCGCCGATGCCGATCAGGATGGTGACGATGATGCCTCCGGGATCCTTGCCGGGCATGACCAGCTTGGCAAGGACGCCGGCGATCAGGCCGAACAGAATCCATGCTAGAACACCCATGTTGTTCTCCTTGCTTGTCGGTATCGAGCGCCGAGTCTGACATACCTCTTTCCAGAACGCTCTATGCACGCTTGGCCATGACCACTGCCCGCCGCGGGGCGGGGTAGCCTTCGCGGGTCCGGCTCGGGTTGTCCGGGTCGAGGAAGTCGACGAGCGACTGGAAGGTCATCCACTCGGTGGCGCGCTGCTCGTCCGTGGTGGTCACCGCCTCGTCCACCACGCGTACGTTGGTGAAGCCGCAGCGCTCGAGCCATTGGCAGAGCGCTCTGGATGAAGGCAGGAAGTAGACATTGGGCATGGCGGCGTAACGGCTGCCGGGCAGCAGTACCGTGGTCTCGTCGCCTTCCACCACCAGCGTCTCCAGCACCAGTTCGCCGCCCGGGCGCAGGGCTTCCTTGAGCTGCTGGATATGCTCGAGGGGCGAGGGGCGGTGATAGAGCACGCCCATGGAGAACACCGTATCGAAGAAGGCGAGTTGCTCGGGGACTTCCTCGATGCCCACCGGCAGGAAGTGGGTGCGGCCGCCGTCGGCATCGCCGATAAAGTGGCGCACCGCCCGGAACTGCCAGAAGAAGCGCGGCGAGGGATCGATCACCAGCACGAAGGCTGCCCCGGCACCGGCCATGCGCCAGGCGTGATAGCCGTTGCCGCCTCCCACGTCCAGCACCCGGCGCCCGCCCAGCGGCGCCAGGTGCGGTGCCACCCGCCGCCATTTCCAGTCCGAGCGCCACTCGGTGTCGATCGGCACGCCGCCGAGCCGGTAGGGCCCCTTGCGCCAGGGCGCGAGCTTGCCCAGCAGGTTCTCGCACTGGCGGCGCCGGCTGTCATCGAGCTTCACCTCGACCGCGACGGTATCGGCGTCCAGACGCACCTCGCGCTCATCCGGCAGCGTCGGAAGCTTGGCCACGGCCTTCTCCCAGGCCGGCATATCACCAAAACGCTGGCGATCCAGGCCGCGGGCCAGCTGGTCGGGGAGGCGGGCCAGCCAGGTGTCCAGCCCCTGGTCGATAAAGGCCCTGTAGAGGTCGCGGTGTTCGGGCGCGATCGGCATGTCACGCCTCCTGGGACGTCGGGGCGCCGGCGTCCTTGAAGGCGATCAACGACACGAAGTTGAGGAGCTGAAACCAGGTGTGAGCGCGGGAGAAGCCGGCCCGGGCCAAGCGCTCGTGGTGGCCCGCCAGGGTGTCCGGGATCAGCACGTTCTCCAGCGCGGTGCGTTTCTGGCTGATCTCCATCTCGCTGTAGCCGTTGGCGCGCTTGAAGTCGTGATAGCGCTCTACCAGCCAGGCATTCTCCTGTTCGTCTGAGGCCTTGATCTTCTCCGAGAGCACCAGCACGCCACCCGGTTCCAGGGCCTGGAACAGTCGGCTGATCACCGCGTCGCGCTCCCCGGGTTCCAGAAACTGGAGGGTGAAGTTGAGCACGATCATGCCGGCCGGGGCGACATCCAGGGTGCGGATATCGCCCTCGCGCACCTCCATGGCGTGGTCGGGGCACTCCGCGTCCAGGGTCTCCCTGGCGCGAGCCACCATGGCGGGGGAGAGGTCCACGCCGGTGTAGCGGAAGGCGCTCGGGGGCAGCGTCCCGGCCAGCGCCAGGCCAGCGGCGCCCAGCGAGCAGCCGAGGTCATAGACCCGCGCGCCATGGCGCAGGTGGCGGGCGGCGATCAGCCCCAGCATGCCCAGTATCTGGCCATAGCCCGGCACCGAGCGGCGGATCATGTCGGGAAAGCAGGCGACGACCTTCTCATCGAACGAAAAGCGTGCCACCCGGTCCAGGGGTGTCGAAAAGATCGCGTCACGGTAAGATGCGTCACTCATGGAACCGACCGGTTATCGTGGGAAAGGGGCATTATTCTACGCCGCGCCCGCGCCGGCTGCACGACAGGACGTCCAGGAGGACGCCATGCCACACCCCACGATCGACCAGTGCAAGGCCTGGCAGGCCTTGGCCGAGCACGCCCGCGAGATGTGCGACTGTCACCTGTCTGAGCTGTTCGCCGGTGCGCCGGGGCGCCACACGGCCTTCACTCGCCAGGCCGCGGGCCTGACCCTGGACCTCTCCAAGCAGCGCTGGCGTGACGAGACCCTGGAACGGCTGCTCGACCTGGCTCGTGAGGCCGAGGTGCCCGGGGCGATTCGCGGCCTGCTCGCCGGTGAGCGCGTCAACCGTAGCGAGGACCGGCCGGCCCTGCATACCGCGTTGAGGCTGCCGCCGGAGGCCAGCCTGGTAGTGGAGGGCGAGGACCTGGTGCCCTCGGTGCACGCCACTCTCGAGCGCATGGCCACCATGGTCGAGCGCTTCCATGCCGGGCAGTGGCGTGGCGCCACCGGCCGGGCGATCCGCGACGTGGTCAACCTGGGGGTCGGTGGCTCGGACCTGGGGCCGCTGATGGTGACCCATGCTCTGGCCGACTACCGACCGGAGGGGGTTCACCGCATCGACGTGCACTTCGCCTCGACCATGGACGGCTCCCAACTGGCCGATTATCTGGCAAGGCTCAATCCCGAGACCACGCTGTTCGTGCTCTCGTCGAAGTCCTTCACCACCATCGATACTCTCTCCAATGCCCGCACTGCACGGGATTGGCTGATGGGTCGTCTGATGGGTGTCAACGGCGAGGAGGGCGTCGACGCCGAATTGGTGATGCGCCAGCACTTCATCGGCGTCTCGGCGAGCCCCGACAAGATGCACGAGTGGGGCATCGCCGAGGACCACCAGCTGGAATTCTGGGAGTGGGTAGGCGGCCGCTATTCGCTGTGGGGGGCCATCGGCCTGCCCATCGCCCTCATGGTGGGCATGCAGCACTTCCGCGAGCTGCTGGCCGGGGCGCATGCCATGGACTGCCACTTCAGTGAGGCACCGCTGTCCGACAACCTGCCGGTGCTGCTGGCCCTGGCGGGCATCTGGAACGTCAACTTCCTCGATATCCGCGCCCACTCGATCCTGCCCTACGACGGCCGCCTGGAGTTCTTCGCCGCCTACCTCGAGCAGCTGGAGATGGAATCCAACGGCAAATCCGTGACCCACGACGGGCGCGAGGTCGGTTATTCCACCTGCCCGGTACTCTGGGGCCAGCTCGGGCCCAATGCCCAGCATGCCTTCTACCAGCTGCTTCACCAGGGGACTCAGGCCGTGGAGTGTGACTTCATTGCTCCCCTGCGCCGCTACGACGAAGTGGAGGATAGTGCCACCCGGGCGCACTTGAAGAGCCAGCATCGCCTGGCGCTGGCCAACTGCTTCGCCCAGTCGCGGGTGCTGATGCTCGGCGACGAGGCTATCGACGACGACGGCCCGCGTCCGGTGCACAAGCGCTATCGTGGCAACCAACCCTCCAGTACCCTGCTCCTCGAACGGATGACGCCGTCGACCCTGGGTGCGCTGATCGCGCTCTACGAGCACAAGGTGTTCGTTCAGGCGAAAATCTGGGACATCAACCCCTTCGACCAGTGGGGCGTGGAGCTGGGCAAGGAGATCGCCGGTGAGACCCGGCGGATTCTCGAGCACCAGGCGGACATCGCCGGCATGGACGATTCTACCCGAGGGCTGATCGAGGCCGTCTGGGCGGCGGAGCGAAGCCCACGATGATACTGGCTGCATGTACAGGGGTTGCGGTATGCTGAGTGCCGCCCGGCAGCTCCCGGCCGCCAGCGGGGTCCTCTACCTCCATGGCTTCAACAGCGGCAGCGGTTCGCCCAAGGCGGCGCTAATGCGCCAGGCCTGCGCTTGGCTCGGTCTGCCCTGCGCAACCCCACAGATGCCCCATCGCCCGATGGCGGCCCTGGCGCTTGCCGAGGCGCAGCTGGCTCGGCTGGGACCTCGGCCGCTGGTGGCGGGGAGCTCCATGGGCGGCTTCCTGGCGACGGTGATCGCCGAACGCCATGATCTGGTGGGCGCGCTGGTCAATCCGGCCGTGGCCCCGGCCCGGCTGGTGGCAGACTGGCTCGGTGAGCGTTTCGAGAATGCCTATACCGGCGAGCGCTTCGCCATCGAGGCAGCGCACCTCGAGGAGCTCGAGACGCTGACCCCGGAGCGGGTCACGCCCGAGCACTACTTGTTGCTGCTGGGGACCGCCGACGAGACCCTGGATCCGGCCGAGGCCTTCGCCCTGTACCGTGGTGCCAGGACCGTCCTGCACCCGCAGGGGGATCACGGCTTCGCGGCGCTGGCCAACTACCTGCCTGCGATTCTCGCCCATGGCGGCCATCGTCTGGCGCCAGGGTGGTCCGGCAGCGAATCCCCCGGAACCGAGAGCGCCGGCATCCCGGGCGACACGAATGATCGCAACCAGTTGGGTGATGCATGACGCAATACAGTGCCAGCTCCATCGAGGTCCTCTCCGGCCTCGAGCCGGTGCGCAAACGCCCCGGCATGTATACCGACACCTCGCGGCCTAACCATATGGTCCAGGAGGTCATCGACAACAGCGTTGACGAGGCACTGGCCGGCCATGCCGGGGAAGTCAGCGTGCGACTGTTCGAGGACGGCGGCGTCGAGGTATCCGACGATGGCCGTGGCATGCCCATCGACATCCATCCGGAACACGGCGTCTCCGGCGTCGAGCTGATCATGACTCGGCTTCACGCCGGCGGGAAGTTCTCCCAGTCGAGCTACCGCTTCTCCGGCGGTTTGCACGGCGTGGGGGTCTCGGTGGTCAATGCGCTCTCGAAGCGCCTGGAGATCGAGGTGCTGCGCGATGGCAGCCGCCATGGCATGGCCTTCGAGCACGGCGACAAGGCGTCTCCCCTGCAGGTGATCGGCAGTGCCCCCAAGCGTGCCCGCGGTACGGTGGTGCGCTTCTGGCCCGAGGAGAGTTACTTCGATAGCCCCCGGCTCTCCCTCTCAAGGCTAAAGCACCTGATGCGCGCCAAGGCGGTGCTCTGCCCGGGCCTCAAGGTCACCCTGGTCGAGCCCGACGGCAACGAGAGCGTCTGGCAGTACGCGGATGGCCTGCGTGACTACCTGGCCCAGGCCACTGACGGCTATGAGGTGTTGCCGGCCTCGCCCTTCATCGGTCACTTTGCCGACGACGAGCACGGCGTGGACTGGGCGATCCAGTGGCTCCCCGAGGGCGGCGAGCCGCTGTTGGAGAGTTACGTCAACCTGATCCCCACGACTCAGGGGGGCACCCACGTCAACGGCCTGCGGGCCGGCCTGCTCGAGGCCCTGCGCGAGTTCTGTGAATACCGCGGCCTGCTGCCACGGGGGGTCAAGCTCACCGCCGAGGACCTCTGGGAGCGGGTCTCGTACGTGCTCTCGGTGAAGATGCTCGACCCGCAATTTGCCGGCCAGACCAAGGAGCGACTCTCCTCGCGCACTGTGGCCGGCTTCGTCTCCGGGGTGGTCAAGGATGCCTTTTCGCTGTGGCTCAACCACCACGTCGACCAGGCCGAGGCCCTGGCCGAGCTGGTGATCAATGCCGCTCAGCGCCGCCAGAAGAGCTCCAAGAAGGTGGCGCGCAAGAAGGTCACCTCGGGTCCGGCGCTGCCCGGCAAGCTGGCCGACTGCTCGGGTCAGGACCCGGCAGGCAGTGAGCTCTTTCTGGTCGAAGGCGACAGCGCCGGTGGCAGTGCCAAGCAGGCACGCAACCGCGAGACCCAGGCGATCCTGCCGCTGCGCGGCAAGATCCTCAATACCTGGGAGGTGGAGTCCCACGACATCTACGGCTCCCAGGAGGTTCACGACATCGCCGTGGCCGTGGGCATGGACCCAGGCAGCGATAACCTCTCCAAGCTGCGCTACCACAAGATCTGCATCCTCGCCGATGCCGACTCCGACGGCCTGCATATCGCCACGCTGCTGTGCGCGCTCTTCGTGCGTCACTTCCCGGCGCTGGTGGATGCCGGCCACGTCTACGTGGCCATGCCGCCGCTCTACCGCATCGACCTGGGCAAGGAGGTGCACTATGCCCTGGACGAGAGCGAGAAGGCGGCCATCCTGCGCAAGCTCGAGGGCAAGCGCGGCACGGTCAACGTCCAGCGCTTCAAGGGCCTGGGCGAGATGAGCCCGCTGCAGCTGCGCGAGACCACCATGGCGGTGGAGACCCGCCGCCTGGTGCAGCTCACCCGCGAGGTCGGCGACGGCACCATGGAGATGATGGACATGCTGCTGGCCAAGAAGCGTGCCGGCGATCGCAAGAGCTGGCTGGAAGACTACGGCAACCTCGCAGACATAGAGGTCTGATCCCCTTATGACCATGGATATCCAGGTGGCGGAGGGCGACGTCGAGCGCCTCTCGCTGCGCGAGTACACCGAGAAGGCGTACCTCGACTACTCGATGTACGTCATCCTCGACCGGGCGCTGCCGCATATCGGCGACGGCATGAAGCCGGTACAGCGGCGCATCGTCTACGCCATGCGCGAGCTGGCGCTCGGTGCCAACGCCAAGTACAAGAAGTCGGCGCGTACCGTCGGCGACGTGCTGGGCAAGTTCCACCCCCACGGCGACAGCGCCTGCTACGAGGCCATGGTGCTGATGGCCCAGCCCTTCAGCTACCGCTATCCGCTGGTGGATGGTCAGGGCAACTGGGGCAGCCCCGATGACCCCAAGTCCTTCGCCGCCATGCGCTACACCGAGGCACGGTTGTCGAAGTTCGCCGAGGTGCTGCTCGCCGAGCTCGGCCAGGGCACCGTGGACTGGACCCCCAACTTCGACGGCACCATGAACGAGCCGGTGGTATTGCCGGCGCGCCTGCCCCACGTGCTGCTCAACGGCGGCACCGGTATTGCCGTGGGTATGGCCACCGATATCCCGCCCCACAACGTGGGCGAGGTGGTCGAGGCGACCTGTCATCTGCTGCGCGATCCCCATGCCACCACGACCGACCTGCTCGCTCACATGCCGGCGCCGGACTTCCCCACCGAGGCGGAGATCATCACCCCGCGCAGCGACCTGCGAAAGCTCTACGAGAGCGGTCGCGGCTCGGTGAAGCTGCGGGGCCGCTACGTGCGCGAGGAGGGCAACGTGGTGGTCACTGCGCTGCCCTACCAGGTGAGCGGGGCCAAGGTGCTCGAGCAGATCGCCGCCCAGATGCAGGCCAAGAAGCTGCCCATGGTCGCCGACCTGCGCGACGAATCGACCCACGAGGAACCCACGCGGCTGGTGATCGAGCCGCGCTCCAACCGCGTCGACATCGAGGCGCTGATGGCGCACCTCTTCGCCACCACCGACCTCGAGAAGAACATCCGCGTCAACATGAACGTGATCGGGCTGGACGGCCGCCCGCGCGTCATGGCATTGCCCGACCTGCTCGGCGAGTGGCTGCGCTTCCGCCGCGCCACGGTGCGCCGGCGCCTCGAGCACCGCCTGGGCAAGGTCGAGGATCGCCTGCATATCCTCGAGGGCCTGCTGGCCGCCTACCTCAACATCGACGAGGTGATCCGCATCATCCGCGAGGAGGACGAACCCAAGGCCGCGCTGATGGCGGCCTTCGGGCTCTCCGACCGACAGGCCGAGGCGATCCTCGAGCTGCGCCTGCGTCACCTGGCCAAGCTCGAGGAGATGAAGATCCGCGGCGAGCAGGATGAGCTCGAGGCCGAGCGGGAATCGCTCCAGGCGCTGCTGGGCAGCGAAGCCAAGCTCACCGACCTGATCGAGGACGAGCTGCGCGCCGCCGCCGAGGCGCATGGCGATGATCGTCGCTCGCCGCTGGTCGAGCGTGAGGAGGCCCGGGCGCTCTCCGAGGTGGAGCTGGTCGGCGCCGACCCGGTCACCGTGGTGCTCTCCGAGAAGGGCTGGATCCGCAGCGCCAAGGGCCACGAGATCGATCCCGCCGGGCTCTCCTACAAGGCCGGCGATCGTTTCCACCTCGCGGTACGGGGCAAGACCAACCAGCCGCTGGTGCTGCTGGATGACACCGGACGGGCCTACACGCTGTCGGCCCATAATCTGCCCAGCGCCCGAGGGCAGGGCGAGCCGGTCACCGGCCGGGTCAACGTGGCGGCTGGGGCCCATATGGCGGGGCTGATGCTGGCGCCGTCGGAGAGGCGCTTCCTGCTGGCCTCCGACGGCGGCTACGGTTTCCTGGCCCGGCTCGAGGAACTGGTGGGCAAGAACAAGTCGGGCAAGGCGATCCTCAGCGTGCCCAAGGGCTGTAACGTGCTGCCGCCGCTGGAAGTGCCGGCCGAGGAGGGCGCCTGGGTGGCGGCGGTCTCCAACGAGGGGCGGCTGCTGGTCTTCCCGCTCGAACAGCTGCCCGAGATGGCCAAGGGCAAGGGCATCAAGATGCTCGATATCCCTGGTGCCCGGGCCACACGCCGCGAGGAGTTCGTGCGCGACCTGGTGGTGCTTCCCGCTGGCGCGGCGTTGGTGGTGCATGCCGGCAAGCGTCACCTGACCCTCAAGGCCGGCGACCTGGACTACTATCGGGGCGAGCGCGGCCGGCGCGGCAGCAAGCTGCCCCGCGGTCTGCAGAAAGTGGATCGGCTGGAAGCACTGAACGCCAACGCCTGACAAGGCGATACAGCGGCGCCGGATAAGCCGCGATTACCCGGTATTTCTTGAGGCAACCATGACACGACGAGTACTCATCCGCGCCACCGGGGTGGCGCGCCCCGGCCAGCTGGCCGGCCTCGGCAAGGCGCTGGCGACCAGCGGCGCCCGGCTGCTGGACATCAACCAGAGCGTGACCTTCGGTATCCTCTCCCTGGAAGCCCTGGTGGGGCTTCCCCGGGAGAGCGACCTGGAGGGCGCACTGGCCACGACGGGAGACACCCTGGGCCTGGATGTCCAGGCGATCCAGGTTAGCGCCGAGGACTACCAGCGCTGGAGCGTGCAGGCGAGCCAGCCGCGGTTGATCCTGACCCTGCTGGCGCCCCATCTGCCGGCAGGGATTCTCGCCGAGGTGGGGGCGCTGACCGCCGAACACGGCCTGACCGTGGAGCTGATTCATCGCCTCTCCGGTCGTGAACCGCTGGACGGCGGCATGCCCGAGCACGGCGCCTGCGTGGAGTGCTGGCTGCGCGGTGAGGAGGTCGACCTCGACGCCCTGCGCGAGAAGGCCCTGGCGCTGGGTGCCATGCACGGCGTGGATATCGCCCTCCAGGAGGACTCCATCTGGCGCCGGCATCGCCGCCTGGTCTGCTTCGACATGGATTCCACCCTGATCCAGGCCGAGGTGATCGACGAGCTGGCCCGCCGCCACGGCGTGGGTGACGAAGTCGCCGAGGTCACCGAGCGGGCCATGCGCGGCGAGCTCGATTTCCAGCAGAGCTTTCGCGAGCGCATGCGCAAGCTCCGTGGGCTGGACGAGTCGGTGCTCGCCGAGATCGCCGAGTCGCTGCCGCTGATGGATGGCCTCGAGCGGCTGATGCGCCACCTCAAGCGGCTGGGATACCGCACGGCGATCCTCTCCGGCGGCTTCACCTACTTCGCCCGCCACCTGCAGGACCGGCTCGGCTTCGATGAGGTGCACGCCAACGAACTGCTGATCGAGGACGGCAAGGTCACGGGCGAGGTGCGCGAGCCGATTCTCGACGCCGATCGCAAGGCCGAACTGCTGCGTGAGATCGCCGCCCGCGAGGGGCTGGCCATGGAGCAGACCATCGCCGTGGGGGACGGCGCCAATGACCTCAAGATGCTGGCCGCGGCCGGACTCGGCATCGCCTTCCGGGCCAAGCCGATGGTGCGGGCCCAGGCGCGCCAGTCGATCTCCACGCTGGGGCTCGATGCCGTGCTCTACCTGATCGGCTACCGCCACGGCGATCTGGAGGAAGGCTAGTCGTGAGCACGAGCTTCGAGACCTGGCGCGACCGCTTCGAGCGGCTGCGCGCCCACAAGGCGTTCGAGCTGACGGTGATTGCCATCATCGTGGTTTCTGCGCTGTTGATCGGGGCCAAGACCTACGAGGAGACCACGCGCTTCCAGCAGTGGCTGCTGGCCATGGACGTGGCGGTGACGGTCTTCTTCCTGGTGGAAATCCTCATCCGCATGGCGGCGGAGAAGCGGCTGCGCGACTTCTTTCGCAAGGGCTGGAACGTCTTCGACTTCCTGATCGTCACCGCCAGCCTGATCCCGCTGGACGACTCGGAGATGGTGCTGCTGGCGCGGCTGCTGCGCATCTTCCGGGTGCTGCGTCTGGTCTCGATGATCCCCGAACTGCGCATGCTGATGGGCGCGCTGATCAAGTCGATCCCGCGCATGGGCTACGTGGTGTTGCTGATGTTCATCATCTTCTACATCTACGCCGCCCTTGGCAGCTTCCTGTTCGCCGAGGTGGACGAGTTCCTGTGGGGCAATATCTCGACGGCCATGCTGACCCTGTTCCGGGTGGCCACCTTCGAGGACTGGACCGATGTCATGTACGCCACTCAGGAGCTCTATGCCTGGAGCTGGGTCTACTACCTGAGCTTCATCTTCCTTACCGCCTTCATCTTTCTCAACATGATGATCGGCATCGTGCTCGACGTGATGCAGAAAGAGAGCATCCAGATGGAGATCGAGAGCGGGGAGGGCGAGGCGGCCGAGCTGCATGGCCTGCGCCACGATGTGCGTCAGCTTCGTGATCAGCTCGACCGCATGGAGGCGGCGCTGGTGGCCGGGCGCGGCGACATCAAAGTTGACAGAAGCGATGAAGACTGATTCTCTAGAGGCATGAACATGACATTTTGCTTCCCCGTTCTCGATCTACGACTACTACTAGCCTGCCGCTGAATGCGACGGGTGACGTTTCGCGTCATCGTCGCCTGGCCAGCCCGCAAGCCGCTAGTACTAAGATTAGGTTGAAACGAGGTCGCAAGATGTTTACCACACGCAGTACCTGCCCCATGACAATTGCCGCTGTCGCCACTCCTTCAGTATGCTCTCGAGCATATTCCACGGTGAGTATCGACAGTGCAGACTCGAACGATGCCCCGCCCGCCTTTCGGCCGGCGGGGCGTTGTCGTTTCTGAAGGCCGCCGTACACCAGGGAGAACGCCACCATGATGCTCGACAACCCCGCCACCAAGTACCGCCCATTCGTGGCCGTCGACCTGCCCGACCGCCAGTGGCCCAATCGCCGCCTCGAGACGCCGCCGCAGTGGTGCAGCGTCGACCTGCGCGACGGCAACCAGGCACTGATCGACCCCATGGACCAGGAGCGCAAGCAGCGCCTCTTCGACCTGCTGGTCAAGATCGGCTTCAAGCAGATCGAGGTGGGCTTCCCCTCGGCGTCCCAGACCGACTTCGACTTCGTTCGCACCCTCATCGAGCAGGACAAGGTGCCCGATGATGTGTCGATCCAGGTGCTGACCCAGGCTCGGCCCCATCTGATCGATCGCACCTTCGAGGCGCTGAAGGGGGCAAAGAATGCCATCGTGCATGTCTACAATGCCACCGACCCGGTCTTCCGCCGCGTGGTCTTTCATGTCAGCAAGGAGGAGTGCATTCAGATCGCCGTGGATGCCACCACTCAGATTCGCCGCCGCATGGAGGAAGCCCCCGAGACCCACTGGACCTTCCAGTACTCGCCGGAGCTGTTCTCCACCACCGAGATGGATTTCGCCGTGGAGATCGTCGAGGCGGTGGCGGGGGTCTACCGGCCGACCGTCGACACACCGATGATCGTCAACCTGCCGGCCACGGTGGAGGTTGCCACGCCCAACAATTACGCCGACCAGATCGAGTGGTTCTGTCGTAACGTCGCCAACCGCGAGAGCCTGATCGTCAGCTTGCATCCTCACAATGATCGCGGTACCGGCGTTGCCGCCGCGGAGCTGGGCTTGATGGCTGGCGGTGACCGTGTCGAGGGCACGCTGTTCGGCAACGGCGAGCGGACCGGCAATGTCGATATCGTGACGCTGGCCATGAACCTCTACACCCAGGGCGTCCATCCCGGGCTCGACTTCTCCAATATCACGCCGATCATGCGCGAAGTGGAGCACTGCAACCAGTTGCCGGTCCACCCCCGACATCCCTATGTCGGCGACCTGGTGTTCACGGCCTTTTCCGGCTCCCACCAGGACGCCATCAAGAAGGGCATGGCTGAGCGGCGCGGCGATCCGGATGCCATCTGGGGGGTCCCCTATCTGCCCATCGACCCGCTGGATGTCGGCCGCAGCTACGAGGCGGTGATCCGCGTCAACAGTCAGTCCGGCAAGGGAGGGGTCTCCTACCTGCTGGAGCAGGAGTACGGCATCGAACTGCCTCGCCGGCTCTCCATGGAGTTCAGTCAGGTGGTGCAGGAGGTGGCCGATCGCCTGGGACGCGAGATAACCTCGCACATGATCTACCAGGCCTTCGTGGACGAGTACCTGGCTAAGGACTCGCCCTTCAGTCTGGTCGGCCATCGTCTCTCCTCCGAGCCCGACAGCCCCAAGGTGAACCTCGAGGCGACCATCGAGGAGGACGGCGAGCGCCGCGTGGTATCCGGTCAAGGCAACGGGCCTTTGGCGGCCTTTATCAAGGCGCTGGCCGCGGCCGGCCACGACGTGGAGATCATCGACTACCACGAGCACGCACGCGGCCAGGGCGCCGATGCCGAGGCGATCGCCTACGTGGAGGTGCGCGCGGGCAACGAGGCGGTGTTCGGGGTCGGAACCGACGAGAGCATCACCAGTGCCTCCATGAAGGCGGTGATGAGTGCCCTCAACCGCCACCTTTCCACCCGGGCCCCGGCGCCCAATGTGACCGCCGATAGCCTTGCGGTTGCCAAATAGCCTAATCGTGGATTATCCGGTAGGCCCGGTAAGCGACAGCGCACCGGGCATCCCCGCCGGATGCGCCTTCGGCTTATCCGGCCTACCTGGTGGCCATGATGGCTACAGCGGTGTCTTGCTCGCCTCGCCGGGAATCTCCCTCACCAGCCTCGGCATCAGGAAGCCCGGCAGCACCTCTCGCAGGCCCGCGACCAGTTTGCGGGCCTCCTCGTCCACCACGTCGAAGTGCGCCGCCCCGGCCACCGGGTCGAGGACATGGAGGTAGTAGGGCAGGATGCCCGCCTCGAATAGCCGCTCGGAGAGCGTGCAGAGAGTGCCCACGTCATCGTTGACCCCGCGCAGCAACACACTCTGGTTGAGCAGGGTCACACCGGCAGCGCTCAGCCTGCGGCACGCTGCCATGACGGCCTCGTCGATCTCGTTGGCATGGTTGATGTGCAGCACCATCACCTTCTGCAGGCGGGTGGCGCCGAGCCATCCCAGCAGGGCGTCATCGATGCGATCGGGGATCACCACCGGCAGCCGGGTATGGATGCGCAGGCGCTTGAGGTGAGAAATTCCTTCCAGCCGCTCGACCAGCCAGGCCAGCTGGCGGTCGCTGGCGGCCAGGGGGTCGCCCCCGGAGAGGATGGCCTCGTGGAGCGAGGGGTCGCCGCGCAGATAATCGAGGGTGGACTCCCACTGGGCTCGCGAGGGGGCGTTCTCCTCGTAGGGGAAGTGGCGGCGAAAGCAGTAGCGGCAGTTCACCGCGCAGGCGGGGCTCGCGATCAGCAGTACCCGCCCGGCATACTTGTGGATCAGCCCCGGGGCGGGGGCGTGCTCGACCTCGGCGAGCGGGTCGGCGACATAGCCGGCCATCGTTACTGCTTCCTCGGCCAGGGGCAGCACCTGGCGCAGCAGGGGGTCGGACGGGTCGCCGGGGCGGATGCGTGCCAGGTAGGCCTCGGGCACACGCACCTCGAAGAGCGCATGGCCCGCTTCGGCACCGGGCCACCAGGCCTCGTCGAGCCCCAGACGGCGACACAGCTCGCGGGGGTCGCGGATCGCCCTGGCCAGCTGGGTTTGCCAGCGGGCCTGGATGGGCAGTGGCTGAGGCTGGGTCTCCCGGTCGGGGCGCTGCAAAAGGGCGCTGCTTCGGGTTATCATGCGCGACACCAGTCAATGCGAACGGGGACGAGAGCCCCGTCGAACTTCATCTGCTTACGCGCGCCCCCGGCCAGTGCCGGTGGCGCGCTCGAATATGGATAAGTCATCATGGCCAACTATTCTACCAACGAATTCAAGGGCGGGCTGAAGGTGATGCTGGACGGTGACCCGTGCAGCATCGTCGAGAATGAACTGGTCAAGCCCGGCAAGGGGCAGGCCTTCAACCGCGTCAAGCTGCGCAACCTGATGACCGGCCGCGTCTGGGAGCGCACCTTCAAGTCCGGCGACTCCCTGGAGGCCGCCGACGTCCTCGAGCTAGAAATGGAGTACCTCTACACCGATGGTGACATGTGGTATTTCATGAAGACCGATGGCTCCTTCGAGCAGTATGCCGTGGAGAAGAAGGCCCTGGGGGATACCGAGAAGTGGCTCAAGGAGCAGGTTCCCTACACCGTGACGCTGTGGAACGATAACGTGATCAACGTCAGCCCGCCGAACTTCATCGAGCTGCAAGTGACCGAGACCGATCCGGGCCTCAAGGGTGACACTGCCCAGGGGGGCTCCAAGCCGGCCGTCCTTTCTTCCGGCGCGGTAGTCAAGGTCCCCTTGTTCATCGAGGAGGGCGAAGTTCTCAAGGTGGATACGCGCACCGGCGAGTACGTCAGCCGGGCCTAGTCGACGGATGGAGGTAGACTGGCAGCCGACCGCCGATATCGCGACACTACGCGAGCGTGCCCGGCTGCTGGCGAGAGTGCGCGCCTTCTTCTCCGACCGGGGGGTACTGGAGGTGGATACCCCGGTGCTGGGCCACGGCGGCAGCACCGAGATGCACCTGGCATCGCTCTTCGCAGAAGCGACCACCCCGGCCGGGCACGAGCGGCTCTGGCTGCAGACCTCCCCGGAGTTCCACATGAAGCGGCTGCTGGCTGCCGGTAGCGGGCCGATCTTCCAGCTGGCCAGGAGCTTTCGCGACGGTGAGGTGGGCCGACGCCACAACCTCGAGTTCACCATGCTGGAGTGGTATCGCCCCGGGCTGGGGCTTGATGCGCTGATCGAGGAGACCGCTGCCCTGGTCAACACCGTGCTGGGCCAGGAACTGGGGGATAAGCCGGGCCCGCCGCAGCGACGCCGCTACCGCGAGCTGTTCCGCCAGACTCTGGCCATCGACCCCTTCACGTTACCTCTCGATGCCCTGCGACGCCTGGCCGGGCAGCGGGGTGGCCTGGATATGACCGACAGTGACCGTGACGCATGCCTCGATCTGTTGATGAGCCTCGAAATCGAGCCCCATCTCGGGCGAGATGGCCTCGAGGTGGTGGTGGACTATCCGGCCAGTCAGGCCGCCCTGGCGCGTCACCATCGCGACCCCGAGGACGGCGCCCGGGTGGCGTCGCGCTTCGAGCTCTATTTCGAGGGGCTGGAACTGGCCAACGGCTACGACGAGCTCACCGACGCCGACGAACAGGCCGCGCGTTTCGAGCAGGACAACGCCGACCGCCGTGCCGCGCGCCTGCCCGAGGTCGATGTGGATGCGCGCCTGTTGGCTGCTCTGGTTCACGGCATGCCAGAAGGCAGCGGCGTGGCGCTGGGCCTCGACCGGCTTATCCAGCTGGCGCTGGGCAAGCAGAGCGTGGCGGAGGTCATGGCCTTTGCCACGCCCCGTTGTTAGAAGCACCCCAGCGACTGTCCCATCTGTACCTTGGCACCGGGCTCGAGAGCATCGGCGAAAGTGACCGGCTCGGCGAAGGCCATCACTACCGTGGAGCCTAGCTTGAAGCGCCCCATCTCCTCGCCCTTTTCCAGCCGTATCGGCGTATCGAAGCGGATCCGCTGCACGCCCCCTCGGGGCAGGGGGGTGATCTGGCCCGCCCAGACCGTCTCGATGGCGGCGACGATCATCGCCCCTACCAGCACCACCACCATGGGGCCCTGCTCGGTATCGAAGTGACATACCAGCCGCTCGTTGCGAGCGAAGAGGTTGGGGACATGCTGGGTAGTGGCGGCATTGACCGAAAACAGCCGGCCCGGTACGTAGACCATCTCTCTCAGGGTGCCGCCTAGCGGCATATGGACCCGGTGGTAGTCACTCGGAGAGAGATAGATGGTGGCAAAGCTACCGCCGAGGTAGCGGCGGGCCGCCTCGCCGTCGCCACCGAGCAGCTCCATCAGCGAGAAGCGGTGGTCCTTGGCCTGGAGCAGCTGTCCGGCCTCGATGGCGCCGAATTGTGAAAGTGTTCCGTCGGCGGGAGAGGCCAGGCCCTCGCCGATGGGGCGGGCGTCTTCCTCCAGGGCGCGGGTAAAGAAGTCGTTGAAGGTGGCATAGGCCGTCGGGTCGGGCTCGATGGCTTCTTCCATGTCGACCTTGAACTGCTGGATGAAGGTCTTGATCAGGGCGTTCTTCAGCCAAGGGAGTCGGCAGTCGGCGAGCCCTCCCACCAGTCGCGAGAGCAGGTGGTGGGGAATGGGGTACTGGATCAGGGAAAACAGCTTGGCGGGGGTCACGAAGGCGTCGTTCCTCAAAGGGGCGGTGGGAGGACAAACAAGTAGGGAAGAAGGAGGAAGGAAGAGGAGAACCTGGCCCTTCCAGGTGCGAAGCACCGATCTTCCCTCTTCAATCGGCGTAGCCGCGTCTTCCCGCTTACGGCTTTTCTATCGGCGTATCCTCGCGGTTGCCCCACTCCTTCCAGGAGCCGGCATAGCCGCGGATCTTCTCGAAGCCCAGCGCCTTGCCCACCAGCCAGGTGAAGCCGCTGCGGTGGTGGCTCTGGCAGTGGGTGACCACCTCCATGTCCGGGGTCAGGCCCAGCGCCTCGAGTTCGGTAATCAGCTCCGCATAGTCGCGGATCCGCAGGTCGTCTTCCCGATCCATGGCGTCGGTCCACTCCATGTTCACCGCGCCGGGAATGTGGCCGAGGCGTGCGTTGTCGCCCTTCTCGCCGCGGTACTCCTCGGGAGAGCGGGCATCCCAGATCGCGAATCCCTTCTCGTCCAGGCGCTCCTGGAGTTCGAGGCGATCGATGGCGACCTCGGGATGCAGAATCTCTGCCTCGTAGTCGCTGGGCCTGGGAGCCTGGGTTTCGGTGGAAACGGGCTGGCCGGCCGCCCGCCAGGCATGGATGCCGCCGTTGAGATAGGAGTAGCGGGTGTGGCCGATCAGTTCCAGGGTCCAGAGCAGGCGCCCCGCCCAGCCGCCACCCTCGTCATCGTAGGCGACCACATGGGTGTCGCGGGTCAGGCCGAGCGACGAGAACAGCCGGGAGAGCGCCTCGACCGTGGGCACGTCGTTGGACATGCAGTTACCGGCCGAATCCTCGCCGCGCATCAGCAGGCGATGATCCAGGAAGACGGCGCCGGGGACGTGTCCCTCGCCATAGCTCTCGGCCCTGAGCGGCACGTCGATGATCAGCAGCGACGGCTCGTCCAGGTGGTCGGCGAGCTGCTCGGGCTCGATGATCAGGGGGAGCAGATTGTCTTCGGAACTCATGGTGCACTCTCCTTAAATTCGGCCCCTTGATTCAGGCTCCTCGATTCACGTTTCCCCGAGGCTCTCGAGGATGCGTCGGTAGCTGGCAAAGCGTTCGGGGTGGATGTCGCCACGCTCCACGGCGGCGAGCAGGGCGCAACCCGGCTCATGGCGATGGCGACAGTCGCGAAAGCGGCAGTGGCCCAGGAGGTCTCGGAACTCGACGAAGCCCTCGGCGACCTCCTGCTCGTTCAGGTGGCCCAGGCCGAACTCGCGGATTCCCGGCGAGTCGATCAATTCACCGCCACTGGCCTCGGCGTCCGAGCCGGGATTCGGCAGGGCGTAGAGGCGCGCGGTGGTGGTGGTATGGGTGCCCTTGCGCGAATCCTTCGACAGCGCCCCGATACGAAGTTCCTCGTCCGGCAGCAGGCGGTCGATCAGCGAGGACTTGCCCACGCCGCTCTGGCCCACGAAGACCGAGGTGCGCCCGGCCAGCCGAGCTTGCAGGGCCGAGAGGCCCTCCGCTCGTTCGGTGGTGGTGGTGACCACCGGGTAGCCCAGCGCTTCGTAGCGCGCCAGCAGATCGCGCAGTTCGCCGCCATGCTGTGGAAGCAGGTCGATCTTGTTGAGCACCAGCACCGGGGCGATGCCGGTGGCCTCGGCGGCCACCAGGTAACGGTCGATCAGGTTGGCATGGGGTGCCGGTTCCACCGCGAAGACGATCAGGATCTGGTCGATGTTGGCGGCCACCGGCTTGAGCTGGCCGCGCGGGTCGGGGCGCTCCAGAACGCTGTCGCGCTCGCCCCGCGCCACCACCACGCCGTCATTGGCGTCGTGGGCGGCGCGCCAGATCACCCGGTCGCCGGTTACCAGCCCCTCGAGGTTGGCGCGCAGGTGGCAACGCACGGCCTTGCCGCCCTGCTCGGGACGCACATCCAGGGTGCGGCCGAAGTGAGCAATGACTCGGCCGCCCTGTTCGGGGCCGTACTCGCCCGCGGCCAGCTTCTCGCCATCCCGGGAGTCGCGCCGGTCGGCACGCCGGGCGCGTTCGGCCTGGACCTTGTCGATGCGCCAGCGCTGCTGGCGGCTCAAATTGCGTTTGCTCATGGGGGCCTGAAGCTCGCTACAATGGAGCTCATTGTACTCACCCAAGGTGGTCGCTGTCGTCAGCGGGCATCATGCGAGGAACCCCCATGGCAGAAGACACTTCGTCCGCGACCTCTAATACCCAGGACCCGCGCCAGAACCGCCTGGTATGGATCGACCTGGAAATGACCGGTCTCGATCCGAACCGTGAGCGGATCATCGAGGTGGCGACCCTGGTCACCGACAGCGAGCTCAATGTCGTTGCCGAGGGGCCGGTGATCGCGGTGCAGCAGTCCGGTGCTCTTCTCGAGGCGATGGACGACTGGAACACCAGGACCCATGGCGCCTCCGGCCTGGTCAAGCGGGTCAAGGATAGCCTGGTCGATACCGCCGAGGCCGAGCGGCTTACACTGGCCTTTCTCAAGGAGCATGTCGCGCCCGGCACCTCGCCCATGTGCGGCAACAGCATTCACCAGGATCGTCGCTTCCTGGAGCGGGAGATGCCCGAGCTGCTGGCCTTCTTCCACTACCGCAACCTGGATGTCTCGACCCTGAAGGAGCTGGCCAAGCGCTGGAACCCGGGAGCGCTGGTCGGTTTCCAGAAGCGCAACGTTCATCTCGCCATGGACGACATCAAGGAGTCCATCGCCGAGCTGGCGCACTATCGTGGCACTTTCCTGCGCCTGGCGGACGACGAAACTGACGAGGAGGAATAGCCCGGCTGCGCCGGGAGCTATAAGCGGTGTAACTTTAATCTCGTAGGCCCGAGAAGCCGAAGGCGCATCGGGCGGTTGTGCGACGGCGCCTGGTGCGCTGTTGCTTACCAGGCCTACGGCTTGAAGCGGCGTAGCCGCGCTCTTCCAGCTTTCAGCTTGCAGCGATCAGTCGCTGGCGTTTCTCCCGCTGGCGGGCCAGCGCCCAGCGGACGTGCTCGCGCACCAGGTCGGAGGGGTAGGGCAGCCGGGCCATCAGGGCGGCCTCCACGGCGTCGCTCCAGGGGGCGTTGCCGAGTCCCACGGCGAGGTTGCGCAGCCAGCGTTCGTAGCCGATACGGCGTATCGGGCTGCCGGCGGTCTTCTCCAGAAATTCTTCCTCGCCCCAGGCGAACAGAGAAACGAGACTCGCCCGGTCCAGGTCATGGCGCGGGGCGAAGTCGGCCTCGCGGGAGACCCGGGTGAAGCGGGTGAAGGGGCAGACCAGCTGACAGTCGTCGCAGCCGAACACCCGGTTACCCATGGCCTCCCGGTAGCGCTCGGGAATGGCCCCGAACAGCTCGATGGTCAGGTAGGAGATGCAGGCCCGGGCATCCACCACCCGGTCCTCGACGATGGCACCGGTGGGGCAGGCGCTGCGACAGGCGCTGCAGCTGCCGCAATGATCCGTCTCGAAAGGTGCATCCACCGGCAGCGGCAGGTCAGTATAGAGTTCGCCCAGGAAGAACAGCGAGCCGGCCCCGGGGTTGAGCAGCATGGCGTTCTTGCCGAACCAGCCCAGCCCCGCCTTGCGGGCCAGGGCCCGCTCCATCACCGGCGCCGAGTCGACGAAGGCGCGGTAGCCGAAGGGGCCCACCTCGGCCTCCATCCATTTCGCCAGGGTGGCAAGTCGTTTGCGCATCAGCTTGTGATAGTCGCGCCCGGTGGCATAGCGGGAGACGTAGGCGATTTCTGGCTGGCCCAGCACCTTTGTCGTTTCCACCTCGGCGGGCAGATAGTCCAGGCGCACGCAGATCACCCGCATCGTGCCCGGAACCAGCTCCGCCGGTCGGGTGCGCTTGGTGCCGTGCTTGGCCATGAAGCCCATCTCGCCCTGGTAGCCGGCCTCGAGCCAGCGCGCCAGGTGGCGCTCGTCCTCGGCCAGGTCGACGTCGGTGATGCCGACGTCCTGAAAGCCGAGCTCGCGGCCCCAGATCTTGATCTGCTCGGCGAGGCCGGTCATGTCGGGTTCGTCAGCTGGCGTGGACGCTGGGGTCATTATCGAGAAAACACCATGCAGATCGGCCCCCGAGGCTTGGCGTGGGGCGTAGAGAATTTACACTCCTATGATAAAGCATCCCGAACGAGGAGACATCGCATGAGCTGGGAAGCAAGCCCTGCCACGACACGCGGTCGGCCGCTCTATCGCGCCGACCAGGTGCGTGAGCTCGACCAACGTACCATTGCCGCCGGCATCGAGGGCTTTGCCCTGATGCAGCGCGCGGCCGCGGCCGCCTGGAAGAGCCTGAAGGCCCGCTGGCCCGGGGTGCGCTCGCTGAGCGTGATCTGCGGGGGCGGCAACAATGGCGGTGATGGCCACGTACTGGCGGCGCTGGCCGCCGCCGAGGGGCTTGCCGTGCAGCGCATCCTGCTCAAGCCGCTCGAGGAGCTTTCCGGCGATGCCAGGCGCGCCGCCGATATGGCCACGGCGGCCGGGGTCGAGGCCCTGCCCTGGAAATCCGGTCTCGCCCTCGAGGGTGAGGTGATCGTCGATGCCCTGCTGGGCACCGGCCTCGGCGGCGAGGTGCGCGGCGAGGCCCGCGAGGCGATCGAGGCCATCAATGCCGCTGGCATGCCGGTGCTGGCCATCGACATTCCTTCGGGGCTGCATGCCGATACCGGCGCGATTCTGGGCGTCGCGGTGCAGGCCGTGCGGACAGTCACCTTCATAGGCGACAAGCTGGGCCTGCACACCGGCGCGGCCCCCTCCTGCGTGGGCGAGCTGGATTTTCGGGCCCTCGGCGTCGATGCCGGGGGCGAGGCTGACATCGTGCCGGCCGCCCACCTGCTCGATGCCGGCATGATCGGAGCCTGGCTGCCCGCGCGAGAGCGCAGCGCCCACAAGGGCGACTTCGGCCATGCCCTGGTGCTGGGTGGGGCCCCGGGCTTCGGCGGCGCGGCACTGCTCGCCGCCGAGGCGTGTGCGCGACTCGGCGCCGGCAAGGTGAGTCTCGCCACGGCGCCCGAGCATGTGACGGCGAGCCTGGTGCGACGCCCCGAGGTGATGGTCCATGGAGTGCGCGGAGCCGGAGATCTCGGCGAACTGCCGGAACACGCCGATGTGCTTGTGGTCGGCCCGGGGCTCGGCCAGGGTAGCTGGGGGCAGGGCATGCTGCAGGCAGCCCTGGCGACCGGCAGGCCTCTGGTGGTGGACGCCGACGCCCTCAACCTGCTGGCAACGCGCTACGGTGGCCAGTGCCGCGAGAACTGGGTTCTTACGCCACATCCCGGCGAAGCGGGCCGCCTGCTGGAGCTTTCTGCCGCGGAGATCGAAGCCGACCGGCCCGCGGCGGCCCTGGCCCTGCAGCGACGTTATGGCGGCGTGGTGGTGCTCAAGGGCGCCGGCAGCCTGGTGGCCGGCCCCGAGGGTCTCGCCGTCTGCCCGTCGGGCAATCCGGGTATGGCCAGCGGCGGCATGGGGGATGCGCTCTCGGGTATCCTGGGCGCGTTGCTGGCCCAGGGGCTACCCCTCGAGCCGGCGGTCCGGCTTGGCGTGCTGGTGCATGCCCTGGCTGGCGACATGGCGGCTCGGCAGGCGGGTGAGCGTGGCCTGCTGGCCGGCGATCTGGCATCCTGTGCACGAATTCTGGTCAACCCGACAATGGGCGAGGACGATGCAGCTGCGACTCGATGACGAAGATCGCCAGGTTGCCTTTGGCGAGTGCCTGGGGCGAGCCCTGCAGGGTCATGGTCGTGTGCACCTGACCGGCGAGCTGGGAGCCGGCAAGACCACTCTCACTCGCGGCATCCTGCGCGCCTGTGGCCACCGGGGGGCCGTCAAGAGCCCCACCTATACCCTGGTGGAGCCCTACGAGCTGGACGGGGTCCTGGTGCATCATTTCGACCTCTATCGTCTGGGTGACCCCGAAGAGCTCGAGTTCATCGGTGGCCGTGACCTGGTCGCCGAGGAGGCGCTCTGCGTGATCGAGTGGCCGGAGCGGGGAGAGGGGTGGCTACCCGACCCGGATCTTGAGGTGATCCTCCGACTGGCCGACAGTGGTCGTGAGGCCACGCTCGAGGCCCGCAGCGAACGTGGACGAGCGGTACTCGAGCGCCTAGCGGCGATGCCGGCGCTGGCCGGATGGGGCCTGCACAGAGAAGGTGACGCAGCGCGATGACACGCATGATATGTCTTGTACGCCTGCTGGTCGGGCTGGGGGGAGTGCTGCTGTGGCTGGCCAGTGGCCTGGCTTCTGCCGCCAGTGTCGACAACCTCCGCCTCTGGGCGGCACCGGACCATGCCCGCCTGGTCTTCGACCTTTCCTCGCCGGCCCGGGCCAATGTCTTCAGCCTCGATAATCCGCGTCGTCTGGTGATCGATCTGGACGACAGCCAGCTCAATGCCAGCGTCGACCGCCTGGACCTCGAGGGGAGTGCCATCAGCACCCTGCGCACCGGCGTGCGTGATGGCGATGGCCTGCGGGTGGTGCTGGAACTCGAGCGGGAGGTCGAGCCCCGCCACTTTTCCCTGGCGCCCAACGACCAGTATGGCCATCGCCTGGTGGTGGATCTGGAGTATCCCGGCGAGAGCGCCGTGGAGGACCCCATCGACCCCATCGAGGCGATGATCCGTGAACAGGAGATCGCCGCGGATCGTGCCCGCAGCGAGGCGGTGGCCCAGGGCCGCAACCCGGCTGATATCTCGGCCGCCGAGGTCCTGGGATCGGACAAGCCGCACCCCAAGCGCGATATCATTATCGCCATCGATGCCGGGCATGGCGGCGAGGACCCGGGGGCGATCGGGCCGGGGGGCACGCGCGAGAAGGATGTCGTGCTGGAGATGGCCAAGCGCCTCGCGCGGCTGGTCAACGCCGCGGAGGGGTTCCGGGCGGTGATGATCCGCGATGGCGACTACTATATCGGGCTGCGTCAGCGGACCCGGATCGCCCGTGAGCAGAAAGCCGATTTCTTCGTGTCGATTCATGCCGATGCCTTCAACAGCCCGCGGCCCAACGGCAGCTCGGTCTATGCCTTGTCCCAGCGGGGGGCGACCTCGGAGACCGCCCAGTGGCTGGCCGCCAGCGAGAATGAGGCCGACCTGATCGGCGGTGTCGACGGCAGTCTGTCACTGGATGACAAGGACGAGGTGCTGCGTGGCGTGCTGCTTGACCTGACCATGACCGCGACCCTCAACGACTCCCTGACCATCGGCGGTCAGGTGCTCGACCAGCTGGGGCGGGTCAACCGGCTGCACAAGTCGCGGGTCGAGCAGGCCGGTTTCATGGTGCTCAAGTCGCCGGACATCCCCTCGCTGCTGGTCGAGACTGGCTTCATCTCCAATCCCGAAGAGGAGCGCCGCCTTCGCGACGGTGCTTATCAGCAGAAGGTGGTTCAGGCCCTCTTCGGCGGCATCCGCGGTCACTTCCAGCGCAATCCGCCACCGGCCAGCCTGCTGGCCTGGCAGCGTGATGGCAACCGCAGTCCCGAGGGCAACGAGTATCGCATCCAGCCCGGCGACACTCTCTCCGAGATAGCCGCCCGTCACGGTGTGCCGGTGGCCCAGCTCAAGCAGGCCAACGAGCTCAACGGCGACGTTATCCGGGTCGGACAGGTGCTGCGCATCCCCCGTTCCTGACCCCTTCGGGGAGCTGTAAGCTATAAGCGTTAAGCTGTAAGAAGAGCCCTTGCATTCAGCAAGGTTAATGGCAGCGTTTGGGCTTACGGCTTACGGCTTACGGCTTACGGCTTACGGCTTACGGCTTTGATGGAGTGACATGACAGACAAGCGCCATATCCAGATCCTCGATCCTCGCCTGGCCAACCAGATATCGGCCGGCGAGGTGGTCGAGCGTCCTGCCTCGGTGGTCAAGGAGCTGGTGGAGAATGCCATCGATGCCGGCAGCCGTCGCATCGAGGTCGAGCTTGAAAATGGCGGTTCCCGAACGATCCGCGTGAAGGACGACGGCAGCGGTATCGGCGAGGACGACCTGGCCCTGGCGCTGTCGCGCCATGCCACCAGCAAGATCGTCTCGCTGGAGGAGCTCGAGGGAGTGTCGAGCCTGGGGTTCCGCGGCGAGGCGCTGGCCTCGATCAGCTCGGTGGCGCGCCTCGAGCTGGTCTCCAATACCGACGAAGATCCGCGCAGTGGTTGGCGTGTGGTGGCCGAGGGGCGGCGCATGGAACCCCGCGTGACCCCGGCTCCACATCCGCGCGGCACCTCGGTGACGGTGCGTGACCTCTTCTTCAATACCCCGGCGCGTCGCAAGTTCCTGCGTACCGAGAAGACCGAGTTCGGCCACGTCGAGGAGGCCTTCCGACGCCAGGCGCTGTCGCGCTTCGATATCGGCTGGGTGCTGCGTCACAACCACAAGACCCTCCATCAACTGCCGCCCGGCGATGAACCGGTGGCTCGGGAACGCCGTCTCCAGTCCCTGCTGGGCAAGGCTTTCCTGGAGAATGCCCTGCACCTGGACCTGGAGGTGGGCGGGCTGCGGCTCTCGGGCTGGGTCGGGCTGCCCACCCACTCCCGGGCCCAGGCCGACCAGCAGTACTTCTTCGTCAATGGCCGCGTGGTGCGCGATCGTCTGGTCGCCCATGCCATCCGCCAGGCCTACCGCGACGTGCTCTTCCACGGCCGCCATCCGGTGTTCGTGCTCTATCTCGAAGTCGACCCCCGAGTGGTGGATGTCAACGTCCATCCCACCAAGCACGAGGTGCGATTCCGCGATGGGCGCATGGTCCACGATTTCCTGTTCTCGAGCCTGCATCGCGCGCTGGGCGAGGCCCGAGCCGGTGAAGGTGGCGAACGCGAAGCCGCCGCGGAGGCGCAGCAGGCGGAAGAGGGTGCTCGCGAGGCGGCGGACGGCGTGCGTGAAGCGGCGCTCGCCTGGCAGCAGCAGCCGATGTCATTGCCGGGGCAGGGTGACGGGAGCCGCGATGGGACTCGTGACAGAGTGACGCCGGACCGGGTGCGGGCCTTTATGCAGGGGTATCGGGCACTGCACCCCGAGCATGAAGAGAGCCTGCTGACGCCACAGCCGGCTGCCCCGGCCCCTGGCGGTAGTGCCACGAGCGTGGCCTTGGAAGAGCGTCGTGTCTCGTCGACGTCTCGCGCCCCGCGCCCGGCGATGCCCGAGGAGGACGCGACCCGCGCGCCGCCGCTGGGCTATGCCGTGGCCCAGCTGCACGGGGTCTATATCCTCTCCCAGACCGAGCGTGGCCTGGTGGTGGTGGACATGCATGCCGCTCACGAGCGCATTGTCTACGAGCGAATGAAGACCCAGGTCCACGGCGGTGCCGGGAGTGAAGGGGGATTGCAGGCCCAGCCGCTGCTGGTGCCGGTGTCGCTGGCGGCAAGCCCCGCCGAGGTGGCCACCGCCGAGGCCGAGCATGATGCCTTCGCGCGACTCGGGGTGGAGCTTGACGTGGCCGGTCCCGAGACCCTGCTGGTGCGCCAGGTGCCGGTGCTGCTTGCCGATGCCGACGTCGAGCCGCTGATACGTGACATGCTCGCCGACCTGGAGCGCTATGGCCGCTCCGATCGGATCGAGGCGCGTATCAACGAGCTGCTTTCGACCATGGCCTGCCACGGCAGCGTCAGGGCCAATCGCCAGCTGGGGCTCGAGGAGATGAATGCTCTGCTGCGCGACATGGAGCGCACCGAGCGCAGCGGCCAGTGCAATCACGGCCGTCCCACCTGGACCGAGATGAGCATGAAGGAGCTGGACCGCCTCTTCCTGAGGGGGCAGTAGAATCCGCAACACTTCCACCTGCGTGGCGAGAAGCGCCGGGGGCAGGCCGAAGAGGAGGTCCTACGCCAGGGATGGCGTCGGTAGCGCCCAGGGATGGGTTCACAGCGCCTCCTCGAAGGCATGCCCCCGGGTAAGCTTCTCAGCGCCAAGCCTGAGAGAGCTCGAGAACGTCATGCCCGATTCGCGCCCCTCCGCCATCCTGCTGATGGGACCCACCGCGGCCGGCAAGACTGACCTGGCCATCGAGCTCCATGAACGACTCGGCTGCGAGCTGATCAGCGTCGATTCGGCCATGGTCTATCGCGACATGGATATCGGCAGCGCCAAGCCCTCGCCGCAGGAGCTTGCTCGAGCACCGCATCGGCTCATCGATATCCGTGATCCGTCCGAGCCCTATTCCGCCGCCGACTTTCGCGAGGATGCCCTAGGCGAGATGCGTCGGGTCAGCGACGCCGGCAAGGTGCCACTGCTGGTCGGCGGCACCATGATGTACTTCAAGCACCTGCTCGAAGGGGTGGCCAACCTGCCGTCAGCGGACGCTGCGGTGCGTGCCGAGCTGAAGCACAAGATGGCACGCCATGGCCTGAAGGCACTGCATGAGGAACTGAGTCGGATCGATCCGCGTTCGGCGACGCGGATCCACCCCAATGATCCCCAGCGATTGATGCGGGCCCTGGAGGTCTATCGGCTGACAGGCCGCTCCCTGAGTGAACTGTGGGACGAGCAGCGCCGTGAAACCTTTCCCTGGCGCACGCTGTCCATAGGGCTCGCTCCCTCTGACCGTGGAACGCTTCATGCATCCATCGCCCAGCGCTTCAAGATGATGCTCGATGCCGGGCTTGTCGATGAGGTGGCGGCCCTGATGAATCGTGATGATGTCGATGCGTCATTACCCGCCATGAAGAGCGTGGGTTATCGCCAGGTATGGGCATTTCTCGAAGGGGAGTATGGGCAGGGCGAGCTGGAAAGACGGGGTATCATCTCGACCCGCCAGCTGGCCAAGCGCCAATTGACCTGGATGCGTAGCTGGCCGGGACTCAACTGGGTCGATAGTCTGGGCCTTGATCCCCTGAGCGAGGTTTTGAAACTCGTGCGCGAATTCGGCACTTAGCGTAAGATGACCTTTTCAGTGGCTGGCTTAGCAAGCCCCTCGGCGTATTCAGCGTTGCCCCCTGGCGGGAGCGACAAAGATCGACATAACATCAACCCCCAGAGACACTTCAGGGAGAGCAACATGTCCAAAGGGCAGTCCCTTCAAGACCCGTACCTGAACATCCTGCGCAAGGAGCGCATTCCGGTATCGATTTTCCTGGTCAACGGCATCAAGCTGCAGGGTCAGATCGAGTCCTTTGATCAGTTCGTCATTCTGCTGCGCAACACCGTCAGCCAGATGGTCTACAAGCACGCCATCTCCACGGTGGTGCCTTCGCGCAACGTGCGCCTGCCGGCCCCGGATGCGCAGCCGGATACAGATGCGTGAGGTATTGATTGTTTTTTGAACGTCCCGACGCCGGCGAGACGGCGATCCTCGTCCATGTGGATTTTCAGGACGAGGAGGAGCGCGAGGATGCCGGTGAATTCCTGGAGCTCGTGCGATCGGCCGGTGCTGAGCCGGCCACACTGGTCACCGGTAGTCGCAAGCGCCCCGATTCCCGAACTTTCGTGGGGTCGGGCAAGCTCGAGGAGCTCCGCGAGGCGAAGGCGGCTCACCAGGCCGAGCTGGTGATTTTCAACCATAGCCTCAGTCCCTCCCAGGAGCGCAATCTGGAGCGTGAGCTCAAGTGCCGGGTCATTGATCGCACCGGCCTGATTCTCGATATCTTCGCCCAGCGTGCCAGGACCCATGAGGGCAAGCTCCAGGTGGAGCTTGCCCAGCTCGAGTACATGTCGACCCGGCTGGTGCGTGGCTGGACCCACCTGGAACGCCA
Organism: Halomonas lysinitropha; assembly: GCF_902500215.1. Classification (GTDB taxonomy): domain Bacteria; phylum Pseudomonadota; class Gammaproteobacteria; order Pseudomonadales; family Halomonadaceae; genus Halomonas; species Halomonas lysinitropha. The sequence goes on from NZ_CABVOU010000027.1 coordinate 596,427, forward strand.
GAAGGGGGGTATCGGCCTGCGCGGGCCGGGTGAGACCCAGCTCGAGACCGACCGCCGCCTGCTGCGGGCGCGCATCAAGGCGATCCACAAGCGCCTCGACAAGGTGCGCAGCCAGCGTAGCCAGAATCGCCGGGCCCGTTCCCGGGCGGAGATTCCCAGCGTCTCGCTGGTGGGCTACACCAACGCCGGCAAGTCCACGCTCTTCAACGCCCTCACGTCCGCGAGGGTCTATGCGGCCGATCAGCTCTTCGCTACCCTCGACCCGACCTTGCGTCGTCTCGAGATCGAGGACGTGGGGCCGGTGGTGCTGGCCGACACCGTGGGCTTTATCCGTCACCTGCCCCACAAGCTGGTCGAGGCCTTTCGCGCCACCCTGCAGGAGGCCGCCGAGGCTTCGTTGCTGGTGCACGTGATCGATGCCGCCGACCCTGACCGCGAGCTGAACGTCGCTCAGGTCGAGGCGGTGCTCGACGAGATCGGTGCCCTCGAGGTACCGACCCTGAAGGTGATGAACAAGATCGACCTGCTCGACAGCTCACCGCGTATCGAGCGCGATGGGGAGGGCCGGCCCGAGGTGGTCTGGCTATCGTCACGCGAGGGCAAGGGGCTCGAGCTGCTGGAGCAGGCGCTTTCGGAGCGCCTGGCCGATGACATCATCGACTTCGAGCTCTGCCTGGCGCCTGAGCAGGGCAGGCTACGGGCCGGGTTGCACGATCTCGGGGCGGTGCGCGGTGAGCGCTTCGACGACCAGGGGCGCACCCTGCTGGAGGTACGGCTGCCACGGCGCGACTTCCTGCAGCTGATGGCGCGCTTGGGTGAGCGTGCCGACAATTACTTGCCGACTGCGCTGCAGGCGCCGCCGGTATGGGAAGCGTGACGCGAGAGGAGCCGGTCCGCTGGCAGGCAGGTCAGCAGCCACAATACGATAACAGGGCGCCGGGCCGTGTGCCGGGCGTTACCCGCAGGATCGCAACCGATGTCCGTTGCCGGCACGCCCGGCGGCGGGATGAAATGCCTAGTGGAGACGACGTATGGCCTGGAATGAGCCTGGTGGTGGCAACCAGCACGACCCCTGGAGCGGGGGTGGCCGCGGTGGTAGCGGCGGCGGGGGCAAGGGTGGTGGCAATCAGGGGCCGCCCGACCTCGACGAGGCCCTGAAGAAGTTTCAGGATAAGCTCAACAACATGCTGGGAGGCCGCGGGGGCAAGAAGGGTGGCTCCGGTGGCAAGGGGGGCGGTGGCAAGCCGCGCAATGCCTTTACCCTGCCGGGTCTGCTGATCGTGGTCGCCCTGGCCATCTGGGCAGCCCTGGGCTTTTACCTGGTCGATCAGTCCGAGCGCGGGGTAGTGCTGCGCTTCGGTGAATTCCAGGAAGTGGTCACCCCGGGCCTGCAGTGGAATCCGCCGCTGATCGATGACGTGCGCATGGTCAACGTGACGCGTGTGCGCTCGGTCACCCAGACCCAGTCGATGCTGACCCAGGACGAGAATATCGTCTCCGTCGAAATGTCGGCGCAGTATCAGGTCGCCGACCCGCGCGACTTCGTGCTCAACGTGCGCGATTCCGAGCTCAGCCTCGAGAACGCCCTGGATTCGGCGCTGCGCCACGTCGTCGGCGGGACCGACATGATCGAGATCCTGACCTCCGGCCGTGAGATCCTCGGCAGCTCTGTGTCCAGTCGCCTGCAGTCCTACCTGGATGACTACGGTACCGGCATCCTGCTGCAGACGATCAACGTCGAGTCCACGGCACCGCCCGATGCCGTCGTGGACGCCTTCGACGACGTCATTCGCGCTCGCGAGGATCGTCAGCGCACCATCAACCAGGGCATCGCCTACGCCAACGCGATCATCCCCGAAGCTCAGGGCCAGGCGCAGCGTTTCGTCGAGCAGGGCCAGGGCTATCGCGAGTCCGTGGTCGCCGAGGCCGAGGGTCAGGCCAACCGCTTCAATGCGCTGCTTGGTCAGTACGAGGAAAACCCGACGATCATGCGTGAGCGCCTCTATCTCGATGCCATCAGCGAGGTGTTCAGCAATACCTCGAAGTTCATGGTCGATGTGTCCGAGAACAGCCCGTTGATGGTCCTGCCGCTCGATCGCCTCAGTGGTGCCGGCACATCGGGAGCGAGTGCCCAGTCGGCTAACGACGAGGAGTTGGATCCGCGCGTGCTCGAGCGAATGCGCTCAAGCCAGTCGTCGAGCAGCAACAGCAACAACAGTGGAATCCGCAGGGAGGGCCGCTAAATGATCAATAATCGTTCCCTGCTTATCGTCGGCGGCCTGGCCGCCGTGGCCTGGCTGGCCAGCAATAGCCTCTATGTGGTCGACGAGACAGAGCGCGCGGTCAAGCTGCGCTTCGGTGAGATCATCGAGGAGAACATCCAGCCGGGCCTGCACTTCAAGGTGCCGATCACTCATACGGTGCGTACCTTCGATACCCGTCTGCTGACGCTGGACACCGACCCGAGCCGCTACCTGACCCTGGAGCAGAAGGCGGTGATCGTCGACTCCTACGTCATGTGGCAGGTGGTCAACCCGACGCGCTACTACGAGGCCACCGCCGGTGACGAACTGGTGGCCAGACGGCTTATCCAGCCGCGGGTCGACGAGAGCCTGCGTAACGAGTTCGGCCGCCTGAACCTGCAGCAGATCATCGCCGAGCGACGCGACGACCTGATGACCGGCCCCACCGAGGATCTCGACCAGCTGATGCGCGAGGAACTGGGTGTGGCGGTGCGCGATATCCGGGTCAAGCGCATCGATCTGCCGGAGGATGTGTCTTCCGCCGTGTATGAGCGTATGCGCTCGGAGCGCGAGCGCGAGGCGCGCGAATGGCGGGCCCAGGGTCAGGAGGAAGCCGAGCGCATTCGCGCCAACGCCGATCGCCGCCGTCAGGTTCTTCTCGCCCAGGCCCAGGCTCGATCGGAAACCTTGCGAGGTGAGGGCGACGCCGAAGCGGCTGGCATCTTCTCCGAGGCCTATGGCCAGGATCAGGAGTTCTTCAGCTTCTGGCGCAGCCTCAACGCCTATCGGGAAAGCTTCGAGGGCGATGACAACATGCTGGTGCTCGATCCCTCCAGCGACTTCTTCCAGTACCTCAAGAGTCCGCAAGGCGCGAGCGACTGATCTTCCGGCGGGTGGTGCGCCGCCCGCCGGGGTTCAACCGGCTAGCAATCGTGGTAGAATCCATAAACCGGGCGTGGCCCGGTTTTTTTGTGGCCTCCCCACTCCCGGCGCACCCGTTCGCCAGCACGCCTCGCGCGACTCGGGCGTCGTCGCAGGCCCACCATCGTCTTGCAGGATGAACGACATGACCATCGCTGACCGCTGGCTGCTTCCTGACGGCATGGATGAAGTGCTGCCGCCTCAGGCCAGTCGCATGGAGGAACTGCGCCGTGCGTTGCTCGACCTCTATCACCGCTGGGGCTACGACCAGGTGATGCCGCCCCCGGTGGAGTTCCTGGACTCACTGCTTACCGGCACCGGTACCGATCTCGATCTGCAGACCTTCAAGCTCACCGATCAGATGAGCGGCCGGATGATGGGCGTCAGCGCCGATGTCACCCCCCAGGTGGCGCGCATGGATGCTCACTCCTTGCGTCGCCAGGGGCCGGTTCGGCTGTGCTATTGCACCAATGTGCTGCGTGCCAAGGCGGACCAGTACCAGGGCGGGCGTAGCCCGGTGCAGGTAGGCGTGGAACTGTTCGGTCATGCCGGCCTGGAGGCCGACCTGGAGATCCTGCGCCTGGCCCTGGCCAGCCTCGAGACCGCCGGGGCCCGGGAGATCCATCTGGCGCTGGGCCATATCGGCATCTATCGTAGCCTCGTGGAGGCCGCGGATCTCGATGCGGATCAGGAACGTGCGCTGTTCGACGCCCTGGCCCTCAAGTCGCCGGGTGAACTGGCGGCACGCGTCGAGGAGAGCGTTCGCGATCCGGGACTGGCGGCCATGTTCCATGCGCTGGGCGAGTTGCATGGCGGTCTCGAGGTGCTGGAGATGGCCCGCGAGGTCTTTGAGGAGGCACCCCAGGCCGTGACCGCGGCGCTGGGCCAGCTGAGTGACCTGGTCGACGGGGTGCTCGCTGAATACCCGGGGGTCGAACCCTACTTCGACCTGGCCGAGCTGCGGGGCTACCAGTACCACACCGGCATGATGTTCGCCGCCTATGTGCCGCACTACGGCCAGGCGCTGGCCAAGGGGGGGCGCTACGACGACACCGGCCGCGCCTTCGGCCGGGCCCGCCCGGCCACCGGCTTCTCCATGGACCTCAAGCTGCTGGCGACCCTGGCCCCCGCGGAGCCGCAGCCGGACGGCATCTGGGCGCCGGCCGAGGGCGAGGGGCTGGCGGAGGTCATGCAGGCGCTCCGCCAGCGAGGTGAGAGGGTGGTCCAGGCGCTACCCGGGCAGCGAACCGGTCCTGCGGAACACGGCTGTGACCGCCGGCTGGAATGCATCGAGGGTCGCTGGGAGCCGCGCCTCCTGGAGACTTCACAGGACCGGGCCTGAGGGCCCGCGGTCAATGACCTCGGCCCTGGGCCTTTCCACGGGCGCGGTGCCGCAACGAGAGACGAGAGCACAATGGGCAAGAATGTAGTCGTACTGGGCACCCAGTGGGGTGACGAAGGCAAGGGCAAGGTGGTTGACCTGCTCACCGAATCCGCGTCGGCGGTGGTGCGCTTCCAGGGCGGGCACAATGCCGGCCATACCCTGGTCATCGACGGCGAGAAGACCGTCCTGCACCTGATTCCCTCGGGTATCCTGCGCAACGACAAGATCTGCGTGATCGGCAACGGCGTTGTGCTGTCGCCCGAGGCGCTGATGGAGGAGATCCGCGAACTGGAAAGCAAGGGCGTACCGGTGCGTGAGCGCCTGCGCCTTTCCCCGGCCTGCCCGCTGATCCTGCCGTATCACGTGCGCCTGGACCAGGCCCGCGAGAAGGCCCGCGGCATCGCCAAGATCGGCACCACCGGCCGGGGCATCGGCCCGGCCTATGAGGACAAGGTGGCGCGGCGTGGTCTGCGACTCGGCGATATCCTTCACCGCGAGCGTTTCGCCTCCAAGCTCGGCGAGGTGCTCGATTACCACAACTTCGTGCTGACGCAGTATCACGGCGAGAAGCCGGTGGATTTCCAGCAGGTGCTCGACCAGGCGATGGCCATGGCCGAGGAGCTGCGCCCCATGGTCTGCGATACGGTGAGCCTGGTTCACGAGATGCGTCGTGCCGGAGAGAACATCCTCTTCGAGGGCGCCCAGGGCTCCTTGCTGGATATCGACCACGGCACCTACCCCTTCGTGACCAGCTCCAATACCACCGCCGGCGGCACTGCCACCGGCTCAGGGGTGGGGCCGCTCTACCTGGACTATGTCCTGGGTATCACCAAGGCCTATACCACGCGGGTCGGCTCCGGTCCCTTCCCGACCGAGCTGTTCGACGACCACGGCCGTCACCTGGCCGAGCGGGGGCACGAGTTCGGCGCCACCACGGGTCGCGCACGTCGCTGCGGCTGGTTCGATGCCGTGGCACTGCGTCACGCCGTGCAGATCAACTCCGTGTCGGGCATCTGCCTGACCAAGCTCGATGTGCTCGACGGACTGGAGAACATCCGTGTCTGCGTGGGCTATCGCAGCAAGGATGGTGAAGTGCTCGATACCCCGGTGGACTCCGAAGGCTACGAAGCCATCGAGCCGCTCTATCAGGACCTGCCGGGCTGGAACGAGTCGACTCTGGGGGCACGTCGCGTCGAGGACCTGCCCGCCAATGCGCGCTCCTATATCAGCTTCCTTGAAGAGAAGGTCGGTACCTCCATCGACATCATCTCCACTGGGCCGGACCGCAACGAGACCATCGTGCTGCGCAATCCCTTCGAGGGCTGAACCCCAGCAGGCTCAATAGTCGATGCCGCGCCGCGCCTGGACGCCACTGTTGAAGGCGTGGCGCACTTCCTGCATCTCGGTGACGGTGTCGGCCATGGCCATGAGATCGCGGTGGGCGTTGCGCCCGGTGACGATCACCGTCTGCTCTGACGGGCGGTTCTCGATGGCGTGCTTCACCGTCTCGATGTCCAGATAGCCGAACTTGAGCATGTAGGTGATCTCGTCGAGCACCACCAGGTAGACCTCGGGGTCGGCGAGCATTCGTGCCGCGTCGGCCCACACCTCGCGGCAGGCGGCGGTGTCCGCTTCGCGGTTCTGGGTGTCCCAGGTGAAGCCGGTGGCCATGATGGCGACCTCGAGGTTGGGGTCCTCGACCAGCCGCTCGCGCTCGCCGCACTCCCACAGCCCCTTGATGAACTGCACCACGCCGGCCTTGTAGCCGTAACCCAGGGCGCGGGTCACGGTGCCCCAGGCGGCAGTGGTCTTGCCCTTGCCGTTGCCGGTGAAGACCAGCAGCAGCCCGCGCTGTTCGGTAGCCTCGGCGACCTTCTCGTCGACGCGGGACTTGAGTTTCTGCATGGCCTGCTGGTGGCGGGTATCGCGATCGGTCATCGTGGCTCCAACTCTTGTATAAGGCTTGTTCAGGAAGGCGACAGCATACGCCAGAACCGGATGAGCGTCAGCCTCCCGCGGTTCGCGACTTCTCCCCCACCCGTGCTTCCATGCGCGCCACGAAAACCGCCATGATTTGCTCATAGAGCGTGCGGCCGAGCACAGCGTCCTCGATGCCGGCGTCCACGTTGGGGTTGTCGTTGACCTCGATCACGACCACGCGGTCACCGGCCTGCTTGAGATCCACCCCATAGAAACCGTCGCCGATCAACCGTGTCACCTTGAGTGCCGCCTTGATGACTGCGGTCGGGACCTCAGCGGGATCATGGGTGGTGAAACCGCCGCTCTTCACCCGGCCGCCGGAGTGGTCGTAGATCTGCCAGTGGCCGCGGGCCATGAAGTAGCGGCTGGCGAAGAGGACCTTGCCGTCGAGCACGCCAATTCGCCAGTCATATTCGGTGGGTAGCCATTCCTGGAGCAGCAGCAGGGCCGAGGTGGCGAACAGCCGATTGGCCTCGAGAGCGAGTTGCTCTGTCGATTCGACCTTGACAATGCCCCGGGAGAAGGCGCCGTCGGGAATCTTCAGTACCAGCGGGAAGCCGAGGCCGGCGACCCGTTCGTCCAGCGGGCGGCGGTCACCGCGCTTGAGCAGCATGCCTGCCGGCGCCGGAACGCCGCGGGCCCGCAGCAGGGCATGGAGGTAGACTTTGTTGGTGCAGCGCAGGATGTCCCGGGGCGCATCGATCACCACCAGCCCTTCATGTTCCGCCCGCCGGGCCAGGCGGTAGGTATGATGATCGAGGGCGGTTGTCTCACGGATGAACAGGCCGTCGAATTCGGCGAGTCGCCCGGCATCCTTGCGGGTGACCAGCGAGACATCGATGCCGAGCCTGCGTCCGGCGCGGATGAAGGCCTTGAGCGCAACGCGATTGCTGGGGGGCAGGGCTTCCTTTGGATCGACCAGGATCGCCAGGTCAAAGCGGTAACGGCGCCGTGCCTTGGGCGTGCGCCATACCTTGCGGGAATGCCGATTGAGGGCCGTGGCGAACAGGTCCTGCTCTTCCGGCGCCAGATCGCGCAGGCGCAGCGGCTTGAGGCGTGACAGCTGCCAGGCATCGTGGCGACGCACCAGGCGGGCCTCGAGCAATGGGCAGGGCAGTCTCTCGAAGAGCCGGCGGGCCAGTTTCGCCACCCCTGGCTCCCGGCACTCGCCGAACAGCACCCGCAGGGTCAACTGGTCACCGTGCAGCGTGCCCTGGCGGGCCAGGTCGCCGAGCAGCGGGTTCAGGCCTTCGAGCTGGAGGTCGACCAGGGCCTTGCGGCCAAGCGCGTTGAGGGTATCGACCGCGGGCAGTACCCGCTGTCCCCGCGCCTGGGCCAGCAGCGAGACATAATAGCCCGTGCCCAGGTAGTCGAGCTCGCTGCAAAGGTTGATCACATGGGTGGTGCGGTCCTGGTCGTCGCCGATGCGGTGTTGCCGGTCCTGGGCCAGGAAGTCGTCGGCGGTGATCAGGTCCTCGGAGGGATAGTAGGGTCGCCAGTTTTCCAGACGGTCGACGACGATGCGCAGCGGACACATGGTGTGGCTTCCGTGCTGGGCGGCGGGGTGCCGCCGGAATTTGGCCAGCATGCTCCTGAGCCCGCTCCCGGACAAGCGGGCGTTCGAGTGAAAAGATTTCATGGTCAACGCCGGTGACAGCGATAATGACCCTGATCACAATCGTGCCGAGATTTCGGGAGATTCGAGATGACCGTCACTCTGCGCCAGGCCCTCTCTCATGACCTGGATGCGCTGTATCGCCTGGAGCGGGTGGCCTTCACCGGCGACCGTTTCAGTCGCCGCCAGCTCTGGCATCTGCTTAACCGCGCGAATGCTCTGACCCTGCTCGCGGAGCGTGACGCCGAGGATCTCTCTCCAATGAGGCTGCTGGGCTATGGCACCTTGCTGTTTCGTCGCGGAACCCGTCGTGCCCGGCTCTACTCCTTCTGCGTGCATCCGGACGCGCGGGGCAGCGGCTTGGGCCGCAGGCTGCTGGAGGCCTTGGAGGCCGAGGCACAAGCGCGTGATGCCGAGGTGCTGGGCCTCGAAGTGCGCGTCGACAATCGCGTGGCATTGGGACTCTATCGGCGAATGGGCTTTCGCCCGGAGCGCTGGCTGAGCGACTACTACGAGGACGGCTGTGCGGGCTGGCAGATGGCCAAACCGCTGCTGCCCGAACAGGGGGCCACGCAGGCCCGTGAGGGCTGATAGAATCACGCCACTCGTCTCCCTGCACCACTGATCAACCCTCTACCGGATATGCCCATGCCCTCCTTCGACATCGTTTCCGAGTTCGACAAGCACGAAGCCAGCAACGCCGTGGATCAGGCCAATCGGGAGATTCAGACCCGTTTCGATTTCAAGGGCGTCACGGCGAGCTTCGAGCTCAATGGCGAGACCGTCTCCCTGGAAGCCGAAGTCGACTTTCAGCTCAAGCAGATGCTCGACGTGTTGCGCAACAAGCTGATCAGTCGCGGCATCGACGCCCGCTGCATGGATGTGCAGGAACCGGTGCTGTCCGGGGTTCGGGCTCGCCAGGAGGTTACGCTCAAGCAGGGGCTCGACCAGAAGGAGGCCAAGGATGTCGTCAAGCGCATCAAGGACAGCAAGCTGAAGGTCCAGGCTCAGATCCAGGGCGAAAAGGTCCGGGTCACTGGCAAGAAACGCGACGATCTCCAGGCCGTCATGGCCCTGCTGCGCGGGGAGGGCGGCCCCGACCTGCCGCTGCAGTTCGACAACTTCCGCGATTGACGGCCGGCGTGTCGCCTTGACCCAGGTCAGCCTGATGGTGTCCATAGTCGTTCGTGATTGGCACGGAGTGGCAGAATGCTCTTAAATAGGGTGGATACCTGATGTTTGGGGAGTGAGCGATAGATGCCCGTCGTTCGTCGTATCGCCTTCCTTGCCCTGGCCTGGGTCAGCTTCGGGCTGGGCGTGGTGGGGGCTTTTCTACCATTGCTGCCGACTACCTGCTTCATGCTGCTGGCGGTCTGGGCGGCCTCGAAGGGATCCCCGCGCTTCGCCCTGTGGATTCGCGAGCATCCCCGCTTCGGCCCCGCCGTGGTCGCCTGGGAGTGCGAGCGAGCGATTCCCCGCCATGCCAAGTGGCTGGCCTCCGCCATGCTGGCCGTCTCGATGCTGGTGCTGGCGCTAACCGTGAGCCTCTGGTGGCTCAAGCTGTCGTTGATTGCCGGGCTCTGTCTGGTGGGTGCCTGGATCCTGTCGCGCCCCGAGCCTGTTGCCGCTCATTGATCGAGGAGCGTTCGTCGCATTGCTTTGAGCTCAGAGCGTGGGGCGCCGTACAATGGCGGGCTATCACCGACAGGAGCCATCCTCGATGTCAGAACCGCAGCCGACCTATCTGAGTGACTACCGCCCGCCCGCCTACCGTGTCACTCGCACCGAACTGACCTTCGATCTCGATCCGAACGCCACCCGGGTCAAGGCTCGCCTGCACATCGAGCGTCACCCGGAGCGCGAGGCCGTTGCTCCCCTGGAACTCGACGGCGAGCAGCTCTCCCTCAAGGCCATCGCCATCGACGGTCAGCCGCTGGAGCCGGACGAGTACGAGGTCGACGAGACCGGGCTGGTCGTGCATCGGGTGCCGAAAGCCTTCCTGCTCGACAGCGAGGTCGAGATCGCGCCCGACGCCAACACGGCGCTGTCGGGGCTCTATCGCTCGAGCGGCATGTTCTGCACCCAGTGCGAAGCCGAGGGCTTCCGCCGCATCACCTTCTATCCGGATCGCCCCGACGTCATGGCCACCTTCTCCACCACGGTCATCGGCCGTGCGGAGCAGGAGCCGGTGCTGCTCTCCAACGGCAACCCGGTGGAGCGTGGCGAGCTGCCCGGTGGTCGCCACTTCGTCACCTGGGAGGACCCGCACCCCAAGCCCAGCTACCTGTTCGCTCTGGTGGCCGGGGACCTGCAGAAGGTCAAGGATACCTTCACGACCATGAGCGGACGTGACGTCACCCTGCAGATCTGGGTCGAGGAGGAGAACCTCGACAAGACCGATCATGCCATGGCCTCACTGAAGCGCGCCATGCGATGGGACGAGGAGGCCTACGGCCGGGAGTACGACCTGGACCTCTTCATGATCGTGGCGGTCAACGACTTCAACATGGGCGCCATGGAGAACAAGGGCCTCAATATCTTCAACGCCGCCGCGGTGCTGACCCATCCCCACACCGCCACCGATGCGGCCTTCCAGCGCGTCGAGGGCATCGTCGCCCACGAGTACTTCCACAACTGGTCGGGCAACCGGGTCACCTGTCGTGACTGGTTCCAGCTCTCCCTGAAGGAGGGCTTCACGGTATTCCGTGACCAGTGCTTCTCGGCGGAGACCAACTCCGCGCCGGTCAAGCGCATCGAGGACGTCTCCTTCTTCCGCACCGCCCAGTTCGCCGAGGATGCCGGTCCTACTGCCCACCCGGTGCGCCCCGATCACTACATCGAGATCGGCAACTTCTACACCCTGACCATCTACGAGAAGGGCGCGGAGATCGTGCGCATGCTCTCGAACCTGGTAGGGGAAGAGGCCTTCCGCCGCGGCAGCGACCTCTACTTCGAACGCTTCGATGGCCAGGCCGTCACCATCGAGGACTTCGTGGATTGCATGGCCGAGGCCTCGGGCCAGGATCTCGCCCAGTTCCTGCTCTGGTACTCCCAGGCGGGGACGCCGGAGATCGATGCTCACGGCGAGTATGACTACGCTAACGCCGAGTACCGCCTCATCCTGCGCCAGCGGACGCCGGCGACGCCGGGTCAGCCGGACAAGCAGGCCCTGCACATCCCGGTGCGCCTGGGGCTGGTGGGTACCAAGTCCGGCCGCGACCTGCCGCTGACCCTGGAGGGCGAGTCGCTGGGCAGCGACGCGGTGATCCATCTGCGTGAGGAAGAGCAGGAGTTTCTCTTCACCGATGTCAGCGAGGCGCCGGTGCCTTCGTTGCTGCGCGGCTTCTCGGCCCCGGTGAAGCTGCACTTCCCCTATGCTCGCGAGGATCTGGCCTTCCTGCAGGCCCGTGACTCCGACGGCTTCAACCGCTGGGACGCCGGGCAGCGCCTGGCCCTGCTGGCCCTGGACGACCTGATCGCGGCTCATCGCAATGGTGTCGAGAAGGTGATGGACCCGAGGGTGATCGATGCCTTCCGCAGCCTGCTGGCGGCGGAAATCGACGACAAGGCGGTGTTGGCCCAGATGCTGACGCTGCCCTCCGAAGCCTATATCGCCGAGCAGCAGCCGCTGGTCGACGTGGATGCCATCCATGCCGCTCGCACCTTCGTCAAGCAGCGCCTTGCTCAGGTACTGCGTGACGACTTCCTGCGCGTCTATCGCGAGAACCAGGACGACGCTCCCTATGCGCCGGAGCCCGAGCAGATCGCCGCGCGCAGCCTGAAGAACGTGGCACTCTCCTACCTCATGGCCATCGAGGACGAGACGGGGCTGGAACTCGCCCGCGAGCAGTTCGACGCCGATCACAACATGACCGACGTGCGCCATGCGCTGACCCTGCTGGTGCACAGCTCGCGCGGCGATATCGCCGACCCGGCCCTCAAGGCCTTCGGCGAGACCTGGGCCCACGACCCCCTGGTGATGGACCAGTGGTTCGCCATTCAGGTCACCCGTCCGCAACCAGACGTGCTCGACCGCGTCAAGTTCCTGATGGAGCACCCGGCCTTCTCGTTGAAGAACCCCAACAAGGTGCGAGCCTTGATCGGTACCTTCGCCAACCAGAATCCGGTGAACTTCCACCGTGACGACGGGGCAGGCTATCGGTTGCTGGCCGCCACCGTGATCGAACTCAACCGCCTCAACCCCGAGATCGCCGCTCGCATGATCACCCCGCTGACGCGCTGGGCACGCTTCGACGAGGCGCGCCAGGAGTTGATGAAGGGCGAGCTCGAGCGCATCCGCGCCGAGGAGCTCTCGCCGAACGTCTACGAGGTAGTGGAGAAAGCGCTCGCCTGAGGCAGAGGTGTGATTCATGTTGCCTGAAGCGCAGAGCGCCGCCCTTTGGGGCGGCGCTCTTGCGTCGGGGCAGGGGTGAAGTCATCGGATCAGCCAGCTCAGTACCGTCACCCCCAACAGCCACCAGAACAGGGTGGCGACGATGGCGGTTCGCATCAGCGCGGCGACACCCTTCCACATCAGCCACAGGCCGATCACCAGCACCACCAGGTTGATCAGGGTAAGGGGAATGCCCAGCGACTCGGAAAGGCCCTGCATGAAGCTGCGGGCCGCGTCGCCGATGCCTGCGAAGAAGCCGGTGAGGCCCTCGACGATAAAGCGGATGAATTCTCCGAAGGCGTTGCCGATGAAGGCGAAGACGTCGTCCATGGGTGAGAGTTCCAGAAAGGTAGGGAGCGTATGTCGAGTATCGCGAGAAGCGCCTCAGGGTGACAAGTCACCTACCCCAGCTGACTGGCGCGGGATATGACCCCGGCCTCCTCGGCAGCACTGTCCGCCAGAGCCCGGCCGGCCTCGTCATAGACATGGAAGACCGCATTGGCGCCCAGTTCGCGGATCGGTTCAATCTCCTCGGGGTATTCCACCACGGCGGTGATCTTGCCCGGGAACTCCCTGGAACGCAGCTGCTTCAGGGCGAAGAGGTTACCGGCATGGTGAGGCATGGCCAGCACGATTACCTGAACGCCATGGGACATCAGCAGCTTGTCCCAGAAGTCAGAGTCCACTGCGTCACCTTCGAGGATATTGAAGCCTCGCTCCCCCAGCTTCTTGACGCTCTGGGGATTGCTGTCGATACCCAGCACGCGAAGCCCATACTCCTTCTGCAAGCGACGGTAGACGCTGCGGCCGATGCGGCCCATGCCCAGGACCACCGCTTCGGCATCGCCAACCTCGATCGGGCGATCGCTTGGCGAGAGCTCCTCCATGGCGATGGGCGGAAGCCTGGGTTCAAGCCAGCGATAGAGCCGCTCACTGAAGCCATTGAGTATCGATGAGAATCCGAAGCTCAGCGCTACCGCCAGTGAAAGGACCACCAGCCATTCCTCGGTAACCCACTCGCTGGACACCGCGATGGCGCCCACGATCAGCCCGAATTCCGAATAGTTGGATAGGCTGAGGGTGGCCAACAGCGATGTGCGGTGCCTCATCCGGAAGCGCATGAAGATGAGCTGATAGATCAGGCTCTTCAGTGGCAGGATCAGCACCAGCAACATGGCGATGCCGACCATCTCGGTGCTGGGCATCGCCGTCAGCCCGATGGTCAGGAAGAAGCCCACCAGCAACAGCTCCTTGAGGCTGAACATGGAACGGGCGAGGGCCTGCGCCGCGGGGTGGGGCGCCAGCAGCAGCCCGATGATCAGGGCCCCCAGGTCTCCCTTCACGCCCACCGACTCGAAGAGGGCGTAACCCAGCACCAGCGCCAGCAACATGCCGAACAGCATCTGCATCTCGCCGTGGCCGAGCCGGTCGAGCAGGGCACGCAGGGCGGGCGCCAGGGGGATCAGCAGCACTAGGCCCAGCGCCCAGGGGCTCGGCAGTTCTCCCGTGGAGGCGGTGATGAAGATCACTGCAAAGATGTCCTGCATGATCAAAACGCCGATGGCCAGGCGGCCATAGGCGGTCTGAGTTTCGCTGCGCTTCTCCAGCACCTTGACCACGAAGACGGTGCTGGAAAACGACAGCGCAAAGCCCAGCAAGGCCAGGGTGGGCCATCCCGTGCCGTCCAGCAGCCCCAGTCCCAGCCATTTGAACAGTGATAGCAGCGCTACCATCAGCAGCGTCGATGCCATCATGTGCAGGGAGGCGCCGCCCCAGACATCCCGTCGCAGCAGGGTGCGCACATCGAGTTTCAGGCCGATGGTGAACAGCAGCAGGGTGACCCCGATGTCGGAGATGGTTTCCAGCAGCGGGGTCTTGTCGTAGCCCAGGGCGTTGAGCACGAAGCCGCCAGCGAGGAATCCCACCATGGGCGGTAACCGCATCCCGAGGGCCAACATGCCGCCAAGAAAGGCAGCGAGAAGAAAGGCCGGTTCGATCATGCACACTCCCTGTTCCGCACGCTTCAGCAAGACAGATAGTGTAGGGAAGTCGTAAGCTGATTGGCATTGATGATTCGGCGTATGCCGTCATGTTCGGTGTCGACGTCATGCTTGGTGTGGGACGAAGCAGGCGAGAGGAGCGTGAATGGCCAGGTTGATCCTCAATGTCAAGGCTGCGCGCCATGCTCTGGCAGCCCCGCAAGAGTGCCCGCTGTTCTCGCAACCGCCATGATGCAATGTCTCGCGGTCAGGCCTAAGTTTAACGGCAACCGCCCTGTGGTTTTTTCCCTCTGACTAGGAGTCACGGCACCATGGACCTCTCGCTGATCATCCCCGTCGTGCTGCTGGGCGCCCTGCTGGTGTACGGCGTCGCCATCTACAACCGCTTGGTAACACTCAAGAATCGCTACCAGAATGCCTTTGCCCAGATCGAGGTACAGCTCAAGCGTCGCCACGACCTGATTCCTAACCTGGTGGAGACCGCCCGGGCCTACATGAGCCACGAGCGTGAGACCCTGCAGGCGGTGACCGAAGCGCGCAACGCTGCCGAGGTCGGCCTGCAGCAAGCCGCGGCTCGACCCGGCGAGCCCGGCGCCATGGCCGAGCTGGCCGATGCTGAAGGTGCTCTCGGCGCAGCACTCGGGCGACTCAATGTGGTGATGGAGGCCTACCCTGACCTCAAGGCGTCCGAGAACATGCAGCAGCTCTCCGAGACCCTCACCAGCACCGAGAATCGGGTGGCCTTCGCTCGACAGGCCTTCAACGACGCGGTCATGCAGTACAACACCTATCGCCAGAGCTTTCCTCCGGTGATCCTGGCCGGCTCCTTCGGCCATAAGCAGGATGCGGCTCTGCTGGAGTTCGCCGACAGTGCCGAGATCCAGGCGGCGCCCCGGGTAAGCTTCTGAGCCGGCCCCGATGGACTTCTTCACGGCCCAGGATCGCGCCCGGCGCCAGACCGGTCGGCTGGTCCTGTTGTTGGGGCTGGCGTTAGCGGCGCTGATCCTGGTCACCTCGCTGGTGGTGGCCCTGGCAGTGGTGCTGTTCGATGGTGGTGGCCCCTTGACCGGCAAGCCCCTCGAGCGAGCCCTGCAGCCGCCGCTGTTCGCCGGGGTGGCACTGGCGGTAATTCTGGTGGTGGGCCTGGGGAGTCTCGTTCGGCACCTGCAACTGCGGGCGGGAGGCAGTGTGGTGGCCGAAGCCCTGGGCGGCCGGCCCCTCAATCTTGAGACCCGTGATGCTAACGAGAGGCGGCTGCTCAACGTGGTGGAAGAGATGGCGATTGCTTCCGGCATGCCGGTCCCGCTGGTCTACCTGCTGGAGGATCCGGCCATCAACGCCTTCGCGGCAGGATACGAGCTTGACGATGTAGCCATCGGGGTCACCCGTGGCGCTATCGAGTCGCTGGATCGCGACCAGCTCCAGGGAGTGATTGCCCACGAGTTCAGTCATATCCTCCACGGCGACATGCGAATCAACCTGCGACTGGTGGCGCTGCTTCACGGCATCCTGATGATCGGCTTGATCGGTCGCATGATGCTGCCTCGCTCAGGCAGTGGCCGCCGCCTGCGCTCTCGACGCGGCAGGGGGCATGCCGCGGTGCTGGGCCTGGGGGTGGGGCTGATGGTGGGGGGC
>NZ_CABVOU010000028.1 GCF_902500215.1 Halomonas lysinitropha
CGAGCAACGACTGTTTGGGTCTGTAGCTCAGTTGGTTAGAGCGCACCCCTGATAAGGGTGAGGTCGGCAGTTCAAGTCTGCCCAGACCCACCAAATTTGCGTGATACGTCGTTGAACGATGACTCGTATAGCAGGCTATACGTCGCCATCTTTCGCCTAGTTTCACACAAATTCCCTCGAATGGATGGGTATCAGGGGCCTTAGCTCAGCTGGGAGAGCGCCTGCCTTGCACGCAGGAGGTCAGCGGTTCGATCCCGCTAGGCTTCCACCATTTCATGGCAGGAGGTCAGCGGTTCGAGCGAATCGTCGCACCGCCCGCTAGGCTCCACCACCCCACAGTCCTGACCTGATCGAGTCTGCAGTCACAAGCCACTATCACCTCCTGTGATGACCGGCTTGTGACTGTCGATTGACAGTCTGCTCTTTAACAATGTGAATCATGCTGACAAAGTTTCTTCCGAGAGGAAGAGACGCGAGATACGTTTCAAGCGTATCCGGCAATTGTCGATCGTCATCGCGGACCAGACCTCTTGGGGTTATATGGTCA
>NZ_CABVOU010000029.1 GCF_902500215.1 Halomonas lysinitropha
GTGCCGGGGAGGGGGGTGCCTCCAACCAGGGCGAAGGCAGGGACGAGTTCGCCTTCACCTTGAGTCGCGAGGAGTTCCTCGACTTCGTCTTCGATGGCCTGGAGCTGCCGCATCTGGAACGCAAGGCCCTGGTGGACCTCGATGAGGTGCGCCCGGTGCGTGCCGGGGTATCGAAGGAGGGCGTTCCGGCGCGCATCAACATCGTGCGCTCCATGCGCGAGGCCCAGGCCCGGCGCATCGCCATGCGGGCGCCGATCCGCCGGGCCTTGCGTGAGGCCACCCAGGCGCTGGACGAGGAGGAGCGCAAGGACCCTGTGCTGCGCAATCCGGCCCGCATCGCCGAGCTCAAGGCGGAGATCGAGCGCCTGGAGCGACGCCTCAAGGCGGTACCCTTCATCGATACCTACGACCTGCGCTACAACAACCTTATCGATCAGCCCCAGCCTTCCAGCAAGGCGGTGATGTTCTGCGTGATGGACGTCTCGGGGTCCATGACCCAGGCCCACAAGGATATCGCCAAGCGCTTCTTCCTGCTCCTCTACCTTTTCCTCGAGCGCAACTACGAGAAGGTCGAGCTGGTCTTCGTTCGCCACCATACGGCGGCCAAGGAGGTCGACGAGGAGGAGTTCTTCTATTCCCGAGAAACCGGCGGGACCATCGTTTCCAGTGCCCTGACGATGGTCGACGAGATCATCGAGTCGCGCTATCCCCCCGGGCAGTGGAATCTCTATGTGGCCCAGGCCTCGGATGGCGACAACTGGGACGACGATTCCATCACCTGTCGTGAGTTGCTCGTCGAACGCCTGATGCCACGGCTGCAGTACTTCACCTACGTGGAGATCACCCCCCATGCTCACCAGGCGTTGTGGGAGGAGTATGAGCGGGTGGAGGCCGAATATGCCGAGCGCTTCGCCATGCGCCAGATCGTCGATGCAGGAGACATCTATCCGGTCTTTCGCGAGCTGTTCAAGCGCCGCATTGCCAGCACTTGATCATCAGAGCAGGCGGCCCGAGGAGGCAGCATGACCCGACGCAAGCCCATCGCTACCGGTTCCGACTGGAGCTTCGAGATCCTCAACGCCTTCGAGGACGAGATCGCACGCCTGGCGGATGAATATCGCCTGGATACCTATCCCAATCAGATCGAGGTCATCACCACCGAGCAGATGATGGATGCCTACGCCAGCGTGGGCATGCCGGTGGGCTACCACCACTGGTCCTTCGGCAAGCAGTTCCTGGCCGTGGAGCAGGCCTACCGGCGTGGCCAGATGGGGCTGGCCTATGAACTGGTGATCAACTCCGACCCCTGCATCGCCTACCTGATGGAGGAGAACACCCTGATGATGCAGGTGCTGGTCATGGCCCACGCCTGCTATGGCCACAACTCCTTCTTCAAGGGCAACTACCTGTTCCGCACCTGGACGGATGCCTCGTCCATCGTCGACTATCTGGTATTCGCCCGGAAGTACATCAGCGAGTGCGAGGAGCGCCACGGTGTGGGCGCCGTGGAGCAGTTGCTGGACGCCTGTCATGCCCTGCAGAACTATGGCGTCGACCGCTACAAGCGCCCCTCGCCGGTCTCCGCCGCCGAGGAGGCGCGGCGGCAGAAGGAGCGCGAGGCGCACCTCCAGGCCCAGGTCAACACCCTATGGCGCACCATCCCGGGGCGCCCACGCGGGGATGCCCTGCCCGACATGGCCGACGAGGAGGACCCCCTGGGCCTTCACGAGGGCGGCCGCTATCCCCCGGAGCCTCAGGAGAATCTGCTCTATTTCATCGAGAAGAACGCCCCGTTGCTGGCGCCCTGGCAGCGCGAAGTGGTGCGCATCGTGCGCAAGATGGCCCAGTACTTCTATCCGCAGCGCCAGACCCAGGTGATGAACGAGGGCTGGGCGACCTTCTGGCATTATACCCTGATGAACCGGCTCTTCGATGAAGGCCTGGTGGATGAGGGGTTGATACTGGAGTTCCTGCAGTCCCATACCGCGGTGGTCAACCAGCCGGCCTTCGATAGTCCCTACTTCAGCGGCATCAACCCCTACGCGCTGGGCTTTGCCATGTTCAGCGACATCAAGCGTATGTGCCAGGACCCCACCGAGGAGGATCGCGAGTGGTTCCCCGACACCGCGGGAAGCGATTGGCTGGAAGTCGTGCATTTTGCCATGCGCAACTTCAAGGACGAATCCTTCATTCAGCAGTACCTGTCGCCCAAGGTGATTCGCGACCTCAAGCTGTTCATGGTGGTCGACGACGACCAGGAGGAGATGCTGGAAGTGGCGGCGATCCACGACGAGCGCGGCTATCGGCGCGTTCGCGAGTCTCTCGCTACCCAGTACGCCCTGGCGGTACGTGAGCCCAATATCCAGGTCACCTCGGCGGACATCCGCGGTGATCGTTCGCTGACCCTGCGCCATGTCCAGGATAGCCGGCGCCCCTTGGCGCGCAGTGTCTACCCGGTGATCCGTCACCTTTACCAGCTGTGGGGCTTTCCGGTGCGGCTGGAGTCGGTGCAGGGTGATGAGGTGGCACGCCGTTATCACTGGCCCCTGCCCGAGGAGGAGCGGCGCGACTGATGCCGTCCTAACAACAAGACCCGCGCCGTGGCGCGGGTCTTGTTGTATCCAGCCTGCATTCGGCTAGCTGGCGTCGGTCAGGCCTGGGCCGACCATGACTGGCACCAGCCGCCCGGCTCGACGCTGTTCTGCGGGAATAGCTGACAGCCTTCGCTGTCGGCCTGGTAGAACATGCAGTTGTCGCAGCGTTGCCCTTCCTCGTAGGCCGGATGGTCGCTGGCGTCACTGGCGGTCTCGACGTAGTTCAGGGCCTGGGCCTGGTCGGCGCTCGGGTCGAGCCGCGGGAGGTCCTGTGCAAAGGCACTTTTCGACAGGATGCCGGCGCCGAGGGGCAGGGCGGCTAGGCCCAGCAGGCTGTTGCGCATGAAATCACGACGGCTATGGTCGGCCATGGTCTCTCCTTGTCATCACGATGGGTCTAGGGATCACGGTGGGGCAATCATGATGCCCGTTCTTCTTGGCGGGTGGTTGATCCACCTCTTGGATCCGACAGGCGCATCCCGGCGGAGTTCGTTCTGCCAATAGTAGTAAACTGATGGGAGCATCGCGAACCGATCGAGGCGTGTGCGGCGATCCGTCGCAACGTTGCCGATCCCTAAGGAGGTAGGTCATGGCGTTCACTCGATTTTCCTCGCCGATCGGCGAGATACTGCTGTGCAGTGACGCAGCCGGGCTGGAGAGATTAGTGTTGGCCGCCGAGCAGACGCCGGATCCGGCTGAGGTGGTTCGGGACGATGAGGCTCTTGGTGAGGCGCGCGACCAGCTGCTCGGCTACTTGGCAGGCCGCAGGCGCCACTTCAGCCTGAACTTGGCCCCCGGAGGCAGCGACTTCCAGCGGCAAGTGTGGTCGGCACTGCTGAGAATTCCCTATGGCGAGACACGTACCTATGGCCAACTGGCTCGCCAGTTGGGTCGGGAGGGAGCCGCTCGTGCCATCGGCGCGGCCAGTGGCGCCAATCCCCTGCCGCTGCTGATTCCCTGCCACCGCCTGGTGGCCGCCGATGGCATGGGAGGCTACAGCGGCGGGATTGAGCTCAAGCGCCGTCTGCTGGTCCTGGAGGGGAGCCTCGGTCGAGAGTGACGCCTCGGTTCAGCGTCCTCGCTGGCGCTGCTATACTCGCGCCGGCGGCGGTGGTCGCCCGGTTGGCCGGAGAATATGTCGTGCGCACAAGCACCTGGAGCAGGGAGAAGTCCGATGCAGAATGCAGTGATTCTGATCAATGCCGAGAAGGGCCAGGTAAAGGCCGTGGCCGAACGGTTGGCCGATATCGAGGGGATCAGCGAAGTCTATTCCACCTGTGGCCGTTATGATCTGGTGGCCATCGCACGCACCCGCGATTTCGAGAGCCTGGCAGAGCTGGTGACCGGGCGGCTAAATGCCGTCGAAGGCATTCGCGACACCGAGACGCTCAATGCCATGCAGGTCCACTCCCGTCACGACCTGGAGACCATGTTCTCCCTGGGCTGGTGAGAGGGGCCGAGCCTGACGGCTCGCCACTGGGTGGAACAGATTAAGGTTCGAGCATGGCAGCGAGACGAAGGCGCATTGCCAGCCGCTGGCGAGGCCGGGTGCGTCGCTTCGGCATCACGGCGCTGTTCGTGGTGGTGGCGACGGGGCTGTGGCATTACCAGGAGCGTGAGTTACGTGACGGACTCAGTTGGCAGGGTGTCACGACCTGGCAGGAGCTCGCCCCGCTGAGCTTTCATCGCGTGCTGCGCAACGACGGCTTCCTGGTAGGGTGGTCCGATGTGCGGGTCAATGCGCTGTGGGTCAGCTACCTGCTGCATGACGTCGAGGAACCGAGCGCCGGACCGCGCCCCGGCTTCCAGCGTGACTGGCGCGCCCTGTGGCCGATCTCGCCGGACAGCTACTTCGGCAGCGGCTATGACCGGGGACATCTCGCCCCCAATTACGCGATCGCCGCCGTCCATGGCAGCGCGGCCCAGCGCGACACCTTCCTGATGAGCAACATGTCGCCCCAGCGACCCGAGCTCAATCGGCGCCTCTGGCAGCGTCTGGAAGAGGTGGTGATGGATCACTTCGTGCCACGCTTCGGTGCCCTCCAGGTGATCACCGGTCCGGTCTTCCCGGCATCGTTTCGCCGGAATGTGCTCAACCGGGTCGGCCTGGTGGAGGTGCCTGAGGCTTTCTACAAGATCCTGGTGGTGCCGGGGGAGGAGCCGTTGGCGTTGGCCTTCCTTATGCCGCAGCACGTTTCGGGTGACGAGCCGCTGGATGACTTCCTGGTCAGCATCGATGAGGTGGAGGCGCGGACCGGGCTGGACTTCTTCCCGCAGCTCTCCGAGGCGGCCGCCGTGGCGCTGGAGGCCGAGGTGAAAACCGCGGGTTGGGAGCTCGAGGCCGTGGCCAGGCTTCCCGGGCGTTTCTGAACGGCGGGCACAAAAAAACCGCGACGTCATGTTCGCGGTTTCCTGTGAGGCTGCAATGGTGACTCGTCTGCATGACGCGAATGGTGCCCAGGAGAGGACTTGAACCTCCACATCCGTAAGGATACTAGCACCTGAAGCTAGCGCGTCTACCAATTCCGCCACCTGGGCGCATCATGCGGTCGTCGTGTTCGCGCATATCGCGTATGCGATGGTGCCCAGGAGAGGACTTGAACCTCCACGTCCATAAGGACACTAGCACCTGAAGCTAGCGCGTCTACCAATTCCGCCACCTGGGCGAACACGAGCGATTCGAGCTGACAAAGAGCGCGGGAGTATACTCCCTGGTATCCGTTCACGTACGACGGTATACCGATGGTGCCCAGAAGAGGACTTGAACCTCCACGTCCATAAGGACACTAGCACCTGAAGCTAGCGCGTCTACCAATTCCGCCATCTGGGCAGGCGAGGCGTATGGTACCGGATTCATCCGTCGATGCAAGCGGATCTGGCCGCGGCACGATGGATTTTTGTCGACTTCCATGCTTCGCCGGCGCTGCCACGGTTGGGTGATGCGGGCACGGGCGCTATACTGTACCCATGACAATCTACCCGAAATGCCAGATGCCACGCGCCGGACGTCGTCCCCGCGCCCTTTCGATCACGCTGCTCCCGATGCCGCCAAGGATGCCCACTGCATGACCCACTGGACGCTCAGCGACGATCCGCACGCCAAACGCGAAGCCCACAAGTACGATAAGCCCGCTCCCAGCCGTGAATACCTGCTCGCCCGTCTGGAGGAGGCCGGCAAGCCGCTCACCCACGAAGCGATGAGCCAGCAGCTGGGCCTTGAGGATGAGGAGCTCCAGGAGGCGGTGCGTCGGCGCCTGGCGGCGATGGAACGTGATGGCCAGGTGCTTCGTAACCGCCGTGGCGCCTATGCACTGATCGACAAGCTCGACCTGATCAAGGGCAAGGTGTTGGGGCATCGCGACGGCTTCGGCTTCCTGCTGCGCGACGACGGCAAGAAGCCCGACCTGGTGCTGCCACCGCGGCAGATGCGCCGCGTCTTCCACGGCGACCATGTGCTGGTGCGGGTCAGCGGACGCGACCGGCGGGGGCGCGACGAGGCCACCATTGTCGAGATGCTGGCTCGCAACACCCAGACCATCGTCGGCGTCTATCGCGCCAACACCCCGGAATTCGGGGTATTGATCCCCGAGAACGCTCGTATCACCCAGGAAGTGATCATTCCCCACAGCGCCTGCGGCGGTGCCCAGGATGGCCAGGTGATCTCGGCAAAGATCGTCCAGCAGCCCGAAACGCGAGTGCAGCCAGTGGGTGAGGTGGTCGAGGTGCTCGGCGAGCGCATGGATCCCGGGATGGAGATCGACATCGCCATCCGCAGCTACGAGATCCCCGCCGAGTTTCCGCCGGATGTCCACGATCAGATCGCCGGCATGTCCGCCCAGGTGGCCGAGCAGGACAAGCAGCATCGCATCGACCTGCGCGACGTCCCACTGGTGACCATTGACGACGAAAGCGCCAAGGATTTTGACGACGCCGTCTGTGCCTGGAAGACCAAATCGGGCAGCTGGAAGCTGCTGGTCGCCATCGCCGACGTCTCCCACTACGTGCGTCCCGGCAGTGCCCTGGATCAGGAAGCAATTACCCGCGGTAACTCGGTGTACTTCCCGGGCCAGGTGGTGCCGATGCTGCCGGAGCTGCTCTCCAACGGGCTCTGTTCCTTGAACCCGGCCGTCGATCGCCTGGCGCTGGTCTGCGAGATGAACATCTCCCAGAGTGGCGCGATCAGCCGTTACCGTTTCTACGAGGCGGTCTTCCAGTCCCATGCGCGCCTCACCTACAACAAGGTGTCTGCCATCCTCGATGACGAGGGTGAAGAGGGTGACGCCCTGCGCGAGCAGTACGGCGAACTGGTGCCGTCGCTGAAGAACCTGCACTCCCTCTATCGGTTACTGCGCGAGGCCCGGGTGGAGAGGGGCGCCATCGACTTCGAGACTACCGAGACGGCCATCGTCTTCAACGATGAGCGCAAGATCGAGAAGATCGTCCCGCGCACGCGCAACGATGCCCACAAGATCATCGAGGAGTGCATGTTGGCGGCCAACGTGGCCACGGCCCGCTTCCTCGACAAGCATGACCTGCCGGCCCTCTATCGCATCCACGAGAAGCCTTCGCCAGAACGCCTCGACAAGCTACGCCTGTTTCTCAACGAATTGGGCTTGTCGCTGGGTGGCGGCGACGACCCGAGCCCCCAGGACTACCGTGACCTGGCCGAGGCGATCAAGGGACGTGACGATGCCGACGTCATCCAGACGGTGATGCTGCGCTCCATGAGTCGGGCGGTCTACTCACCGCAAAATAACGGCCATTTCGGCCTGGCCTATCCGGCCTATGCGCACTTTACCTCGCCGATCCGGCGCTACCCCGATCTGCTGGTTCACCGCGCCATCCGCTCGGTGATCCGTGGCCCGCGCCAGACCAATACCGTGCTGCGTGCCGAGGGGGCCAGTGTGGAACCCCCAAGCAAGTGGGCCCCCTACACCTTCGAACAGATGCTCGAGCTCGGCGAGCACTGCTCGATGACCGAACGGCGTGCCGACGACGCCACCCGCGACGTGGAGGACTGGCTCAAGTGCGAGTTCATGTCTGACAAGCTCGGCGAGGTCTACGACGGCAGCATCGCCTCGGTGACCCAGTTCGGTATCTTCGTGCGCCTCGACGAGGTGTTCGTGGAGGGACTGGTGCATGTCACCTCGCTGCCCTCCGACTACTACCATTACGAGCCCGAGAAGCATCGCCTCAAGGGCGAGCGCAGCGGCATGAGCTACCGCCTGGGCGACGGTGTCACCGTGCAGGTGGCCCGCGTCGACCTGGACGATCGCAAGATCGATTTCGAGCTCGCCGACGACAAGCCACGTCCCAAACGCCAACCGCGCAAGAGCCGCGGTGGCAAGAAGTCGGCCGAGGGCAGTGGCGGCAAGCCGTCCGAGGCGGGTGACGGCAAGCCCGGCGACAAGTCGGGCAAGAGCGGCAGGCGGCGTCGTGGCCCGCGTCGCTCGAAGGCGCGCGGCTGATGGCGTCAGGTCGCAAGCCCCGGCACGATACCCAGTCGGGGCAGGCAAGCAAGGTCCAGAAACACGCCGGAAACAAGGCGCCTCGTGCACCTGCCCCGCCCGGAGGGCTCGAGGCGGTGTTCGGTGTGCATGCGGTACGGGCACTGCTCGACCGGGGCAAGGCGCCCCGTGAAGTCTGGGTCCAGGAGGGCTCCTCCGGCACGCGCCTGGCCGAGTTGGCCCAGATGGCTCGCCAGGGTGGCGCACGTCTCCACTCCCGTCCTCGCGACGAGCTCGACCGCTTGGCCCAGGGGGCTTCTCACCAGGGCATCATCGCCTTTGCCACGCCGCTCGCCTTCGAGGGCGAGACTTCCCTGTGGTTGAGGCTCGAGGGCTGGCCCCATGCGGCGGCGCCGCTGCTGCTGGTGCTCGACGGCATCACCGACGTGCATAACTTCGGCGCCTGCCTGCGCAGTGCCGATGCCGCGGGTGTGCATGGCGTGGTCGTGCCCAAGGACAAGGCGGCACCGCTCAATGCCATGGTGCGCAAGGTGGCCTGCGGCGCCGCCGAGAGCATCCCGGTCTACCAGGTCACCAACCTGGCCCGGGCCATGGCCCGGCTCAAGGAGCTCGGCGTCTGGATCACCGGTACCGCCGGCGAGGCCGAGGCGAGCCTCTTCGAGGCCGACTTCACCGGCCCCGCGGCGCTGGTGATGGGAGCCGAAGGCAAGGGAATGCGTCGTCTCACCCGCGAAGCCTGCGATACCCTGGTCAAGCTGCCCATGGCCGGCAGCGTCTCCAGCCTCAACGTCTCGGTGGCCACCGGTATCTGCCTGTTCGAGGCGGTGCGTCAAAGAAGCTTGAAGGACGCTGCTTCGCGGCTTGCGTAGCCCGCTCCCATTCTTTAGAATACCTGCGCCCGCTCGTCCTGCGAGCGGGCCTTTCTGTCTTCTGACAATCACTCCTTGCTTCCCCTGAGCGATTCGAGATCGCCACTGAGGAAGCTGCCAAACCGCAAGGAGATTTCATGCGTCACTACGAGATCGTCTTCATGGTCCACCCGGACCAGAGCGAGCAGGTCCCGGCCATGGTCGAGCGCTACACCAGCCTCGTCACCGAGAATGGCGGCACCGTGCATCGCCTCGAGGATTGGGGCCGTCGCCATCTGGCCTACCCGATCAACAAGATCCACAAGGCTCACTACGTGCTGATGAACGTCGAGTGCAGCGGCGAGACCCTCGACGAGATCGAGAACATCTTCCGCTTCAACGATGCCATCATCCGCAGCCTGGTGGTTCGCGCCAAGGAAGCCGTCACCGAGGCCTCACCGATGATGAAGCCGGTGGAAGAGAAGCGTGTCCGTCGCGACGAGAAGCCGCGCAGCACCGAATCCGAATCCGCCTGAGCCACCCCATCGCCCCTCTGAAGGAGACTTCCCATGGCACGCTTTTTCCGTCGCCGCAAGTTCTGCCGTTTCACCGCTGAAGGCGTGAAGCAGATCGATTACAAGGATCTGGACACACTCAAGGCCTACATCACCGAGACCGGCAAGATCGTTCCCAGCCGCATCACCGGGACCAAGGCCCGTTACCAGCGCCAGCTGTCCTCCGCCATCAAGCGGGCACGCTACCTGGCGCTGTTGCCCTACACCGACAGCCACCAGTAAAGCACCCGCGCGTGATGTTGCCCGTTGCCCGCTGGATGATGCGCGGCACCCCCCACGCCGCCGCCGGGGCGGCCATTGCCACCTTGATTCCGTGGCTATTCTGGCTGGGGGCCGCCGTGGCGGCCCTGGCCACGCTCCGGCAAGGGATGGCCGCGTCGCTTCCGGTGATCATCGCCGCGGCCGTACCGGCCGGCTGGTGGTGGACCCAGGGAGACGTCATCCCGCTGGCCAGCATTCTGCTGGTCGTGTTGATGGCAGTGGTGCTGCGTTCACGGCTGCGCTGGAGTGAGGCACTCCTTGCCGGCACCCTGGCCGGGGCGGTGATGATCCAATTGGAGATCTTCCTTCCGCCGGGCGGGGCCGGTCCTGTACTGGAGCAGCTGCGCCAGGGGTCACCGGACATCGCGGAGATGCTCGCCGAGCTCTCTCGCCAGGGCATGGACACCGAGCAATTGGCCGGCTTGCTGATCAGTGGCGTGACTGGGCTGATCGTGCTGCTCGCCGCCGTGGCTTGCCTGGCCCTGGCGCGCGGCTGGCAGGCCGGGCTCTACAACCCGGGCGGGTTCCGTGAAGAGTTCCATGGCCTGCGCCTGGCGCCCCGGGAACTCGCCATGCTGGTAGTGCTCGGTGTGCTGGGGGCGGTGCTGGGGCTTCCGGCCCTGGGCATGCTGGCTTGGGTACCGCTGCTGGTGGCCGGCGTCGCGCTGGTGCATGGTTTTATCGGATTGAAGGGAATGAACGGGCTGTGGCTGGTCGCCTTCTATGTGCTGCTGATCACCACCTGGCCCATGATTCTCATCGTGCTGCTTCTGGCCTTCATCGACACGTTCGCGGACTTCCGCGGACGACTGGCCCGCAGCCACTGACAAGAGGTTTACGAGAATGGACGTCATTCTGCTCGACAAGATTGGCAAGCTGGGCGGTCTGGGTGACCAGGTCACCGTCAAGCCCGGCTACGGCCGCAACTACCTGGTGCCCTACGGACTGGCCGTGCCGGCCACCAAGGACAACATCCAGGCCTTCCAGGCCCAGCGTGCCGAGCTCGAGGCCCAGGCCGCCGAGCGCAAGGCCGTGGCCGAGGCGCGCGCGGAACAGCTTAACGACATCGAACTGTCACTGGTTTCCAAGGCCGGTGACGAGGGCAAGCTGTTCGGCTCGATCGGACCGCGTGACCTGGCGGAGGCCATCTCCAGCGCCGGGATCGAAGTCGCCAAGAGCGAAGTGCGCATGCCGCAGGGCCCGATTCGCCAGACCGGCGAGTACGATATCGGCCTGCGTCTGCATGCCGAAGTCGATGCCACCGTTCGTGTGGTGGTCGTGGCCGAATAATGGCCGAATAAGAAGGTCAGCGCGTCGGGACGCCCAACAGGGCGTGCCCCGAAAAGGGGGGGCGAGGAGTGAATCCTCGCCCCCTTTTTTGGCTCTTGCGTTTCGCATCATGAACCGGCGGCCTCGACCTGCCCGGGCATGGGGTCGGAGCGCGTCATCGCGTAGAATGATGTTGCCCCTTTCTCCTTGAAGGTCCGTGCCCCATGAACGAACCCCTCGCCCTCGACCGGGAAACCGCCGCCCTCAAGGTGCCGCCGCATTCGCTGGAGGCTGAGCAGTCGGTACTCGGTGGCCTGATGCTCGACAACCAGGCATGGGACAACGTGGCCGATCGGCTGGTGGCGGATGATTTCTATCGTTATGAGCATCGCCTGATCTTCAACGTCATGGCCAGCCTGGCCGAGGTGGGGCGCCCGCTGGACGTGGTCACTCTCTCCGAGGCGCTGGAGGGGCGCGACCAGCTCGATACCGTAGGTGGCCTGGCCTACCTGGCGGAGCTGGCCAGGAGCACCCCGTCCGCGAGCAATATCCGCGCCTATGCGGATATCGTTCGCGAGCGCGCCACCCTGCGCAAGCTGATCCGCGCGGCCAGCCAGATCGCCGACGGCGCCTTCACCCCCCAGGGTCGCCCCGCCGACGAGCTGGTCGATGAGGCCGAGCGGCTGGTGTTCCAGATCAGCGAGGAGCGTCCCAAGTCGGGTGGGCCGATCGGCATGAGCGAACTGCTCACCAAGGCCGTGGATCGCATCGACGAGCTCTTCAACCTGCAGGGCGAGATGACCGGGCTCTCCACCGGTTTCCGCGACCTGGATGAGATGACGTCGGGGCTGCAACCTTCGGATCTGGTGATCATCGCGGGGCGCCCCTCCATGGGCAAGACCACCTTTGCCATGAACATGGTTGAACACGCGGTGATTGCCAGTGACCGGCCGGTGATGGTGTTCTCCATGGAGATGCCCGCGGATTCGCTGATGCTGCGCATGCTCTCCTCGCTGGGGCGTATCGATCAGACCCGCGTGCGCACCGGCCAGCTGGAGGACGAGGACTGGCCGCGCCTGACCTCGGCGGTCAACCTGCTCAAGGACAAGCAGCTGTTCATCGATGACACCGCCGCGTTGTCGCCCAATGAGATGCGCTCGCGGATCCGCCGTGTGGTGCGTGAACACGGCAACCTGTCGCTGATCATGATCGATTACCTGCAGCTGATGCAGATTCCCGGCTTCTCCGAGAACCGCACCGGCGAGATCTCGGAGATCTCCCGCTCGCTCAAGGGGCTGGCCAAGGAGTTCGGCTGTCCGGTGCTGGCGCTTTCTCAGCTCAACCGCTCACTGGAGCAGCGCCCCAACAAGCGTCCGGTAATGTCGGACCTGCGCGAGTCGGGTGCCATCGAGCAGGATGCCGACATCATCGGCTTCGTCTATCGCGACGAGGTCTACAATCCGGATAATCCCGACAACCAGGGGCTGGCCGAGGTGATCATCGGCAAGCAGCGGAACGGTCCCATCGGCACGGTGCACATGGCGTTCATCGGCAAGTACACCCGTTTCGAGGACCTGGCGCCGGACAGCTACCGCGAGGCTTTTGGCGGGTAAAGGCGCGCCCTTGAGTCTCGGGACCGGCCCCGTATAATGCCGACCCCTCGAATCACTCTGGAAGGAGGCAGCATGGCAGGCGAATTCCGACGCGGCAATCGCCGGCGTACCCCGAAGCTCGAAGGGCGAGGTGAGCTTCAGTCGGTGGAGCGTGAAGGCCCCTTCAAGGAGTGGCTGGGAATGCCCGATCTCTATCGCTACCACCTGGTGGTGGACGGCGAAGCCTACAGCTATCAGACCGAGGATACCGAGTTGCCGGTCCAGGTCGGCGACCGGGTGGTGTTCCGCTACAAGGAGACCAAGGCCGGCAACTGGGTGGACCGCAACTCCCTGGGCAAGGCCATCGATCCTTCCGAATATCAGTAAGTCCGGAACCTGACGAAGCGGTCAAGGTCACAACAGGGTAACGTCGACGACACGCTACCGTCATCGGTTGCAGTCAATCTATTGCCGAACTTGTATCTCGACATCGTCGACCCGGACATCAGGAGGAAGGACCCATGGAATTTCAGGAATTGAAGGCCTTCGTGGCCCGTCACGACAACTTCGAGATTCGCGTTATCGGCCATGCCGGCAGCCGTTTCTACCAGGTCGAACTGGAAGACATCGAGGGACAGCGCTATATGCTGACTCGCCAGGGCAAGCCGGTGCTGTTTCGCGCGCTGGATGACGTCTACCTGGAGCTCAAGCGCGCCGGTATCCACCGTGCCTACCTGGTCCAGCAGGTGCCCCACGATGAAGTCGTCGGTCGCGAGACCCACTACCAGGATCCGCTCACCTCGCGCATGCCGCTGGTCTTCTGATCCTATTCCTTGTCCCTGACCTGCTGCCGCTGTTGTAGCCAACGCCCCAGGCGCAGGCGGCGGCGGGCAAACCATCGATATCCCGCATCCATCATTCCCTTCACCCCCGGAAGGGTGCTCAGCCAAACCAGCCGGCGATAGCCCAGTACCGCATAGAGCGCGCGGCTGGCATCCATGCCGATGTACCAGCGACCCTCCGCATCGTGGACATGAAGCCGACCCATCATCGCCTCGAGGCTTGTGCCCAGCGACGCGGCATCGAAGTCCGGTGCCTGTATATCCACCAGCCTGATGCGCGCGCGGTGCGGATGGCCTTCCAGCCAGGCGACCTCGCGCTGGCACAGCGGGCAGTGACCATCGTGATAGAGCGTCGCTGGGGCGCAGGCCTCGAGGGTATCGTCTCGTGTCATGGTGTCGTCTCCTGAGTGGCGTCGTAGCCTGCCAGATGCTCGCCATGCCCGTAGGCAGGCGCGGTCTCGAGCTCCGCCAGGAAGGCATCGGCCTGCTCGCGCATGGCCGCCCGCTTGTCATCGTTCATGCGCCGCAGGCTGCCGTAGATCAGCTTCATGCGCGGGTTGCCGCTCAGGGTGTCGGCATGACGCTCGAGAAAGGCCCAGTAGAGGCTGTTGAAGGGGCAGGCATCGGGCCCCGTCACCTGCTTCGGGTTGAAGCGGCAGTGCCGGCAGTGGTCCGACATGCGATCGATGTACTTTCCCGAAGCGCAGTAGGGCTTGGAGCCCATCAGTCCGCCATCGGCATGCAGCACCATGCCCAGGGTGTTGGGCAGCTCCACCCACTCGCAGGCATCGGCATAGACGGCCAGGTACCAGTCGCACAGTGCCTCGGGCGCCACGTCGCAGAGCAGTGCGAAGTTGCCGGTGACCATCAGCCGCTGGATATGGTGGGCATAGGCATGGTCGCGCGTCATCTCGATGGCGCGCTTCAGGCAGTGCAGGTCCGTGTCACCGCTCCAGTAGAAGGCCGGAAGGCCGCGGCTCGTCACCAAGGCATTGCGTCGCTTGTAGTCGGGCATTCGGGTCCAGTAGAGACCGCGCACATACTCCCGCCAACCCAGCACCTGGCGGATGTAGCCCTCGACGGAATTGAGCGGTGCACGCCCCTCACGGTATTCGCGCTCGACTGCCTCGCACACCTCGCGGGGTGAGAGCAGGCCAAGGTTGAGGGCCGCGGAGAGCCGTGAATGGAAGAGGAAGGGGTCGGTGTCACTGATCGCGTCCTGAAAACGGCCGAAGTCGGGGAGCAGGTGTTCGAGAAAATGGCGCAGGTCACCCAGCGCCTGACGGCGCGTGACCGGCCAGTGGAAGTTCTCCAGATTGCCGAAATGCGTGGGAAAATGCTCCGCCACCAGCGCCATTACGTCATCCGTGACGGCGTCATGACGGTGGTGCGGCGGTTCGGGAACCGCCAGCGATTCGGGCAGCGGCTCGCGGTTGTCATGGTCGAAGTTCCACTGACCCCCTGCCGGCTGATCATCCTCCATCAGCAGGCCGGTTCGCTTGCGCATCAGCCGATAGAAGTGCTCCATGCGGGGTGCCTTGCGACCCTGGGCCCAGGCGGCAAAGTCCTCCGGCGTGGTGAAGAAGCGGTCATCCTCGATCAGCCGCCAGGGTAGGGCGGCGTGCTCGCGCTGGCGCATCGCCTGCCACAGCCGCCACTCGCCGGGGCGCACCACGCGGACCTCGTCGCAGCCGTACAGGCCGGCCAGGCGCTCCGCCTCGCTGACCAGTGTCTGCGCATTGTCCGGGTCGTCCAGGACGCTGTAGTGCACCCGGTGGCCCCGGTCGCGAAGCTCGGTGGCAAAATGGCGCATGGCGGAGAGGATAAGGGCGATCTTCTGGTGATGATGGGGGACATAGGAGCTTTCGGCGGCCACCTCGCACAGCGCCACTACCCCGCCTTCCGGCAGGCCGCGCAGGCTGGCCAAGTCGTGACTCAGCTGGTCGCCCAGCAGCAGCACCAGGGGTCGGGGCATGATCCTTGTCTCAAGCTGTACAAATCATTTACATAGTACAACTTCATCCCCCTCCGGGCGAGCGGGCTGATAAACTCTATCCATCAGCGATCAGAAGGAGTTCCCGAATGACCCCACCGAACCCGGACAAGGCGTCCCGAGACCTGGATTCGCCGGGCAGCGGCCGGCTGGCCCATGCCCCGGCCGATCATCCGCCGATGCCGCGAAAGAAGGTCGGCGTGGTGCTGGCCAACCTGGGCACGCCGGATGCCACCGACTACTGGTCGATGCGTCGTTATCTGAGCGAGTTCCTTTCCGACAAGCGGGTGGTCGACTACCCGGACTGGAAATGGCAGCCGCTGCTGCAGCTGATCATCCTCTCGCGCCGCCCCTTCAAGTCCGGCGAGGCCTATCGCGGCATCTGGAACACCGAGAAGAACGAAAGCCCGCTGCTGACCACGACGCGTGACCAGACCCGCAAGATTGCCGAGGGAGTGCACGCAGCTTATGGGCAGGATGTGGTGGTGGACTTCTGCATGCGCTACGGCAATCCCTCCACCGACAGCGTGCTGAAGCGCATGCAGGCCGCGGGCTGCGAACGGATCCTGTTCTTCCCGCTCTATCCACAGTACGCCTCACCGACCACGGCCACGGCCAACGACCAGGCCTTTCGCACCCTGATGAAGCTCAAGTGGCAGCCGGCGATTCGCACGGTGCCCGCCTATTTCGAACACCCGCAGTACCTCGACGCCCTGGCCAGTTCGGTGCGCGAGGCCTATGACGCCGCCGAAACGCCGCCCGAGGTCCTGGTTGCCTCCTACCATGGCGTTCCCAAGCGCTATCTGCTGGAGGGCGACCCCTACCACTGCCAGTGCCAGAAGACCACGCGCCTGCTGCGCGAGCGACTCGGCTGGGAGGAGGAGGCGATCCAGACCGCCTTCCAGTCCAAGTTTGGCCCCGAGGAGTGGGTGGGGCCAGCGACCGTGGAGCACGTCGCCGAGCTGGCCCGACAGGGCAAGAAGCACATCGCGGTGGTGTCGCCGGCCTTCTCGTCGGACTGTGTGGAGACCCTGGAGGAGATCGAGGAGGAAATTCGCGATAGCTTCCTGGCGGCGGGTGGCGAGACATTCACCTATATCCCGTGCCTGAATGACCGCGATGACCATATTGCCGCGCTGCTCTCGATCATCGACAACGAACTGGGCGGCTGGGTCTAGGTCCCGTCAGCCGTGGCCGCGATCCGGGTGCGGCACCGGCTTCTCGCCGATCTCCTCGTCGCGGAGCTCGGGCGGGTTGCCCCGGGTCTTGTCCTCATGGCGCAGCTGCAGGTGCAGGCCGGTCTTGGCCATCAGGTGAGCGCTGACCGGGGCGGTGATGAACAGGAATAGCGTGATCAGCATCTCCTGGATGTCGGGTTTGCCGTCGATCACCCAGAAATAGAGCATCGAAGCCGCGAGCATGCAGCCGATCCCCAGGGTGGTGGCCTTGGTGGGCCCGTGCAGGCGCATGTAGAAGTCGCGCAGGTGGGCCATGCCCAACGAGCCGATGAAGGCGAAGGCACCGCCGGCGATCAGCAGGAAGGCGATCACGCCCTCGAGGAGCACATAGAATGTCATGGGGCCTCCTATTCGATGATGTCGCCACGCAGCAGGTACTTGCAGACCGCCACGGTACTGATGAAACCGAGCATGGCGATCAGTAGCGCCGACTCGAAGTAGGTCTTGGTATTCAGCCACAGACCCATCAGCACGATCAGCGCGATGGAATTCACGTACATGGTATCCAGCGCCAGGATCCGGTCCGGCATGTCCGGCCCCACGGTCAGGCGATAGACATTGAGCAGCAGGGCGGCCACCACCAGGGCCATGCTGGTCCACAGGGCAAGGTCTAGCATTCGTAGATCTCCTTCAGCGGCCGCTCGTAGCGTTCGCGGATATGCGCGATCAGCGCCTCCTCATCCTCCACGTCCAGGGCGTGGATCAATAGCGTCCGGCCGTCCAGGCGCAGGTTGGCCGATACCGTACCCGGCGTCAGGCTGATGGTGTTGGCCAGCAGCGTGATGGTGAAGCGATCCTCCAGCATCAGTGGGTATTCCACGAAATGGGGCCGCAGCCGGCGAAAGGGATTGACGATCATCCAGGCCACCTCGATGTTGGCGATGAGGATGTCGCCAAGCACGCGCACCACGAAGCGCAGCAGTAGCCAGGGTCGGCCTACATGGGGCTGGGCATCCCAGAAGCGGTGGGTGGCCAGCGGTATCACTATCGCCAGGAAACCGCCCAGCAGAAACTGACCGAAGGCGGTGCTGCGTACCAGCAGCAGCCAGACTGCCAGCAGCAGGATCGACAGCAGAGGGGTCGGCAGCCAGGGACGGGGCTTGATCATGGCGTGCCTCCGGCATCATTCAGCAGGGCGTTGACCACCGCCTGGGGATTGGCCAGTTGGTCGGCGGTGGCTTGGGTGTAGTCGCTGACCGGACCGGCCAGGACCACCAGCAGCGGTGAGGCGCCCAGCAGCCAGGCAACCCCGAACCACTGGCGACGCGGCAGGGGCACGCCCATCGGCTCCCCCTGGCTACGCCAGAAGAGCGTGGAGCCGGCCCGCGACAGGGCGACCAGCGCACACAGGCCGGTGCCCAGCAGGATCGGCCACAGCCAGGCACGCTGGCTACCCTCGGCGGCCGCCATCATCAGCGCCTTGCCGATGGCCCCGGACAGCGGCGGCAGGCCGGCGACCGCCACGGCACCGACGAAGAACAGCCCGGCCAGCCAGCCGCCCTGGAGCAGCGGGCGGCCCCTGACCAGGCGCGTTCCGGCCTTGCCGCGCTGCAGGCCGATCAGTTCGGCCAGCAGGAAGAGCCCGCCGGTGATCAGGGTGGTGTGCACCAGATAGTAGAGCAGGGCGGAAACGGCGGCCGGCGAGCCCATCCCGATGCCGGCCAGCAGGGTGCCCACCGAGACCAGCACCAGATAGGCGACCAGAAGCCGCAGGTCGCGGGCGGCCATTACCCCGATCCCGGCCGCCACCAGAGTGCCCAGCGACAGCCACCATACCCAGGCCTGCTCGAGGTTCGCCAGCGGCCCGGCGTGTTCGCCGAAGACCAGCGAATAGACCCGCAGGATGGCGTAGATACCGACCTTGGTCATGATGGCGAAGAGCGCTGCCACCGGTGCCGGGGCGGCGGCGTAGGCCCGCGGCAACCAGAAGTAGAGTGGCAGGATCGCCGCCTTGAGCCCGAACACCACCAGCAGCATCAGGCCTCCGGCGGTCACCAAGCCAGCCCGCTCGGCGGGCAGCTCGCCGAGGCGCACCGCCATGTCGGCCATGTTGAGGGTGCCGGTGGCGCCATAGAGTACGCCCACGGCGATCAGGAACAGCGAGGAACCGGCCAGGTTGAGCACCACGTAGTGGACCCCGGCCTGGATGCGCGCCTTGCCGCCGCCGTGCAGCAGCAGGGCGTAGGAGGCCAGCAGCAACACCTCGAAGAACACGAAGAGGTTGAAGAGGTCACCGGTGAGGAAGGCGCCGTTGATGCCCATCAGTTGCCACTGGAAGAGGCCGTGGAAGTTGCTGCCGCGCTCGTCGTCGCCGGCACAGGCGAACACCACCGCCCCCAGAGCGAGCACCGCGGTGAGCAGTATCATCATCGCCGAGAGGCGGTCGAGGACCAGCACGATGCCGAAGGGCGGCTGCCAGTCCCCCAGTGCGTAGTAGGTGACCTCGCCGCCGGCGGCACGGGCCACCAGGGCAATGCCGACGACCACGAGCAGCGCCGTGGCGATGACCCCGACCAGGCGCTTGGCCCGGGTGGCCCCCTGGCGGCGATAGAGCAGCAGGATGCCGGCGACCAGCGGCAGCACCACGGGCAGGACGATCAGATGCTGCATCACGGGCGATCCTCCCCGTCTTCATGGTGGCGGCCATCGACATGGTCGTTGCCCGCCTCGCTGCGGGCACGCATGGCCAGGATCACCACGAAGGCGGTCATGGCGAAGCCGATCACGATGGCAGTGAGCACCAGCGCCTGGGGTAGCGGGTCGGCATAGTTCGATGGCCCGTCGAGGATGGCAGCCCCGTCGGTGGTCAGCCCCCCCATGGAGAACAGGAAGAGGTTGACCGCATAGGAGAGCAGGGTAAGGCCGACCACCACCGGGAAGGTTCGGCCACGCAAGACCAGGTAGAGCCCGCAGGCGGTCAGCACGCCGGTGGTGATGGCGTAGAGGCTTTCCATCAGCGTTTCTCCTTGCCGGGTCGCGAAGTGGGAGCGGTGTCGAAGCTTTCGGAGGCTTCCTTGGCCGGACGGTGGGGCGTGGTGACCTTGCCCAGATTGGCGAGGATCATCAGCGTGGCCCCCACCACGGCGAGATAGACGCCGAGGTCGAAGATCATGGCGGTGGCCAGTTCGAACTTCCCGACCAGCGGCAGGCTGAAATAGCTGAAGGCCGAAGTCAGGAAGGGATGGCCGAAAAGCCAGCTGCCCAGCCCCGTGAAGGTGGCGACGGCCACCCCGGCAATTGCCACGGGTTGATAGGGGAAGTCGAGGCGCTGTTGGACCCAGTCCACGCCGCGGGCCATGTAGAGCAGGATCAGTGCCACGGCGGTGACCAGCCCGGCGATGAAGCCGCCGCCGGGCTGGTTGTGGCCACGCAGGAAGATGAAGGCCGACACCAGCAGGGCCAGCGGCAGCAGCGCCATGGAGATGGAGGTGAGGATCGCCGGATAGCGATCCGGTGACCAGAGTCGACCCTTGCCGTCACTATGCGGAATGAACAGCCGCAGCCGATTGAGCAGCTTGAAGATCGCCAGACCTGCCAGGGCCAGCACGGTGATCTCGCCCAGGGTATCGAAGCCGCGGAAGTCCACCAGGATGACGTTGACCACGTTGTGGCCGCCGCCGCCGGGCACGCTGTTCTCCAGGAAGAAACCGGAGATGGGCGCATTGTCACGGGTCAACACTGCATAGTTGAGGCTGGCGACCACCATGCCCAGGGCGCCGGCCAGTAACACGTCTCGCAGACTGCGGCGATTCGAGGACTCCCGAGGCGTCTTCTGGGGCAGGAAGAACAGCGCCAGCATCAGCAGGATCATGGTCACCACCTCCACCGAGAGCTGAGTCAGTGCCAGGTCGGGCGCAGAGAAACGGGCGAAGGTAAGGGCGACGACCAGCCCCACCACCGAGAGCATCAGCAGCGAAATCAGGCGGAAGCGGTGGGTAGCGGCCGTGGCAATGCCGCCGAAGATCAGCAGCCCGGCCCCCAGCAGCAGGACGCCGTCGAGAGGCTGGTTTTCCAGCTCACCGCCGAGCCCGCTCATGCGCGCCAGGCCCAGGCCGCCCATCAACAGGGCAGCGAGCAGCAGCCAGGTCATGTAGCGCTGCAGCGAGCCCCCGTCGAACCAGGCCAGACCCGTTTCGGCGCTGCGCCCCAGGCGCTGCACGGCGGCTTCGAACACCAGGCGGGCATCCACCGGACGAAACCCCTTGAGGAAGCGGCGCAGGTCGGGATGGCGCCAGTAGGTCGCGACGCCGGCGACCAGCGCCACCAGGCTCATCAACAGCGGCAGGTTGACGCCGTGCCAGATCGCCAGGTGGAACCCGTACGCCTCGCCCAGTACCGCCTGCAGGGCCAGTCCCAGCAGGCCCTCCGCCAGTACCGGAGCCAGGCCCACGATCACGCATAGCGCCACCAGCAGTTCCACCGGGGCGCGCATCAGCCTTGGTGGTTCATGGGGTGACTTGGGGGGAGCCTCGCGGGCCGGCTTGAAGAAGACCGCATGCACCAGGCGCAGCGAGTAGGCCACCGAGAGGATGCCGCCCAGGGTGGCCAGTACCGGCATCAGCCAGCTGAGCCCGCCCAGCACCGGACTCGCGAGGGTCTCGGTGAAGAACATCTCCTTGGACAGGAAGCCGTTGAGCAGCGGAACCCCGCCCATGGCGGCGCCCGCCACGCTGGTCAGCACCGCGGTGACCGGCATGGCGCGACGCAGCCCGCCCAGCCGGCCCAGTTCCCGGGTGCCGGTCTCGTGGTCGATGATGCCCGCGCTCATGAACAGCGCCGCCTTGAAGGTGGCATGGTTGAGAATGTGGAAGAGCGCCGCGAGCACCGCCATGGGCGTGCCGATTCCCAGCAGCACGGTGATCAGCCCCAGGTGGCTGACCGTGGAGAAGGCCAGGATACCCTTGAGGTCGGTCTTGAGCAGGGCGAACCAGGCCCCGTAAAGCAGGGTGGCCATGCCGACCAGGGAGACGATCACCGACCACAGCTCGCTGCCGGCGATGGCCGGGTGAAGGCGCGCCATCAGGAAGATGCCGGCCTTGACCATGGTCGCCGAATGCAGGTAGGCCGAGACCGGCGTGGGAGCCGCCATGGCATGCGGCAGCCAGAACTGGAAGGGGAACTGGGCCGACTTGGTGAACGCGCCCAGCAGCACCAGCACCAGCATCATGGGATAGCGCGGGTCGGCGAGGATGACATCGCCGCTGGCCAGCACTTCGTTCATGTCGTAGCTGCCGACCATGTCCCCCAGCAGCAGCAGGCCGGCGAGCAGTGCCAGGCCGCCGGCGCCGGTCACGGTCAGCGCCATGCGTGCCCCCTTGCGGGCATCGCTGCGGTGCGACCAGAAGCCGATCAGCAGAAACGAGGAGATGCTGGTGAGTTCCCAGAACAGCCACAGCAGCAGCAGGTTGTCGGCCATCACGATGCCGACCATGGAGGCCATGAACAGGATCAGATAGGCATAGAAACGCCCGAAGGGCTCCTCCGGCGACAGGTAGTAGTGCGCGTAGAGCAGGATCAGCAGGCCGATCCCCACGATCAGCAGGTTGAACAGCACTGAAAGACCGTCCAGCCGAAAGGCTAGGTCCAGGCCCAGGGTGGGCACCCAGCCGATGGCGAAGCGTAGGGTCTCGCCGGCTGCCAGAGCGGGTAGCTGGCCCAGCATCATCAGTAGTGCCAGTGCGGGCAGTACCGCGGTGGCCAGGGAGCAGAAACGGCGCCCGCGTTGCTCGGTGAACGCGGGCACCAACACCCCCAGGAGGGGCAACAGGGCTATCCACAGCAATGTCATCGATCGGTCTTCCTGCGCGGCTCCGGAAACGGGAGGGCGTGGGTTGTCCCGGGGACAGGATGGCGCAAGCGACCTGCGATCGCACCCCGGCTCTGGGTCGGGTCGCCCCCCAAGGCTTGGCTTTCCCACACTCTAACCCAAAGGGGGCACGCTCGCCGCCTCCTTGCCTTTCAACACCTTGTCTCTATAGAGTTGTCAGCTCTACCGGGTGGGGGCGGCGACTGTGCTGCGGACCCCGCCACGACAGGGGAGGGGGCACGATGCAACTTGCCGTGTTGGGAGGATTCGTGGTCGCGGGGATGGCCCCGCTGCTGCATCATTGGTTCGGGGCCCGAACGCCGCTGGTGATGGCCCTGCTGCCCGCCTCCCTGGTAGCCTGGCTGATTGGCCAGTGGTCGGCGATCGCCTCCGGCGATGTCCTGCTGCTGGAGTGGGCCTGGGTGCCCGGGCTCGATATTACCCTGACCTTCCTGATCGACGGTCTTGCCTGGCTGTTCGCCATGCTGATCACGGTGATTGGCACCCTGGTGCTGATCTACTCGGGTGAGTATCTGCGCGGCCATCGCGACCTGCCGCGCTTTCTGGTGGTGATCACCGCCTTCATGATGTCGATGCTCGGCCTGGTGCTGGCCGACAACCTGGTCACGCTCTTCGTGTTCTGGGAGCTCACCAGCGTCACCTCCTACCTGCTGATTGGCTTCAATCACAGCGATCTTGCCGCGCGCAAGGCGGCCCTTCAGGGGCTGCTCGTCACTGCGGGGGGCGGTCTGGCGCTGCTCGCCGGCTTCGCCATGCTGGCAGTAGCCGGTGAGAGCTGGTCGCTCGCTGAGCTCACCGGCCGCGGCGACCTGCTGCGCGAGCATTCGCTCTACACGCCTCTACTGGTCTGTATCCTGATAGGCGCCTTCACCAAGTCGGCCCAGTTCCCCTTCCATTTCTGGCTCCCCAACGCCATGGCGGCTCCCACGCCGGTCTCGGCCTACCTGCATTCGGCGACCATGGTCAAGGCCGGGGTTTACCTTCTCGCTCGGCTGCACCCTGCCCTGGGAGGCACCGATGGCTGGGTGATCACCCTCTCCCTGGTGGGCGCGTTGACCATGGCCACTGGCGCCTTCCTGGCGATTCAGCATACCAACGTCAAGAAACTGCTGGCCTATTCGACGGTGATGGCACTGGGCACCCTGACCATGCTGCTCGGTATTGGATCCGAGGGGGCACTTGTCGCCTTTGTGGTCTTTCTGCTGGGCCACTCGCTCTACAAGGGGTCACTGTTCATGGTAGCCGGCATTCTCGATCACGAGACCGGTACCAAGGATGTCACCGCCATGGGGGGGCTGCGTCGGGTTATGCCGCTCACCGCCGCTGTGGCCGGGCTCGCCGCCCTGTCGCTCGCCGGGTTGCCGCCCCTGCTCGGTTTCGTGGGTAAGGAGCTGATGCTCGAGTCGGTGCTCGCGGCCGATGCCTGGCGACCCCTGATCCTGCTGCTTGCCTTCACGGCGGCTTTCCTGACCCTGGCCGTGGCGGCCATTGTCGCCCTGCGCCCCTTCTTCGGTGCCCCGCGCGAGACCCCCAGGGCGCCCCATGAAGCGCCGCCTGCGATGCTCGTGGGGCCCGCCCTGCTGGCCCTGCTGTCGTTGTTGTTCGGCCTGGCACCGGGCCTGCTGGACTCTCTGGTGTCGGCTACTGTCTCGGGTATCGGCGCGCACGGGGCCGCGGTGCACCTGGCGCTCTGGCACGGGATCAACCTGCCTCTGCTACTGTCCCTGGCGAGCCTGCTGCTGGGCCTGTTCGCCTATCGTCACTGGGACCGCCTGCGGGCAAGACTGGCCCGCCTCGAACCCTTGATGGCCCGCGGCCCCGAGGCCGGCTATGAGGCGCTGATGGCCGGCCTGGTGATCGTGGCCGAGTGGCAGACCCGCATGCTGCAGAACGGCCATATCCGCAACTATCTGGTCATGACCCTGCTGGTGCTGTTGGGCCTGGTCGGTCATGCACTCTTCTTCCGACATACCCTCGAGCTCGATTTCGCCCTTTCGTTCTATCTCCACGAGGCCGTGGTCGCTGGCCTGATGGTCGCCGGTGCCGTGGCGGCCTGTGTCATGCGCTCGCGCCTGGCAGCGGTGGCGGCGCTGGGGGTCATGGGCTTCTCCATCGCCCTGACCTTCGTGCTGTTCAGTGCCCCGGACCTAGCGATCACCCAGCTGCTGGTGGAGACTCTGACGGTGATCCTGCTGGTGCTGGTGCTGTTCCGGCTGCCGCGCTTCGCCACCTTGTCCACACCCGTCGAGCGGCTGCGTGACCTCGGTGTGGCCAGCCTCACCGGCGGCCTGATCACGCTGCTGATGCTCTCGGTGCTCTCCGGCGAGCGGCTGCCGCGGATCTCGGACTACATGGTGGCGAACAGTCAGCCGTTGGGTCACGGCCATAATATCGTCAACGTCATTCTGGTCGACTTCCGGGCGCTGGATACC
Source organism: Halomonas lysinitropha (assembly GCF_902500215.1). Taxonomy (GTDB): domain Bacteria; phylum Pseudomonadota; class Gammaproteobacteria; order Pseudomonadales; family Halomonadaceae; genus Halomonas; species Halomonas lysinitropha. The sequence goes on from NZ_CABVOU010000029.1 coordinate 24,940, forward strand.
CTGGGCGAGATGTTCGTCCTGGCGCTGGCCGCCATCGGGGTCTATGCCATGTTGCGTTTCCACGCCGAGGCCTATGATGCCAGGCGCCATGCTCCGCCCTCGGAGAGCGATGATGGTTAGATCAGGGACCCTGATTCTCAATGCCGCGGCGCGACTGCTGCTTCCATTGCAACTGCTCTTCTCGCTTTTCCTGTTGCTTCGGGGGCACGACGAGCCAGGCGGCGGCTTCATCGCCGGCCTGGTGGCGGCGGGGGCCTTTGCCCTTTACCTGTTTGCCTGCGGGCGTCGCGCGCTCAACGAGATGCTCAAGGTGTCGCCCCGCGACCTGATCGCCATGGGACTGCTGCTCGGGGTGCTATCGACACTGCCGGCCTGGTGGGTCGGCGAGCCCTTCTTCACGGCCCAGTGGTGGACCGTCCCGATCATCGACTTCAAGGCTTCGACGCCGCTGATCTTCGATGTGGGTGTCTACCTGGTGGTGGTGGGCTCGGTGCTCACGGCGATCACCGCCCTGGTCAAGACCGATCAGGAAGACGACGAACGCTGAGGAGGCTCCATGGAACCCTTGATGGCCATCACGATCGGCATTCTGTTTGCCGCTGCCATCTATATGATGTTGCGCCGCTCCATCGTCAAGCTGGTGATCGGGCTGATGCTGCTCTCGAATGCCGCCAACCTGCTGATCTTTGCTACGGCGGGCATGGTGCGCGGCGCACCGCCCCTTGTCCCCCAGGGCCTGACGGCGCCCGAAGGCGCGGTGGCCGATCCCCTGCCCCAGGCGCTGGTGCTCACCGCCATCGTCATCGCCTTCGGTGTCCTGTCGTTCGCCGTGGTGCTGGTACGTCGTGCCTGGGAGATTGTGCGTGCCGATGACCTGGACAAGATGAAGGATACCGACACGTGAATCCCCAGATCGCGCTGCCCATCCTCATTCCGCTGCTGGCGGGGGCCGTGTCGCTGGTGTTCTGGCGTTCCCGGAGCATGCAGCGGTTCATTGCCGTCGCCGGTACTGCCGGCCTGTTGCTGACCAGCCTGTGGCTGCTGACCACGGTCAACCGCGACGGCATCCTGGTGATGCACATGGGTGGCTGGCCGGCACCCTTCGGCATCAGCCTGGTGGCCGACCTGCTGGGGGCGATCATGGTGGTGCTGACCGGTATCATCGGCTTTGCCGTGGCGCTCTTCTCTCTGGCCACGGTGGGGCGTGGTCATGAGGCCTACGGCTACTTCCCGCTGATGCACCTGCTGCTGGCCGGTGTCGCCGGGGCCTTTCTCACCGGCGATATCTTCAATCTCTACGTCTGGTTCGAGGTGATGCTGGTGGCTTCCTTCGCGCTGCTGATCCTGGGCAGCGAGAAGGCGCAGATGGAGGGGGCGATCAAGTACGTCACCCTCAACCTGGTCTCCTCGGTGATCTTCCTGGTCGCGGTGGGGCTGCTCTATGGCATGGTGGGCACGCTCAACATGGCCGACATCGCGCGTCGCCTGGCGACCCTGGAGGACAACGGCATGGTCGATGTCCTGGCGATGATGTTCATGGTCGCCTTCGGCATCAAGGCGGCAGCCTTCCCGCTGTTCTTCTGGCTGCCGGCTTCCTATCACACCCCGCCCGTGGCCGTTTCGGCACTGTTCGCCGGTCTGCTGACCAAGGTCGGAGTCTATGCGCTGTTCCGCGTGTTCACGCTGATCTTCAACCAGAGCCCGGGCTATACCCACGAAATTCTGCTGTGGGGAGCGGGATTCACCATGCTCTCCGGGGTGCTGGGGGCGGCGGCACAGTTCGAGTTCCGGCGCATCCTGTCGTTCCATATCGTCAGTCAGATCGGCTACATGATCCTGGGGCTGGCGCTGTTCACCCCCCTGGCGATCATCGGCGGGGTCTTCTACATCATGCACCACATCATCGTGAAGACGAATCTCTTCCTGGTCAGCGGCATCGTCCACCGGCTGCGCGGCACCTACCAGCTCAAGTCGCTGGGTGGCTTCTATCGCACTCATCCCTGGCTGGCCGTGCTGTTCCTGATCCCGGCGCTGTCGCTGGCCGGCATGCCGCCGCTGTCGGGCTTCTTCGCCAAGTTCATCGTGATCCGTGCCGGCATCGAGGCCGAGGCCTACGGGGTAACCTTCATCGCCCTGCTGGTGGGGCTGCTCACCCTCTACTCGATGATCAAGATCTGGGCCGAGGTATTCTGGAAGTCGGCGCCGCCTGAGGGCGACGTCGACCCCTATCCTGAGGTGAATCCGCGCGAGATGTGGCTGATGTCGGCGCCGGTGGTCGGTCTGGCGCTGTGCACCCTGTTCATCGGCCTCAATGCCGAACCCATCTATGCCCTGGCCGAGGCCTCGGCCGGCCAGCTGCTGGCGCCCGAACGCTACATCGAGGCTGTGCTCGGCGAAGCGGGGGAGGTGAGACCATGATCGGTGCCGCCTGGAATCTGCTGCTGGGCTTCGCCTGGATCGTGCTCACCGGCGACTTCAGCGGCCGCAACCTGCTGGCCGGGTTGCTCTTCGGCTACCTGGTGCTGGCGCTGATCCAGCCTCAGATACCGGCGCTGGCCGGGCATGCCCAGCGCTTGCCGCGGTTCATCCGCTTTGTCGGCTTCTTCCTCAAGGAACTGGTGATGGCCAACCTCAAGGTCTCCTACGACATCGTGACCCCGCCCTGGTACATGAAGCCGGGAGTGATCGCCATGCCCCTCAAGGCCGGCACCGAGTTCGAGATCGCCTTCGTCGCCAATCTGATCTCGCTGACTCCGGGGACCCTTAGCCTGGATGTCTCCGATGATCGCCGCGTGCTTTACATCCATGCCATGTTTCTGGATGACGAACCGGAGTTAAGGCGCAGCCTGGCGGAGCTGGAGCGCCGGGCACTGGAACTGTTTCACTGATCAAAGGAGATGGCCACGTGTCTAACGTGATCCTGCTGAGCCTGGCGGTGATGAGCCTGGCCCTGTGCCTGGCCTTCGTGCGTCTGTTTCGTGGTCCCAGCCTGCCGGATCGAGTGGTGGCACTGGAGCTCTTCTCGTCGATCCTGGTCGGCATCATCGGGGTGGTCGCCATTGCCACTGACGTGCCGAGCCTGCTGGATGTGGCCATCGTCATGGCGCTGATGGCGTTCATGGCGGCGATCGGCTTCGCCCGCTTCCTGGAGCGTGGAGGGCCACGGGATGATTGAGTTCCTCAAGGGCGGCCTGATACTGGCCGGGTCGATCTTCATGTTCCTGGCGGCCCTCGGCGTGGTTCGCCTGCCCGACCTGCTGACCCGCATGCACGCCACCACCAAGGCCGCGACCCTGGGGGCTACCCTGATCATGCTGGCGGTAGCGCTGCACTTCGCTCAGGTGGCAGTGGTGGCGCGGGCCTTTGGCGTGATCCTCTTCATCATGATGACCGCACCGGTGGCGGCCCATGTGATCGGTCGGGCAGGCTATTTCGTCGGCTCCCGGCTGTGGGAGGGGACGCTCAAGGATGAACTCAAGCCCAACTACGACCCCTTGACCCATGAACTCAAGAGCGGCAGGGAGACCGAGCGCAACGCCCGCCGCGAGCCCGGGGGGACGGACGACTCCTGAGTCGGGACAATCAGGGTCTGTCATTGCGGGGCCGCCTTCGGGCGGCCCGTTTTATTGAGCACCTCCTGTTTCGTTGGCGAAACCGTGGATAGCGGCAGGCGACACTTAGTTGTACAAATACTGTACCATTATTTCTTCCCTGTTCACTTTTGAGGTTGCTCTCCATGCACCGCAAGCCGCATCTCCCCCAAAAGGTCTGCGCGCACTGCGCCCGCTCCTTTGCCTGGCGACGGAAGTGGGCGCGATGCTGGGAGGAGGTTCGCCACTGTAGCGAGCGCTGCCGCCGCCAGGGGAAACGCCAGGAGAGATCGCTATGAGCCGTATGCTGGTGTGGCTGCGCAGTGATCTGCGTCTGGCCGACAATCCCCTGTTCCACTTTTCCACGTCACCCGAGTCGTTGCTGTGCGTCTTCGTTCTGGATGATGCCTGGCTCGATCCTCTGCCCGGGCTAGAGGCCTCTCGTATAGGGTCGGCCCGACTGCGCTTCCTCTGGGAGAGCCTGATCGCCCTGCGCGGCGAACTGCTCAAGCGTGGCAGTGACCTGCTGGTGCGCATCGGCACTCCTGCCGAGGCGGTTGCCGAGCTGGCCGAGACCCACGATATCGACGAAGTGCGGGTGCGCGCCGATGCGGGCTGGGAGGAGCGGCAGGCCAGCGTGCGGCTGGCCGAGCGGTTGGGCAAACAGGTGACCCTGACGTGTCATGACGGCGGTACGCTGCTTGACGAAACCTCCCTGCCCATGGAGGTGGAGGATATTCCCGCCAGTTTCTCGGCGTTTCGGCGCAAGGTGGAGCGTCGCTGGACGATCCCTGTGGCGGCTCCCGCGCCGGTGACCCTGCCCGGCTGGCCGGCCAACGCACCGCGAGGCTTCCCGTCCCTGGGCAAGGTCTGTGACCGCGCGGCCGCCTGGGCACCGGATGCGCGCGCTGGCTTTGCCTTTGCCGGGGGTGAGGCGTCGGCTCGGGCGCGACTCGAGCATTATCTGTGGGAGAGCGGCGCCGTGGCGGACTACAAGCAGACCCGCAATGGCCTTGCCGGCGCCGATTTCTCCACTCGGCTCTCGCCCTGGCTGGCTCACGGCTGCCTGTCGGCGCGCCAGGTCCATGATGAGGTGCGTGCCTGGGAGGCCAGGCACGGGGCCAACGAGTCGAGCTACTGGGTGATTTTCGAACTGCTGTGGCGTGACTATTTCCACTGGGCGGCGCGGCAGGAAGGTGCCTCTCTGTTCGGTGGGCGAGAACTACCGGCGCCTGACGAGGACTTTCGCGCCTGGTGCGATGGCCGTACCGGGGTTCCCTTCGTGGATGCCGCCATGCGCGAGCTTTCCGCTACCGGTTGGCTCTCGAATCGGGCGCGCCAGAACGCGGCGAGCTTCCTGGTGCGTCACTTGTCGGGGGACTGGCGTCTAGGCGCGGCCTGGTTCGAGCACTGCCTGATCGATTACGACGTGGCCAGCAACTGGGGCAACTGGCGCTACCTGGCCGGGGTGGGGCGCGACGCCCGGCCGCGTGCCCTGGATGTCCACGATCAGGCCGGGCGCTACGATCCCGACGGCAACTATGCGGCGCTCTGGGCGCCTGCCGTCGCTGCCCATGGAGAGGGGCCGTGATGCGTGCCACGATTCCATCCCTGGCACTGTGGCTCGGCCTGGCCGGCCTGCTGCCCTTTCTGGTGAGTGTGTCGGTGGCGTGGCTGGCGCCCATCGCATGGCAGATGTTCGCCATTGAAGCCTTTCTCTACTACAGCGCAGTGATTCTGTCGTTCCTCGGCGGTATCCAGTGGGGCGTGGCCATGTCGCTGGAGACAGTGGGCAGCACTGGCTTTCGCATCCGTCTGTTGCTGAGTATGGTGCCGAGCCTGATCGCCTGGCCGGCATTACTGCTTCATCCGCTCACCGGAGCCTGGGTGCTGGCCATCGGCTTCGTGCTGGTGCGTTTCCATGAACTCTCCCTGCATGGCAGAGCGGAGCTGCCGGATTGGTACCAGTCCTTGCGTCTGCACCTCACGCTGATCGTGCTGGCCAGCCACGCGCTGTTGATCTGGCGGCTCTGGGGAGGTTGAGCGGGCTGGCCTGGCGGCCGGTTCTGGGCGATGATCGTTCGGATAATGGAAACGTCCCGCAGGAGCGACGATGAAACGGATGCTGACCACTCCTCTGCTGCTGGCCCTGCTGGCCGGCTGTCAGGCCTCGCCCCTCAGTGAGGCCAGCGTGGCCGAGGAAGCCGAAGCTGGCGAGGTGAACGATGCCATGGCCGAGACAGGGGCCAACGAACCGGCCGCCCCGGCGGATTTCGCGAGCTGGCTGGCCGGCTTCCGTCGTGAGGCGCGAGCGGAGGGCATTCGCGAGACAACGCTGGCACGAGCCCTCGATGGCCTGCGCTATCGTCCGCGGGTGATCGAACTCGACGGTTCCCAGCCCGAGTTCGTGCGACCGATCTGGCAGTACCTCGACAGCGCCGTCTCGGCGAGCCGGGTAACCACCGGTCGCGAGCGCCTGGAAGAGTACCGTGACACGGCTCGGGAAATGGAGCGGCGCTACGGGGTCCCGGCCGAAGTGATCGTTGCCATCTGGGGCATCGAGAGCAACTACGGCGGCAACTTCGGCAACTTCTCGACCCTCGAAGCCCTGGCCACCCTGGCCTACGACGGTCGTCGCCGCGACTTCGCCCGCGGCGAATTGCTCGCGGCGCTGCGTATCCTGGATGCAGGCGATATCTCCCCCGAGCGCATGGAGGGCTCCTGGGCCGGTGCCATGGGGCACACCCAGTTCATTCCCTCGAGCTTCGAGGCCTATGCCGTGGATGGCGACGGTGACGGTCGGCGTGACATCTGGGGCAGTATCCCGGATGTGATGGCCTCCACCGCCAACTATCTCGACCGGGCTGGCTGGCAGTCAGGGCAGACCTGGGGCGTGGAGGTCCGACTTCCCGACGACTTCGACTACGCCGAGACCGAGCTTTCCACGCGTCGCCCCAGCCGCGACTGGGCCGAGCGCGGCGTGCGTCGGCTGGACGGAACGCCACTGCCCGAGTTTGCGTCGGCCTCGGTGATCGCGCCCGGCGGCGCGCACGGCCCGGCCTTTCTGGTGGGCCCCAACTTCCGCGCCATTCTGCGTTACAACAACGCCACCAGCTACGCGCTGGCGGTCGGCACGCTGGCCGACGAGATCGCTGGCCGCGAGGGCATCGTGCAGGGTTGGCCCCGGGGGGAGCAGCCGCTGAGCCGAAGCCAGGTGCGTGAGATGCAGCGCCTGCTCAACCAGCGGGGTTTCGATGTAGGCGAGCCGGACGGGATCATGGGCCCCAACACCCGGCGAGGCCTGCGTGAATTCCAGGCTGCTATCGGCACCACGCCGGATGGCTTTGCCACCGTTAGCCTGCTCGAGCGCCTGAAGCGCTGATTGGCCGGTCCGGAGGATCTCATGACCCTGACTCGTTACCGTCTGCCCTTGTTGGCCGCCCTGTTGTCGAGTATCGCGTTTCCGGCCTTCGCCGGTGACGCGCAAAAGGTCTTTGGCTGGGTGGAGAAGGCGACGCTGGAACCCTGGGGGGTCGCGGTGAAGGCCAAGCTCGACAGCGGGGCCTTGACGTCATCACTAGACGCTCGCGATATCGAGGTTTTCGACCAGCAGGGCGAGGAGTGGGTCCGCTTTCGCCTCAGGCTCGAGGACGAGGCGAGCGGCGAGACCTTTACCGAACGCTTGACGCTGCCGCTCTACCGCGACCTCCGGGTGCGTGGGGCCGGCGGTCGGGACGAGCGTCCGGTGGTGCTCATGAAGGTGTGTCTCGGGGATATCGTCTATGAGGAGCAGTTCGGGCTGCGTGATCGGGAGGAGATGAATTACCCGCTGCTGCTTGGACGCCGTTCCATCGGCCATCTGGGTTTGCTCGATGTGCGCGAGACGTTCCTCAGTGAGCCGGACTGCGGCGTCGACTCTCCCTTCGTTCCGCACGATCCTGACGAGGGGAGCTAGCGTCCCGCTCCGCGCTCAGAAGAGCCGGGCAAGCAGGGCCGTCACCGCCGTCTCTACCCGCAGGATGCGTGGGCCCAGGTGGATACCCTCGCAGCCTGCCGCCAGCAGCTGGTCGACCTCCCACGGGATGAAGCCGCCCTCAGGCCCCACCAGCAGCAGTGCGGGCTCGTCGAGGCCGCGGGGGCAGTCGTTCGGCATGCCCGGGTGGGCCACCAGGCCCCGGCGCTCCGCCAGCAGTTCCGGCAGTCGATCCTCGACGAAGGGGCGAAAGCCCTTGGCCAGCGTCACCGTCGGCAGTCGGGTGTCGCGGGCCTGTTCCAGGCCAAGCACCAGATGCCGGTGGATCTTCTCCGCGCCGAGCTCCGGTGACTGCCAGTAGCTCTTCTCCACGCGGCGGGTGTTGAGCAGGGTGATATGTTTCACACCAAGCGCGGTGACGTGCTCCAGGCTGCGTGCCAGCATCCGCGGGCGGGGCAGGGCGAGCACCAGATGCACCGGCAGTGCCGGCGGTGGCAGCTGATCCAGGGCCGCGACGTCGAAGAGTGCCTCGTCGTCGCTCAAAGCCAGGAGTGCCCCGCGCCCCAGGTGTCCCCCTTCGATGCCCAGCGTCAGGCTGTCGCCGGGATGTGCCCCGTGCACCTCGCGCAGGTGGGCAAGGCGCCGCGGGTCCCGGACCCGGGCCAGGCGGTCGTTCTCGATATCATCGGGAGAAAGCAGGATCAGGTTCACGGGGCCTCGCCGCGTTAGAGACTGAATGGTGGCTATGCCTTGCATGGATGGTGTCGCGGTGCACAATGGCCGTACAGGGGCAGCCGCCCCTTCGTATAACAAGGAGCAGCGCCGTGCGCGTGATTCGCAAGTATGCCAACCGCAGGCTCTATGATACCGAACAGAGCCGCTACGTGACCCTCGAGGATCTACGTGGCCTGATCCTCGACGAGGTGCCCTTCCGCGTGGAGGATGCCAAGAGCGGCGAGGACCTGACCCGCACCATCCTGTTGTCGATCATCATCGAGCAGGAACAGGCCGACGGCGATGCACAGGTGTTCTCCAACGACCTGCTCGCCCAGTTCATCCGCGTCTATGACATGACTCAGCCACTGCCTCTGTCGCGCTACCTGGAGCAGGGCACCAAGCTGATGCTCGAACAGCAGCAGCGGGTGCAGGACCAGTGGCAGCAGGCCATACGGCACACGCCCCTGGAGTTCATGCGCGAACTGGCCGAGGAGAACATGAAGTTCTGGCAGAAGACCATCAACCAGGCCGATTCCTCGGACGAGGACGACAAGGGCAGCGGTAAGCCCTGAGCGGCGCCCCGGGCGAGTTTCTGACATAATGCCGCGACGTTTCTGGCACGGTTGTGAGGTAGTACAGCGGATGAAGGTACTGATCATCGGCGGCGGTGGCCGCGAACATGCCCTGGCCTGGAAGGTCGCCCAGTCTCCCCAGGTGTCGACCGTTTTCGTGGCCCCCGGCAATGCCGGGACGTCCCGGGAGCCGGGCCTCGAGAATGTCGACATCGGCATTTCCGATCTGGCAGGCCTGGTGGCCTTCGCTCGGGAGCAGGGCGTGGCGCTGACCATCGTCGGCCCCGAGGCGCCGCTGGTCGAGGGTGTGGTCGACCGCTTCCGCGAGGCGGGCCTGACGATCTTCGGGCCGACCGCCGGCGCGGCCCAGCTCGAGGGCTCCAAGGCGTTTTCCAAGGATTTCCTGGCACGCCATGCCATTCCCACCGCCGATTATCGCACCTTTACCGCGGTACCGCCTGCCCTCGAGTATCTAGAGGGGAAGGGGGCGCCCATCGTGATCAAGGCCGATGGACTGGCCGCCGGCAAGGGGGTCATCGTCGCCATGACCCTGGACGAGGCCGAGACAGCGATCCGCGACATGCTCGAGGCCAACGCCTTCGGTGATGCCGGTGCCCGGGTGGTGATCGAGGAGTTTCTCGAGGGTGAGGAGGCGAGCTTCATCGTCATGGTCGACGGCGAGACGATCCTGCCCATGGCCACCAGCCAGGACCATAAGCGGGTCGGCGACGGCGATACTGGTCCCAACACCGGTGGCATGGGCGCCTATTCCCCGGCGCCGGTGGTCACCGATGAGGTCTTCGAGCGTATCATGGCACGGGTCATCCGGCCCACGGTACGCGGCATGGCCGAGGAGGGACATGCCTACACCGGCTTCCTTTATGCCGGCCTGATGATCGACACCGACGGCAACCCGAAGGTGATCGAGTACAATTGCCGCTTCGGCGACCCCGAAACCCAGCCGATCATGCTGCGCCTGCGCGCCGACTTCGCCCAGCTGTGTCTGGCCGGGGCCCGCGGTGAACTAGCCGGCCATGCCTGCGACTGGGACCCGCGTGCCGCGGTGGGCGTGGTGCTGGCCGCCGGAGGCTACCCGGGCAGCTATCGCAAGCATGACCCCATCGAGGGGGTCGAGGCGGCCGAGGCCACCGGCTGCAAGGTCTTCCATGCCGGCACCGCCGAGGACGCGCAGGGCCGAGTGGTTACCGCCGGGGGGCGGGTGCTGTGCGTCACCGCCCTGGGCGACGGCGTCGGGGCGGCCCGCGACCTGGCCTACCGGGGGGTGGCCGAGATCTCCTGGCCCGACGCGCTCTTCCGCCGCGACATTGCCCACCGTGCCATCGCTCGGGAACGCGCGGACGCCTGACGGCGTGCGGTCCCGACACAACAAGAGCAGGAGCGAGGATGGAGCGTGTCAGACTGAGCTTTCCCGCGGATGATGTGGTGCATCGTCACCCGCTGACGGTGCGCATCACCGACATGAACTACGGTCGCCACCTGGGCCACGATGCGCTGGTGTCGCTGCTCCACGAGGCCCGCGTGGCGGCACTCGCCTCGCGGGACCTTCACGAGTGGGACCTCGGCGGCTACCCCTGCGTGGCAGCAGATCTCGCCGTGCAGTACCAGGCCGAGACGCGCTGGCCCGATGCCCTGGTGGTGGAAACGGCCATTCCCGAGCCGGGGCGCAAGGCGATCGGCGTCTACCATCGCATCCTGCGCGAGGCTGATGGTGCGACAGTAGCCACGGCGCGAATCAACTTGATGCTGGTCGATCCGCAAAGCGGCCGCCCGGTAGTGGTCCCCGCCGGTGTGCGGGATGCCCTGGCAGGAGCGAACTGATGTCCCGGGAGTATCCGATCATCGCCCTGACCGGCTCCTCCGGCGCCGGTACCACCACGGTGAGGCGTACCTTCGAGCGGATGTTTGCCCGGGAGGCCGTGCACGCCGCCTTCGTCGACGGCGATGCCTTCCACCGCTACACCCGACAGGAACTGGCGCGGATCTCCCTCGACGAGCCCGAGCGCAAGGATGAGCTCTCCCATTTCGCCGTGGAGGCCAACCTGCTCGATCGGCTCGAGGTGCTGTTCCAGGAGTACGGTGAACACGGCAACGGTTCCTACCGCCACTATATCCATGCCGAAGACAAGCAGATGATCGAGGCCGGTTACCAGGTGGGGACCTTCACCGAGTGGCAGCCGCTGCCCTTTGGTACGGACCTGCTGTTCTACGAGGGCCTGCACGGGGGGCTGGTCACTGCCGAGCTCGACATCGCCCGCCATGTGGACCTGCTGGTGGGTGTGGCACCGACCATGAACCTGGAGTGGATCCAGAAGATCGATCGCGACATGCGTCACCGCGGCTACTCTCAGGAAGCGGTGATCGATACCATCCTGGGGCGCATGAATGACTACGTGCACTATATTCAGCCGCAGTTCTCGCGCACGCATATCAATTTCCAGCGGGTGCCCACGGTGGATACCTCGAACCCCTTCGAGGTGCAGGACATCCCCATCGACGCCGAGTCCTTCGTGGTGATCCGCTTTCGCGACCCGGCCACGGTGGACTTCCCCTACTTGCTGGCGATGATCCAGGATTCCTTCATGAGCCGGCCGCACACCCTGGTGGTGCCGGGATCGCGGTTGTCCCTGGCCATGGAACTGATCCTGGGGCCGCTGGTCCGTCACCTGCTCGCCCAGCGGCGCTTTCGCTGACCCGAGACCCGACCGAAAGGAGTGACTCCCATGGATTGCCTGTTCTGCAAGATCATCGAGCGCGAGATTCCCGCCGACATCGTCTATGAGGATGATGACGTGCTGGCCTTCAACGACATCAATCCCCAGGCCCCCACCCATATGCTGATCGTGCCCAAGCAGCATATCGCCACCCTCAACGACATCGAGGAGGGCGATCTGGCGCTGGTCGGCCGACTGCAGTTCACCGCGGCGAAGCTGGCGGAGGAGAAGGGCTTTGCCGAGGAGGGCTACCGGGTGGTAATGAACTGCAACGACCAGGGTGGCCAGACCGTCTTCCACATTCATATGCACCTGATGGGCGGTCGTCGTTTCACCTGGCCGGCTGGCTAGCGCGATCGGGCGTACAACGCATCAAGTGCATTCTCGAGAGATATGCCATGACCCTTTCCCGCACCGACAATCTGATCCATCAGTTCGATACCGTGTTGAGGACCCTGGTGCCCCACGCGGCGGCTCCCTCGCGCCCTTCGCCAGCCACCGAGGATCTCCATGAGGCACCGATGAGCGACGAGGAGCGCCGACACGCCGCCGGGCTGATGCGCATCAACCACACCGGAGAGGTCTGTGCCCAGGCCCTCTATCAGGGCCAGGGGCTCACCTCCAGGCTGCCGGCGGTGCGCGGCCAGATGGAACAGGCCGCTCAGGAGGAGATCGACCACCTGGCCTGGTGCGACTCGCGGCTGCAGGAGCTGCATGACCGGCCCAGCCTGCTCAACCCGCTGTTCTATGCGGCCTCCTTCGGCCTTGGTGCCGCAGCCGGCGCCGTGGGTGACCGGATCAGTCTGGGCTTCGTGGCTGCCACCGAGGAGCAGGTTGGCCACCACCTGGAAGATCACCTGGTCAAGCTGCCGCCGGTCGACCAGCGCTCCCGGGCAGTGCTGCGCCAGATGGCCATCGACGAGGCCCATCATGCCCAGCTGGCACTGGAGGCCGGTGGCGCCCGCTTCCCCGCCCCGGTCAAGCTGGGCATGAAGCTGATGTCGAAGGTGATGACCACCAGCGTCTATCGTCTCTGAGCGATCCGGTGAAATCCGCGGCTGATCTGGCGACAGGCCTACGAGGGGGCGCTGTGAATCCATCCCTGGGCGCTACCGATGCCATCCCTGGCATAGGACCCCCTCTACGACCTGTCCCCAGCGCCGCTTGCGGTTGACGTCGTCTTCCGGCGCTACTCCTCGACGATGGTGAAGGAGTGGGTCATCTCGACCCCGCCCTTGACCAGCATGATGGAAGCGCTGCAGTACTTCTCGGCCGAGAGCTCCACGGCTCGCGCCACCTGCTTCTCCTTCAGCCCCTTGCCGCTGACGGTGAAGTGCACGTGGATCCTGGTGAAGACACTGGGAACCTCGTCGGCGCGCTCGGCCTCGAGGCTCGCCACGCAGTCGGTGACGTCGGCGCGAGCCTTGTCGAGGATATTGAGGACATCGAAGGAGGTGCAGGCGCCCATGCCCATCAGCAGCATCTCCATGGGGCGCGGGCCGGTGTTGCGGCCGCCGTGGTCGGGCGGGCCGTCGATGACCACGCTGTGGCCGCTTCCGCTCTCGGCAACGAATTGACGACCATCGGTCCATTTCACGCTGGCTTTCATGGGATCGGCTTCCTTCAGTTGAATTCGCAGGCCAGGCAGCATAGCAGCTGCGGCTTTTACGCTCAGCTTCGAAGGCGACGATCGAGGTCGGCCAGCCGCTCGGGCGTGCCCACATCGATCCAGGCGCCGCGGTGGTGGTGGCCGCCGACGCGCCCCTCGGCCATGGCGCGCCTGAGCAGCGGCGCCAGGGTGAAGGCGCCGGGGGGCTCGTCCGCCACCAGCGCCGGATCAAGCAGGCTGATGCCGGCGAAGGTGAGCCGTGGCTCGCCCTCGGCGTGCACCCGGCCTTCGGCGTCCAGGTGGAAGTCGCCCTGCGGATGGTGACCGGGGTTGTCCACCAGCACCAGCCGGGCCAGGTCGTCGCCCAGGGCGGGCAGGTCGGCAGGGTCCAGGTCGCACCAGACGTCGCCGTTGACCAGCAGGAAGGGGGCTTCGCCGAGCAGGGGCAGGGCCTGGCGGATGCCGCCACCGGTCTCCAGTGGCGTAGCCTCCCGGCTCCAGGCGATGCGCATCCCGAAGGCAGCGCCGTCCCCCAGCGCCGCGACGATCTGCTCCGCGTGGTAGCTGACGTTGATCACCACCTCGCGGATGCCGCCCGCGCGCAGGCGCTCCAGATGATGGACGATCAGCGGCTTGCCGCACACCTCGAGCAGCGGCTTGGGGCAGTGGTCGGTGAGTGGGCGCATGCGGGTGCCGAGTCCCGCGGCCAGGATCATCGCCCTCATGCGCCGGCCTCCAGCCGCGCCGCCAGCGCCGGTCGGAAGGTATCGGAAAGCCACGTCTTCAGGTCCGCGTGGCCCGGCAGGTCGGCGAGGCTATCCTCCAGATGGCCGAGGAAGTGCGGCAGCCGCTCGAGGTAGCCCTCCCGGGCGTCGCGAAGGGTCAGCCGACAGAAGATACCCAGCACCTTGAACGCTCGCTGGGCGGCCATGGCCTGTGCTCGGCGATGGAAGGTAGCGGGGTCGACATCGGCGGGGAGCCGGCCGTCGGCGATGGCGCGCACCCGGAAGTCCTCCACCCAGGCGGCGAAGCGAGCCGGGGGGAAGCGGCAGTAGCGGCCGCGCAGCAGCGAGATCAGGTCGTAGTTGAGCGGGCCGGCTACGGCGTCCTGGAAGTCGATCAGGTGCAGGGTATCGCCACGCACCATCAGGTTCATGGCGTCGAAGTCGCGATGCACCGCGACCACCGGCTGGGCCAGGGCCTCGGTGATCAGGGTCTCGCGCAGTGCCGCCCAGCCAGGAGGGGCGGTCATGCCCAGCCACTCTCCCAGGCACCAGTCGGGGAAGAGGTCCAGCTCGCGGCCCAGCAGGGCGGCATCATAGGCGGGCAGCTCCTCGACGGGGGCGCGATTCTGCAGCGCGTGCAGCAGTTCGAGGGCGCGTTCGTGCCAGGCCAGGGTGGCGGGCGCGTCGTCGCCCTGGAAGCACGCCTGAAGCGGGGTATCGCCGAGGTCGTCGAGCTCGATGAAGCCCTCCGCCAGGTCCACGCCATGCAGGGCGGGTACCGGCAGGCCGGCCGAACGCCAATGCTCGGCAATGGCCACGAAGGGTCGGCTGTCCTCCCGGTCGGGCGGGGCGTCCATCAGCATGCGGGTGGTGCCGTCGGGCAGCTGCAGGCGGAAGTAGCGCCGGAAGCTGGCATCGCCGGCCACGAGTCGCACCCCGATGGCGGATGCCGGCAGCGCGTGGCGGCGGGCAGCCCACTGGCGCAGTCGTTCGGGTCGCGTGGGGTCGGTGGCCTCTGGCATCGTCGTCTGGCTCCTTGCGTGAAAAGGCGGGTGCGGTTGACGGCCCCCGGGAGGCCCCGCATGCTGAGTTCCCGACGGCGTCGGCGATGGCCGGACCGATGCCGGCAGGACAGGCCGGATGCGGCCTGTATAATACCGATTCATCCCGCCAAGGACATCGTGGAGCATGGGCAAGCGACTCTCGTGGACATGGACTGCCCTGGCAGGCCTGGCCTGTACCGGCCTGGCAAGCGGGCCCCTGGCGGCGGCGCCACCCGAACCGCTGCCGGCCGACAAGCTGGACTGGCAGCCCTGGGGCGATGCGCGTCCAGCTGGCGAGCTGTGTCGCGGCCGCTACGTGATGCCGGATTACCGGCTGCCGCCCCCTCCCGGCCAGAAGGTCGCCAGCGAGTCTGACCTTGCCGACTACGGGAAAGACGGGGAGACGACCCTGGGGGGCGAGGTCCTGCTGCGCCGCGGCGATGCCCAGCTCGAGGCGCCGCGGGTGCGCGTGCCTGGCAGCCGCGAGACCGCCTATGCCGAAGGCCCCCTGGCACTGCGCGACAGCGGCCTGCTGGTGCGCGGTGACGCCGCCGAGCTGTCGCTGACCAGCGATGCCGCCAGCATCGACATGGCCCATTACGTGGCCCATGAACAACGCCTGCGCGGCGATGCGGTGCGCCTGGCCCGCCTCGAGGATGGCAGATATCGCCTCACCGAGGCGAGCTTCACCACTTGCGAGCCGGGCAGTGACGTCTGGCGTCTGGTGGGCAGTGACATCCTGCTCGATCGCGAGCGCGGTGTCGGTACCGCGACCCATGCTCGGCTGGAGATGGGCAAGGTGCCGGTGCTGTATTGGCCCTGGGTGCGCTTCCCCCTGGACGAACGCCGACAGACGGGTTTCCTGTGGCCGACGATCGGCCTCTCCAGCGACTCGCTGGACTATGCCCAGCCCTTCTACTGGAACATCGCTGCGAACCATGACGCCACTCTCACACCGCGCTGGATCAGCGACCGCGGCCTGCTGCTGGGCGGCGAGTACCGCTACCTGTTCGAGCAGGACGCGGGGCAGATCGAGGGGGCCTATATCGTCGATGACCAGGCCGCGGGAGAGGAGGCCTCCAGCACCTCCACCCTGGAGAGCGGTGATGCCCGCTGGTACCTCGATTATCGTCATGCGGGCCGTTTCGACGCGCGCACCCGCTACCGTCTGCGCTACGGAGCGGCCAGTGACGGACGCTATTTCGACGACTTCGGCCGCGGCTTCGGCGAGGACAGCACCGCCAGCATGCCGCGCCTTGCCCAGCTCGACCACCGGGGTGATGTCTGGCAGTTGCAGGCCAGGGCCCAGGGTTACCAGAAGCTCGATGACCCGCTGCTCGAGCGCGACAAGCCCTTCTACCGATTGCCCAGCCTGGCCGCCAATGCCCGTTGGTCCCAGGACAGTGGCTTCTACCAACAGTGGCGCTCCAATCTCACCCATTTCTGGCGGGACGTGGATGAGACGCGGGTGCCCCTTCGTGAGGCGGCCAACGGAGCCCGGCTGCATCTGTCGCCGGCCGCGGGCTGGCGCTTCGATGAGAGCTGGGGCCATCTGGAGCCCCGCGTCGAGTGGCTCGCCACCGCCTACCAGCTCGACTACGGCGAACGCGAGACCGAGCGCGACGAGAGCCTGACACGCAGCGTGCCGGTCGGCACACTCGATGGTGGCCTGGTGTTCGAGCGTGAGCTCGATCTCGGCGGCCGCGGCTATCGCCAGACCCTGGAGCCGCGCATCAACTATGCCTTTGTGCCGGCGCGCGACCAGAGCGACTTCCCGGACTTCGATACCTCGGAACAGGCCTTTTCCTGGAATCAGCTCTGGTCGCCCTACCGCTTCTCCGGGAGCGACCGCGTGGGGGACCTCAATCGCGTCTCCCTGGGGCTCGAGTCTCGGTTGCTGGCCGATGCGACCGGTCGCGAGCGGCTCTCGTTCGGAGTAGGGCAAGCCTACTACCTGGAAGATCGCACCATCGATATGGAGGGCGATCCCGACAAGTCCGAGCGCGATGACTATGCGAATTTCAATAGCTACTATCGGGCGACCCGTGATCGCTCGCCGCTGGTCACCCGGGTTGACTGGCAGCTCACCGACCACTGGCGCTCGCGCTGGCAGTGGCTCTACGACGATCATCTCGAGCAGACCGAGAGCACGTCGCTTGCCGTGCAGTATCGTGCCGATGCCGGCCATGTACTGAACTTCGGCTACCGCTGGCAACTCGAAGGCTTCGACCCCGCCCAGGAAGACGAGGACGTGGTCAACTACAACCTCGGGGAGTACGACCTCTCGTTCGCCTGGAAGGCCAGCCGCCGCCTGGATCTGATCGGGCGGCTGCTCTACGACAACACCAACGACCGGGCCCTGGAGCAGCTGGCAGGTGTTCAGTGGAATGACTGTTGCTATGGTCTGCAGCTGGTCTGGCGCGAGTGGATCGACGACAACGATACCGCCAACACCATCGAGGATGACCTCACCGACCGGGGGGTCTTCCTGCGCTTCGTGTTCAAGGGGCTGGGTGGTGTCGGCGGTGAGGCCGACAGCTACTTCGAGGAGGCGATCCCGGGATATCGGGCCACTGCCCTCGGTCGGTTCTGAGGCATTCGACAATGACGAGAGGAAAGAGAGACATGCGCAGTCGACATTTCGCCACCCTGGCGTTGGCCTTGTGCCTGACCGCCCTGCCCCTGGCGGGGCAGGCACAGGAAGCCGGCCTCACGGATTCCCAGACCGCAAGTCGCCAGACGCTGGATCGTATCGTGGCAGTGGTCAATGATGATGCCATCATGCACAGCGAGCTCGAAGATCGTGTTGCCCAGGCGCGCAGTCAGATCGCTCGTCAGCAGCAGGACGTCCCCAGCGACAGGGTCCTGCGCGAGCAGGTACTGGATCGCATGATCGTCGAGGAGATCCAGCTGCAACTGGCCCATGATGCCAACTTGAGCGTCGACGACACTGAACTCAACGGCCAGGTGCGCGCCATCGCCGAGAACAATGGCATGACGCTGGACCAGTTCGCCGACGCCCTCGAGGCCGATGGCCTCTCACTCTCCGTGGTCCGTGACCAGGTTCGCCGCGAAATGATGATGCGCCAGCTCCAGCAGCGTCAGGTCGCCAGCCGCGTCAACATTTCCGAGCGAGAGGTGGATCGTTTCGTGGAGCAGGAGGATGCCACCCGGGAGCAGGCGCGCCAGGCCTTGTTCCAGCGCAAGGTCAACGCCGAAATGGAGGAGTGGATTCAGGAGATCCGCAGCCGGGCATTCGTCGACAACCGTCTCGCGGAGGGCTGATGGCACTGGATGACGCCCCGGTGCTGGCCCTGACCTGTGGCGAGCCGGCGGGCATCGGGCCGGAACTTGCGGTGATGCTGGTGGCCGACGGGACGCCTCCCGCCCGAATCGTAGCGGTGGGTGACCCGGCCCTGCTGGCCGAACGGGCCGCCTCGCTTGGATGCCGGGTGGAAATCCGGCGGCTCGCCTCCGGCGAGTCTCCGCCGGCACCGTGCCGCGGGGTGTTGCCGGTCTGGTCCGTGGCGCTGCGGGCCCCCTCGTACCCCGGGGTGCTCGACACTGCCAATGCCGACCATGTACTCGAGACCCTGGACGTGGCCATCGACGCCTGCCGCTCCGGCCGTGCCGCCGGCATGGTCACGGCCCCGCTGCACAAGGGCGTGATCCTCGATGCCGGCCATGCCGGCTTCAGCGGCCACACCGAATATCTTCGGGATGCTTGCGGGGTGGAGGAGGTGGTGATGATGCTCGCCACCGACAGCGCCCTGCACGCCCGGGACGCGGGCTGGCAGGGGGAGGCCGCCCTGAGGGTGGCGTTGGCCACCACTCACCTGCCGCTGCGCGAGGTGGCGGACGCCATCACCGCCCCCCGGCTCCAGCGCTTGCTGCGCATCCTCCACGCCGACCTGCAGCGCTGGTTTGGCGTGACGGCTCCGCGCATTGCCGTCTGCGGCCTCAACCCCCACGCCGGAGAGGGTGGTCACCTGGGACGCGAGGAGCTGGACGTCATCATTCCGGCCCTGGAGGAGCTGCGGGCCGAGGGGCTGGCCCTTGACGGCCCCCTGCCCGCCGATACCCTGTTCACGCCGCGCCACCTCGAGGGCGCCGATGCGGTGCTGGCCATGTATCATGACCAGGGGCTGCCGGTGCTGAAATATGCCGGCTTCGGCCGCGCCGCCAATATCACCCTGGGGCTGCCGCTGGTGCGCACCTCGGTGGACCATGGCACGGCCCTCGACCTGGCCGGTACGGGGCGCGCCGATCTCGGCAGCCTGCGAGTCGCCGTGGCCCTGGCCGCCGAGATGGCGCAGCGCGGCCCCGCACGAGTTGCAATTTCGACTCAAGAACTCTGAAAAATCAGAAGGACACTCCTGAATGGCATCCCGCCCACCGGTTCACCAGGCTCGCAAGCGCTTCGGCCAGAACTTCCTGCGCGATCCCGGCGTCATCTCGCGCATCGTGCGGGCCATCGGGCCGCGCCCCGGCGAGCGACTGGTGGAGATCGGCCCCGGCCAGGGGGCCTTGACCGAACCCTTGATCGACGCCGCCGACGGCCACCTCGAGGTGATCGAGCTCGACCGTGACCTGATCCCCGGCCTGCGCGTGCAGTTCTTCGACAAGCCCGGCTTCGTCATCCACGAGGGCGACGCCCTGAAGGTGGACTTCCGGGCCCTGAGAGGCGAGGGTGCGGCGCTGCGGGTGGTGGGCAACCTGCCCTACAATATCTCCACGCCGCTGATCGTTCACCTGCTGGAAGCCGGTGATGCCGTGGCCGACATGCACTTCATGCTGCAAAAGGAAGTGGTCGAGCGCCTGGCGGCCGTCCCGGGTGGCCCCGACTGGGGGCGGCTCTCGGTGATGGCCCAGTACCACTGCCGGGTCGATGCCCTGTTCACGGTGCCGCCGGAAGCCTTCGTGCCGCGCCCCAAGGTGGAGTCGGCCATCGTGCGGCTGACGCCCCACCAGGCCTTGCCGCATCCGGCCAGTGACGAGGGGCTGCTCTTCTCTCTGGTGCGCGAGGCCTTCGGCCAGCGGCGCAAGACCCTGCGCAACAATCTCAAGGGCCGGATTGACGCCGCGACCCTCGAATCATTGGGCATCGATCCCGGACGTCGTCCCCAGACACTTAGCATCGAGGAGTTCGTGCGTATCGCAAACCACCTGGCCGCGGCCGAGCGAGGAGAGGCCTCATGACCTTGACCACCCCGGAAGCGCTCGACCATGCGATCCACGTCGACGTGGCGCCGGATTTCCGCACCGAAGAGTCCGCGCCTGACGAACAGCGCTTCGTCTTCAGCTATACCGTCACGGTGCACAACACCTCCCGGCACAGCGTGCAGTTGCTTGCCCGTTACTGGAAGATCACCCAGGGCAGCGGCAAGGTGCAGGAGGTGCGTGGCAAGGGCGTGGTGGGCCAGCAACCGATGATCGGCCCCGGCCAGACCTTCCGCTACACCAGTCGGGCGATCCTCGACGGGCCGGTAGGAGTGATGGAGGGCGCCTATACCTGCGTCGATACCGCCAGCCAGCGTCCCTTCGAGGTGGCCGTCGCCCCCTTCCGGCTGGCCGGACCCAACCAGGTGCACTGATCCACACCGTCGACCCTAGCCAACCGACCCTCTCTAACCGACCCTCTCTAACCGACCCAGGGAGCCATGATGACCACCTATGCCGTCGGCGATCTGCAGGGCTGTCACGACGAGTTCGTCGCCCTGCTCGAGCAGCTTGACTTCGATCCGCGTCGCGACCGGCTCTGGCTCGTGGGTGATCTGGTCAACCGCGGCCCGGGGTCGCTTGCCTGCCTGCGCGAGGTGATGGCACTGGGCGAGGCCGCCCTCACCGTGCTCGGCAATCACGATCTTCACCTGCTGGCGGTGGCGCGCGGCGGGGCTCGCGAGAACCGCAAGGACACGCTTGAGTCGATCCTGGTCGCTCCGGACCGCGAGCACCTGCTCGACTGGCTGCAGTCGCGTCCCCTGCTGGTGCGCAGTCATTCGGGGGCGCAGGGTGACACCGTCATGACCCATGCTGGCTTGCTACCGCAATGGCCGGTCGAGCAGGCTGCGGGGCTGGCCGGCGAGGCTGAATCCTGCCTCACGGGTGAGCGGGCTGGTGCCTTCCTCGAGCAGATGTACGGCAACGAGCCGGCCTGCTGGCGCGACGACCTCGACGGCATCGACCGCCTGCGGATGATCATCAATGTCTTCACGCGAATGCGCTTCATCAATGCCGCCGGCTGCCTCGACTTTGCCGCCAAGGAGGGGCTCGACAGCGCGCCGGTGGGCTTTGCCCCCTGGTTCCAGTTTCCCCGCGACGATGACCCCTGGCTGCTGGTCGGTCACTGGGCCGCGCTGCAGGGCGAGACACCGGCGAGCCGGGTGCGTGTCGAGGCGCTGGACACCGGCTGTGTCTGGGGCAGCCGCCTGACCGCCCTGGATCTCGAGAGCGGCAGGCGCATCAGCGTCCCGAGTCGCCTGCGCTGAGTTCCTCCTTCTCCACCGTGAGGCTGTCATGACCACCTTCCAGCATCTCGATATCCCGACCCTGTCCGACTGGCTCGACCAGCGACCCGCGCTGGCGCTGGTCGATATCCGCGACCCGCAGAGTTTCGCCCAGGGGCATATCCCCGGGAGTCGCCGCCTGGACAATGACTCGGTGGGCGCCTTCATCGAGGAGGCGTCCCGCGAGACACCCGTGGTGGTCGTCTGCTACCACGGGAACTCCAGCCAGCAGGCGGCGGCCTGGCTTGCCGTCCAGGGTTTCGCCGAGGTCTACAGCCTCGACGGCGGTTTTACCGACTGGCAGCTTCGCCACCCCGATCGAGTGGAGCGCTGAGCAATGGCCAGGTCCAGGGCCAAAGCCGAAATCGAGGACCCGCATCTGCAGGGGCTCGAAGTCTACCGGGTCGGCGGCGCGGTGCGCGACGCCCGGCTCGGCTGGCCGGTCAAGGACACCGACTGGGTGGTGGTAGGGGCCTCCCCGGAGGAGATGCGTCGGCGGGACTTCAAGCCGGTGGGTCGCGATTTCCCGGTCTTCCTGCACCCCGAGAGCCACGAAGAGTTTGCCCTGGCGCGCACCGAGCGCAAGTCCGGTCATGGCTACACCGGTTTCGAAGTTCATGCCAGCCCCGAAGTGACCCTTGAGGAGGACCTGGCGCGACGTGACCTGACCATCAATGCCATGGCCGAAACCCCGGAGGGAGAACTGATCGATCCCCATGGGGGCATGGCCGATCTTGAGACACGCCAACTGCGTCATGTCTCGCCGGCCTTCCTCGAGGATCCCCTCCGGGTGTTGCGCACGGCGCGATTCCTCGCTCGCTATGCCGGCCTGGGCTTCGTCATCGCCGAGGAGACCCGCCGGCTGATGCGTGAGCTAGCGGAGAGCGGCGAGTTGGCCCATCTGGTGGCCGAACGCGTATGGACCGAGACCGAAAAGGCGCTGGCCGAGCCCTGGCCGGAGGTCTACTTCCAGGTGCTGGATGACTGTGGTGCCCTGGCGGTTCTGATGCCGGAGCTGTCGGCGGACCCGGAGGCCTTTGACGAGGCGCTGGGGCGCCTGCATCGGTTACCGGAGGATATCGAGGCCGAGTCACTGGCCCGTTGGCGCTGGGCGCGACTGGTGGAACATCTGGATGACGAGGACCGCGACGCCCTGGCCGAGCGGCTGCGCCTGCCGCGGGCCCATCGCGAGCTGGCCACCCAGGCGGCACGAACCCGCACGCTGCTGAACCTGGTAGCACGATACGGTCTGGACGGGGCCCGGGTCATGGCCTGGCTCGACGGCGTCGACGCCTGGCGGCGCAGCGATCGGGTGGCGCCGTTGATCAGCCTGGTGAGCCTGGAGGCGCCTGAGCTGGCTGAGGACCTGGCCCTGGCCTGGCGCCTGGCCCGGCAGGTTCTGCCCAAGGCGCTGGTAGCCGAGGGCTACCGTGGACGCGAATTGGGCGATGAGCTGGCCCAGCGGCGCTGGGAAGCCATCGAGGGTGCGCTCGCCTGCCCCGGGACGAGCTCCTGAGGCTCAGTCCGTCGTGGAAATACGTCGATTCTGCCAGACGAAGTCTACTGGCCAGAGGTGCTGTTGACCGTCCTCGAATTCGCGCCAGTGGGCGAGGTAGGTCCTGCCGGAGAGGGGGTGGCGGGCCTCGGGCAAGAGCTCTGCCAGCGGCTTCAGCACGAAGGCGTGGTGCAGGATCTCGTCGCGAGGCAGCTCGACCTCATCGTAAATGCCGGTCAGGTCGCCCACGGTAAGCAGGTCGATGTCCAGGGTCCGGGGGCTGAACTTGGGAACGCCCTTGCGGCGGCCGTTGGCGAACTCCAGCCGCTTGCACCAGGCCTGCAGTTCGCCCACCGGGCGGTCGCTGTCGAAGGCCACCACCAGGTTGTAGAAGTTGCGCCCGTCCTCGAAGCCCACCGGCTCGCTCTCGAAGACGCGCGAGATGGCAAGCGACCCGAAGCTCGTGGCCAGGGCATCCAGGCAGACGCGCACGTGGTACTCGCGCTCAATGTTGCTGCCGATGCTGACGGTGATCCGGGCCATCAGGCGCCTCCCGGCCGTTGGCCGCGTTCGATGCAGACGCCCACCGCGGCCGCGGCTGGCACGGCACCTGGCTTGCGCACGGTCAGGCGCAGCCAGGGGATGGCGAATTCGTCGCGCAGGGTCTCGGCCAGGCGCTCGGCGAAGGTTTCCACCAGGGCGACGTCATGCTCCTTGGCGAAGGCGTTGACGCGCTCGCTGATGGCGGCGTAGTTCAGCGTCAGACCGATGTCGTCATCGGCCGCTGCGGGGCGTATATCGGTGCCCAGCGCCAGGTCAAGCCGCAGCGTCTGGGTGATGCTGCGCTCCCAGTCATAGACGCCGATCACGGTGTCCACCTCGAGCGCTTCGATCAGCACAAGATCCATCGGGGCTCCACGGGCCATTGGAGGTTGCGGACCGAGTGATACCAAGGGCCCGCCTGCAGGCGGGAGATTGTACGCCAGCCGGGCGACGGGCGACACCGGAGGACGCCCCCGACCTGTCTAGCCCCGCCCATGGCTGGCAGAATCACGCTTTGACCCCGCAGGAGACTGCCCGTGGAGGCGCCACTCGACCTCATCCTCCCGCTGATGGCGATAGGCTATCTCAGCGGTACCTGGCTCGGCGCGCTGACGGTGTGCCGCCTGGCCGGCGTCGGGGACCCGCGGCTGGCCGGCTCCTGTAACCCGGGGTTCTCCAATGTCCTGCGCCTGCACGGCCGTCGCCTGGCGCTGGCCACCCTGGTGGTGGATGTGGCCAAAGGCATGCCGGTGCTATGGCTGGCCATGCGGCTCGGTCTGCCGCCCTGGGGGTTGGGGCTGGTGGGTCTCGGCGTGCTGCTGGGACACAGCTACCCGGCCTGGCATC
Organism: Halomonas lysinitropha; assembly: GCF_902500215.1. GTDB lineage: Bacteria > Pseudomonadota > Gammaproteobacteria > Pseudomonadales > Halomonadaceae > Halomonas > Halomonas lysinitropha. The sequence goes on from NZ_CABVOU010000029.1 coordinate 49,291, forward strand.
ACTTCCGGGGCGGCAAGGGCGTGGCCAGTGCCTTTGGCGTGATGCTGGTGCTCACGCCCTGGGTGGCGCTCTTTTGCGCTGCACTCTGGATGCTGCTGGTCTGGCGAGTGCGCACCGCCTCGGTGGCATCGTTGGTCAGCGCCACCATGGCGCCTCTGGCCAGCCTGTGGCTGGCGCCGGATTTTGCCGGCGTGGTGATCGTCTTCACCCTGCTGGTATTGGCGCGTCACGCACTCAATATCCGGCGGCTAGGGTGCGGTGACGAGCCGCCCTTATAAGCTTCCAGCTTACGGCTCGCCTAGCGTATCCATCGGCCAGCGTGGTACCGCCTGCATGATGCCGGTCTCGTCGTGCTCGCCGGCCATCAGGCGCTGGGCGCTGGGACCTTAAAGGGCGCAATCATCGCGGGTTTCATGCCTCGGCGGGCGCTTCCAGGCCATCCATGGGCCAGCGCGGCACGGCCTTCATGATGCCCGGCTCGTCGTGTTCGCCGGCCATCAGTCGCTGGGCGCCGACATAGGCAATCATCGCGCCGTTATCGGTGCAGAAGCGCCCGCGAGGGTAGTAGGCCCGGGCATTGCGCTTGGCACACTCGGCTTCCAGCCGTTCGCGCAGCCGTACGTTGGCGCTCACGCCGCCGGCCACCACCAGGCGCTTGAGGCCGGTCGCATCCAGCGCGCGGCGACACTTGATCACCAGGGTATCGACCACTGCCTCCTCGAAGGCACGGGCGACGTCGGCACGGGCCTGGTCGTCGAGGCCACCTGCCTGCTCGAGCCTACGGATGGCGGTCAGGGTGTGGGTCTTGAGCCCCGAAAAACTGAAGTCCAGTCCCGGGCGGTCGGTCATCGGACGCGGAAAACGCAGGCGCTGCGGGTCGCCGGCTTCGGCAAGCTTCGCCACCTGGGGGCCGCCGGGGTAGTCGAGCCCCAGCATCTTGGCAGCCTTGTCGAAGGCTTCGCCGGCGGCATCGTCCACGGACTCGCCGAGCAGACGATACTGGCCCAGCCCACGCACCTCGACCAGCTGGGTATGACCGCCGGAGACCAGCAAGGCGACGAAGGGGAAGTCGGGAGGCTCGTCCTCCAGCATGGGGGCCAGCAGGTGACCCTCCATGTGATGGACACCGAGCACCGGGATCTCCAGTGCCCGGGCCATGCCGTGGGCGGTGCTGGCCCCCACCATCAGCGCGCCGACCAGCCCCGGGCCAGCGGTATAGGCGATGGCATCGAGGTCGGTACGCGTCAGGCCAGCCTCGTCGAGCACTTGCTGGATCAGCGGCAGCAGGCGGCGCGTATGATCCCGGGAGGCGAGCTCCGGGACCACGCCGCCATACTCGGCATGCATGGCGATCTGGCTGTAGAGGGCGTCGGCCACGAGGCCGCGCTCGGTGTCGAAAAGGGCGACGCCGGTCTCGTCGCAGGAGGTCTCGATGCCCAGAACGCGCATGATGATGGCTCTGTGGTACGTGGAAGGCGGTATTCTACGCGTTTCGCCTTGCCGACGCAGTGGGTCATGGTGCGGAAACAATTTGCACGAGTCCGATGTGACGACTAGAATATTGACCGCTGCAAGACTGGGTCGTGCACTCAGGAGAGATTTTCAGCGCATCATGCATCGTTCCGGTACACCTGGCGATTCCGGACATTTTCGTGATGCTGCCTGGTCCTCGCAAGGTGTGCGTACAAACCGAACTCTAGTTACCTAAGGTAGGTGAGTGCTTAATGCCTTCTGTTAAAGTACGTGATAACGAGCCGTTTGACGTCGCGCTGCGTCGCTTCAAGCGTTCCTGTGAAAAAGCCGGTGTTCTCTCGGAAGTGCGTCGTCGCGAGCAGTACGAGAAGCCGACCGCAGAGCGCAAGCGCAAGGCGGCCGCTGCCGTCAAGCGCCATGCCAAGAAGCTTCAGCGTGAGCGCAAGCGTTTCGAACGGCTCTATTGATCCGTACTGGAGGCGGTAGGGGCGTCCAGCCCCTGCCGTCTCAAGAGGGACGCCAAGCGGCCGCCTAACGGTGGCCGCTTGTTTTTGGTCTCTTCCCATTTCTCGCAGGGTACCCGAATGTCCGGCCAGATTCCTCAGCGCTTCATCGATGACCTCCTGGCCCGTATCGACGTGGTCGACGTGGTCGGCGAGCGCGTGAAGCTGAAGAGGGCCGGCCGCAATCATTCGGGGCTCTGCCCCTTCCACCAGGAGAAGTCGCCGTCATTTACCGTCAGCGCCGACAAGCAGTTCTATCACTGCTTCGGCTGCGGCGCCCACGGCAATGCCCTGCGCTTTCTGATGGAGTACGAGAAGCTGCGCTTCCCCGAAGCGGTGGAACAGCTTGCCGCACGACTCGGCATGGAGGTGCCGCGTGAAGGGGCCGATGACCCTCGTGCACAGGCTCGCGAGCGCAAGCGCAAGGAGGGGGTCAATCTGCTGGAGCTTTCGACGAGCTACTACCGCGAGCGGCTGAAGATGCCCGAAGGGCAGGGCGCCCGCCACTACCTGGCCGAGCGTGGGCTGTCGCCGGAGGTGCAGGAGGATTTTGCCATCGGCTATGCCCCGGACGGCTGGGACGCGCTCAAGCGTCACCTCACGGAGCGGGGCGTCGCCGAGGCGGTGCAGATCGAGTATGGCCTGCTGGTGCATCGCGAGGAGAGCGGGCGGACCTATGACCGCTTCCGTGACCGGGTGATGTTCCCGATCCGCGATATCCGCGGGCGGACCATCGCCTTCGGCGGGCGGGTGCTGGGCGACGCCAAGCCCAAGTATCTCAACTCACCCGAGACGCCGGTGTTCCACAAGGGGCGTGAGCTCTACGGCCTCTTCGAGGCCCGTCAGGCCAACTCGCGGCTCGAGCGTCTGGTGATCGTCGAGGGCTACATGGACGTGGTGGCGCTGGCTCAGTTCGGCATCCGCAATGCCGTGGCCACCCTCGGTACCTCCACCAGCGAGGAGCACCTGGGACGGCTGTTCCGGATGGTCGGCGAGGTGGTGTTCTGCTTCGACGGCGACCGCGCCGGGCGTCAGGCCGCGGCCCGGGCGCTGCAGACGGTACTGCCGCAGATGATCGACGGCCGCCAGGCGCGCTTCATGTTCCTGCCCGAGGGGGAGGACCCCGACACCCTGGTGCGCCGGGAGGGGCCGGAGGCCTTCGAGGACCGCATCACCTGCGCCAGCCCCCTGTCGGAGTTCCTCTTCGAGCACGCCGCCGAGGGGCGCGACCTGGCGACGATCGAGGCGCGCGAACGCTTCGCCAGCCAGGTGCTGTCGGCGATCGGCAAGTTGCCGGAAGGGGTCCTCAAGTCGCTGTTGTTGACGGAACTCTCGCGGCGCACCGGCGTTGACCAGTCGCGCTTCGAGGCACTGGTCACCCCCCCTGAGGCGCCGGAGAACGAGCCGTCGCTCGCCGCGGATCCCGGACGCGGCGCGGCGCCCCGGCCCGGTCCGCAGCGAGGGGGGAGCCCGACAGGCGGGGCGCTGAGCCTGATGGGGCGTGTGCTGCAGTTGCTTGTCCATGAGCCGCGGCTGGTGGAGCGCCTGCCCGAGGAGAGCGACTGGTATCCCGCGGAGGATCCGGAGGCCCGGCTGTGCCTTGAGGTGGAGCGGCTGCTGCGGGCGGGGCGCTACCGCAGTGCCCAGGTGCTGCTGGCCCACTTCCATGGCACCCCTGAGGGTGAGCGGTTGGCTGAGCTGGCACGCCGCGAGCTGTTGCTTTCGCCGGGCGCGCGGGCCGCCGAGCTGGACGGGCTGGTCGAGCACTTCCGGCGATTCCGTCTCCGGCCGTCGCATCAGGAGGAAGTCGACGCTCTGCTGTCAAAGCAGAAGAGGGGTGAGCGGCTCTCGCAGGAAGAGCGTCAGCGCCTGATGGGTCTGCTCACCGAGCTAAAGGGATGATGCAGGAGTGACAAAAGGCTCCTCCCTGCCTCGGGAAGTTGGCGGCAGGGTTGAATTCTCTCCTACTATCACCACATAGGATCAAGCGCCGATGAATGGCGTAACCAGACAACCTAACACACCTGAATGACCGCGCAAATACACCGAACTGGCAGAAAGGTGGTTTCGCCCGCTATACTGTTCGGCTTATCGAGTTTTTACCGCCTCAGTGCTTCAGGTGCTTCATTCTTCTTCGTCGAGATAGGGTTTCTATGGCTGGAAATGCGCAGCAGCAGTCACGTCTGAAGGAGTTGATCGCGCGCGGCAAGGAACAGGGCTTCCTGACCTATGCCGAGGTCAACGACCATCTTCCCGAGGATATCGCCGACCCGGATCAGGTGGAAGACATCATCGGCATGATCAACGACATGGGTATCAGTGTCGTCGAGGAAGCCCCCGACGAAGATACCCTGATGATGTCGGATCACTCCACGGACGAGTCGGCCGCCGAGGAGGCCGTTGCCGCCCTCGCCGCCGTGGAGAGCGACGTGGGTCGCACCACCGATCCCGTGCGCATGTACATGCGCGAGATGGGGACGGTGGAGCTGCTGACCCGCGAGGGCGAGATCGAGATCGCCAAGCGGATCGAGGAGGGCACCCGCGAAGTGATGTCGGCACTGGCCTACCTCCCCGGTGCCGTGGATTCCATCCTCGAGGCCTATGATGCGACGCAGGACGAGGAGGCCCCCGGGCGCCTGTCCGATCTCTTCTCCGGTTTCATCGATCCCGATGAAGGGATCCCCGGCGTGGCCGAGGCGGAGGTGCCCGAGGAGGTGCCTCGCGATGAGACCGAGGGCGACGGCGATGACGAGCATGCCGAGGCCGAGGAGGAGACCACCGGCGGCCCCGACCCCGAGGAGGCCCGGGCGCGCTTCGAGCAGATCCGCGAGCAGAACGCGGCGGCGCAGGCTGCCATCGAGGCCCACGGCCGCGGCTCGAAGGCGGCTCAGGAAGAGCTGGCGCGTCTCGCTCAGCTGTTCTCGCCGATCAAGCTGGTACCCAAGCATTTCGAGCGGCTGGTGGGGCAGGTACGCATCAGCGTCGAGCAGGTGCGGGCCCAGGAAAAGGCGATCCTGCAGCTGTGTGTGAAGAAGGCGAAGGTGCCTCGCAAGACCTTCATCAAGGCCTTCCCGGGCAGTGAGTCCAATCCCGAGTGGCTCGACACGTTCAGTGCCGCCAACCCGAAGTATGCGGCGCGCCTGGCACCCCTGCGTGGTGATATCCAGCGGGCCCAGCGCAAGATCGCCTTCGAGGAGGAGATGATCCAACTGCCGGTGACCGAGATCAAGGAGGTCAACCGCCGGCTCTCCATCGGTGAGGCCAAGGCACGCCGGGCCAAGAAGGAGATGGTCGAGGCCAACCTGCGCCTGGTGATCTCGATTGCCAAGAAGTACACCAATCGCGGTCTGCAGTTCCTGGACCTGATCCAGGAGGGCAACATCGGCCTGATGAAGGCGGTGGACAAGTTCGAGTACCGTCGTGGCTACAAGTTCTCCACCTACGCCACCTGGTGGATTCGCCAGGCCATCACCCGCTCGATTGCCGATCAGGCGCGCACCATCCGCATTCCGGTGCACATGATCGAGACCATCAACAAGCTCAATCGAGTCTCGCGCCAGATGTTGCAGGAGATGGGGCGCGAGCCGACCCCGGAAGAGCTTGGCGAGCGTCTCGAGATGCCCGAGGACAAGGTGCGCAAGGTGCTCAAGATCGCCAAGGAGCCGATCTCCATGGAGACGCCCATCGGTGACGACGATGACTCGCACCTGGGTGACTTCATCGAGGATGGTACCATCCTGCTGCCCATCGACTCGGCGACCGGTGAGGGGCTGATCGAGGCGACACGCAATGTGCTCGGCGGTCTCACCGCTCGTGAAGCCAAGGTGCTGCGCATGCGCTTCGGCATCGACATGAACACCGACCACACCCTGGAGGAAGTCGGCAAGCAGTTCGATGTTACCCGTGAGCGGATTCGCCAGATCGAGGCCAAGGCGCTGCGCAAGCTGCGTCACCCCAGCCGCTCCGAGCCGCTGCGCTCCTTCCTCGACGAGTAGTGGCGTAACGGATAGGGTATCCCCTTGCCTCAAATGACGAGCCCTGCAGGCGCTGCCTGCAGGGCTCGTTGCATTGCGAGCGGGAGCGTGGCGTGTACCGGGAGGGAAGTCCGTCAGCCGGCGCGACGCGCCAGGGCCCAGTAGCGGGCCAGCAGGAGTAGCTCGATCATGGCGATCAGGATCAGCGCATAGCCGAAGAGTTCCACCACTTCCTCGGCGGCATCCTTGAAGGTGCGCACATAGTTCCGATCGAGAATGGCTTCCCACATCTTGCCGCGGCCATACAGGCGCGAGAATACATAGGTGGTCAGGAAGCCGGCGGCGAACAGGCCGAAGGAGAGGCTGTTGGCGTAGCCCGCGAACTGCTCGGCGAAGGCCCGGCGGTGACGGATCACGCTGTAGAGGCTGGGCAGGATGATCAGCGCCACCAGCAGTTGCCAGGCCCCGTCGAAGACGTGGGCATCAAGGTGGGCATCCTGCTCGCGAACCAGCGAGCTGGCCACGAAGGCCAGCAGCAGCAGACTGACCTGCGGCAGTTCGCGAAGACCAAACCTCACATAGAGCAGCAGCAGCGTCGAGAGGGCCAGCAGGCCTGTCTGGGCTAGCTCGGTGAAGCCCCGTTCCGAGAATCGGCCCTCAGGCAAGTAGAGGGCTTCGTAGTAGACCCCCTGGGCGATGGCGGCTACCAGGAAGATATACAGTGTGGCCCTCAGGCAGGTGGCGGCGAAGCCAATCGACATGGGACGCTCTTCATTCATGCAGGGTATCTGGTTCAAGCCATTGTAGCGCCCCGGTCCTTGAAGTGCCTACTCGGCCGGAGCGCCTGTCGAGGCGCCCCGGCGTGCCTCCTCGACGATCCAGTCGTGCACCCCGGCTACCCGACGGTCATCCAGGGCGCCCGGCGCATGCACGATGCCGTAGCGCATGCCGGTGGGCACCCGCTGGGCGAAAGGGGCGATCAGCGTTCCATTCTGCAGTTCCCCGCGTATCAGCGTCTGACGCGCGATGGCCACCCCCATGCCGGCGATGGCGGCCTCCATGGTCAAGTGGTTACGGTTGAACGTGTAGCCCCGTCGCAGGTTGAGGGGCGGAGCCTCGATAGCATCGAGGTAGCGCTCCCACTCGGCATGCTCGTGGCTTCCCCGCCAGGCGGTGACGTCGTGCAGCAGTGGATACCAGGCCAGATCGGCCGGGTGGCGGAGAGGCGGGCGGCCCCGCAACAGGGAGGGGGCGCAGACCGGAAAGATGCGCTCTTCCATCAATGGGGTGATGGCGAGTCCCGGGACGTGGCCGTCATTGAGGTCGAGCGCCAGATCGAAATCCCCGTCGCGTAGCGAGAGACTGCTGTCCTCGGCCCTGACATGCAGCTCGATGTCGGGAAAGCGTGCCTGCAGCCGGGGCAGGCGCGGCATCAGCCACTTGTGCAGGAAGGAGGGCACAGAGCGCAGGCGAATCACCCCGCTCATCACCCCGCTGCGCAGTCGCCGCACCTCCAGCCCCACGGCCTGGTAGGCTTCGTCCACCACCGCGGCCAGTCGGCGACCCTCCTCGGTCAGCTCCAGCCGACGGGGCAGGCGGCGGAACAGCTTGAACCCCAGTCGCTCCTCCAGCTGCTTGATCTGCTGACTCACCGCCCCGGTGGTGACATTCAGCTCCTCCGCTGCCCGGGTGAAGGAGAGGTGACGGGCGCTGATGGCGAAGACCTTCAGCCAGGCGTGGGTCTGGGCGTGCAGAAGTCGGCTCATGGTTTAGTATGGCTATACTGTGGACAAGAGATTGTGGTTTGTCATTGCGAGCGTGGCGCACCAGCATAGACTTGATACTAATGCGCGGCCAGCAATGTTCAGTAACACTGAACTGATGGCGGCTACACGGCGTCCAGGCCACCCAGTCAATCACGCGAGGCTTTTCCCATGGCAATCAGTGTCTTCGACCTGTTCAAGATCGGCATCGGGCCTTCAAGCTCACACACCGTGGGCCCGATGGCGGCGGCCCATGATTTTCTCCAGGTGCTGAAGGGTCGCGACCTGCTTGAGCGTGTGACTCGCCTCGAGATTCATCTGCACGGCTCACTCTCCGCTACTGGCAAGGGCCACGGTACCGACCGGGCGGTGGTCATGGGCCTGATGGGTGAGCATCCGTCGCTCATCGACCCCTCCATCGTCACTTCTCGCATCGAGACGCTGCTCGAGTCCCACTGTCTGCACCTTGATGGCCAGCAGTCGACTCCCTTCCACTGGACCCGGGACCTGCAGTGGCATGACGAGAGCCTGCCCTACCATCCCAACGCCCTGACCCTGGTCGCCCATGGCAACGGGCATATGCTCCATCGCAACGTCTACTACTCCGTGGGAGGAGGGTTCGTGGTCGACGAGGCTCAGGCGAGTTCCGGAGAGCTGGACAGCGACACCACGGCGCTGCCCTATGATTTCCATTCCGCCGCCGAGCTGATGGCGCTGTGCCGCATGCACGGCCTGCGCATCAGCGAGTTGATGCTGGAGAACGAGAAGGCATGGCGCAGCGAAGCTGAAGTGCGCGCCGGTCTGTGGAAGATCTGGCAGGCCATGCAGGCCTGCGTGCAGAAGGGGCTCGCCGTCGAGGGCGTGCTGCCCGGAGGGCTTGAGGTCCGGCGCCGGGCGGCATCACTGCACCGGCGACTGTTGGCCATGGATGGCGATGAGAGCCTGATCGCCTCGACCTTCTCGGCCATGGACTGGGTCAACGTCTTCGCCCTGGCGGTGAACGAGGAGAACGCGGCCGGCGGTCGCATGGTCACCGCCCCGACCAACGGCGCGGCGGGAATCATCCCGGCGGTGCTGCACTACTACATGAAGTTCCAGCCCGATGCCTGCGAGCGCGAAGTGGTGGACTTCCTGCTTACCGCCGGGGCCGTGGGCATCCTGTGCAAGAAGAATGCTTCAATTTCCGGTGCCGAGGTGGGGTGTCAGGGAGAGGTCGGCTCGGCTTGCGCCATGGCCGCCGCCGGTCTCGCCGAGGTGATGGGCGGCAGCGTGGGCCAGGTAGAGAATGCTGCCGAGATTGGCCTGGAGCACAACCTGGGGCTGACCTGCGACCCGATCGGTGGCCTGGTGCAGGTGCCCTGCATCGAGCGCAACGCCATTGCCTCGGTCAAGGCCATCAATGCCGCACGAATGGCGCTGCGCGGCGACGGCGAGCACTTCGTCTCCCTGGACCATGTCATTCGCACCATGCGTGATACCGGGGCCGACATGCAGGAGAAGTACAAGGAGACATCCCGCGGCGGCCTGGCTGTCAATGCCATAGAGTGCTGACGAACGCCGGGCAGGACCAGCCCGAGCAAGATCCGGCGCGATGCCCCGCAAGGGGTGTCGCGTTTTTTGTTTGCAAGCTATTGATCACGCGAGTGTCTACACCATTGGTCGAGTTCGGTGCTTCTCCTGTTGCCGTGTCGCGGTCAGTCCTCTAGCTTACGTTAACGTAAAGTGTCATCCAGGCCTTCACTGCCGGAAACAACGACAACAGCATCCACGGCGGATCGCCCGAGCGATCCAGAGAGGACGAAACATGACCCAGGAGTTCATACTGGAAACTCGCGGGTTGACCAAGGAATTTCGCGGCTTCACCGCCGTGGACGACGTCAACCTGCAGGTTCGGGACGGGCATATCCATGCCCTGATCGGTCCCAACGGAGCCGGCAAGACCACTGTCTTCAACCTGCTTACCAAGTTTCTTCCGCCCACCCGCGGCGAGATTCTCTATCGCGGCAAGCCCATCACCAGCATGAAGGCCAACGAGATCGCCCGGCTGGGGCTGGTACGCTCCTTTCAGATTTCGGCGGTCTTCGCCCACATGACCGCCATGGAGAACGTGCGGGTGGCGCTGCAGCGCAAGCTGGGCACCTCCTTCCATTTCTGGAAATCCGAGAAGAGCCTCGATCACCTGAATGACCGCGCCCTGGAACTCCTCGAGGAGGTGGGGCTGCGCGAGTACGCCGATGTGCTCACCGTCGAGATGCCGTATGGACGAAAGCGGGCGCTGGAGGTAGCGACCACCCTGGCTCTGGAGCCCACGCTGATGCTGCTCGACGAGCCCACCCAGGGGATGGGCGCGGAAGACGTCGACCGCATTGTCGAACTGATTCGGCGCGTCTCGAAAGGCCGTACCGTGCTGATGGTGGAGCATAACCTCAGCGTGGTCAGCCGGCTGTGCGACCGCATCACCGTGCTGGCGCGCGGTAGCGTGCTGGCCGAAGGCGACTACCAGGAGGTATCGCGCAACCCCTTGGTGCGCGAGGCCTATATGGGCAGTGATGCGGCAGAAGAAGAGGAGGCCAGCGCATGAGCCAGGCGGCCGAGGCGATCACCGAGTATCACGACCATGACGGTGCCGAGATGCTGCGGGTCAGCGACCTGCACGCCTTCTACGGCGAGTCGCATATCCTTCACGGCGTCGATTTCGACGTGAAGCGTGGCGAGCTTGTGACCCTGCTGGGGCGCAATGGCGCCGGGCGCAGCACCACCCTCAAGTCGATCATGAACATGGTCGGTCGACGCACCGGCTCAATCATGATCAACGGCAACGAGACCCTGGGCATGAAGCCCCACCACATACCGCGGCTGGGCATCGGCTACTGCCCCGAGGAGCGCGGCATCTTCGCCAGCCTCGACGTCGAGGAGAACCTGCTGCTGCCGCCCACGGTGCGCTCCGGCGGGATGTCCATCGACGAGATCTACGCGATGTTTCCCAACCTCTACGAGCGGCGCCGCAGCCAGGGCACGCGGCTCTCCGGGGGCGAGCAGCAGATGCTGGCCATGGCGCGCATCCTGCGTACCGGTGCCCGGTTGCTGCTGCTCGACGAGATCACCGAGGGACTGGCCCCGGTCATCGTCCAGACGCTGGGTGAGGTGCTGGTCAAGCTCAAGGAGCGTGGCATGACCGTCGTGCTGGTGGAGCAGAATTTCCGCTTCGCCGCGCCGCTGGCCGATCGCCACTTCGTGATGGAACACGGCCGTATCATCGAGGAGATCAGTGCCGCCGAGCTGCCTTCGCGGCGCGAGCACCTCAACTCCCTGCTGGGGGTATGACGGCGAGCCGTCCTCCCTGCAGTTCATCCACCGCAATGCAACGCGCATCCACAACAAAACCAGCCCCTTCCGGGGCCACGGAGATGAGACAATGACCTTCAACAAGAAGACACTTGCCAGCAGCATCGCCCTCGCCGCCGCTACCCTGATGGCCAGCGGTGTTCAGGCGCAGATGAGTGATGATGAAGTCCGCATCGGCTACCTGGCCGACATGTCCGGCACCTACCGGGATCTCGCCGGTCCCGGTGGTCTCGAGGCCCTGATGATGGCCGTCGAGGATTTCGGCGGTGAGGTCAACGGCGTACCCATCGACGTGTTCAGCGCCGATGACCGCAACAGTGCCGACGTGGGCGCCAACACCGTGCGTGGCTGGTTCGACGAGGAAAATGTCGACCTGGTGGCCGGCATGGTGGCCTCCTCGGTCTCCATCGCCGTGACCAAGCTGCTCGAGGAGAACGATGGTCTGGGGATCATCTCCGGTTCGGCGGCCTCCAGCATCACCAATGAGCACTGCACCCCGAACCACATCCACTGGGTCTATGACACCTACCCGCTGGCCAACGGTACCGCCAAGGCGGTGGTCGAGCAGGGCGGCAAAACCTGGTTCATGCTCACCGCCGACTACGCCTTCGGCCACGCCCTGGAAGGCGACGTGACCAAGGTGGTGGAAGAGAACGGCGGCGAGATCGTCGACACCATCCGTCACCCCTTCCCGACCAACGACTTCTCGTCCTATATCCTGCAGGCTCAAGGCTCCGGTGCTGACATCATCGGCCTGGCGAATGCCGGTTCCGACACCGTCAACGCCATCACCACCGCCAGCCAGTTCGGCGTGGTCCAGGGGGGGCAGCAGCTCGCCGGCCTGCTGATCTTCCTCAACGACGTCCATGCCATGGGTCTCGAAGATACCCAGGGTCTGCTGCTCACCACCGGCTGGTACTGGGACATGGATGACCAGGCCCGCGAGTGGTCCGAGCGCTATTACGAACGCACCGAGCGCATGCCGACCATGGTGCAGGCGGGTATCTACTCCAGCACCATGCACTATCTGGAAACCGTGGCTGAGGCGGGTACCGACGACCCCGAGACCATTCGTGCGGCCATGGCCGAGCGCCCGGTGGAAGACTTCTTCGCGCGCAACGGCTATATCCGCGAGGATGGCCGCATGGTTCACGACATGTACCTCGCCCAGGTGAAGTCTCCGGAGGAGTCCACCGGCGAGTGGGATCTCTACGACATCCAGGCCACCATTCCTGCCGAGGAGGCCTATCGGCCGCTCTCCGAGAGCCAGTGCGATCTGGTCAACAACTGAGCACGGCTGGAACCGGCGGCGGCTTCGGCCGCCGCCTCTGTGAGGGGAGGTCCATGACATGACAATGATTTTCGGGGTGCCGTTGGCGGTGTTCATGGGCCAGCTGATGCTGGGCCTGATCAACGGTGCCTTCTACGCACTGCTCAGCCTGGGGCTGGCGGTGATCTTCGGCCTGCTGAAGATCGTCAACTTCGCCCATGGCGCCCAGTACATGCTGGGCGCCTTCGCCGCCCTGCTGGGCCTGCAGTATCTGGGACTCAACTACTGGGTGGCGCTGCTGGTCGTGCCCCTGGTAGTGGGCGGGCTGGGTATGCTGATCGAACGCACCCTGCTGCGGCGTATCGCCCATCTCGACCATCTCTACGGGCTGCTGCTCACCTTTGGTCTGGCACTGATCTTCGAGGGTACCCTGATCAACTTCTTCGGCGTGTCGGGCTCGAGCTACCCGACACCCACCGCCCTTGAGGGCGGCCTCAACCTGGGCTTCATGTTCCTGCCCACCTATCGCGCCTGGGTGCTGGTGGCGGCGCTGGTGGTCTGCCTGGGAACCTGGTTCATCATCGAGCGGACTCGCCTGGGGGCCTACCTGCGGGCCGGTACCGAGAACTCGGCGCTGATGCAGGCCTTCGGGGTCAACGTACCGCTGCTGATCACCCTGACCTACGGTTTCGGCGTGGCGCTGGCGGCCTTCGCCGGTGTGCTGGCCGCCCCGCTCTATCCGGTGTCACCGACCATGGGCTCGAGCCTGCTGATCGTGGTCTTCGCCGTGGTGGTGATCGGCGGCATGGGCTCCATCCTGGGGGCTATCCTCACTGGCCTGTCCATGGGCCTGATCGAGGGCCTCACCAAGGTCTATTACCCCGAGGCCGCCAACACCGTGATCTTCCTGGTGATGATCCTGGTACTGCTGCTGCGCCCCTCGGGACTCTTCGGCAAGGAGGCATGACATCATGTCCGCAACCCAGACCCTGACGCCGGCCATGCAGCGGCAGCGCAACGCCCGGCTGCGTCGCAACACCCTCTATCTGGTGCTGATCGCCATCGCGCTTGTCGCGCCCTTCGTGGCCTACCCGGTGTTCCTGATGAAGGTGCTGTGCTTCGCGCTGTTCGCCTGCGCCTTCAACCTGCTGCTCGGCTATGCCGGCCTGCTCTCCTTCGGGCATGCGGCCTTCCTGGCCACCGGCGGCTACTTCACCGGCATCATGCTGGCGAGCTACCCGGGGTTGACCCCGGAGCTGGGCATCCTGATCGGCACCCTCGCCGCCGTGGTGCTCGGCACCTTCTTCGGGGTGCTGGCGATCCGCCGCCAGGGCATCTATTTCGCCATGGTGACCCTGGCCCTGGCGCAGTTGATGTTCTTCTTCTTCATCCAGGCGCCCTTCACCGGCGGCGAGGACGGCCTGCACGGCGTACCGCGGGGCGAGCTGTTCGGGCTGATCAGCCTCTCCGACAACCTCAGCATGTACTACTTCGTGCTGGCGGTGTTCGTGATCGGCTTCGCCATCATCCAGCGCACCGTGCACTCGCCCTACGGGCAGGTGCTCAAGGCGATTCGTGAGAACGAGCCGCGCGCCGTCTCGCTGGGCTACAACGTCGACGCCTACAAGCTGGTGGCCTTCGTGCTCTCCGCGGGCCTGGCCGGCCTGGCGGGCTCCACCAAGACGGTGGTCTTCCAGCTGGCCTCGCTCACCGACGCCCATTGGCACATGTCCGGCGAGGTGATCCTGATGACCCTGCTGGGCGGGGTGGGCACCCTGTTCGGCCCCTTGGTGGGCGCCGGCCTGGTGGTCAGCCTCCAGACCCAGCTGGCTCAGTCGCCGTTGGGCAACTGGGTGAGCGTGATCCTTGGCCTGATCTTCGTGATCTGCGTGCTGAGCTTCCGCAGCGGCATCGTCGGCGAGGTCCAGAAGATGGTGCGCAAGAACTTCAAGTAGTCTTGTATGGCCAGAACGACAACGGGCGCCCCAGAGGCGCCCGTTGTCGTCTTGGGGCTCACCGGCGCAAGGGCAGGAGCCCATCGATATGCGTCACCAGGTAATCGACGAACTGATGCACCTTGGGTGAACGGTGGCGATGGCGTGGATAGACGGCCCAGACCGCGGTGTCGTCGTGACGATAGGCATCGAGGACCGAGACCAGCTCGCCGCTGGTAAGGTGGGGATCCACGTAGTAGTCGGGCAGTTGGGCCAGTCCCAGGCCCTTGAGGGCCGCGTCCAGCAGCGCCGGCCCCGAGTTGCCCTCCCAGGGACCCGCAACCCTCACCTCGCGGCGAACACCCTCGACGGCGAAGCGCCAGTGGTCTCGCGAGCCTACCAGGCAACGGTGGCGGGAGAGCTCCGAAAGCGAGTGGGGCTGGGGCATCCGGGTGAAGTAGGTCGGCGAGCCGACCACGTACTCGCGGCGTTCACAGAGCCGCCGGGCGATCAGCGAAGAGTCCTCCAGATGGCCCATGCGGATTGCGATATCGAAGCCCTCGTCGATCAGATCGACCGGTCGATTGGTGAAGTGGAGTCGCACGCCAAGCTGCGGATAGCGGCCCTGAAAATCGTTGACTAGGGGCGCGACGAAGCGTTCCCCGAAGGTGGTGGCGCAGGTCAGGCTGAGGGTCCCGCTGGGGCGGGCCTGAAGGTCCTTCACGGCCGCTTCGGCCTCGCGGAAGCCGTCGAAGAGGTGATGGCAGTGCTGGTAGTAGAGGGTACCGGCCTCGGTGAGACGGATCTGGCGGGTGGTACGGTAGAGCAGGGTGGTGCCCAGTTGGTTCTCGAGCTGGCTGACCAGGCGGCTGACATGGGAGCTGGAGACCTTGAGGCGGCGGGCCGCCGCGACAAAGGTGCCAGCACGCACCACCTCGATAAAGGCCTCGATCCGATCCCAGTGCTGCATGGTGACTCCTTTCGACGCTATTATTGCTGTATGGCAATAATGTGATGAGTTTGATGCAGTTTATCCCAGGGCTCCGAATTGCCTAGACTGTCTCCAGGTTCATTACACACCGAATGAGGAAAGCGCCATGAAGTCACGTGCCGCCGTCGCCCTGGAAGCGGGCAAACCCCTGGAACTGGTGGAGATCGACGTCGAGGGCCCCAAGGCTGGCGAGGTGTTGGTGAAGATCGCCGCCACCAGCGTCTGTCACACCGATGCCTATACCCTCTCCGGGGCCGACCCGGAGGGCAATTTTCCGGCGGTGCTGGGGCATGAAGGTGCCGGCGTCGTTGAGGAAGTGGGCGAGGGTGTCACCTCCGTCAAGCCCGGTGACCACGTCATCCCGCTCTATACGGCCGAATGCGGCCAGTGCAAGTTCTGCCTCTCGGGCAAGACCAACCTCTGTGGTGCCGTCCGCGCCACCCAGGGCAAGGGGGTGATGCCGGATGGCACCTCGCGCTTCTCGCTGGACGGCAAGATGCTGCACCACTACATGGGTACCTCCACTTTCAGCGAGTATACGGTGTTGCCCGAGGTCTCGCTGGCCGTGGTCTCCAAGGCGGCACCGATGGACAAGATCTGCCTGCTGGGTTGCGGGGTGACCACCGGCATCGGCGCGGTGATGAATACCGCCAAGGTGGAACCGGGCTCCACCGTTGCCGTCTTCGGTCTGGGCGCCATTGGCCTGGCGGTGATCCAGGGCGCGGTGATGGCCAAGGCCTCGCGGATCATCGCCATCGACGTCAACCCGGAGAAATTCACGCTCGCCGAGCAGTTCGGTGCCACCGACTTCGTCAATCCCAAGGAGTACAGCGACCCCATCCAGCAGGTGATCGTGGACATGACCGATGGCGGCGTCGACTACTCCTTCGAGTGTATCGGCAACGTCAACGTCATGCGCTCGGCGCTGGAGTGCTGTCACAAGGGCTGGGGCGAGTCGGTGATCATCGGTGTGGCCGGTGCCGGCGAAGAGATCAGCACACGGCCCTTCCAGCTGGTTACCGGTCGCGTCTGGAAAGGCTCCGCTTTCGGCGGCGTGAAGGGGCGCACCGAACTGCCGGGCTACGTGGAGCGCTACATGAACGGCGAGATCAACATCGATGATTTCATCACCCACGATATGCCCTTCGACAAGATCAACGAGGCCTTCGAGCTGCTGCACCGGGGTGAGAGTATCCGCACCGTCCTCCACTACTGAGCCACAAGGGAGCGTGACCCATGACCATGACCGAACACCTCGAGCTGGTTTCGGCCAACAAGAGCTTCGGTGGCTGGCACAAGCGCTATCGCCACCGCTCGCGGGCGCTGGATTGCGAGATGACCTTCGCCATCTATCTGCCGCCCCAGGCCGAAGCTGGGCGGGTGCCGCTGCTGTGGTGGCTCTCCGGGCTGACCTGCACCGATGAGAACTTCATGCAGAAGGCCGGCGCCCATCGCATGGCCGCCGAACTGGGCATGGCGATCGTCTGTCCCGACACCAGCCCGCGAGGGACCGACCTGCCGGGCGAGGATGACAGCTATGACTTCGGCAGCGGCGCCGGCTTCTATGTCAATGCCACCCGGCAACCCTGGAAGAAGCACTACCGCATGTATGACTACGTGGCCGAGGAGCTGCCCTCGGTGGTACGCCAGCATTTTCCGGTCAACGGCCGTGAGTCGATCAGCGGCCACTCCATGGGCGGACACGGGGCGCTCATCCTGGCGCTCCGGCGCCCCGGCCACTATCGCTCGGTGTCGGCTTTCGCGCCGGTCGTCAATCCCAGCAAGTGTCCCTGGGGACAGAAGGCCTTCTCCGGCTACCTGGGAGAGGACCGCGGCCTCTGGACCCAGTACGACGCCTGCGAGCTGGTGGCCCGCGGGGCGTCGAGCCAGCCGCTATTCGTCGACCAGGGCGAGGCCGATGACTTCCTCGAGGAGCAGCTCTGTCCCGATCGCCTCGAGGCGGTCTGCGCCGAGCATGACCACCCGCTGACCCTGCGCCGCCAGCCGGGCTATGACCACAGCTACTTCTTCATCGCCACCTTTATCGAGGAGCACCTGCGCTACCATGCCGAGCGTCTGAACAAGCGGTGAGCGAGCGCACGCGAATGCGGGGTGACGGGCTGCCTCCCTTGGGGAGGCAGCGTCGCTATACTGACGGGACATCATGGATAGGCAAGGGGGCCCCATGGCCGAGCGAGTTGGGCAATGAGGCGGGAATGGCTGCTGCGGGCCTGGCGGGTGCTTTGGCGAACCCTGCTGGGCTTCGTGGTGTGTTCCCTGGTGCTGGTACTGCTGCTTCGTGTGGTACCGGTGTTCGGGTCCATGGTGATGGTGGAGCGCAAGGTCCAGTCCTGGATCGCTGGGGAGTCCCTCGACATCCGGCACCAGTGGCAGCCCTGGGAGCACCTCTCGGACCGCGCCAAGCTGGCGGTGATCGCCGCCGAGGACCAGCGCTTCCCGCTCCATCACGGTTTCGATCTGGGCGAGATGCGTCGCGCCTGGGAGGCTAGCCGCAACGGGGGGCGCCTGCGCGGGGCCAGCACCATCAGCCAGCAGACGGCCAAGAACCTCTTCCTGTGGACCGGGCGCAGTTGGGTCCGCAAGGGGTTCGAGGCCTGGTTCACCCTGCTCATGGAAGCGCTGTGGCCCAAGCAGCGCATCCTCGAGGTCTATCTCAATATTGTCGAGTGGGACAACGGCGTCTTTGGCCTCGAAGCCGCCTCCCGCCATTACTTCGGTGTCTCCGCCGGCGAGCTCAACGATGTCCAGGCCAGCCGCCTGGCGGCGATCCTGCCCGATCCCCGTGGGCGCGACGCGGCGCGCCCGAGCCCGAATGTGGAGCGTCGCAGCGTCTGGATCCGCCAGCAGATGCGTAACCTCGGCGGTACTACTTATCTCGATCGGCTCTGAGGGCCACTTCTCACCACCAGCACCACGCCAGCGATGGCGATTGCCATGCCGACCAGTGACAGGGGTGGTAGCCGCTCGTCGAACAGCCACCATGCCTCCAGTGCTGTCACCGGCGGGACCAGGTAGAAAAGGCTGGCGACTCGCGAAGCCTCACCTCGCTTGATCAGCGCCATCAGCAGCAGGATGGCGGAGATGGAGAGTACCAGCACCAGCCAGGCCAGCGTCAGCAGGAAGGTGGGGGCCCAGTCGATCTCCCGGGTCTCGAACAGCAGCGCACCCAGTCCCAGCAGCGTTCCCGCACCGAGATATTGCACCACGGTGCCCGAGAGCAGCGGCATGCCGGTGCAGAAACGCTTCTGATAGAGCGTGCCCAGGGAGATACCGACCAGCGCCACCATTATGCTGGCCAGGGCCCCGAGGCCGAACCCCTGGAACAGCATCTCGCCTGGGTCGAGCTTGCCCCCCAGCACCATGGCGATGCCCACGAGTCCCATCACCAGCCCCAGCCACTGCAGTCGGCTCAGTCGCTCGCCCAGCAGCGGGCCGGCGAGTCCGGCGGTCAGCAGCGGCTGCAGGCCTACCAGCAGGGCGGCGAGTCCCGCCGGCATGCCCTGATAGATGCCGTAGAAGACGCCTCCCAGGTAGGCGCCGTGGACCAGCAGGCCGGAGACCGCGATATGTCCCCAGAGCCTCACGCCTTGCGGCCACTCACCGGAAATCCAGTGTGCCAGCGGTACCAGCAGGGCGAGGGTTAGCACGAAGCGGACGAAAAGGAAGGTGAAGGGCTCGGCATGAGGCAGACCAAACTTGGCGCCGATGAAGCCGGTGCTCCACAGGGCGACAAAGAGGATAGGCATGGCGGCCAGCAAGGCCTGGCGGTGACGTTCCGATGTCATGGCAACGGGCTTCCAGGATCAGGGGGTGGGGGCATCATCGCGGCCCGAGGGATGCGATGCCAATTTATTGGCTCGTGCTTTGGTCGTAGGTGACATCTTTGTGGAAAATTGGTAAGACCAAGTTTTTGCCTGTCTAGACAGGGTGTTGCCCCCTTTAATCGCCTGGTCTGACCAATATTCGAGTGCCTTCTGCGTTGAAAGTCGCTATTGGCCGGGGGCGGGCTTTTCGCTACTTTCCATCATGGAAGACGTTTCCAGATTAATGAGACCTTCCCGAGCCCGCAGGGAAAGCGGTACTAGCCGTCCGGTGCATCCTCAGAGGCCACTGGCGTGCGTGATGGGCCATGGATGACAACAACAAGATCCCGTTGATGTCCGCTTCAGAGTGCGGGCGCACTATCCAACCAGGAGTCCATGCCATGCAAGACGACAAGCAGCCGTCAAGCATCTCTTCCGTCGACACCGACAACACAAAAGTCCTTGAGGAGTTCAAGACTCCGAGCCGGCGTAATTTCCTGAAGGCCGCTGCGGTGGGTTCCGCAGCCGCCGTCGCGGCCCCTTGGGTCGGCAATGTCCAGGCTCAGGAGGGCATCCGCATCCGTATGCAGTCCTCCTGGCAGCCGGGTACCGTCGGCTACCGCACCTTCGAGGAGTGGGCCAAGGGCGTCGTCGAAGCGACCAGCGGCGAGGTGAACATCGAGCCCTTTCCCGCCGGTGCCGTGGCCGGCGCCTTCGAGGTCGCCGACGCCGTGCGCAACGGCGTGATCGACGGTCAGAACTGGTTCACCGTCTACTGGCCCGGCAAGATGCCGGCGGGCGTCTTCCTGTCGGCCTTCCCTATGGGTCTGTCGCTGCCCCATCAGTGGGACATGATGTTCGGGGCCTACGGTGGTTTCGGTATCGCCAAGGAGCTCTACCGCAAACAGGGCCAGGAACTGCTGGGCTATGTCCACCACGACCTCAACCTGATTCACTCCAAGGTCCCGCTTCGCAGCTTCGATGATTTCAAGGGAATCAAGCTGCGCATGCCGGGTGGCATCGTCGCCGAGACCTTTGCCTCCATCGGCGCCCAGACCACCCTGCTGCCGGGCTCCGAGGTCTACCCGGCGCTGGAGAAGGGCACCATCGATGCCGCCGACTTTACCGGTGCTGCGGTGAACTACGAGTTGGGCTTCTGGCAGGTCGCCGACTACATCATCATGGGGCCGCCCTCCACGCCCTGCCTGCACCAGGCCGTCGACCTTATGGATATCTCCGTCAACCGTCGCACCTTCGAGCGCATGTCCTCACAGACGCAGGACCTGATGCACGACCTGGTGGCGGGCTACTCCCGCGAGCACTACGCGGCGATCCAGAAGGCCAATGCCGAGGCCTGGCCGAAGTATCGCGAGAAGGGTGTGGAGATCATCCACCTGACCGAGGACGATGCCACCCGTTTCCGCGAGGCCGCCATCCCGCTGTGGTTCAAGTGGGCCAACAAGGATGCAGATGCCGCACGCCTCTTCAAGGCGCACCTCGATACCATGATGGATCCGGCGGTGGCGTTGATCACCGAGGACGACATCAAGGATTACGAACTCAACGTCTGAACCATCTGCACGACCAACCCGGGTGTTGTGGGCCATGGGCCGCAACACCCGGTTTATGTTGGGTAATCACTTTCTAATCCCTTATCCCGTCGACTCGATGATCCGTAGCCATCGCCGGGAGGTAATGGTGTCACGGAGGAGTGTCCATGAACCTTGATATCGAATTCGTTCTGCCGCACTGGCTCTACTGGTCGGTGCTGCTGATTTTGCCGCTGGTGGTGATGTTCCTCGTCGATCGAAGCTTTCGGCGCGGTGGGACCATCTCCGGCGGCGACACCGCCGAGGTACCGGCCGGCCAGGAAGTCGAGGTTTCCTACCAGCCGCCCGGTAATCTCTTCACTAACGTCGTCGATCGCATTTCCGGGTTTTCAGGCCGTTACGTGGCCTACTGGGCGCTGATAGCGCCCTTCATCTTTACCTACGAAGTGCTGGTGCGCTACGCCTTCAATTCACCGACCAACTGGGCTCATGAGTCGATGACCCTGATGTTCGGCATGCAATATCTGATAGCCGGCGCCTATGCCCTGCGCGAGGGCGGGCACGTGCGTGTCGATATCCTCTACCAGCGTGCCAAGCCGCTCAACAGGGCGGCGCTGGACCTGGTGACCTCGATCTTCTTCTTCATCTTCACCATCGCCTTGCTGTCCACCGGCTGGAAGTTCTTCTCCCAGTCGGTGAGCGATGCGTACTTCTTCGGCTCGAGCTACGCCAACGAGACCTCCTTCACCGAGTGGGCGATCCAGTTCTATCCGGTGAAATTCATGCTCTTCTTCGGCGCTTTGCTGTTGCTGCTGCAGGGGATAGGGCAGCTGTTGCGTGATGGCCAGTCCTATCGCTATCACTGGCGCCTGCACCAGGGCAGTCGGACCTTCGCCCGGGTGCTGCTGATCGTTGCCGGGCTGCTGGCGGCCTGGGTGGCCTTCGAGATGGTCAATATCGCGGTGACCGACTACGACAGCCTGGCGGGGAGTCTCGAGGGGGTTCTGGGCAACGTGGGCATCGGTTCCCTCACGCTGGTGATGTTCGGTTCGCTGATGGTGGTATTGGTGGCGGGCCTGCCGCTCGCCTTCGTCACCGGCGGCCTGGGGGTCTGCTTCCTCTATCTGATCGGCACCCAGGACATGCTTAATCTGATGCCGTCGCGCATCTTCCCGATGATGACCAACTACCAGCTCTCGGCCATCCCGCTGTTCATCTTCATGGCCTCGGTGCTGGAGAAGGCGGGGATCATCGAGGAGCTGTTCGACGTCGTCTACAAGTGGATGGGCGGGCTCAAGGCGGGCCTGGCCATCGCCACCATCATTGCCTCCACGCTGTTGGCCGCCATGGTCGGCGTGATCGGGGCCGCGGTGGTGACCATGGGCTTGATCGCCTTGCCGGCAATGCTCAAGCGCAATTACGACCCGGAAATCGCCATCGGCTCGATCATGGCCGGCGGAACGCTGGGCATTCTGATCCCGCCCTCGATCCTGGCCATCATCTACGGCGTGATCGCCCAGCAGTCGGTGGGTGAGCTCTACCTGGGCTCGCTGATTCCTGGTCTGCTGCTGGCTTTCATGTACGGCTTCTACTGCTGGATGCGTGGCACCCTGAACATCAAGCTGGCCCCGCCGATGCCCGTCGAGGACCGGGTCGACATGAAGGAGAAGCTGCGAATTCTGCGCAAGATGCTGGCACCGATCATCCTGGTGATCCTGGTGCTGGGTATCATCTTTACCGGCATCGCCACACCGGTCGAAGCGGCCGGCATTGGCACCTTCGGTGCCCTGGTGGTGGCCGCCATGCACAAGCGCCTGACCTGGCCCAACCTGCATGCCGCCTGCATGAGCACGCTGGTGGCCTCGGCGATGGTGATGTGGATCATCTTCGGCGCTAGCATCTTCGTCGGCTTCTATATCCTGCAGGGTGGCCAGACCTTCGTGCAGGAGCTGATCTCCGGTGCGGGCCTGAGCCCCTACGCGGTGCTGCTGCTGATGATGGTGTTGCTGGTGGCCCTGGGGATGTTCCTCGACTGGGTGGGGATCCTGCTGCTGGCGGTACCGATCTTCGTGCCGCTGATTGAGGGGCTTACCTTCGACGGCCTGTTCGGCCTGCCCGGCGTCAATGCCACCGATGTGTCGCTATGGTTCGGCGTCATCTACCTGGTCAACATGCAGATGTCCTTCCTGAGCCCGCCGTTCGGCTATGCGCTCTTCTACATCAAGGGCGTCTGTCCGCCGCACATCACCATGGCGCAGATCTTCCGCTCCTCCTTCCCCTTCCTGGGCATCCAGGCCCTGGGGCTGATGCTGGTCATCCTCTTCCCGGCACTGGTCACCTGGCTGCCTAACCTGGCCTACGGCTGAGAACAGGCATTGGGCTGTCAAGGTACTCGAGGCGCTCCCTGCGGGGAGCGCCTTTCGTCGGTGGTTACGAGGTCTCGAATTTTTACACTCTGTTACTAAATGGTCTGAACTCGCCGTGACGCCAGGCGTCACAGGGGGGCACATTCACAACGCAACACCCTGGAGGTATTCATGCAACGGATGACTGCTCTGTTCTCGGCCGCCCTTCTCTCTCTCGGTCTGGCCGGTGCCGCGCACGCACAGGACACTCAGCAGAGCCAGGACCCGGCCGCCTCAGGTCAGGCTCAGGCCCCCGCCCAAGACTTCTCCGACGAGCAGCTTCAGCAGTTCGCCGATGCGTCTCAGGAGATCGCCGTGATCTCTCAGGAGTACACCCAGGAGCTCCAGGCGGCAGAAGATGAACAAGCCCAGCAGGAAGTTCGTATGGAGGCCAATGACGAGATGGTCAAGGTAGTCGAGGACAGCGGTCTCGACGTGGATACCTTCAATGCCATCGGCCAGGCTATCCAGCAGGACCCGGAAATGATGCAGCGCGTACAGGAAATGGCCGAGTCGTAAAACCGCGCTCATTTTCACCGCGGTAATCGGCAAAAGAGGGCCACCCCACGGGGTGGCCCTCATCTTGTCTGGCGGCCAGCACTGCCCTTTACACCCTACCGCGTGCATTCCAGACTGGTGACATCACATGATACAGGTGGGGGCGTAACGCATGGATGTGGAACTGCTTGAAATCCGCCAGCATATGGGCCGCTTCCCCCCCTTCGATGGGCTCTCCGATGAGCTGCTCGACGAGTTGGCCGGCAGCGTGGAAGTGGCCTACTTCAAGGCCGGCAGCGACATTCTGGTGCTCGATCAGGAGGTTCACGAACTCTGCTATATCCGCAGCGGAGCCGTGGAGGTTTATCGTCGGGGCGGCGAGCTCTACAACCGCCTGGGCGAGGGCGATATCTTCGGCCAGTTCAGTCTGCTTCGCAATCATCGTGTCCGTTTTCCGGCCCAAGCCATGGAAGACACGCTGATCTACTTCATCCCCGAGTCCGCCTTCCAGCGGCTCTGCGAGGCCGACGACAATTTTGCCGACTTCGTCGAGCTCGAGCGGCCGCGCCTGGAGTCGACGGTCAAGGAGCATAATAAGAACAGCGACATGATGATTACCCGGGTGCGCAAGCTGCTGACGCGTTACCCGGTGATGGTCGAGGCGTCCACCACGGTGCAGGAGGCCGCCCGTCAGATTACCGACTCCGGCGCCTCGGCAGTACTGGTGCTTGATGCCCCCGCGGATGCGCCTCGCTACACGTTCCGCGACAGCCAGGATCGCCACTGGCAGGTGCGGGGCATCCTCACCGACAGCGACTTCCGAAAACGTGTTGTCGCCGAGGGGCGTCCTTCCGAAACGCCGGTAGGGGAGGTGATAGGCAAGCGCCTGATCGCCATCCAGTCCGATGAGTCGGTGCACGAGGCAATGCTGTGCATGCTGCGCAACAATATCCATCACCTGCCGGTGATGTACCGCCGCCATCCCGTGGGCATCGTCCATCTTTCCGATATCATCCGCTACGAGACCGGCAGCAGCCTCTATCTGGTGAGCAACATCTTCCACCAGTCCAGCGTCGAGGGACTGGCGCGGCTGACGTCCGACGCGCGTGCCGCCTTCGTGCGCATGGTCGAGGAGGGAGCCGACTCGCGTATGGTGGGCAGCGCGCTCTCCACCATCGGGCGCAGCTTTACGCGCCGGCTGCTGGAACTGGCCGAGGATGAGCTGGGCCCTCCGCCGGTAGCCTACTGCTTCATGGTCAACGGCTCCATGGCCCGTAACGAGCAGTCCATCGTCACCGACCAGGACAATGCCCTGGTACTCGCCGACGACTTCGATCCTGAGCGTCACGACGCCTACTTTCTCAAGCTGGCCCAGCGGGTCAGTGACGGCCTGGATGCCTGCGGCTACCCCTACTGCAAGGGGGATATCATGGCCACCAATGCCCGCTGGCGGCAGCCTCTCTCGGTGTGGAAACAGTACTTCCAGGAGTGGATCGATGATCCCTCTCCCGAGCGACTGTTGCACAGCTCGATCTTCTTCGATCTGGACGCCGTCTACGGCGAGAATGCCTTTGTCGAGCAGCTTCAGGACCTGGTGGCGAGCCGGGCCCCGACGAGTCCGCTATTCCTGGCCGCCATGGCCCGCAATGCTTTGAACCGCACCCCGCCGCTGGGCTTCTTCCGGACTTTCGTGATGGAGAAGGATGGCAAGCAGAACAACTCCATCAACCTCAAGCGCCGCGGCACGGCGCCGATGACCGATCTGATTCGTGTGCATGCCTTGGCCTGCGGGTCGCGGGCCCAGAACAGCTTCGCGCGACTCGATGACATCGATCGCACTCAGCTGCTGGCCACCGGGGTGAGTCAGAAGCTGCGCTACGCTCACGAGTTCCTGTCGATATCCCGTATCCGCCACCATGTGATCGATATCGAGCATGATCGGATTCCGGATAACAACATCGAGCCGGAGAGTGTCTCCGACACGGAACGTCACAACCTCAAGGATGCCTTCCAGGTGTTGAGCAACGCGCAGAAATTTCTCAAGTTCCGCTATCCCATGCCGTCACGCTCAAGGTCTCGCTGAGATGGCGGCGATACGGCTTCGTCCGCGAGCGTCCCCCCCCAAGCCGGGCTGGCCAGATTATCTGGCCAGCCGCGCCGAAACAGCCAGAGACCCGAGGTTGACGCGCTACTTCGCCGCTGGAATGCCCGACCCCGAGACCCCTATCGGCGAGGTGCCGATGGTGGCCATGGACATGGAGACCACCGGCCTGGACGAGCGGCGTCATGCGATCGTCAGCATCGGCGTGGTGCCCTTTACCCTGAGGCGTATCGCGCTGGCCCATCGACGTTACTGGGTCTTGCGCCCTCCGCGTCCGCTCAGTGGCAAATCGGTGACCTTCCATCACATCACCCATGCCGATATCGCCCAGGCCCCGGACCTCGACGAGACGTTGGGGGATCTGCTCGAGATCCTGGCGGGGCGACTGGTGGTGGTGCACTATCGCCACATCGAGCGCCCCTTTCTGGACGCCGCCGTGAAGGCGCGGGTGGGAGAGGGCGTGATGTTTCCGGTGATCGACACGATGTCGCTGGAGGCTCGCATCCACCGCCAGTCGTTATTGGCGCGCTTCAAGCGCTGGGTCGGCCGGCCGCCGGCGTCGATTCGCCTCAACGACAGCCGGGCTCGCTACGGCCTGCCCCCTTACGCAGGCCATCATGCACTGATCGATGCCCTGGCCACTGCCGAGCTGCTGCAGGCGCAGATTTCTCGCCACTACAGCCCGACCACCCCACTGAGTGCGCTCTGGAGCTGAGCAGCGACGGCATTCGCATGATTCTCCTACCCGAACGCAGCGAGGCGGCCCTGGGGCCGCCTCGCTGGGACGTGCCGGCCGTGTCGCGGCCGTTGGAAGACTGATTACTACTTGGCCTTCGGTTCGCTCATCAGCCCCTTGACGATGGCGTAGCAGCCCACCAGCAGCACCAGCGTGAAGGGCAACCCGGTGGTGAGGGCGGCCGTCTGCAGCGCGGCGAGACCGCCGCCGAGCAGCAGGGCGATGGCCAGTGCCCCCTCGATCAGCGCCCAGAAGATGCGCTGGGGCTTGGGAGCGTCCACCTTGCCGCCGGCGGTGATGGAGTCGATCACCAGTGAGCCGGAGTCCGACGAGGTGATGAAGAACACGATCACCAGCGTGATGCCGACAAAGGAGGTAATGGCACTCAGCGGCAGGTACTCCAGCATGGTGAAGAGCTGCAACTCCAGAGCGGCATCCTGTACTTCGGTGATGCCGTTATTGACCACCTGGTCGATGGCCGTGGTACCGAAGGCGGTCATCCACACCACCGAGGCCAGGGTCGGCACCAGCAGTACCGAGATCAGGAACTCACGCACGGTGCGGCCGCGGCTGACGCGGGCAATGAACATGCCGACGAAGGGCGACCAGGCGATCCACCAGGCCCAGTAGAAGGCCGTCCAGCCCTGGCTGAAGTTGGCGTCCTCGCGCCCGAACGGCATGGAGAGGGCCGGCAGGTGGGTCACGTAGCCAACCAGGTTATCGACCACGCCGGTCGCGATCATCAACGTCGGGCCGACCAGGATCACGAACAGCAGCAGCAGGGCGGCAAGCACCATGTTGATCTGCGACAGGCGCTGCACGCCCTTGTCGACGCCGAGCATGATCGAGCCCAGAGCCACGAGGGTAATCCCCAGGATCAGAAACACCAGGGTGGTATCGCTGGCGGGGATGCCGAACAGGTACTCGAGGCCCCCGGCCGCCTGAGTGGCGCCGATGCCCAGTGAGGTGGTCAGGCCAAACAGGGTGGCGAATACCGCCAGGATATCGATCACGTGCCCCGGCCAGCCCCAGATGCGCTCGCCCAGGATGGGGTAGAAGATCGAACGCATGGTCAGCGGCAGGCCCTTGTTGAAGGCGAAGATCGCCAGCGACAGGCCGACAATGGCGTAGGCGCCCCAGGGGTGAAAGCCCCAGTGGAAGATGGTGGCGGCCATGCTCAGGTCGATGGCGCCGGCCTGGTCCCCTGCGGCAGCACCCAGCGGGGCCCAGTCGGTGCGCAGGCCATCCTCGCCCATGGTGATACCGCCCATGGCGGTGCCGTAGTGGCCCAGTGGCTCCGATACCCCGTAGAACATCAGGCCGATACCCATACCGGCGGCGAACAGCATCGAGAACCAGCCCAGGTAGCCGAAGTCCGGCGTGGCATCAGCGCCGCCGATGCGCACCTTGCCCATGGGGGTAAAGATCAGCACCAGCGCCAGGATCACGAAGACGTTGGCGCCGAGCAGGAAAAACCAGCCCAGGTTGGTGGTCAGGAAGCTGAACATGCTGTTGAAGATCGGTTCCATCTGATCCTGCAACGCCAGCGTCAGGATCACGAACAGCAGAATCACGATCGAGGAGAAGATGAAGACCTTGCCGTGCAGGTCGACATCAATTCCCAGGGGGGACGCGGTGATGTTGTCCTGGCCGATCACGTAGTCGGTATCGATGAGGTTCGCCGCCCCCTGCGGAGCGGGAATGCCCTCGGAGCCGGTAGTTGGCTCCTTGGGGTTTTCGTCTTGGGGGTCGTTAGCCACGAGACATCTCCCTTTTTGTCGTCGGGTTGAAGTTCATCGGTGCACTCATGAGGATTTGTTGGCTGAAGGCCGGACCAGGAACACCGAGGCCTTGGTGTGGCTGGCCACCTTGCCGCCGTGTGACGGCATGATGACGTCCACGTGCTTGGGGGGATGGGTTGGCATGACGACCAGGTCGGCGCCTACGTCATCGATGGCCTTGATCAGGAGGTCATCGAGATCGGCGATCACATCGGGACTGTTGATGGTCTTCGTGCTGACCGGCTGGCCGTGGACCTTGCTGCGTTCCTGGGCGAAGGCGTCTAGCTTCTGTGCGTATTCCTGGGGGGTCCTCGCCACGCTGCTCGGCGCGTTGGACGTGACGCCCACGTAGCAGACCTCGGCATCATAGTGGCGAGCGAGATCTGCCACGGCCTGCAGCGACGGCTCGATCACCTCGAGATGTGCCAGATCGACCGGCACCATGATCTTGTGGAACATGCCTGTATCTCCTTGTTGGCCGCAAAGGTGCAGCGCGTCAGTGCATTGTGGTTGTTCTGTGACAGCTTGCCAGGTCAGGATTCAACGGCAGCACTGAGCGGCTAGCGTCGTTATAGTACTGATCCTGATTAAGAATTACAGCCGACCCGTCGCGTTAAGAGGCACGGGGGTCGCAGGGCCCAACCAAAAAAGGGCCACCTTTCGGTGGCCCCTGGCTCTGTAGCAGAAAGCCTCGCGATGATCGCGAGGCCTGTCACGCCATTACGACTCTGGCAGCCACTCCTGAACCACGTCCTGGTTGTCCGCGACCCACTGCTTGGCGTTCTCGTAGGGGTCGGCATCGTCTTCCTGGTTCATCAGCATGACTTCGCCCATCTGCTCCGGGGTCCACTCGAAGGCATCCAGAATGGCATAGGCCTCCGGCATATCTTCCTCGAGCCCCTGACGAGCGATGGTGTGAATCTGCTCGGCACCGCCGTAGACGTTCTCCGGATCATCAAGGTACTTGAGGTCCCAGCGGGCGAACATCCAGTGCGGTGTCCAGCCGGTGACCACGATGTCCTGCTCGTTATTGATGGCACTTTGCAGGGCTGCGGTCATGGTGGCGCCGCTGCCACTCTGGAGGCTGATCTCCTCGAGCTCATAGGCTTCGAGGACCTCCTCGGTGAGGCTCATGATACCCGCGCCCGGATCGATGCCGACGATGTTGCCGTCGAAATCCTCGGCGTTGTCGTCGAGCTCGGCGATGGAATCGACATCGGTGTATTCCGGCACCACAAGGCCGAGCTTGGTGCCGTCCAGGTTGGGACCGAGGTCGACGACCTCGTCACCCACGCGCTCCATGTAGTCAGCGTGGGTGGTAGGCAGCCAGGCGGCGACGATGGCATCGGCATCGCGGCTGGCCACGGCCTGCCACATGGCGGCAGCGGAGAGGGAGGTCATGTCGACCTCGAAGCCTTCCTGCTCCAGCACGGCACGCACCACGTTGGTGGAGGCGACCTCCGAGGACCACTCCACGTAGGCCAGGTGCACGCTGCCCTTGTCCTGCGCCTGAGCGGCACCGGCGGTGAGGGCTACGCCAGTGGCCATGGCCAGGCCGGCGAGGTGGATGCGACGGTTCAGCGGATGCTTCTTCATCGTGTACCTCTTTATTGGATGTTCAGTGTCTTATATTGGGATTCGTCAGAGTGAATTCAAGGGTCCACTCTCGATCAGCGTTTGTCGCCATCAGGTCTTGCGGCCCTTGCGCAGTGACTGTGTCACACGGTCAAGCAGCATGGCCAGGATGACCACGGCGATACCGGCCTCGAAGCCGTCGCCCGGCCGCAGGCGCTGGATGGCGCGCCACACTTCGCTTCCCAGCCCATCGGCACCGATCATGGCCGCGATCACCACCATGGAGAGCGCCAGCATGATGGTCTGGTTGATGCCGGCCATCACCGTAGGCAGCGACATCGGCAGCTGCACCTTGATCAGCTTCTGGCTCCGGGTGGCGCCGTAGGCGTCGGCGGCCTCGATCAGCTCTACCGGGACCTGGCGGATGCCCAGGGTGGTGAAGCGAATCGCCGGCGGCATGGAGAAGATCACCGTCGCGAAGATCGCCGACACCGAGCCGATGCCGAAGAAGGGAATCGCCGGGATCAGGTAGACGAAGGCCGGCATGGTCTGCATGAAGTCCAGGATCGGCATGATCGTCCTGTAGAGCCGCTCTGAAAGCGCGGCGGCGATGCCTACCGGCAGAGCAAACACCACCGCCACCAGGGTCGCGATCACCACCAGGGTGAGGGTCTCGATCATCGGCTCCCAGAGCCCCAGGTTCCAGATCAGTGCCAGGCCGAGGGCGGCACCGATGCCGAGGCGAAGATTCGCCACCCACCAGCAAAGCGCGACAACGATCGCCAGCAGGCCCCACTCGGGCAGCCACATCAGGCCGTCGTTGAGCGTGTCGATGCCGGTCTGCGTCACCCGCGAAATGGCGCGGGTGACGATGGAGTACTCGCTGGTCAGCCAGTCGAGGCCGCCCTCGATCCAGTCGCCCAGCGGGATGCTTGGAATTTCGATAGCCATCATGCGTCTCCTGCCGCTGCCAAGTTCTCGTTCGCGTTTTCGCTTCCCTCTTCGCTCAGCTCTGCAGGCTCGGCGGCGCGGGCCAGTTCGTCGAGGACGGCGCCCTTGACCACTACGCCCAGCAGCTTGCGATTGTCATCCACCACGGCGATGGGGAAGCTCTTCTCACTGAACATGGCGAAGAGGTTGTGCAGCGGCTCCTCGGGGCCGACGGCGCGGAATTCCTGGGTCATGAAGTCGCGCAGGTTCTCCTGACCCTGCTGTTCGGCTTGCGCAACGGCGTCAACCTCGACGAGGCCGAGCAGCTTGCGATCGCGGCTGGTCACGTAAATGGAGTCCAGCCCGTTCTCCTTCATCTTGCGCAGGGTGGTGCGCGGGCCATCCTCTTCACGAGCAGTGGCGCGCACCGGCCGCATGGCATGCTGGGCGGTGAGGATCCTGGACATGTCCACCCCTTCGATGAAGCGTGCCACATATTCGTCCGCGGGATGGGTGAGGATCTCTTCCGGCGTGCCGATCTGCACGATCTCGCCATCCTTGAGCAGGATGATGCGGTCGGCGATGTTGATCGCCTCGTCCAGATCGTGGGTGATGAACACCGTGGTCTTCTGCATGCGATGCTGCAGTTCGAGCAGTTCCTGCTGCATGTCGCCGCGGATCAGCGGGTCCAGTGCCGAGAAGGCCTCGTCCATCAGCAGCACCGTGGAGTCGTTGGCCAGCGCCCGGGCCAGCCCCACCCGCTGCTGCATACCGCCAGACAGCTGATTGGGGTAGGCATCTTCCCAGCCGTCCAGGCCAACGTGGTGGAGGGCATTGCGCGCGATTTCGGTCCGCTCCGCCTTGTCCACGCCGCGAATCTCCAAGCCGAATTCGGCATTCTGCTGCACCGTGCGGTGGGGAAAGAGGGCGAAGTTCTGGAACACCATGGAGAAGTGGCGGCGACGGCACTCCAGCAGGGCCTTTTCGCTGAGCGCCGGAATATTCTCGCCGTCGATGACGATCTCGCCCTCGGTGGGCTCGATCAGGCGGTTCAGACAGCGGATCAGGGTCGATTTGCCCGAACCGGACAGCCCCATGATCACCAGCAGTTCCCCTTCATAGACATCGAAGTCGATGTTCGACAGGCCCAGCGTCAGGCCGGTCTTTTCGAAAATCTCGGGGCGCTTCAGTCCCTGTTCGCGCAGTTCGAGCGCTTTCTTCGGATGGTTGCCGAAGACCTTGCTCAGGTTGCGTACCCGAATCTTGACGTTTCGGTTCTCGTTCATTGGCTCTGCCTTTTGTCGGCTCCCCGACGTGGTGCGGGTAGCGCCGAAGGGTCGAGTGTCGTGACATGAAAAACGACGTCATGATGCCTCACTGCAGCGTTGACAGCGGCATCGCATGACGGTGGAGTGAAACCTACCCTAGCGTTTTTTGAATGACCATTCAAATTAAAAAGCCGGGTGTTGAAGTCCTTCAGGATGGCGCAGGGGTGACCCATGTGTCGAATTTGACCACGTCTCGGCCCGCGACAGGCCGTTTCTTCAGTGCTGCGACTATTTTTTAATTATTTGATTTTTATGGATTTATTTCTTTCATGGCAAAACCTGGCGTGCTATCTGCATTTTGATGGGTACAGTCACGACCACTCGGGGAGAAAGTGATGACCCACCATGAGCTGAGACGAGGAGGCAGTCATGGCGGAAAACGTTCGCGTCGGCTGTCGACGCTTGCCATGTTCGCCGCCCTGGCGCTCGGCAGCCTGGCCTTGGCCGGCTGTGGCAACGGGGAGGAGGAGATGGCGCCGATGGAAGAGCCAGTCGGGGAGGAGTCCTCCGCCATGGGACAGGACCCGAGCATGGACAGCCAGGACCCTGGCATGGAGCAGAGCCAGGCCATGGATCAGGACCCCGCCCTTGATCAAGGGGATGCTTCTGGGGAGTCGGATTATTCCATGGAGTCCTCGTCCGAAAGCCTGGAGGAAGGCGACGACCAGAGCGGTTTCTGACCATTTTTTCACCGGTGAGCGTTCGACCCCCAACAGTCACCGGTCACCTGATGCCCGACTACCCTCGATCTTTGAAAAGAGGTGCAAGATGCTGACCAAGGACTATCTCAGAAAGCTCGGTATCCTCGGTGTTTCTTTCGGCCTGATCGCCAGCCCGCTGGCCTTTGGCGACATGCACGAGGAGCCCGCCGATCCCGCCGCCCAGGGCACCGGCTCCGCGGCCGACCCTGGGACCCAGCCGGCAGATCCGACGGCCGGTGAGCCGAACACTCAGGGTGACCCGACCCAGAATCCCGGTTTCGGTGAAGGCACCGAGGCGATGCCCGGTGCCAAGGACCCGGCCGCCAGCGACGAGGAGACCTACGAGTACGAGAACGCCGAAGAGAAAGCGCCCTGGGATGAAGAGGGCGGCGATAGTGAAGATGAGGAGCAGGGCTGGTAAGCCCTCCGCGCCACCCTACGGAGCGGGGCGGCGCCAGAGTGATGGACGGTTCTCCCGGTCCATGCCACTCCCAGGCCGGTATATCGCGTTCCCCTCTGGCCGGACCGGCATGTGACCCCTGGCCTCCGCTGCGGCGGGGGTCCTTTTTGATTGACTATTCCTCCTCGAGACGACGATAGAGGGTGCGCCGGGCGATCCCCAGGACCTCGGCGGTACGCCGCTTGTTGCCGCCCGTGGCCGCCAGCACCTTGTGAATATAGCGCTTCTCCACCTCTTCCAGGCTCGGCCAGTCGGCCCGGGTGGCCGTGCTCGCCAGCGTCCCCTCGGCCCGGATCTCGCGGTTGGTGCGGCGGCGGGCCTCGCCTTGGTCGCGGATACGCTGAGGCAGATCGGCATGGCAGAGCTGGCCCGCCTCGGCCAGGGTCACCGCCCGCATGATGGCGTTCTCCAACTCGCGCACATTGCCCGGATAGGCGTAGCCGAGCAGGGCCTCCAGGGCGACAGGCTCGATCCGCTGGATGCGCTTGTCCTGTTCTCCAGCATGCTTGTCGATCAGAGCCGGGATCAGCCGTTCGATGTCGCCCTCCCGCTCGCGCAGCGGCGGGATGCGCAGCGAGAATGTCTCGAGACGATAGAAGAGGTCGCTGCGGAAGTGGCCATCCTCGATCTCCTGCTCCAGCTGGCGATGGGTGGCGGCGATAATGCGCACGTCCACCGCTTCCTCGCGTTCGGCGCCCACCGGTCTCACGCTCTTCTCCTGCAGGGCCCTGAGCAGCTTGGCCTGCAGGGCGGTAGGCATCTCGCCGATCTCGTCGAGGAAGAGGCTGCCGCCCCCCGCAGCCTGGAAGAGTCCCTGGCGGGACTCGTCGGCACCGGTGAAGGCGCCCTTCACATGGCCGAAGAACTCGCTCTCCATCAGCTCGGCTGGGATGCTGGCGCAGTTCACGGCGACGAAGGGCCCATCGCGACGCGGGCTCTCGGCATGCACGGCCCGCGCCATCAGCTCCTTGCCGGTGCCGCTTTCGCCGAGCAGCAGCATGGGCGCATCGCTGTCGGCCAGCCGGACGGCGTCGTGGAACAGCGACTGCATGGCCTCGCTCTCGCCAACGATGCCGTGGAAGCTGTTCGCCTCTCCATCGTAGGCCAGGCGCGAAGCCAGGCGGCGGCTCTCCAGCACCCGGTAGACCGCCTCGCGCAGCCCCTCCAGGTCCAGCGGCTTGGTCAGGAAGTCGTCGGCGCCCTGCTTGAGTGCCTCCACGGCCTGGTCGATGGTGCCGAAGGCGGTGATCACGATGAAGCCCACCGTGCTCCCCTCGCGGCGCAGCCGCTCGAGCAGCTGCATGCCGTCGATGCCCGGCAGGCGCACGTCGCTGATCACCAGGGCCACCTCGCTGTGGCTAAGCGTGGCCAGGGCCTGCTCGGCACTGGTCGCGGCGAGGCTCGCGTAGCCGGCGTCGGCCAGCTCCTCCTCGAGCAGCTCCAGAATGGCCGGGTCGTCCTCGACGATCAGCAGGGGCAGGGCAGGCATGTCGCGTTGCGTGGCCGGCATGTCGTGTCCGTTCATGGGGTGGTGTCCTCGAGTGGCAGGACGATCTCGACGCCGGCGCCACCCAGGGCGCTGTCGAAGGCGCCGATGGAGCCGCCGTGGTCGTTGATGATGCGATGGGCCATGGAGAGCCCCAGGCCGCTGCCCTGGCCCACGGGCTTGGTGGTGAAGAAGGGATCGAAGACCCGCGTCCGGTCGGCCTCGGGGATGCCATGGCCGTCGTCCTCGATGGTCAGGCAGAGGCTGTCGTCCCGATGGCGGGCCGCGAGCCGGATGTGCCGGACGTCGTCGGCCTGGCTGGCATTGCGCAGCAGGTTGGTGAGGACCTGGACCAGCTGCTGTCCATTGGCCAGCAGCAGCACCGGTGGGTCCGGCAGCACCGGTTCGAGGCGGATATCGCGTGCCTCGAGGTCGGCCTCGACCAGTTGACGGGCGTCCTGGACGAGGTCGTCCAGGGCCAGCCACTCCTTCTCCACGTTGTGCTGGCGCCCCAGGTCCATCAGCTGGCGCACGATGGTGACGATGCGCTCTACCTCGCCACGGATGCGGTCCAGGCGGCGCCGTTCATCCTCGCCGATGCCATCCTGACGCGCGAGGCGCTGGGCCTGGCCCTCGATCACGGTCAGTGGCGTGCCGACCTCGTGGGCCACTCCGGCGGCCAGGACACCGAGCTCGGCCAGCTTGCGCGACTTGCGCAGGCGCTGCTCCAGCTCGATCTCACGGTGCTGTCGGGCCTCGATATCGGCATCCTTCTCGGCCAGGGCGTCGAGCATGTGGTTGAGGGCCAGGCCGAGCCGACGGAACTCATCGAGGCCCTGGGTTGCCGCCCGCTGGCGGCGCTCGCCCCGGGCGACTCGCTCCATCACCTTGAGCAGCCGGCTCAGCGGCCGCTCGATATGGCGCCGGAACATCCACCAGATGCCCAGTACGATGCCTGCGGCACCGAGGCCGAAGGCGACCAGGGCGACCCGGCTGAGAAAGCCAGTGTAGGTCTCGATACCGCTAGTCAGGCGATTGACCTGCAGCACGCCGAGGGTCTTGCCGTCGGGGGAACTCAGCGGCATCAGTGTCGAGAAGTAGGTCCAGCCTTCCTCGTCGTGATAGTCGCTGCGCATCTCCCCGGCCTCGACCACGGACTGCCGCTCGGCGTCATCGTAGAGCGCCTCGCCGAGCCCCAGGCCATGAATCTCGTTGCCCTCGAGGTCGAAGACATAGGCGCCGTAGATGCGGTTGTAGGAGAAGGCAGACTGCAGGGTCTCCTGCAGCGACTCCGCTGTTTCGCGGGTCAGGGCGTAGCCCAGGGAGGTGCCGATGGCCCGGCTGATGGTCTCGACCTCGGTCTCCAGCTTGGAGCGCACGTTGTCCTCCAGCGACTTGATGGCCACCAGGCTGAAGACCATCAGCACCAGGAAGAGCGGCACGATGACCGTGACGATGATCAGGTTGCGCAGTCGCATGGGCGATCCCTGTGCTCGTCATGGCCGCGTCCGTTGCGGCCCTCGTCGTGGCTAGTCGGCGGGCGTCAGGCGATAGAGGCCGCCGTCGTCGTGGTCGCTGAGCAGGTAGAGGGCGCCGTCGCTCCCCAGGTGCACGTCGCGGATGCGGCCGATTTCCCCCTCGAGGATCACCTCCTGATCGATCACCTCATCGCCGTCCAGGGCGAGACGAACCAGTTTCTCGCTGGCCAGGCCGCCGGCCAGCAGGTCGTGTTCCCACTCGGGAAAGGTGTCGCCGGTTACCTGGGTCAGGCCCGAGGGAGCGAAGCGTCCCTCGAAGACATGCACGGGGTCGCGCATGCCGGGGGCGCTGTCGAGACCGATGGGCAGGTTGGTGGCGTAGTCGTTGCCGCGGCTCACCTGTGGCCAGCCGTAGTTGACCCCGGCCTCGAGCCGGTTGAGCTCGTCGCCGGTGCGCGGTCCGTGCTCGGTGGACCAGGCGGTGCCGTCGGCACTCACCACCAGCCCCTGGGGGTTACGGTTGCCGTAGGTGAAGAGCTCGGGCAGGGCGTCCGCGTCGTCGATGAAGGGGTTGTCGTCGGGAACCTCGCCGTCCTCGGTGAGACGCAGGACGCTGCCGGCATGGTCGCCGGGGTCCTGGGCGCGCTCGGGGCTGCCGCGTTCGCCGATGGTCATCAGCAGGGTGCCGTCATCGCGCCAGGCCAGCCGCGAGCCGTAGTGGCGGCCCGGCCGGGAGAAGCGGTCCTGGACGAAGAGTTGCTCCACATCCACCAGCCTGTCGTCCTCGATCCGTGCCCGGCTGAGGGTAGTGGCGCTGCCGCCGTTGCCGCCCTGGCTCCAGGTGAAGTAGACCCAATCGCTGCCCTGCGTGTAGTCCGGGTGCAGAGCGATATCGAGCAGACCACCCTGGCCGCGAGTGGAAACATCGGGTACACCCGACAGGCGAGTGACCTCGCCATCCTCGTTGATCCTTGCCAGGCGACCGGGGCGCTCGGTGACCAGCCACTGGCCGTCGGGCAGCTCGGCGGCCGACCAGGGATGCTCCAGGCCCGACGCCACGCGCTCCAGGCGCAGCTCAAGGTGGTCGGTGGCGATGCGCTCCTCGGTCACCTCGGCGGCTAACCCCGGGCCGGTAACCAGCGCTCCACCCAGCAGCAGGGCGGTCAAAACTACGTGACGTGGTGTGGACATGCGGCTTCCCCCCTCGATGGCTGTTCTCGCACAGGGATTCTACACAAGGACGTGACACAGGGACTCTGCCGGGCCGAGGGGGTTCCCCGCGAGGCGGGTCGGGAGGCTACATCAGGATCGCCAGCAGGATCGGCAGGTAGACCAGCGACAGCAGCGTCGAGCAGAACACCAGGCTCGCCGTGTACTCGGGCTCGCGCTTGGCGCGCTGGGCGAACAGATAGTTGAACACCGCTACCGGCATGCTCATCTGCAGCACCAGGATGGTCAGCCCCATGGGGGGTAGCACCAGCAGGGTACCGATGCCCCAGGCGACGCCGGCGGCCATCGGTATGCGCAAGAGACTGAAGCCGATGCCGGACTTCAGGCTCCGCACCTGGATGCTGGCCAACGAGACGCCCAGGGTGATCAGCATCAGCGGTACCGTGAAGCCTGAGATCAGGTCGACGCTGTTGGCGAGCCAGAGTGGCAGGTCGGTATCGGTGAGCAGCAGCGCCAGCGAGATCAGGATGGCGTAGACGGTCGGGGTCTTGACCAGGGTCTTCAGCGGATTACCTCGGCTGATGAGCATGGTGCCCAGGGTGAACTGGAAGAGTGCCACCGTGACCATGACGGTGATGCCGTACACGAAGCCGGCGCTGCCGAAGGCATAGAGCACCACCGGCAGGCCCATGTTGCCGGTGTTGGGGTACATCGTAGGTGCCAGCAACACCCGCCAGTCCTTGCCCAATAGCCGAGCCAGCAGGAAGGCCACGCCGGCCATGGCGGTCAGTACCAGCGCCGTGGCCAGCATGGTGCGCCCGAAGCTGCCGGCGTCGATTTCGGCACCGGCAAGCGAGGCGATGACCAGGGCCGGAGTGCCGATGTTGAACACCAATCGGGTAACAAACGCCACCGGGAAGTCGTGGCCGAGACGTACCCAGACGAAACCGAGCCCTGCCCCGGTGAGCACGGGTGCCATCACGGCGAAGAGTTCGGCGAGCATGGGCGAGATCCTTGCGTGGCGGTGGGAGAAGACCAGGTATTGTCGTGAATGCTGGCCCCTCGGAGCAACACCGGCATCCCGCTGGCATGAAAAGCCCGGCACATCTCAGGGCCAAGGATCGAAACCCCAGCGTCCTCAAACGTTACGCGCCGGGAGGAGCCGTAAAAAAGCCCGGTCGATGACCGGGCCTGGCGGGTGGATAGCGGCGGAGGCGTTACTCGTTGGAACGCTTGGCAGCCTCCTGGGTCCGTTCACCGACGTTCTCCAGTGCCTCGCCGATGCGGTCCAGGGCGCGTGACGCCCCCTCCTGGGTGGATTCCCATGCGCTGGCAGCGCCTTCCTTGGTGTCTTCCCAGGCCTGCTGGGCCCCTTCTCGGGCGTTTTTCCACCAGTCGTTGGTGTACTGCGGCTGCTCGGCGATCTCTTCCTCGCTCAGGTCGACATTCACCCGGTAGTCGATCTCCTCGAGGCTGTTGCCGTCCTGGGTCTCGACGGTGAACTTGCCGGATTCGATCACGAAATGCTGATCGCCCTGCAAGTCGAGCAGGTCACCGGTGTCGATGACCAGGGCACGAACCTGCATGTCGTTGTCGAGCAGAATGTCCTCGACGTCGCCGATCTGTTCGCTGCCGGAGGTGGCATAGACATCGGCACCGAGCAGTTCGCTTGTGGAATAGAGGCCCTGGGACTCGGCCATGGCAGTGCCAGCGGCCAGGCCACCGGCGAGCAGCGCCCCGAGGGAGGCCTGCTTGATAACGTGATTGAGGGGATTGCGGTAAGTCATTCGTTCACTCCTTGTGATTCGTAAAGGTCCATGTAACCGATGACGCCTGTCGACGCCTCCTTCGTTAGTGTGGCCAGCGGCTGGCAAGTTCAATGGCGGCATATTGGCAGGCTCGTTCAGCGGCGTCTCAGGCCCCACATGAAGTAGGCGCCGCCCAGCAGCGAGGCCACCAGGCCGGCGGGAATCTCCGCGGGGAACAGCAACTGGCGGCCCAGCCAGTCCGCCAGCACCATCAGCAGGGCACCGATCAGCGCGGCCCCGGCGAGATGAGCACGGGCCCGGGAGAAGCCCGCCAGTCGCGCCATATGGGGGGCCAGCAGGCCGACGAAGGAGAGCGGGCCCACCACCAGGGTGGCACAGGCGGTGAGCAGCGCGACCAGCAACAGTAGCGCCAGCCGGGCCCGTTCCACACGTACCCCCAGCGCCGTGGCCGTGGCCGCCCCCAGCGGCAGGATATCCAGCCAGCGGGCGAAGGGGCGTGCCGACAGGCCCAGCACCACGGCGAGGCCCGCGACGAGGGTCGCGCTGACGGGGTCGACGTAGTAGGTAGAGCCGGAGAGCCAGGCGATGACCTGCTGGCCGCGAGGATCGCCGCCGGCCAGCACGATGGCGCGCACGGCATCGAACAGCGCGGTGATGGCCACGCCGCTGAGCAGCAGCCGGTCGGGTACGAAGCCGCTGCGCCGGTTGAGCATCACCAGCACGGCCAGGCTGGCCAGCGCGCCCAGGGTGCCCGCGGCGATCAGGGTCAGGTTGCCGGGAGCAGGCAGCAGGAAGAGCGCCGCGATCAGGGCGATGGCGCTGCCGCCGCTGATCCCCAGCACCTCGGGGCTGGCCATGGGGTTGGCAGTGAGGCGCTGGATCAGGGTGCCGGCCACGGCTAGCATCACCCCGCTGGCCGCGGCCGCCAGCAGCCGCGGCCAGCGCCATTCCAGCACTGCGCCCTCGAGGGTCGCGATCCAGCCGCCGGCTGTCTGGCCCAGCAGCAGGGCGAGCAGGCTGGCGGCGAGCACGCCCAGGGCCAGCTTCGCCGCCAGACGCCCAGGCGCGGGATGACGCGGGGCCAGGGCCGTGGCGGCGCCGGGCGGGCGGCCGGCTTCCAGGCGCAGCCGGGGGATCAGCCACAGCAGCAGTGGCGCCCCCAGGGCGGCGGTGGTGGCCCCGGTGGGGATCAGGGTGGGCAG
>NZ_CABVOU010000030.1 GCF_902500215.1 Halomonas lysinitropha
GCGGGAACCACCTGATCCCTTGCCGAACTCAGCAGTGAAACCGCTCAGCGCCGATGGTAGTGTGGGGTCTCCCCATGCGAGAGTAGGTCATCGTCAGGCACCTATTCAGAGAAAACCCCGAGTTCACTAGAGCTCGGGGTTTTTTCTTGTCTGGCTCCCGTTCCGTTACATGGTGTTGCAATCCGGATTGGAAAGATCGTCTTCCAGGGGCTAGGGTCTTGCACGACGCAATGGATTTCGACGTCTCAGGAGGAGATCAAGATGAAGTACGAGATGATGCGGAAGTTGGGCCTGGTGCTGTTGATCACCATGCTGGGCGCCGGCCTGGTCGGCTGCGAGGATGAGCAGGGGCCAGCGGAGAAGGCAGGCGAGAATATCGACGAGTCCATGGAAGAGATGGGCGAAAGTATGGAGGAAATGGGCGAGGAGATGGAAGAAGCCGCCGAGGACGCCCAGAATTGATCGCCAGCTTCGATGGCAGACATCAGGTGTGGCAGACAAAAGAAGAAGGCCGGGCAACTTGCCCGGCCTCATGTATATCGGCCTATCCGTTCGTGGCGGCGTCAGGCGCCGGGGTTCTGCTCGATTCCCTGTAGGTACCAAGGGGCGCCGTCGCGCAGATGGCGGGTGAGGTGCCAGGTCTCATTAAACTCGTTCTCCTCACCGTTCTCGGCGATGATGCCGTGGAAGATCACCGTGGCCTCAGCCTCCTGGCCCACTTCCCGTATGTCGCCGAGTTCGGCGAACAGCCGCACGATCTCGGTGCGATTGTTGGCCGGCTGTCGGTCGCGCTCTTCACGCAGCAGGTTGTAGAGCTCCGGCGTCACGTACTCCTGGATGCCGGCGAAATCGTTGTTGTCCCAGGCGCGCTGAAGGGTCATGAAATGCTCCTTGGCGCCGCCGAGGAAGCGCTCCCGGTCGAACCACTCGGGCTCCGAGGCGAAGGCGGTACCGCTGCTCAATGGTGCCTGCTCGGCCTGGAAGCGCTGGGGCCCTGCGGAGGCATCCGGCTGGCCGGGGCCAGTGGCCACGACTGGACGGCTCCGGGCGAACAGCTTGAAGAGCAGGAA
Organism: Halomonas lysinitropha; assembly: GCF_902500215.1. Classification (GTDB taxonomy): domain Bacteria; phylum Pseudomonadota; class Gammaproteobacteria; order Pseudomonadales; family Halomonadaceae; genus Halomonas; species Halomonas lysinitropha. The sequence continues at coordinate 1,071 of NZ_CABVOU010000030.1, forward strand.
GGCCACGCCGGCCACCAGCAGGATATCCATTATGCGCAGCTCGTCGAAGGCGCCACCGAAGAAGAGCGCGGCGAGCAGGCCGCCCGCGAGCAGGCCACCAAGCATGCCGCCCATTCGGGAGCCGGGGCGTGCCTGAGTGGCAGCAGTCTGGTTCTGGGTGGCCGCCGGTTGCTGCACCGTGCGGGATTGGCTGCCGAAGCTCTTGCCGCCACCCAGGCGGCGGGCATCGGCGTGGTCCACGGCCAGGCCGAAGCCCAGCACGCCGACCACGAGCATGACGAGAAGGTGACGCATCGGGGAGTTCTCCATCGGGGGAAGGGAATGAGAAAGGCTCGGAAGCGTCCATTCTAGCGGCTATGCTGGTCAGCCACGACAACTAACGCATAAAGAGAGGGGCCGCCCGATGCGCCTGACGCGAGAGAAAAGCCTGCTGCTGATCGTCGACTTGCAGGCCGGCCTGCTGCCTGTGATTGAACACGGTGACCAGGCAGTGGCCGAGGCCGTCTGGATGGGCGGCATGGCCGGGGAGCTCGATGTGCCCGTGTGGGTTACCGAACAGTATCCCGAAGGGCTCGGTGGCAGTGAGCCGCGTCTGCTCGAGGCGTTGCCGGGGCATCGCCTCTGGCACAAGGTTCACTTCGATGCCCATGCCGAACCGGCCTTCGCCGAGGCCATGGCCGCCAGTGATCGCCACCAGGTGGTGCTGTGTGGCACCGAGGCCCACATCTGCGTGCTGCAGACCGGACTTGGCCTGCTCGAGGCGGGCTACGAGGTCTACTGGCTGGTGGAGGCCTGCGCCAGCCGACGGGCTGATGAGGCGCGGCTGGCCAAGGAGCGCATGGTGCAGGCTGGTGCGGTGCCGGTGAGCGCCGATATGGTTGCCTACGAGTGGCTGCATCGCTGCGACGACGAACGCTTCAAACAGGCCCATCGTCACTTTCTCAAGGGACGCTCGGCGCGCCCTCTGGTGTTTTCCGGCTAGAAGGCTCTCACGCGCCCCCTTCGGCTCGAGTGAAGACCAGGGTATCGCCCTCCGACAGGGCCGCGTTCCAGGCGTAGCCCGCCACATCGAAGTCCTTGAGGCCCTCGGGGTCATCCAGGCGCTCGCGGATCATCCAGGCGGCCATCAGGCCGCGGGCCTTCTTGGCATAGAAGCTGATGATCTTAAGCTTGCCGTTCTTCTCATCCTTGAAGATCGGCGTGATCACCCGCGCCTCGAGCCGTTTGGTGTCGATTGCCTTGAAGTACTCGTTGGAGGCCAGGTTGACCAGCACCGGGCTGCCGCTCGCCGCTACGGCCCGGTCGAGTTCCCTGGTGAGGCTCTCCTTCCAGAAGGCGTAGAGATCCTTGCCTGCAGGATTCTCCAGCTTGGTCCCCATCTCCAGGCGATAAGGCTGGATCAGGTCCAGCGGTCGCAGCAGTCCGTAGAGGCCGGAGAGGATACGCAGGTGATCCTGGGCGAAGGCGTTGTCGTCCTCGCTGAAGGTGTCGGCCTCCAGGCCCATGTAGACATCACCCTGGAAGGCCTGGGCGGCGGGCTTGGCGTTATCGGGCGTGAAGGGGGTGTGCCACTCGGCGAAGCGTGCGGCATTGAGTCCGGCCAGCTTGTCGCTGATACCCATCAGCTCGCTGAGTCGCTGGGGCGAGTAGTCGCGCAGGATCTCGATCAGTTCACGGCTACGGTCGAGATGGTCCGGCTGGGTATGCTGGCTGGTAGTGGCCGGGGTCTCGAAATCCAGCGTCTTGGCGGGCGATATCACGCTCAGCATGGGGCGCTCCTGTGCCTGAAGGGATGGGCCTGATTGCAATGCAGGCCAGTATACCAAGCGGCCCGGGCGCAGGGGGCTATCACCCCGATAGCCCCTTGCGCTGGCGTCGGTCAGGGCGCGGGGTTGGGAATTCGCCGATGAACGGCCTCGATGGCGTCCACTACCTCGGCGTCGAGGCGAAGTGACTCGCTGGCCAGGTTGCTTTCCAGCTGCTCCATGGTGGTGGCACCGATGATGTTGCTGGTCAGGAAGGGTCTGGAGTTGACGTAGGCAAGGGCCATCTGGGCTGGATCCAGGCCATGGTCGCGGGCGATCCGCACATAGGCGGCCGTTGCCTCCTGGGCCAGCGGATTGGTATAGCGCTGGAAGCGCTCGTACAGGGTCAACCGGGCACCGGCCGGTCGAGCGCCGTTCAGGTACTTGCCGGAGAGCATGCCGAAGGCCAGTGGTGAGTAAGCCAGCAGTCCCACCCTTTCGCGATGGGCGACCTCGGCCAGCCCTACCTCGAAGGTGCGATTGAGCAGGCTGTAGGGGTTCTGGATGCTCGCGACACGAGGTAGGCTCAGGGTGTCGGCCAGGTGAAGGGCGCGCATCACGCCCCAGGGTGTGTCGTTGGAGAGCCCGACGGCGCGAACCTTGCCGGCATCCACCAGTTCCTTGAGCGCCGACAGGGTCTCCTCCAGCGGCGTGGTGTCTTCTTCCTCGTCATGCACATAGCCTAGCTGGCCGAAGAAATTGCCCTTCCGATCCGGCCAGTGCAACTGGTAGAGGTCCACGTAGTCGGTCTGCAGCCGGGTGAGGCTGTCGTCGACCGCCTGGTGAAGGTGCTCACGGGTCAGCCTCGGACCGCCGCGGATATGCGCGAGACCGGGACCCGCGGCCTTGGTGGCGATGATCACGTCGTCGCGGCTGCCGCGGCGCCTCAGCCAACTGCCGATATAGGCCTCGGTGCGGCCCTGGGTATCGGCCTCGGGAGGGACTGGATACATTTCGGCAGTGTCGATGAAGTCGATGCCGAAGGCCACGGCACGGTCGAGTTGCTCGTGGGCCTCTGCCTCGCTGTTCTGTTCGCCGAAGGTCATGGTGCCGAGGCACAGGCGACTGACCTCGATGCCGGTATCGCCTAGTGGTCGAGTCTGCATTCGTCGCTCCTGGCGGGGCTATTGAGAAGGCTTGAGCCGGCATGGTAGACGGGCCCGAGCAGCGCAGCAAATCCCGGGGTTGAGTCACTGTCGGGGCGCGAGTATGCTTGCCACCCCGTTGCCCCGGCGGAGTCCGCAGGGCCACTGTTTTCCGCAGGAAGTGATACCGGCCACAGGATGTTGCCGATACCAGTTCCGCACAATGGACGCAGGATTGTCGATATGTCCGAGGCATCCTCACTGTTCACCCGGCTCGAATACCGGCTTGCCCAGCAACTTTTCCATACTCGCTGGTTGCCTCGCTCGCCGCGAACTCAACGCTTGACCATGCACCTTTTCCAGCGCTGTGCCGACGCCGGTCATCGGGCGGCACTGTCACAGTATGGTCATATGCTCTTTCACCGCGGCGCCACTCCCCAGGACAAGGCCCGGGGCGCGCGCTACGTGCTGGAGGCGGCCCATGCCGGGGATGCCAAGGCCCAGTATCAGGCCGGCCAGATTCGTGAGCACGGCTGTGCCCAGTATCCCCGCCGCGAGGATCACGCCGTGACCTGGTATGCGCGGGCCGGTGAGGCGGGCCATGCCCTCGCGGCGACCCGCCTGTCCCGCGCCTACCGCAGCGGCGATCTCGGGCTGCCGGTGGATACCGAGAAGGCCGAGCACTGGCAGGCCCTGGCCGATCGACTGGTGGGATTGGCCGGCTCGCTGGATTCGGGTTTGACGGGCTCTGGTTCTCCGGGTTCTGATCCACTGGACAGGGCCGAAGGCGAAACGCAACACTAGGGACCTGTCGACCCAGACACAGATCGAGCCGCCTCTCCCGAGACGATCTGTCAAGTTCGACGAGACCCTAGCCTTCCATTGCCATCGGCCATCGCGACCAAGGACCCTCCCGCCCGTGACGCTACCCACACTGCTGGATATCGAGGCGTCCGGCTTCGGGCGCGGCAGCTACCCTATCGAGGTCGGCCTGGCCCGCGCCGATGGTAGTACCTGTGCCTTCCTCATCCAGCCGCTGGAGGAGTGGACGCATTGGGATCCCAAGGCCGAACTGTTGCACGGCATCAGCCGTGGGCGGCTGCAGCGCGAAGGCTACCCGGTGCGCCAGGTGGCCTGCTGGCTCAATGATGAACTGAGCGAGGTCGGCATCGCCTACAGTGACAGTTGGGGCTACGACAACACCTGGCTGTCGCTGCTTTTCCACCACGCCGGCATGCTGCCTGCTTTCCGCCTCGAGGCGCTTCGCATCCTGCTCAGTGAGGCGCAGCAAGCCCTGTGGAGTCGGACCAAGGAAGCCATCATCCGCGAGCAGGGCATCCATCGGCATCGGGCCGGTGACGATGCCCGCCTGCTACAGCTGACCTACCAGCGCACCCTTGGCATCTGACAACCGGCCACCCCTCGCCGCTGAGCGGCGATAAGGCCTCCTGTCAACAGCGATACCCTGCTACCCACGGGCGTTGAGCAAGCCGTTCGGCATGACGCCGCGGTGGACTAGCTGGGCAGGGCCAGACGGCTCTCCAGCGCATCCAGCAACTCGGCGGGCTCGGTGGCATCGATCAGCTCGGCTCGGGTGCGGCCATTGAGGAAGCCGTGCTTCACGGTGTTGTCGAGAAAGGCCAGCAGCGGGGCATAGAATCCGGCGGTATCGAGCACGCCGATAGGCTTGTCGTGCAGGCCCAGGTAGTGCCAGGTCCAGGCCTCGAAGAACTCCTCCAGGGTGCCGATGCCCCCGGGTAGCACGATGAAGGCATCGGCGTGGGCGGCCATGCTCGCCTTGCGCTCGTGCATGTTGCGAACCCGCACCAGTTCGCTCAGGCCGTGGTGGGCCTGCTCGCGCTCGACCAGGTGGTCGGGCATCACGCCGATGGCCTCGCCGCCGGCGGTCATCACCGCATCGGCCAGGGTGCCCATCAGTCCGACGCGCGCGCCGCCGTAAACCAGGCCGTGGCCGCGTTGGGCCAGCTCGACGCCGAGCCGGCGCGCGGCCTCGAGGAATTGCGGGTCATGGCCCTCCCGGGACCCCAGATAGACGCAGAATCTCGACATGCTCTTCTCCTTGGCAAGGCCTTATGCTCACAGCCACGCAGGGACGCGAAAGCCCGAGTCAGCGCAGGCAGTCGGCTATCCCATAGGTCGCGTCGAGCCATTGCCCGATGACGTTCTCGCCACAGAGGTGGTGGGCATACTGGGTGTGCAGGCAGCGCACCTGGTCGCGGTTGGTGATGCCGCCGATGCCGCGCTCGGTGAGCACGTCTTCATAGCCCAGCCGCTTGACCTCGGCCTTTTGGGCCTCGCTCATGAAGGCCCACCGGGCGGCCACATAGGCATCGTGACAACGGTGGTAGGCGGCCAGGAAGTCAGGGTCCTGCTGCAGGCGGGTCTCCAGCTGCTTGATCACCCCGGCGGCCTCGAGATGCGAGATCTCGACCTTCAGGCGCTCGGAGCAGAGCCAGTAGAGCGTCGGGAAGGGCCTGCCATCGACGATGGGTGCCATGCGCAGCACCAGCGGAGTGCCCTCACCGTCGGTGGCGGCCAGGGCCTCGATGCCGCGGGGGGCGCGGCCGAGCTGCTCGGCGATGATGGCCAGCTGCCGCGCGTCAGGTTCGAGGTCAGTGCGGATCACCATCGTCGTTATCCCGTATGAACTTGTTCGAGTTCCCCACGGCGAGGAAGAAGGCGCGGTTGAGCTGCTCGGGGGTGGGCACATAGTGCCATTCACGCTCGCAATACTCGCCGGCCCGCGCCATCAGCACATCGTAGAGGCGATTGAACGGCGCATCATAATCATAGGGGTCGGCACCGAACAAGCGGATGTGGGGGTAGTCGGCGAAACGCTCGATGAAATAGCGCTTCAGGTCGGCTTCGACGGCACGATGCCGGAGGGTGTCGTCCGGATCCAGCCAGAGGGTGTAGCGGATGGCCATAGGGGCTCCCGTCGGTGGATGGCGGTCTCGTTGTGACACCCTTGGCCAAGGTTCGGCTCGTGGGTGACCTCGGTATAGTGTTGAACGGTTCAGCGCCGTGCCAGGGGTACGCACCGAGCGCCTGTCAGCCTTGCCAGGTCGTTTGGTGCCAGGCTGATCTCCAGCCCGCGGCGACCGCCGCTGACGTGAAGCGACGCGAGATGCTCGGCGCTGGCGTCGAGGAAGGCGGGCAGGCGCTTGCGCTGGCCCAGCGGACTGATGCCGCCGACCACGTAGCCGGTGGCACGCTCGGCATCGGCGGTTTCGGCCAGAGTGGCCTTGCGGCCCCCGGCCGCGCGCGCCAGGGCCTTGAGGTCGAGCTGGGCGGAAACCGGCACCATGGCCATCACCAGGCGGCCGTCGTCGAGTCGGGCCAGGAGGGTCTTGAAGACTTCCTCGGGGGAGAGGTCCAGCGCCTGGGCAGCTTCCTCGCCATAGGCCGGGCTGCGCGGGTCATGCTCGTATTCGACCAGGCTGAACGCGACTCCTGCCTTCTCGAGCAGTTTCACGGCCGGGGTCATGCGTCTGCCGGCTCCGCCTGCAGGTGGGCTTCAAGGGCCTCGCGCAGCTTACCCTCGATGGGGACAGCCTTCTTGGTCTCGTGGTCGAAATGCACCAGCACGGTGTGGCCGAGGTTGGTCAACAGCCCGTCCTGGCGTGCCTCCTGGCTCACCGTGAAGGAGCTGTTGCCGAGCCGCGAGATGTAGGTGCGGATCTCGATATCGCGGCCGTACTGCAGCTCGGCCCGGTAGTCGACCTCCATGCGCGCCATGATCAGGTGCCACTTGCGCGGATCCAGGTCCGGCGTGAACAGCCGGAAGATATCGTTGCGGGCCAGCTCGAACCAGGCCGGTAGCCGGGTGTTGTTGACGTGGCCCAGGGCATCGGTGTCGTAGAAGGCGGGCTCGATGGTGCGGGTGAACATCGGGGGGAGGTCCTCTGATTTATTGTGAGCCTGATAGCTTTGCCCCGAGCAAGCGCTCGGTCAAGCCCTGGCGCGAGGGCGTGCAGCCAGGCGCGCGGCTCGCCAGGCCAGCAGGCGGGTCCAGGCCAGCAGCCAGGCGGTGGCGACCGCGAAGCCAGTCAGGGTGCCCAGCAACAGCCCCAGGCTGTCATAGGTCAGCGAGACGCACAGGGCGTACCAGAGCAGCGCACCGAGCCCGGCCGGGTAGTGCTTGATCACTGTGGCCACCGGGGCAGCGCCGTGGGTCAGGTGCAGGATCACCAGGAAGGGGTACATGGTCACCGGGAAGGCGGCCATGACCCCGGCCCAGGCGGCCGGCATCACGTGGGCGAGACCGGTGATCAGGAAGATGATCCCGGCGGCCAGCGCGGCGCGCAGGCCCAGCGCGCCCCAGCTGAAGCCGCCCCGGGCGCCGGTTGCGGTTTCCGGTACCCGACGGTATAGCTGGATGAACACGACGATCGCCAACAGGGTGGTCAGGGTGCCGGTCAGGCGCGTGAACTCCACCTGGGTCAGTAGCAGGCTCACCGCCAGCCAGGCGGCCAGCCCGCCCGCGGTGCCGGCGAGTACGCCGGCCAGGCCGTCGCGGCGGGCGCAGAGCAGATAGCCGCCGCCCAGCGCCAGGGTGGCGGTGAAGCCGGCCAGAGTATGCACGGCACTCTGGGTGGCGAAGGTTGGCGAGATCTCCAGGCCGATGAAGAACAGTGCAATGGCGGTGCCCAGCGGGTAGCCGGCAAGCAGGCCTGCCACGCGGGTACTCACCCGCTCGGCGATCACCGAGAGGCCGAGTACCACACCGATCGATACCAGCAGCTTGGCCAACTGCCAGCTCAGCGGAACTTCCATCCTGTTTTCCTTATCCCTTCGGGAGTGTCCTGGAATCTCGGAGGCTCACATGGCCGACCACGACCTTACCCCACCGCCGCGTCCCGAGGCCTGCGAGCTGTGTGGGCGCGCCGCGCCATTGACCCGCCACCACCTCATCCCACGAGCGTTGCATGGCAAGGCCCGCTATCGGCGTCGTTTCGACCGGGTGGAACGGCTTACCGCCATCCTGTGGGTCTGCCATGCCTGCCACAAGCATCTGCATGCAGTGCTTGGCGAGCGCGAACTGGCCGACCATTATCGCAGTCGGGCGGCGTTGATGGCCCATCCGCAGATCCAGACCTTCGTTGAATGGCTCTCTACCAAGCCCGACGGCTTTCGGCCAAAGAAGCGGGCGTCGCGGCGTCGCTAGGCGCCGGTCAGACCAGCCGCAGCCCCTTGAGGTCGGTCCAGGCGGCCCGCAGGGCGGCGGCCAACGGCTCCCGAAGGTGCTCGGGGAGCGCCTGTTCGGCGGCGGCGAGGTCCTCGAAATCGCGGTTGCGCAGCCAGCAGTAGGCCCAGGCACAGGCCTCGTCGTCACTCGCGGGCAGCGGTCGAGCGGGCATCTGTACCAGCAGGAAGGTGGCGGTGCGCGCCGCCCACAGGGGCGGTTCCTCGCCCTCTGGGCGGCTCCAGTCGACGAGCGTATCACCACCGGGGGTAGTCTCGGGGAGGCCGATCCGGGTCACCCGCGCGGTCTCGGCGAGCAGCAGCGCCAGGCGATCGGCATCACCCTGGCCGAGCGTCAGCCACTGTGCCACCAGCGCGGGCAGGCCGCGGCGGACCTTGGCATAGAAGCTGTCTTGGGGCATGGTCTCGTTCATCTTCTTGCTAGCCTTCTGGGATCGGGAACTGCACATGGAATTCGATTTTGCCACGCCCGTCGAGCGTCGCCACCCCTCGGGCGGCGACTGGCCCTCGCAGAAATGGCATCGCTACGGCGACGATGTGCTGCCGCTGTGGGTCGCCGACATGGACTTCACTTCGCCCCCCGCGGTCATCGAGGCGCTGCAGGCCCGGGTCGCCCATGGCGTCTTCGGTTACGGCCTGGTGCCCGACTCCTTGCGCGAGACCCTCTGCCGATGGAGCGCCGAGCATTACGGCTGGCGCATCGAGCCCGACTGGCAGCTGTGGCTGCCGGGCGTGGTGCCGGCGCTGCACATGGCCAGCCTGGCGCTGACCGAGCCCGGCGACGGCGTGCTGACGGTGACGCCTATCTATCCACCCTTTCTCCGGGTAGCCGAGCGTACCGGGCGCACGCCGCAGCAGGCGGCCATGCAGCCACCGACGACATCCGGCAAGCCGTGGCGGCTCGACCTTGCGGCGCTGGAGGCGGCCATCACCTCCGAGACCCGGCTATTGCTCTGGTGTCACCCCCACAACCCCACCGGTCGGGTGTGGACGCAGGAGGAACTGGCGGGGCTTGCCGAACTGGTCGAGCGTCACGATCTCTACGTGGTCTCCGACGAGTTGCACTGCGACCTGCTGCTCGATGAGGGCGCCCGCCATGTGCCGCTGGTGGCCGAGTTCCCCGAGCTGGCCGAGCGCACCCTGACCCTCTGGGCGCCGTCCAAGACCTTCAATCTGGCGGGTCTCACCACCGCCTGCGCGGTGATTCCTGACGTCGACCTCCGGCGCCGCTTCGCCGGGGGGATCAAGGGCCTGCAGCCTGACGGCAATGTGCTGGGGCTGGTCGCCGCTGAGGCCGCCCACGCCCATGGCGAGCCGTGGCGTCAGGCGCTGCTCGCTGTATTGCGTGTCCATCGGCAGACGCTGATCGAACGGGTCGCCGGCTGGCCCGGCGTTGCCATGAGCCCGCCCGAATCCACCTACCTGGCCTGGTTGGATCTGCGCGACGCGCGAGCATTCGAAGGGCTGGCGGAGCCACCGCAGCAGTTGCTGCTCGAACGCGCCGGCGTCGCCCTTTCCGATGGCGCCGATTTCGGCTGGCCGGGCTTTGCCCGCCTTAATTTCGGCACCACGGCCACTCAGTTGGAAGCCGCCCTGGCGAGGCTGGATGGGGTGCTTAGGGTGTGAGGGGTGAGCGCGCTGCGCGCTGGTGAGTAGTGAATAGTGAAGGGCTGGTAGGTTGATTACGAGTGTAGGAGCACAGCTTGCTGGGCGAAGGGGATGTTGCCGGGCTTGGGTGGCTTCACCTTCGCGAACTGAAGCCGGGGCGCCGGACCGTCGCTCCCACACTCCACACCAGCGAAGCGCTAACCACTCACACCCACGTATAGGGTCTCCACTTGTCAGCGGTGTGTCCGATATTGCCATTGAATCAAGGGTTTATAAAGATAGCATGGTCGTTGGGCTGACCGAGAGGAAGAAAGGCGTGGTATCCTGTCGGCCATTCATCGCCAGGGGCGCCACATGGCCAGCAACCACCACGATACCGGCTACAAGGAGCTGTTCAGCCACCCTGAGTTTGTTCAGCAGCTGATCGAGGGCTTCGCGCCGTCCGATATCGCGGGGCTGATGGACTTCTCGACGCTCAAGAACCACAGCGGCAATTACATCACCCCGCTGTTCGAGGAAAAATTCGAGGACGTGGTGTGGTCGGTGGAGGTCACCTAGGAGGGCGTGACCCAGCGAGTGTTCCTGTACATCCTGCTGGAGTTCCAGTCCTCGGTGGATCACACCATGCCGATCCGGCTGATGCACTATGTTGCCTGCTTCTACGACCACCTGCTCAAGATCAGCGAGACCACGCCGGGCAAGGGACTGCCTCCGATCCTGCCCATCGTGCTCTACAACGGCTCCCGACGCTGGACGGTTCAGCAGGACATCTACGCCATGGTAAAGCCCGAGCCGCCGAGTTTCCTGCGGGTCTACCAGCCCCACCTGCGTTACTATCTGATCGACGAAGGGCGTTATACTGATGAGCAACTGGGACTACTCCAGACGCCGCTGAGCGGAGTGTTCAGTGTAGAAAACGCCGGTAAGAGCTGGGAAGCCTTGCAGCAAGCCGTTGACCGGATCGTGGCAATCATCCAGGCCGATCCCCACAAGGAGCGTACTGATCGGATCATTACCCGCTGGATCAAGCGTCACTTGCAGTGGCTCGGGGCTGGGGTCAACCTGGATCAGCTCAACAGCTTGGTGGAAGATAAAGATATGCTGGCAGAGAATTTAGAGAACCTGGTGAAGAAAGAGCGACTGGAAGGGCGTCAAGAAGGGCGTCTTGAAGGGCGTCTGGAAGAGGCTCGCGATGTTGTGCGAACTCAGCTCAGCTTCAAGTTTGGTGAAGTACCCGGGTGGGTAGAGGAACAGCTCGCGCAAGCCGACCATGATCAGCTGAAAGGTTGGATGCGCGACGTGCTGTTCGCCGGTAGCCTGGAAGACATGTTCAAGCACTGACCCTCAGGCGGATCACGGCTCGATCCTCCACATACCCCCTTTTGGCGATCCCTTCGCCTTCAGAAGGCGCTGTGCTGCTGAGTGTTACGCGCTGAACGCGCTGAGAGGGGTTGCTCCTTACTCCTCACGTCTTGCTACGGCACTTGAACTCGGCGTCGGCCGGATAGGCCAGAGGCGCATCCAGCGTGGAGCGGCACTTGGGTCCGGTGGATTCCGCCATGGAGGCCTTCGGCCTCTATTCGCGCAGCAAGCCGGGACGCTGGTCCGTGTGCTCCTACATACATGACCGGCTTGCCAGCCCTTCACCACTCACCCCTCACAAGCCCGAAGGGCGCTCCTCCCTCACAGTGCAGCCGGACTCAGTAAAGCAGCGCAAAGAGCTTGCGGCGATAGGCAACCGTCAGCGGGTGGTCGGCACCAAGGGCATCGAACACCTGCAGAAGGGTGCGGCGGGCGGCATCTTCCCCGTAGGTGCGGTCGTGCTTCATCAGCGCGAGCAGGGCATCCAGGCCCGCCTCGTAGTGGCCGTCAGCCACCTTTCGGAGGGCGCGCTTGTACTGGGCCTCGCTGTCGTCGCGGCCTTCCAGGGCGGCCAGCTCCTCCGCGGAGGGGGCCTGCTCGCCGAACTCGATGCTGGCGCGCACGCCGCGGGCCGGTGCGGCATCGCGCTCCTCCGGGGGGAGGTTGTCCAGCAGGTCGCGGGCCTGTTCGGCCTGACCCTCGGCCACCAGGGTACGAGCCAGCTCCACCTGATAGGGGGTATGCTGGGGATACTGCTGCACCAGCTCCTGGTAGATGCTCCGGGCGGTGGCGGCATCGCCGGCGGCCAGGGCCTCGGCGGCCTGATCCTCGGGGCTCTGCGGGGCCTCTTCCGGTGCCGGGAAATAGCGCCCCAGCCACTCACGCACCTGCTTCTCCGGCAGAGCTTCCTGGAAGTGGTCGACCAGGCCGCCCTGGCTGATGAGCTTGACGTCTGGCACCGCGCGCACGCCGAGCTGGCCGGCGATCTCCGCGTTCTCGTCGATGTTGAGCTTGGCCAGGATGAAGACGCCCTGATACTCCCGGGCCAGCTTCTCGAGGATCGGCATCAGGGTCTTGCTGGGCTCGCTCGCGGCCGCCCAGCAAGCAAGCAGCACCGGCACTTGCATCGAGGTCTCGAGCAGCTGCTGGATGTTGCTGGCGTCCACGTCGAGGATCATCTCGGCGTTCTGTCCGCCGGGAGAGGTGGTCTCGGCATTCTCGCTGGCGGTTAGGTCGCCGGTGAGCGGCTCACCGGTGCGGGGATCGACGATGGGCATGATCGCTAGCCTTGCATAAGGATGAATTTGCTCTCTAGATGCGGGTGATCGCCCGCCACTTCAAGGGGATATGGTCTTTGCTGCGAGGAATTGTGCGTGTGGTCTCGGGACTGACCGTGGTGCTCGCCCTGCTGCTGGCCGAGGCGCCGGTAAGCCTTGTACGAATTCGCCTACATTCGTGTAGGAGATCGCCTGAAGATTGATCTGGCTCCCGGATTGCGGGTGGTCGCTGACAGGCACAGGGCCTAGAATAGGCAGCCGTTTCCGTTGAATCGCAGCTTCCGCTACAGGATGTGGCGGTGCAGCATATTGATTTTTAAGGGCAAGGGAAAAGCCCGGCACCAATCCCCGGGCGGTAGCGTGTCTGGCCGTTTTCCCGTGCCGTACGGTTCGGTGCCGTTTATCCTCATCAAGCGAAGCCGCGCCCGTTCTCCGACATCAGAGGCTATTCATGACGACCCAAGACGCTCACAAGAAAGTGAGGGACGGCACGCGCCTGGCGGCAACCCTTGCCCTGGTGGCGGTGCTGGGTGGCTGCGCCCTGCAGCCCGCCCAGCAGGCCCATGATGCCGGCTCGGTCCTGGGCGGCGGCAAGCCGGTGGATGCCAACCTCAACGGCTTTCTGGCCCAGTCCAGAGGCGGGGCCGCCATCCAGCTGGCCAAGAGCCCCTGGGGGCGGGACGTCGAAGTGCTCGCCGAGACGCCCTATTTCGCCGCCAGCGGTCGCCCCTGTCGCGAGCTCAGCATTCGCCGCCCGGGCCGCCAGGCCGAGCAGGGCGCCATCGCCTGTGAAACCGCCAGCGGCAACTGGGTCGTGCGCCGCCAGGTCACCCAGGCCGTGAGCCAAGGAGGCCGCCGATGAACCCCATGCCCCGCCCCCTGTCGCACCTGCTCATGGCGCTCACCCTGCTGGGCCTGCCGGCCCTGGCCAGCGCCCAGTCCGTCAGCCTGCCCGGCGAGGTCGTGCCGGACGAACAGCGCAGCGGTGGCACCCCCGAGCAGGTGGAGGAGGGCCCCCGTGCCGACTGGCGCAGTGCCAACTATGGTCCAAACCTTCGCGGCCCGGTGCCTCAGAACAGGCTGGACGATGCCGCCGAGGAACTGCCGCCGTTCGGCGCCAACCTCTTCGAGGGCGGCTTCCGCGGCACCATGGCCGATGGCCTCAATCCCGGCTACACCATCAAGCCCGGCGACCAGGTCACCCTGCGTGCCTGGGGCGCCGTGGACATCGATCAGGTGGCGCCCGTGGACGCCCAGGGCAACATCTTCCTCCCCTCCATCGGCCCGCTGCCGGTGCAGGGCCTCAACAGCCAGCAGCTGGATGCCACCGTGCGCCGGGCCATCGAGTCCGTCTACCCCGAGGACGTCCAGGTCTACACCAACCTCCAGGGCGTGCAGCCGGTGGGGGTGTTCGTCACCGGCTATGTGGAGAACCCCGGCCGCTACGCCGGCACGCCGAGCGACTCGCTGCTCTATTTTCTCGACCAGGCCAGCGGCATCGACAACGCCCTGGGCAGCTACCGCGACATCCGCGTGATGCGCGGCAGTCAGACCATCGCCCGGGTGGATCTCTACGACTTCCTGCTTGACGGCAACATCCCCCGCCCGCAGTTCCGCGACGGCGACACCATCGTGGTGGAGGAGCGCGGCCCCTCCATCGCCGTGGTCGGCGACGTCAAGCGCGAATACCGCTATGAGCTCACCGGCACCCGTCTCACCGGCGCCGAGGTGACCCGCCTGGCCCGGCTCGACAGCGGTGTTTCCCATGTGCTGGTGCGCGGCAGCCGCGACGACGGCCCCTTCGCCCGCTACTTCCCGCTCAACGCCTTCGCCGGCCAGGGCGTGAGCAGCGGCGACGAAGTGCTGTTCAGCGCCGACCAGCGCGACGACACCATCGTCGTCGAACTTGAAGGCAGTTACTACGGCCCCTCGCGCTACGCCCTGCCGCGCGACGCCCGCCTCGGCGAGCTGCTCGACGCCGTGGCCGTGCCCAAGGATATGAGCGCCGTGGAGAGCATCTCGCTCAAGCGCGAGAGCGTGGCGAAGCGCCAGGCCGAATCGCTGCAGGAGAGCCTGCGCCGGCTGGAGACCACCTACCTCGGCGCCTCCTCCGCCACCAATGAGGAGGCACAGATCCGCGTTCAGGAAGCCGAGATGATCCAGAGCTTCGTCGAGCGCGCCCGCGAGATGGAGCCCAGCGGCCGCCTGGTGGTGGCCCACAATGATCGCATCAGCGATATCCGCCTGCAGGACGGCGACGTCATCACCATCCCCGAGATCAGCGACTCCATCCTGATCAGCGGCGAGGTGGTGGTGCCCCAGGCCGTGGTCTACCGGCCCGGCATGAGCGCCATGGAGTACATCGACGGCGCCGGCGGCTTCACTCAACGCGGCGACGACGACCATATCCTGGTGGTGCGCCAGAATGGCGCCGTGCGCGACGCCCATGACGTCCGCCTGCGCCCCGGCGACGAGATCCTGGTGATGCCCGAGGTGCCTACCAAGAACCTCCAGCTTGCCACCAGCTTGACGCAGATCCTCTACCAGATCGCCGTAGCCACCAAGGTGGCGGTGGACCTTTAATGCCTGACGAGACCTCAAACAGCGTCGGTGCCCGCACCCCCTGGCAGGTCACACGCAGCGTGTGGTACGCCATGTTCATGCGCGAGGCCGTCTCGCGCACCATGGCCAACCGCATGGGCTGGTTCTGGATGATCTTCGAGCCAGTCGCCTTCACCACGATCATGGTCGCCATCCGGGGTTTCATCCGCGGCGACCGCTTTATCGTCAATGCGGAATATATCCCCTGGTTGATCACAGGGCTAATGGGCTTCTTCCTGATCCGCGAGGGTATGCTGCGTGGGCTCGGCGCCATCAATGGCAACAGCGCGCTCTTCGCCTACCGCCAGGTGCAGCCCGTCGACCCGGTGCTGGTGCGCAACGTGCTGGAGGGCCTGCTGCGCAGCTTCGTCTTTCTGCTCTTTATCGCGGGAGCGCTGATGCTCGGGACCGACCTGCTGCCCGACAATGGCATTCGCGCCCTCGGCTGGTGGTTTTCGCTCTGGACGCTGGGGCTGGGCCTGGGGTTGATCACCTCGGTGGCCGGCACCCTGGTGCCGGAGGTGGGTACCGTGATTCGAATGATCAACATGCCGCTGCTGATCCTCTCCGGGGTGATCTTCCCGCTCAACAATCTGCCGCACTGGCTGCTCGAGTACCTACTTTACAACCCCATCGTGCATGGCCTGGAGCTGATGCGCGCGGCCTTCTTCGAGGGCTATCAGGTGGTGAATGGTACCAGCGCCACCTATTTCTGGCTGTTTACCCTCAGCACCCTGACCATTGGCCTGCTGATGCACCTGCGGTTCAGGGAGAAGCTTAAAGTCAAGTGAGCGCTGCGCTTGTGAGCACTTCGCTTGTGAGCGCTTCGCTTGTGAGTAGTACTACTTACCACTCACAAGCCCGAAGGGCGCTCACCATTCGCCATTCGCCATTCGCCATTCGCCATTCACCATTCGCCATTCACCAGCGCGCCCTCCCCAACCAATGATCGAAATCAACGGCCTCTACAAGCGCTACCACCTCCAGCGGCGGGTCTACGACTGGGTGCTGGAAGATATCAACCTGACCATCCCCCAGGGGGTGAGCGTGGGCCTGTTGGGGCGCAACGGGGCAGGCAAGTCCACCCTGCTCAGGCTGATCGCCGGCATGGATACCCCGGACCGCGGGACGATACACCGCCACTGCCGGGTTTCCTGGCCGATTGGCCTGGCTGGGGGCTTCCAGGGCAGCATGACGGGGCGCCAGAACGTCAAGTTCGTGGCCCGGGTGCATGGCGGTCGCGGTGACGTGCACGAGATCATCGAGCGTGTACAGGCCTTCGCCGAACTGGGTGACGCCTTCGACGAGCCCATCAAGACCTACTCCAGCGGCATGCGCGCACGCCTCAACTTCGGCCTCTCCCTGGCGTTCGACTTCGACATCTATCTCTCCGACGAGGCCACCTCGGTGGGCGACCGCGCCTTCAAGGCCAAGGCTACCCAGGCCTTCAAGGAGAAAGTGGGCGAGGCCAGCCTGGTGATGGTCAGCCACAGCGAAGGCATCTTGAAGGACCTCTGCGACTCCGGCATCTACCTCAAGGATGGCCATGCCACCTGGTATGACGATATCGACGACGCCATCGCCGTCTACCATGAGGAAACCGATGCCGCCCGCGCCGCTAGCGGCAGTGCCGAGCCCGCCGCCACACCAGCGGACAGCCCGCCCGTTACCCCGCTGCGTGAAGCCCAGAGCCTGGACGACGCCCGCGCCCAACTGCGTGAGGTCAAGGCCGAGTTCGACACCGCCCGGGCCGAATTCGAACGCGCCCAGCGCGACGACGACATGGCCCCGCGGGAGCGCCAGACCTATGGCGATGCCTTCCGCGCTTCCCGGGAACGACTCCACGATGCACGCCGGCAGGTGCAGGCGTTGCAGAAGGGCGAGGAGTGAGGGGCGAGGAGTGAGGAGTGAGGAGTGAGGAGTAATCCCTCACAAGCGCGCAGCGCGCTCACCACTCACAAGCCCGAAGGGCGCTCACCCCTCGCTCCTCACACGCGCGAAGCGCGCTCACAAGCCCGAAGGGCGCTCACTCCCTACTCCTCACAAGCGCGAAGCGCGCTCACCACTCACAAGCGAAGCGCTCACCCATTACATGAAAGCATTCATCAAGACCCACCCTCACTGGGCCCTGGCCATCCTGGCCATCGTCCTCGTCAGCGGCTACTGGTTTCTGGTGGCGCAGGAGCGCTACCTCTCCCGCGCCACCGTGGTATTGGAGAGCCCGCAGATTGCCCAGCCCGACATCAGCTTCTCCTCCATGCTCACCGGCACCAGCGGCAACCAGGACCTGCTATTACTGCGCGAGTACCTGCTCTCGGTCGACATGCTCAAGCGCGCGCAGCAGGAGATGGATGTCCGCACCCACTTCAGCGAGAACGGTGACGTCCTGGCCCGGCTGCGCGACGCCCAGGCGCCCATCGAGGACCTGCACCAGTACTACCTGCGCCGGGTGACGGTGGAGATGGACGAGTACGCCGGCGTGCTCAACGTTCGCGTGCAGGCCTACAGCCCCGAGTTTGCCCACGATATGGTGGCCTTGCTGCTGGAGGCCGGCGAGGCGCACATGAACGAGATGGGCCGGCGCCTGGCCGAGGAGCAGGTACGCTTCCTGGAAGAGCAGCTGCGCCGACTGGAAGGCCGCCTGGAAGACGCCCGTGCCAAGTTGCTGGAGTTCCAGAACCGGGAAGGCTTGGTCTCGCCCACCAGCACCGTGGAAAGCATCAATCAGGTGGTGGCCACCCTGGAGGGCGAACTGGCCAGCGTGCAGGCTCAACGACAGGCGCTCGGCAGTTACCAGAGCGAGCAATCCTCCGAGATGCGCCGCGTGCAGGCTCAGATCAACGCCCTGCGCGACCAGATCGAGAAGCAGCGTGACCGCCTGGCCCAGGCCACCGGCGAATCGCTCAACCGCATCTCCGCGCAGTACGAAACCCTGGAGCTCAAGGCCCAGTTCGCCCAGGAGACCTACTCCAGTGCCCTGGCCGCCCTGGAGAACACCCGCCTGGAAGCCGCCCGCAAGCTCAAGCAAGTGAGCGTGCTGCAGAGCCCGCTGATGCCGGAATACGCCACCAAGCCCGACCGCCTTTACAACAGCACGCTGTTTGCCATCGTCACCCTGTTCCTGGCACTTATCGCCAGCATGCTGGTGCTAATCGTGCGCGATCATCGTGATTAAGTGAATGGTGAATGGTGAATGGTGAGTGGTGAGTGGTGAGAGGTGAGAGGTGAGAAGTACCACTCACAAGCGCGAAGCGCGCTCACAAGCGAAGCGCTCACTCCTCACAAGCGCGAAGCGCGCTCACCACTCACCTAACGCCCATGTCTCTACTGGCCACCCTATGAAGATCAAACTCGGGGTCACTCCCAACAGCGATTGGCAAAACCTTATGCCCTGGCTGCAGGCGATGGGCTGCCAGCCCGACGGTGCCAATGCCACCACCTGGTACCTGAGTAATGACACCCCTGAGTTCGAGGCAGAAGGAGTGCTGCTTGCCTATCAGCCGCCGGCGCTGGCGGTTCAACATGCCATGCAGCAGGGGGAAAAACCTGAAGCGGCCCTGCAGCGCTGGTGCGACCACGCCAAGCGCCTGCTGGCCTACTTCAAGGCCCACCGCAACACCACGGTGTTGATCGACATCCGGGCCGTGATGCAAGTCCCCCACGAGGCAGCCAACAGCCTGGCCAACCACTGGCACGTGACGGTCGACCTGCCCGAGACGTTCGATCTGCCGGCACTGCTGCATGCCGAGGGCCTGAACCAGGCCTTCTACCAAATGCTTGCCCTGCAAACGCTGCAGCAGCACCGCGAGATCAAGGGCCTGCTGGCTCAGTTGGAGGCCTGCAGCCTGCCGCTGATCGCCACGCCGCTCGAACCGCAGGGAGCTCTTTCGGCGGATGCGTTTTATGAGCAGTGGCAAGCCGAACAGCAGCTCAGTTTCGAGCAGGCACGGCAGGCTGTTGCGACCACTCGGGCACTCGATACCCTGCAGGAACAGCATGATGCCCTGAGTCAGGAAACCTCAGCGCTCAAGGCGCAGCTTCAGCAGCGTGACGCCGAGTTGGAACGGCAAGGGGCTCAGCTGACGCGGGAGCAGCAGGCCTACGCGCAGGCCAGCCGGCGCCACGCCGCTCAGGAAGAGGAGAGCCACCTGCTTCTCGAACAGCTGCATAGGGTGCAGGTAGAACTGGAGCAGATGCATCATCAGTGCCAGGAGCAACAGCGCTGCCATAAGGCTCTGGCAACCGAGAAAGCCGACCTGGAAAAGCAGCTAGAAACCCGTGATGCAGACCTGGCGCAGCTTAGCAAACAATGGCACACCTGGCAGGCTGATCTCGAGCAGCTCAGGAATGTGTTGGAAGAGCAGCAGAAGGCCTCCGACCAGGCGGCTCAGCGTGCCAGCGACGCCGAAAAGGCATATCAGCAGCACATTACGCAGCTGGAAACCGGCCACCAGTCGATGGCCTCCCAGAAGGCCACCCTCGATAAGCAACTCGAGAGCCAGAAGGCCACCATCCAGCAGCAGGCCAGCAGGCTCGATATGCTGGAGAGTGTTGAGGAAGAAAACACCCTGCTGCTTGAACAGTTGCATCGGGTGCAGGAAGAGCTGGAGCGTGTTGTCGTGGAACGCCAGCAGCGCGAAGCCGCCGCAGCGCAGGAGTGCCGGTTCTTGCAGCATCGCTTGGCACGGCTGAGCGAAGTCAGCGAGTCGCGCGCCAGGGAGCTGAGCGCCAGGCAGCAGCAACAGCAGCAGGCCGAGCGCGACCACGTTCTGGCGCTTTCTGCCGCGCATCAGAAGGGAAGGCGTGGCGAGGGCCGGCATGCCAGGCGGGCACTCAAGCAGGATTACCAACATATCGCGGCCTCATCACTGTTCGACCGTGACTGGTATCTTCGCCACTATCCGGATGTGGCCGAGGCCGGTGTGGATCCCATCAAGCATTACCTCAAGGCCGGTGCGCAGGAGGGCCGCCAGCCAGGCCCTGAGTTTGATACCGTCTGGTATCTGCTGCACTACCGCGACGTGGCCACCAGCGGGGTCAATCCGCTGGTGCATTTCCTGCGCTTCGGGTATCGCGAAGGGCGCTCTCCTCATTCCAGCTATCCGGCGCTGCCGGCGCCCGAGCCCCCCGCGGATGAAGCCCGCGCCGAATTCGTCAACGGCCAAGGCTGACGGGCCAGGGAGACACGCCCATGCACACTCTTATGCACATCGGCGCGGGCCACGGCAGCGAGCTGGCCGAGTGGCTGGCCAGCGACGCCGAGCGTATCGTCCTGGTGGAGCCACACCCCGAGCTGGCCGAGCAGCTGCGCATCATGGCCGAGAACGAGGCCCGCGTTACCGTGGTAGAAGCGGCCATCACGCCGGATCCCAGTCGTCATGAGCTGCTGGCGTTCAACCTGCCTGACGCTCACAGCCTGCGCGAGCCCACCGCCCTCACGCAGCTATTCCCCGGCCTCAAGCGGGTGGAGCGCCACCCGGTGCAGACGATGCCCCCGGCCGAGCTCTTGGACGCGTCCGGCCCTGGCTCGGACGAGCCAGGCGCCACCCTGATCCTGGAAGCCCCCGGCGAAGAGCAGGCCATCCTGCAGGCGCTGATCGATGGCGACCGGCTGCAACGCTTCAGTCAGCTGCGGCTGACCGCCAGCCCCGAGCCGCTCTTTGAGGGCAGTGTCGGCGCGCCCGAGCTACTGCAGGCCCTGCAGGCCTACGGCTACGAGATCACTGCGGAGGACCAACAGGACCCCGACTGGCCACGCTGGCAGTTGCAGCTCAACCCGCTGAAGCGCCATCTGACACAGCTGCAGGCGGAGCTGGCCGCCACCCAGCAGGCCCGGGACGAGGCAGAGAAGGCCATTGCCGATCGCCAGGAGGCCCATGCCGAAGCCCAAGCCACGCTTAATAAGCAGCTCATAGAGCAACTCGAGGCGCTGGTGCAGAAGGAAAAGGCCCTCACCGAGCTGATGGAGCAGCGAGACCAGCAGGACGAGGCCCTGGCAGAGCAGAAGGCGCAACGCGAAAAGCTGGATACGCAGCTCAAGGCTGTACAGGAAGAATTGACCGCCACCCAGCAGGCCAGAACCGAGGGAGAAAAGGCCAAGGCCGAAGCAGAAAAGGTTATTGCTGAGAGCCATCAAGCCACCCAGCAAGCGCAGCAGGAGGCCCAGGCGGCCAACTCCGAGCTTGCCAATCTGAAGCAGCAGCTCACAGAACAGCACGAGACGCTGGCGCAGAAGGAAAAGGCCCTCACCGAGCTGATGGAGCAGCGAGACCAGCAGGACGAGGCCCTGGCAGAGCAGAAGGCGCAACGCGAAAAGCTGGATACGCAGCTCAAGGCTGTACAGGAAGAATTGACCGCCACCCAGCAGGCCAGGGCCGAGGCAGAGAAGGCCATGGCCGAAGCAGAAAAGGTTAGCACCGAGAGCCAGGAGGCCCGGGCCGAGACGCAATCCAAGCTGGAGCAGACGCACACCTGGTTCATGAATCGCAAGCAGCAGGCCGAGGAGCAGGCGGATACGCTGCAGGTGCGCGACGCCGAACTGGCTAGGCTGAAGCGCGAGCATGAAGCGCTGCAGGTGCAGCTCAGCGAGGCAGAGAAGGAGCGCGACCAGTACCAGCGCTATTTCCAGAATCGCAAGAAGGAGCACCAGGCAGCGCAGGCCAGCCTGGAAGAGGTGGGCAAGGCGCTGCGCGACAAGGACGCCGTGATTGCAAGGCTCAGCGAGCAGCTGGCCGCCCAGCAGCAAGGCGAGGACGCCACCCGCAGCCGCCTGGGCGAGCTCGAGGGCAAGCTGGATCAGCTCTTTGGCGAGCAGCGCCATTACATCCAGCAGACCACCAGCGCGCTGGGTCAGCATGTTACCCGCAGTGCTCGCCAGCAGCGTGATGAGCAGGCTCTGGCACACTACCTGCACCACGGTCGGCGCCTGCCCGGCGCCGAGGTGCTGCCGGCCCAGGCCCTGGCCCTGCTGGAGTACCACCAGCAGCAGCGCCACGACCTGGTGCTGGTGTTCGGCATGGCCTCGCTGACTGAGCTGCTGGCCCGGGTGGCCATGCCGGACCCGCGCCTCGAAGGGTCGCGCGACAATTCGGCAGGCCAGCAGCGTATCGCGCCCTCCCAGGGTGACCTGCCCCAGCGCATCATCAGCGTGGAGCACCGCCAGCAGGCATGTCGCGAGCTGGAAGGCTTGCTGGCCTCGGCCGGCACTGCGGGCGCCGTCACCGTAAAGCACGCGCCCTGGGTTGCCGCAGCGTCAGATCAGCTCTTCTACGCCTGCGAGCCGCTACTGGAGCGCCTTTACGGCTGGCTGGACGACGCGGCCCGCGTTCTGGTGGTGGTGGGGCAGGCGCTACCCGAGGCCGGGCACTCCCGCCAGGCCGCCCTGGCCACCCTTCTTCAGCGCCTGCCGACCCAGCGACTGGACCTGGTGCTGCCCCATGCCGATGGCCATCACGAGGAGGCCCTGCCCGCTCAGTGGCAGCGCCTGCTGGACGCGCGCCAGCGGGAATGGTCGCGCCTTGACGTGCCCCAGGCCAACGCCTGGCGCATCGATGGCTGACATTGCACATGACCCCCTGGAGACCGCCCATGAACGCCGCAAGTGAAGCCCCTGTCAGCGCCGACACTTCCTCCTCGGCCACCGGTTCGCCCGGTCTTGCCCGCCGCGCGGCTAGAGCCTTCCAGAAAGGCGACTATACCCACGCGCTGGGGCTCTATCGCGAGGCTGCCAGCCAGTATGGCGACGCCCTGTTTCGCGCCAACATCATCCTCTGTGAAAGGCGCCTCGAAGCGCCCAAGGCTGCGGCGTCAGTGCCGGAACCCCAGGCGCTGAGTCGCCAGCTGGCCGAGACCCAGCGCCTGCTCGAGCACTACTTCAACCGCTGCGAGACGCTGGAGCACCGGCTTCTCGAGCGGGGCTGATGCCCCGGCGGAGGAGCACTCGGCCGGGCTGGCCCTGTGGCGGGCCCGGCGCATCATCCCCGCCACCTTTTCCTTTTTGCTTCTTCACCCCTCTCACCATGGAAACCGGCCCTACGGCCAAGGAATGCAGTCGTGAAAGTCCTCACCGTTTTCGGTACCCGGCCCGAAGCCATCAAGATGGCGCCGCTGGCCCTCCAACTCGCCACGGATGCGCGTTTTAATTCCCGGGTCTGCGTGACCGCCCAGCACCGTGAAATGCTCGACCAGGTGCTGGCGCTGTTCGAACTCGTCCCCGATTACGATCTCGATCTGATGAAACCCGGTCAGGACCTCAACGATGTCACCACCGGCATCCTGCAGGGCATGAAGAGCGTGCTCAGCGACTTCCAGCCGGATATCGTGCTGGTGCACGGCGACACCGCTACCACCTTCGCCACCACCCTGGCCTGCTACTACCAGCAGATCCCGGTGGGCCACGTGGAGGCCGGCCTGCGCACCGGCAACCTCTACTCGCCGTGGCCGGAGGAGGGCAACCGCAAGCTCACCGGTGCACTCGCCGCTCAGCACTTTGCCCCCACCGCCACCTCCCGCCACAACCTGCTGGAAGAGGGCGTAGACCCGGCCCGAGTTCACGTGACTGGCAATACCGTGATCGACGCCCTCCTCGAGGTGACCGCCAAGCTGAAAGACAATGCCCCGCTGGCCGCCGAGCAGGCCGCCCGCTTCCCCATGCTCGAACACGACAAGCGGCTGATCCTGGTGACCGGCCACCGCCGCGAGAGCTTCGGCGACGGCTTCGAGCGCATCTGCCAGGCCCTGGCCGAGACGGCCCAGGCCCACCCGGATACCCAGATCCTCTACCCGGTGCACCTCAATCCCAACGTGCGCGAGCCGGTCAACCGCCTGCTGGGCAGCAACGCCAACATTCACCTGATCGAGCCCCAGGACTACCTGCCCTTCGTCTACCTGATGAACCGCGCCCATATCATCCTCACCGACTCCGGCGGCATCCAGGAAGAGGCGCCCTCGCTGGGCAAGCCGGTACTGGTGATGCGCGACACCACCGAACGCCCCGAAGCCGTGGACGCCGGCACCGTCAAGCTGGTGGGCACGGACGTCAGCACCATCACCGGCGAGCTCACCCGCCTGCTCACCGACCCGGCCGCCTACAACGCCATGAGCTATGCCCATAACCCCTACGGCGACGGCAAGGCCTGCCAGCGCATTCGCGATGCACTTGCTTCGCGGTAAGCGCCGCTGCGCGGCTTGTGAGCGCTTCGCTTGTGAAAAGTGAGTAGTCAGCGTGCTTCGCGCTTGTGAATGGCACTATCCACCACTCACCATTCACCACTCTCAAGCCCGCAGGGCGCACACACATCACGGAAGTATCTATGCAATTCAACACCATCTCCATGATCGGCCTGGGCTACATCGGCCTGCCCACCGCCGCCGTCTTCGCCTCCCGCAAGAAGCAGGTCATCGGCGTAGACATCAACCAGCAGGCCGTGGATACCATCAACCGAGGCGAGATCCATATCGTCGAGCCCGAGCTCGACATGGTCGTGCATGCCGCTGTGAAGGAGGGCTACCTGCGCGCCACCACGACATCGGAACCGGCAGATGCCTTCCTGGTGGCCGTGCCCACGCCTTTCCATACCGATGAGAATGGCCAGAATCACAAGGCGGACCTCAGTTACATCCAGGCCGCGGCCCGGTCCATCGCCCCGATGCTACACCCCGGCAACCTGGTGGTGCTGGAATCCACCAGCCCGGTGGGTGCCACCGAGCAGATGGCCGAGTGGCTGGCCGAGGCACGCCCCGATCTCAGCTTCCCCCAGACCCACGGCGCGGCCTCGGATATCCGCATTGCGCACTGCCCGGAGCGGGTACTGCCCGGGCATGTGATCCGCGAGCTGGTGGAGAACGACCGCGTGATCGGCGGCATGACGCCCAAGTGCGCCGAGGCGGCCTGTGCGCTCTACGAGATCGTGGTGGAGGGGGAGTGCGTGCCCACCACCGCCCGCACCGCCGAGATGGCCAAGCTCACTGAGAACAGCTTCCGCGACGTGAACATTGCCTTCGCCAACGAGCTCTCCACCATCTGCCACGAGCTGGAGATCAACGTCTGGGAACTGATTGCGCTGGCCAACCGCCACCCCCGTGTGAACATCCTCACCCCTGGCGCCGGTGTGGGTGGCCACTGCATCGCCGTGGACCCCTGGTTTATCGTCGATGCTTGCCCGGAGCAGGCCCAGTTAATCCGAACGGCGCGTAAGGTCAACGATGCCAAGCCCCTCTGGGTACTCGGCCGCGTTCGCGAAGCACTGGAGGGGCATCACGAGGCCAATCCCAATGCCCGCCGCAGCGATCTCACCGTGGCGTGCCTGGGTATCGCCTTCAAGCCGGATATCGACGACCTTCGAGAAAGCCCCGCCCTCGGCATCGTCCAGCAGGTGGCCGAACTGGGCTGCCGTGTCCAGGTGGTGGAACCCAACATCGAAGCACTGCCGGAAAGCCTGCAGCGGCCTAACGTCGAACTCGCCTCCCTGGACGAAGCCCTGACCCAGGCCGACGTGGTCTGTGTACTGGTCAAGCACAAGTCATTCATCAAGCAGACCGAGGCCGTACGCAGCAAGGCCACCCTCATCGACGCTGTCGGTCTTATGGGATACGAGCGACGCGCTGTCTACGATCGTCGCGACCCCTTGTAGGATCGCAGCCCCGCCCTCCTTGTGGGAGCACAGCTTGCTGCCGGTTCGACGCTTCGACGATTGGCGCCGCAGGCGCCCAAGGCCACTGTTACACGTTACTCCCCACCAGCACAAAGCGCGCTCACTCCGCACGTAGGTACCCATGGACGACCTTCTCCACCTCGCCACTCAACTCGCCGACCAAACCACCACGCCCCTGTTCGCCCCGATCCAGGGGCGTGTCGCCTATGTCGTCAGCCACGGGGCCAGCTACGCCAGCAACGGCTATGCCGTGCGCACCCAGGGCATCGCCCGGGCGCTCAACCAGCAAGGCCTGGAAACCCTGTGTATTGTGCGCCCGGGGCGCCCCTGGGAGCTGGGTACCGAGCAGGGCAGCCTGGCACCGGAGGCCGAGATCGACGGCGTGCGCTATTTGCATAGCCGTTGGCCCCAGGGCAGAACCCCCGCCGGCCCCCGTGAGCACCTGGAAGCCAGCGTAGCGCGTCTTGAGGAGTTATTTCGGGTTTATCGCCCGACAGCAGTGTTGGCGGCCTCGAACTGGATCGTGGGCCTGCCGGCCTGGATTGCCGCCAGGCGCCTGGGGCTGCCCTTCTACAACGAAGTGCGTGGTTTCTGGGAGCTCTCCCGCGAGGGCCGTGAGCCGGGCTACGCCGAGGGCGCCGCGTTCAAGCAGGAAGCCGAGCTCGATGCCTTCGTGGCCCGCCAGGCCGAGCAGGTGTTCACCCTTAACCAGCCGATGAGGGAGGAGCTGGCGCGGCGTGATGTAGACCCCGCCCGAATCGAGATCGTCCCCAACGGCGTCAGCCAGCTGCCCGAGCGCAAGCCCGCAGAACCGGCCTTGAAGCAGAAACTGGGCATCGCCGAGGACGAGCGCGTGATCGGCTACGTGGGCAGTTTCAGCCCCTATGAAGGTCTGGATGTGCTGTTTGATGCCTGCTCGGAGCTGGTGCAACAGGGCGAAAAGCTCAAGCTGCTGCTGGTTGGCGATGACCAGCCCCTGACCCTGAAAAACCACAGCGGGGCTTCAGCTGCCCACCTAGCCGATACCGGCTTGAAGGAAACCCCACCCTGGCTGATTCAGGTCGGGCGGGTGCCGCATGCCCAGGTAGCGGACTACTACGCGCTGCTGGATGCCGTGGTGATCCCCCGCAAGCCCCTGGCGGTATGCCAACTCGTGCCGCCCATGAAAGCCGCCGAGGCCCTGGCCTACGGCAAGCGGCTGGTTGTCTCGGATGTAGCACCCCTGGCGGAGTACGCCGACAAATATGAAGGCGTGGTGAGTTTCGAGGCCGGCAGTGCCGCAAGCCTGGCGACAGCCCTTCAGAAGTCATTGAATCTGCCAGCGCCCAAGCGAAGTACGGAGCTGCTGTTCTCTGCGCATACCGAGCCGATGGTGCGGGCGCTGAAGGGGGAGGGGAGTGAGGAGGCTTCGACAGTACAAGGCCAGGAAGAAAGGTCGGGGCAAGGCAGCGGTACTAAAGCACTGCTGCAACACCCCGAGCCGATTACGCTTCAGCCGATAGACCCGACCTGGTTCACCTTCGAGGTCACCGGAGGGCAGCAGCTTTCGATCTCGTCCGAGGTGGAGTATCGCAATATCGCCGAAGGGCAAAAGCGTAAGGCGGTGCTGCTGCTGCAGGGGAAGGATGCCAGCGGTAACCGTGTCGACAAGCCCCTTGGAAAGCTCGCCAAATCGGGCCACCTGAAGTCGCACTTCATGTACTTGGTACCATCTGACGGTAGAGCTTCACAACAGCACAAATTTACTGTGCCCGCTGGTATCACCCAGGTCTCGCTTGGTCTGTGTGCCTTCAACCACCAGCAGGGTGAAGAGGTCGTGGTGAGTGATCTTCGCGTTCAGGGTGTAGGTGTACATGCGCCGGAGCCGGCGAACGTTGAGACCACCGAGCAGGAGCTGACCAAAACACCGCACTGGAGCCGCTTTTCGGTCGATGAGCTGTTACCCCACAGCGTCACGGCCAGGCTGGACTTTGAGGGTAATGAAGGCCGGCATACCAAGGCCGCTATCGTACGAGTGGTCTACTACGACAAGGATCAACAGGAGATCCCGCCGCCCTATTCAGGGCTGCCGCTGTCCAACACGGTCGGTGCCTTCTCCTATATCAGTGAGGAAGGTGATCGACTGGTGCAGCTGATGCCACCTCGGGGGGCCACAGAAGCTGCCATCGGGCTGCAGCGCTGGAACGCCAAGGGCAAATTGTGGTTGAAGAGCGAGGTCGCCTGCGAGTCTGAAATTCGGCCCAGGGAAGCGCCGGCCAGCTCCATCGTGGCCCAGAGCGACGGGCCCAGCATACCCGCCCGTAGGCTTTCCGATATCAAGGTCGCCGCCATTCTTGATGAGTTCACGATGGAATGCTTCAAGATGGAGGTGGACCTGACGGCCATCACGCCCGACGATTGGGAAAGGCAAATGGAGGAGGCCCAGCCAGACCTCCTCTTCGTGGAGAGCTGCTGGTTCGGCAACGGTAACACCTGGAGTGGCCTGATGTATGGCTACACCTCCAACGGTCCCAACCGGATGGACGATCTGCTCAAGGTCATTGGCTATTGTCGCAAGCGGGGCATTCCCACCGTGTTCTGGGCGAAAGAGGACCCGGTCCACTTCAGTCGCTTCGGGCCCACCGCCAAACTCTTTGACTATGTCTACACCACCGATGCCAACATGGTGCCGGAATACAGGAAGGAGTATGGGATAGAAGCCGAACCGCTCTCCTTCTTCAGTCAGCCTCAGGTGCACAACCCTGTGCCCTGGATTGCACGCAACGACAAGGCAGCCTTTGCAGGCTCCTATTACAGCGACAAGGTCGAACGCTGCGAGAACTTCCATGCCATCATGCAGGGGCTGGAAAAAGCAGGTGTGGACTATGACATCTATGACCGCTGCCTCAAGCGTGGCGTGGCGCATCTGGAGTTTCCGGAGCACTTCAAGAAGCATGTGATCGGCTACCTGGAACCCCACGAGATGTGGAAGGCCTACAAGGGCTATCGTTACACGGTCAACCTCAATACCGTGAAACATAGCCCTACCATGTTCGCGCGCCGGGTCTACGAGTCGCTGGCCTCCGGCACGCCGGTGATCAGCAACTACTCCGAGGGGGTCATTACCCAGTTCGGGGGGATCGTCTGTGCCAGCGATCGACAGGAGGAGATCGTCGCGTATGTCGAGCGTCTGCGCGACCCTGAAGCCTATGCGGCAATCAGCGCTCAGGGGGTCAGGGAAACGCTGGGCAGGCACACCCTGGCAGATCGCCTGGAGCAGGTGTGTGAAAGGTTGGGTATCCCTGTAGTGCCCCACCTGCCCCTGGCCAATGCGGTCTACACGGCGGGTACCGAGCAGCAGGTAGAGCAGGCCAGGGCTCACTTCCAGGCGCAGGGCTATCACCGCAAGCGCCTGGTGGTCAATCTGGAAAACAGCAACGTGCTCTATCCCTATCTCAACCGAAACTCCGAGGAAGAGGTATTCCGCGTGCTCACCGAGTTCGCCAAGCCACTGGAAGGCATCGAGGTACCCATGAGCCTCGACCAGCAGTATCCGGAAACACATCTGGAAGATGCCGCGATCAAGACACAGTACAAGAGTGATATGCCTGTGGAGCTCAAGGAGGTGGCCGTATGAAACACCTCAAGCTGCTGGTGTATGGCGACGTCAACCTCAACATCATGGATGGCTCTTCGGTATGGCTGGCAGAGCTGCTGCGGCTGCTGGCCAGTGACCCGCGAGTCGAACTCGATTTTCTGCACAAGGCACCGGACCAGGGTGGACCGCTCAACGAGCAGGTGAGGGCGATTCCAGGGATCAACCGAATCGAGAAGCACCCGCGGCCCATGAAGCCCGAGCAGGTGGTCGAGGCGATTCGCTCACTGGATGCCGAGCATCGCTATGATCGTGTCTTCGTGCGTGGCAATATCGCCATGGGCAAGGAGCTGATCAAGCTGCTGCCCGGGCGGCTGGCCTACTACACGCTTGAGCCGTTCCAGCGCCTGGGGGAGCTGACCGGCCAGGAAAAGGCCGAGAT
Organism: Halomonas lysinitropha; assembly: GCF_902500215.1. Taxonomy (GTDB): domain Bacteria; phylum Pseudomonadota; class Gammaproteobacteria; order Pseudomonadales; family Halomonadaceae; genus Halomonas; species Halomonas lysinitropha. The sequence continues at coordinate 30,703 of NZ_CABVOU010000030.1, forward strand.
TGGCGAGATGCTCAGTCGGACGGCCTTTGCCGTGGTGCAGAGCGAGCGGATGCGCACCAGCTACAGTCGTGAGTTCGGCATTCCCGAAGAGCACCTCTACATTCTGCCGCCGCTGATTCCTCCCATCCTCAAGAACCCTGGCTTTCGCAACCGCCTGAACAGCCTCTGCTACACGGGGAAGTTCTCGGAGGAGTGGGGTACGCCAGGACTGGTCGATACCTTCAAGCGGCTCAAGGAGCTGCTGCCATATGCCAAGCTGAACATTGCCGGCAACAAGTTTCATGGCGACCTGGGAGGACGCAAGAACGACATCGAGACATTTTTTGCCAACGATGAAAGCGTCAACTGGGTGGGGGTGGTGTCTCGTCAGGAAAGCATCCAGCTGTCGCGAAACTCCGATATCGGCTTTGCGCTGCGTTCCAACCTGATCGACAACGACGATTCCCAGGAGCTATCCACCAAGCTCTTCGAGTACATGAGTGCGGGAAAGCCGGTGATCCTGCGCGCCACCAAGGTACACAGGGCCTTGATGGGGGAAGATTACCCGTTATTTGCCGAAACACCGGAGCAGGCCGCCGAGAAGTGCGCTAAAGCCTTGACCGATGTGGCGCTGTATAGCCAAGCGGCCAGAATGTCCTACGATGCCTATAAGCGCTTTGCGAAAACCGTGAACCACGGGGGGATTGTCGAGCGTTTGCTTCAGGGGCAAAAGACCACCATCCTCTTTGCCGGGCACGACCTGAAGTTTCTGACCGATACCATCAATGCCTATCAGGAAGATGACAACTTCCAGGTGTTGATCGACCAGTGGCAGGGCCACACCAAGCACGATGAAACGGAAAGCCTGGCCAAGCTTGAGCAAGCGGACATCATTTTCTGCGAGTGGGGGCTGGGCAATATCCGCTGGTACTCACACCACAAGAAGGCGGGCCAGCGGTTGGTCGTTCGCATACACCTTCAGGAAAACAGCCAGCCCCAGTACCTCAAGGAAGCGGACAGGGAGAAGATTGACCGCTATATCTTCATTGCGCCGTATCGCTATGAAGAGTTTGTGGAGATGCACGACCTGCCACGTGAGCGTGCCAAGCTGGTGTTCAATACCGTCCACGTCGAAAAGTTCAACCTTCCCAAGCACCCGGAAGCCCAATATACACTGGGGTTTGTAGGAATCGTGCCCTGGCGCAAGCGCTTCGACAAGGCGCTGGAGCTATTTGATAAGCTTTGGCACAAGGATCACCGCTATACGCTAAGAGTCAAGGGTAAGCTGCCGGAAGACTTCCCGTGGATGAAAACCAACCCCAACTTTCGGGAAGAACTCGCACTGTATGACGGGCTCTATAAAAAGATAAAGCAGGCTCCGTGGTGTAATAACGTTTTCTTTGACGGTCACGGAAACGATATGCCGAAATGGTATCGAAAGATTGGCTATATCGTTTCTACCAGCGACTTTGAGGGAAGCCACCAGGCGGTTGCCGAGGGCATGGCATCGGGTGCGATACCCTTGATGTTACCGTGGGCAGGCGCTGAAACCGTATACCCCAAGGAGTTTGTTTTCTCTGATGTGGAGGAGATGGTTGGCTTCGTGATGGAAAAAGAGCTTGAGGTTGATAATACTAGCTATGCTTATGAGCATTTTTACCATGAAGCAATCGTCCGTCAGTTAAGAACTCAATGTGAGATGATGGTATAATAATGTCAAAGTCAAGTTGTAGCTTGCCGAACCCGGTTTCCGATCTCCTTGGCGCCCTTCTAAGCCGATCATACAAGTTCATTGTGGGTGAGGTTGGTGGAAGTAATTCAGTCGCAAAAAAATCTCTCGAGAAGGCAGTCAATGAGAAAAAGGTTGAGATTAAAAGCTTCGAAGATACGGATCTCGACTTCCTGACATTCGACTGGTGTAGCCCTGACAAGGACAGGAACTGGTGGTGGCAGATGCAAGCCCTGCCGTTTCTCGACTGGTTTTCTCGTTGTCATCAGCTTCTTGATGAGCGGGAGCTTGAGCAGTATTTTGATTTTTGTGTTGCCGCGCTATTGCAGTGGCTTAAACAAGAACCGAACAGCGATCAGTCCCCTCTGCGCTGGCATGACCATGCAACGGCCTACAGGCTTACGCATCTTACCAACTGGCTAATTGTCGTCTCAGCGAACGAGGCACTGGTTGAAAAGCTCTTGAGCGTGGAATCAACTCTCAATCTTCCGGAAGTGTTTTCCAACCATGTAGCCTGGCTAAGCGAGGAAGAGAATTATTCCAAGCACACCAACCATGGTTTTGACCAGGCGATGGCGGTGTTTTCCCTTGGGCTCCATGCTGGGAGAAAGCTGTGGCAGGCTGAGTCGGACCTTGCCGAAAAAAGGTTGATTGACGAGGTGAAATTTGCCTTTACCGAAGAGGGCGTGCACAAGGAAAATAGCCCTGGCTATCATGTATTCATGATGCGTCGCCTAGAGAAACTGGTACGGCTGGAGCAGCTGGGTGAGACGACGGTTGGTATCGAGGCCAGAATAATACAGGAAGATGCAGAACGGTTTCTGGAAGCGATTACCCTGCCGGATGGCACTCTCCCTATGGTAGGAGATACGCGTGGCGGACAGAAGGGAAAGATGACAGAGATTGAGGAAGGTCCTGTTGTTTATGATTTCTCCAAGTCCGGGTATGTGGTTATAAAAGGGCTGTATAAAGAAAAACCATACTATCTCCTGTTTAAAAACTGCCATGACTCCAATTACCATCGGCATGATGATGATTTAAGTATTTATCTTTACTATAACGGCCGAACGCTGCTTGGGGATGGTGGGCTAGGCTCACATAACGAAAATGATCCGAAGCGCAAGCAGTTGCGCAGTTACAAATCACATAATGTGCCTTATGTGAAAAGTTTGGCTGTGCGAAATAGGGAGCAGCTAAATAGGCCGCCTAGCGTTGTTGTGAATGAGCATGGTGTTACCGGCATGTCAGCTATGTTTGGCCAGGTTATTAAGCGTACTGTTGACTGGAAGAATGTTCATAGCGGAAGAATAGCTGTTCGAGATAAAGTGGCTAACTTCAAGCCGGATCAAGTTTTTGGAGCTGGTTTTATCACAGAATATCAGTTTGAGAAGAAAGGTGATAACAAAAGTTATGACATTCTAGGTGGCGGCATTGTTTATGCTACCATCACGCCAAGGATCAAGGTTGATGCTGAAAACCACCAAGCGTTGATATCAAAATCCTATGGAGATTTTGAGCTAGTTCATAGCATGAGTTGTGAGTCTATGGGAAGTGACGCAATTAGTTTTGCAATCAATCTTGGGGGCGCGACACCATGAAGATAAAGGCTATTCTCACAACCTTGGTGGAAAGCCCTGAGTATTATTGGGAAGACAACCCACGGCAAATGGAAAAGCTGAGGAAGAGAGTAGACAAAGCCATTGAGAAGCTTGGATTGACACCGGGTGAGCTGGTCGATGAAGTTATTTTTCTATCTGAGTTAAGGCTTAAGGCGAAGGCAAAAACAATATTCTTGTCAAATATTGGTTCTTCAGGATCACACCTTTTCCAAGCATGTATCGCTAGAGCATGGCCAAGCATTCCTCTAGGTGAAATTTATTTACCAAAAAAGCTTATCCAAGATGTAGAGCCCCTGAGTAAAGATGAGAAAAACCTGGTGTGTGAGGCGTATCTCCTCTTACACGACTACACCTATTCAGAAAGATATAATACCACGGCTTTTCTGATTAATACATTGCACCATCCTAAGCTTTCTAATTTCAGACGGTGGTCTGCAAATTACAGATCTGCCTTGATACTAAGAAACCCTGTGGATATAGTGGTTTCAAGAACTTTCAGGAAGAATGATTACAAGAGTTACTTAGGGAAAGATGGTTGCTCTGACAAAGAGTACCTTGCTGTAAATGTTGAAAAGGTTGACAGTTTTTTAAGAAGTGCGAGCGATTTCAATTATAACGTAACAATAAAGTTTGAGGACCTTGTAAAGATCAAGGATGGTGTCATTGATAGTTTACAGGAGTTGACTGGGTCACCCATTCCAAAAGAAGCTTTACGGCAGTCAGTTGTTTCCGCCATAGGGGATGGGAATGCCACAAATAAGTTTTCAGGGGAAATTAAAAAAGTGCCAGATGAGCTAATATTTGAGATCCGTTCTCATCTAGATTGGTGTTGTGTAAAGTATGGATATGTCGAATAAGTTTTAGTTTAGGTATCGAGCCTCGAGGATCGGTTTAGTTAGATGTATGCTTTCTGGAGGTTGTGGACTGGAGCTTCATAAAGCACGCGACCTCTGGAGCTTAGCTTGCCAGCGCTCAAGTTTGATACCAACGGGAATTTTCCCTTTAGTGTATGTAATCGACGATTTTCAAACCAGGAGTCCATGTGTTTGTAGTGACCGGGTCACGCATGAATGATGCGATGTTCGGCTGTTTATCAGCTTAGCGCAGAAGCCGGCCAGGAGAAAGCATTGGTGTCGATAGGCTGGCGTATTAAAGGATATAGGATCGTTCAAATTAATATATTAATGTGACGGGGAATGTTAAGTGAATTTATATGATGAATTTCTTGCTATAAGTGTGAGGCCGAACGATCCTCGAAAGGTGATCTCGCTGTGTGAAGAGATAATGGATAAAAATGATTTACCCCTAAATGAATTGGTCTGTGTTTTAGTTGTAAGGATTTATAAGTCTATAGAAGTGAGAGAAGGTTCTTGCTCTGAGTTATTGGCTGATGAAGTGAGCTATGTGGTATCTGAGCTAGTTTCTAGGCTGAACAGAAATGCAGCGTTAGGGGTAAGGACTGATTGCAATCACTTATATATTTCATTGCTAACTGCCAAGTGGCATCTTGACATTTTTCGGCGTGGTTGTCCGCGTTCCACTTTCGATGACTTGATGAAGTTTATCGATATTGACCAAAAGAGATCTGTGGCCACATCTCAAAATTTGTCACGTGGTGCCCTCGTGTATAGTTATCGGCTTTTTATTGAGGGTGATTTTTCTAAGTTCGAGGAACTTTCAGTAAAGTTAAAAAATTATCTTGTGGATTGTTTTGGTAACCTTGGTGCTTTTCCTTATAAAAGTACCTATGTTGGTGATTTTGTCTGGTCAGTGAAAATGCTTCAGTGTATGTATGCTGGGCTTGAATTTTTGGAAAGTGACGAAGGTAAGCGTAATAAGATATGGTCAGCTGATTATATTTCGGCTATCGCTCCTAGAGTAAAGTCTGATTCGTTTAAATTGGATATGATCAGGTTCTTTGATTGATGCTATTTGTTTGTAGTTTTAAGGAGGTTTTGTGAATCCCTATAGAGCTCTGGGAGAGTATAAATTTTGGCGCTCCGCCATCGCAAATAAGAGTATTTTTAATATTGAAAATATTTGGTTGCCTAAGTTCTCTATAAAGCCAAGAACCCGAATTTCCACTTACGGATCTTGCTTTGCACAGCATATCGCTCGGCACTTTCGCGAAAGAGGATATAAGTGGGTTAACAGGGAGCCTGCCCCTAAAACTCTATCTGATGAATCAAAAAGAAGATTCAGTTATGAAATATTTAGTAGTCGCTCAGGAAATATTTATACCACTTCATATCTTTACCAGCTGCTACGTTATGCTTTCCAGTTAGAGACTCCTCCAGAATTGTTATGGGAAAAGGGTGATAGGTTCTATGATCCTCTCCGTCCGTCAATAGAGCCTGATGGGTTTTTAAGTAAAGAAGAGTTGTTGCGGTCCCGTGAAGTTTTTCTTTCAAGTTTCAGGGAGTCAGTCGTAGATTGTGACGTCTTTGTCTTTACGCTGGGGCTTACGGAGTCTTGGTTTGATGTGAGTGGTTTCGAGTATCCGATATGTCCAGGTACTGTCGCTGGGGAATTCGATCAAGATAGACATCTTTTCAAGAATCAGGGTTATAATTCGGTAAAAAGAAGTCTTGTTGATTCGATTAAGCTAATGCGTGAACACAATCCACGGCTGAAGTTTCTCCTTACCGTGTCACCTGTTCCGCTGACTGCAACGATGTCGGGACATCATGTGTTGCCGGCAACGACTTACTCAAAATCAACCCTACGTGCCGTGGCAGGAGATTTGGCGGAGTCAAGACGGTATGTCGACTATTTTCCATCGTATGAGCTTATATCATCAGCCCATACTAGAGGTATTTTTTACGATACTAACGCCCGTACGGTTGTTCCCAATGGTGTTAGCTTTGTAATGGATAAGTTTTTCGAGTGCCTCGGACCTGTTGACAGGAAAGGGACACATGCTCCGCCCAGAGTCAGTGCCACCGATGATGTTCTCTGTGATGAAGAAATTCTCGATTCGTTTTCTACTTCGGAGCGCCCATGAAAATATGCTTTATTGGTAATAGTCATGCCGGAGCGATCAGAAGAGGACTTGAGCTCGTCGATGATAGCTTAAAGGATGGTATTGATATTACATTCTTTGCCTATGGAGGGCGTGGGTTTTCGAGGGTCTATGCTGAAGGGGAAGCATTGGTCACTGATAACAGTTCATTAAGAGAAGGGTTGCGCTTTACCTCTGGTGGTTTAGAATCAATTGTGCCAAGCGAGTATGATATCATAGTTATTTATGGCCTTGGGTTTTATTCGTATTTTCCTTTTGATGCATCTAGATATTCTGATGCTGTTTTACAGAATTCCTGTTTAGACAGTTTTTCTAACTCATTGGCAGGTCATTTGTATAGAGAAGTTTCAAAAACTTTTCTGACTAATAGTATTAAAAAAATATTAGCTTGTTCTACGCCCTTCCCTGCCAAAAGTGAGAACCATTCAAAAGAAGAAATTGAACGGCACTTTGATCGGTCTTCTGAGTGCTACTCGAATGCTTTAAGGCGTATAGGGTGTGATTTTTTTTATCAGCCATTACAGACCTTGTCTGGCGTAGAGTGCACTAAAGAATCATTTTCAAAAGGCTCCCTGAAGCTCGCGACTGGTGATGAAAACGATGATCTTCCTCATGATATATCTGACAAATCACACATGAATGAAGTTTTTGGTAAATATTGGATTGAGCACTTTTTAAAGAAGCTTGGCAGTAATTGATGCTTCTGTTTATTGAGAGATAGGGTGTTTGAGACAGTAGTTTACCTATGAGGAAAATCATGTTTCTAGATTGCACGTTGCGCGACGGCGGTTATTACAACGCCTGGGACTTCTCCTCCGAGCTGATCCACCAGTACCTCGAGGCCATGCAGGCCGCCGGGGTGGATGTGGTGGAGCTTGGCTTCCGAACGTTGAAGAACCAAGGCTTTCAGGGCCCCTGCGCCTTTACCACTGATGAGTTTATCCGCAGCCTGACGATACCGGCCGGGCTGACGATTGGCGTGATGGTCAACGGCAACGAGCTGGTGGGGGAGGTGCCGCAGGAGGAGGCGCTGCAGCGGCTGTTCCCCAACGCGGCGGCGGACTCGCCCGTGGACCTGGTGCGCATCGCCTGCCACGTTCATGAGTTCGAGAAGGCGCTGCCGGCGGTCACCTGGCTGAAGGAGCGTGGCTATCAGGTCGGCTTTAACCTGATGCAGGTGGCGGTTCGCACCGAAGCGGAGGTGAAGGCGCTCGCCCGTCAGGCCAAGGCCTACCCGATGGATGTGCTCTACTTCGCCGACAGCATGGGCAGCATGAACCCGGATCAGGCGGCGCAGATCATCCAGTGGTTCCGCAGCGAGTGGATCGGTGCCATGGGCATCCATACCCATGACAACCTGGGCCTGGCGCTCTCCAACACCCTGCGGGCGCTGGATGAGGGGATGACCTGGGGCGATTCCACTGTCACCGGCATGGGCCGTGGGCCAGGCAATGCCCGCACTGAGGAGCTGGCCATCGAGATCGCCGAGCGCCGCGGCAAGCCTGCCAACCTGGTGCCGCTGATGGTGCTGCTGCGTGAGCACTTCAAGCCCATGCAGGCCCACTACGGCTGGGGCACCAACCCCTACTACTACCTCGCCGGCAAGTACGGTATCCACCCCACCTATATCCAGGAGATGCTCAGCGACTCCCGCTACAGCGAGGAAGACGTGCTGGCGGTGATCGAGCACCTGCGGGTGGAGGGCGGCAAGAAGTTCAGCCTCAACACCCTGGATGCGGCGCGCCACTTCTATCGCGGCGAGCCCAAGGGGCAGTGGTCCCCAAAAGAGCTCTTTGCAGGGCGCGAGGTGCTGCTGCTGGGTACCGGGCCGGGCGTGGCCCGCCACCGCGGGGCTCTGGAGCGCTATATCCGCGACTACCGGCCGCTGGTGCTGGCCCTTAACACCCAGAGCGCCATCGAGGCCGAGCTGATCGACCTGCGCGTGGCCTGCCACCCGGTACGCCTGCTGGCGGACTGTGAGGCGTATACCAAGCTGCCCCAGCCGCTGATCACCCCCTACTCCATGCTGCCGGGGGATGTGCGCGACTCCCTGGCGAACAAGGAGGTGCTGGATTTCGGCCTGAATGTCCAGGCGGAGTGCTTTGCGTTTGCCGAGACACACTGTACGGCGCCAACGTCACTCGTGATGGCCTACGCCTTTGCCATTGCCGCCAGCGGTGGGGCGCGTACGCTTTATCTGGCCGGCTTCGATGGCTATCCGGCAGAGGATCCGCGCAATGCGGAAATGAACCGCGTGGTGCAGCAGTTTCAGGAGGCCAACGACACGCTCCCTCTCATTGCCATCACACCATCGCGTTACGATGTCATCAAGCAGAGTGTGTACGGGATGAACTCATGACAGATAAGGTGACCTGCTTTCTGCCCTGTCGTGCCGGCAGCCAGCGCGTAGTGAGAAAAAATATCAAGCCATTCGCAGGTTATGAGTTTGGGTTGATTCAGGTAAAGCTCCGCCAGTTATTGGCTGCTGAGCTGATTGATGAAGTTGTTCTGACGACCAACGATGCGGACATCTTGGCGTTTGCCGAGTCGTTGCAAGAGCCTAGGCTGCGTTTACATAGAAGGGTTGAAGAGTTGTCGTCGGGCGCCACTAGCACGGACCAATTGGTAGCTCATGCGTTCGACCTAATCCCTGAAGGTCATATTCTTTGGACGCACGTGACATCTCCCTTTATTACAGGGAAGCACTATGACCAAGTGATCCGTGTTTATTTTGATCAGTTGCATCGAGGCTATGATTCGTTGATGACCACCACGGCTATTCATGGGTTTCTTTGGCAGGATCAGAACCCCATGAATTATGACCGCGAGATAGAAAAATGGCCACGTACTCAAACGATGAAGCCTGTCCATGAGGTTAATAGCGGTGCCTTCCTGGCCCCAGCCGACCTCTATCGTGATTTGGATGATCGCATTGGCCGGCGACCCTATCTTTACGAATTGGACAAATTCACCAGTTTCGATATCGATTGGTTCGAAGATTTTGTTGTCGCAGAGTGCTTAGTAGAAAAAGGCTTGGTTACGATATGAGTCAGCAGATTTCAGTATCCGACTACACCACCCTAGTCTTCGACTGCGATGGTGTCGTGCTGGACTCCAACCAGGTTAAGACCGAGGCTTTCTACCAGGCCACCTTGTCCTACGGCGAGGCGGCCGCCCAGGCCATGGTCAACTACCATGTCGCCCACGGCGGGATATCACGCTACAAGAAGTTTGCCCACTTCCTGGAGCAGATCGCACCGCTTCATGCCGAGCAGCAGGGCCCCGATCTGGAGGCGCTGCTGCAGGCCTATGCCGGTCATGTGCTCAAGGGCCTCTTGAGCTGCGAGATGGCCCCGGGGCTGGAAGCGCTACGCCAGCAGACCCCCAACGCCCGCTGGCTGATCGTTTCCGGTGGCGACCAGGCCGAGCTGCGCGATGTCTTTGCCCAGCGCGGCATCGCCGGGTGGTTTGACGGTGGTATCTTCGGCAGCCCCGACACCAAGGACGAGATCCTGGCCCGTGAGCTGGCCTCCGGAACCATCCGGCAGCCGGCGCTGTTCCTGGGTGACAGCAAGTACGACCACCAGGCGGCCAGTGCCGCCGGGCTGGACTTCGTGTTTCTGAGCGGCTGGAGCGAGGTTGAAAGGTGGAAAGTTTGGTCTGATAGAAATAGAATAATATCTATCCCTTCTCTTGCCAACATCTCTGCATAGTTTTTAGTTTTTATGCAATTGTTTAAGGTTTCTCTTTTTGAAGGCGAGTCTTTAGTTTCTTTATTCACGTTGACATTGAGTTATGAGCTTCATTGTTTTGTGTGATTTTTAGAGCTTGAAATTTTTGCATGTACTCTTTGGCGAGTAATTGTAGATGAATATTTTAATACTTGGTGAGAGTAATAGTGTGATAAGGGGGGGGGTGGGTCTGTGGTTTTAGCTCAAAACAAAGTTGCGGGTGGAGATTTAATAAAAGAGCCATAGGTGGATCAGGAATCCTTAATATCATTTATCAACTGTGTGACTTGGGAGATGATGTGTATGGCTATGATGCCGTTATACTAGATCATTCACTAAATGACCTGGTTTTCTATAGCGAAAGAGTTGGTCAATATAAAAATATATTAGCAAGGCTTTATGATTTTATTTTCAGTCTAAATATTCCATGTCTAGTTATTGGCTTTCAGCCAATGAGCTTATTTCTTTCTGGAGGTGATAATAATATTATTGAGTTGATTAGAAGTGAGGCCTTGTCAAGAGGTTTTTATTTTTTTGATTTCAACTCTGAAATGCTGAAGTTGTTGAGTGGGGGTGTAGATTGTTATAAGAAATTTTTTATGGATGATACACATCCAAAGCGTGAGGTCGCTTTCGAAGTTGGTGGCATGATTGCTGATGAGCTGTTTTTTATTATGGATCATACACCTTTTGAGTGCACGGGAGTCCGTGAAAGATATAGAAATTCATCTCGCCAAGCTTTCCCATTTTATTTTGTCGGCAATGATGATGTTGAAAATGGCTTCGAGGGTTTTAAAGTAGAAAGTTCGATCGTCTCTGTTTCTGGATTCAAAGTCGAGCGTGAGTGGTTGGAGGTTAAAGCAGCCAGTGCGGGTGTTTTGATCGGTATTTTTCTGGATTCACGTAACTCCTATGGTTTTATCGAATTTTCTTCTGAGGGGGGGGGGGTCGTAAAGAATCTTGTATTCAAAGGGGCTGTTTTTCGCTCTGACAATTCAAAGCCCCTCGTTTGGTTTAGGCCAATTAATACATCTTTGGAAGTTAGGGGAAGCTTTGTGGTGAGGTGTAGGGAATCCGGCTGTTTATCTAGCGGCTATGAAGAAACTCCTGCAACTATTGGTAATTTAAAGAAAGTTTCACTTTTCAGGCCGCAGGTTTCAGTGGTGGGGTTTTTGGTGATGTGTTAATTTTTTCCCAAGATTTTTTTAGTTCTTATGTTGCCTGAGTGTTAAAGATTTAGTTTGTCAAGAGGTGTTGTTTTCAATTTCCGGATTGGTGAGTGATTATGACGATTTTTATAGTGTCTATCTATGTCTTCCTCTGCCAATTTGGTTTTATGGAAAGTAAAGTATGGTGTCTATATGAACGTTATCCTCATTGGCGGCGCCGGCTATATCGGCTCTCATATGGTCAAGCAGCTGGCCCGGGCCGGTCATTCGGTAGTGGTGCTGGATAATCTCACTACCGGCTTCCGCGAGTTGGCCTGCCATGGCGAGCTGGTGGTGGGAGATCTAGCAGATACCGCGCTGCTGGAAAGGCTGTTTGCCGAGCACTCCTTCGACGGCGTGATGCACTTCGCCGCGGCGAGCCTGGTGGGCGAGTCCATGCAGGATCCGGGCAAATACTATCGCAACAACGTGGCCAATACCCTCAACCTGCTGGAGAAGATGGTTCGCCACGAGGTGAAACACTTCATCTTCTCCTCCACCGCGGCGACCTTCGGCGAGCCGGAATACGTGCCCATCGATGAGGCCCACCCGCAGAGGCCCATCAACCCCTACGGGGCCAGCAAGCTGATGGTGGAGCGCCTACTGCAGGACTTCCACGCTGCCCATGGCCTCAACTCGGTATGCCTGCGCTACTTCAATGCCTGCGGGGCAGACCCCGAGGGTGAGCTCGGGGAGTGCCACGATCCGGAAACCCACCTGATCCCGCTGATCCTGCAGGCGGCCTCGGGCCGGCGCGAGTCGATCACCGTCTTCGGTCGCGACTACGCCACCGAGGATGGCACTTGCATTCGCGACTATATCCACATTGAGGACCTGTGCAGCGCCCATGCCCTGGCGCTCGATGCGCTGGTTCAGGGTGAGAAACAGGGTGCGCTGGCTTATAACCTTGGCAATGGCCAGGGCTATTCGGTACAGCAGGTGATCGAGGCGGTGGAGCGCGTCGTGGCCGAGGATGGCCGTACGCTGAGAGTGGAGGAGGGCGAACGGCGAACCGGCGACCCGGCCCGGCTGGTGGCCGATGCCACTCTGGCCCGGCGCGAGCTTGGCTGGCAGCCGCAGTATGCGGAGCTCGAGACCATAATCCGGCACGCTTGGGCATGGGAGAAAAAGTTAGCTGGCTGATCTGCTATAATAAGTGGTTTTATGGCTAGCTAGAAAACATAATGAAAAGCGATATTCTTACCTCTGCCAAACCTGACACCATTGATGAGTGGTTGCTTGATACGCAAGCTCAAGAAGAGTTCGTTAATTCACTTGTCATTTACTTGGCCCATATTCTAGCTGTTGAGATTTCCGGAGTGACTATAAAGCAATGTGTTGTTTTTTTTCAAAGCAAGCTTGCGATAAAACAATTCGAGCAAGATCCTGATGCAGATGGTTTGGAAGAACTGGACATAGAGCTTTCCCGTAGTGATAAATCTCTTTTGGTGCATGGGGTTCATTTTCCGGCCAGTGATCCACGTTTGGGGTGCGATTACCATCTTTTGTTGGAGTCGATCCCTGGCTTGGTCTTCGTTAATTGTCACTTCTATTGTGAGTCATTGTTCGATAGATATACGTCAACTCGCTATCGCTTCCAAGACTGTACTTTCCATTTTCCTTGGTCTCAGCAAGAAGAAACGAGTGGGCCAGGGCCTGACTACGTACTTTTTGAGGCATGTGACTTTAAACAGGGAGTAAGTTTTAGCGGTGATGATATTGGCAGTGAGCCATTGCATAGCTGTCGTGCTCTTTTTCAAGATTGTTTCATTGATGGCGAGCTATCTCTCTATGGCTTAAAGTCTGATATTCCAGTCTTTTTTAATAATAAAGCCCACAAGCAAAAAATCGAAAAGATTGCCATAGAAGGTTGCGAGTTTGGCAGGCGATTTACGTTGGCTAACACTGATAAAATAAGAGAGATAGATCTTTCTAACACGGTTTTTAATGATAAGTTCGCACTGATCAATGCCGAAATATCCTGCTTGCGAATTCGGAACGTGAACTTCAATGGGTTGGCAGATCTCTTTCAGTCGAAATTCGGCAGCTTGCTGGTCAGGAAATCCATTTTTCGAGATTTTGCCGGCTTTGAAAATTGCCAATTTGGTGTTGCAGCAACAGAGAAGAGTAAGATCCTCCTCCAGTATGTAAGCTTTTATAGCTTTACAAACTTCCGGGGTGGGCGTTTTTTACTACCTCTTGATTTGCGTAATACCAATTTTAAAGAGCAGCCAAATTTTCTTGGTTGTCATTTTGATACAGTAGCAAGGAAGCAAACTGATCGCGAAACCTTTCGCATCATCAAGCAATCTTTTGAAGCGGTCGGTAACCGTATTGAAGCCAATGCCTTTTATGCCTTGGAGATGGAAGCCTACCGCCGAGAGCTTCGTTGTTCCGCCAAAGAACATGGCTGGACCTGGCGCTATTGGGAGCGGCTTCTGGTAAAGATTAACTATGTCATTTCTCTGCACGGGCAGAGTTACTGGCGTCCGCTCCTGCTGATAGTGTTCCTAGTATCGCTGGTCTCCTTGCAGCGTGCCAATTATGAACAAGGTTGGCTAGTCCTACCTGCAGCGGTATCTAGCCTCGTGACCCCAGTTGTTGATATCTTGAATGCTTGGGCTAATGGCTTTGTGCTATTTCGATCTCTTTATACGCATTACCCCGGCCACGAAGCTTTTATCCTATTCATTTCCTTTCTGCTTTCCACCTGTGTTTGGCATTTTCTGGTAGCTGTTCGGCGTCACCATCGTCGGTAAAAGTTTTTATTGGTGCTGAAGTGGTTGATCAAGATATTTGTTATTTTTTCTCGAGATAATACAGGATAGCTGTTTACATTCACGGTATAGAGCTTGACCATTAGGGATCATTGTCAGTAATGAAGTTTCTGTTGCCAGTCGACTCTCGAATTGCCAATACTCAAGGGTTTTCTGTTCTTGATTGTGTGACCCAGAATGTTAGCTATTTTCGAACGGACGAGTGTTACTCTTTCTCACGCAAGGGATTCCGCGGTGCGTGTATGGTTGGAAGTACACTGTATATTTGTAATTCCTTTTCGGTGAAAGCGTATCACTTTGAAGCCGTTGGCGAAGACAATTATAGCTTTTCTCTGCTTTGGCAATTGCAGCAACCGGAGTGGTTGATGGGGCGTGCAGCGAATGCAGATTTGCATATGCTGCACTTTGATAGCTCACAGTGTGTTTTGCTACTGGCTAATTCCTTTATGGATTCGGTTGATGAGATATCGCTGGATGGTCGTTTCTTGGGCCGCCAATTCCTTTGGGAAATATCTGACCGTGTGCGCGACTTGGTCGTCGTGCGTGATCCTTCTGCACCCGATCTTTGCCATATCAACCACATCTCGACGGCTTTCGGTCAAACCTTCTTGACGTTGGGCAATTTGAACCTGACAGGCAAAGGGGCGATAGTACATAGAGAGACGGGCGAATTTATAATTGATGACCTTGAGCGGCCGCATGATGGCGTGTTCTGGAAGGATGAGTTCTGGGTAACGGAAACCTCTGCATATCGATTGCGAGTTTATACTGGTATTCATAGTGCAGATGACTTGGGTAAAAATGAGTATCGGCTTATTGATTTGTCTTTGCATGTAAATAACGGCAGTATGTTTTGGTGTCGTGGCCTTCACGTGACCGAAAACAGTGTTTTTGTGGGGTGCAGTCAGTTTCAGGATAGGCGGAAGGACAGCTCGGACATGCCTCCGTCGCATATTCTTGAAATTGAGAAAACGTCAGGCGCGGTTGTGAACCGTTTTGAGGTGCCTGGCTCCGATGCTTTGCGCCGGCCTGTACTGTTCAGCTTACTGCCTATCGTCACCGTGCCGGATAATGGCAATCAACCATCGCTTAATTCCCCAGAGCACAACAATGAGAACGCTATGGAAACGATGACCGAAGAGCTTGCCTCCTTGGAAAAGACCCTGCTTCAGGCGAGCAAGGATAATGCGGGTAAGTTCACTAAAGACTTGATCACGGTCCAGAACCGCCTGTACGCACAATTGGAGAGTCTGTCCTGGTTGCAGCGCCGCTTAAGTGACTAGGCAGATATTTTCATGCATAGTGCCGATAGGATTTCAGCTTAGGACGGCAGCATGGCAAGTCGCTTCATCTCTCCCCTGGCAGAGGAC
>NZ_CABVOU010000031.1 GCF_902500215.1 Halomonas lysinitropha
TGTGTAGGATAGCTGGGAGGCTTGGAAACCCGGACGCCAGTTCGGGTGGAGCCAACCTTGAAATACCAGCCTGGCATCATTGGCGTTCTAACTCAGATCCGTGATCCGGATCGAGGACCGTGTGTGGTGGGTAGTTTGACTGGGGCGGTCTCCTCCCAAAGCGTAACGGAGGAGCACGAAGGTACCCTCAGCACGGTTGGAAATCGTGCAGTGAGTGCAAGAGCATAAGGGTGCTTAACTGCGAGACAGACACGTCGAGCAGGTACGAAAGTAGGTTCTAGTGATCCGGTGGTTCTGTATGGAAGGGCCATCGCTCAACGGATAAAAGGTACTCCGGGGATAACAGGCTGATACCGCCCAAGAGTTCACATCGACGGCGGTGTTTGGCACCTCGATGTCGGCTCATCACATCCTGGGGCTGAAGTCGGTCCCAAGGGTATGGCTGTTCGCCATTTAAAGTGGTACGCGAGCTGGGTTTAGAACGTCGTGAGACAGTTCGGTCCCTATCTGCCGTGGGCGTTGGATGTTTGAGAAGGGCTGCTCCTAGTACGAGAGGACCGGAGTGGACGCACCTCTGGTGTTCCGGTTGTCACGCCAGTGGCATTGCCGGGTAGCTATGTGCGGACGGGATAACCGCTGAAAGCATCTAAGCGGGAAGCCCCCTTCAAGATGAGACATCCCCGAGGCCTCGAGCCTCCTGAAGGGCCCAGCGAGACCAGCTGGTTGATAGGCCGGGTGTGGAAGCGCTGCAAGGCGTTGAGCTAACCGGTACTAATGGCCCGTGAGGCTTGACCATATAACACCCAAGCGGTCTGTGGATGACGACCGACCGCCGGATACGACGAGACGCCTCGCGTCAGCATGATTCACCGTTTTTCGCCTGACGACCATAGCGTGCGGGAACCACCTGATCCCTTGCCGAACTCAGCAGTGAAACCGCTCAGCGCCGATGGTAGTGTGGGGTCTCCCCATGCGAGAGTAGGTCATCGTCAGGCCCCTATTCAGAAACCCCGGCCATTGGTCGGGGTTTCGTCGTTGCGGGGGTCTCCCCATGGAGAGTCCCGGAGTGCCGGCCAAGTCATCGTCAGGCCCCTATCCCGAAAAAACCCCCGTGTTCGACAGAGCACGGGGTTTTTTCATGGGCGGCCCATGAGAGTGGCAGCTGTTATCATGGTGTTACGAATCACCACCGGAGATCGTTCGTGACGCTTACCACGCCGGCCCTGCTCTTTCCTGCCATCTCGCTGCTGTTACTGGCCTATACCAACCGTTTTCTGGTGCTTGCCCAGTTGATCCGCAAGCTGGCAGACGAGGAGCGCGACCGTCATCAGTCCGGCACCGCACGACAGATCGTGTTGCTGCGTCGGCGTATCTCCCTGACCAAGCGCATGCAGGTGGCCGGTGTACTGAGCTTCCTGCTCTGTACGCTGTCGATGTTCGCGCTCTTCCTGTCACTTGAGCTGCTGGGCGTGCTGCTCTTCGGTGTGAGCCTGGTGACCCTGTCCATTTCGCTGATCTACTCGCTCTGGGAGGTGACCATTTCGACCAATGCGCTCAATGTCCAGTTGCAGGATATCGAGGACCTGCGCAATCGCGCGTCCCCGGATTCGGTCACGGGTGCGTCCAAGGAGACTGGCCGATGACGATTCCCGGCGAGCTGTTGCTCTATTGTCGTTCGGGATTCGAGCCGGATCTGGCGGCAGAACTCGCGGACAAGGCCTTGGCGCTGGGCTGGCAGGGAGAGGCCGATTTCAGTTCCGGTGCCGGGTTCGTGCGCTTCATCGCCGCCGGCGATGCACCGGCCAACGCGCTGCATCGAGGATTGCCTCTGGCCAGCCTGGTGTTTGCCCGGCAGAGCCTGCTCGCGTTACCGCCGCTCCTGCTTCCCCGTGAGGATCGCCTGACACCCATCATCGACCAGGTCGTGGCGAGTGGCTGGAGCTTCGAGTCGGTATGGCAGGAGACGCCGGACACCAACGACGCCAAGGCCCTCGCCGGCCTGATCAAGGCACTCAAGCGGCCGCTGGAGTCGCTGCTCAAGAAACGCGGCGCCCTGCGGCGCAAGGCCGGTAGCCGCCGTCTTCACCTGCTGTGGAGTGACGGTGATCGCGTCCAACTGGGCATGAGCTTTCCCGGTAATCGCAGCGAACTCCCCGGGGGAATTCGCCGGCTGCGCTTTCCCCACCGCGCGCCGAGTCGTTCCACCCTCAAGCTGGAGGAGGCCTGGCACGAATTTATACCGCGAGATGATTGGGAGGAGCGGCTGGGGGAGGGCATGCAGGCAGCCGACCTTGGCGCCGCTCCCGGCGGCTGGACCTGGCAACTGGTGCAACGCGGCATGCAGGTCTACGCCATCGATAACGGCCCCATGGACAAGGGACTGATGGCCACGGGGCTGGTGGAGCACCTGCGCGAGGACGGCTTCGTCTGGGAGCCGCCCGGCCGGCTCGACTGGCTGGTGTGCGATATCGTCGACAAGCCATCGCGCGTGATGTCCATGGTCCAACGCTGGCTGGAGCGGCGCTGGTGCCGGGAGGCGGTGTTCAACCTGAAGTTGCCAATGAAGCGCCGCTGGCAGGAAGTCTCCCGCTGCCTTTCGGGCCTCGAGTCGGCACTCGCCGAGGCCGGTGTGCGAGCCAAGGTGGCGTGTCGCCATCTCTACCATGATCGCGAGGAGGTAACGGTACACGTGCGCATCCTCGACTGATCCGGATCCGCGCGGTCAATGGGACGTCGGTTCGTAGATGCGGACACGCTCCTCCTCGGTCAGCAGAGGCAGCAGGCTCTGCATGACTCGGGCGCGTGTCTCGCTCTGGTACCATTCCTTCCAGGCGCGCAGGTCACGCCACTTGGTGATCATCAGACGTCGATCACTGTGGCCAAGCTCGACGAGACTTTCGCCGCCGATGAAGCCACGCGCGCCGAGGGAATGGCGCATGGCCTCCCGGGCGGCTGCCTCGTATTCCTCCTCCAGGCCGGGCATGATACGACGTTCGATAATGATCTTGATCATCCGTTACTCCCTTACTTTTACTTTCCCGCAACGAGGTCATCGATGGTTGATTCCGCGGATACCCTGCCGGCCTGTGACGCGCAACTCGATACTACCGGGCTTTACTGTCCCGAACCGATCATGCTGATGCACAACAAGGTGCGTGACATGCAGTCGGGGGAGGTGCTCAAGGTGATCGCCAGCGACCCAGCCACGACGCGAGACATCCCCAAGTTTTGCAGTTTCCTGGGGCATGAACTCCTGCGTCAGCAGGAAGACGACGGCAGTTACCTCTACTTTATCCGTCTCGGCTGAGTCGCGACCAGCCTGTCATCGGCTCGATGTGTCAACGTCACTGTCGGGCATGACCATCAGGGCCAGCGCTTCCAGGGTGGTGGGGTCCTCATGCCGGATGCGGTTGGCGATCTGCCGCTGGAAGAAGTAGACCACCCGGTGGCGGCTATGGCCGGGATAGAGGCAGGGGTCGCTGGGCAGGATGGGAGTGGTCTCGATGAGGCGCTCGTCGGCGAGCAGCGCCTCCACCGAGCCATCGCTGTAGAGACGCCAGCCGAAGACCTGCTTCAGCTGCCAGGGCGCATCGTCCTCGTCCATGCACAGGGCATGGGTTCCCTGGGTCTCGGGAAGTTGCTGGATCAGCGTGGTCTCGTCGGTCTCTTCGTAATCGAAGTAGGCCGCGGCGTGCTCGAGCTCCAGCACCTTGTGCTCGGGAGCCTCCTCGAAGAGCTCCTCTGTTTCCGGGTCACGATAGCCGATGAAATGTCCGTGTTCGGCGTCATCCAGGCGATGGCAGGGCGTCAAAGCCTCCATCCAGGGCACCAGGCCGACTACCTCGCCATTTTCCTGAAGGCCCCAGGCTAGCAGCGGCATGCCGTACAGGGTGTCGGCATCCGAAGCGAGCCGATAGACCATCTCCAGACTGTCCAGCTCGGGTGAAAGACGAACCAACCGGCGGCGCGCCAGTTGCCGTTTGCGCATGGCCTCGAGATCGATGACCCGGGCGGAGCGGGGTGACTGCGGGATTCCCATGATGTCCCTCCAAGTGCTGCGTGGTCACGACTTCGGCCTGGTAGGCAGCGCACTGCGTCACTGTTACTTCATCAATAGCACAGAGTGATTGCCGAGGTTAAGTCCCGGTGGCTCATCGGCAGTGACGGGCAAGGCGATTGCGCAGAGCAGCATGGCGATCGAGGCTCGCCCTGAAGGCCGGCAGGGGAGCCTCGGGGTCGGTCAGTGACAGCCAGCGTCGACGATAGTCGGCCACTGCCGGTGGCGCTGTCACATGCACCTCGAGGAGGGCGTCGATGGCCCCGAACCAGTGTCGTGCGGCGCGTTCGAGCTCGCTCAGCCATGTCATCAACCGGGTCGCCTCGGACGAGTCGGCCAGGCGCTCGGGCGCGCCGCGACAGGCTTTCCCGTCCTGGTTTTCCAGAACTCCTTCGATCAGTGTCGAAGCCTCGGCAAGCCGCTGCTCGGCTAGCAGCAGGGTGCGCAGCAGCTCGGCAGAAAGCGGGCGCTCCTGCAGGGTCTTGAGGTGACCCTCGAGGGTGGAGGAATCGGGAACCCAGCTCCGATCGAACTGGTGCAGGGTTGCCTCCCGCAAGTAGCTGAGGGCGGCACTGCGCGGTTCAACCTCGTCGAGGTCGTCGGGGGAGAGGGGAGAGCTTGCTCGAGAGAAGTTCTTGACCCACTCCTCGGAGGCGAACAGGGCATTCCAGCTGACCTGCGGTAGCCGATCGGTCTTGGTCCTGGTCAGATGCACCAGGCGTTCCCGGCTGTCATCGGAGAGGGTGTCCGGCACGTCCCCGTTCCAGCAGCCGCTCAGCCTGCGCCATAGCTTGAGCTCATAAAGCCAGCGCTGGCTGGGGGCCGCTACCTTGCCGAGCTGGTTGTTGCGCCCTGCCACGAGGTTGGCGATATGGCACTCGCGCAGGGCAAAGATATCGAGAAGGCCCTCGCGAGTCTCGGCGATTCCAAACAGCCGCTCGTCCTGCTCGGGGAAGGCGCCGATGTTGTCCGGGGAGGCGCGCTCAGGTGCCTCGACGCCCAGGGTCTCGGCCAGGCGCTGCTGATAGCCGCGCAGCAGGGTCTCGCTATCCCCCTCGCCGCAGCCGACCAGCAACAGACACAGCATCACCGTCAGCCCCTGGATCCAGTGGCGGCGGGCTGTACGGCCGAAATCACTCGGCGGGAATCTCGATCTGTCCATGAGTCGTCGCCTTGCTGATGCGCCTGAGCCGCTCTCCCAGCAGCAGAGCCGCGATGGTCAGGCCGCCAATCAGGCCGATCCAGTAACCGTGCACGCCCATCGGGTCGATCCACCCGAACAGGCCTTGCGCTCCCAGCCAGTGACCGCCGCCCAGCCCCACCAGCCAGTAAGACAGGACGGTGATCAGCATGATGATCCGAGTATCCTTGTAGCCCCGCAGGGCCCCGGCCAGATTGACCTGCAGGGAATCCGACACCTGGAAGATCATCGCCAATCCGACCAGAGTCAAGGTCAGGTTCTGCACCTCACGGTCATGAGTGTACAGGCCGATCACCGGCTCGGCAGTGATCCATAGCAGCAGGCTGTTGAGCCCCGCCACGGCCAGTGCTACCAGGATGCCGTTCCAGGCCAACAGCCGAGCATCACCGAGGCGGCCCTGGCCCAGCGTGTTGCCCACCCGCACGGTCAGCGCCATCCCCAGGGAAAGCGGGAGCATGAAGAGTATCGAGGTGTAGTTGAGGGCCACCTGGTGGGCTGCAACGGTCACCTCGCCGAGGCTGGCGATGAACAGGGCGATCAGGGTGAACAGCGTCACCTCGACGAAGATCGCCACGCCGATGGGGACGCCCACATACAGCAGCTCGAGGATCAACGGCCAACGCGGGGCTGTCGGGGAGTGCCAGAGTGCGACGTCGCCGTAGGCTTGGGAGCGGCGGGTGTAGGCGATCATCGCCAGGCACATTACCCACATGGAGAGTGCCGTGGCAATACCGCAGCCCAGTGCCCCCAGGGCGGGGATGCCTTGCAGGATATCGGGTACCCCCTCGCCGAACAGTCCCGTCAGACCCTCGCCACCGTAGATCAGCAGAAAATTGCTGGGAATGTTGACGCCGAGTCCGATCAGGCTGATCCACAGCGACGGGCGAGTATGGTTCATGCCGTCCGAGAAGGCGCGTAGAGCTTGAAAAAGGGCCACCCCGGGCATGCCGAAGGCCACGGCGGCCAGATAGCCAGCGGCGCGCGTGGCGACCTCCTCAGGCACCGCCATCAGGCGAAAGACCGGCATCACCGCACTCCACAGCATCACCGCGGCGGCCACTCCCAGGGCCAGGGCGATCCACAGCGCCTGGTGCACGCTGGGACGAATCTCCGTTGTGCGCCTACCACCCAGCAATTGCGCGACGATCGGCGTCAGACCCATCAGAGTGCCGGTCATGAACAGCATCAGCGGCATCCACAGGCTGGAACCCACCGAGACCGCCGCCAGATCAGTGGCGCTGAGTCGTCCGGTCATCATCACGTCGGCGACGCTCATGCCGGCCTGGGCCAGCTGGGCCCCGCAGATGGGCAGTGCCAGGCGCAGCAGCGGCCGCGTTTCCTTGCGGCTGATGGCCAGCAGGCGTGAGGAGAACGAGGCCAAGGCAGCAGCTCCATGCATCGATGATGAGTCGGCAGCGTCCGGCCCGGGACGAGCGCAGGCGGGTCGCCCAGTGTATCAGGGGGCGGCGATTTTCGCTGTGTGCGGCCTTGCCCCTATAATGGCGCCTTTGACGCCTACCTGGAGCCTGCGTGAGCCACCGACTCGAGGATGTGATGGCCTTGTTCGACGGTCTCTTCCTGCCCCGCTACCGGACCCGTCTGGTTCGCGGTGGCGACGAACCCCTCTACCTGCCGGCGGACGAAGCCTCCCCCTGTCATCGGGTGATCTTCGCTCGCGGCTTTTTTGCCAGCGCCCTGCATGAAGTCAGCCACTGGTGCATTGCCGGCGCCCGTCGGCGTGAGTTCGAGGACTACGGCTACTGGTACCTGCCCGACGGCCGCGATGCCGACCAGCAGCGCGACTTCGAGGCGGTGGAGGTGGCACCCCAGGCGCTGGAGCTGCTCTTTTCGCGGGCTTGCGGCCGGCCCTTCCGGGTCAGCATCGATAACCTGGGCGAGGTGGAGGTCGACCGCCAAGGCTTCCAGGCACGGGTCGAGGCGCGGGCCGAACGCTACCTGCGTGAGGGCCTGCCGGGCCGGGCGGCGGCTTTCCGGCAGGCGCTGGCGGTTTTCTACCAGGAGAGTGGCAACCTCGAGCAGGCCGTGGCGGTCGGACAATGTTGTCTCGAGTCGGCCGGGTCGCGGCCCCACGAGGCGATCGACTAGGCTGAAGGGCACTGTCCAGCCGACCGGAGACCGACCGTGGCCGACTCCCTGCCCCAGGAACGCCGCTTCCTTGCCGCCCTGCATGATGACAGCTGGCCCGCGCCGTCACATGACAGCTCCCTTGAGGCGGCCGGGCTCGATCCCGAGGCGCTCGTCGAGCTCTTCGAGTCCCAGCTGACCAGCCGGCACCTCGATCTCCACGCCCGGCGGCTCCAGGCGCGGGGCGAGGGCTTCTATACCATCGGCAGTGCCGGCCACGAGGGCAACGCCGCTATCGCCCGGGCCTTCCGCCCCAGTGATCCCGCTTTCCTGCACTACCGTGATGCGGCCTTCATGATCCAGCGCAGCCGCGCCGTGCCGGACCAGATGCCGATCCGCGATCTGCTGCTGAGCTTCGCGGCCTCGGCCGAGGATCCGATCTCCGGCGGTCGCCACAAGGTGCTGGGTTCCAGAAGGCTCAACATTCCGCCCCAGACCAGCACCATCGCCTCCCATCTACCCAAGGCAGTGGGGGCAGCGCACAGCCTGGGGCTGTGGCGTCGCTTGGGGGGTGGCGGCGAGTGGCCGCGGGACAGCGTGGTGCTTTGCAGCTTCGGGGATGCCTCTTTCAATCATTCCACCGCCCAGGGGGCTCTCAATGCCGCCGGCTGGGCCGCCTGGCAGGGCGCCCCCATGCCGCTGGTGATGGTCTGCGAAGACAACGGCATCGGCATCTCCATGCCCACGCCGGCCGGCTGGATCGCCGCCAGCATGCGTGCCCACCCCGGCTTCCACTATCTCGCCTGCGACGGCCTCGACCTGCTGGATACCTGGCAGGTCGCCCGCGAGGCCGCGCACATCGCCCGCACCCATCGCCAGCCGGTGTTCCTCCATATGCACTGTGTGCGCCTCTTCGGTCACGCCGGCTCCGATGCCCAGCAGGCCTACCTGCCGGCCGCGCGTATCGAGGCCGACGAGGCCCGTGACCCCTTGCTGGTCAGTGCCGGCCTGTTGCGCCGGCACGGCGTGCTCTCCGTGGAGGAGATTGCCGAGCGTTATCGGTCGATCGGCGAGCGGGTAGCTCAGGAGGCCGAGGCGGTGATCCGGCGACCGAAACTGGAAAGCGCCGAACAGGTCATGGCGAGCATCTTGCCGCCATCGCGTTCCGGCCGGCGACTAGCCTGGCAGGGGCAGGTCGAGGCGAGCCCGGCCCCCATGGCCAGGCTGATCAACCAGGCGCTGCAGCGGCTGATGACCTGCTACCCGCATCTGGTGCTGGCCGGCGAGGACATCGGCCGCAAGGGTGGCGTCTACGGGGTCACCCAGCGGCTCCAGGCGCAGTTCGGCCCTCACCGGGTGATCGATACGCTGCTCGACGAGCAGAGCATCCTGGGACTGGGGATCGGCCTCGCCCAGAGTGGTCTGGTGCCGATCCTGGAGATCCAGTTCCTCGCCTATCTGCACAACGCCGAGGACCAGCTGCGTGGCGAAGCAGCCACCCTCAGCTTCTTCTCCAATGGCCAGTACACCAACCCCATGGTGGTGCGCATTGCCGGGCTCGGTTACCAGAAGGGTTTCGGTGGCCACTTCCACAACGACAATGCCATTGCCGTGCTGCGTGACATCCCCGGGCTGCTGGTGGCCTGTCCGTCGAGCGGCGCCGAGGCGGTGGGGCTGTTGCAGGAGGCGGTACGCCTGGCCGACGAGGAGCAGCGGGTGGTGGTGCTCCTCGAGCCCATCGCCCGCTACCACGCCCGTGATCTGCTGGAGGAGGGAGATGATCGCGGCTGCTGTGTTGATCCGGGGCCGGATTACCGCCTGGCGGTAGGCGAGCTCGGCCAATGGGGAGAGGGACGCGACCTGGCCATCGTCAGCTACGGTAACGGGGTCCACCTGTCGCGGCAGGCGGCTGTCCGCCTGGAGGAAGAGGGCATCGCGCTGCGCCTCATCGACCTGCGCTGGCTGACAGCTATCGATCACGATGCCCTGTATCGTCGGGTAGCCGACTGCGAGGGCATCCTGGTGGTGGACGAGTGCCGGCGGTCGGGCTCGCCGAGCGAGGAGCTGATCACCGGCCTGGTCGAGCGCGGCGTGGCAAGCGAGCGCCTGGCACGGCTGACTGCCGAAGACAGCTTCATAGCCCTGGGACCGGCCGCCACGGTCACGCTGCCCTCGGTGGCGGGCATCGTCGAGCGGGCCCTGGCGCTGCTGGGACGGTCGGGGGCGTAGTTGCATGGCGCCCGCTCAGTCATCGACGTCATCGCCGTCTAGCAGCCGGCCATCGAAGGGCAGGGCATCGGGGGGGGCGATGCTTGGGACGAGGCGCTGGTGGAGGTTGAGCATCACCGCCACCTCGTGCTCGGGGCGCAGCGGCTCCAGGCCCAGTTCGCCGAACAGCTCGCCCCGGGCTCGGGCCCAGTCGCCGGGCTCGAGCTCGCCGTAGAGGCTCTCCGCGGGGGCCAGTTCGACGAAAGGGTCGAGGCCATAGGTGTCGAAGAGTCGCGAGATAGCCGCCTCGTCATCACTCACCCCGGCTGTGAAGAGGGTTTCGCTGAAGTGGTCATTCTCCAGCTCACGGATCACATCCAGGGGGCTTACCCCCATGCTGTTGAGTTCCTCCAGGCTGTACTCGCCCAGCGAGACCATCTCGTTATCCAGCCAGTCGTCGTCCGGCTGGATCAGGGTGTGCTTGACCCGCCCATCGGGCAGCGTCCAGGCGATGGCCAGCGGCAAGCCGCCGTCCTCGCCGGTCTCGACAGCGATGAAGCCGGGAATCTCGTTGCTCTCGGGGCCGGCCATGTCAGGACTCCTCATGTTGGGTGGCGGGGCGCGTCTCGTCCGCCGGCAGGCGGAAGAAGGCGAGCGCGGTCGCGGTCGTGGTACGGGCCAGCTCGGCCTCTTCCATGCCACGCCAGTGGGCGATCTCGCGCACGATCCAGGGCAGCAAAGCCGGTTCGTGGCGTCTGCCCTTGAGTTTGGCAGGTAAATTGCGAGGCAGCAGGTACGGGCAGTCGGTTTCCACCATCAGCCGGTCCAGCGGAATCTCGCCGACGAGTTCACGCAGGTGGTGGCCGCGACGCTCGTCGCACAGCCAACCGGTCAGGCCGATGTGCAGGCCCAGGTCGCGATAGCCAAAAAGGGTCTCGCGCTCGGCGGTAAAGCAGTGCACCACCGCGTCAGCGATGTCGTCTCGCCAGGCGTGCAGCATCTCGCGCATGCGGCGTCCGGCGTCCCGTTCGTGGATGAAAAGTGGCTTGCCGCTCTCCACCGCCAGGCCGAGCTGGGCCTCGAAGGCCCGCTCCTGCTCGGCGGGCGTGGAGAAATTGCGGTTGAAGTCCAGGCCGCATTCGCCCACCGCCACCACCTCGGGCTGGCGATGCAGGTCACGCATCGCCCGCTCCAGCGCTGGGTTCCAGCGGCTGGCGTCGTGTGGATGCACCCCGGCGGTGGCGAAGAGCCCGGGATGACGACGCGCCATCGTCACGGCCTGCTCGGCATGCTCGCGGTCGGTACCGGTGAGGATCAGGGTGGTGACGTTGGCTGCCCGGGCGCGGGCCAACACCGCCGGCAGATCCCGGGCGAAACTCTCGTGGGTCAGGTTGGCGCCGATGTCTACCAGCGGGGTGGGCGAGGTAAAGCGCAGGACCTCGGGCAGGACGTCGTCGAAGGTGTCGGTCGGGGCAGCCAAGGCGGAACTCCTTCAGGAAACAGGCGCGCATTGTACCCGTCGCCACGCCGGGCCGGCCATGCGTTACACTAGCGCCCTCGATGAATGAAGAGGTGAGCGCGTGACCCTGCTACGTCTGGAACAGCTGCAACTGGCCTACGGCAACCAAGTGTTGCTGGATGGCGCCGACCTGGTACTGGAGAAGGGCGAGCGCCTTGCCCTGGTGGGGCGCAACGGCACCGGCAAGTCGACCCTGCTCAAGCTGGTGGCCGGGGAGATCCAGCCCGACGGCGGCAATATCTGGCGGGCACCGGGGTTGAAGATCGGGGTACTCGCCCAGGAGTTACCGGATGCCACCGGCCAGACCATCTTCGATGTGGTGGCCCAGGGGCTCCCCGAGGCCGGGGAACTGCTCTCCGAGTATCATCACTTGATCCACGAGGCGGAGCCGGACATGCGCCGCATGGCCGAGCTGCAGACGCGGATCGAGGCGATCGACGGCTGGTCCTTCCATCAGCGCATCGACGTGGTGCTGACTCGACTGGGGCTGCCCGCCGACGCCGAGATGGCCGCACTCTCAGGTGGCTGGCGCCGCCGCGTGGCGCTGGCCCGGGCGCTGGTCGCCGACCCAGACCTGCTGATGCTGGACGAGCCCACCAACCACCTCGACCTCGATACCATCGCCTGGCTGGAAGAGCAGCTGCTGGACTTCAATGGCGCCGTGCTCTTCATCACCCACGACCGGGCCTTCCTGTCGAAGCTCGCCACGGCGATCCTCGAGCTCGACCGCGGGCGGCTGGGCCGCTACCCCGGGGATTACGCCGCCTACCAGGAGCAGAAGAACCACGAGCTGGAAGTTGAAGCCCGTGAACATGCCGAGTTCGACAAGAAGCTCGCCCAGGAGGAGGCCTGGATCCGCCAGGGCATCAAGGCGCGGCGCACCCGCAACGAGGGCCGGGTGAGGGCGCTGGAGCAGCTGCGCCGGGAGCGCAGCGAGCGTCGTGAACGCCAGGGCAAGGCCTCGCTCGCCGTCGACAGCGGCGGGCGCAGCGGCAAGCGGGTGGTGAGCCTCGAGCACGTCACCCAGCGCTTCGGCGATGAGGTGGTGATCGACGACCTCAGCCTGGAGATCCAGCGCGGCGACCGCATCGGCTTTATCGGCCGCAACGGCGCCGGCAAGACGACGCTGCTCAAGATCCTGCTCGGAGAGCTGGAGCCGACCGAAGGCAAGGTGCAGTTCGGAACCAAGCTGCAGGTTGCCTATTTCGACCAGCTGCGCGCCGGTCTGGAGCCGGAGAAAAGCGTCTACGACAACGTGGCTCAGGGCAGCGATCGCATCGCCGTGGGCGGTCGCGACCGCCATGTGATGAGCTATCTGCAGGACTTCCTGTTCACTCCCGAGCGGGTGCGCCAACCGGTCAAGGCGCTCTCGGGCGGTGAGTCCAACCGCCTGCTGCTGGCCAAGCTCTTTACCCAGCCGGCCAATGTCCTGGTGCTCGACGAGCCGACCAACGACCTTGACGTCGAGACCTTGGAACTGCTCGAAGAACTGTTGCTCAACTTCGATGGCACCCTGCTGCTGGTCTCTCACGACCGGGCCTTCATGGACAATGTGGTGACCAGCGTGCTGGCCTTCGAAGGGCAGGGTCGGGTGCGCGAGTATGTGGGCGGCTACAGCGACTGGGTGCGCCAGGGTGGCCGGTTGCCACCGGCGCCCTGGGAGGGCGCGGCGCGCCAGCATGCCGAGCCCACCGCGCCGGCGGCGAGCGCCACTTCGGCACCGGCCAAGGCAGCTGCCACCCCCGCGAACCGGCCGTCCAAGCTCTCCTACAAGCTGCAGCGCGAGCTCGACGGTCTGCCGGCCGAGATCGAACGCCTCGAGAAAGAGATAGCCGCCTACGAGTCACAAGTGGGCGATCCGGGGTTCTACCAGCGGGACGCCGATACCGTGTCGGCGACCCTGCAGTCGCTCAACGATAGCCAGGCCGCACTGGAAGCGGCCATGGAACGGTGGATGGAGCTCGAGGCGATGGCCGCCGGCGAGTGACAACGCCACGATTCAGTGGCGTCTCGCGAGCGTCGGACACGAAACCGCAAGGGCGCCACAAGGCCGCCCTTGCGGTGGAGCAAGGCGCGACTCGTTATTCTTCACTTTCCTCGCCCTTGGCGCCTACCCGTACCGCCAGCACGTCGCACCGGGCCCCGTGCAGCACGCCGGTGGAGGTAGAGCCAAGCAGCAGGGCGAACCCATGACGGCCGTGGGAGCCGACCACGATCAGATCGACGTCTTGTTCCTCGGCGAAGCGGTGGATTTCGGTGTCGGGCATGCCCACCACCACATGCTGGTTCTCGCGGGACACATGGGTGTCGGCAATCTCGGCCAGGCGCTGTTTGGCGTGTTCGTCGAGTTGGTCCTGAATGCTGGTGAGGTCCATGGGTATATCGCCACCGTAGGCGAAGCCCAGCGGCTCCAGGGTATGCATGATGGATAGCTTGGCATGGTTACGATCGGCGATCTGCATCGCCCGCTCCAGCACCTTGTAGGAGTCCTTGGTCAGATCAACGGCGACCAGGACATGACGATATTCGTTGCTCATGGTGCGACTCTCCGTACAGCGTCCAGCGTATTGGGGACGCTTCCACTCTAGGATGCCTCGCATGACAAGACAACGACTTGCATCAAGATTCACGAGGAGAACGGTATGGCCTGGCTGATCATTTTCATCGCGGTGATGCTGGTGATTTCACCGGTGCTCTGGATCAAGCCGAGCCCGCGCCAGAAGCGGGTGGCGCAGATGCGTACGGCCATGAGCCGGGCGGGTGTTACCGTCAAGCTGGACAAGCCACCGTTTCACGAAGCCAGGGGTGTCATGCCCCACTACCGCTGGCCCTATCCGCCACAGCAGCCAGGGCCTGATTTCACGCTGGTGCGAGACGTCGAGGCGGGTCCGGCACTCAAGCCGTTTCGACATGGCTGGTACTGGCGCTTCGAGCCGCTGCGGCCTCTCCCAGAAGCGGCCGAGGCGCCGCTCGAAGCCCTACTGACGCGCCTGCCCCTGGATGCCAAGGTGCTGGAATCGAACAGGGCCGCGCTCGGTCTCTGGTGGTGGGAGTCTCAGGATGCCGAGCGGTTCTCCAGCTACCTGGGGGATTTCGCGGCCCTGCGTGACGCCCTCGCCGGGCATCCCGATCAGCCGGGGAGGGAACAGCTCCCGGGCCGGCCGCGCGACGGAAGGTGATTACTCCACGTCTTCGCGGGCCTGGATCGCCAGGCCGTTCTCCTCGATGCGCGACAGCAGGCTCGCCAGTTGCTCGACTTCCGCGTCGTCCAGGCCGGCCAGCATCTCGCCGCGCGCCTGGCTGACGACCGCGTCGATCTGTTCCAGCAGCGGCGTGGCTTCGGGGGTCAAGAAGATTCGTTTGGTGCGGCGGTCCTGGTCGCAGCCGCGCCGCTCGATCAGACCTTGCTCGGCGAGCTGGTCCAGAGTGCGGACCAGGGAGGGGGCCTCGACGCCGATGGCCCGGGCCAGGTCGCACTGGGGCTGGCCATCACCGAGCCGCCAGAGGTGGTAGAGGGTAATCCAGCGGGTCTGGGTCAGGCCCAGCGGCGCCAGGCGCCGGTCGATGACGGCGCGCCAGAGGCGCGGCACGCGGGAGAGCTGGAAGCCGATGTTCTGGTGCATGGGTCTGTGCATCCGGGAAAAGCCTTACTGGATTGTCCGAACCGTCCGCGTGAAATGCAAGCAGGCTTATCATTGCATCCCCTCGTTCTTGCCCGCCTCATCTTCTGTCTCTTCTGTCTCTTCTGTCTCTTCTGTCTCTTCTGTCTCTTCTGTCTCTTCTGTCTCTTCTGTCTCTTCTGTCTCTTCTGTCTCGCCATCCTTCGCGGCTGTGTCGTCGGAGGCCGATTCGGGTCGGGGCAGCAGCTGACGAATGTCCAGACCGGGGATCCCCGAGGGACGCTGGATCGTGCCGTCGGCCAGGGTGGCTGTCTGGGCATCTTCACTGACCGTGAAGCGCAGCAGGCCTATTCGCTGACCGCTGTCGGTCATCACGTCGATGCGCCACCTGCCCTCGGACTCGGCGGGAAAGTTCTGCTTGTGGCTCCAGGATCGGTAACCGGCTTCTCGTCCTCCCTGGATCTCCAGTGGAATGCGGTCGACCTCCTCGCCGTCCTGTCGCCACACATGTACTACGTCCTCAAGCAGGCCGCGGGGGGCATGGATCGCCGTAAAGGCATAGAGCCCCTCGCGGGTCAGTGCCGCCGGGGTCAGGGGGGTGCTGCCGACCGGCCTCCTGGCCTCGGTATCGAAGCTGGGAGAGAGGGCGCTGCCCGAGATCCATAGACTGGCCGGCGGCACCCAGACGCGACCTACCCAGGCCATCCCGGCCAGCAGAGGCACCAGCGCCAATATCGTCAGCCAACGTGAGCGAGTCATCGGTCGTAGCAGGTGCATCAGGCTCGGCAGGCTGAATAGTCCCATGGCGCCGATGGCCAGCAGCAGGCTCTGGCCGGTGGTCAGGTGCAGCAGGGTCGGTAGCGTGACCAGTACCACCAGGAACACGCACTGCGCATGGAAGGCGAAGAAGAGCCAGCGCTGCCGTTCGGCCAGCCGATAATAGAGTGGGTCGAGGATCGACAGCAGCGCCATGGCCATGATCAGCAGGGTGAAGAACGCCTGGCCGCTCTGCCATACCGTGGTGGCGAGCAGAAAGGGCAGGGTGAAGAACAGAGTCTCCTGGTGGATCAGTTGGGCGATGAAGGTGGTCACGCCACGCGGCAGGGTCGGGTAGCCACGCCGGGCCAGCAGTCGGCCGATCAGGCTCTCGGTAAGCAACAGCACCCAGGCCAGCAACATGCCTAGTGCCAGCATGGCGCCCAGCCATTGCTGGCGTTCCACCAGGAAGAAGCTTCCCAGGCCGGCGGCCAGGGCCATTGGTGGCCACAGCCAGCTCCAGGGCCGCACAAGCTCCACCAGCCGTTCGATACGGGCCTGCCAGGCGCTGAGGCGCGGCGACTGCTTGCCGACGGGAGCTGTCGCGGAGGGCTCTGGCGCATCCGTCGCGGGTTCGTTTTTCATTCGTCGAGTCTAACAGTCGGGTTCCCGTTGGGGTGAGTCGCTCTGGACGTGCCATGCTGTCGGCAGGGCTTGACGTTCGGTCTCGGCTGCACCAAGCTGTCAAAAAATCAAACGGCCGTATGAATTCCTGCATGGAGGTTCCTGGATGATCTATCAAGGCAATGCCATCACGGTGGCACGTGGTCTCAAGGACGGGAGCGATGCCATTGCCACGCTCACTTTCGATTTGAAGGACGAGTCCGTCAACACGCTGTCCAGCGCCGTGGTCGCGGAGCTTGGGAAGGCCGTCTCGGCCATCAGGGCCGAGAGAGGTCTCGAGGGCCTGATGATCTGCAGCGCCAAGGAGGCGTTCATCGTCGGCGCCGACATCAACGAGTTCCAGGATATGTTCGCCCAGGGAGCGGACCAGATCGAGAGCCTGCTCGAGCGGGTGCACGGCATCTTCAATGCCATAGAGGACCTGCCGTTTCCCACCGTCAGCGCCATCAATGGCCTGGCCCTGGGCGGGGGGTGCGAGATCACCCTGGCCACGGACTTTCGCGTCATGGCCGAGTCCGCAAAGATCGGCCTGCCCGAGACCAAGCTGGGCATCCTGCCGGGCTGGGGTGGCTGCGTGCGACTGCCGCGAATCATCGGTGCCGACAACGCTATCGAGTGGATCGCCGGCGGCAGCGAGAACCGCGCCGACGCTGCCCTCCGCATGGGGGCGGTGGATGCCGTGGTGCCCGGCGAACAGCTGGAAGCCGCGGCGAACGACATCCTGGCCCGCGCTCGGGCAGGCGAACTCGATTACCAGGCTCGCCGCGCAGAGAAGACAGGTCCCCTGGGCCTCGGCCCCATCGAGCAGATGATGGCCTTCGAGACCGCCAAGGGCTATGTGGCCGGCAAGGCGGGGCCGCACTACCCGGCACCCATCGAGGCGATCAAGGTCATCCAGAAGGGTGCCGGCGAGTCGCGCGCCCGCGCCCAGGCCATCGAAGCCAAGGCCTTCGCCAAGCTGGCGCTGAGCGATGTCGCCTTCAACCTGGTCGGCCTGTTCATGAACGACCAGGTGGTCAAGAAGAAGGGCGGCCAGTATGAGAAGCAGGCGCGGCCCGTCAAGCAGGCGGCGGTGCTCGGCGCCGGCATCATGGGGGGCGGCATCGCCTACCAGAGCGCCTCCAAGGGCACGCCGATCCTGATGAAGGACATCAAGACAGAGGCCATCGAGCTCGGCCTGAAGGAGGCGCGCAAGCTGTTCGCCAAGCAGGTGGAGCGGGGCAAGTTCTCCACCGAGCAGATGGCCGAGAGGCTCACCAACATCCGCTCGACCCTATCCTACGGGGACTTTGACCATATCGATCTGGTGGTCGAAGCGGTAGTCGAGAACCCCGAGGTCAAGGGCAAGGTGTTGGCCGAAGTGGAAGAGGCGGTCGGCGAGGAGGCGATTCTTACCACCAATACCTCGACCATCTCGATCACTCGCCTGGCCGAGAATCTCAAGCGGCCGGAGAACTTCTGCGGCATGCACTTCTTCAACCCCGTGCACCGCATGCCGCTGGTGGAGGTCATCCGTGGCGAAAAGACCGGCGATGCCGCCGTGGCGGCCACCGTCTCCTACGCCCGCACCATGGGCAAGACGCCCATCGTGGTCAACGATTGCCCCGGCTTTCTGGTCAACCGTGTGCTGTTCCCCTACTTCGGCGGCTTCAACTTCCTGCTGGAAAAGGGCGCCGACTTTCAGCGCATCGACAAGGTGATGGAGACGTTCGGCTGGCCCATGGGCCCCGCCTACCTGCTCGATGTGGTGGGGATCGATATCGCCGTGCATGCCGGTGAGGTGATGGCGGAAGGCTTCCCTGAGCGCCTGGCGCAGGAGGGCAAGAGCGCCGTCCAGCTGATGTTCGACAACGAGCGCCTGGGGCAGAAGAACGACAAGGGCTTCTACGCCTATGAAGAGGACAGGAAGGGCAAGCCGAAGAAGGTCAGCGACGACGACGCCTATGCGCTGGTCAAGCAGGTGGTCAAGGAGCAGAAGGAGTTCTCGGACGACGACATCATCGCCCGCATGATGGTGCCGCTTTGCCTGGAAGCCGTGCGCTGCCTGGAGGACGGTATCGTCGGCACCGTTGCCGAGGCCGACATGGCGCTGATCTACGGCATCGGCTTCCCGCCGTTCCGCGGCGGCGCGCTGCGCTATATCGATGCCATGGGTGTCGATGCCTTCGTCGAGCTGGCCGAGGGCCTGGCAGAGGAACTCGGCCCGCTCTATGCGCCCACCGACAAGTTACGCCAGATGGCCAGTGCCGGCGAACGATTCTATCCCCGCCAGGCCAAGAGCTGAGCCCGCCACTCAACGGTCAGGACATTCCGGTCATTATTTAAGGAGTTATCGATGAGCTTGAATCCGAGAGACGTGGTGGTGGTCGACTGTGCCCGTTCCGCCATGGCCAAGGCAAAGCAGGGCAACTTTCGCCACGTGCGCGCCGAAAACCTCTCCGCCGCCGTGATGCAGGCGCTGTTCGACCGCAACCCGGGGCTCGACCCGACCGAGGTCGACGA
This sequence comes from Halomonas lysinitropha, assembly GCF_902500215.1. GTDB lineage: Bacteria > Pseudomonadota > Gammaproteobacteria > Pseudomonadales > Halomonadaceae > Halomonas > Halomonas lysinitropha. Next base: position 18,633 of record NZ_CABVOU010000031.1, read on the forward strand.
CGTGATCTGGGGCTGCGTCAACCAGACCCTCGAGCAGGGAATGAACGTCGCCCGCAACGCCGCGATCCTCACCGAGATCCCGAACAGCGTGCCGGCTCAGACGGTCAACCGCCTGTGCGGCTCGTCGATGAGTGCGCTGCACATTGCCGCCGCCAACATCCGGGCCGGCATGGGCGAGTTCTATATCGTCGGCGGCGTGGAGCACATGGAGCACGTGGGCATGACCCACGGCGTCGACGTCAATCCCGCGGCCAGCAAGCACGTGGCCAAGGCCGCCATGATGATGGGCCTGACCGCGGAACTGCTGGGCAAGATGCACGGCATCTCGCGACAGGATCAGGATGCCTTCGGCGTACGGTCCCATCAGCGGGCCCAGGCGGCGATGGAGAACGGCGGCTTCGACCGCGAGATCATCGGCATCGAGGGCCATGACGCCAACGGTTTCCGGATCCGGGTCGATCGTGACGAGGTCATTCGTGGTGATGCCAGCCTGGAGAAGATGGCCGAGCTCAAACCGGCCTTCGACCCCCGCAGCGGCACCGTCACGGCCGGCACTTCCTCGGCGCTCTCGGTCGGCGCGGCCGGCATGGCGGTGATGAGCTACGAGCGTGCCAAGGCCTTGGGCCTGGTGCCCATCGCCCGGGTGCTCTCCACCGGCGTGGCCGGCTGTGATGCCTCCATCATGGGCTACGGCCCGGTCCCGGCCTCGAAGAAGGCGCTGAAGACAGCAGGCTTGACCATCGACGATATCCAGACCGTGGAGCTCAACGAGGCCTTCGCCGCCCAGTCGCTGCCGGTGCTCAAGGATCTGGGCCTGCATGACGCCATGGACGACAAGGTCAATCTCCATGGCGGTGCCATTGCGCTGGGCCACCCATTGGGCTGCTCCGGGGCGCGTATCATCACGACCCTGCTCAACGTGATGCAGGAGCGCGATACCACCCTGGGGCTGGCGACCATGTGCATCGGCATGGGGCAGGGTGTTGCCACGGTGTTCGAGCGCCTCAACTAACACGCTCGGTCAACTCTTTTTGCCCTGGTAAGCAGAACGGCACCCTACGGGGTGCCGTTCTGCGTGGTAAAGCGGTGTTCAGTGGGGCGCCGGCGCGCCCCGCGCGGCAAGGCGCCGCTGTTCGTTGCGTTCGGAGAGCATGGCCTCGGGCCCGAGCCAGCCCTGTTCGCGGTAGTAGCGAATGGCGCCCTCATGCAGGGGAGCGCTGAGCCCGTCACGGATCATCGTCTGGGCCGTGAGTTGTCCGAGGGCCGGATGAGTCGCCTTGAAGCGCAAGAAATCCGCGAAGACGCTCGCGACCAGCTGGTAGACCAGGTCGGGATCGGTGTCTGCCGTGGTGACCAGGGTGGCCTTGACCCCGAAGGTGCGCACTGCAGGCTGGTCCGGGCCGTAGAGGCCGCCGGGAATCGAGGCTCGCGTGAAATAGGGGTAGGCATTCACCAGCAGGTCGACGAAATCGCCCTGCACGTCGACGATTGCAGCATCGCATAGCCGGATGGCCTGGGCCACTGAGGCATTGGGGTGGCCCACGGTGTAGACCATGGCATCGATATTGCCGTGGCAGAGCTCCATGGACTGCTGGTCGGCCGGCAGGTCATGAGCCAGGCGGAAGTCACTGCGACTCCAGCCTCGGGCCTCCATCAACCGCAGCATGGTGCCGCGTTGCCCGGAGCCCGGATTGCCGATGTTCACGGAGCGTTGCTGCAGGTCGTTGAAGCCCTGGATTCCGGCATCGCGGCGCACCACCAGGGTGAAGGGTTCGCTATGCAGGGAGAATACGGAGCGCAGACCTTCGTCCGGCCCGTCATTGCGGAATCCTTCAGTGCCCTGGGTGGCATACTGCTGAAGGTCCGACTGGACCATGGCCAGTTTCATTTCGCCCCTTCGCAGGGCCCGCAGGTTGGCGCTGGAGCCGTCACTCGGCTGAGCTCGGCAGGGCATGTCGACAGTGCGACACAGCGCGCGTCCTACCACATGGTAGACCCCGGAGGGGCTGGCAGTGGCGATAATCACGGGGTCGTCGGCCTGAGCGAATGGGTTCCAGAGGAGTAGGCTGGTCACTCCGATGACTAGTAGCCTTGCGGTTGGTTTCATGACTCATCTCACATCAGTGAGTCGACCAGAGACATCCAGAACCAAGAAGAGACTGGAGGGTAGCCGAAGGTGGGGAGGCTCCACATCATTTCTGGCCGACAGTTTGTATTGTTGTGTTCTTGTTGATGGTGTCGAGTCGTCGTGCGATCAATCGAGGCGGCATCGAGACAGCCCGAGCTCGCTGGTGCATACACGGCTACTCTTGAGGTATAGCAGGTGCACGAGAGTCGGAAGGAGCTATCAATAGAATATAAACATATAACTTTAGATCACGCCGGCCTCCAATCCCGCCGCGACTGCCATGCTCAGCTCTTCCACCTGTTCGGCAAAGGCATCCTGCCACTTGCCGCGCAGGGTCAGCGGTTCCTGGGCCCATTTCCAGCGTAGGCCGGTGACGATCCCCTCCACCGCTCGGCGAGTGCCGGTGCCGTCGCGGCCGGCGCGAATATAGAGCGCGCAGGGCAGGCCCTGTTTTTCCTCCAGTACCGGGTAGTAGCTGCGGTCGAAGAAGTCCTTCAATGCTCCGCTCATGTAACCCAGATTCTCGGTCGTGCCGAGCAGGATGGCGTCGCAGGCCAGCACGTCCTCCGGGCCCGCTTCCAGCGGTGCCTTCACGACCACCTCGACGTCCTCGATGTCAGGATGGTGTGCGCCCCGCTCGGCGGCCTCGCGGAGTCTGAGGGTATTGGCCGAGGGGGCGTGAGCGACGATCAGCAGGCGAGGCATGGCAGTCTCCCGGGTTGAATTCGCGGCGTACGGCCATCATGCCATGGGCAGGTGACGTTGACAGGCGTCGGGCTTTCTCCGACGCTGAGCCGGCGCTATATGACCGTCATTCCTGACATTGACATCTCAACATCTTGGACATCCAGGGAGGTTGATCACCATGGCCTTTGCACTCTCGACCATGCAGTTGCACAGCCCGGCCTTCGCGGCGGGAACCGCCATTCCGAGGCAATTCACGGGGGAAGGGGACGACATCTCGCCGGCCCTCTCCTGGGAGGATGCGCCCGAGGGCACCAAGGGATTCGCGGTGATCTGTCACGACCCGGATGCCCCCCTGGTGCAGAACGGCACTTACGGTTTCGTGCACTGGGTGCTCTATAACCTTCCGGCTTCCACCCACTCGCTGGAAGAAAACAGTGGCGAGGGCACCCCAGGGCTGAACGACTTCGGCAAGACGGGCTACGGGGGGCCCATGCCGCCGGATGCTCACGGAGTTCACCACTACTACTTCTGGGTGCTGGCGTTGGACAAGGCCACCGACCTGCCGGAGGGCCTATCGCTACCCGAGCTGCTCAAGCAGGTCGAGCCTCACCTTCTCGGTATGAATCGCCTGGTGGGCACCTACCAGCGCGACTGATCCGGGTGGCGTTGCGTCCTCTCGGACAGGCAAAAAGCAAGAAGCGCCAGCGAGCCCGCGTCGGCAACGATTCGGGCTCGCACCGGTTTTCTCCCCCTGGGTTGGATAAACAGACTCAGGGAGTGGCCTCGCGCGGCTCCGGCGCGGCGACGCCGTCATGATCGATTACCAGATGCTCCAGCTCTTCGCAGAAGGCCTCGATCGCATCGCTGGCGTGTCCCGGCCGGCGGTGCAACTCGATCTCTACCTGCCCCAGAGGCGGCAGCCCCTCCGCCTCGCCGACGATGCGGCACCCCTCGGGGATACTGCGGGGGGTCTTCACGGTCATCGCCAGGCCGGCCTGAACCGGCAGGTTGATGCCGGTAGGCGACTGGCTGGAATAGTGGACCTCCCAGAGTCGCTCCTGGCGGCCCAGGGCCGAGAGGGCATGGGCGCGGAAGATGCATCCCTCGGGGTTGAGCGCCAGGGGCAGCGTGGCCCAGTCGGCCGGCGAAATGCCCTCGGCCACCACCCACACCATCGGTTCCCAGCCGAGCAATTGCCCTGACTGTGTCGGCTGATGGCGGATCGATAGCACCACGTCCAGCAGCCCCTCCTGGAAGCCCTTTACCAGGCTGGCGCTCATGTCGCATTGGATCTCGAGGCGCGTATCGGGGAAACGCTCGGCATAGCGCGGCAGCAGGGCGGGCAGGTAGGCGGCGGCCTGCTCCTCCGAGGTGGCAAAGCGGATCAGTTCGCCTCGCTGCGTCTTGCCCATGGCGCTTCGCGCTTCGTCCTCGAGCTTGAGCATGTGTCGGGCATAGGGCAGCAGCCGCTCCCCGGGGGCGGTCAGCAAGACGCTACGGCTGGTGCGCTCCAGCAGCGACTGGCCCATCTGGTCCTCGAGGCGCTTGATCTGCAGGCTCACCGCCGACTGGGTGCGGTGCAGAACCTTGCCGGCGGCGCTGAATCCCTGGCATTCGGCCACGGTGACAAAGGTGCGAAGTAGCACGGTATCCATGATCAATGAGCTCTTGAAATTGGTTGTATCTTAATCATTCATTTTCATTATGGATTAGGCGTCATTAAGCTGTCCAGTGACATCCCGCCACTCTCAGGAGCCGAGGCGCCCCATGCAAGCAACAGCTGACGTCCAGACGACCAACACCCTCGATGGCCTTATCGACCTGACTCGCTACCCCGTCGATGATGTGGACGGTGAGGCCGGCCGCGCCCTCATCGCGCAGTGCCGTCGCCAACTCGACGAGGACGGCTGCGTGGTGCTCAAGAACTTCGTGCCGAAAAAGGCGCTGGCAAGGCTCGAGGCCGAGACCGAGCGCCTCTCGCCGGAGGCGCACTACAACCAGATCGAGACCAATCCCTACAACAGCGCCGGTGACCCCGAGAAACCCCTCAGTCATCCGGTGAACCGCTTCGACGACCGCACCAACGGCTTCGTCGCCGGCGACCGAATCGATGGCGACACCATTATCCGCCAGGTCTACGAGCATCCCGACTTCCAGCGCTTCATCGGTGCCGTGGTGGGCATGGAGGAGATCCACCAGTACGCTGACCCGCTGGCCGACCTGGTGGTCAACGTGCTGCGCGAGGGCTGCCAGCATCCGTGGCACTATGACACCAACGAGTTCATCGTCACCATGATGACCCGCCAGTCCCATGGCGGCGGCCGCTTCGAGTACGCCTCCGGCATCCGCAGCCCCGAGGGGGAGAACTTCGCGGAGGTGGAGAAAGTGATCGACGGCGACCGCACGCGCCTCAAGTCCCTCGATCTCCAGCCCGGCGACCTGCAGGTCTTTTTCGGCCGCTATTCGCTGCACCGGGTCACGCCGGTGGAGGGCGACAAGGAGCGCCACACCGTGATCTTCGCCTATGCCAAGGAGCCGGGCTTCATAGGCCGTCCCGAGCGTGCCCAGCGCATCTTCGGCCGCATGGCGCCGGTCCACGAACGGCTCCTCGAGGAGGGCATGGACCGCTCGGACAGCCTGGCCGACTGAGCCCTGACGTCGCCTCCTACTACCTCCCTTGCCGATGGCCGCGCGTGCAGGCGGCCATCCCCTGACGACACAGCGAGAGACCCCATGAGCATCGTAGAGTCAGAGAAACTGACCGACAGCGAACCGGACCGGATTCCGGTCGTGCCGTCTGCGCCGATGGCCAACGGCGACAGCATCCCTACCGCCTTCGACCCCAGGCAACTACGCGCCGGGCGTCTGGAGCGCCTGAGGGCCATGATGGCCGAGCAGGGCTATGCCGCCCTGGTGCTGTTCGACCCGAACAATCAGCGCTACGCCACCGGCTCGCGCAACATGTTCGGCTATTTCCTGCGCAACTCCACGCGCTACATCTATGTGCCACTTGAAGGCCCGATCATCCTCTTCGAGTATCCGGGCAGCGCCCATATCTCCACCTGGCTGGAGACCATCGACGAAGCGCGCACCTCCAAGGTGGTGTGGTCGGCGGTGAACCAGCGCGACAATCTCTCCTCGGATCCCTTCGGCGTGGAAATTGCCGAGCTGATCCGGGAGCATGGTCGTGGCAACAGGAAGGTCGGTCTGGACCGTTGTGCCCTCAACCTGGCCCGTTCGCTGGAGGCCCAGGGTCTGGATGTCTTCGACTGCATGCAGGACACCCTGCACTGCCGTCGTATCAAGACCCCCGAGGAGATCGCCTGCCTGGCCCAGTCCATGGCGGCAAGCGAAGCCTCGGTGGCCGAGGTGGAAGCCGCCATCAAGCCCGGCGTCACCGAGAACGAGCTGTTCGCCATCATGTACGGCGAGGTGATCCGTGGCGGCGGCGAGTTCATCGAGACCCGCCTGCTCAACTCCGGGCCGCGCACCAATCCCTGGTTCCATGAGGCCAGCGACCGCAAGATTCGCCCCGGCGAGCTGGTGGCGCTGGACACCGATACCATCGGCTGCCATGGCTACTACTCCGACTTCTCGCGCACCTTCCATGTCGGCCCGGGCCGGCCCAGCGCCTACCAGCGCGAGCTCTACCGGATGGCCTACGACCAGGTGCACCACAACATGGGCATCCTCAAGCCCGGCATGACGTATCGCGAGATATCCGAACAGGCCTGGAAGATACCCGAGCGCTTCCTGGATCGTCGCTACCCCTCGATCATCCACGGGGTAGGCATGCACGGCGAGACACCGCTGGTGGCCCACCACATGGACTTCGACCGTTTCTCCTCGGACGGTGTGCTCGAGCCCGGCATGGTGGTCTCGGTGGAGAGCTATATCGGTGAGGTGGGCGGCGCCGACGGCGTCAAGCTCGAGGAGGAGGTGCTGATCACCGATACCGGTATCGCCAAGCTCTCCCGCTACCCCTTCAACGAGGCACTGCTCGGCCGCGAGTTCTGAATCTTTGGCAGGCCCCCAGCTGAACGTCCCCTCCAGCTGACTCCGTCCCTCCTCGCGTTCTCCCATCGCCCATCCATGTAGGATGGGCGATGTCGTTACGCGACGGGTTAATACGCCCTTGCATAACTGCTGCCCCAAAGCCCGCATTCATACCTGGGGCTGTGCTAAGTGGGCACAGGCATGCTCGCCGCTGTGTCACTATTCATCATTGGGTGCTATGCATAATGGTCTAAAGCAGCCACATGTGTTCGATACAGGCGCACTTTGACCGTCCATTTTCCTGCATGCAGCGTGCTGCACGGTCATGGTGAAGCCGGCAGGGGGCCTAGAAAATGACATTGGCAGGGTTTGATGCGTCGCAGGCGGCAGAGATCGAGGCGCTGTTTGTGACGACATTCTCCCACTCGGAGGGGCCGGCAGAAGGCGAAGTGGTAGGTAGACTGGTGCGCCACCTGATGGTTGATACCGACCCGCGGGATGTCCTGGGATTCGTGGCCATGGAGAAGGGCCGTGTCGTGGCAGGCATCTTCTTCTCGAGGCTCACGTTCGATGCCCCGGTGGAGGCCTTCCTGCTGTCACCGGTGGGGGTGCGACCCGATCACCAGGGCAGGGGCATCGGGCAGCGCCTGATACGCTTCGGCCTCGAGCGGCTCAAGGAGAGGGGCGTGACGCGAGTCTTCACCTACGGGGATCCGGCGTTCTATTCGCGTGTCGGCTTCACGCCGGTCGCCGAGTCGAGGGTGTCGGCGCCGTTCAGGCTGTCCCAGCCGGAAGGCTGGCTCGGCCAGGGGCTGAATGGGCATGAGATGACGGTCCTGGCCGGTGTCCCATGCTGCGTCACGGCGTTCGGCGATCCCGCGTACTGGTGAGGTACAACGTCACCAGCCTGGTCGCCTGGCCGCCTGGGTGTCCTCGTGCCACCGGATGGCATGACTTGGGCCCCGGCGGGGAAGCGTCTCGCGTCGTGGTAGCCAGCGCACGAAGTGGTGCAGGTACTCCTCGAAGAGGGTGTGGTACGTCGCCACCACGGGAAGGCCCAGCCGTTCTCCCAGGCCGATGCCGGCGCTGTGCGCCACGAAGGGGGTATGCACGTGGATCAGGTCGAACGCCCTGGCCAGGAGTTGCGGCGCCAGTGGCCTGCCGCGAAGAGGAAGTGAGTGCTCGGCGCGTCCCGTTCGGCCTGATGCTGCAGGCTCAGCGCATTGCCATGGGCCAGCCGCGTGAGGAATGCTTGCTCTGCGGGGCTGAGTGGTTTGCGCTGAGGCATGACGGTGGGCTCCTGTGGCACTCTCCTAGAGCCTGGCGTTCGAACATGACAACGGTGTGTCAGGTCAGTTGGTCACTACCGCTCGACTTCGAAGCAAGGAGAAACCCTGATGTCCGAACTGCCACCGCTGAAGGTCTACTACGACGGCATCTGCCCCGTATGCCGGCGGGATCGTACCCGCTACGAGCGCTGGGCGGGGGAGGCAGGCCGTCAGGTGGCGTGGTGCGATGTGACCGAGCACCAGGCGACGCTGCGCGAGAAGGGCGTCGATCCGCAGGCGGCGCTGCTCTCCCTGCATGTGGAAGAGGAGCGCGGGCGCATCCGGGAGGGCATCGACGCCTATGTGCTGCTGATGCGCCGGGTGCCACGGCTGAAACCCGTTGCCTGGGTGATTGGCCTGCCGGGGCTCAAGCCGGTGCTTCGCTGGCTGTATGACCGCTGGGTCAGGCGTCGCCTGGCCCAGGAGGGGCGCCTGCCCTGAACCGGCGCATGGCCGCACGCGGTAGCATCCTCCTGGCCGGGAATGGCTCAGCGCTCCTGCCGGGCCGACCAGTGACGCTGCATCTCGAGGAAGGTGAGCGAGGCCGACCAGGTGATCAGCATGAAGCCGATCAGTGCCTCGGTACCCGTCATGAAGCGGATCGGGCCGGTGGGGAAGAGGTCGCCATAGCCCAGGGTGGTGTAGGTGATCGCCGAGAAGTAGACGTAGTCGAGGAAGTTGACGGCGCCGATGCCCGATAGTCCACCGGCCAGCGGGTGCTCGCCGAGCAGGGCCATGGCCACGGCGAAGATCCAGATCTCGGTGACGTGGGCGGCGAAGAGGCCGAAGGTCAGCTTGAGAAAGCGGCGACGCAGCGTGCTGTGCGACCGTTCCAGGCGCTGCCAGAGCCTCAGCGACACCTCGTAGTGCAGCAGGATGCAGGCCACGACGGCGATCAGGGTGATGGCCACGGCCCAGAGGTGGCCGGCATCCAGAGCAGCATCGAGCACGGCAGGGGTCCTTTTGTCGAGATATGGAAAGCCTAGCGCGATCGCGGGACCGCCGTCACGGCCCGAGCCGCGGCCCAATGACGGCCCGGCGGGGCGCTGCTAGGATAGTGCTACGTGTCACACGCGGGATGCGCGGCCCGGCAGATCGCACCTCCCCTGCTAGGAAGGCTGTCATGACAACCCCCGATGCCACGCGGGCGGAAGCCCTGGACGATACCCTCTCACCGCTCTCGCTCAAGCGGGTTGGTATCGATACTTACCGCGAGAACGTGGCCTACCTGCACCGCGAGTGCGACCTCTATCGTGCCGAGGGCTTCCAGGCGCTCTCCAAGGTGGAGATTCGCGCCAACGGCCAGCGCATCCTGGCAAGCCTCAACGTGGTGGACGATGCCGCCATCGTCGACTGCCAGCAGCTCGGCCTTTCCGAAGACGCCTTCGAGGCCCTCGGTTTGGCCGAGGGCCATCCCGTGAGCGTCTCCCAGGCAGAGCCCCCGGCCTCGATTCCCGCCCTGCACCGCAAGCTCGCCGGCGAGCGGCTATCGCGGGAAGACTTCCGGCACATCATCCGCGACATCGCCGAGCTGCGCTATTCCAAGATTGAACTGTCGGCCTTCGTGATCGGCTGCGACCGCGGCGAGCTCGATCGCGAGGAGGTCTTCTACCTGAGCGATGCGATGAGCCGGGTCGGGCGCCGTCTCGACTGGCACGAGCATCCTGTGGTCGACAAGCACTGCATCGGCGGCATTCCGGGCAATCGCACGTCCATGCTGGTGGTGCCCATCGTCGCTGCCCACGGCTTGCTGTGTCCCAAGACCTCCTCGCGGGCCATCACCTCCCCCTCGGGCACCGCCGATACCATGGAAGTGCTGGCCAACGTCGATCTGCCCTTCGACGTACTGGGCGACATCGTGCGCACCCATCGCGGCTGCCTGGCCTGGGGGGGTACCAGTGAGCTTTCACCCGCCGACGACGTGCTGATCTCGGTGGAGCGCCCGCTTTCCCTCGATTCACCGGGCCAGATGGTCGCCTCCATTCTCTCCAAGAAGGTGGCCGCGGGGTCCACGCATCTGCTGCTCGATATCCCCGTGGGCCCCCATGCCAAGGTGCGCTCCATGCCCGAGGCGCGACAGCTGCGCCGGCTCTTCGAGTTCGTGGCCGGGTGCATGGGCTTGACCCTGGATGTGGTGATTACCGACGGCAGTCAGCCGGTGGGACGCGGCATTGGCCCCGTGCTGGAAGCCCGCGATGCGATGCGAGTGCTCACCCACCATGCCGAGGCGCCCATGGACCTGCGCCTTAAGGCATTGCGCCTGGCCGGGCGAATGCTGGAGTTCGATCCGGACGTTCGCGGCGGCGCCGGCTTCGGGATGGCCCGCGATATCCTGGATGACGGCCGTGCCGCCGAGAAGATGCGGGCGATCATCGAGGCTCAGGGCGCGAAGCCCTTCGATCCGGAAAACCCGCCGCTGGCTCCTCACCGCTTCGAGGTACTGGCCACGGCGGACGGCGTGGTGACCGGCATCGACAACATCAAGCTGGCACGCATCGCTCGACTGGCCGGTGCGCCCAAGGCGGCAGGGGCGGGGGTGGAATTGTTCAGGTGCATCGGCGACCCGGTAACGACGGGCCAGCCGCTGTATCGCGTGCACGCCGCCTATCGCAACGAGCTGACCTTCGCGCACCAGTCCACCGAGCGGGAATCCGGCATCGCCATCGGCCACGCCGACGAGATCATCCGGCTCAACGTCGAATTCTGAACAAGGAGGCCCGATGACGTGCGCACTGCTGTATTTCCAGGACGAAATGGCCCCGGCGCGTCGTCTTGCCGAGGCGGCAGGCCTGCCCGCCCACACGGTCGAACGCCACCGCTTCCCCGACGAGGAGCTCAAGCTCCGGCTGCCCTTCACCGAGTCGGAGGCTTTCCCCGAGACGCTGGTGCTCTATCGCAGCCTCGACCGACCCAACGCGAAGCTCATCGAGCTGCTGCTGCTGGCGCGTCATGCTCGGCGGCAGGGCGTGACGCGCCTGGTGCTGGTGGCACCCTATCTCGCCTACATGCGCCAGGATATCGCCTTCCATTCCGGTGAGATCGTCAGCCAGACCATCGTCGGGGGCTTCCTCGCCGAGCTGTTCGACGCCGTGATCACCGTGGATCCGCACCTGCACCGTATCGAGCGCCTGGACCAGGCAATTCCCCTCGAACACGCCATCGCGCTCCACGGCGCCCCGCGCCTGGCCGAACTGATTGCCGAGAAACGCCGCAATCCCCTGCTGCTGGGGCCGGACGAGGAAGCGCTGCAGTGGGTTCGCCAGGCTGCCGAAATGACCGGCTTCGATTTCGGTACCTGCCGCAAGACCCGCAACGGCGACCGCAACGTGGCGATCGAACTGCCGGACATCGAGGTGGCCGGCCGCCAGATAGTGCTGATGGACGACGTGGCGAGTTCCGGTCATACCGTCGCTCGTGCGGCCGAGTCGCTGACCGCTGCCGGCGCCGCCTCGGTGGACGTGGCGATTACCCATGCGCTGTTTGCCGGCGATGCCTTGGCGGTGATCCAGTCGGCCGGCGTCGGTGAGGTCTGGAGTACCGACTGCATCGCCCACGAGAGCAATGCCATTGCCATGGCCCCAGTGCTGGCAGAGGCGCTGGCAGTGCTGCTTACCCCCAGGCCCGGAAAGCGATAGCGCTCTCGGCAGACGGCGCCGGATGCGAGTTCGGTTGATCCGGTTCACCCGAACTCCCCCAAAAACAGCAGGGCGGGCCCGAGGCCCGCCCTGCTGCATGCGTTCTACCCGATGTCGATGCTTACTTCTCGTTTGTCTCGGCTTTGTCGCTGCCCTGGTGCGTCAGCGGCCCGGCCTGGTCCAGGCGCGGGTGGTTGTCGCGGAACTCCTGATGCGGGTTCGGCAGCGCGTCCAGCGCCTGCACGGTATGGGTGATGGCATGGATTGCCGCGATCACGTCCTTGGTGTAGCCGGTCTCGGAGATGGTGTGCATGTTGCGGATCGGGAAGCCGATGGAGGTTGCCGCGCAGTCCACGGCCGCGAGTACACCGGCCATGCCGTCCGTGCCGGTGTCCACCCCGACGATGTCGCGTTGCATGGGGATGTCATGTTCCCGGGCAGCGGTCTCGACGATGCGGTTGAGCTGTTCGCTGGCGATGGCGCCCACCGACATGGTAAATCCCTTGCCCATTTCCAGCGGCTGCATGCGCCGATCGCCGATCCCCGGTGCGGCGACATAGTCGTGGTTCACGTCCACGGCGATGATGGCATCGGGGTGCAACTCACCGGCCATCACGCGGCTGCCGAAGCGGCCGATCTCCTCGTAGCTGGCGATGGTGAACAGCACGCGCACCTGGCTGGTGCCGCCCGCCTCGGCAATCAGCCTGGCGACCTCGGCGGTGGCGAAGCAGCCCAGGCCGTTGTCCAGGTAGGCGCCGTAGAAGGTGTCCGGGCTGAAGCCGGGTCGGATGGGCCGGTCGAGGATGATCGAATCACCAGGCCGCACTCCCAGGTTCTCCACCTGCTGCTTCTTGTTCTCGCCGTGGATCTGTAGGTCGAGGTAGATCTGCTCCTTCTTGATGCCCTTGTCGCCAGAGCGCTGTTCGGGGTTGGAAAAGTGGATGGCGCCCAGTGCCTCCACGGTGCCACCCTCGATGCGGCGGTAGCTGCCGGGCGCCTTGGGGTCTTCGCTGAACAGCGTGACCTCGTGACCGATCAGCACGCCGGGGAGGAAGGAGTCGGTATTGATCCAGATCTTGCCGTCTTCGCTGACCGAGCGGACCTGCATGCGAATCTTGTCGGCATGGCCAATGATCATCACCTTGAAGAGGTCGTCGCGGCCTGGGTGGGTGTCCAGCACGACCCCGGCGTGGCCCATGAACTGCTTCAGCTGCCACTCCGCGGGAGCAAAGCTCTCGAAGTGTGGCTTTAGGACGCCGTAGGTCATCGCCGCCTCGAGCCCCACCGGGCTGGGTGCCGACAGGATGCGCCGCATCAGGTCGAACTGCGGGTTGGGCATGGGGCTGTTCCATGGCTTTTGCGTATCACTCATGACGTTCTTTCTCGCTCGTTCTGGTCGTGGGTAGGAAGTTGTCAGTGGGAAGCAGTCAGTAAGAGTCAGTGTAATGTTGAGGGAAAGCACCTCAGCGTCGGCGACGTATCCAGTAGCGCCGGCCCATTGGGCCCGGGCGTTCGATGATCTCGGCAGGCTCCCGGCCCTGATCCTCCAGAGGATGATGCAGGGCTGGTTCCGGCGTCTCGTCGACGCTCATCAGCCGGCGGACGCGCTCGTCTGTCGGCGGATGGGTTCTCAGCCAGTCGAGCCCTGCCGGCGGGTGGCGGCCAAACAGCGTGGCCAGCCAGCGGCCCTGGTAGTGCTCCAGGACGTTCAGCGCGGAGGCCAGCCCTTCAGGATCGCCTGTCAGGGACACGGCGTCCAGATCGGCGGTGTACTCGCGGTTGCGCGAGAGCGCCAGCTGAAGCAGGGTGCTCAGGGTCGGCGCGAAGGCCACCACCAGCAGCAGGCCCCAGGGTAGTCGAAGCTCACCGGCCAGAATCATGGGCAGCATCAGCAGCAGACTGATCTGCAGCACCGTGGTCAGCCACAGTGTCAGGCGAGTCATGGCGGCGGCCATGGACATCACCCGGGTATCGCCATGGCGAAGGTGGCTGACCTCGTGGGCCAGCACACCCGCCAGCTGGCGCAGCGTCAGGGTGCGCATCAGGCCATCGGTAACGGCGATGCCGCCATCGTGGCGGGTGCCCACGGCGAAGGCGTTGAGCTCCGGCGAGGGGGCGTAGAATAGCTGTGGGGATTGGGTGAGGCCGGCGCGTTGGTAGAGGGTATCGAGTAGGCGATAGAGCCTCGGCGCCTGGTGGCGGTCGAGCAGGCCGGCTCCAGCCTCGGCGAGCACGTAACGGGCTGGCACCCAGCTGCCAGCAAGGGCTACGGCTATCACGACGCCCAGACTCATCACGATCCCCGGGCCGCCGGCCAGCAGATAGCCGGGCACCGCCAGCACCAGGGCCAGCCCGCCCATGATCAGCAGGGTCTGCAGGCTGTTCTTCACCCGGCTGCGCCAGGGTCGTAGTGTTCCTGTTGGCATGGGCCGCTCTTTGCCGTGGTCAGCCGTGCAGCCGGTGCAGGCTGTCGATCAGCCGCCGGCAGATGGCGTCCAGCTTTTCCATCTGTTTCTCGTCGCGCAGTTGGCCGCCTTCGTCGAAGGCATCCGCGGCCCGGCCCACGGCGAGCTGGTCGGGGAGCACCGTCACGCCGATATTGGCCAGCAGCTGGCGGGCCAGCGCCAGACTGCGGATGCCGCCCAGCCCACCGGGCGAGGCAGACACCAGCGCGGCCAGCTTGCCCTCGAACAGGGCGAGGCCGCTCTCGCCCTCGTGGGGGCGGGTCAGCCAGTCGAGGGAATTCTTGAGCAGCGGGGTGATGAAGCCATTGTACTCGGGCGAGGCGATCAGTAGCCCCTCATGGTCGGCCAGGCCGCGACGCAGCACCAGGGCATTCTCGGGCAGGCCCTGCTGGGCTTCCAGGTCGCCATCATAGAGCGGCATGGGATGGTCGCGCAGGTCGATGAAGGTGGGCCGGCCACCCAGCCGCTCGATGCGCTCGGCCGCCAGGCGTGCCAGTGCCTTGTTGTACGAGCCGGTGCGGCTGCTCCCGGCAAAGACAAGAACGCGGGGATGGGGCAGGCGATCCGTCATATAGCCTCCTATGATGGCCTCTCTCTCGACATCTTGGCGCCCGGCGGGTTCATGCGCCGGTGTCCAGTCGGAGCGGCAAGATCAGGCGTGGTGGGGCAGGTGCCCGGCGAGCGTGCGGCGCAGCGGCTTTACGGCGAGACCCGTCAGCACGATCAACCCCAGCCATTCGATCCAGGCCGGCAGCAGCTCGCCGACTTCCTCGATCTGGCGGGCGATGTCGAGCTGCCACCAGCTTGCCACGGCATCCACGCCCAGTCCCAGCAGCACCGCACTCACCATGATACCGACGAGGTAGGCCACCAGACCATGGTTGCCCATCTCGCGGCGGAAGACCCCCAGGGTGGCCAGGCTGGTGACCGGTGCGGCGATCAGGAAGACCAGCACGGTGCCGGGCGAGACGCCGGCCAGCAGCAGTCCGGCGGCGATGGGGGTGGCGGCGGTGGCACACATGTACAGCGGTATCCCGATCACCGCCATGATCAGCATGGCCCCCAGGCCGCTGCCCAGTTCGGCCAGCTGCTGTGGCGGTACCAGGGCGATCAGGCCGCCGGCGACCAGCAGGCCCACCAGTAGCCAGAGGCTGATATCGTCGAGGATATCGGTGAAGGCATAGCGCAGCCCGCTGGCCAGTCGGCCGGCGAGTGCCGGCGCCGCGGCCTCGTCGGCGTCTTCAGGCGAATCCTCACAGTCACTGGCACAGCAGCTTCCGCAGCTGGCCTCGGTGCGAGGCTCGGCGCTAGCCAGTGCACCCGCCGGGGCGGTACGACCCACTAGCAGGCCGGTGACAATGGCGGTGAGCACCGCACTGGCTGCTCTGGCCACGGCCATGAAGGGACCGAGCAGGGCATAGGTGATGGCCATGGAGTCCACGCCGATCCCCGGGGTGCCGATCAGAAAGGCGGTGGCGGGGCCCCGCGATGCGCCGCCGCGATACATGGCCAGCGCCGTGGGTATGGCCCCGCAGGAGCAGAGCGGCAGAGGGGCGCCGATTACCGCCGCGCGGGCAATGCTGCCCAGCCCATGGCCGCCCACCCAGCGCTTGAGCAGCGCCTCGGAGACCAGCGCCTTGATCAGCCCGGCCATCACCAGCCCCAGCAGCAGCCAGGGAGAGGCAGAGAGGGCAACGGCCAGGATAGCGTTCAGCAGGGACATGGGCAGGCTCTTCGGCGAGGATGGTCTATTCTGGGGCCGCCGGTCACCCGTTCGTCAAGCGCGGTCCGCATGGGCATTCCGGCGCTGCCCCGTTACTCGCGGATCTCGGCGATGATCTCGCCGGTCGCTTCGTTCAGCCCTCTCTCCTGAAAGCCGAGGCTGGCGTAGAAATCCCGGGCGACCTGATTGCCGGGCACATAGCAGATCGCGATCCGCTCGAAGGCGCCCTGTGCCCTGATCTCTTCCAGCACGCAGTGCATGGCACGATGCCCGATACCCCTTCCCTGATGGCGTCGGTCGACCATGAGACGGAAGATGTTGTAGGCGGGTGGCCGGTCGTCGTGGTTGAAGAGCTCGTACATGACAAAGCCGACCACTTCCCCGTCGCAATAGATGGCGCGAGGCTGATAGGTCCGATGCAAGCTCGATTCGGCAATGGAGTACAGGTTGTCAGCCACATAGCCACGCTGCGATGTTGCTACCTCCAGCGCGATGACGGCCTCGAAGTTCTCGCGATTGACGTTCTTCAGTGCGATGTCCATCGCATGCTCCTCTCGTCGGGACATCCCCCGGCATGAGCAGGGGTATCACGGCCGCGCGAATGAGGCACGGTACAGCGGGTTCCACGCATTCCGGCATCGTCTGGCGAATTTCGCCCTGGATCAGACCATCATACACGGGCCTGTTGGCCGGTGCCTTGGGGGTGCTGGAATCTGGGCGGGGTGGGGCAGTGTTGCGCCTTACCTGCTTCTGGCCGTCTATGCCAAGCTGGGAGCAGTATGAGTGACATGTCGAGGTGACCCATGAACGACCGCCGGCGCGAGTCGCTGGAGCACGAGCATCGACCGGAGGCGATCGAGCGGCGACTGCGTGAGCCATCCCGGGCCCAGCTTATTCCCGACGCTATCCTCGGCGGCATCGATGGCTGTGTGACCACCTTTGCGGTGGTCTCCGGCGCCTTCGGGGCGGGATTTTCGGCCACCGTTGCTCTGGTACTGGGGGTCGCCAACCTGTTGGCGGATGGTTTTAGCATGGCGATCAGCAACTACGAGGCGATTCAGGCCCAGCGTGAGCATGTCGAAGGGGTACGCCGCAGTGAAAACCACCATATCGACATGGTGCCGGAGGGGGAGCGCGAGGAGATCCGTCAGATCTTCCAGCGCAAGGGGCTCGCGGGTGAGACCCTCGAGCGGGTGGTGGAGACCATCTGCAGCAACCGTGAAATATGGGTGGAGACCATGGTCGCCGAGGAGCATGGCCTTCGCTCCGAGGGACTGAGCCCGCTGAAGTCGGCGCTTGCCACCTTCGTCGCCTTCCTGGTGGTGGGCGCCATGCCGCTTCTGCCCTATGCGATACCCGGGCTGGATATCACTCGACAGTTCCTGTCGAGCCTGGCGGTGGCCGGGCTGATGTTTTTCCTGATCGGGATGGGCAAGAGCCTGGTCTATCATCAGCCGGTCATGAAATCGGGGCTGCGGACCCTGCTCATCGGCGGTGCGGCGGCGGGCCTGGCTTTCCTCACTGGCCATCTCGCGCAGGCGCTGTTCGGTGTGGGGATGTGATCGTGGCAGGCAGCGGCGGCCATGGCGAGGGTCGTGTGGAGTGACGTAAGCTGGGTGGCACCATAACGCAAGGGAGTCAGCGAATGGATCGCTTCATGCACGCCGCGCTCGAGGAGGCTCGCCATAGCCTTGAGGAGGGCGGCATCCCCATCGGCTCGGTGCTGGTGCATCGTGGGGTTATCATCGGCCGTGGCCACAATCGTCGCGTGCAACTGGGCAGCGCGGTGCTGCACGGCGAGATGGATGCCCTGGAGAACGCCGGCCGCCATCCGGCCGAGGTCTACCGTGAAAGCATCCTGGTCACGACTCTCTCGCCCTGTGCGATGTGCAGCGGTGCCATTCTGCTCTATGGCATCCCCAAGGTGTTGATCGGCGAGAATCGTACCTTTCAAGGCGAGGAAGCGCTGCTGCTCGAGCGCGGCGTCGACGTGGAGGTGTTGCAGGACCCCGAGTGTATCGAGCTGATGGAGGGCTTCATCGCCGCCTCGCCCGAACTGTGGCACGAGGACATTGGCGAGTAGAGCGGTGGTGCCAGCCCATGACGAGTATCAACCTGATCTGTATCAAGTCGGTCGGGCAGGGCTGGACTATTCTTGATGATGAGGCGGGCCTGTTCGGGGAACGTCGGCCGATGTTGCCGGTGTATCTCCCCTCGAGTTTTCATAGGCCTCGCCATTTCTTATCCGCATTCGAGGAGTCATCGTCATGGCCAAGAAAGCTTCCAAGGAGACCAGGGACGTCCCCGTATCGACCGAGACGTCTGCACCGCAGGCCGAGTCTCGGTCGATGAGTCCGTTTCGGGAGTTCGAGCGCATGCTCGATACGTTCTTTGATCGTGGCGGTATGCCGTCTCGCTGGGAGCCCCCTTTCTGGCAGCGCTTCGCGGCCTTCGAGAAGGGCATGCCGAAGGTCGATGTCATCGACCGCGATGCCGAGGTGGTGGTCCGTGCCGAGGTTCCGGGCTTCGAGCGCGAGGAGCTCGACGTCTCGGTGACCGACGGCGCGGTGACCATCAAGGGCGACCACCGCGAGGAGAGCAAGGAGGAGGAGGGCGAATACTTCCACTCCGAGATCTCCCGGGGGTCCTTTACCCGGACGGTGGCCCTGCCCAGCGAGATCGATGCCGACAAGGCGGCCGCCAGCTTCAAGAACGGCGTCCTCGAACTGACGCTGCCCAAGCACAAGAAGGCCAATCGCCGCAAGGTCGAGGTCAAGTAACCATCCGGAATGACCGGCATGCCGGGTATCGCGGCGTGCCGACTTCCCTGGCGTGAGGGAACGAAAATGGACACCACCTGGGTGGTAGTCGCCGACCAGGCACGGGCACGGCTCTTCTCGGCATCCGACCAGAGAGGGTCGCTGCAGGAGGTGGAGGACCTGGCCAATCCCGAGGGATGCCTGCATGACCGCGACCTGAATGCCGACAGCCCGGGACGTGCCTTCGACTCCATGGGCGAGGGACGTCATGCCATGGGCAAGCACCATTCGCCCAAGGAACAGGAGGCGATCCGCTTCGCCCATGAGGTGGGGGAGCGCCTGGCCGCCGGCCTGCACGACGGAGCCTTCCGGCACCTGATCCTCAGCGCGACGCCGCGCTTCCTGGGGCTGCTGCGCGAGACGCTGCCCGAGGCTGTCGCGAAGTGCATCGTGCTCGAGCTGCACAAGGACCTCACGGCACTGAGCCCCGAGGAGATCCGGGCACACCTGCCGGAGAGGCTGCCCCGGGCGCCCCTCTCCTCGGAGGGGTAGGGGGCGGGTAGTCGGAACGAGGGACGGCGATGGTCGGCGTGACCCTCTGGCTGACCGGGGATGTGATGACCGGACGCGGCATCGACCAGATCCTGTCGCATCCCGGAGAACCCCGAATATTCGAGTCCTGCATGGCCTCGGCCAGCGGCTATGTCCGGCTGGCCGAGCGAGTGAACGGCCCGATTCCGCATCCCGTCGACTTCGCCTACGCCTGGGGCGACGCCCTGGCGTGGCTCGAGCGCCAGGCTCCCGATCTGCGCCTGATCAATCTGGAAACGGCGGTCACCACCAGCGACTATGCCGAGCCCAAGGGAATCCAGTACCGCATGCATCCCGCCAACCTGCCCGTGCTGGCCGCGGCGGGAGTGGATGCCTGCGTACTGGCCAATAACCATGTGCTGGACTGGGGGCGGCGCGGGCTACGGAGACCCTTGAGGTACTCGGCAAGGCGGGCTATATCACGGCAGGTGCCGGCCTTGACCGGCATCAGGCAAGGGGCCCGGCACGCTTCGTGCTCCCCGGCAGGCGCCTGCGGCTGCTGGCCTTCGGGCTTCCCAGCAGCGGCGTGCCGCGAGACTGGGCGGCTGGTGACGCCCGCCCCGAGGGCAAGTTTCAGGGCGAGGAGGCGCTGCTGCGAGAGCGCGGTGTCGAGGTCGAGGTGTTGCAGGACCCCGAGTGTATCCCGCTGATGGAAGGCTTCATCGCCGCCTCGCCCGAACTGTGGCATGAGGATATCGGCGAGTGAGTCGAGCCCTGATTCATTGACTCTGCTCGCCGGCGTCGGGCGGGGCGAACGACGCTTAGGGGTCACTGACGAAGGCACCGCGATGGAAGGCCGCTGCAGCCTCCACCTCGGCAAGGCCCCGCAGGCCGGGTTCCGGTGGTTCTTCCCCGGCCAGCACCCGGAGCACCGACCTGACGCCGTGCGAAAGCGATATCAGGTTGTAGCCCCCCTCCAGCACGAAGACCAGCCTTCCCTCGCAATGTTGGCGTGCCAAGTTCTGCAGGATGCTGGTCATGGTGGAAAAACCGTCATAGGAGACATTCAGCGCCAGGTCATGGGCGTGGGGGTCGAATCCTGCCGAGACCAGGATGAGGTCGGGTCGGAACCACTCGGCCGCTGGCACCAGGATCTCACGGAAAGCCTTGAGATAGGCGGTATCGCCGGAATCGGCGGGGAGGGGAACATTGACGATAGCGCCTTCCCCGAGGCCCACCCCCACTTCCTCGAGAGTCCCCGAGCCAGGATAGAAGGGAGAGGCACGGTGGATATCAAAGAACAGCACATCCGGGTCGGCCCAGAAGATGTCCTGGGTACCGTTGCCGTGATGGGCATCCCAATCAATGATCATTACTCGCTCGCAGTCCAGTGCCGCCTGGGCATGGGCCGCAGCCACCGCCACGTTGTTGAACAGGCAGAAACCCCGCGCACGAACCGGTTCGGCGTGGTGACCGGGGGGCCTTACCAGCGCGAAGCTGCTCTCGGCCCGCCCTTCTACCACCGCCTCGACGGCGGCGATTGCGGTGCCTGCGGCCACCTCGGCGGCATCGACGCTGCCGGGTGATACGGCTGTTGTATCCTCGTCCAGCCAGGCACTCTCTCCGCGCAGCTGGTAGATGCTGTCCAGGTAGGCGTTGGTATGAACGCGCCCCAGCTGCTCGCGAGTTGCCGGCCTACCGGCCTCGAAGATTACCCCCGGAACGGGTTCGAGTTCCAGCAGGTGGCGGATGGCGGTAAGCCTGGCGGGATGTTCGGGATACTTCCAGGGCACTCCCAGCCCTGACAGTAGTGAGCGGACTCGCTTGTCCATGCGTCCTGGCAGGAAGGGGACTTCGATATCAGGTTCATGGGCCAGCATCCGCTCGTCATAGAAGGCGATCACGCTGTTCTGTTCGGCCACTGTGTAGGTTCCATTTGGTGGGCGACTTCAGGATGAAGAGGGTCATGCCTCTGGATACAGCATATCAGCGCTTTGCTATCGGGGGTGGACAACTGCCATTACCTCAGCGTATGGCGTCCAGCAGGCGCTCCGTGGCCAGGAATAGCTGCCGGCGAGGCTGGGCGCCTTCGAGCACGCCGGCATGCTCGCCATCCAGCGAGAAGCGCAGGCCCGGCACGCCGCCGATGCCGACCTCCCTGGCGATCTGTTGATCGTCTCGTACCTGCTGGCGGAATTTGCCCTCCACCAGTGCCTGGCGCAGGGCCTGGCCATCCATGTCGAGCCTTTGCGCCACGCGGACCAGTGACTCAGTATCTGCCAGGTCGAGGCTTTCCTCGAAGAAGCCACGGAACAGCGCCGTGCGCATGGCGTTGGTGGCCCCTGGCCGTACGGCTTCCTGTGTCCGGGCCCAGGCACTTGCCTCGTGGGCCAGCCGCGAACGCGGCTGGAGGCGGGGCAGCCGAAGCATCATGCCGCGCTCCGCGGCCATGGGGTAGACGGCCCGTTCCCAGATGTCGTGCAGGTAGTCGCCATCGGGGTCGAGGGTCGGCTCGGGCTCGGGGCGCAGTTCGAAAGCTCGCCAGCGGATCGCCACGATGTCGCCGAAGCGCTCGGCCAGAGCGTCGATTTCCGGCGCTTCCAGATAGCAGAACGGGCAGACGTAATCACTGAAGACATCAAGGGTAATGCGCGGCCGGGTCATCAATTGCCTCCTGTGGCGGTGTGGCAGGACCCGGAAGGGTAGCAGCGGGTCCTCCGACAGGATATGGCAGGATGGAACGCTGTCGGTTGATAGCCCCATGCCGTACCTTCTCCCATCCTGTCAGTGATGTTTCTCCCGAGGCTACCGCCACGGGGCCCGCTGCCGCGATGGTCGGACTGAAGCGGTAGAGCCGGTCGGTGTAGGCTCGCTGCCCTTGGTCGGGGTTGGTCAATAAGGTGTGATACCTTCGTGCCATGTCGGGAGAGGACGCGCATGGCCAATGATTCATCCCACAACGCTGCCACAGATGATGTCTCCCTGGGGGACAAGGTCGCGTTCCTGTCGCACCCCCGGGCTTACGCCGGTTTCCAGGGGGAGGTCGATGTCAAGGAGACCCATATGGCATGGGTCTTCCTGACGGCGGGTCGGGTCTACAAGCTCAAGAAGCCCGTTGAGTACAATCACCGCGACTGCCACTTCCTGCGGGACCGCGAGTTGCTTTGCCATGAAGAGGTTCGCCTCAACCGTCGCCTGGCGCCGGAGATCTACCTGGGCGTAGCCTCATTGAGGCTGACGTCCGATGGCATGCTGGAGATCAACGGTGAGGGAGAGGTGGTCGACTGGCTGGTCGTGATGAAGCGACTGCCCGAGCATCTCATGCTGGATGTGGTCCTGACGCGGGGCAGCGTCACCGAGACACGGATTACCCGGGTCGCCGAGCGTCTTGCCGACTTCTATCAGGGGCTCGAACCGGTCGAGATGTCGGCAGAAACCTATCTGGATCGCTTCAAACTCGAGGTCGACAGCAACCGGGAAGTCATCGTGGATCGCCGATTCTCCGTGGCGAATGACGGCGTGGCGTTCATGCTCGACCGTCTCGATCGCCTGCTCGCGGAGGAGCCTGACCTGCTCGGAAATCGCCCTCGCCAGGGTCGGGTCGTCGAGGGGCATGGGGACCTGCGTCCGGAGCATGTCTGTCTCTCCGAGCCCCCCGTGGTCATCGATTGCCTCGAATTCAGCCGGCCCCTACGGCTGGTGGACCCCTTCGACGAACTGAGTTTCCTGGGGCTCGAATGCGAACGGCTGGGTGCCGCCTGGATTGGCCAGTGGCTGGTCAGCGAGTGCACCCGGAGACTCCGGGACAGGCCATCCAGGCGGTTGCTGGCCTTCTACACAGCGTACCGGGCCTGTCTCAGGGCACGCCTCTCGCTCGGCCACCTGCTCGAGCCGGATCCACGCTCCCCGGACAAGTGGGAGCCGCAGGCCAGGGAATATCTGGCGCTGGGGCTGCAGGCCTGCCGTGAACTGGATTAGCCAGGGCCCTGTGGGGCACCCTGGCCATCGGGGCAATAAGGAGCCTGGCCTTACGACGGGCCCTCGAGCAGCTCGGTAAGCGAGCCATTTTCGTGGACGCGGCGGATCGCCTCGGCAAACAGCGGAGCCGCGCTGACCACTTCGAGGTGTTGGCTGGCGACGTCGGCATCCAGCCGGGTTGGCGGGACGGTATCGGTCACGATCAGCGTCGCCAGCTGCGGGTCGCTGACCACCCGGTCGGCATCGCCGACGAAAAGGCCGTGTGCCGCCAGCCCGACGACCGTCCTTGCGCCCCGGTCCAGACAGGCCTGGGCGGCACGCAGCAGGGTGCCACCCGAGCTGACCAGATCATCCACGACCAGTACGGTGGCGCCTTCGACCTCGCCGGTCAGCAGGGTGCCGCTGACCTTGCCCTCACTGCGACGCTTCTCCATGTAGGCCGCGCCAACCTCGCGATCCAGCAAGGGCTCCAGCATCTCTTTGAAGCCCTGCGCCCGCTTGACGCCACCCGGGTCGGGGGAGGCCACCACCACTGGTCCATCGCCGCAGCGTTCGCGCATGTGCTCGGCGAACAGGCGACGCGTATCGAGGGTATGGGTGGGGCAGCGGAAGGCGTTCTGGAAGGCGGCAGGGTTGTGTACATCTAGCGTCATCACGCCATCAATGCCCATGGCCTCGAGCAGCATGGCCAGATAGCGGGAGGTGAGCGGGTCGCGCGACTTGGTCCGGCGGTCCTTGCGCGCGTAGGCCATATAGGGAATTACGGCGGTGACACGTCGAGCGCCTGCGTCGCGGACGGCACCCAGGAAGAACAGCAGCCGGCAGAGCCGTTCGTTGACCCCCTGTTCGGGGTCGCCATTGAGGCTCTGCAGCACGTAGACATCCTCACCACGCACGCTTTCCAGCGGTCGTGCCTTGTGCTCGCCATCCTCGAAGTCGCGTTCCTCGTGTTCGGCAAGTGAGATGCCAAGCGATTGTGCCACCTTGTCGCCAAAGGGGTGGCTGGCGCTGAGAGAGAACAGTTTCATGCTCCTCAGCATAGACGCTAGTCCCCGGCTTTGACGAGCAGGAGGGATCAGGTGTCGTGAGGTGGCAGGCAGGCTGGCAGGCTCTCGCGCAGCGAACGGGGGATGATGTCGAGGTATCGAAAGCCCCCAACATTCTCATCGGCGATGTTGTCTGTCTGCATCAGGATCACCTGGTCGCGCGTCAGCGGCTGGCCGGGCAGCCAGACGGCCAGGGCCGCTACCAGCCGCCAGGCGAGAAAGGGAATCGGCACCAGCGGCCGCTCGCGGTGCAGGTGGCCGAGCAGTGTCTCGAGGATCTCGCGGTAGCTCAGCACGTCGGGTCCGCCGAGCTCGAACAAGCGTCTTCCCGGGGCCGAGCGGCCCGCAAGGACAGCGATGGCCCGGGCGACATCCACCACGTGTACCGGCTGCAGTCGGGTCGTTCCGCGACCGAACAGCGGGATCAACGGTAGCCGGGTGAGGCCCTCCAGGCCGGAGAGGAACGCATCACCCGGGCCGAACAACACGCTTGGCCGCACGATGATCGCCTTGGGGATGGCGTCCAGTACCGCCTCCTCGCCCCGGGCGCGGGCTCGCACATAGGCCGAGGCCGAGTCATGACGGGTGCCGATGCCCGAGACCTGCACCAGCCGCTCGATGCCGGCTGCCCGGGCTTGGCTGGCCAGTCGCCAGGCTCCGGTGACATGGATGGCCTCGAAGCTGGTATCGCGAGTTTCCACATAGAGGCTGACGGCATTGACCACGGCGCTGGCGTCCTCCAGGGCCGCGGCGAGGCTTTCCTCGTCGCGGATATCGGCGGTGGCGAGTTCCACCGGATCCCCGTCCTCCAGCCAGGCGGGCAGGGCAGGGTGGCGAGCGGCAATACGTACCTCGCGGCCTGCCTCGACCAGTTCGCGAACGATGGCATCACCGAGAAAGCCGGTGCCGCCGAAGACCGTAACTAGACCCTCGCGCATCATCCCCTCCCCGCGGCCGCTCAACGATAACCGGCCATCAGTTCGCGCACCAGCGGCGTATCGGCGTCGCGGTGGGTGGGCAGCTCGAAGCGGGCCCGGGCGATGGCGGTGCGTGACAGCTCGGCGGTGATCAGCATTTCGCCTGCCTCGGCCTCGGCGAGCAGTTCGCCCCGGGGGCCGAGGATGCGCGAGCCGCCCCAGAAGTGGCTTTGGCCCTCGGGGCCGAAGCGGTTGGCCATGATCACCGGCGTGCCGTAGGTCATGGCGTAGAAGCGCACGTTCAGGGCCCAGTTCTGCTCGTTGGAGAAGTCGTCGCTGACGATGCCCGAGGCCGAGTTGATCGGTGCGCAGAGCACGGTAGGGCGGGGCAGCAGTGCCGCATGGACCAGTGCCGGGTTCCACAGGTCGGCGCAGATCAGCTGTGTGGCCGACCAGCCGGGGCGAATCGGCGTATGGGTGAGCTCGCTGCCGTGGGTGAACCACTTGCCCTCCTCGAGGCCGCCGTAGGTGGGCAGGTTCAGCTTGCGATGTACCGCGGCGATCTCGCCGTCCTGGAGGATGGCCAGCGCGTTGTAGTACTCGCCGGGACTCGCTTCCTCGACGAAGCCCACCACCGTCTGCATCTCGCGGCAGGCCAGGGCCAGCTCGCGAAGGCGCGGATCCTCCAGCGGCATCGCCACCTGCATCACCCGGCTGCCCAGGCCGTAACCGGTCAGCGAGAGCTCGGGGAAGACCAGCAGCTCGAGGCCCTGGTCGCAGGCGTCCTGGATAGTGTCGAGATGCTGCGCCAGGTTGGCATCCACCTCACCGAGGGTGGCGTTGACCTGGGCGGCGCCGACCCGGAGTCTGTCCTGATAATGCATCTCATCCCCCTGGAAAGAGGGAAGGCCGCCCGTGGGCGGCCCTCCTTGCCTACTGCGATAGCCTGCATTATGCCAGGCATGGCCTGAAGCGTCACAGCAGCTCGTTTTCCTCGAGGAAGGACTGGGCCACGTCTTCGATGTTCTCGCGCTCGACGTCGACCTGCGCGTTGAGTTCGGCCATGGTGTCGTCGTCGAGCAGCGCCGACAGGGCGTTCATCTGTTCGGCGAGCTCCGGGTTCTCTTCTAGGGTCTCCTGGCGCACCACGGGTGTCAGGGCGTAGGCCGGGAAGTAGCCCTGGTCATCCTCGAGGACACGGAAATCGAAGGCCGGGATACGACCGTCGGTAGCGAAGACCAGACCCACCTCGACATCGCCGTCGCGCAGGGCCGGGTAGACCAGGCCGGAATCCATGCGCTTGACATCGCTGCGCCCGACACTGAAGTCGTAGGCTTCCTGGAGCGGCCGCCAGCCGTCCTCGCGAGCATAGAACTCTGCGTTCAGGGCAAAGGTCAGGCCCTCGCCGTCATTGACCGCCTCGGCCAGGTCGGAAAGAGTGGCGATGCCGCGCTGCTCGGCGTCTTCCTCGCGCATGGCCAGGGCATAGGTGTTGTTGGCGTCAGAAGGCTCAAGCCATACCAGGCCCTTCTCGGCGTCCAGTTCCTTGACCCGCGCGTAGGTGTCTTCGGGCGACAGCCGCTCGGTGACGTCGTTGTAGTTGATCAACGAGGTGCCAGTGTACTCCCAGTAGAGGTCGATCTGGCCATTCTCCTGGGCCTGGCGGAGCACGGCAGAACCCATGCCGGCACGGTTCTCCACATCATAGCCAAGTCCCTCCAGGTACTGGGTGGTCATGTTGGAGAGGATCTGCTGCTCGGTGAAATTCTTGCCGCCAACGGTGATCTCGGCGGCAACGGCAGTGGTCATGGCGCCGGCCATGGCCAGGCCGGACAGGGTGGTCATCAGGCGTTTCATGGGTGCTTCTCCTCGTGTTGCTTGGAATGGTATGACACGGGTCCAGCGATCAGGCGCGCGACGGGTTGACCCCGCGCGGTACCAGCAGGAACGCGACGGTGGCGATCAGGGCATCGACGACGATCGCCAGCAGGGCAGTGGGAATGGCGCCGGCCAGCATCATCACTGGATCGTACAGGTCGATGCCGGTAAAGATCAGCTCACCCAGCCCCCCTGCGCCGATCAGGAAGGCCAGCGGCACGGTCCCCACGTTGATGGTCAGGGCGGTGCGCATGCCCGCGAAGATCACGTATAGGGCGTTGGGCAGCTCCACTCGCAGCAGGCGCTGGGTCGACGACATGCCGATACCCGCAGCGGCCTCCATCAGGGCGGGATCGACGCCCTTGAGCCCGGTGTAGGTGTTGCGGGTGATCGGCAGCAGAGTGGCGACGAACAGGCCGAATACCGCCGGCACCGTACCGATGCCCAGGAAGCTCATGGAGAGCGCCAGCACCGCGAGCGTCGGGATGGTGGTGCCGACGTTGAGCACCTGCATCAGCGATTCCGCCCAGCGAGTCATGCTCGGGCGCGACAGGACGATCCCCAGCGGGATGGCCACCAGGATCGCCAGGCCACCGGAGATCGCTGTCAGCCACAGGTGCTGAACGGCCAGGTACTGCACGTCGGGCAGATAGAAGAGAAAGTCGTCGATGACCCCGCTCGACTGGCTCCATACCCCGGCGAAGAAAATCGCCACCAGCAGGAGTGCCTGCAGGGCCCCTTTCAGGCTCTGGATCGGCATCGGCTCACTCCTTGACGGCGCTGTCGGGATTCCGGCTGGCGGCCTCGTGGGCACGGAAGCGTGAACCGAGGTGATGCGTCATGGCGCGCTGGGTGATCTGGCCATAAACGCGGCCTTCGTCGTCCACGCAGGGCAGCCAGGTGGCATCCTGGGCAAACATCAGCGAGGCCACCTTGCGCAGGTCGTCCTCCAGGGTCACCGTGGCCGGGACGTTCTCGAAGTGGTCGCGGCAGTAGCCCTTGGTGGTGCGCGCCTTGGCGCGGGTGATCAGGCCTACCGGCTGGCGCTGGTCATTCACCATCAGGATGGCATTCTGGTACCCGTAGTCGTCGATTCGCCCCAGCGCCGTTTCCAGGGTGTCGCCGGGGCTTACCGTGGCGATCTCGTCGGAGACCACTTCGTGTACCTTGACCAGGTTGAGCCGCTTGAGCGTGCGGTCCTCGCCAAGGAAGGACTCGACGAAGGCGTTCTTGGGCGCGGCCAGCAGGTCGTCGGGCGAGGAGTGCTGCACCAGCTTGCCCTCGCGGAATATTGCCACCTGATCGCCCATCTTGATCGCCTCGTCGATGTCGTGACTGACGAACATGATGGTCTTCTTCAGTTCCTGCTGCATCTTGAGGAATTCGTCCTGGATCACCGCCCGGTTGATGGGGTCGATGGCGCCGAAGGGCTCGTCCATCAGCATCACCGGCGGGTCGGCGGCCAGCGCCCGGGCCACCCCGATGCGCTGCTGCTGACCGCCGGACAGCTCGCTGGGAAAGCGCTTGAGAAAGGCATCGGGTTCCATGGAGATCATCGCCATCAGTTCCCGGGCACGTTCCCGGTAGCGGGCCTTGTCCCAGCCCAGTAACTGGGGCACCACCGTGATGTTCTGTTCGATGGTCATGTTGGGGAACAAACCGATCTGCTGGATCACATAGCCGATGTTGCGGCGCAGGTCCTGAGTGTTCATGCCGGTGGTGTCCTCGCCGTTGATGAACACCTTGCCCGAGGTCGGCTTCACGATGCGGTTGATCATCTTCAGGGTGGTGGTCTTGCCGCAACCCGAGGGGCCGAGCAGGATGCAGATCTCGCCGCTGGGTACGCTCATGCTGATGTGATCGGCGGCGACCACCGCGCCCTTGGGCGTGTCGAAGACCTTGGTCAGGTTATCGAGTTCGATCATTCGGGTGTCCTTGTCGTCTTGGTCGTCAGGGGGCTCGCCATCAGGCGGTGGAGGTGTCGAGTTCCATACCCCTGGGGGTCAGGCGTTTCTGAACAAAGAGCAGGGTGTAGTCGACGATAATCGCCAGCAGGCTGACCGCCACGGCGCCGACGATCAGCTGGCGCGGATCGGACTGGGAGATACCGCGGCTGATAAAGGTGCCCAGTCCCCCTGCGCCGATATAGGCGGCGATCGCCATCACCCCGATATTGAGCACCACGGCCGTGCGCACCCCAGCCATGATCACCGGCACCGCCAACGGGATCTCCACATAGCGCAGGCGCTGGTTGGGGCTCATGCCGATTCCCCTTGCTGCTTCGCGCAGCGCCGGGTCCACGTTGTTGATGGCGGTATAGGTGTTGCGGATGATCGGCAGCTGGGAATAGAGCAGCACGGCGATCACTGCAGGCAGATAGCCGATGCCCTGACCGATCAACGACAGCACCGGGATCATGATGCCGAACAGGGCGATCGACGGGATGGTGACGATGATCGAGGCGGTGTAGAGCACGCCTTGTGCCAGGCGCTCATTCTTGGTGATGGCGATGCCGATGGGTACTCCGGTGAGGGTGGCGATGCCTACGGCAACACCGACCAGGGAGATGTGCTCCAGGGTGCGCGTGGCCAACAGGTCGATGTTGTCCAGTGCGTAAAGAATCAGTTCCACGTCGTTTCTCCTTGCCAGCCTCGTCCCTTTGCAAGCATAGCGGCCTGACGGCAACCCTGCGGTGCCGGCGTAACGGTATCGCAAGAAGGAGCGAGGGGGCGACGAAATGCCTCACATGAGGCCATCTACCATAGCAGAGCGTTCTATCTATTTGTTTTTCGCCGCATGAGGATGCGCAATGAGAGGAATTGGGAGTGGTGATGCTCCTGGGGGAGTAGTGTGTGTTCGCCATGCCTACAAATGAGATCGATTATCGTTATTGTCGGTAACGTCCGTGAACGTGACGCGATCCTCGCGATTGAACGCTAGGGCTTCACATCAAATTGATACAGGACTAAAATGGTCCCCAATCGAACGTAGGGGGAGATTCGTCCCCAGGGAGGCAAGCCTTGCTCAAGCTTTCGCGGCTGACCGACTATGCCGCCGTGGTGATGGCGCAGATTGCCCGTCACCCGGAGCAGCCTCATGCTGCCGCGGAGCTTGCCGAGGCGGTCCAGCTGCCCCATCCCACGGTCAGCAAGACGCTGAAGATGCTGGTGAGAGCCGGCCTGCTGGAGTCGCGCCGCGGCGCCCAGGGGGGGTATTCCCTGGCACGTCCCGCCTCACGGATCACCGCCAGCGACATCATCTCGGCCATCGAAGGGCCGGTGGCGATGACCGAGTGCAGCCAGGCGGGTGGCGAGTGTGACCTGGCCGCCACCTGCGGGGTCGCGGACAACTGGCAGCGGGTTTCACTGGCCATCAGTACCCTGCTCGACAGCGTGACCCTGGCCCACCTCGCCGACACCAGCCCGATCAAGCTGCCGGTGCAGTTGCCCATACAGAGCGTGAGTCTGGCCGCCGAGGCCTGACGCACCCGAGCATTTCACTACCCGAGGCGAGCCTCGCTCGCCGACCCAACCGCCCGGGAGGGGATACATCATGGCAAGTCAGGAAATGGAACAGCTTGTCCGTCGCGAGTACAAGGAAGGCTTCGTGACCGACATCGAGAGCGACACGGTACCGCCCGGCCTGGACGAGAGCACCATTGCCTTCATCTCGAACAAGAAGGGCGAGCCGCAGTGGATGCTTGAGTGGCGCCTCAAGGCCTACCACCAGTGGCTGAAGATGACGTCGCCCTCCTGGGCGCACCTGGACTACCCGCCCATCGATTACCAGGCGATCTCCTACTACAGCGCCCCCAAGCGTGACGAGGATCGTCCCCAGAGCCTCGACGAAGTGGACCCCAAGCTGCTCGAGACTTACGAAAAGCTGGGCATTCCCCTGCACGAGCGCGCGGCCCTGGCCGGCGTGGCAGTGGACGCCGTCTTTGATTCCGTCTCGGTGACCACCACCTTCAAGGAGAAGCTGCACGAAGCAGGCGTGATCTTCTGCTCCATTTCCGAGGCGATCCGCGACTACCCGGAACTGGTCAGGCAGTACCTGGGCAGCGTGGTCCCTCAGGGCGACAACTACTTCGCGGCGCTGAACTCGGCGGTGTTCACCGACGGCTCTTTCGTCTTCGTGCCTGAAGGCGTGACCTGCCCCATGGAGCTTTCCACCTACTTCCGCATCAACGCCGCCAATACCGGCCAGTTCGAGCGCACCCTGATCGTCTGCGAGAGCCGCGCCCAGGTCTCCTATCTGGAAGGCTGCACGGCACCGCAGCGCGACGAGAATCAGCTGCATGCGGCGGTGGTTGAGCTGGTGGCGCTCGAGGATGCCTACATCAAGTACTCCACCGTGCAGAACTGGTATCCCGGCGACGAGGATGGCAAGGGCGGCATCTACAACTTCGTCACCAAGCGCGGCGACTGCCGCGGTGACCGCTCGCGCATCAGCTGGACCCAGGTCGAGACTGGCTCGGCGATCACCTGGAAGTACCCCTCTTGCGTGCTGCGCGGCAAGGACAGCATCGGCGAGTTCTACTCCGTGGCGGTGACCAACGGCCGCCAGCAGGCCGATACCGGCACCAAGATGATCCACATCGGGGAGGGTACTCGCTCCAGCATCATCTCCAAGGGTATCTCTGCCGGGCGCAGCAACCAGTCCTATCGCGGCCTGGTGAAGGTGGGCCCGCGGGCCAAGGGCGCGCGCAATTTCACCCAGTGCGACTCGCTGCTGATCGGCGATCAGTGCGGCGCTCACACCTTCCCCTACCAGGAGATCGGCAACAGCACGGCCACCGTCGAACACGAGGCGACCACCTCGAAGATCGGTGAGGACCAGCTGTTCTACTGCCAGAGCCGGGGGATCTCCGAGGAGGATGCGGTCAGCATGATTGTCAACGGCTTCTGCAAGGACGTTTTCCAGGAACTGCCCATGGAATTCGCCGTGGAGGCCGAGGCTCTCCTGAACGTCACCCTCGAAGGTGCCGTGGGGTAAGGCGCCGTGTGCGCTTTTCTCGGAATTCGCGAGAAGGTCAACATATTTCAGCAGTCGCAACGGCGGCTCATCACGAATCAAGGGTAGTCAACATGCTCGAAGTCAAGGATCTGCACGTCACGGTCGAGGGTTCCGAGATCCTGAAGGGCCTCAGCCTGACCATCAACGCCGGTGAGATTCACGCCATCATGGGGCCCAACGGGGCTGGAAAGTCGACCCTCTCCGCAGTGATCGCCGGCAAGGACGGCTATGAGGTGACGAAGGGTTCGATCACCTTCGAGGGCCAGGACGTGCTGGAGATGGAGGTCGAGGAGCGGGCCCGGGCCGGCCTGCTGCTGGGCTTCCAGTACCCGGTGGAGATCCCGGGGGTGAAGAACATCTACCTGCTCAAGGCGGCGCTGAACGCCCAGCGTGAGGCGCAGGGCCTAGGCGAGATTCCGGCACCGGAGTTCATGAAGCTGATCAAGGAGAAGGTCGCTTCCATGAAGATGGACACCAGCTTCCTGCAGCGTGCCGTCAACGAGGGCTTCTCCGGCGGTGAGAAGAAGCGCAACGAGATTCTGCAGATGCTGGTGCTGCAGCCGAAGCTGGCGATGCTCGATGAGATTGACTCGGGGCTCGATATCGACGCCATGAAGGTGGTCGCCGACGGCGTCAATTCCCTGCGTGCCGAAGATCGCGCCATCCTGCTGGTGACCCACTATCAGCGGCTGCTCGACTACATCGTGCCGGATCGCGTGCACGTGCTGGTCGATGGCCGCATCGCCAAGAGCGGCGATGCCGATCTCGCCCGCGAACTCGAGAGTCGTGGTTATGACTGGGTGCAGGAGGAGACCGCCGCATGAATGAAGATGTGCAGAGCGATGTGCAACGTTTCCTCGATCGGCTCGATGAGCGCGTTGCCGAGCGCATCGCTGCCCAAGGCGTAGAGCCGAGCTGGATCGCCGCCCGGCGCCAGGCGGGGGCGGCGCGCTTCGAGGCGCTGGGCTTTCCCCACCGCCGCATCGAGGAGTGGAAGTACACCGATGTGCGGTCCATCGCCCGCGGTGACTTCCGTTTGGCCACGGATGCCGACTTTTCTCCGGCCACGGCGGCGAGGCTGACCCTGCCCGTGGAGGCCCACCGACTGACCTTTGTCGACGGCGTCTTCGCCCCGGGCCTTTCGCAGCTCGATGACCTGCCCGGAGGCGTGCAACTGTTGCCGCTGTCCCGTGCCCTCGACGAGAACCACGAGGCAGTGGGCGGCCCGCTGGGCCGGCTTACCGGGGTCGAGTTCTCGCCGTTTGCGGCGTTAAATACCGCCTTCATGGAAGAGGGCGCCGTACTTCGTCTAGCGCCAGGCACCGTGGTGGAAAAGCCGATTATCCTGCAGTTCCTCTCACGCGCGGGCGAGGCGCCGGTGATGAGCCATCCGCGCATCCTGCTCGAGATGGCCGGACGCAGCCAGGCCACGGTCATCGAACATCATGTGGGCGAGGAGGCTGCGGCCAACTTCACCAATCTGGTGGAGGAGATCATCCTCGACCGCGGTGCAATCCTCACTCACTACAAGCTGCAGGAGGCGGCGCTTGCCGACCTGCACGTGGCCAGCATCCACATCGAGCAGGCCCGCGACAGCCGCTACACTTCGTTCAACCTGAACCTGGGCGGTGGCCTGGTGCGCAATGACCTGGTGGCCGAGCTCAATGGCCAGGGGGCCGAGACCAACTTCAACGGCCTCTTCTACGGACAGGGCCGCCAGCACGTGGACAACCACACCCTGGTCAACCACAACGCCCCCAATACCTTTTCCCACGAGAACTACAAGGGCATCCTCGACGACCGTGCCCATGGCGTGTTCAACGGCAAGGTGATCGTCAAGCGCGACAGCCAGAAGATCGAGGCCGAGCAGAGCAATGCCAACCTGCTGCTCTCCGATCGCGCCGAGATCGACACCAAGCCCGAGCTCGAGATCTACGCCGACGACGTCAAGTGCGCCCACGGTGCCACCACCGGCCAGCTCGATGAGGAGGCGGTGTTCGCCCTGCGCACCCGCGGCATCGACCAGCAGACCGCCCGTGGTCTGTTGACCCTGGCGTTCGCCGGCGAGGTGCTGGAGCAGGTCGACCTCGATGCCATTGCCGAGCGAGTCGAGCTGGCGGTGGCGGGCAAGCTCCCCGAGCGCTTCAATCTGGCCGGCCTGGTGGAAACCGCCGTCGCCCTGAACGAGGAGTGAGCCATGGCCGACTTCAGTGATCTGACGCTGGACGTGGCGAGGCTGCGACGCGACTTCCCGATCCTCGACCGGGAGGTCCATGGCAAGCCGCTGGTCTACCTGGACAACGCCGCCACCAGTCAGACTCCGCGCCAGGTGATGGCGGTGTTCGACGACTACTACGGTCGCTACAACGCCAACATCCATCGCGGGCTGCACACCCTGGCCGACGAGGCCACGGCCGCTTTCGAGGGCACCCGGGAGACGGTGCGGGCCTTCCTGAATGCGGCCGAGACCCGCGAGATCGTTTTCACCCGCGGCACCACCGAGGCAATCAACCTGGTGGCCAATAGCTGGGGGCGCGCCAACCTCGGCCCGGGTGACGAGGTGCTGATCTCGCGGCTGGAGCACCACTCCAACATCGTGCCCTGGCAGCTGCTGGCCGGCGAACTGGGATTCACCATCAAGGTGATCCCGGTGGACGACCGCGGTGTGTTGGACATGGCAGCCTATCGCGACCTCTTCACCAAGCGAACCCGACTGGTGGCGGTGAACCATATTTCCAACGCCTTCGGCACGATCAATCCGGTACGCGAAATGGCGCGGGTGGCCCACGAGCACGACGCCCGAATCCTCGTCGACGGTGCCCAGGCCGCTCCCCACCAAGCCATCGACGTGCATGACATCGATGCCGACTTCTATACCTTCTCCGGCCACAAGGTCTACGGGCCTACCGGCGTGGGCGTGCTCTTCGGCAAGGCCGATCTGCTCGAGGCGATGCCGCCCTGGCAGGGGGGTGGCGAGATGATCCAGACGGTCTCCTTCGAGACGCCCACCACCTTCGCCGACATCCCGCACAAGTTCGAGGCAGGGACACCTGCCATTGCCGAGGTGATCGCCCTGGGGCGTGCCCTGCAGTGGGTCCAGGGGATCGGGCTCGAATTGATTGGCGCCTGGGAGGCGCGGCTGCTCGACCATGCCACCGAGGGGATACAGGGCATCGAGGGGCTGCGCGTCCTGGGCACTGCGCCGGACAAGGCGGGCGTGCTGTCTTTCGTGGTCGACGGGGCGCATTCCCAGGATATCGGGCTGCTGATCGATCAGCTCGGGGTGGCGATCCGTACCGGCCATCACTGTGCCCAGCCATTGCTGGCGCGGTTCGGGGTGGACGCTACCTGTCGTGCCTCTTTCGCCGCCTACAATACGCCCGAGGAGATCGATGTCTTTGTCGAGGGGCTCGAGCGTGTCATCGGCATGCTGCGCTGACGTCTACCAAGGAGCGACATGAGCGATATCGAGCAGATTGCCACCCTCCACAAGGGCCAGCAGCTGCCCCTGCAGCGTGACGTCGAGGGTATCTCCATTCCCTTCGGCAAGACCGTGACCCTGCCGGAGGACAGCGTCGTCAGCGTGATGCAGGCCAAGGGGAGTACGGTCAGCGTGGGCTTCGAGGGGCGCCTCTATCTGATCGAGGGAGCCAATCTGGATGCCCTGGGCCTCGAGGCGCAGCCGCGGCCGACGCTGCCCGAGGATGCCTCGGAGGAGGAGATCGAGCAGTTCGTGTGGGAGCAGCTGCGAACCTGCTTCGACCCCGAGATTCCGGTCAATATCGTCGACCTGGGTCTGGTCTATGGCTGTCGCATCGAGCGGCTGATCAATGGTGATCGCATCGTCACCATCCGCATGACGCTGACGGCGCCGGGCTGTGGCATGGGTGACGTGATCGCCGCCGATGCCCGCAACAAGATCCTCGGCGCCCCGCAGGTCAGCAAGGTTCATACCGAGATCGTCTTCGATCCCCCCTGGAGTCGTGAGATGATGAGCGACGAGGCCAAGCTGGAGCTCGGAATGTTCTAGCGCCTCCTCCGGGGAGAGTGATGCACGGACCGTTGTGGAAGGTCTTCAAGGCGGTACTGATGTCGCTGGGAGCGCTTGCGCTCCTGGCGGCGCTACTGTTCGTGTTGGCCAACTTCTATGTGCTGGGTCGCACCCAGGGAAAGATCGAGGACGAGCTGTCGCGTTGTGGTAGCGAGACCGTGGGCATCGTGTTCGGTACTTCCCACTGGACGCGCAGCGGCTCACGAAACCCGCACTTCGAGGGGCGGATGGATGCGGCGGCTAATCTGATCCAGCTTGGACGGGTCAATCATCTGCTGATTTCCGGTGACAACAGCACTCGCTATTACAACGAGCCGGTGACCATGTGGCGTGATCTGCGGGGCCGCCATGTACGTGACGGAGACATGACCCTGGACTATGCCGGCTTCAGTACCTTCGACACCCTGGCGCGGGCGCGTGATGTGTTCGGCGTGGAGCGGGCGCTGCTGATCACTCAGGGTTGGCACCTGCCACGGGCGTTGTTCATCGGCGAGGCGCTGGGGCTAGAAGTGAGGGGCTGTGCGGCGCCGGAACATACGGCGTCCGGGCTCTGGCGGCTCAAGTTGCGGGAGTGGGTAGCTCGGGTGGCCACCCTGGGGGATCTCTACCTGTGGGAGCGCAAACCGCATTTCCTTGGGCCGCTCGAACCCCTGCAGATCATGCCTCGGGAGCGTGATCGTCTGCTGCTCCCTCCGGGAATGTTCAATGCTTCGGGCCCTGCTTCTGGAGGCGATACAGCTCGCGGATCAGCGCCCGACAGCCCTTCCAGCACTCCTCGATGACCGGTTCCATCGGTTCGGGAAGGGGATGGGTGAACAGCGTCGAAAGCGCCTGCATCAGCACCCGTTCCTGTTCCAGCAGTTCGCCGATCACCACCTGGCTCTCGTTGCCGACAAAACTCTTCAACCGGCTCCACAGCCACATGTAGTCGTCGCGTTCGACATCGGCGTCACGGGGCAGCAGGTTGAGGTGCTTGCGCGACAGCTCCTGGAGCTCGTGCATCGATGTCGCGCGAGCTTCGTAGTGGGGCTTCAGAGTGTCGCGCAGCGCGGGTCTCAGGCGCTCCAGGTTGTCCTGAAAGTAGTCGATGCTGTCGGCCATTGCCTCGAGGGCACTGTCCATCGCCACCTGGCGATTGTCGAGAAACATGAGCGTTCACCTCCTCCGGTGACGCAGATTGTGGGGCTCCCGCTCCCTATTTGCCACCCCCGGGGCTCAATAATTTGCCGGCCGCCCGTTAGCCCTTAGGCTGAAGTATCAGCCCTTGGGACGGGGCGGAACCTTGTGTCGATGAGCGGCATTCTTCTCGAGATGTTCGATGACCAGACCGGCGATGTCCTTGCCGGTAGCCTTCTCGATGCCCTGCAGCCCCGGCGAGGAGTTGACCTCCATGATCACCGGGCCGTGGTTGGAGCGCAGCAGGTCGACGCCGGCCACCCGCAGTCCCATGGCCTTGGCGGCGCGAATCGCCGTGGAGCGTTCTTCCGGGGTGATGCGAATCGTGGTGGCGCTACCCCCCCGATGCAGGTTGGAGCGAAACTCGCCCTCGGCGGCCTGGCGCTTCATCGAGGCCACCACCTTGTCACCGATCACGAAGCAGCGGATATCGGCACCCTTCGCTTCCTTGATGTACTCCTGCACCATGATATTGGCCTTCATGCCCATGAAGGCCTGGATCACGCTTTCGGCGGCCTGATTGGTTTCGGCCAGGACGACCCCGATGCCCTGGGTGCCTTCCAGCAGCTTGATGACCAGCGGAGCCCCTCGGACCATGGTGATCAGATCGGGAATGTCGTCCGGGGAGTGCGCGAACCCGGTGATCGGCAGCCCCAGTCCCTTGCGCGAGAGCAGTTGCAGCGAGCGCAGCTTGTCCCGGGAACGGGTGATGGACACGTTGTCGTTGAGCACATAGGTGCCCATCATCTCGAACTGGCGCAGTACCGCACAGCCGTAGAAGGTGATCGAGGAGCCGATGCGCGGGATCACCGCGCCGAAGGACTCGAGTTCCTCGCCCTTGTAGTGAATCGAGGGGTGATGCGAGGCGATGCTCATGTAGCAGCGCAGGGTGTCGACCACCCTTGCGGTGTGGCCTCGCCGCTCGGCGGCCTCGATCAGGCGCCGCGTGGAATAGAGGTTGCGGTTGCGGGATAGCAGCGCGATATGCATTCAGGGCTCCAGGGTCGGTGGCCGGAAAGGGTCAGGGTTCACCATGCAGGAAGGCCACACCAGGCGCGACCAGCAGGCGGCGCAGGGCTCGGCGGCCCAGCAGCATGGGGTGGCGCATATCGCGCCGATCGGTCAGGCTCAGCTCCACCGGGAACGACAGTGTGCCCAGTTGCATCGTCGTGCGGATCACGAAGCGCCACTCGGCCTGGCCGTTGGAACTGGTCACCCGCCGGCGGTCATGCAGGTGCATGCGGTGCACATGGGCCGGGGTGCTTGGTCCGCCGCTGCGGGTCGTGAAGCTGACCCAGAGTTGGTCGTCCTCTTCGTAGGACTCGATGTCCTCGGCATGTAGCGCCGAGGTTCGGGCGCCGGTATCGGCCTTGGCGCAGAGCGTCAGGTGCAACTCCGGCAAGGTGACCATCTCACGGCGACCGATCACCGCCATTGGCGTATAGGGCAGTTCTCTCATCATTTCGCTCCCAGGTCTCTGCACTCAGCGTGACAGGCCAGCCAGACGGCGGCCGATGGCGGAGTCCTTTTCGGCCGCGCGCAGGGTCATCAGCAGCGGCAGGCGCAGTCGAGGGATCAGCGCCAGGTCACGGGCCACTGCCGTGAAGTCCGACCCGGGCGTTTCGGCCAGCCGGGTCAGGAAGCGGGGCAGGCGCTCGGCATCTTCCAGGTGGTGCCAGCCGCGTCCGGCAATGGCCGCCAGCAGGTCGGGACCACAGGCGTCCGGGTCATCGAGCAGCTCATCGAACCAGGCGCCGGCGAGCTCGAGCGAAGCGCCGCTCATGGCGCGCACGCAGGCGCAGAAAATCTCGATATCCCCCATGCGGCTTGCTGCCTCCCCGCGACGGCGTAGCGCGCGTGCCAGGTCGTCGGAAATCGCCACATGCTCCAGACAGTAGCACAGCGGGACCAGCACCTCGCCAGGCAGGGTGTCGAGGCGTGCGGCCAGCGTCCGGCTCGAGGTCGCGTCGAGGCGCACCGCGAAATCGGCCAGGCCCTGCAGGCCAAGGGCTCGCCAGTCGATCTCCTGCTGACCGCTCAGATAGGCCTCTGCCGGCTCGAGATGCTGGCTGGCGGGCAGTCTCGTATCCAGGCTGGCGCGAGCATGCAGCATGGCCTGGAAGGGCAACGCGGGGGTGAAGGCCAGGGGATTGTCTTTCATCAGATTGTCGATCTGAGAGCTCTCTGCGCGCCCCAGGCCCTGCACGCTGTGGCCGAGGGTTTCCAGGAGGCGCTGCACGAAAGCGTCCCGCGGGGCCGGGACGAGATGACCCTGTTCGTCCAGCGGCAAGGCCAGGAACCAGATCAGCGGGTCTTCCAGGTCTCCCAGGCGGAACACCATGGCCAGGCGAGCCGTGCCTTGCCAGGGGGCCGGCCACGCTTGTTCGCCGAGCTCGAAGGCGGCCAGGGTATCGAGCGCGCAGGGCTCGACCCGCCGTCCCAGGTGGTAGAACCTCACCTCGGCACCGCTGCGCAGGAAGAAATCGTGAAGGCTGTGGATCGGTTGCATGCTCTCTCCGGGTCAGGAACCGTGCACTCTACCGCGGCGTCGGGGTGCTGTCAGCCGCCCGAGAAAACCATCATCGCCGTCTGCTGCTGGTCAGTTGTTGACCAGTCCTGCTCATGGCCCATGGGAAGCGGCCAGGGGAGACCTTTCCAGTGTTTATCCACAGGCCCGTTCAGGATATCTGTGCACTGTGCACAAGATGGCCGGCCAGGCAGTGGAAGGCCCCGCGGGGTGGCCAGCGGCGGGGCCGAACGGAGATAATGACTCTACATGCACCGAAGAGACTGCCCATGACCGTTCACGACGAACTCGGCACCGCCCTGCGCGAGCTCGAGGCCACCATGAAGGCCGCCAACCTGTGGCGCATGGAGCGACCCGAGCCGGACGCCTTCCACAGCGTCCAGCCGTTCTGCATCGACACCATGACGCTCCCCCAGTGGCTGCGCTTCGTGTTCATCGTGCGCCTGGAGGCCCTGGTCGAGTCGCGTTCGCCGATGCCGGCGACCTGCGACGTCGCCCCGGCGGTGGACGCCTGGCTGCAGCAGGAAGGGGCACGTGCCAGCGACCGGCTGCTGATGAGCAAGGTGGTCGAGGAGATCGACCGGTTGGTCACCGAGAACTGATACTGTCGGAATCCTGAGATGCCTTACTACTTTGCCTATGGCAGCAACATGAACCCCGAACGGGTCGCGGCTCGGATCGGCGCGACCCGCAGGGTGCTGGCTGGCGTGCTGCATGACCATGCGCTGCGCTTCGACAAGGCGTCCCGAGTGGCGGGCATCGCCCACGCCAACGTGTTGCCCCGACAGGGCGAGCGCGTGGAAGGGGCGCTGTTCGAGCTCGAACATCCCGCCCAGATTCGACACATGGATCGCTTCGAGGGCTATCCCCAGGAGTACGGTCGTCACCGCCTGCCGGTGGCGACCCGCGAAGGGGCGATCGACGCCTGGGTCTATATCGCCGCGCCGGGAACCACCGCTGAGGCGTTGCGTCCGGCGCGAGAATATCTCGAGCACCTGCTGGCCGGAGAGCCCTTCCTCAGTGCCGCCTATCATGCGCGCCTCTCCGCGGTGGAGGCGGTCACCGGGCTCGATGACACGAGCCTGGCGGCACTCGGGCTCTCGCGGCATTCTCCGCGCTAGCTAGCCCCCGGCCGATGTCAAACGCGAGAAGGCCCGCCTTTCGGCGGGCCTCCTCGCGTCGGGCGGGGGATCAGAAGCGGTAGCTGAGGCCCGCCATCACCACCAGCGGATCGATCTCGACCGTGCCGATATCGGATCCATTCAGGCTGGCATCGGTATCGATATCGATATACCAGGCGGCGGCGTTGAGCGCCCAGTTGTCGTCGATCAGCAGATCGACGCCCAACTGACCGGCGGCACCCCAGGAATCGTCCAGGTCGAGCTCATCCCCGGTGGCGATCTCCTCGTCGGAGAAGAGGGTGTAGTTGATGCCGATGCCGGCATAGGGTTGAACTCGAGCCGCGGTGCCACCCAGCGGGTAGTACTGCAGGGTCAGGGTCGGTGGCAGGTGGTTCGTCGAGGCGAGATTGGCGCCGTTGAGCTCGATGTCATGATCGAAGGGTTCGGCGGCCAGCAGTTCCACGCCCAGCTTGTCGGTAGCACGATAGCCCAGGGTAAAGGCGAAGGCGCTATCATCCCGAACATCAACGTCGAAGGCGCCATTGGCCAATGAGCCGTTGTCGCTGGTGGGTTCGACCTTGGCCACGCCCAACCGGGTGAAGAAATCACCGGCTCCGTAGGCGAAGGCCTGGGTGCTGGTAGTGAAGGCGGCCGCAGCGATGCCGGCGGCGAGCAAGGTGGGAAGAGCGATATTGCGCATGTTTCAACTCCTGAATGACAAATGTGCGGCCGCTTGCCGCCAGCCATGTAAGGTGTCCCCAGTCTATCGTTTCGGGGTCGAAGCGTTATTGATCCAGCGCAAGCTTTATCTGTCATGCGAATGAAAGAGTGGATGGTAAGACGCTGTCAGGGTCGGATGGCATGCCTTGTTTGGGCTCGCATCTCTGCCGTGAATCGTCTTGACTGGAAATAGGCGAAAAGGAGAGCCGAGATGGAGACCGAAACACGTCGACGCCTGCCCGGCGTGACCCTGGGGGCGATGCTGCTGGCGGCGGCGCTGGCGCTTTGGTTGCTGTGGCAGCCCGACCTGATCAGCACCTTGCCGATGGCACTGCGCCTGCCGCTGATCGGGCTGGGAGTCTGGGCGCTGGGTGCGGCCTTCATGGCGGCCATGGGGCTGGAGGCACACCGCTACTGGTTGCGGCGGATGACCACACCTCCCTGGAGTCTTATAGCGCTAGGGGCTTTCACCCTGGTGCTGCTGGTGCGGGCGGCCATCGTCTGACCCATCAGGCAGGGTGCCGCTGCCAAGCTGATGGAGAGCCGGAAAACAGGAAAGCCGCCCAAGGGCGGCTTCCTGCGTGTGCACCAGACAGTCGCGCACTGCGATGCCTGGTGGCCCGTTAACGGCAAGGGCTCCCGGAGGAGCCCTTTCACTAGCTTCAGTGCGTTAGACGCGCTCTCGCGCTCTGTTAGCGACTGATCTGCTGATACTCACCGGCGTCGACAGTCACGCTGCTCACCACCAGAATGGCGATGAAAGCAGCGATGAAGCCAGGAATGATCTCGTACACGCCGGGACCTCCCATGAACGAGGCGTTCCAGCCCAGCGAGATCCAGAGCATGACGGTGACGGCACCCACCACCATGCCCGCCAGGGCGCCAGCGCCGTTGGTGCGCGACCACATCAGCGACAGGATGATCAGCGGGCCGAACGCCGCACCAAAGCCAGCCCAGGCGTTACTGACCAGCCCCAGAACCTGAGAGGTCGGATCGGATGCAATGACGGCGGCAACAAGACCCACCACAACGACGCTGATCCGGCCAACGGCGACGACCTCCTTCTCCGTCGCCTCCTTGCGCAGGAAGAGGCGGTAGAAATCCTCAGTCAGTGAGGAG
This sequence comes from Halomonas lysinitropha, assembly GCF_902500215.1. GTDB lineage: Bacteria > Pseudomonadota > Gammaproteobacteria > Pseudomonadales > Halomonadaceae > Halomonas > Halomonas lysinitropha. The sequence continues at coordinate 61,434 of NZ_CABVOU010000031.1, forward strand.
GACGACACCAGAAGCTGACTGGAAATGGTGCTCATGATCGCCGCCAGCAACGCCGCATAGAGGAAGCCGGTGACCAGCGGATGGAACAGCAGGTTCGCCAGGATGATGAAGATCGTTTCCGGATCCTGGACATCCATGCCGTTGCGTACTGCATAGGCACGCCCGAAGATACCAAGAGAGATCGCGCCGATCAGGGAGATGAGCATCCAGCTCATGCCGATGTTACGGGCAATGGGAACATCCTTCTGAGACCGGATGGCCATGAAGCGCACGATGATGTGCGGCTGCCCGAAGTATCCCAGACCCCAGGTCACCGCAGAGAGCCAGCCGACAATGGTCAGTCCCTCCGTCCACGAGAGAAGTGTAGGATCTACCTCATTCAGGGTCTGTGAGGCCTGGGAGAAACCCCCGCCACCCTCGCCAAAGAGCACCACCGCCGGCATGATCACCAGGGCCAGCATCATGATGCAGCCCTGCACGAAGTCCGTCATGCTAACGGCCAGGAAGCCGCCAACCACCGTGTATACAAGCACCACGCCCAGTGTGATGAAGACGCCCGACGCGTAGTCGCTCATGCCACCAATGTTGAGAACGCCGGAAAACGCGCTTTCGAACAGCTTGCCGCCTGCCACCAGGCCTGAGGCCGTGTATACCGCAAAGAAGATCACGATGACGATAGCGGATACCGTTCTCAGCGGAATGGCCTGAGTCGGGAACCGATTTCCCAGGAATTCCGGAATGGTGATCGCATCATTATAGTGAAGCGTCTGCTCGCGAAGGCGAGGTGCGACAAGCGTCCAGTTGAAGAACGCACCCACGAGCAGGCCGATACCGATCCAGGCAGACCCCAGACCCGATACGAACATCGCCCCGGGGAGGCCCAGCAGCAACCAGCCGCTCATGTCCGAAGCGCCGGCCGACAGGGCCGCGACCTGTGGACTGAGCTGTCGGCCACCCAGCATGTAATCCTCAGAGGTGGACGTGGACTTGCGCATTGCATAAAAGCCGATGGCGATCATGAGCGCAAAGTAAGCGAAGAGACTGATCCAGACACCTATAGCCATAAAACTTCTCCAGTTCGTCAGGACGGAGCTAGCTCCGACAGGTCAGCGCGTCTACCGTGCAACACCGGTAGCGCCCCGCTTTATTTGTTAATTTCGTATTCTATTCACGCAACTAGGCGCTACAGCCTGTGACGCCAGACCTTGTATCTCGGTGCTCACCTCCTGTCGTTCCGTTCTTGTTTTTCAATGCCTTAAAAGCAAAGTGCCCTTCAATCCTTTCCGGTGCCTGCTGGCAACATTGATACGTTGCCTCCTGTGGCTGATGTATGGATAGTTCACTCCACTCTGTCGCAAAGCGTAGCAGGAAACTCGGGCCACCTGTCCTTCGTTGGGTCTTTGCCCGGGGAGCAGGAGCCGCTGAGGCGGGTCCGGTCCGAGATGAGCGAGGGGGTCGACCGGCAGGTTAGCTCATGCGGGACACCGGTCACCTTCGGAAGGGGTCTCCTTAAGTTCGATCCCTACCCGAGAGAAATCAGGGGAATGATAGTGGACAGCGGCGTCGAGGGGACTCTGTCGGATCGCACTCGTCATGAACCCTGCTCTTTCGGTTAATGCTACATGACATCATATCGTTCCGGGGTCAGATTCAACGTTCCTTACTCGCTTTGCTTCCGTTTCACGAGATCGGTGTGGGCCGCAAGATGGTCGCGCAGAGCGGCAAACTCCTCCTGGCCGGTGGCGTCGAGTAGCGGTTTTCCTCGGGTTGCACGGCCATGGCGCCCGTGTTCCTCCATCAGCCGCTGGGCGCGGCGACGAATCCCCTCAAGATAGTCGTCATGGCGGATCGGGTAGCCGATGATGGCGTTCCATTCGGTTTCGCTGACGCGACTCTCCAGTGCCTTGTCGAACAGATCGAGAAGCTGCTCGGGTTCAGTGCGGTATCGCGGGGTGCCGGATAGCATCAGCAGGGCGATCATGCCGCCAAAGATGGCCAGGCAGACAACGAGGACCAGCAGGAAGAGGGCCATGGTTCGCGACTCCGGATGGCCGGACCCGAAGACTGCCAGGCCCGGTGATGCGGTGTATGCCTAACGAAACATACACGACGCCCTGTTCGAATCACAGCCATATCACGACGATATGTCGTGATGTGCTGCGACAGGGTCTTGAGAAGAATCAGGAGCTTGCCGGAAGGAGGTGTCGCTGGAAGACGTTCGATGACAGCCGGTTGGAGCGGGTGAAGGGAATCGAACCCTCGTCTTAAGCTTGGGAAGCTTCTGCTCTACCATTGAGCTACACCCGCAAGGCGACTTCTACAGTAAAACCAGGCGCTTAGCCTTTGCAAGCAGTCCTGGATCTTTTTTGCCCTCTCCGCGCTAAGTCGCTGTTTTTCTCCTGTCTTGCCGTGAGTTACGAGGGCCTGGTGGGCCTGGAGAGCGGCCCGCTACCGAGATTTTTTAACTGCCTGGCGAACTTTTCTCCGCGGCGCTGTCTGAATGAGGGTAGGCAGCAACGCGATAGCAGTCGCTAACACTGTTGCCTTAGCTTGCACTTTCGATCTTGCCGCCCCATTCCTCATGGGGCGGCTTTTCTTTGTGTCCGGCATCCACTCTGTAAACGACGAGTAAACGACGACACCCGGCGCCGGGCCGGGTGTCGAGGGGGTGACTAGCGGGGATCAGGAGTGGCGCATGCGGAGCAGCGCACTGAGCACGTCGCGTCGGGTGACGATGCCCACCAGTCGGCTCTGTTCGACCACCGGATAGACCTTGGGCTTGGCGCCAAGCATCTCCTGGGCCAGGTCGGTAATGCTCTTGTTGGGGGCTACCGAAAGCACTTCGTTGCGCATCAGTTCCCGAACCAGCGGCGGCTCATCGTTGAGGTAGGAGCTTTCCAGCACCTTGCCCATCACATCCTGCTCGGAAATAAAGCCGATCAGATGGTCCCGCTCATCCACCACGGGTACCCCGGGCAGGCGATGAAGTGCCAGGCCCTCGGCCAGAGTGGAGACCGAGGTCTTGCCGGTGACCCGGTAACAGTCGCGTGACATGATCTCGCGCACGATGGTAGGGGCCTTGGTGGGCATGGCGTGTCTCCTTGTGCCGGACGGTAATGACCTCTGAGCCTTTGCCAGCGATACCTTAGACGGCATGGGCTTCAGTCGTATCTCGTTTCAGCATAGCCGACTCGCGATACTCGCCGAAACGTGAGCCGCCAACGTTTCTTCACGCTGGGCAGGGCCTTGGGCTCCGGTCAGGAACCCGACCCCGGATCCCGGCTCCAATGTGGCACACTCTGGAAAACGGGCCGGCCGTGGGGCCGGCCTGCAACGTTCAATGGAGTTGCCTCATGGATGCACGGGAGTACATGGCCAGAAAGGGGCTGGATGGAGAGCGTGATCAGGAGCGCCCCAACACCCTGGAGGAGAAGGCATGGTCGCGGGCACGGGAAGCCGGCGAGCAACCCCCCCGCGCGGGGACGCCCTTCGACTGGGAGGAGTGGGAGCGCTACCACGAGACCCTGGCCGAGGGAGCCGAAGAGCTCGACCAGAAGATCGATCACGAGGCTCATCGCCAGGCACTTGAGCACGGGTCACGAGAAGCCGTTGGGCATTTCACGCCGGCGGCCGGTGACCAGGTCCGGGTCGACCGAGAACAGACATCGCCTGCCCCGCCCGAGAGCGAGGCAGCTGCTGCCGAGCCGCGGCTTGCCCTGCATGCCCTGGCGGTGCTGCTTCCGCCCCTGGGTGTCGGCCTTTCTCGTGGTGGTGGAGCCCGGGTAATGGTCAGCCTGGTGCTGACCCTGCTGGGCTGGTTGCCCGGAGTCGTGCATGCGCTCTGGTGGCTACGCCACTCACGGCGCTGATGGAGCAGTTCGCGCTCGAGGGCTTTGCTCAGCGCAGTCGATGAGTATAATCCTCGTCAACCCCACTACTTACCAGGAGTTGACCTTGGGCCTTCTCGTCGGTGTCACCGTCCTATGGGCATTCTCATTCTCGCTGATCGGCGTCTACCTGGCCGGCCAGGTGGACAGCTACTTCGCTGTCCTGATGCGGATCGGCCTGGCCGCCCTTGTTTTTCTCCCCTTCCTGCGCCCTTCGCTGCTGCGCGGCCGCCAGCGGCTGGCGCTGATGGGGCTGGGAGCGGTGCAACTGGGCGTGATGTATATATTCTTCTACCAGTCCTTCCTGCTGCTCTCGGTGCCGGAGGTGCTGCTGTTCACCATCTTCACGCCGATCTACATTGCACTGCTTGATGATGCCCTCTTCGGTCGCTTCACGCCCTTCTATCTGCTGACCGCCTCGCTGGCGGTGCTGGGCGCGGCCGTGATCCGCTATCAGGGGCTCGACAGCGGTTTCTGGGCGGGTTTCCTGGTGGTTCAGGGAGCCAACCTCTGCTTTGCCCTGGGGCAGGTGGGCTATCGACGCCTGTCGGCAGGACTGCCCGAAGCCCTGCCGCGCCACAGCGTGTTCGGCTGGTTCTACCTCGGCGCCCTGGCGGTGGCCGTGCCCGCCTTCGCGCTGCTGGGCAATGCCGCCGGCCTGCCCACCACCGGGGTCCAGTGGGGCGTGCTGCTGTGGCTGGGGCTGGTGGCCTCGGGTCTTGGCTACTTCCTCTGGAACCTGGGGGCCACCCGGGTCGATGCTGGCGCCCTGGCGATCATGAACAATGCCCTGATTCCCGCAGGCCTGCTGGTCAACCTGGTGATCTGGAACCGCGACGCCGACCTCGTGCGCCTCGCGCTGGGCGGTGCCATCATCGTCGGCTCGCTGGCGCTCAACGAGTGGTGGCTCAAGCGCCGCCGCCTCGAGGCCGCCTGACCGCGTTTGCTCGCCTCGTGGCCAGTCGCCATAATGAGCGGCCGCGAAGCGAGAGGCCTGCGAATGCCAACCTTCAAGAACATCGGCCTGATCGGCCGCCTGGGCAGTGCCAAGGTGGTCGATACCCTCAAGCGCCTGATCCGCTTCCTCGACGCCGGTGGCTACCATGTGATCATCGAGGACAGGACCGCCACTGTGCTGCTCGACCATGGCCATCCCGAGGCCAGTCGACGGCTGCTCGGCGAGCTCTGCGATCTGGTGATCGTGGTTGGTGGCGACGGTAGCCTGCTCGGTGCTGCGCGTACCCTCTGCCAGAGCGGTACCCTGGTGCTGGGTGTCAATCGCGGGCGGCTGGGCTTCCTCACCGACATCTCACCCGACGAGATCGAGGCGCGCGTCGGCGAGGTGCTGGAGGGCCGCTATGAGCTCGAGGAGCGCTTCCTGCTGGATGCCGAGCTCTACCGGGACGATGTCCAGGTCGGCAATGGCGATGCCCTTAACGAGATCGTTCTGCACCCGGGGAAGGCGGTGCGCATGATCGAGTTCGAGCTGTTCATCGACGACCAGTTTGTCTACAGCCAGCGCAGCGACGGCCTGATCATCGCCACCCCGACCGGCTCCACGGCTTATGCGCTTTCCGGCGGTGGACCGATCATGCACCCCAGGCTGGATGTCATCACCCTGGTGCCGATGTTCCCGCATACCCTCTCGAGCCGCCCCATCGCCATCGATGCCGCTAGCGAGATCCGCATCCATATCGGCGAGACCAACCAGACTTATCCGCATATCAGCTGCGATGGCCAGACCCGCGCGGTGGCCAAGCCCGACGATGTTCTGGTGATACGGCGCAAGCCGCGGCGGGTCCAGCTGGTGCATCCACTGGGCCACAACTTCTACGAGGTCCTGCGCAGCAAGCTGGGCTGGAGCAACCGCCTGGGGGATTGAGGTAAGGTGAGCAAAGTGAGCATGCAAGGCGGTCTCGAAGGCTATGACTTGATCGGCGATGTGCACGGCTGCGGTGCGACGCTGGGCTCACTGCTCGATCGTCTCGGCTATCATCAGCGTGGCGGGGTCTACCGCCACCCGCGACGCAAGGTGATCTTTCTCGGCGACCTGATTGACCGGGGTCCTCGCATTCGCCTGGCGGTCACCATCGCACGGCGCATGGTGGAGGAGGGCGAAGCCCATATCGTCATGGGGAATCACGAGGTCAATGCCCTGGCCTACAGCCATCGCGCTCCCGGAAGCCCTGGGTACGAGTGGCTGCGCGAGCACTCGCTGCGCCATAATCGCATCATCAAGGAGACCCTGGAGCAGTACCGCGACCATCCGCAGGAATGGGAGGAAGCACTTGCCTGGTTTCTGGACATCCCGCTGTACCTGGAACTCGACGGCTTGCGGGTGGTGCATGCCTGCTGGGACCAGCCACTGGTGGAGGAACTGCGGCGCGAGCATCCCGACGGGCGAATCGACGAGGCTTTCCTGGCCGCCTCGGCGGTGCCCGGCACCCTGGCGTTCCGTATTCTCGACCGCCTGACGCGTGGTACCCATGTGCCCCTGCCGGAGGGTGTGGAGATCCAGTCGGGCGACGGCTTCACGCGGCGTAGCTTCCGGGCCCATTTCTGGGCTCGTGAGCCGCAGACCTGGGGCGATGTGATCTTCCAGCCGGACAACCTGCCCGGCGACCTGGAGAATCGTGAACTCTCCCCCGAGGAGCGTTCGTATCTGAGCTACTATGGGCCCGAGCAGCCACCGCTGTTCATCGGCCACTACTGGTGCGAGGGTATCCCGGCGCTGCCCGCCGCCAATATTGCCTGTCTGGACTACAGCGCGGTCAAGTTCGGTCGTCTGGTGGCCTACCGCTGGAGCGGTGAATCGAGGCTCGATGCCGATCACTTCGTGTGGGTCCGCGTGCCCCGCGAGGAGCAGGCTCGGCCGCAGCCTTGGGAGATCGATTTCGATTGATACATCTTGTTACGAAAAAGACGTGGCATCGGATTGAACTCTCGCCAACTCAGGTCATCAGAGTAGATGTTCCCTTGAATGATCCCTTGCTCTTGTCCGGCGGCCCCCTCCGCCGGACTTTTTCTTTGCGTGACCGGTACGCGCCATCACGCCATGCTCGCCAACTGTCACTGACGGAGAGGCCATGTATCGGGTAATCCTGCTGCCCCATGATGTCGACACCCGTGAGCTGCGACGCGCCCTCTGGGCCCACCGCATCGGGCATCGCGTCACCGAGGAGAGCGATGGTCAAGTGCTTTGGCTGGTGGACCCCGAGCAGCACGACGCCATGCTCAGGCTGCTCGAGCGCTGGCGGCAGGGGAAGCCGCTGATGCCCGAGCAGGCGCCGGCGACGAGTCGTTCGCCCGGCGAGTTGCTTGGCCCCTTTCGACAGGTGCCCGTGACGTCCTTCGCGCTGGCGCTGTGCCTGGCGGTCTTCGCCGCCATGGGAGTGCTCGGCGATGGCGTAGTTGCGGCACTGACCATCGTGCCGGTGGTCGTGGCCAATGGCGGCCTGGCCTTCGGCAACCTCGGTGAGGCCCTTGCCTCGGGTCAGGTGTGGCGGCTTCTGTCACCGGCTTTCCTGCATTTCGGCTGGATGCACCTGATCTTCAATATGCTGTGGCTCTGGTACTTCGGTCGCCAGGTGGAGGCGCTGCAGGGCAGTACCAGAATGCTGACGCTTCTGCTTGTCGCCGGCGTCGGGGCCAACCTGGCCCAGTATGCCACCGGGACCGTGCTGTTCGGCGGCATGTCCGGCGTCGACTTCGCGCTGCTGGCCTATGTCTGGCTGATGTCGCGGCGCGCGCCGCACAGCGGCTTCTTCGTGCCTCAGATGCTGGTGGTCTTCATGCTCGGCTGGCTGGTCTTCGCGATGACCGACATGGCTGCCATGGTGGGGTTCGGCAACGTGGCCAACGAGGCCCACCTGGGCGGGCTGGTCGTGGGCCTGGCACTGGGCTGGTATCATTCCGGTCGTGCCCGCCGACAATCCTGAGAGACCCGTCATGAGCGAGATGTCCTTCGATCGCATGATCCAGCAGATGACCCCGTCCATTTACGAGAGCCTCAAGCGGGCCGTGTCGCTGCGCAAGTGGCCGGATGGCCGGATGCTGACAGCCGAGCAGACCGAGCTGTGCCTCGAGGCGGTGATGCGCTACGAAGTGGAGAACCGGGTCCCCGAGGAAGAGCGCGTCGGCTACCTGGAGCGGCGTACTTGCGGAAGCGCCAGCAGCGGGGCGGGCGTGTCCCCTGAACGTTCCGGCCTGGCCCGGGACGCCAGCCGTGACTGAGTCGATCGATGCTGCCACGGCGCTGCAGGGTTGCCTGAGCAAGATGGCCGTCGAGCCGGGGGCTCCGGCCCGCTATGTGCTGCGGGCCGGCGAGGCCCGCCTGGACCTCAACGCCCGCCTCGGCAAACCCATGCGCCTGGAGTGGACCGGCGCCATCGCCTGCACTCACTGCGGCCGGGCCACGAAGAAGAGCTTTGCCCAGGGTTATTGCTACCCGTGCTTCAAGCGGCTCGCCCAGTGCGACACCTGCATCATGAAGCCGGAGCTGTGCCACTTCTTCGAAGGTACCTGCCGCGAGCCCGACTGGGCTGAGCGCCACTGCTTCCAGCCCCATGTGGTCTATCTGGCTAACGCCTCCGGTCTCAAGGTGGGGATCACCCGCGCCAGCCAGATGCCGACCCGCTGGCTCGATCAGGGGGCCGTGCAGGCCCTGCCCATCCTGGAGGTGGATACCCGCCAGCAGTCGGGCTTCGTTGAGGTGCTGTTCAAGGAGGCCGTCTCGGATCGCACCAACTGGCGAGCGATGCTCAAGGGCGAGACTCGGGCTCTCGATCTGGTGGCCGAGAGGGACCGCCTGCTGGCGCGCCTTGACGCCGGTCTGGCCAACCTGCGTGAACGTTTCGGAGCCGACGCCATACGTCCCCTAGACACGTCACCCTCAAGCTTTGACTACCCTGTGCTCGAATTCCCCACCAAGGTGGTCTCCCACAACCTGGACAAGCATCCCGTGGTGGCCGGCGTCCTGCAGGGCATCAAGGGCCAGTACCTGATTCTCGACAGCGGCGTGATCAATCTGCGCAAGTTTACCGGTTACGAGGTCAAGGTCTCTGCTTGAAGGCCGGGCTATCCTGCGGGCAGTGAATACGTTCAGCAGCAGGAGGAAAGTCGATGAGTGAGTCCATGCGTGCCATGGTGCTTCATGCGCCGGGCAAGCCACTTGAATTGGAAGAGGTGGCGCGCCCCGCGCCAGCCCCCGGCGAGGTGCAAGTGCGCGTGCTGGCCTGCGGGGTCTGCCGGACGGACCTTCATGTCCTAGATGGCGAGCTCTCCGAGCCCCGCCTGCCGCTGATCCCGGGCCACGAAGTCGTCGGTGAGGTGACCGCGCTGGGAGAGGGTGTTCAGGGGCCGGCCCCGGGCACCCGGGTCGGGGTGCCCTGGCTGGGATGGACCTGCGGCGAGTGCGATCCCTGCCGGGCCGGCCGCGAGAATCTCTGCGAACGGGCCGAGTTCACCGGCTATACCCGCGACGGCGGCTACGCGGAGTACTGTGTGGCCGATGCTCGCTACTGCTTTCCGCTGGATGTCGAGGATCCTCAATCCGCCGCCCCGTTGCTGTGTGCCGGCCTGATCGGCTACCGCACCTGGCGGCTGGCCGGTGGCGAGACGAACCGGACGATCGGCATCTACGGCTTCGGTGCCGCGGCACATATCCTGGCCCAGCTCGCCGTTGAGCGGGGGCAAACGATCTATGCCTTCACTCGCCCGGGCGATGACGAAGCCCAGGCTTTCGCGCGCCGGCTGGGCGCGGCCTGGGCGGGGGGCAGCGACGAGGCGCCGCCCGAACGCCTGGACGCCGCGCTGCTCTTCGCCCCGGTGGGTGAGCTCGTTCCTGCGGCGCTGGCCGCGGTGCGTCCCGGCGGGGCGGTGGTCTCCGGAGGCATCCACATGTCCGACATTCCCTCGTTTCCCTATCGCCTGCTCTGGGAGGAGCGCCGCCTGAGCTCGGTGGCCAATCTCACCCGGCGCGATGGCGAGGAGTTCCTGGCGCTCGCCCCCGAGGTGCCGATCCGCACCGAGACCCGGGCCTACCCCCTGGAAGAGGCCAATCAGGCGCTGGAGGACCTGCGCGAGGGGCGGCTTTCCGGCGCCGCAGTGCTGGTTCCCTGATCCCTTCCCATGGCTAGGGTCTGGTCCCCGAACGAGAACAGGCCCCTCGCGAGGGGCCTGTATTGACGGCAACGCCGGAGGTCAGCCGGAATCGGCGACCGTGGAGTAGGGATTGTCCGGCATCAGCGTGCGCGGAAGCGGCGGGCGTCGCGCGCCCTCCTTGGGGCCGTAGTGCTCGGCGAGGTAGTCGAGGATGGTCTCCTCGGTCTCGTCCTCGAACTCCCAGAGTCCCTGGGTATCCTGCATCCAGCGAATCAGGTACTGCCAGTGGTTGCGGGAGCCGCTGTTCTGGGTGACCAGCTTGGCCGAGTGGCAGGCGGTACAGTTGTTGCGCACCGTCTCCCAGCCTTCGGCCTTGACCAGGCCGGTATCCGGGTCCGTCTCCTGGGCCCCCGACAACTGGGGAAGGCACAGCAGGGCCACCCCCAGTGTCGGCATGGCGAGTGCGTGTAAAGGCTTCATGGTTACCTCCTAGGCCACCTGGACCGCGATGCGGTGACAGGCATTGTTGAGGTAACCCTTGGGGTTCCAGCCCGGGACGACCATGGGTTGAGCGCGGCCTTCCTCGTCGGTGGCCTTGGCCCAGACCTCATAGTAGCCGGGCTCCGGAAACTCCACCGTGGTGGTCCAGCGCTGCCAGGCCAGGCGGTTGGGCGGGTCCTTCAGCTCGGCCTTCTGCCAGGTGGCACCGAAGTCGATGGAGACATGCATCTCCTTCACGGCCAGATCGCCGGCCCAGGCATGGCCGCGAACCTCCATGGCCTCGCCGAGGGCATGGTCGATGCCGGACTTCGGGAAGGTGACCAGCGACTTCACCGGCATCGACTGGATGGTGACGAAGTCCTCCTTGGGCACGTTGCTGCCCGGCGCCACCGGGTGCTTGGGCACGCTGTAGGAGGGGGCGCCCATCTTGGTGCCGTCATGCTTCTGGTTGCGGATCACGATGCGCTGCAGCCACTTGCCGGACACCGACCCCGGCCAGCCACCGCACACCACGCGCAGGGGATGGCCATTGAGATAGGGAATGTCCTCGCCGTTCATTGCCCAGGCGATCAGCGATTCGTCCTCAAGGGCTTTCTCCATGGGGACGCCGCGAGAGATTGGGTCCCTGCCCGGGTCACCGCTGGCATGGGCGTCGGCACCGTAGTAACCGGTGTAGACGGCGTCGCTCTTGATCCCACAGGCGTTGAGCACGTCGCGCAGGCGCACTCCGGTGAAGGTGGGGCAGGCCACTGCACCGGTGGTCCACTGGTTGCCGCTGGCCGAAGGCACATACTCGCTGCGGCCGTTGCCGCCGCACTCCACCTGGAGCTGATAGGTGTGGTGCTCGAAGCGCTCCTTGAGCTCTGCGATCGAGAAGCTCTGGGGGTTCTCGCAGGACTCCCCGCCGATCTCCAGCTGCCAGGCGTCGACGTCGATATCCGCCATCGCCGGCGGTATGCCGTTGTTGCGCACGAACATCACCTTGCCGGGAGTGACATCGTCGTCCAGCAGGTGCGGGGGCGTTTCGGCGTTGATGGGCCTGTCGTTGAGGACGGTCAACCCCTCCTTGCCCTCCAGGGTGAAGGGTTCCTCGCTCTGGGCCAGGGCGGCGGGGATGAGCCCGCCTGGCATGCGATCGGCGAAGGGGATGGAGCCTCCCACGGCGGCGGCCATGGCGAGTAGGCTGGAGCGTTTCAGGAAGCCGCGGCGGGTGACGGGGTCGACCTCTCGACCCCATAGCTTGCGGTCGGCCGCTTCGGGATCCTCGGCATACAGCTCATGAATGCCACGTGTCCTGGTATCGGGGGGTTGTCGTGTCATGGCGGGACTCCTGGCAGGCTCTGGCGTGCGAGGGGCGGGTCGTCCTGTGCGCATGCCGGGCCGGTATTGTGGTTGTCGTGCCGGAGTGCTTCATCACTCCATGTCTTACGATATTCCAGCATAGCAGCGAATCGCGGTGTGCAAGCGTGCCTCCCTTCTACTCGAAAAGATCCCCCTGAACGCGGGGAGGTCGGAAAGCCGAGGTATCCAGTTTCTGGTTCGCCACGGCCGCCGGGTCATTGAGACCGAGGTGGCGGCAGGCCTTGCTGAAGCGCTGCTCGAGCAGTTCCACGAACACGCCCTCGCCCCGCATGCGCTTGCCAAAACGGCTGTCGTAGACCTCGCCGCCGCGGCACTGGCGGATGAGGCTCATCACCTTGCCGGCCCGTTCGGGGTAGTGCTCGACTAGCCACGCCTCGAATAGCGGGGCGACTTCCCGGGGTAGTCGCAGCAGCATCCAGCCGGCGGTGGTGGCGCCGGCATTGGCGGCGGCCTCGAGCAGGCGTTCGAGTTCGTGGTCGGTCAGCCCGGGAATCACCGGTGAAACCAGGGTTCCCACTGGAATGCCGGCCTCAGCCAAGGTGCGGATCACTCTCAGCCTCGCGGACGGCGAGGCGGCCCGCGGCTCCAGGGTGCGCTTCAGCTCGGTATCGAGGCTGGTAAGGCTGACCATCACCCGCACCAGGCGCTGCCTGGCCAGATCCCGCAGCAGGTCGAGGTCGCGCAGGATCAGTCCGCCCTTGGTCACCAGGGTCAGCGGATGGCGGCACTCGAGCAGCAGCTCCAATATGGCGCGAGTGGTGGCGTAGCGGGCCTCCAGTGGCTGGTAGGCATCGGTGTTGCCGGCGAGGTTGATGGAGCGGCACTGGTAGCCGGGTTTGCACAGCTCTTCCCTCAGGCGCTCCACCAGGCCGGTTCGGGCGATCAGCCGGGTCTCGAAGTCCAGCCCCGGGGAGAGATCCCAGTAGGCGTGGCTAGGTCGGGCGTAGCAATAGACACAACCGTGCTCACAGCCACGATAGGGATTGATCGAGCGGTCGAAGGGCAGGTCGGGTGAGCGGTTCCAGGCCAGGGCACTAAGCGTGCACTCTTCGCGTATCTCGGTGGCCAGGCTCGTCGGCGCCTCCTCCTGCCACCAGCCGTCATCGACCGGCTCGCTGGTGGTCGGGGCGAAGCGATTGTGGGGGTCAAAGGTGGCGCCACGACCCTTGCGGGCCTCCCGGTCGCGGTTCGAGTAATGGACCATCGAGGGAGCCTGTTTGCTGTATGAATGATCAGTATAAATGGGGGCCGCTGCGCTGTCAGCCCGCCGGACGATAAGCTGCGCCAGGTCAACCCGCCGCAAGGTGCGCGTTGACGCTTTATCGAGGGGTTGCTAGCGTACGCGCAACTCTACGGTGCTGGTGGAAATCTCTGCCAGTGAAACGGGAAGTCGGTGATTCCATTCCGACGCTGCCCCCGCAACGGTAATCGAGGAAAGGACGGCCATCACGTCACTGTGCTGCGGCACGGGAAGGCGGTCGTTCCGGAGGTCGGGCCTGCTTCATGCCCGCTACTCACTCGTAAGCCCGGAGACCGGCCGGAGAGTTCATGCCGGGTTGCGGTGGGCAACCAGGAGGCTGGGCTGGCGCCGCTTTTCCGTTCGTCCTACTTCCTCGACCCTTGCCGCCTCGGCACTCAACACGCCATCACGCCGTGCGGGTGAGCACGGCGAGCAAGGGACATACCATGACAACCCGAGACCATACTGCCCTGGGCCTGACCGCCCTTGGCCTTGCCGCACTGCCGTTGGCCATCCACGCCCAGCCGAGCACCGACGATCAGGCGTCCGCTACCGTCGAGCTCAATCCGATGGTCGTAACCGCCGCCCTGGCGCCTCGCACCGCCGATCAGAGCCTCTCGTCCGTGACCGTCATCGACGAGCCCGCTCTGCGCCGCCAGGATCCCTCAAGCATTACCGAGGTGCTGCGTGGCCAGGCCGGGGTAGATGTCACCACCCAGGGGAATTTCGGCAAGCAGAGTAGCGTCTTCATCCGCGGCACGGGCAGCAATGCCAATGTGCTGATGATTGACGGCATTCGACTGCGTTCGGCGACCACGGGGGCGGCGTCCTGGGAGTTCCTGAATCCGCGCATGTTCGAGCGTGCCGAACTCGTGCGAGGGCCTCGCGGCAGCCTCTTCGGTGCCGATGCAGTGGGCGGCGTGATCCAGCTGTTTACGCCGGAAGGGCAGGAGGGTGACCCCCAGCCGCGCTTTTCCGTTGGTGGCGGCTCCTTTGAGACTCAGCGCTACTCCGCCAGCCTCTCCGGCGCCGAGGGTGGCACCCGCTATCACTTCGCCGCCAGCCGTTTCGATACCGAGGGCGCACCAGTGCGCCGCGACGGCGATGACAAGGGGTACGACAACACCGCCGGCCTGGTCAGGCTCTCGCACACCCTTGTGGGGGGCAGTGAAGTCGGCATGCTGGCGCTTCGCGGCCGTGGCAGCACGGAATTCGATGCCTCTGGGCCTGCAGAGGATGACTTCGTTCAGCAGGTGGCGGCGGTGTATGCAGAAACGCCCGTGACGGATACCTGGACGAGTCGTGTCACCCTCAGCGAGGCGCGTGACGAGCGCGATTCCCTGGCACCGACCTATAGCTCCCTGTTCGAGACCCGAACCCGTACCGCCGAGTGGAAGAACACCCTGGCGATGGGGCGGCATGAAGTGGTGTTCGGCGCCGAGTACAGTGAAGATGATCTGGGTGACAGCCAGACATCCGGACTCGCCTTCGACGAGGAGAGCCGCGACAACTTGGCGGTGTTTGCCCAGGGGCTGCTGGACTTCCAGCCGTTGACGACACAGCTCAGTCTGCGCCATGACGACAATCAGGCGTTCGGAGAGGAGCTCACCGGCAGCCTGGCACTGGGCTATGAGCTGGACGAGTACCATGTTGCCCGCGCCAGTTATGGAACCGCCTTTCGTGCCCCCACCTTCAACGAGCTCTATTTTCCCTTTGTTGGCTCGAGCAATCCCGACCTGGATGCCGAATCATCCGAGACGTTCGAGCTCGGCATCCGGGGTCAGTATGACGCCTGGTTCTGGGATCTTGTCGCCTACCAGACCGAGGTGGACGAGCTGATCGCACTGGATGCCAGTTTCCGGCCGGTCAACGTCGATGAGGCAAGGATTCATGGTGCCGAGCTATCCGCTGGCGCCGAACTCCATGGCTGGACGCTGGCGGCAGCGTTCACCTATACCGACCCGAAGGACCGCGACACCGGTAACCAGCTGGCGCGCCGTGCCACCCAGAGCCTGCGTCTTGATCTCGATCGGGAGTTGGGCGACTGGTCGCTGGGTGCTTCCTGGATGGCGCAGAACCACCGCTACAACGACAGCGCCAACCAGCAGCGACTGCCTGGCTATGGCATCGTCGATCTGCGGGCCGGGTGGGACTTTGCACCGATGTGGTCGGCGAGGCTGACGGTCGACAACCTGCTGGACAAGGAGTATGCCACCGCACGCGGGTCGGATTTTGACCCTGTGACCTTTGAAGCCATCCCGTTCGACTACATCAACGCAGGCCGAGCGGCCTTTGTCAGCGTCCACTTTGGCCGGTAAGGAGCCCTCAGTGTTCCCTCGCCTGCCGGTCATGCTGGGGGTCTTGCTCGCGGTACTGTTCGGCCTTGTCGGGCGAGTCCTTGCCGATGAGGTCTGCGCCATAGACGACGGTGGCCGCGAGGTCTGCCTGGCGGCGCCGGCCCAGCGGATTGCCTCGCTCTCCCCCGGGGCTACCGAGCTGCTCTTCGCCTCTGGCGCAGGGGACAGGCTGGTGGCCGTGGTGGATCACAGCGATTTTCCGCCCGAGGCAGTCAAGCTGCCCTCGGTGGGCAGCCATGACCGCCTCGACCTGGAGCGTCTGGTCACCCTTCAGCCGGACCTGGTGATTGCCTGGGTCACCGGCAACCCTGCCGAGCAGGTAGAGCGCCTCGAACGGCTGGGCGTGCCGGTGTTCCGGATCGAGCCACGGGATTTCGAGGGCATCGCCACGGCCCTCGAACGGCTGGCGCGGCTGGCGGGCAGCGAGGCGCAGGGGCGCCAGGCCGCCGAGCGCTTTCGCCAGGGGCTCGCCGAGCTGGCGGCGCGCCATGCCGACGCGCCCCCGGTGCCGGTGTTCTATCAGGTGTGGGACTCGCCACTGATGACCGTCAACGACGAGCACCTGATCGGCAAGGTGGTCACCCTGTGTGGGGGCGTGAACGTCTTCGGTGACCTGTCGCGGCTGGTGCCGCGCATCGGCGAGGAAGCCCTGCTGGCGGCCGACCCCGAGGTGCTCCTTGCCGGGGGGCGGGGAGAGGAGAATCGCAGCTGGCTGGACTACTGGCGGCGCTATCCCGACCTGACGGCGGTGGCTCGCGACAACCTCTTCTTTGTGCCTCCTTCGCTGCTCCAGCGGCCCACGCCGCGCCTGCTGGAGGGCAGCCGGCTCCTCTGTGAAAAGCTGGAGGTGGCGCGTGGGCGGCGCTAGCTCAAGCCAAAGCCGAATCGTCAAGGCCCAAGGGCACCTGACGCCTGGTCACCTGGCGGTGACTCTGGGCGTGCTGGCCGCGCTCGCCCTGGCCGCCCTGGTGTTCGCCGTTGCTACAGGGAGTACCGAGGTATCTCTGCAGGAGAGCCTCGTCGCACTGGCGGGCGGCGGCGAGGCCCTTTCACGCACCCTGATTCTGGAACTGCGCCTGCCGCGTGCCCTGGCCGCCTTCGCTACCGGCGGCTTGCTGGCGGTCGCCGGTGCCCTAATGCAGGTACTGCTGCGCAACCCGCTGGCGGACCCCTATGTGCTGGGGCTTTCCGGCGGCGCGGCGGTGGGGGCCCTGCTGGCGATGTTGGCGGGGCTGGGCAGCGCCCTGATCTCGGGGTCGGCCTTTGCCGGTGCCTTGACGGCGACCCTGCTGGTGTTCGGCCTGGCCCATGGCACCGGCAGCTGGACGCCATCGCGACTGCTGCTCACCGGCGTGGTTGTCGCGTCCGGCTGGGGAGCGGTGATCACCCTGATCCTGTCGCTCAGTCCGGCCCGACAGCTGCCGGGCATGCTCTACTGGTTGATGGGCGACCTGGCCCATGCGCGTGCGCCGGGCGCCGCCCTGGGGCTGCTGGCTCTGGTCTGCCTGCTGGTGGTGCCGCTCGGGCGAAGCCTTAACGTGCTGGCCCGGGGCGGGCTGCAGGCAGCGGCGCTGGGCGTGGCGGTTCGACGGCTGGAGTGGCTGATCTACCTGCTGGCGAGCCTGGTGACTGCCGTGGCCGTGACGACGGCGGGAAGCATCGGCTTCGTGGGACTGGTGGTGCCGCACATGCTGCGCCTGGTGCTGGGTAACGACCAGCGGCTGATCCTTCCCGCCTGTGCCCTGGCCGGCGGCACCCTGCTGGTGCTGGCCGATACCCTGGCACGAACGATCATCGCCCCCGAGCAGCTGCCGGTGGGGGTGATCACCGCCTTGCTCGGCGTGCCGACCTTCCTCTACCTGCTGCATCGGAGCCGCTGATGAGTCGTCTGGAGGCGCAAGGGCTGGTCATCGATATTCCCGACCGCGATGGCGGGGATCCCCTGGACCTCACGGTACTCCCGGGCCAGATGTGGGGCGTGCTCGGCCCCAACGGTGCGGGCAAGACCACCCTGCTGCATACCCTGGCAGGGCTCCGCGCACCGCGATGCGGTCGCGTAGAAGTCGATGGCGTGCCGCTGTCGCGCCTGCGCCGTCGCCGGCTGGCCCAGTGCCTGGGGCTGGTCTTCCAGGAGCATCACGACGGCTTTCCTGCCACGGTGGGGGAGACCGCCCTGATCGGCCGCCATCCCTGGCTTTCGCCGTGGCAGATGGAAACCGCCGAGGACCTGGCGCTGGCGCATCGCGCCCTGGCGCGACTCGACCTGGCCGAGCTGGGCGAGCGTCTGGTGGCCACGCTCTCCGGTGGCGAACGCCAGCGGCTGGCGATCGCCACTCTGCTGGCCCAGGATCCGGGCGTCTGGCTCGCCGACGAGCCCACCAATCATCTGGACCTGCACCACCAGGTGGCGGTGATGCGGCTGCTGGCCGAGCAGGCGGCCGGCGGCCGCGCCGTGATGATGTGTCTGCATGACCTCAACCTGGCCGCTCGCTGGTGTGACCATCTGCTGCTGCTCTACCCCGATGGCGAGGCCTGCTGGGGCCCGGCGCCGAGCATGCTGCTACCCGAGGTTCTGGAACGTCTCTATGGCCAGCGCCTGGCCAGTGCCGAGGTGGAGGGTTCCAGGGTGTTCGTTGCCGTGCCCTGAGCCTGGCACGTCGGTCGTGTGGGTTATCCCCGGTCACGCTGGTGCTGCGGGTTCACCCCAGGGCCGTTGTGGTCGTCGGCGGTATGCTCAGGCGTCGGGCAGGTAGTGGGTGAACAGTGAGGGGTCGTCGCTGATCACGCCGTCCACGCCCCACTCCCAGGTCGGGTGGAACGCTACCGGATCGTTGGGGGTGTAGCAGAACAATGCGTAGCCGGCATCCTTGATGGTTCGCGCGTTGTTCTTCTTCAGCTTGCGCCAGTTGAGGTGCAGGCTGAAGGCATCGAGTCTTTCAGCCTGCCTTTGCCAGTCGGCGGGAAGCTTGTCGTAGAGCAGGCCGATACGCAGCAATTCCGCGTCGCGCTGAAGGGCCCGCGCGGCCCCCAGGGTCTGGGCATCGAAGCATGACACGATCAGCTGGTCGGCCGGCAATGCCTGCAACGCCATCGGCAGGGCGGCCTCGACCAGTGCCTGGCCGCTGCGACCCTGATTGACCTTGAGTTCCAGGTTGAGCCCCATGTCCAGCGAGCCGATCAATGCAAGCATTTCTTCCAGGGTGGCCATGCGCTCGCCGGCATAGTCCTTGTGAAACCAGCTGCCGACATCCAGGGCTCTGGCCTTGTCCAGCGTCAGCTTCACCAGCTTGCCGCGGCTGTTCGAGCAGCGCCTTACGCCGTTGTCATGCCAGATCACCGGTGTTCCATCGCCGAGCAGTTGAACATCGAGCTCGACCCAATCACAGCCGGCCCGCTTGGCCTCGCGAACGGCGGTCAGGGTGTTTTCCGGCGCTCGGGCGGATAGGCCGCGATGGGCGATCAGACGGGGCAGGGAGATGTCGGAGTGAGGCATGAACAGGCGTCCGGTCAGCGAGGTGCCGCGTACTGGCGGCGAGGCAGTGGCCTACAGGGTATCGCCCTTCGCCATGATCTGGATATGGTAGGCTGCGCGACTTTGACCCGGATGATGGGGCCCTGGTGATGGTGCCGCACAAGAGGATGCTGAGATGAGAGTCGTGCATATCAAGAATCCCCAGCAACGCGAGGCCTGCCTGGCCCGGCTATGCGCCGAGGCCTATGGCCAGGAGGCTGGGCTCAGGCCACTGGCGACCTTCGCCGGCACGCTGGGGGTGCTGGTCAAGCAGGAGGCGGCGAGAGTGCTGGCGCTGGTGGATGATCATTCACGCCCGGTGGCGCTGGCCCTGCTCGTGCTGGATGAACTCGGCAGCAGCATGACGGTAATGCTGCTGGCCGAGCTGGACCAGAATCCGGACCAGGAACATGAACAGAAAGGCGTGGCACGGCCGGCCGAACGCCTGGTCGCCGAGCTGGCGCTCAAGGCTCCCCTGCGTGTCGATGCCCGGGATGTCGAGCAGGAGGCTCGCTTCCGCGAGGCCGGTATCACCCGCTGGCTGGATGGCAAGGCCGGCGTGCGGATCGGACTGGGACCCAAGCATCCTGCCACTTCCCTGGAGGACCTGCCTCGGGCGCTGACCTTCGACGAGGCGGCAGTGATCCAGTCCTTCAAGCGCGATCGTGAGCAGTTCGATGACTACAAGGCGCGCTTCCTTCAGGGCCTGGCGTCCTTTCCCGCCACGCTCTGACGATGACGTGGCTTGACCCCGGAGGGCCACGGCGCTTGACTGGTGGGCTCATCCCCAGGCAGCACAAGGAAAATATCCCCATGGCCAAGCGTATCCAGTTCGCTCGCACCGGTGGACCCGAGGTCCTCGATATCATCGACGTCACCCCGGCCGAGCCGGGGGCCGGTGAGGTCCGTGTCAGGAACCAGGCCGTCGGTCTCAACTTCATCGACATCTACTTTCGCACCGGCCTTTATCCGGCCCCGTCGCTACCCTCCGGCCTGGGCACCGAGGGGGCTGGTGAGATCGAGGCGGTGGGCGAGGGCGTCACCCACCTCGAGGCGGGAGATCGGGTCGCCTATGCTCAGGGCCCGCTGGGCGCCTATGCCGAACAGCACGTGCTGCCGGCCGAAAAGGTGGTAGCGCTGCCCGCGTCCATCGACGTCGAGACCGCCGCCGCCAGCATGCTCAAGGGCCTCACCGTACAGTATCTGCTGCGCCAGACCTGTCCCCTGGAGGGCGGCGAGACGATCCTCTGGCATGCCGCTGCCGGGGGCGTGGGCTCCATCGCCTGCCAATGGGCCAAGTCGCTGGGCGTGAAGCTGATCGGCACCGTGAGTTCGCCGGAGAAGGCGGCCCTGGCCGAGCGTAACGGTGCCTGGGCGACCATCGACTATTCGCGCGAAGACGTCGTCGAACGGGTGCGCGAGCTGACCGGCGGCGCGATGTGCGACGTGGTCTACGACTCGGTGGGCAAGGATACCTGGGAGACCTCGCTGGACTGCCTGAAGCCGCGTTCGCTGATGGTCAGCTTCGGCAATGCCTCCGGCGCCGTGGAGGGCGTCAACATCGGCATCCTCAACCAGAAGGGATCACTGTTCGTCACCCGGCCGAGCCTGAATGGTTATGCCGACTCCCGCGAGCGGCTGGAGTGGATGGCCGGTGAGCTGTTCGAGATGCTGGAGAGCGGCAAGGTGAAGGTCGACATCTCGCATCGCTACCCCCTGGCCGAGGCGGGCAAGGCCCAGGAGGCCCTGCAGGGGCGCAAGACCACTGGCTCTACCATCCTTTTGCCGTGACAGACTCCTGTGCCGATTAGCCGGGAAGCTATGGATGGGCGTGAGGCACCGATGACACTGGATCTTGCACCAAGGCGATTCATGAACGGACTTTCAGCGCGTATTCTGGTAAGTGATTCCAATTACCCACGAGGGTCATCGATGACAGCTTCACCCCGAGGTGCTCTTGCCCTGATGCTCACGCTGGCGGGCGTATTGTCCGGCCCTGTGGTGGCCGACGAGGAGGCAGCGCCCCTGCAGCTGGTCGCCACGACCGCGATGATCGCCGATGTCCTGCGTGAGGTTGGCGGAGAGCGGGTCGAGGTACAGGGCTTGATGGGCCCCGGGGTGGACCCGCACCTCTATCGCCAGACTCGACACGACGTTACTGCCATGACTCGGGCAGATGCGGTGTTCTGGAACGGTCTCAACCTGGAAGCCCAACTGCGCAATTTCCTGTCACGTCTGGCGGAACGCAAGCCGGTCTTCGCCCTCGGCGAGGCGGTGCCGGTCGAGCAGCGTCTTGCCGACGAGGCGTACCCTGATCAGCCTGATCCACACGTGTGGATGGACCCCGGCCGCTGGCGATGGGTCGTGGAAGGTATTCGCGATGCCCTGGCCGACCTGGCTCCCGACCATGCCCGGGAGTTCGAGGCGCGCACCGAAGCCTATCTCGCCGAGCTCGAGGCGCTGGATGACTATGCTGCCGAGGTACTCGACAGCGTGCCGGCGTCGTCGCGGGTTCTGGTGACGGCGCATGACGCCTTCGGCTACTTCGGCGATGCCTATGAGTTCGAGGTGATGGGTATCCAGGGTTTCTCCACCGAGAGCGAAGCTGGGCTGGCGCGCATCGAGTCGCTGGTCGACGTGCTGGTGGACCGCCGCATCGGCGCCATCTTCATCGAGTCGTCGGTATCGGATCGTAACGTTCAGGCGCTGGTGGAGGGGGCGGCCGCCGAGGGCTGGACGGTGGAGATCGGCGGCGAGCTGTTCTCCGATGCCATGGGACCGGCCGCCACCTACGAAGGTACCTGGTTGGGAATGCTCGATCACAACGTCACCCTGATCGCCCTTGCGCTGGGAGGCGAGGCGCCCGCCAAGGGGAGACTCGGGCGACTGAGCGAGGAGGGAGGGAGCGAATGAATGATGCCCTGCACCTCTCCGGGGAGGTGGTCGCGAGCCCCCTGGCGATCCATGGCCTGACCGTCAGCTATGACCATCGGCCGGTGGTGCACTCGGTAGACTTCATCACGCCACCGGGCAGCATGACCGCCATCGTGGGACCCAACGGGGCCGGCAAGTCGACCCTGCTCAAGGCCGCTCTGGGTATCACGCGGCGCCTGACCGGTGACATCCGGGTGTTCGGCGAGCCCTATGACGGCCGCTCGCGTCGCGTGGCCTATGTTCCGCAGCGCAGCAGCGTCGATTGGGACTTTCCCGCAACCGTGATCGACGTGGTGACCATGGGGCTGTTCCGCGATCTGCGCTGGTGGCAGTTGACTCGTCGACACCATCGCGACAAGGCCATGGAGAGTCTGGGCCGTGTCGGCATGGAGGCCCTGGCCCGGCGCCAGATCGGTGAGCTTTCGGGCGGCCAGCAGCAACGCGTCTTCCTGGCTCGCGCGCTGACACAGGAGGCGGATCTGACCATCCTCGACGAGCCGTTTGCCGGGGTTGATGCGGCCACCGAGAAGGCCATCGTGGAGGTGCTCAAGACGCTGCGTCGCCAGGGCAAGACCCTGCTTTGTGTCCATCACGACCTCGCCACGGTGCGTGACTATTTCGATCACCTGTTGCTGCTCAATGTGCATCGCATCGCTGCCGGGCCGGTGTCGACGACCTTCACTGCCCAGAACCTGCAGGAGACCTATGGTGGACGGCTCGGCGACGTTCAGCTGTTGCGCCTGCTGGACGAGGCGCCCCGGGAACCCCGGGAGTGTTGAGCATGGAAGCCTGGTGGCGTGCCCTGATCTTCGATGCCGGCTACAACACCAGCCTGGTGACCCTCGGGGCGATGCTGCTCGGCTGCGGGGCCGGCATGATCGGGAGCTTCGTGCTGCTGCGCAAGCGCTCCCTGGTCAGCGATGCGATCAGTCATGCGACCCTTCCCGGTCTGGCCCTGGCCTTCATCCTGATGGCGCTGGTGTTCGGTGACGGGCGCTGGATGCCGGGTCTGCTGGTCGGCGCTGGACTGAGCGCCGCTGCCGGGCTCTGGGCGGTGCAGGCCATCAGCCACCGCACGCGGCTGGGCGAGGATGCCGCCATCGGCGCCGTGCTTTCCACCTTCTTCGGCCTTGGCGTCGTATTGCTCACCGTCATTCAGTCGTTGGCGGTATCTGGCCAGGCCGGGCTGACCGGCTACCTCGTCGGCTCTACCGCCGGCATGCTGGCGGCGGAGGCTCAGCTAATAGCGCTCTGTTCCCTGCTGCTGGCGATCGGTGTCATCGTGATGCGTCGAGACTTCCTGATGGTCTGCTTCGATCCCGTCTTCGCCGCCACCAACGGGGTCCGGGTCCAGCGCGTCGATATGCTGCTGATGCTTTTGCTGCTGGCGGTGGTGGTGATCGGTTTGCGAATCACCGGCCTGATCCTGATCGTTGCGCTGACCATCATTCCGCCGGTGACCGGTCGTTTCTGGACCGATCGGCCGCTGCGCGTGGTGGCGCTGGCGGCGCTGATCGGTGCCCTGGCCGGCTATCTCGGCGTCACCCTGTCCAGCGTTCGCGAGGGGCTGCCCACCGGCCCGCTGGTGGTGCTGGCCTCCTTCGTGCTCTTCCTGATCTCTTTCCTGCTCTCGCCGCGCCGCGGCATCCTCGCGACCCTGATCGCCCACCAGCGCTTCAAGCGGCGAGTCCACCTGCGTCAAGGGCTGCTTGCACTGGCCCGTGACGAGGCGATCTTCGACGATCTGACCATGAGGGTGCTTCGACGCCAGGGGTTTATCCGCCGCGATGGGGTCGCGACGCCGTCCGGCTGGGCCGCGGCTCGGGATGCCGAACACGAGGAGCGGCTCTGGGCACTTCACCGGCGCTATTATCCAGAGGATGCTGCCCAGCTCGATCACCGCGGCCTGTTGCCGATCGAGCGAGTGCTCTCGCCGGATACCATCATGGTGCTCGAGAATCGGCTGATGTCGAGTCGGGAGACGCACCCATGAGCGATTTCCTGATGTTCAGCCTGGTGCCGTTGATGGTCGCCGTGATCATCTGCATGTCCTGCGCCCTGCTGGGCAACTTCCTGGTGCTGCGTCGCCAGAGTCTGATCGGCGATGCGATCAGCCACGTCGCGCTGCCGGGTATCGTGGCCAGCTTTCTGCTCACCGGGACCCTGGCCTCTTCGGCAATGATGCTGGGGGCCGGCGTGTCGGCCTTGTTCACCGTGGCGATGATCGAACTGATCCGTCGCCTGGGAAGGGTGGAAAACAGCGCAGCCATGGGCGTGGTCTTCACGAGCCTGTTCGCGCTGGGCGTGTTGATGCTGGAGTGGAATGAGGTGGGCACGGTCCACCTGGACGTGGAGCACGCCCTCTACGGCAATCTGGAGAGCCTGATCTGGTTCGAGGGCACCAGTCTCGCTTCGCTGGTCGATCTGCAGGCCCTGTCCGCTCTACCGCCGCAACTGGGCCGGGTGGCCTGGATGGGAGGCCTGGTGGTGGCCTTTGTCGTGGTCTTCCGCCGCAGCCTGGTGTTGGCCAGTTTCGATGCGGACTTCGCCGCCAGCGTCGGTGGCCGCCCGACGCTGGTCGGCCTGCTGCTGGTGCTGATGGTGGCCGTGGCCGCCATTGCCGCCTTCGAGGCGGTCGGGGCGATCATCGTCATTGCCATGTTCATCTGTCCCGCTGCCGCTGCTCGCTTGATGACCAACCGTCTCGCCTTCCAGGTCGCGTTGAGCCAGCTGATCGCCGTGGTGTCCGCAGTGCTGGGCTATGTGCTGGCAGGCTATGGTCCCGGCTGGATGGGGTTCGGCGTCTCGTTGAGCGCGGCCGGCATGATCGCCACCCTGTCCGGGGGCTTGCTGTTGCTGGCCTGTCTCTTCGGCCCCTATCGCCATCGCCGGGAGCCGCTACGCTAGTCCACATGGGCCTCATCTGGCACATCCGCGACTCGCTGAAACAACCGTTACTTTGCGTAAGAAATGACAATCAAATCTGTAAGAACCTGTGTGAGGTCAGCATGAGCCATGTATTCCACCGTCATCTGCAGCAACAATATCCGACTGCCGTGGGCGGCGACGGCCCCTACCTGATCGATTCCGAGGGGCACCGCTACCTGGATGCCTGCGGGGGCGCCGCGGTGTCCTGCCTGGGCCACAGCGATGCCGAAGTGATCGAGGCTATCCGTGAGCAGGTCGGACGACTTGCCTATGCCCACACCTCCTTTTTCACCAACGAGCCGATGGAGGCCCTGGCCGACTTCCTGGTCGAGCGCGCGCCGACGGGCCTCTCCTCCGTCTATTTCGTCTCGGGGGGGTCCGAGGCGGTAGAGGCGGCTCTCAAGCTGGCACGCCAATACTTCATCGAGCGAGGCGAGCCCCAGCGCAAGCATCTTATTGCCCGGCGCCAGAGCTATCACGGCAACACCCTGGGGGCGCTGGCGACCGGCGGCAACGCCTGGCGCCGGCAGCAGTTCGAGCCGCTGCTGGTCGAGGTAAATCACGTCAGTCCCTGCTACGCCTATCGGGATCAGGCCCCCGGCGAGACCGCGGAGGCCTACGGCGAGCGTCTGGCGGCAGAGCTCGAGGCCGAGATCCAGTCGCTGGGGCCGGAGAACGTGATGGCCTTCGTCGCCGAGCCGGTGGTCGGCGCGACCCTGGGGGCGGTTCCCTCTGTGCCGGGCTACTTCACGCGGGTGCGCGAGATCTGCGATCGCCACGGCATCCTGCTGATTCTCGACGAGGTGATGTGCGGCATGGGCCGGACCGGCAGCCTGTTCGCCGCCGAGCAGGAGGGCGTAACCCCGGACCTGATGACCATCGCCAAGGGCCTGGGGGCCGGTTACCAGCCGATTGGTGCAACCCTGGTAAGCGATTCCATTCGCCAGGCCATTGCCGAGGGCTCGGGTTTCTTCCAGCACGGGCACACCTACATCGGTCACGCCACCGCCTGCGCCGCCGCCCTGGCGGTCCAGCGGGCCATCGAGGCGCGTGACCTGCTGCCGCGCGTCGTCCGTCTGGGTGAGGGGCTCCAGCAGCGATTGGAGGCCCGTTTCGGCGAACACCCCTACGTCGGCGATATACGCGGACGGGGGCTGTTCCGCGGACTCGAACTGGTGGCCGACCGCAGCCACAAGACGCCGTTCGACCCATCCCGCAAGGTGCATGCAGCGGTCAAGCGCACGGCCATGGCCAATGGCCTGATGTGCTATCCCATGGGCGGCACCCTGGACGGGCGCCAGGGCGACCATATCCTGCTGGCCCCGCCCTTCATCCTCGACGAATCGCACCTGGACGAGATCGTCGACAAGCTCGATGCGTCTCTGAAGACCGTCTTCGAACGCGCCTGAAGGAGTTCCGTCCCATGTCGATCGACTCCCGCCTCTCCCCCCTGGACGAGAACCGCATGGCGCCCGAGCAGCGTCGCGTACTGGATGCCATCCTGAGTGGCCCCCGCGGCAACCTGGACGGCCCCTTCCTGGCCTGGATCCATAGCCCGGAACTGGCTGATCACGCCCAGCGACTCGGCGCCTTCTGCCGATACGGGACCCGGCTCGAGACACGGTTGACGGAGCTGGCGATCCTGTTCACCGCGGCCTGGTGGCAGTCCCAGGCCGAATGGCAGATCCACGCCCCTATCGCTCGCGAGGCGGGCGTCACCGAGGCCGTGATCGAGGCGCTGCAGGAGGGGCGGGAACCCGCCTTCGAACGCGACGACGAGGCGCTGGTGTATCGCCTGGGCAAGACGCTATACACCACGCGTCGTGTGGACGAGGCGCTCTACGCCGAGGCGGTGGCGGCCTTCGGCGAACCGGCGGTGGTCGAGCTGGTGGGGGTCTTCGGCTATTACGCGCTGGTGGCCATGACGCTGAATGTCTTCGAGGTGCGTCGGGGCACCGGCCCCCTGCCTTTTGCCGAGCCATAGTGGTCGACGAAAGGCAGGGACCGCGAGCAGCGGACCTTCGAGCTGACGCGCTCAGGCCGGGTTCCTTGCATCCTGAGGGAACGAAAGGTCTGGATTTTCTTTCCCGCGGCTGGTGTCCTTGAGTCTCCACGAATATACAGGGAGGTGCCATGGCCGACAGCACGCTGGTCTTCATTGTCCTCGGGTTGACCCTGGCCGCCTTCGCCTGGGGACGCTTCCGCTATGACCTGGTGGCGCTCACCGCCCTGTTGAGCTCGGTGATGCTGGGCCTGGTGCCGGCCAAGGAAGCCTTCAGCGGCTTCGGCCATCCGGCGGTGATCACGGTGGCGGCGGTGCTGGTACTCAGTCGTGGCCTGGAATATTCCGGCGTGGTGGACGTGATCGCCGACAAGGTATTGAAGGTCGGCGATCGACTCTTCCTGCAAATGGTCTCGCTGACCTTCACGGTGGTGGTGCTCTCCGGCTTCATGAACAATGTGGGCGCTCTGGCATTGATGCTGCCGGTCACCATGCGGGTGGCCCGCGAGCACGACACCTCGCCCTCCTTGCTGCTTATGCCGCTGGCCTTCGGTTCGCTGCTGGGCGGTCTGGCCACCCTGATCGGTACCCCTCCCAATATCATCATCTCCAGTTTCCGTAATGACATGCTCGGCGAAAGTTTCGGCATGTTTTCCTTCTTTCCGGTGGGTGCCGTGGTCGCTCTGTCGGGACTGGCCTTCATCGTGTTACTGGGCTGGCGGCTGGTGCCCATGCGAGCCAGCAAGGCTTCCACCGAGGAGATGTTCGATACCGCGAACTATCTGCTCGAGGTCAAGGTAAGAGAGGGGTCCAAGGCCAACGGCTGGACGCTCGACAAGCTACAGCATGAATTGGACGAGACCATACCGGTGCTGGCCGTGATTCGAGATGACCAGCGCTGGGCGGGACACGAGTTCTATGGCCCTCTCAAGGAGGGGGACGCCCTGATGGTGGAAGCGGGCCCGGATGAAATGAAGCAGCTCGAGGACAAGGCCGGTCTCTCGCTGGGCGCCGAGGCGGAGCTCGAGGAGGAGAAGGAGAGGCAGGAGAAGCAACAGGAAGAACGGGAAAAGGAAGAGAGAGAAAGGCAGCAGGACAAGGAAGAGAGCGAGTTCGACGAGGCGGCCTCCCGCACAGATGTGGCGGAAGACGAAGACAAGGACAAGGAGGACGAGCAGCGCGTCATCGATACCGAAGGGCTCCAGCTCATCGAAGCGGTCGTGCGTCGAGATTCGATAATGGTCAATCGAAGTGTTCGGCAACTGGGTCTCCACAACCAGTATGGCCTGCACCTGGTGGCAGTGGCTCGGGAGGGCGTCCGTCTGAAGAAACGTCTGCATGAGATACGCTTCGAGCCCGGGGATGTCGTTCTGCTGCAGGGAGGGGAGAGCAGGCTTACCGAGAGCCTGGCGACGCTTGGCTGTCTGCCCCTGGTCAAGCGCGATCTCCCCACGGGAGAGCCGCCCAGGCTGTGGCTCTCCCTGGGGATCTTTGCAGTAGCCATCGCCGCCATGATACTCGATCTCCTGCCGACCGCGATCGCCCTCTCCAGTGCGGCTCTGCTCTCCCTTCTGGCGGGCGTCCTGCCGCTGCGCGAGGGCTACCAGGCCATCGACGGCCCGGTGATCGTACTGCTGGCCGCCATGATCCCCGTGGGGGAAGCACTGGAGACCAGCGGCGGCGCGCAATCGATCGCCGATACCCTGCTGACTCTCGGCGCCGACTGGCCCATCATGATCACGCTCGCGGGCCTGTTCATCATCTCCATGACGCTCTCCAATATCGTCAACAACAATGCGGCCGCCGTGCTGATGGCCCCCATCGCCGTCAGCCTGGCGCGGGGCTTCGATGTCTCGATGGATCCCTTCCTGATGGCCGTGGCGGTCAGCGCCTCCTGCGCCTTCCTTACGCCTATTGGCCATCAGTCCAACACCCTGGTGATGGGGCCGGGCGGCTACCTTTTCAGGGACTACTGGAGAATGGGACTGCCGCTATCGCTGGTGGTGTTGGTGGTCGCCATACCGATGATATTGCTGGTGTGGCCGCTGGAGGGCTGAAGGGTTAGGAGTGAGGTAGCGTTGTCCTCCACAAGGAAGCCCCGGGTTGGCCGGGGCTTCTCTGGTTCGCTTGTCAAGATCAGGCAGCGTTGTGGCGCAGCACCTTCGACTTGTCGGTGACGAAGGCGTCGTACTCGAAGTCGTCCACACTGAGCAGCTCCAACACCGCGGCCTCCCGCTCGCGCATGAAGGTGGCGTCCTCCTCGCTGATCAGGCCGGCCTTGGCGGCTTCCTCCACCTTCTGCTCGGGATGGAGCGCATCCTCCGGCAATTCGCCCTTGGCGTGGGCCTTGTTGACCGTGCGGTAGAGACTCTCGGCCCGTTCCTGAGTGACCAGCAGGGCATTGTAGTGGGCGAGCGGATTATCCCGGCTGCCGTCATTCTCCTGCCAGGTGGCTTCCAGCAGGTAGTGGCGAAGTGCCGTGTCCCGGGAGACCGCCTGGGCAATCTCGCGGGTCAGGTCATCCTGAGGGCGCTTCCAGCGGCGTCCGGCGGGCATCACGACAATGCGCAGTACCCTGCCCAGGGCACGGTTCGGCAGGTTGTCGAACAGCTCATCGAAGGCCTGCTCGGCCCGTTCCAGCAGGAAACGGCAGCCATAGTGCAGCAGAGCGGCCTCGCCCTCGACCTTGTCGCCCTCGTGCCACTGCTTGAGCGTCATCGAGGCGAGATACAGGTTGGAGAGCACGTCGCCCAGGCGGGCTGAGAGCATTTCACGCTGCTTGAGGGACGAGCCGAGACTCGCCATGGCAGCATCGGCGCAGAGACCGAAACCGGCGGAGAGGCGAGCGATGTCGCGAGCGTAGGGCGCGGCGACCTCGTCGAAGGGGGCGCCCGGTCGGCCGAGCCCCAGGCCCTGGGTAAGGGCACGGGCGGCGTTACCGAAAACCAGCCCGGCGTGGCCGAAGAAGGCGCGGTCGAAGGCCGGCAGGTCGTCGGCATCCTTGGCGGCCAGTTCCTCCAGCACATAGGGATGGCAGCGTATGGCTCCCTGGCCGAAGATCATCAGGTTGCGGGTCATGATATTGGCGCCTTCCACGGTGATGGCCACCGGGTTGGCGCTGTAGCCGATGCCGAGGTAGTTGCGCGGCCCCAGGGTCACCGCCTTGCCGCCGTGGATGTCCATGGCGTCGCCGAGAATCTGGCGCTGGAACTCGGTGAGCTGGCTCTTGAGGATCGCCGAGGGTACCGCCGGCTTCTCGCCGTGGTCGATGGTGTTGGCCGTCTGGTAGACCGCGGCCCGGGAAACGTAGGCCAGCGCAGCCATGCGCGCCAGGGGCTCCTGGACACCCTCCATCTCGGCTATCGGCACGTTGAACTGGCGACGGATACGGGCGAAGCCGCCGCTCCAGCCCAGTGCATAGCGGGCGGTCCCGGTGGCGCCAGAGGGCAGGGTGATGCAACGCCCGATGGAGAGGCACTCCACCAGCATGCGCCAGCCCTGGCCGATCATCTCGGGCCCGCCGATGATGGTATCGAGCGGCACGAAGACGTCATTGCCCCTGATCGGGCCGTTGAGGAAGGGGCTGCCGATAGGGTGGTGGCGGCGCCCGATCTCCATGCTTTCGGTGTCGCGCGGGATCAGCGCCAGGGTAATGCCGCGATCCTCCTCGTCGCCGAGCAGGTGCTCGGGGTCGAAGAGGCGAAAGGCCAGGCCCACCACGCTGGCAATGGGGGCCAGGGTGATCCAGCGCTTCTCGAAGGTCAGGCGCAGGCCCAGCACCTGCTCGCCATCGACCTCCTGCCGACACACCACGCCGGTATCGGGCAGGGCCGTGGCGTCGGAACCGGCACGGGGGCCGGTCAGACCGAAGCAGGGGATCTCGCGTCCGTCGGCCAGCCGCGGCAGGTAGTGGTCCTTCTGGGCCTCGGTGCCGTACTTGAGCAGCAACTCGCCCGGGCCCAGGGAGTTGGGCACGCCCACGGTGACCATCAGCGTCTCGCTGACCGAGAGCTTCTGGAGCACCAGCGACTGCGCCTTGGCGGAGAAGCCCAGGCCGCCGTACGCCTTCGGGATGATCATGCCGAAGAAGCCTTCCTTCTTGAGGTACTCCCAGAGCTCCTGGGGCAGGTCGGCGCGCTCCCGGGCGATCTCCCAGGCGTTGCACATGCCGGCGGCCACGCTGCACTGGTGGTGGAGGAAGGCCTGCTCCTGTTCCGTGAGCCCCTCGTCACGGTAGCCGAGCAACGCCTGCCAGTCGGGTCGCCCGGTAAAGAGCTCGCCGTCCCAGGCCACCGTGCCGGCCTCCAGGGCGATGCGCTCGGTCTCCGAGACCCGCGGCGCGACTTTCTTGAACAGGGCGAAGAGGCGAGGCGAAAGCCAGCGGATGCGCAACGTCGGCAGGCCGGCTACCGCCACCAGGGCGGCACCGACCAGCAGCAGCCCGCCCAGCAGGGATGAGGCGAAGAGCAGGCTAGCCAGGCCGGTGACGGCGAGCACACCGAGGGCGGGCAGGGCACCCGCCTCGCGGCGCATCACGACGAGCAGGCCGGCGAGGGCCGCGATCAGCAGGATCAGGGTGAGCATGGCGTGACTCCGATTGTTGTGGAACGCAAGAGTTCGAACGGATGTTTGAATTCTTGCAGACTAGTCCACTTTCCTGCAACCGGCCAGTCACGCTCTGCTGTTCACTGAGCGATCCTGCTACTCGGTTAAGCTCAAGTCTTGATGTATCCGGCGCTGAGGCTCCTTGCGGGCTGGGGCGTTGCCCGCCACGT
Source organism: Halomonas lysinitropha (assembly GCF_902500215.1). Taxonomy (GTDB): domain Bacteria; phylum Pseudomonadota; class Gammaproteobacteria; order Pseudomonadales; family Halomonadaceae; genus Halomonas; species Halomonas lysinitropha. Next base: position 93,033 of record NZ_CABVOU010000031.1, read on the forward strand.
AGTAGGGGGCGTCGCTTTGCGGCAAGGGTTCGCGGCCTCGGATGCGGTCGGCGATCTTCTCGGCGAGCATGATGGTCGGCGCGTTGAGGTTGCCGGTGGGAATCACCGGGAACAGCGAGGCGTCCACTACCCGCAGCCCTTCGAGGCCGTGTACCCGGCCCTGGCTGTCCACCACGGCATCGTCGCCTTCGCCCATCCGGCAGCTGCCGCAGGGATGGTAGGCGGTCTCGGCATGGGCCTTGACGAAGGCGTCCAGCTCGGCGTCAGACTGCACGTCCGGCCCCGGCGAGATTTCCCGGCCGCGGTAGGGAGCGAAGGCGGGCTGAGCGATGATCTCGCGGGTCAGGCGGATGGCATCGCGGAACTCCCGCCAGTCCTTGTCGGTGGACATGTAGTTGAAGAGGATGCTCGGCGCGGCCTCGGGGTGTCGGGAAGTCAGGTGGATTCGCCCGCGGCTCGCCGAGCGCATGGAGCCTACATGCGCCTGGAAGCCGTGGGCCTGGACCGCGCTCTTGCCGTTATAGCTGATGGCAATGGGCAGGAAGTGGTACTGCAGGTTGGGCCACGCCTCCTGATCATTGCTGCGGATAAAGCCCGCCGCCTCGAACTGGTTGCTGGCCCCCACGCCGCTGCCCAGGAAGAGCCACTCGGCACCGATCTTCGGCTGGTTCCACCACTTCAGCGCCGGGTAGAGCGAGATCGGCTGGGTGCACTCGTACTGGATATACATCTCCAGATGATCCTGGAGATGGGCGCCGACATTGTCGTTGACCTGCACCGGTGCGATGCCGACCTCTTCCAGGAGGTCTCTCGCTCCGACGCCCGAACGCTGAAGGATCTGCGGCGAGGCGATGGCCCCGCCGCACAGCAGCACCTCCTGGCGGGCGCGTACTCGCTGCTCCTGGCCGCGGCGCCGGAAGCGCACGCCCACGGCTCGCTTGCCCTCGAAATCGATAACGTCGGTGAGGGCTCGGGTCTCGATGGTCAGGTTCGGCCGCCCCTTCGCCTGGTCGAGGTAGCCGCGGGCGGTGGAGGCGCGACGGCCGTTCGGCGTGACGAAGCGGTCCATGGGGCCGAAGCCCTCCTGCTGGTAGCCGTTGACGTCCTCGGTCTCCGGGTAGCCGGCCTGCTTGCCCGCCTCGATAAAGGTGCGATATAGGGGGTTATTCCCCTCTTTCGGCGTGGTCACACTCACCGGACCCTCGCCGCCATGGTAGGCGTCGGGGCCGATGTCGCGGCTCTCGGACTTCCGGAAATAGGGCAGGCAGTCGGCGTAGGTCCAGTCCTCGAGGCCTGGCGCCTCGGCCCAGTGGTCGTAGTCCAGGGCGTTGCCGCGGATGTAGCACATGCCGTTGATCAGCGAGGAGCCGCCCAGCCCCTTGCCCCGGCCACACTCCATGCGTCGGCCATCCATGTGGGGCTCGGGGTCGGTCTCGAAGGCCCAGTTGTAGCGCTTGCCCTGCAGTGGATAGGCCAGCGCGGCCGGCATCTGGGTGCGGAAGTCGACGCGGTAGTCGGGGCCGCCGGCCTCGAGCAACAGCACGCTGACGCCTTCGTCCTCGGTCAGGCGAGTGGCCAGCACGTTGCCGGCCGATCCCGCACCGATGATGATGTAGTCGAATTCACGAGTCTGTGGCATGGGATCTCCTTAAAACACCGACTCGAAGGGGCCCATCTCGATCTGCACCGACTTGGTCTGGGTGTAGTGAGTCAGGGTCTCGAGGCCGTTCTCGCGGCCCACGCCGGACTGCTTGTAACCGCCCACCGGCATCTCGGCGGGGGACTCCCCCCAGGTGTTGATCCAGCAGATGCCGGCCTCCAGGCGATGAATCACCCGGTGGGCGCGGTTGAGGCTCTCGGTGAAGACGCCGGCTGCCAGGCCGTAGTGGGTATCGTTGGCGCGACGGATCACCTCTTCCTCGTCGTCGAAGGCCAGGATCGCCATCACCGGGCCGAAGATCTCCTCGCGCACGACGCGCATCTCGTCCGTGCAGTCGGTGAACACCGTGGGGGCTGCCCAGGCGCCTTTCGACCACTCGATCCCGTTGCTCTCGCCCTGATGCCATGCATCACCACCGGCCAGCACCCTGGCGCCTTCCTGCTCACCCAGCGCGATGTAGGAGAGCACCTTTGCCTGATGCTCGAAGCTCACCAGTGGGCCGAAGTTGACGCTCGGATCCATCGGGTCCCCGGCCCTGATGCGCGCCACGCGCTCGGCGATTCTTGCCTCGAAGGCCTCCTTCACCGAGCCCTCAACGAACACCCGGGTGCCGTTGGTGCAGATCTGCCCGCTGGAGTAGAAGTTGGCCATCATGGCGGCATCGGCGGCGCGGTCCAGGTCGGCGTCGGCGAAAACGATCAGCGGCGACTTGCCGCCCAGTTCCATGGTCACGTCCTTGAGGGTGGAGCCCCCGGCGGCGGCCATCACCTTCTTGCCGGTCCCCACCTCGCCGGTGAAGGAGACCTTGTCGATGTCGGGGTGGCCGGTCATCAGAGCGCCGACGCTGCCGTCGCCATGGATCACATTGAAGACGCCGTCGGGCAAGCCGGCCTCGGTGAAGATCTCGGCGAGCCGCATGGTGGTGAGCGGGGTGACCTCGCTGGGCTTGAAGACCACGGCGTTGCCGGCGGCCAGTGCCGGGGCACTCTTCCAGCAGGCGATCTGGATGGGATAGTTCCAGGCACCGATGGCGCCGATCACGCCCAGGGGCTCGCGGCGCGTATAGACAAAGGAACCCTCGCGCAGCGGGATCTGGCTGCCCTCGATGGCGGTGGCCAGGCCGGCGTAGTACTCGAGGACGTCGGCGCCGGTAACGATGTCCACCGCGGCGGTCTCGCTGATCGGCTTGCCGGTGTTGCGGGTCTCGAGCTCGGCCAGCTCGTCATTGCGTTCCCTTAGAAGCGCCACGGCGCGGTTGAGGATACGGCCGCGCTGCATGCCGCTCATCGCCCCCCAGATGCGCTGGCCCTTGCGAGCGGCCGCCACGGCGGTATCCACGTCGGCCTCGGCGGCCTGCTGAACGTCGGCCAGCCGCGAGCCGTCGAAGGGGTTGACCACCGAGAAGATCTCGCCGGAGGTGGCGGCCGTGCGACGGCCGTCGATGTAGAGGGTCTGGGTCTCGAGGGGTGTCATGGTGACCTCCATTCAGGAAGGGGAAGAAGTGTCTCGAGTGTCGAGAAGGCGCTCGAGGTAGTCCCGGGCCAGGCGTCGTGCCTCGTCGCTGTCCAGGCCCTCGCGGGTCAGGGCGCCGCGCAGCCACAGGCCGTCGATCAGGGCAGCCAGTGCGCGGGCACAGGCGCGGGCCTCGTCACGGGGCATCAGACGGCGGAACTGGTGGCAGAGGTTGGCGTAGAGGCGCCGGTCATTGACCTGCTGCAGGCGTGCCAGCTCGGGCTCGTGCATGCTGCTGGCCCAGAAGGCCAGCCAGGTCTTGGCCACCGGCCCGGTGACCTGGCTGCCGTCGAAGTTGCCGTCGATGATGGCGCCGAGATGGTCTCTAGGGTTCCGGGTCGTGAGCTCGCGGCGCCGGGCTGCTACCGCCTCGCCCAGGTCCCAGAGAATCTGGCGCATGGTGGCTTCCAGCAGGCCGTCCTTGCCACCGAAATAGTGGCTGATGATGCCGGCTGAAACGCCCGCGTGTCGGGCGATGCGCATCACCGTGGCATCGGCCAGGCCGACCTCGTCGATCGCCGCCATGGTGGCCTTGATTAGCTGCTGGCGGCGAATGGGTTCCATTCCAACCTTGGGCACCGTCGCTGACTCCTGTCCCGGGCAATTGATCTTGCAACCACCACATGAAGCATGGTTACCATGTGCACAGCTTGCCATTTTTTTATTGAACGTTCAATCAATAAAGGCGGACAAATTCAGCCTTCGACCGGTAGCATCGCTATCGCGTCTATACTTCATGTCCAACCGGAGGAATCCTCACATGTACACTCGCAATCTGAATCGTCGACTGACCCTGGGTCTCAGCGCTGCCGCCATCGGGATCGCCGTGTCGCCACTGCAGGCCGCCGCTCCCGAGAGCTGCGAGACCGTGCGCTTCGCCGAGGTCGGCTGGACCGACATCACCGCGACCACCGCCCTTACCACCGAGGTGCTGGAGGCCATGGGCTACGAGACGCGTATCGACACCGTCTCCGTGCCCATCGCCTACCAGGGCATGAAGAACGACGATTTCGACGTCTTCCTGGGCAACTGGATGCCTTCCATGGCCTCCATCAGCGACCCCTTCGTCGAGGATGGCGACGTCGAGCGCCTGGGAGCCAACCTGGAAGGTGCCAAGTACACCCTCGCGGTGCCGCAGTACGTCCATGATGCCGGCGTCACCTCGGTGGCCGACCTGGCCGAGCATGCCGAGCGGTTCGACAGCAGCATTCACGGCATCGAGGCCGGCAACGACGGCAACCAGCTGATCCAGCAGATGATCGACGAAGACGCCTTCGGCCTGGGCGACTGGCAGCTGATCGATTCCAGTGAGGCCGGCATGCTCGCCGAACTGGGCGCCCGGGTACCTGATGAGCAGTGGATGGTGTTCCTCGGCTGGGAGCCGCATCCCATGAACACCAACTTCGACATGGCCTACCTGGAAGGCGCCGATGACTACTTCGGCCCTGATCTCGGTGGCGCCACCGTCTACACCAATACTCGTGCCGGCTACGTCGCGGAGTGTGCCAACGTGGGGGAGCTGCTGGAAAACCTCGAGTTTACCCTCGAGATGGAGAACCAGCTGATGGCTGAGATCATGGACGAGGGTGCCGATCCCCGCGATGCCGCCCGTGCCTATCTGCAGGCCAACCCCGAGATCCTGGAGACCTGGCTCGAGGGTGTCGAGACCCGCGAGGGCGAGCCGGCGCTGCCGGCGGTCAAGCGTGCCCTCGATATCAAGGCGTGAGTGTTCGCGCGGGCTTGCCATGCAGCAGGCCCGCGTGCATAATCCCATCCCGTTGCCCGGCTGCTGTCGGGCAAGCTATTGATAAGGCTACGTAGCTCAGCTGGTTAGAGCACATCACTCATAATGATGGGGTCCCCTGTTCGAATCAGGGCGTAGCCACCAGAACTCGCGAAGACGCCCGCCAGTTGGAAACGACCAGGTGGGCGTTTTTCGTTGGCGTCAGGTAGAGCGGGCGACTGGGTAAAATGCCAATCCCTGCTTGACCTTGCGGACCCGATCCGTATACTACGTCCCGTGCTTGAGGTCATTCCCCGATAGCTCAGTTGGTAGAGCAAATGACTGTTAATCATTGGGTCGCAGGTTCGAGTCCTGCTCGGGGAGCCAGCTTCGCTCATGCGGCGAGGGATCTCGACAAGCACATTGCGGCATGCGGTCATTCCCCGATAGCTCAGTTGGTAGAGCAAATGACTGTTAATCATTGGGTCGCAGGTTCGAGTCCTGCTCGGGGAGCCAATCGCTCCTGATTGCCTGTCGTATTCTCCGCGTTATCCTGCATCCTTCCCCGATAGCTCAGTTGGTAGAGCAAGTGACTGTTAATCACTGGGTCACAGGTTCGAGTCCTGTTCGGGGAGCCAGGCTTCTCCAGTGATCATCCTTTCCTGCTCCTGCTGTGTTTGTTTCTTGGCTCATTGCCCAGCGACTGCTGTCGTCGTCCCCGAGTTGCCCGGCCTCGTTACCCGCGGTTGCCCCGTGCGTCTGGCCTGACCGTTCATCCGGTGTGGTGATGGGGTCCAAGAGGGCGCCTGGCCCTGGGGTCCGGCGCCTCTTGCTGCGGGTAACTGCACAATTGCCCTGGTTCGGGCGTCAGTTGCGTTCAGCAAATTGCCAGGTGCCCTTGAGCTGGCTGTAGTCGAGCAGGATCTGAGCCGCTTCCTTGATCTGGGCACGGTCGATGGGTTCCTCGTCGCCACTCTCTTCGTCGCGGGCATCGATCCACTCTTCCAGCGGGTCCAGGCCAAGGGCGCGACGCCGTTCGTTCTCGAGAGCGAGCCGTTCGGCCTCCTGGGCTTCCACCTCGCGCTGGCGCTGCTCACGATTGAGGCTGACGCTGGTGTGCTGCTCGCGAAGGCGGCTGACCAGTTCGGACTGCTGCTCGAGGTAGTGGAAGTTCGGATGCTCTGCAGCACGCTCTTGATGGCGGCTGCGCAGCGTATCGAGGTACTGCTGGGGCTCGCCATAGGTGCGGTACTGCACCTCACGCACCGTATCCCACTCCAGGGCGTTGTCGAGGCTGCTCTCGCCGATAAGTTCCGGGTCGATCAGGCTCGGAAAACGAATGTCCGGCTCCACGCCACGATGCTGGGTGCTTGCTCCCGAGATGCGGTAGAACTTGGCCCGGGTCAGCTTGATCTCGCCATGGCTGAGCTCGTTGAGGGTCTGGACCGTTCCCTTGCCGAAGGTATCGGTGCCCACCACCAGACCACGACCGTAGTCCTGGATGGCGCCGGCAAAGATCTCGGAAGCCGAGGCCGACAGGCGGTCGACCAGCACGGCCAGGGGGCCATCGTAGAGAGTGCCGCTCTCGGTGTCGCCATAGAGACTGATGCGGCCACGGGCATCGCGGACCTGAACGGTGGGGCCACGGTCGATGAACAGACCGATCAGCGAGTTGGCTTCTTGCAGCGCCCCCCCCCCGTTGTTGCGCAGGTCGAGCACGATGCCTTCGACGCCCTCGGCCTGGAGTCGCTCCACCTCCTTGGCCACGTCGCGGGTGGTGCTGCGGTAGTCCTCCTCCCCGGCCTGCCAGGCATCGAAGTCCACGTAGAAGGTGGGAATCTCGATCACGCCGAGGCGATGGGTGCCGTCGTCCCGTTCGATCTCGATGACCTCGCCCTGGGCGGCCTGCTCCTCCAGATCGACCGTATCGCGGGTGATATCGACCACCGTGGTACGGGTCATGTCGACGGCCTGGGCGGGCACCACTTCGAGGCGCACCTCTGACCCCTTGGGGCCGCGAATCATGTCGACCACGTCGTCGAGGCGCATGCCCACCACGTTGACGATCTCCTCGCCTTCCTGGCCGACGCCGACGATGCGATCGGCCGGCTGCAGGGCGCCATCGCGCTCGGCCGGCCCGCCTGGCACCAGGCTCGAGACCTTGACGTATTCTCCGTCAGCCTGGAGCAGGGCACCGATGCCCTCCAGCGACAGACGCATCTGGATGTCGAAGGACTCACCCTGGCGCGGCGAGAGATATTCGCTGTGAGGGTCGATGCTGCCGGTCACTGCGGCCATGAAGAGTCCGAAGACATCACTCTCGTTGGTCTGGCGCAGGCGAGACAGCTGCCCCTCGTAGCGCTGGCGCAGGTTGGCTTCCACCTGCTCCGCGTCCTGGTCGCTGATGGTCAGGGTCAGGGCCGCGTTCTTGAGCCGTTTCATCCACAGCTCATCCAGGGTCTCCTGCTGGCCGGCCCAGGGGGCATCATCACGCTCCAGTTTCAGGCGCTGCTCGCTGTCGAAAGCGAAGTCGACACCGTCGTCAAGCCGCTCCAGCAGCCATTCGAAGCGCGACTCGGCGCGGTCGTGATAGCGCTGATAGAGGGCGAAGGGACGGGTCAGGTTGCCCTCGAGCAGCGCCTCGTCCATGCCCGTTTCCAGATCGCTGAAGGCGGCCACGTCGCTGTCCAGCAGAAAGGCACGCTGGCCATCGAGGATGTCCAGGAAGCGCGAGAAGGCCTGCTCCGACCAGTCGTTGTCGAAACTGATATCCGCGTAATGGCCGTAGCGCAGCGATTCGGCCACTTCCGCGGATACCTGGCGCTGGGCATCGCTCGGCTCGACCGCGGCCAGTGCCGGCATGGTGATCAGCAGCAGGGCCAGGACCGTCGAACGTCCAAGGGTGACTAACTGGCTCATCGATGAAGCACTCCCCGATTCGTGTACACTTGATACCTACCCAGACCCCGCGCCGGCTGACGAGTTGCATGGACAGAATGCGCAGTATATCAGCTTGATCGTGTTGCCAAGACCCCTGAAACGCTCCGCGATAGAGGAATTCATGTCCCAGGATGTCCGACTCGAGCGACTGCTTGATTTCCTGCGTCGATCTCCCACGCCCTGGCATGCCACGGCCAACATGGCCAGGCGACTGGAGGAGGCCGGCTACCGGCGTCTCGAGGAGACCGATGCCTGGCGACTGGCCCCCGGTGAGCGTGTCTACGTCACCCGTAACGACTCCTCGCTCATCGCCCTGCAGCTACCCGCTGAGCCGCTCGAGGCGCTGCGCCTGATCGGGACCCATACCGACAGCCCCGGCCTGCGCCTCAAGCCCAATCCCGCCCAGAGTGCGGCGGGCTGGCTCCAGCTCGGTGTGGAGGTCTATGGCGGCGCCCTGCTGGCTCCCTGGTTCGATCGTGACCTGGGGCTGGCGGGACGGGTGCACCTTCGCCACGCCGACGGCCGTATCGAGGGCGTGCTGCTCGATATCGAGCAGCCGCTGGCGATCATCCCGAGCCTGGCCATCCATCTGGATCGCGAGGCCAACAACGGCCGGGCCATCAATGCCCAGACCGAGATGGCCCCCGTCTTCCTGCAGGGCGGAGATAAGCCTGACCTCGAGCGCCTGCTCAAGCGCTGGCTCGCCGAGCAGCACGGCCTCGAAGAGGTCGAGCTTCTCGACTTCGAGCTCGCCTTCCGCGACATGCAGCCGCCGGCCCGGGTCGGGGTCGACGGTGAGCTGATCGCCAGTGCCCGGCTCGACAACCTGCTTTCCTGCTTCATCGGCCTGGAGGCCCTGCTGGGTAGCGACGGGCGTCAAGCAGCGGTGCTGGTGGCCAACGACCATGAAGAGGTGGGGAGTGCCAGCGCCTGCGGCGCCCAGGGCCCTTTCCTCGGTGACGTGCTACGGCGGGTCAATGCGCAGCTCGGTGAACCCGGCGACGAGGGCTTCATTCGCTTGATCCAGGCCTCACGGCTTATCTCCTGCGACAATGCCCATGCGCTGCACCCCAACTTCCCGGACAAGCATGATGCCGCCCACGGCCCGTTGCTCAATGGCGGGCCGGTGATCAAGGTCAACGCCAGCCAACGCTATGCCACCAACAGCGCCACAGCGGCGCTATTCCGTGATCTCTGCCATGCCGTCGATGTGCCGGTGCAGAGCTTCGTGACCCGCGCCGACATGGGCTGCGGCAGCACCATTGGCCCGATCACCGCCACCGAGCTCGGCGTGCCGACCCTGGATGTCGGCGTGCCCCAGTGGGCGATGCACTCGATCCGCGAGACCGCCGGCGCCCAGGACGTGGAGTACCTGACCCGCGTGCTGATCGCCTTCGTCAATCGTGCCGAGCTTTCCTGACGCTGAGCTACGCACGGTGCGCTGACAACCATCGGCTGGCGTCTCAAGCCTGGAGCCAAAAAAGCCCGCCTGGTTCGCCAGGCGGGCTTTTCGGTATCTGGTGGCTACGCCCTGATTTGAACAGGGGACCCCATCATTATGAGTGATGTGCTCTAACCAGCTGAGCTACGTAGCCGAACAACGGGAGCGAATTCTAGGGAGCTTTCCCTGGTGCGTCAAGGCCTTCGTGCCTCACACATTGAAGCGGAAGTGGATCACGTCGCCGTCCTGGACGATGTACTCCTTGCCCTCCAGGCGCCACTTGCCGGCGTCCTTGGCGCCCTGCTCGCCGCCCAGGCTGACGAAGTCGTCGTAGGCGATGACCTCGGCGCGGATGAAGCCCTTCTGGAAGTCGGTATGGATCACGCCAGCAGCCTCGGGGGCGGTGGCTCCCACCTTTACCGTCCAGGCTCGGACCTCCTTGGGGCCGGCGGTGAAGAAGGTCTGCAGGCCGAGCAGGGCATAGCCGGCACGGATCACCCGGTCGAGCCCGGGCTCTTCCATGCCCATCTCGTCCAGGAACATGGCGCGCTCCTCGTCCTCCAGCTCGGCGATCTCGGCCTCGATCTGGTTGCATACCGGTACCACCACCGCGCCTTCCTCGGCGGCCATCGCGTTGACCACCTCGAGGTAGGGGTTGTCCTCGAAACCGTCCTCGTTGACGTTGGCGATGTACATGGTGGGCTTGAGCGTCAGGAAGCCGAAGCTCTTGAGCTGGCGCTGCTCGTCCTCGCCCAGGCCGACGCTTCTCAAGGGCAGGCCCTCGGCCAGGTGAGGCTGAATGCGCTCGAGGATCGCCTTGGTGGCAATGGCCTCCTTGTCGCCGCCCTTGGCGACGCGTACCAGGCGCTGGATGGCACGCTCGACGGTGTCGAGGTCGGCCAGCGCGAGCTCCATGTTGATGATCTCGATATCGGCACGCGGGTCGATCTGGTTGGCGACGTGGATCACGTTGTCGTTGTCGAAGCAACGAACCACATGGGCGATGGCCTGGGTCTCGCGGATGTTGGCCAGGAACTTGTTGCCCAACCCCTCACCCTTGGAGGCACCGGCCACCAGGCCGGCGATGTCGACGAACTCCATGGTGGTGGGTATCACCTTCTGAGGCTTGATGATCTCCGCCAGCTTGTCGAGGCGCGGGTCGGGCATCGGCACGATGCCCACGTTGGGTTCGATGGTGCAGAAGGGGAAATTCTCGGCGTCGATGCCGGACTTGGTCAGCGCATTGAACAGCGTGGACTTGCCGACGTTGGGCAGGCCGACGATACCGCAGTTGAAACCCATGGAATTGTCCTGGAGAACGAGTTCGGGAATGAAGAATGATCGGTATTCTACGCCACCGAGCGATAAGCCTTAAGCGGTCAGCCGTAAGAAAACCCGTACCGTCGAGCAGTGGGGTGAATTACGGCTTATGGCTTCAAGCTGACAGCTGGCGTTTCAGCCTCCGGCGGTAAAACTGTGCAGCCGATTCATGGCCTTTGCCCAGTCGCCGGCCACGGCCTGGGGAAGCGTGGCAATGCATTCGTCGAGGGCGTCATCGATGGCGGCAAGCTCCGCCTTGCCGGGACTGCTGAGCACATAGCGGGTCACATGACGGCTGTCGCCGGGATGGCCGATGCCGATGCGCAGGCGATGGAAGGACCTGTCGTTGCCCAGCGCGCTGATGATGTCGCGCAGGCCGTTGTGCCCGCCGTGACCTCCACCTGTCTTGTAGCGCGCTGTGCCCGGCGGCATGTCGAGCTCGTCATGGGCCACCAGCAGCTCGTCAGGAGAAAGCTTGAAGAACTGGCAGAGCGCCGCCACGGCACCACCGCTGCGGTTCATGAAGGTGGTGGGCTCCAGCAAGTGTACTTCCTGGCCATCCAGGTGAACCTTGGCGTGCAGGCCCAGGAACTTCTTCTCCGGGCGCAGCTCGCCACCGGCCACCCGTGCCACGGCCTGTACCAGCCAGGCACCGGCATTGTGACGGGTGGCTGCGTAGTCGGCACCGGGGTTGCCCAGTCCAATGATCGCCTTGACCTGGCTCATGTGTGTCTCCAAAAAATCATCGGGAATGATTTTTGACGTCGCGTTAGCGGCGGTCCGTAGGATGGCCGCCAGGGATGGACGGCCATAAAAAAATCAAGCGCCGGGGCGCTTGATCGATGAAGGGAGGGGCCATGCGCGACATGGCCCCGGACAGACGCGATTACTCGGCGCTGTCTTCGCCTTCTCCGCCCTCGGCGGATCCACCGCCTTCCTCGCCTTCCTCACCCTCTTCCGTTCCACGGATCTTGGGCTTGGAGATGCTCAGCACGGCGTTGTCATGGTCCTCGCCGTGTGTGAGGGCGACGATGGTCACGTCGGCCGGCACGCTCAGGTCGGAAAGGTGCAGGGTCGTGCCCAGCGCAACCGCGCTGATGTCGATCTCCAGGTAGTCGGGGAGATCCTTCGGCAGGCAGCTGATCTCGACATCGTTGGCGAGCACGTGGAGCTCGCCACCCTCGTCCTTGATGCCCGTGCACGTTTCCTCGCCCACCACGTGCAGCGGCACGCGCAGGGTGATCTCGTGGGTGGCATCGACCCGCAGGAAGTCGGCATGGGTGACCAGCGGCTTGTAGGGGTGACGCTGGAGGTCACGCACCACGACCTGCTGGGCCTTGCCGTCTACCTGCAGGTTGATCACGGAGGAGAAGAAAGCCTCGTCTTCCAGCGCCTTGTAGAAGCTGGTCTTGTCGACGGCAATGGGCTGCGGCGCCTTTTCGCCACCATAGATGATGGCCGGCACCTGTTCGTTCGCACGACGCAGGCGGCGGCTCGCACCTTTCCCCAGGTCGTTGCGAACGCTGGCATTGAGTGTGTAATCGGACATGGAATTGCCTCTTTCAAGAAATAAGGAAAGCGCCGTGGTCCGCGACCAGACCATGGCGTTTCCGGGAGCCCCGCAGGGCATGTGTCCCGCGCCACATTCTTCTGAACGAGTCCTGATGACCCGCGTTCAGTGGAACATGGCGCTGACGGATTCTTCGTTGCTGACCCGGCGAATCGCCTCGGCGATCAGTCCGGCGACACTGAGCTGGCGGATCTTGCCGCTGCGTCGCGCGATCTCGGAGAGGGGGATGGTGTCGGTCACCACTACCTCGTCGAGCACCGAATCGGTGATGTTGTCTACCGCGGGCCCCGACAGGATCGGGTGGGTAGCGTAGGCGACCACGCGTCGGGCGCCTCGGGCCTTCAGGGCCTCGCCGGCCTTGCACAGGGTGCCGGCGGTGTCGATCATGTCGTCCACCACCACGCAGGTACGACTCTCTATCTCGCCGATGATGTGCATCACCTGGGCCTGGTTGGCCGAGGGGCGCCGCTTGTCGATGATGGCAAGGTCGGCGTTGAGCTGCTTGGCGATGGCGCGGGCGCGCACCACACCGCCGACGTCCGGCGATACCACCACCAGGTCGTCGTAGTTCTGGCGCTCGATATCATCGAGCAGGATCGGCGAGCCGTAGACGTTGTCCACCGGCACGTCGAAGAAGCCCTGGATCTGGTCGGCGTGCAGATCCATGGTCATGACTCGGTCGACCCCGGCCTTGACCATCATGTCGGCGACGATCTTGGCCGAGATCGGTACGCGGGCGGAACGCACCCGGCGATCCTGACGGGCATAGCCGAAGTAGGGCACGACGGCGGTGATCCGGGTGGCGGAGGCCCGCCGCAGGGCGTCCACCATCAGGATCAGTTCCATCAGGTTGTCATTGGTCGGTGCACAGGTGGACTGCAGGATGAACACATCCTTGCCGCGCACGTTCTCGTTGATCTCGACCGCGACTTCGCCGTCGCTGAACTGGCCGACCGTGGCATTGCCCAGGTAGGTGTCCAGACTCTCGGCGACTTTTCGGGCGAGTTCGGGATTGGCATTCCCGGCGAAAACCATCAGTTTTGACACGCGCAGCCACCTTTGCTGTGTTGGGTCTTCAGGGATTCGGGTCGATGGTTCCGGGATGTTCAGGGATGCCTCGACGCCCGTGGGCGGGGAAGGTCATCGACCCAGCGCAGCATGGAGAGGTGAGCGATTCAGACCGCGTGCCTTGAAGGCTTGCCAGCCCTCGGGAACCTCGGCCAGGAGTCGGTCGGCCTGAGTCTCGCTGCCGAGCCGGCCAAAGACACAGGCGCCGGTGCCGGTCAGCATGGCCGGCGCTCGGATCGCCAGCCAGTCGAGCACGTGAGCCACCTTGGGATACAGTGCCCGGACGGTGGGCTCGCAGTCGTTGGTCCAGCTCCCCGCTCCCCCCTGCAGTGCGCGCGCCATGGTAATCGGGGGGGTATGGCGTGTCAATTGCGCTGCCCCGAACACCGCCGGGGTGGAGACCGTTACACCGGGGTGGATGACAACGAACCAGGGGGTGTCGAGTTCGACCGGCGTGAGGCGTTCGCCGACCCCCTCGGCCCAGGCCGCATGGCCATGCACGAACACCGGAACGTCGGCTCCCAGGCTCAGGCCGAGTTCGGCCAGGCGTGCCTGCGACAGCCCCAGGCCCCAGAGGGTGTCGAGACCCAGCAGGGTGGTCGCGGCATCCGAACTGCCGCCGCCGAGGCCTCCGCCCAGGGGCAGGTGCTTGTCGAGATGGATGTCCGCCCCCAGGCGACAGCCGCTTGCGACCTGCAGCAGACGGGCGGCACGCACCACCAGGTTGTCTTCGGTCTCCACCCCGGGCAGGCGGGGAGCGAGGCGGATCGCACCATCCTCGCGGCTGCACAGGGTGAGGGTGTCGCCGATGTCGAGGAACTGGAACAGCGTCTGCAGGTCGTGGTAGCCATCCGCCCGGCGACCGGTGATATGCAGCAGGCGATTGAGCTTGGCCGGTGCCGGCAGCACCAGCGCTTCGTTCAGGAGAGGAGAGGGCGGCATGTCAGTCGTCGAGGGCCGGGCGCCAGTCGGTGACCACCAGGGTGACCCGCAAGTCGTCATAGGTCATCACCAGGCGTCTGGGCAGCCAGAGATCGGCGACACGCTCCCAGTCACGATATTCGATCCCCCAGCCATCCTGCTCGAGGCGAAGGGGAAAGCCCAGTTCGTCCTCTTCCAGCCGATGGGCGCTGTCTTCTGCCGGCAGTCCGCGGATCCACTCGGAGAGCGCGCTGACCGGCAGTGACCAGCCCAGTTGCTCTTCCATCAGTGCCTCGGGGCTCTCGGCTTCGAAGCGGCCCTCGGCGGTGGTCAGCGAGAAGCGTCCTTCGCGCCCCTCCAGGGTGCTGCGCCCGCTGCCGAATGGCCCGCTGATCAACAGACGATAATAGTGGGAGTGCTGGCTCCAGTCCAAGTTGGCGCTGGTTGACTCCTCGGGGGTGCGCAGGCCGACCTTGCCGACCAGCACCCAGGTGTCGAGTTCGGCCAGGCGATCGGCCTGGGCCTGCCACTGGCCCGCAGCGCGCTCTCCTTCGGGAGCGGGCTCACGGCCGGCACAACCGACCAGCAGGGCCAGAACAAGCAGGGGAGATAGCAGTCGCAGCAGTAGGGTCATGGAGAGTTCCGTTCGTCAGGGGTCAGTCAACGGACCCGGTTGCATCCAGTTCCGGGTAGCGTTGCAGCAGTTCGTCGATCCGCGGGCGCTCGTCGAAGCGTTGCCGGGCCTCCTGGAGCAGCTCGCGTGCTCGCGCTTCCTCGCCCAGTACCCAAAGCACCTCGATCAGGTGGGCGGCGACCTCCTGGTCGGGCATGGCCGACCAGGCGCGCTCTAACCAGGGCAGGGCGTCTTCTGGGTTGCCCTGGCGATAGAGGACCCAGCCCAGGCTGTCGAGGATGGCCGGGTTGTCTGGCTCCAGCGCGTGGGCCCGCTCGATCAGCTCGCGCGCCTCTTCCAGGCGGCCCTCGAGGTCAAGATCGGCGAGGGTGTAGCCCAGGGCGTTGAGGGCGTTGGCGTTCTCCGGGTCCTGCTCGATGATATGGCGGAGGTCGGACTCCATGGCGGCAAGATCGTTGTCGGCAAAGGCGCGCATGGCCCGCTGGTAGCGTAGTCGTTCGTCGTCGGGGTGCTGGGAGAGTTCGCTGTCGAGCAGGGCATCGGCCTGCTCCTCGAGGCCGGCCTCGTCGAGCAGCTCGACCTCCAGGGAGACCAGCTCGCTCCGGTAGGCCTCGTGACGCAGCCGCTCGAGGCGCAGGAAGGCGCGCGCATCGAGCATCCGATCCTCGTCGATCAGCATTCGCGCTGCGCTCAGACGGGCGCTCAGGAACTGCTCACTCTCTGGCACCTGGCGATAATAAAGAAGCGCGTTATCCACCTCCCCCTCGTCCTCGGCGATGGCACCGAGCAGCAGGAAGGCCAGCGGTGGCGCCTCGTCGTCCCCGACCAGAGGCAGCAGCAAGCGGCGTGCCTGGGGCAGATGCTCTTTCTCCAGGAACAGCCGTGCCAGGCCCAGGCGCAGTTCGGGATCGTCACCATGGTCATCGAGCAGCGCATTGGTGGTGGCCTCGGCGGCTTCTATGCGGCCCAGTCGGATCTCGGCACGAGCCAGCAGCAGCATCAGGCGCGGGTCGCCCGGCGCGACTTCCAGACCCAGTCGCGCCGCCGATCGTGCCTGGGAGGGGGCGTCGGCCTCCAGGGCCAGGCGAGCGCGTATCTGCCAAAGCTCGGGCTGCTCGGGGGCCGTCCGGGCCAGTCGCGTCAGGCGTTGCTCGGCGGCCGTGCGCTCACCGGCGGCGGCTTCCAGCAGGGCGGTGGCCAACTCGCTGTCATAGCGCGGCTCGTCGAGACTCGCCAGGTGCTTGCGCATTCTGGTCAACAGCGGCGCCGGATCGGCACCGGCCTCGAGGGCGCCCTCCACGAAGCCTGTCAGTTCCTCACGAGCGCCACGCGCGATGGCCGACAGGCGCTGTTCCAGGGCGGTATTCCAGTCGCCGCGCTGGATGGCGAGGCTGGAGAGCAGGCGTGCCGGTGCGTCGCTCTGGGGTGCCAGGGACTGCCAGCGACGTGCGGCCTCTTCGAGCAACCCGGCGTCTTCGCTGAAGCGGGCGGCCAGGGTGGCGCGTTCGGCGAGAGCCGCGGCGTCGTAGCGTTCGGCGACGTCAAGAAAGCCTCGGGTAGCGCGCGGGTAGTCGCCGCGCTGTCCGGCCAGTTCAGCCACCAGCAGGCCGGAGAGGCTGTCGGCATCCAGGCCTCGGGTAACCGGCGGCGCGGCTGCCATCGGGTCTGCAGTGGCTTCGGCGGCCGAAGAGCCCCCTGGCAGGGCCTGGCAGCCGGCGAGCAGGCTCGCCAGCGCCAGGGGCACCAGGGAAAGGGGGCGAGTGATTCGGGGGAGCGTTCCGCGGGGCATGCGCGTCTCGTGCATGGGAAAGAGTGGCCAGCATAACGGCTCGCCTCTCCCGGGCAAAGCATGATCCCGATCACGGCATGTCATGGCGCCCCGGGTGGGAGGCCTGTGGTAGAATGCGGCGCTTCGAGGATGGGCGGTCCGCGTCGGCGGATATGATCACTGCGCCCTGCCGAAACCACGACTCGCGAAGATGCCGAACGCATGACGCTTCTTGCCCTGGGAATCAACCACCGGACCGCCACCATCGAGGTGCGCGAGCAGGTCGCCTTCTCGCCGACTCAGCTAGAGGCGGCGCTGGCCGAACTGCGTGCCTTGCCGGACGTGCGCGAGGCAGCCGTTCTCTCTACCTGCAACCGTACCGAGCTCTACTGCGTCACCGAGGCTATCGGCGAGCGGGAGATCCTCGATTGGCTGGGCCGTTTCCACGGGCTGCGGGTGGAGGACCTGTCGCGCTGTGCCTATCACTTTCATGAGAATGAGGCGGCACGCCACCTGATGCGGGTGGCCGTGGGGCTGGATTCCATGGTGCTGGGCGAGCCCCAGATACTGGGCCAGCTCAAGGAAGCCTACCAGGCGGCTCGCCGTACCCGTGGGCTGGGCGGCGAGCTCGAGTGTCTGTTCCAGAATACCTTTGCCGTGGCCAAGCAGGTACGTACCGAGACGGGCATCGGCCGCAACCCGGTGTCGGTAGCCTATGCGGCGGTCAGCCTGGCCAGCCGCATCTTCGGCGACTTCACCCGTTCGCGGGCGCTGTTGATCGGCGCCGGCGAGACCATCGAGCTGGTGGCGCGCCACCTCCACGAGGCCGGCGTTCGCCAGCTCACCGTGGCTAATCGCACCCGTGAGCGGGCCGAGGCCCTCTCCGGCCCGCTGGGTGGCAAGGCGATCACCCTCGATGGGATTCCCGAAGCGCTCGTCCATGCCGACATCGTGATCTCCTCTACCGCCGCACCGCTGCCGATCCTCGGCAAGGGCATGGTCGAGCGGGCGTTGAAGAAGCGCCGCCACCGGCCGGTATTCATGGTCGACATCGCCGTGCCCCGGGACATCGAACCCGAAGTGGGCGAGCTCAGCGATGTCTTCCTCTATACCGTCGATGACCTCCAGGAGGTCATCGAGGAAAACCGCCGGCATCGCCAGGTGGCCGCCGACCAGGCCGAGTCGCTCATCGAACACGGCGTGGGCAACTGGCTGCATGAGCGGCGGATTCGCAGCGGCGGCGAGTTGATTCGCGACGTGCGTGCCCGCGGCGAGGCCATGCGTGACCTCTCCGAGCAGCAGGCCCTGGCGCGCCTGGCCCGCGGCGAGGATCCCGAGCTGGTGATTCGTCGCCTGGCCCATCAATTGACGAATCGGCTCATGCACCGTCCTACGGTCGCCATGCGGGAGGCGGCCTCCCGGGAGCGTCGCGACCTGCTGGACGCCGCTACTACCCTGCTGCTGGATGAATCCACCGACCACTCCCGATAGGAGGCGCCGATGAAAGCCACCCTGCGCCAGCGCCTCGATGCCTTCGTCGAGCGCTTCGAGGAGCTTTCCGCCCTGCTGGCGGAACCCGAGGTGATCAGCGACCAACCACGCTTTCGAGATTATTCGCGGGAATATGCCGAGCTCGAACCCCTGGTGGAAGCCTGGCGCGAGTACTGCGCCGTGGAGGACGACATCGCCTCCGCCGAGCAGCTGCTCGGCGATGCCGATGCGGAGATGCGCGAGCTGGCCGAACTCGAACGCGACGAGGGACATCAGAGGCTCGAGGCCCTCGAGGTTCGGCTCAAGCACCTGCTGGTGCCCAAGGATCCCGACGACCGACGCAACGTCTTCCTCGAGATCCGCGCCGGCACCGGCGGTGACGAGGCGGCGTTGTTTGCCGGTGATCTCTTCCGCATGTATGCCCGCTATGCCGAGCAGCACGGCTGGAAGGTGGAAGTGGTCAGCGCCAGTCATGGCGAGCAGGGCGGCTACAAGGAGATCATCTCGCGGGTCAAGGGCGAGGGCGTCTATGCGCGGCTCAAGTTCGAGTCCGGTGCCCACCGGGTGCAGCGCGTGCCGGCCACCGAGTCCCAGGGGCGCATCCATACCTCCGCCTGCACGGTGGCGGTGATGCCAGAGGCCGATGAAGTGGGCGAGATCGATATCGATTCCAGCGATCTGCGCGTGGATACCTTCCGCTCCAGCGGCGCCGGCGGCCAGCACGTCAACACTACCGACTCGGCCATCCGCATCACCCACCTGCCCAGTGGCGTGGTGGTGGAGTGCCAGGAGGAGCGCAGCCAGCACAAGAACCGCGCCAAGGCGATGTCGCTGCTCGCCGCGCGACTCAAGCAGTCCGCCGTGGCCAGCCAGCAGCAACAGCAGGCCGATGCCCGGCGCTCCCTGGTGGGCTCCGGTGATCGCAGCGAGCGCATTCGAACCTACAACTTTCCCCAGGGCCGGGTCACCGACCACCGCATCAACCTGACGCTCTACAAGCTGACCGAGGTGGTCAGCGGCGAGCAACTCGACGACGTCATCGACCCGCTGATCCACGAGTACCAGGCCGAGCAGCTGGCGGCCCTCCAGCAGAACGCCGGATGACCATCGACGCCCTGCTGGCGAGGGCCGCCCGGCGCCTCGCCGCGTGTGATTCCCCGAGCGGGCGGCTCGACGCCGAGGTGCTGCTCTGCCACGTGCTGGGCGTCGATCGCACCTGGCTCTACACCTGGGGCGATCGCGAGGCGCCGATCCTTGCGCGGGCCCGCTTCGAGGCGTTACTGGCGGCGCGCGCCCTCGGCCACCCCGTGGCCTATCTGACCGGCGTACGGGAGTTCTGGGGGCTGAGGCTTGCCACCTCGCCGCATACCCTGATTCCCCGCCCCGATACCGAGCGGCTCGTGGAAGCGGCCCTGGCACATGGCGCATCGGACCAGGGCCGGCTGCTGGACCTCGGTACCGGCACCGGGGCCGTCGCCCTGGCCTTCGCCAGCGAACGGCCCGGCTGGTCGGTGGTCGGCATCGACCTTAGCCTGGAGGCGGTGGCCCTGGCTCGGTACAATGCCCAGCGCCTCGCCATCGGCAACGTCGATTTCCACACGGGGGACTGGTTCACGGCACTGAATGAAGAGAGCGAAAAGCATGACGAGAGCGGCAGTGCGCGCTTCGACCTCATCGTCTCGAACCCGCCGTATATTGCCGAGGACGATCCCCACCTGCGCCAGGGTGACCTGCGATACGAGCCGCAGAGCGCCCTGGTGGCGGCCGAGCAGGGGCTGGCTGACCTGCGCCATCTGGTGGACGAGGCCCGCTCCCACCTGGTCCCCGGAGGCTGGCTGTTGCTCGAGCATGGCCATGGCCAGGGGGCGGCGGTGCGCGAGGCTCTCGCTGCGGAGGGCTATGCGGATACGGCGACTCTGCGAGATCTTGGCGGCCATGACCGAGTCAGCCTGGGACGTCACGTTGAGGGCCGGGCTGGAGGCGAGCGGTCGTGATGTGGTATAGCTTGACCAGTAAAAAACGCCACGTCTCGTCACTTTTGCATGCGTGAAACCCACTGTAGCGCTATTGGTGGGGGATTTTCAGATGATCTTGCTGTCGCGACGACGTGAACTGCCCATTGCTACCGGCATGCCCACGACCATGAAAGCCAAGACACGCTCGCTTGACCGCATTGACCTCAATATCCTGCGCTGCCTGCAAGAGAATGCCCGCATCTCCTATGTCGACCTGGCCTCTCAAGTTGGCCTCTCCACTACCCCCTGCCTGGAGCGCGTCAAGCGTCTGGAGCGCTCCGGCATCATCCGTGGCTACAAGGCGCTGCTCGACCCCCGAGCGCTCAAGGCCAACCTGCTGGTGTTCGTGGAGATCAGCCTGGAGACCCAGTCGCCGGCGGTGTTTGACGAGTTTCGTCGTGCCGTGGCCAAGCTGCCGCAGATCCAGGAGTGCCACCTGGTCTCGGGACAGTTCGACTACATCCTCAAGTGCCGGATTCCCGAAATGTCCGCCTACCGCCAGCTGCTCGGCGACGTGGTGCTGACCCTGCCCGGGGTGAAGGAGTCCAAGAGCTATGTGGTGATGGAGGAGGTCAAGGAGGACTTCAGTCTTCACGTGCCTGACATCGAGGAGTTCGAGGAGAAGTGAGCCCTGCAATGGATGACCAGGCTCTGCTGCGCTACAGCCGACAGATCATGCTCGACCCGATCGACATCGACGGCCAGGAGCGGCTGCTGGCCGGCCACGCCCTGGTAGTCGGCGCCGGGGGGCTGGGCTCGCCGGTGGCCCTCTACCTGGCGGCGGCGGGCCTGGGCCGGCTGACCCTGGCCGATGCCGACGAGGTTGAGCTCTCCAACTTGCAGCGACAGATCGCCCATGCCACCGTCGACCTGGGCCGCAACAAGGCCGAGTCGGCCCGGGAGGCGGCGCTCGCCCTCAACCCCGATTGCGCGATTCGGGCGCTGAGCGACCACCTCGACGGCGAGGCGCTGGCGCGGGCGGTAGCCGAGGCGGACGTGGTGCTCGACTGCACCGACCGCTTCTCCAGCCGCTACGCCATCAATGCCGCCTGCCGAGTCGCAGGGGTGCCGCTGATCTCCGGGGCGGCGATCCGCTTCTCCGGCCAGTTGGCGGTGTTCGATCCCCGCGATCCCGACTCGCCCTGCTATGCCTGCCTCTATCCGCCTGGGGGAGGGGAGAGTGAGGAGGGCGACGAGGCGCTCAGCTGCGCCGAGAGCGGCGTGGTAGCGCCGCTGGTGGGGCTGATCGGCAGCTTTCAGGCCCTGGAGGCGATCAAGCTTGTCAGCGGTGCCGGCACGCTCCACCGCGGGCTCTCCACCTTCGACGGTCTCGTTGGCCAGTGGCGCCACTTCCGGGTGCCGCGCGATCCTGCCTGTCCGGTCTGCGGTGCGGAGTGACGCCCTGCCCCAGGTTCTGGATGACACCTTCTGCATGAGTAACCCTGCAAGTGCGCGAGCGAATCCGGGCGCCTGGTCACGCCAGCCGCTCCAGGGTCGCGGCCACCGCATCGAAGAGCCGTTCCAGCTCCGTCTCCGTGGTGGCGAAGGGCGGGCCGAACTGCAGGGTGTCGCCACCGTAGCGCACGTAGAAGCCCGCCTCCCATAGCGCGAGGTGGGCATCCCGGGGGCGGATGGTCGGGTCGCCGTTGCGTGGGGCGAGCTGTACGGCGCCGGCCAGGCCGTGGTTGCGGATGTCCACCACGTGGGGTCGGCCCCTGAGGGCGTGGAGCCTTTCCTCGAACGCCGGCGCAATGGCCCGCACCTGCGCGGGGAAGTCCTCGCGCTCGAAGAGGTCCAGGGTCGCCAGTCCCGCGGCGCACGCCACGGGATGGGCGCTGTAGGTGTAGCCGTGGGGGAACTCGATGGCATGCATCGGCCCGCCACCCGCCATGAAGGTGTCGAAGATCTCCCCGGAGGCGATCACGGCCCCCATGGGCACCGCGCCGTTGGTGAGCTGCTTGGCGACGTTCATGATGTCCGGGGTGACCCCGAAGGCCTCGGCGCCGGTACGGGCCCCGGCGCGCCCGAAGGCGGTGATCACCTCGTCGAAGATCAGCAGGATGTCGTGGGCGGTACAGATCTCGCGCAGTCGCGCCAGATAGCCCCGCGGCGGCACGATGACCCCGCCTGAGCCGGACATGGGCTCGACGATCACCGCGGCGATGCTCGAGGCGTCGTGCAGGGCGATCTGGTCGAGCAGGGCGTCGGCGAGTTCGGCGCCGCTGTCGGCCTGTCCGCGGGTGAAGGCGAGCGCCGGCTGGAGGGTGTGGGGCAGGTGGCTGACGTCCAGCAGTTGACCGTAGTGCTTGCGGTTGCCGCCAATCCCGCCGAGGCTGGTGCCGCCCACATTGACGCCGTGGTAGCCCTTGGCTCGGCCGATCAGTCGGGTCTTCTCCGGACGCCCCTGGAGGCGCCAGTAGGCGCGCGCCATCTTCACCGCCGTATCGGCGGACTCGGAGCCGGAGTCGGTAAAGAAGACATGGTCCAGCCCCGGCGGGGTAAGTGCCGCAATCCGTTCGGCCAGCTCGAAGGCCAACGGATGGGCGACCTGGAAGCCCGGGGCGTAGTCCAGCCTTCCCAGCTGGGCGGCCACCGCCTGCTGGATCTCGACGCGATTGTGGCCGGCGCCGCAGGTCCAGAGCCCGGAGAGGGAATCGAACAGTCGCCGGCCGCGGTCGTCGATGAAGTAGCGTCCCTCGGCGGCCGTGATCACTCGCGGGTGAGCATGGAAGTCGCGGTTGGCGCTGAACGGCATCCAGTAGTGGTGGTTGAGCGGATTGGCTCCCTTGCCGTTCTCGACGGCATGAGGAGCGGGGGGTGTCGATGCCGTCATGATGGTCTCCTCGGTCGGCGCGTGGTTCCCGCTAGCGTACCTGCGAGTTGAGGATAGGACGTCCTGCCGACCCTCGTATCACTGAATCCTGACGTGATGTCAGGGCCGTCGTCATCCTGTCCCCCGGGAGAACACCGGGGTAAGTGATGGTGATTAATTGACGATCTTCGATCGGCTTTCGGCACGCAGGTCTCACCTCTTCTGCCTCGATATTCGCTATCTTCCGTGCTGAAAACAAGTTTCTGGAGTAAGCGCTGGGCTGGCTGGTCGAACCCGAGGAACGCTCGGCGCCCTACAAGGTATTAAATACTTGACAGGCATTGCAGTGCTGGTGTCAAACTGAGTCTTGCCTGCCTGGGGCACTGTCACCGGGCAAGTGTCACAGCGACGGTTACAAGAACAATCAGCGCATCGCGCAACACAGACAGGTGTCTTGCATGACGACCCCGCCACCTCTGGAGCAGCCCGCCTCCTGGTATCGCGACTCCGTCGCCGTCGAACTCGGTGACTGTCCCCCGCTAGAAGGTGACGTGCGCGCCGACGTGTGCGTGGTCGGTGGGGGCATCACCGGCTGCTCGGCGGCGCTCCACCTGGCCGAGCGGGGCTATTCGGTGGTGTTGCTGGAGGCCGGGGAGATCGGACAGGGCGCCTCGGGACGCAGCGGAGGCCAGATACTTCCCGGCCTGGGCACCGACATCAGCACCGTGGAGAAGGCCCTGGGTCGTGAGCGGGCCCGAGACATCTGGGAGATGAGCCGCGAGGCGGTGCGCCTGACCGCCGAACTGGTCGAGCGCCATGCGATTCCCTGCGACCTGGCCTGGGGCTACCTGCATGCCGCAGTGAAGCGGCGCCATGTGCGTGAGCTCGAGGTGTTCCGCGAACGCATGGCGCAGGATTATGACTATCCCGCGCTCACCATGCTCCAGGGGGATGTCCTGCGCGAACACGTGATGACCGATGCCTACCCGGCGGCCCTCCACGATGCCGAGGGCGGCCACCTGCATCCGCTCAACTATACCCTTGGGCTGGCCCGGGCGGCCCGTCGGGCCGGTGTGACGATCCATGAGTACAGTCCCGCCGTAGAGATCCGTCACGGTCAGCCGGCCAGCGTGTTCGCCGCCGCCGGCCGGGTGACGGCCGACTTCGTGGTGCTGGGCACCAACGCCTATCAGGCGGGTCTGGTACCCGAACTTTCCGGTCGTATCATGCGCGCCGCCAACTACATGATTGCCACCGAACCGCTCTCGGCCGAGCGGGCGGCTCGCGTGCTGCCCCGCAACGATGCCCTGTCGGATGCCAACTTCGTGCTCGACTACTATCGACTCTCCGCCGACCGGCGCCTGATCTACGGCGGCGAGGTCAGCTACGATGGCCGTGAACCGCGAGGCCTGAAGGCCCGAATGGATGCCAAGATTGCGCGGATCTTTCCGGTGCTCGAGGGCGTGCGCATCGACTACCGCTGGGGCGGGGATGTGGCCATCACCCTCGATCGGGCACCGGACTTCGGCCGGCTGGGCAGCAACGTCTACTACGCCCAGGGCTATTCCGGGCACGGCATGGCCCTGTCGGGTCTGGCCGGCAAGCTGCTGGCCGAGGCCATCGCCGGACAGAGCGAACGCTTCGATGTCTTTGCCGCCATGCCCCATCGCCACTTCCCGGGTGGGCGACGGCTCCGCAAGCCGTTGCTGGTGCTGGCCACCCACTTCTACAAGCTGCGGGACCGGCTGTGAACCGGGCCACCGAAAATCGAGGGGGCACTTCCCATGAGCGACACCATTACAGCGGCAGACATCGAGTCACGGGCTGAAGGGTCGACAGCTTCGCCGGAACAGGGCGATAGCGCCCGTCAGGCCTCCTCCATCGAGATGCAGGGCCTGCACAAGCGTTTCGGTCGCGATACCGTTGCGCTGGATGGTGTGGATCTGACCATCGAGCCTGGGGAGTTCTTCACCCTGCTCGGCCCCTCGGGCTGCGGCAAGACCACCCTGCTGCGCATCCTCGCCGGCCTCGAGGAGGCCGACGACGGTCGCCTGGCCATCGGTGGCAAGGACATCACCGAGGTGCCGCCCCACAAGCGCAGCGTCAATACCGTCTTCCAGTCCTATGCGCTCTTCCCGCATCTCTCGGTGCGCGAGAACCTGGCCTTCGGCCTCAAGATGCGCGGCCTGCCCCCCGAGGAGCGCGAGGCCCGGGTGGCGAAGATCGCCGAGTTCATCAAGCTCGGGGATCTGGTGGACCGCCCCGTCGACCAGCTCTCCGGTGGTCAGCGCCAGCGCATTGCCCTGGCCCGTGCCCTGGTCAACGAGCCCGACGTACTGCTGCTCGACGAGCCGCTCTCGGCGCTGGACGCCGGCCTGCGCAGCCAGCTGCAGGTGGAGCTGCTGAGGGTCCAGAAGCGCCTGGGGATGACTTTCGTCTTCGTCACCCATGACCAGCAGGAGGCCATGGTGATGTCCGACCGCATCGCCGTGCTCAACGGCGGGGTCATCCAGCAGGTGGGACCGCCCCGCGAGGTCTATGAGCATCCGGTCAACGCCTTCGTCGCTCGTTTCATGGGTCACGACAACCTCTATCCGGTCACCGCCCGCCACGGCGCGCGCCTGACCACGCCGCTGGGCGAACTCACCGCGGAGGGCGCCGGGGAGGGTGGCCTGCTGCTGATCCGCCCCGAGACCCTGGACCTGCTGCCCGGCGAGGTAGCCGGCGACAATCACCTGCCGGCCGTGGTGAGCGAGCGGCTCTATCGCGGCAGCCATGCCGAGTACCGGCTCGAGATCGGCTCGAGCACCCTGCAGGCAACCCTCAACAACCGCGGCAGGCACCTGCCCGAGGTGGGGGAAAGGGTCACGGTCTCGGTGGCCCCCGAAGACCTGGTCACCCTGAGCGAGTGAGGAGACGCATATGGCCTATACTGGCGTAACGCCCTCCGCCCGCAGCCGTGGCATGGTACGCGAGGCTCGGCACCTGCTGTTCACTGTGGCCCCCGGGGCCACCTGGATCGTGATCTTCCTGGTGCTGCCCAGCGCCTACCTGATGGCCGTGGCCTTCATGTCCAATGGCCCCTACGGGCTACCCGAGATGCCGCTGTCGCTGGAGTCGTTCCGGCGCCTGGCGGGCTTCGGCTTTCTGGGCTGGAGCCCCGGCAATCTCTACACCCTGCTGCGTTCGCTGTGGCAGACAGTCGTCTCCACCGGCCTGGTGGTGGTCATCGCCTATCCGATCGCCTACTACATCAGTACCTGTCGCGCCCGATGGCGGCCGATCATGCTGCTGCTGGTGGTGGTACCCAGCTGGACCAACCAGGTGATCCGCACCTTCGGCTGGATGAACCTGCTGGCCCCGGCCACACCGCTCTCCGAGCTCGCCGAGGCGCTGGGCCTGATCAATGCCAACATGGGGCTCTATCCGTCGAATTTCGCGGTCACCCTGGGCCTGGTCTACAACTTCCTGCCGTTCATGGTGCTGCCGCTCTATGCCGCCTTCGAGAAGCTCGATGCCGCCCAGGTGGAGGCGGCGCAGGACCTCTTCGCCTCGCCGGTGCGCGCCTTCCGGCACGCCGTCTTTCCCCAGACCCTGCCGGGGCTGCTGGCCGGCATCGTGCTGGTGGCGATCCCCGCCTTCGGCATGTACGTGATTCCCGAGCTGCTCGGCGGCGGCAAGGGCATGATGCTCGGCAACCTGGTGGCCAACCAGTTCGCCGGCGGGGCCAACTGGCCGCTGGGGGCCGCCGGCGCGATCCTGATGCTGATCGCCACCTTCATCGGGCTGTTCGCGATGCGTCGCATCGGCAAGCGCCTGGGTGGTGGCGAAGAGGTGGTGATATGAGAAAGCGCACGCTCAAGCGCAGCCTGGCCGGCTTCTGGTGGTTCACCCTGGCCTTCCTCTACCTGCCGCTGGCCGTGGTGGTGCTGTTCTCCTTCAATGCCTCCAACAGCGCGGCCACCTTCACCGGCATTTCGCTGCGCTGGTATGGCCGCCTGATGGGCAATGAGGAGATCCTCTCGGCCTTCGCCAACAGCATGATCCTGGCCATCACCTCCTCGGTGATCGCACTGGGGATCGGCTGCCTGATCGGCTACGGCATGTACCGCCATCGCCACCGCAAGCTGGGCTGGCTGATCGTGCTGATCTACCTGCCCATCGTGCTGCCGGATATCGTCTTCGGCATCTCGGAGATGGCCTTCTTCGTGCAGATTCATCGCCTGACGGGACTGCTGCAGCCGGGGCTGGTGACCATGATCATCGCTCATGTGACCTTCCAGATCCCCTTCGTGGCGCTGATCGTCTACTCGCGCTTCGTGGGGCTGGACCCGACGCTCTTCGAGGCCGCCAAGGATCTCTATGCCTCGCCGGTCAAGCGGGTGGTGCACTTCATGCTGCCGACCATCAAGCCGGCGTTGATCTCGGCGTTCTTCCTTTCCTTTACGCTGTCGGTGGATGACTTCGTGATCAGCTTCTTTACCGCGGGTCCCGAGAGCGCGACCCTGCCCATCTACATCTGGGGGGCGATCAAGAAGGGGGTATCGCCCGAGATCAACGCCATCGCCACCCTGATGATCGGTGCGGTGGCCATCGCCGCCATCATCAGCCTGGTGTTCAGCCGTCGCCGGCAGGCATGAGCCGGCCAACCCTTCCCTAGGGGAAACGAGGAGAGTCCGAGATGACAACCAACAAGACCGCACTTGCCCTGTCCGTCGGCGCCGCGCTGCTCGCCGGCAGCGTCCAGGCCCAGGAGAACAAGCTCTATCTGTTCAACTGGACCGAGTACATGGATCCCGAGATCATCGAGGCCTTCGAGGAGAAGTACGACGTCGACGTCGTGCAGAACTACTTCAACTCGCTGCCCGAGATGTTCGCCAAGCTCAATGCCGGCGGGGTCTCGCAATACGACATCATCGTACCGTCCAACTACTACGTGCCGCGGCTGATCCAGACCGGCCTGGTGCAGAAACTCGACAAGTCGAAGCTCGACAACCTCGACAACGTCATGGCGCAGTTCCAGGATCCCGACTTCGATCCCGGGGCCGAGTACACCGCGCCCTACCAGTGGGGCACCACCGGTATCGTCTACAACACCGAGACCTTCCCGGAGGCGCCGAAGAGCTGGTCGCTGGTGTTCGACCCCGAGGTCAATCCCGACCATCCTTTCGCCCTGATGGGTGACGGTCAGGTCAGCATGGGCGGTGCCTGTGCCTACCTGGGCCACGGTTACGACTGCACCGACATGAACGCCTGGAAGGAGGCCGCCCGGCTGCTGATCGACACCAAGGGGCGCGACACCTTCAGCGGCTTCACCGACGGCACACCGGCGCTGCAGCAGCTGGCCCGGGGCGTGACCCACGTGGGCCTCTCCTACAACGGCGACTACCTCTTCTTCAAGGACGAGGACCCGGAGACCTTCGAGCATCTGGCGTTCATGATTCCCGACGAGGGTGCCGAGATGTGGGTCGACTCCATGCTCATCCCCTCCGAGGCGCCCAACCCGGACATGGCGCACAAGTTCATCGACTTCATCCTCGATGCGGAGGTGGGCGCCCAGCTCTCCAACTACAACTACTACGCCAGTCCCAATGCCGCCGCCGAGCCTCATCTGGATGCGGTACTGACCGAGCCTCCTGTCCAGCCCAGCGAGGCGGACATGGAGCGACTGCGCTTCACCCCCAGCCTGGAGGGCGATCCCCTGCAGACCTTCCAGCAGCTGTGGTCCGAGGTCCAGTCTCGCTGAGCGCAGGGTCCCCGGCCGCGTGCCGGGGGCTCGCCATCCCCAGCAAGGAAATCCCCATGAGTAACCGACAGGAACAGCCGCTGCTCAACGACTGGTTCCAGAATTACGGCATCACCGAGGTGGAGTGCCTGGTCAGCGACCTGACCGGCATCCTCAAGGGCAAGATCATGCCCGCCGGCAAGTACCTCAACGGCGGGCGTCCACGCCTGCCCGACTCGATCTTCATCCAGACCGTCACCGGTGGCTATCCGGACGACGAGGATATCCGCTTCTGGAATCCTGCCGAACGGGACATGGAACTGGTCCCCGACGCGAAGGCCATCTACCTGGTGCCCTGGGCCGAGGACCCTACGGCGCAGATCATCCACGACTGCTTCTACCTGACCGGCGAGCCGGTGGAGCTGGCGCCGCGCTACGTGCTCAAGCGAGTACTGGAGCTCTATGCCGCCCGCGGCTGGACCCCGGTGATCGCCCCCGAGGTGGAGTTCTA
The DNA here is from genome assembly GCF_902500215.1 of Halomonas lysinitropha. GTDB lineage: Bacteria > Pseudomonadota > Gammaproteobacteria > Pseudomonadales > Halomonadaceae > Halomonas > Halomonas lysinitropha. The sequence goes on from NZ_CABVOU010000031.1 coordinate 122,144, forward strand.
CCTGGTCAAGACCAATACCGACTCCGACTACCCCCTGGAGCCGCCGATCGGGCGCACCGGCCGCCAGGAGAGCAGCCGCCAGTCGTTCTCCATCGACGCGGTCAACGAGTTCGACCCGCTGTTCGAGGAGATGTACGACTACTGCGAGGCCATGAACCTCGACCTCGACACCCTGATCCACGAGGAGGGGGCCGGCCAGATGGAGGTCAACTTCCAGCATGGCGACCCCCTGGCGCTGGCCGATCAGGTGGTGATGTTCAAGCGCACCCTGCGCGAGACGGCGCTGCGCCACGGCATGTATGCCACCTTCATGGCCAAACCCATGGCCAATGAACCGGGAAGCTCCATGCATATCCATCAGAGCCTCCTCGATGCCAAGGACGGACACAACGTCTTCGCCGAGGGTGACGGCCAGACGAGCAAGCTGTTCCACCACTTCATCGGCGGCCTGCAGCGCTACCTGCCCTCGGTGATGCCGCTGCTGGCGCCCAACGTCAATTCCTACCGTCGGCTGATGCGCACCGAGACCAGCGGCTCGGCCCCGATCAACGTGGAGTGGGGCATGGACAACCGCACCGTGGGACTGCGCGTGCCGGTCTCCGGCCCCGAGGCGACGCGGGTCGAGAATCGCCTGGCGGGTGCCGACGCCAATCCCTACCTGGTGATGGCGGCGTCACTGGCCTGCGGCTACCTGGGTCTGCTGGAACGCCTTGAGCCTCGCCCGCCGGTGACGGGCTCTGCCTGGTCAGGCGGCAACAAGCTACCCGACGACATCGGACCGGCGCTGGATCTACTGCACGATTGCCAGCCTCTGGCCGACATCCTCGGCGAGCGCTTTACCCATAGCTACCTGGCGGTCAAGCGCGCCGAACATCGTGCCTACTTCCAGGTGATCAGCTCCTGGGAGCGCGAGCACCTGCTGTTGAGGGTATGACCCATGGCCATTTCCTTCGAAAGGGACCACACCGCCTCCTGGTACGCGGCCACCGCCAACACCGCGCCCGAGCGCCCCGCCCTCGAGGGGGAGGTGCGCTGCGATGTTTGCGTGGTGGGGGCGGGCTTTACCGGTATCTCCGCCGCTCTGCACCTGGCCGAGCAGGGGTTTTCGGTGGTGGTGCTGGAGTCGGTGAGGGTCGGCTATGGCGCCTCTGGCCGCAACGGCGGCCAGATCGTCAACAGCTATAGCCGTGACATGGGTGTCATCGAGGAGAAGTACGGCGCCGATACGGCTCGAGCCCTGGGCGACATGGCCTTCGAGGGCAACCGTATCATTCGCGAGCGGGTCGAGCGCTATGCCATCGACTGCGACCTCAGGGACGGCAACCTCTTTGCCGCCTGCAACGAGAAGCAGATGCAGGGGCTGCGCGAGCACAAGGCGCTCTGGGAGCGCTACGGCTATCGGGAGCTCGAGCTGCTGGACGGGCAGGCGGTAAAGCGCGAGGTCAACACCGAACGCTACACCGGCGCCCTGGTGGACCATGGCGGCGGCCACCTGCACCCGCTCAACCTGGTGCTGGGCCAGGCGGCCGCCGTCGAGGCGCTGGGCGGGCGCCTCTTCGAGTATTCGCCGGTGACAGGCCTCGAGCACGGCGAGCCGGTGGTGGTGAGCACCGCCGGCGGCCGCGTGCGGGCCGAGCGCGTGGTGATGGCCGGCAATGCCTACCTCAAGGGCGTGCTGCCCGAGATCGAGGGACGGTCGATGCCCTGCGGCACCCAGATCATCACCACTGCGCCGCTGGGCGAGGAACGGGCCCGCGAGCTGATTCCCAACGGCCTGGCGGTGGAGGACTGCAACTATCTCCTCGACTACTACCGCCTGACCGCCGACAACCGGCTGCTCTATGGCGGCGGGGTCAACTACGGCGGCAGCGACCCGGCCGACATCGAGGGCGTCGTTCGCCCCAAGATGCTCACGACCTTCCCGTCGCTCGCCGACGTCAAGGTGGACTACGCCTGGAGCGGTACCTTCCTGATGACGCTCAACCGGTTGCCGCAATTCGGGGTGGTCAACGACAACGTCTACTATGCCCAGGGCTACTCGGGGCACGGCGTCACCTGCACCCACTTGGCCGGCAAGCTGATCGCCGAGGTGATGACGGGCCGCGCGGAACGCTTCGACGCCTTCGCCGGCCTGCCGCATTTGCCATTCCCCGGCGGCCGCCTGTTGCGTGTGCCGCTCTCGGCCATCGGCGCCTGGTATTACCAGACTCGTGACAAGCTAGGGGTCTGAGCATCACCACTGTGCTTCGCCCAGAGTTGACTTCCTCGAAACTTGGACAGCGATCAAATGCTAGGCGAGGAGGTGGCGTTCAGGTGAATTTGCGGAAGAAATGGGTCATGTCGAACAGTTCATCCAGTCGTTCGTAACGATCACGAGCTTCGGGCCAGCGCTGTTCCTGGACCGCGGCGATGATGGTCTCCAGCAGCATCATGGTCGCCACACTGGAATCCCACCCTGAGGGAATCTCTACCCAGCAGTTGAAGGTGAAATCGGCCAGTGACGAGATGGGGGATCCCCACTGGTCGGTGAATAGCACCACTCGCACGCCACGCTTGCGCACCATTTCTGTGAGGCGCAGCAGGTTGGTCTCATAACGTCGGATGTCGAAGATCAGCAGGGTTTCACCCGGCTCCATGTCCAGTACGTAATGTGGCCAGGTGCCCGAAGACGAGGTCATTTGGGTCACGCGGGGGCGCACCGCTTGTAAATGCGTGAAGGCATAATCGGCAAGCGCCTGGGTGATGCGTCCGCCGACAATGTAAAGGCATCGGTCGGCATCGGCCAGTTGGCTGGTTGCCTGATCGAAGCGTTCCGTCTCGATATGCGCAAATGTCTGCTGTAGGTTCTCCGTGACCGCCTGGGCGAACCGGTTCAGCAGATGTGTCTCGGGCGCTTCGGATGACCACTTGGCGCGCCTCTGGGTGGGGCCGACACCCGTTGCCTTCAGTTCCTGCAAGAGGGCCTTGTGAAACTCCGGGTAGCCCTTGAACCCCAGCTTTCTGACCATCCGCGCCACCGTAGGAGATGACACGCCCACGTTGCTCGCCACGATAGTGATCGAGGCGAGGCCAGCCGCTGGATAGTTATCGAGCAGCGCGTTGGCAAACTTTCGTTCCGATTGCGTGAGTGCCGGGTAATGCTGGCGGATCAGTTCGCGCACGCTGGATGTGGAGTCAGTGGTCGTCATAGTGAGTCCTTCATAACGCGCTCTTTCCAGTATGCGCTGGGTGTTCGACAGTAGTTGCTGATCGACATGCAAGCGGTGCTTGAAAAAATATTGACACAATGGACTTTCGGCGTCTATATCTTTACAGGACCCTGGAGGAGTCCTGATGTCCAGCGAAATCGAGCAGTCGTCCCCGAGCGTCGAGATGTACAATCGTCAGGCCAACGGTCCTGTCACTATCCTGTGTGAACATGCCTCACATCATATACCCGAGCAATATCATGATCTTGGTATGGACTACGCACATCGGTACAGTCATGCGGTATGGGATATCGGCGCCCGCGCCGTGGCCTTGAAATTATCGGAGATGCTTCATGCACCGCTGGTGGCTAGCCGGGTCTCGAGGCTTGTTTACGACTGCAATCGTCCCCCAGAGGCAGCCAGTGCGATGCCTCAACGCGTGGAAATCATCGATGTACCGGGCAATCACAAGCTGACCGCATCGCAGCGTTTGGCCAGGGTCGAAGCGGTCTATCGTCCGTTTTGCGAAGCGGTGACGAGTGTGCTGGTGGAACGTGAAGCGCACGATATCCCGACGGTGTTGATCACCATCCATAGCTTCACACCGAATTTTCATGGTCAGGTCCGTGCGGTCGAGATCGGCATTCTTCACGATGCCGACCAGCGGATGGCCGATGCGTTGCTCGCGCAATCCCACCTCCTGCCGCATCGAACGATCCAACGCAATGCCCCTTATGGACCCGAGGATGGTGTTACCCACTCCCTGAAGCTCCATGGTAACGACAATGGGCTGGCGAATGTGATGATCGAGATTCGCAATGACCTGCTGGCCACGCCGGAAGGGGAGGACACCATGGCCAGGGAGCTTTTGCAGCTGATCCTGCCGGCACTGGAAACCCTGGGTTTCGAGCCATCGCCTCAGGAGGGAAAGCAAGATGCCTAGGGCGATCCTGATCTATATCAGCGCCATCGATGCGATGAACCGATTCATCGGTCGAATGGCGATGTACCTGATATTTGTGTTGATGGCAGTTCTGCTGTGGTCTTCGGCCTCCAAGGTGTTCATGACACCCTCGATGTGGACCCTGGAAACTGCGCAATTCGTTATGGTGGCGTATTTCGTATTGGGTGGGCCCTACTCGATCCAGCTGGGGTCAAATGTTCGCATGGACCTCTTCTATGGAGACTTGAGCCCGAAAACTAAGGCGTGTGTCGACGCTATCACGGTCTTCTTCCTGATCTTCTATCTCGGCGTTCTTCTCTATGGCGGGCTGGTTTCGACGGCATATTCGCTCGGGTATTTCGGCAGTGAGCCGTTCGCTTTCTTCCTCGATCTCATCAGTACGTTCTTCACCGCGGGTCCGTCAGCGGCTGGAGAGGAGCTTGGCTTCATGGAGCGAAGTCCTACGGCCTGGCGGCCCTGGTTGTGGCCCATCAAGACGGTACTTTGTCTCGGAGTGTTTCTGATGATTCTTCAGTCTCTAGCCGAGTTTTTCAGGGATATCGGCCGTCTCCGCGGGGTGCTCGACTGATGCCGTATGAGATGATCGCAATCGTGATGTTCAGCGCGATGATGCTGATGCTGCTTACCGGTCAGCGTGTGTTTGGTGCTATCGGGTTTGTCGGTGCGTTAGCAGGTGTCCTATTGTGGGGGACAGGTGGGGTGGACATTCCATTCTCATCCGCGATGAAGCTGATGAAATGGTATCCACTACTCACCCTTCCGATGTTCATCTTCATGGGCTATGTGCTGTCGGAAAGCCGTATTGCAGATGACCTTTACCGGATGTTCCATGTCTGGATGGGGCCGGTCAGGGGTGGCCTTGCCATTGGCACGATCGGATTGATGGTGCTCATCTCTGCCATGAACGGGTTGTCAGTGGCTGGGATGGCGATTGGTGCCACTATTGCCCTACCTGAATTGCTGCGGCGGGGTTATGACAAGGTTATGGTGACTGGCGTCGTCCAGGCGGGCTCCAGCCTCGGAATTCTTGTGCCGCCATCGGTGGTGCTGGTGCTTTACGCAATGATCGCGCGCCAGCCCGTGGGCCAATTGTGGCTTGCCGGAGTGTTGCCGGGACTGATGATGGCTACCCTGTTCATTATCTATATCTATGTCCGTTGCCGCCTGCAGCCATCTCTGGGTCCCGTCCTGCCCCTCGAAGAGCGTAACGTGTCCCTTGCCGAAAAACTTCGTCTGCTGAGAGCCGGTTTGCTGCCGTTGATGATCTTTGCAGTGATGATGGTCCCTTTCGTCAAAGGCTGGACATCACTGGTCGAGAGTTCGGCTGTCGGGGCAATGGCCGCATTGCTGGCCGCAACGCTCAAGGGTCGAATGACGCGCAAGGTGTTCGAAGTGTCAGTACGACAGACACTGGCCATCTCCTGCATGTTCATGTGGATCATCCTGGCAGCGCTCGCCTTTGGTGCCATCTTCGATGGGCTGGGCGCTGTCAAGGCCATCGAGGACCTGTTCACCGAGCGCCTGGGCTTATCGCCCTGGATGATCCTGATCCTGATGCAGCTCAGTTTCATCGTGATGGGTACCTTCCTGGATGATACTGCCATGCTGGTGATCGTGGCACCGCTTTACGTGCCGCTGGTCGATGCTCTCGGCTTCAACCTGATCTGGTACGGGGTGCTTTACACGATCACGACACAGATCGCCTACATGACGCCCCCGTTCGGTTATAACCTGTTTTTGATGCGTGCCATGGCGCCGCCCGAGATTGGGCTTCGTGATATTTACTGGTCGATCCTCCCCTTCGTGTTGGTGATGACGGTTGCCTTAAGCCTGGTGATGGTCTTTCCGCAGATCGCACTCTGGCTTCCGGGCTACATTTATGGGAATTGACCACAGCGGGAATGAACAACAAGAGCCTCCCGAAGGGCCGAATGCATTTCACATAAGGTAGTTAACTCCAGGAGAGCGAAACAATGACAACAAGACGCAAGTTTCTGATCACGGCCGCGACCGGTGCTGCCATGGCACCTCTGGCCTCCAGGGTCATGGCTCAATCTTCCTCCGAGCCCACCATCACATGGCGAATGCAGACTTATGCCGGTGCCGCTCTGGCCGAGCATGTCGCCAAGCCGGCCATTGACCTGTTCAACAGGATCGCCGGCGATCGTATGCAGATCGAGCTTTACTATGCCGATCAGCTGGTGCCGACGGGCGAACTCTTCCGAGCGATGCAGCGCGGGACTATCGATGCCGTGCAATCGGACGACGATTCGATGGCATCTCCCACTGAGGTCGCTGTCTTTGGTGGGTATTTCCCCTTTGGGACCCGTTACAGCCTCGATGTGCCAGTGCTGTTCAACGAGTATGGGCTCAAGGACATCTGGGAAGAGGAATATGCCAAGGTTGGTGTCAAGCATGTCAGCGCAGGCGCCTGGGATCCGTGCCATTTCGCTACCAAGGAACCGATTCGTAGCCTCAAGGACCTGGAGGGCAAGCGCATCTTTACCTTCCCCACTGCGGGGCGTTTCCTGTCGCAGTTCGGCGTGGTGCCGGTGACTCTGCCTTGGGAGGATATCGAGGTTGCCGTGCAGACCGGTGAGTTGGACGGCATCGCCTGGTCCGGCATCACCGAGGATTACACGGTGGGTTGGGCCGATGTCACGAACTACTTCCTGACGAACAACATCTCGGGTGCCTGGATCGGACACTTCTTCGTCAACATGGAGCGTTGGGAAGAGCTGCCTGAAGACCTCAGGCTGCTGTTCGAGGTCTGCTGTGAACAGTCCCATTATTATCGCCAGCATTGGTATTGGGGTGGCGAGGCCAGGCTGCGCGTCCATGGTGAGAAGCTGGAACTAACCACGATTCCCGATGAGGAATGGGATCAGGTGGAAGCTGCCGCCCAGGAATTCTGGGATGAAATCGCAGCTCAATCGGAGACGAAGGCCAGGGTGGTCGAGATCTTCAAGCAATACAATGCCGATATGCGTGAGGCTGGCCGGCCCTACCGTTATAGCGATGCCTGACTAGGTCACATGCCCCGGCTCGCGCCGGGGCATTCCGCTTGGGGAAGGTTTCTGGCTGAGCGCTGAGCCTTGACTTGTTGATGTGATGAGGAGCGTCGGTAATGACCAACGCGCTGGCTTTGGAGGAACTGAGGGCCAAGGTGGAGAGTGGTGAAGTGGATACGGTGCTTGTCTGCATCGTCGACATGCAAGGACGCCTGATGGGCAAGCGACTCCATGCGCGTCACTTCGTGGATGATGGTTGGGATGAGACGCATTGCTGCAACTATCTGTTGGCCACCGATCTCGAGATGGAAACGCCTGATGGCTATGCCAGCACTTCCTGGGGGGCTGGCTATGGTGATTACATCATGAAGCCGGACCTTGCCACGCTGCGGTCCGTTCCGTGGCTTGAAGGCACGGTTATGGTGCTGTGCGATGTTCTGGATCATCACACCCATGCCTCGGTACCCCATTCTCCGCGTGCCATTCTCAAGCACCAGCTCGCACGGCTGGATGAGATGGGATTCAACGCGGTAATGGCAACCGAACTGGAGTTCTTCCTGTTCGAAAAGAGCCTCGACGAGATTCGCAAAGACAGATTTCGGGATATTGAACCGATCAGTGGATACAACGAGGACTATCACATCTTCCAGACTACCAAGGAAGAGCATGTATTACGTCCACTTCGTAATCATCTCTACGCGGCTGGAATTCCTGTAGAAGGCACCAAGGGTGAAGCCGGCTCTGGCCAAGGGGAGCTCAACATCCGATATGCGAAAGCACTAGATACGGCGGACTACCATACTATTGCCAAGCATGCGACCAAGGAAATTGCCTGGCAGCAGGGGCGTGCGGTGACCTTTCTGCCTAAATGGCATCACGACCATTCGGGCAGTTCGACTCACATCCACCAGTCGTTGTGGCAGAGGGGCATCCCCGCTTTCTTCGATGAAAGCGATACGCACGGTATGTCTCCGTTGATGAAGCATTACTTGGCCGGGTTGCTTGAATATGCAGCTGACTATACCTACTTCCTGGCTCCTTACATAAACAGTTACAAGCGTTTCCAGAAGGGTTCCTTCGCTCCCACACGTACGGTCTGGTCGGTTGACAATCGCACTGCGGGGTTTCGTCTTTGTGCTGCTAACACCCAGGCGGTGCGCATCGAATGTCGTATCGGCGGGTCGGATTTGAACCCCTACCTCGCCATGGCCGGACAACTGGCCGCTGGCATCAAGGGAATCGAGGAGCGGCTGGAATTGCCCCCGCCCGCAGAGGGTGACACCTATGAAGGAGAGACTGGCTTGATCCCGCAAACCCTGCGCGATGCCATGCAGGCCCTGAAGGATTCCAACATGCTTCGCGAGGCCATGGGGGATGAAGTGATCGATCACTACACCCGTGCCGCCGAAGTGGAGCTGGAAGACTTCGAACGGGTGGTGACCGATTACGAGGTGGCACGCGGCTTCGAGCGCTCATGACGAAACCGTCGTTACATCGGGAGCCTTGCTCACAATAGTTGCCGCATCGAATTTTCCTGGTGATATTCCGATGCACCAGGACTAATGACCGCAGGCCTTGAAAACACTGGAGAAGACGATGGGTCACATCCTGACATGTATCTCACCGATCGACGGATCAGTCTTCGCCGAGCGTGACGCCCTGTCGCCCGAGGCCGCGCATCAGGCGGCCACACGGGCTCGATCGGCTCAGGCTAGTTGGTCCGCACGCCCTTTACAGGAGCGTATCGATCTGGTTCGTGCCGGCATTGCCGCCGTGGGTGAGATGAATGACGAGGTGGTGCCGGAGCTGGCGCACATGATGGGCCGACCGGTTCGCTATGGTGGCGAGTTCGGTGGCTTCGAGGAGCGTGGTGGCCACATGACGACCATTGCAGAGGAGGCGCTGGCTGATATCGTTGTGGGTGAGGATGCCACGGTCAAACGCTTTATCAAGCGCATTCCACAGGGCGTCGTGCTGGTGGTGGCACCCTGGAATTATCCTTACATGACGGCGATCAATACGGTGGCCCCGGCGCTGATTGCGGGAAACACGGTGCTGCTGAAACATGCCACCCAGACCCTGCTGGTTGGCGAGCGAATGGCGCGTGCCTTCCACTCGGTTGGTGTGCCCGAGGATGTGTTCCAGAATGCCTTTCTGGATCACGACACCACCTCGGCCTTGATCGCTGACCGGGCATTCGATTTCGTGAATTTCACCGGTTCCGTAAGCGGCGGTCGCACCATGGAAGAGGCGGCCGCTGGCACCTTTACCGGGATGGGGCTGGAACTGGGCGGTAAGGACCCAGGCTATGTCATGGAGGATGCCGATCTCGATGCAGCGGTTGCTACCCTGATTGACGCAGCGATGTTCAATTCAGGGCAATGCTGCTGTGGGATCGAGCGCATCTACGTGAATGAGAGCCTATATGAGGCCTTCGTCAAAAAGTCAGTAGCGATCGTCGAGGGCTACAAGCTTGGCAATCCGTTAGCCGTTGATACGGATATAGGCCCGATGGCGAATATCCGCTTTGCCAAGGAGGTTCGTGATCAGATCGACGAGGCCTTGGCCGCCGGTGCGAGGGCCCATGTTACGCAGAAACCCGAAGATGATGGTGGTGCCTACCTGACCCCGCAGATCCTGACTCAGGTGACCCATGACATGCGCGTGATGCGCGATGAAAGTTTCGGTCCGGTGGTCGGCATCATGAAGGTGTCTGGTGACGATGAAGCGATCCGGCTGATGAACGACAGCCGATTCGGCCTGACAGCCAGCCTGTGGACTGCCGATATCGAGCGCGCCCAGCGAGTGGGTGACCAACTGGAGACCGGTACTGTGTTCATGAACCGTGCGGATTACCTGGACCCAGGCCTCTGCTGGACCGGCTGCAAGGATACGGGACGCGGTGGTGGCTTGTCGGTGATCGGCTACCACAACCTGACAAGGCCAAAGTCCTACTACCTGAAGAAGGTGACGAAATGACGCTGACTGGAAACTGGACCTATCCGACCACCATCAGATTCGGGGCGGGCCGTCTGGTTGAATTGCCCGACGCCTGTGCAGATGCGGGCATCACCCGTCCTCTGCTGGTAACTGACCGAGGCCTGGCCGATCTACCGATCACCCGGTCTGCTTTGGACTTTCTCGAGGCGTCAGGCCTTGGCCGGGGTCTGTTTGCCGAGGTTGACACCAACCCGAACGAACAGAATCTGGAGGCGGGGGTCGAGGCCTACCGGACAGGCGACTATGACGGGGTGATTGCGTTCGGAGGCGGCTCGGGGCTGGATCTGGGCAAGATGGTAGCCTTCATGGCCGGCCAGACGCGCGCGGTGTGGGACTTCGAGGATATCGGCGACTGGTGGAGGCGGGCCGATGCGGATGCGATCGCACCCATCGTGGCGGTACCCACCACCGCCGGGACCGGCTCGGAAGTGGGCAGGGCCAGTGTCATTACCAATTCCCGAACCCACGAAAAGAAGATCATCTTTCACCCCAAGGTGTTACCCGCGGTGGTGCTCTGTGATCCCGAACTCACCGTGGGCATGCCGAGGACGATTACTGCCGGTACCGGGCTTGATGCTTTTGCCCACTGTGTCGAGGCGTTCTCGAGCCCGCATTATCACCCGATGAGCCAGGGCATCGCGTTGGAAGGCATGCGGTTGGTCAAGGATTACCTGCCGCGCGCCTATGCCGATGGCACGGATCTGGAGGCACGTGCTCACATGATGAGCGCGGCGATGATGGGCTCCACTGCGTTTCAGAAGGGGTTGGGGGCCATCCATGCGATGAGCCACCCCATTGGTGCGGTATTCAACACTCATCATGGGACTACCAATGCTATCTGCATGCCGGCGGTGCTCGAGTTCAACGCCGACAAGATCCGTGCGCGATTCGACATGGCGGCCAATTACCTGGGTATCGAAGGCGGCTTCGACGGTTTTCAGGCTTTCGTCCAGGCGCTCAACGATCAGCTGGGCATCCCGCGCACGCTCTCCGAGATCGGGGCTAAGCCTGACCGTATCGACGACCTGGCCGAAATGGCCATTCAGGATCCCAGCTGTGGCGGGAACCCTGTGACATTGACCGTCGAGGATCTTAAGAAGCTGTTTCGCCAGTGCATGTGAGTGTCGCTCGGCCACAAGCGCTCCTCTAATCCCTAAGGAGTCAGCGTTATCCGCTCACTCCCCCTGTGATCGCGGATATCAGTAGAGTCCCGTGATCTCACCCTCGTCATCGATATCGATCCGTGTGGCGGCCGGCGAGGCGTTGAGCCCCGGCATGGTGCGGATATTGCCGGCCAGGGCGTAGACGAAACCTGCGCCGGCGGAGAGGCGCACCTCGCGCACCGGCAGCCGCCAGCCGCTCGGGGCGCCGAGTAGGCTCGCGTCATGGGATAGCGACATGTGTGTCTTGGCGATGCACACCGGGTACTCGCCGTATCCCAGGCGTTGCCAGTCCTCCAGCTGTTCGCGGGTGCCGGGGGCGAAGTCGACTCCCTCGGCGCCGTAGAGGCGCGTGGCGATACGCTCGATCTTTTCCGCCAGTGCCAGCTCGGCGGGGTAGAGGAAGTGGAAGTCGCCGCCGGCCTCCGCTGCCTCTGCCACGGCTTCCGCCAGGGCCAGGGCACCCTCGCCGCCATCGCGTACATGGTGGGAGACCTCGGCGCGAACTCCTACCGAGGCCGCCAGCTCGCGAATAGCCTCATGTTCGCTGGCATGGTCGCCGGGAAAGGCGTTGATCGCCACTACCGGGGTGAGGCCATGGACGCGCACATTGTCGATCTGCTTGAGCAGGTTGGCACCGCCTTCCCGGACCTCGTCGGGCGACTCTGCCAGGAGCGAGGCGGGTAGCGGCTGGCCGGGCACCACCCGGTGGCGGCCGCCGTGATACTTCAGCGCGCGCACCGTGACTACCAGTACCGCGGCATCGGGTACGAGGCCCGACGTCCGGCACTTGATGTTGAAGAAGCGCTCGGCGCCCATGTCGGCGCCGAATCCTGCCTCGGTAACCAGGAAGTCGCCGGCGTGCAGGCCGATGCGGTCGGCGACGATCGAGGAGTTGCCATGGGCGATGTTGCCGAAGGGGCCGGCGTGGATCAGCGCCGGGGCGTGTTCCAGGGTCTGCAGCAGGTTGGGCTTGAGCGCCTCCTTGAGAAGCACCGTCATGGCGCCGGCGGCGCCTATCTGCTCGGCGGTGACCGCCTTGCCGTCGCGGTCCAGGCCCACGATCAGGCGCCCCAGGCGTCGGCGCAGGTCGGCGAGGGAGTCGGCCAGGGCCAGTACCGCCATCACCTCCGAGGCGGCGGTGATCTCGTAGCTCCCCTGGCGTGGGGTCCCGTCGCCGCGTCCGCCGAGGCCCAGCACCAGATGCCGCAAGGCGCGGTCGTTGAGGTCGATGACTCGCTGCCAGCGCACCTCCCGAGGGTCCAGCTCCGGCTCGAGACGATGGTGCAGGTGATTGTCCACCATGGCGGCCAGCAGGTTGTGAGCCGCCCCCACCGCATGGATGTCGCCGGTGAGATGCAGGTTGATACGCTCCATGGGCAGCACCTGGCTGTAGCCACCGCCGGTGGCCCCACCCTTGAGGCCCAGCGTCGGGCCCATGGAGGGCTGACGCAGGGCGACGGCGGCGGTGTGGCCGAGGCGCTGCAGGCCCTGCACCAGGCCGATGGCGGTGGTGGTCTTGCCTTCGCCGGGAGGAGTAGGCGTCATTGAGGTCACGACCACGTAGCGCCCTCGTGGGCGCTCGGCCAGGGCGTCCATGGCCGCCAGATCGAGCTTGGCGATACCGCGGCCGTAGGGCTCCACTACCTCGCCGGACAGGCCCAGGCGATGGGCGATCTCTTCGATGGGCCAGAGCCGTACCGCGCGGGCAATGCTCAGATTGTCCGCTGGCTGGGACGCAGTCTGTTCGGTCGCTTGGGGTGCCATCGTCTTGCCTCCTCTTGGCGGTGGTTCCGCCGATCGTCATGCTCAGTATCGTGCGCCTGACGCGGGGCTCTTGCCTGCCGACGTCGGTGGACTTGGGCGCAGCGACACATCGCGGGAGCGGAACGACCTTGCCGATGGTCCAATAGACAAGTTATTCCTGATGGGTAGCGGTACCAGGAACACCGAGGAGAAAAGCAATGGGACCTCCCATACCGGCCAAGGGCCATTACGACATCGGTTTCCTGCTGCTGCCGGGCTTTTCGCAGCTCGCCTTCTCATCGGCGCTGGAACCCTTGCGCATGGCCAACCACCTGGCCGACCGCCTGCTCTACACCTGGCACCTGGTAAGCCAAGATGGTGCCGCGGTGAAGGCCAGCAGTGGCTTGGGTGTGGCGGTGGATCAGGCGCTGGAGCCCATGCCGGCGCTGGACCTGTTGCTGGTGTGCGGAGGGGTCGAGGTGCAGCGTCACGACGATCGCGCGACCCTCTCCTGGCTGAAGCGCCTGGCCGAGCAACACATCCCCTTGGGGGCGGTGTGCACCGGCGGCTATGTGCTGGCCCGTGCGGGGCTGCTCGATGGCTACCGCTGCACCCTGCATTGGGAGCATATCGGAAGCCTGCACGAGGCGCGGCGATTCCCCGCGGTGACCTTCACCTCCCAGCTGTTCGTCATGGATCGCGACCGCTACACCTGCTCCGGCGGCATCGCCCCCCTGGACATGATGCTCAACCTGATCGGTCGACAGCAGGGACTGGCGCTGGCCGAGGTGATCGCCGAGGAGTTCATCCACGAGCGGATTCGCGGTGTGGGCGATCGCCAGCGCGCCCCGCTGCGGGTGCGCCTGGGTCACAGCCATCCCAAGCTGGAGGAAGTGGCCACCCTGATGGAGGCCAATCTCCAGGAGCCGCTGGCCCTGGACGAACTGGCCAGCTATGCCGGGCTCTCACGGCGCCAGCTGGAGCGGCTCTTTCAGCGCTACGTCGGCTGTCCCCCGCTCAGGTACTACCTGGAGCTGCGACTGGCCCGGGCGCGGCTGCTGCTGCAGCAGACCCATATGCCGATCACCGAGGTAGCCCTGGCGTGCGGCTTCGTCTCGCCGCCGCATTTCACCAAGTGCTACCACGACCATTTTGGCCACTCCCCGAGCGGCGAGCGCAAGCGCCGGCAGGAGCGCCAGGACGATCTGGCGTCGCTATCCGGAAAATAGACGCCTGGGGAGGCAATACCGCTGGACGATCGAGCCTCGGGAAGCCGAGGCGTTAGCCGCGCGGTCGGGCGCCCTCCGGATCGTAGAGTGCCCGGTAGCCCACCGCCGCCACCCGCATCGGGTAGTGCTCGGCGAAGTACTCCAGCAGCAGGGTGCGTCCCTCCTCGGCGTGGTCGAGGGGCAGGTAGGCCAGGGCGATGTTGCGCTCGAGCGATGGGCCGTAGGCGATGCTGGTCACATAGGAGCGCCGCCCCAGGGTGTCCACCGGCACATCGCCGCTTTGCGGATCGAGCAGCGGTGACTGTCCGACGGGGAAGCGGGGCGTGCCCGCGCCGTCGTGATTCGCCTCCATGACCAGGGTGCACAAATAAGCGGGCTGATGCTGTCGTTCGCGCTGCTCCACGTAGGCGGCCTTGCCGTGGAAATCCGCGCCCTTCACCTTGGGCCTGGCCAGGCCGGCCTCGTAGAGGTTGTAGTCGGTGAGCAGGTCGACGTTCTGCAACCGCAGGCTCTTCTCCAGGCGGCGGCTGTTGGCGTAGGTCTCGATGCCCACCGGCGTGACCCCGGCCTCGAAGAGCAGATCCCAGAGCGCCAGGCCATAGCTGAAGGGCACGTAGAGCTCCCAGCCCTGCTCGCCCACATAGGAGATGCGGAAGGCCCATACCGGCAGGCCGCACACGCGGATCTCGCGGGCGGTGGCGAAGGGGAAGCGCTCCTCGGTCAATCCTTCGGGGTCGTCGGCCAGGGCCTGCAGGGTACGCCGAGCGTTGGGGCCCCACAGGCCAAGGGTGGCCAGGCCGTCGCTGCGATCCTCCAGGTGCCAGCGGGTCAGCCCGGCCTCCTCGCCGCGGCGGGTGATCCACATCAGGTCGCGGTGGCCGGTATCACCGCCACAGATCACTCGCCAGGCGTCCGTGGCCAGGCGCACGATGGTGAGATCCGAGTGCACGCCGCCGAAGGCGTCCAGAAAGTGGGTATAGACGCCCTTGCCGATGGGCGTGTCGCCGCCCACCCGGGCCACCGAGAGCCACTCCAGCAGCGCCTCGGCGTCGCGGCCTTGCAGATCATAGATGGCGAAGTGGGAGAGGTTGATCATGCCCACGTCGTCACTGAGCGCGAGGTGCTCGGCGTTGGAAACCCGCCAGAAATGGCGGGCGTCCCACTCCGCCGGACGCTCGGGCACCCGTTCCAGGTAACGATCGAGGCGCGTCTCGTTGGCGGCGTAGCCATGAGCGCGCTCCCAGCCGGCGGCCTCCATGAAGTAGCCGCCGAGTTCCTGTTCCCTGGACCAGAAGGGTCCGCGCCTGAGATCACGGCCGGTCTCGAAGGGCTCCCGGGGGTGTACCGGCGGGTCGTAGATCTTGCGGGCAATCTCGAGGCAGCGGCCGTGGACGTGGTGGGGCGTCTTCTGCACCGGATAGAAGCGTGCGATGTCGATGCCGCAGGGGTCGATCTCGGGGTGCCCTCGGGTCAGCCAGTCGGCCAGCAGCTTGCCCATGCCCGGGCCGTCCTTGACCCAGACCGCCTCGCAGAACCACAGCCCGCGGGTCTCCGGCGACTCGCCCACCAGGGAGCCGCCGTCAGGGGTGACGGAGAGCAGGCCGTTGAAGGAGTGCTTCTCGTCCCAGCCCAACTCGCCGAGGATGGGGGCGAGTTCCACCGCCCGCTCGAAGGCCTCGTCCACCTGGTCCAGCTCCAGGTCGCGCATGGAGGGCGAGAGTCGCGCGCGGTCGCGTTCGAGGATGGCGCGTGGGTCCACCAGCCGCGGCTCGCGGGACTCGTAGTAGCCCCATTCCAGCTGGCCCCCCTCGGTGCTGGTCGGGTCGCCGGTGTCGCGCATGTAGGCAGAGTTACCCTGATCGCGCAGCAGCGGGTAGCCGATCTCCTTGCCGGTGCCGGCGAAGGTCTCGAAGGGGCCGAAGAACATCAGCGGATGTTCCACTGGCATCAATGGCAGGGCCGCGCCGCCCATGGCGGCGGGAATCGGCCCCCAGATGCCCGAGGTGACGATCACCAGCGAGGTGGCGACATAGCCTTTCGTCGTCTGTACGCCACACACACGACCCGCCTGAACATCGATGTCCAGCGCGGGGGTGTCGGCGAAGGCGCGCAGGTGGCCGCTATTGACCGCGCCCTCGATCAGCTCGCCGGCCACTCGCTGGGAGCGCGGGATCACCAGGCCGGCATCCGGGTCCCACATGCCGCCCAGTACCTGCTCGCGATCGAGCAGCGGGAATCGCGCCATCACCTCGTCGGCATCGACCATGCACGCTCGGGTGCCGAACGCCTTGCCCGAGGCGACCTTACGCTGCAGCTCTGCCAGCCGGGCCTCGTCACCGACCCGGGCGATCTCCAGGCCGCCGATCTTGTGGTAGTGGCCCAGAGCCTCGTAGAAGCGCTGGCTGTAGGTAGTGGTGTAGCAGGATAGGCGATCATGGGCGGTCATGAAGCAGAAGTCGGAGGCGTGGGCGGTGGAGCCGATGTCCGAGGGAATGGCGGACTTCTCCAGGCCCACCAGGTTCGTCCAGCCCTGTTCGATCAGGTGATGGGCCACCGAGGCGCCGACGATGCCGCCAAGGCCGATGATCACCGCGTCTGCCTGCGAGGGGAGGGTCGCCATGGTCATCCTCCATTACATTAGAGGGTTTTCGGCAGCATAAGTCAGGCCCGGGGTGACTCACTGTCCCGCGGCGACGCCCCCTTGCCTGGTGGCGACAGGTGTCGCCTGTGCCAAAGAGCTCGACGCCCACAGCGAGATTGGCGTTGGTCTCAGCGGCTAGTGTCGAAGGCAAGGAGCCGGCGGGTGTCGGCTCCCGCCATCAAGACAGGGGAGGAGACGGTCATGTCCCAGGCGATCGAGAGCATCCACAGCACTCAGCAAACCCCGTCGGCGCCGGATATTCTGCTCTACCCGCGCATCCGCAAGTCACCGTTCTTCTACGCCTCGCGGCGGCACGGGGTGCGCAAGTACAGTGTCTACAACCACCACTATCACCCGCGTCTCTACACCGACCCGGTGGACGAGTACTGGGCCCTGGTGGAGGGTGTGACCCTGTGGGACGTCGGCGTCGAGCGTCAGATCGAGATCAGCGGTCCCGATGCCTTCACCTTCACTCAACGGCTCGTGCCGCGCGACATGCGCCATTGCCAGGTGGGGCAGTGCAAGTATGTTTTCGTCACCGCCCCCGACGGTGGCATCCTCAATGACCCAGTGCTGCTGCGCATCGAGGAGAACCGCTTCTGGCTGTCACTGGCCGACAGCGACATCCTGCTGTGGTGCCAAGGTCTGGCGCTCAACTCCGGCCTCGACGTCACCATCCAGGAGGTGGATGTCGCCCCCGTCCAGGTCCAGGGGCCCAAGGCCAAGGCGGTGATGGTCGACCTGTTCGGCGAGGCGGTGCTGGGCATGCCCTACTACCACCTGATGGAGGCCGACCTCGACGGCATGTCGGTGGTGATCTCGCGCACCGGCTACTCCGGGGAGATCGGCTACGAGATCTATCTGCGCGAGGCCAGCCGTTACGGTGAGGCCCTCTGGCAGCGCGTCTTCGAGGCCGGCCGGCCCCATGATATCCAGGTGATCGGGCCCTGCCATATCCGCCGCATCGAGGGTGGCATCCTCGCCTTCGGCTGCGACATCTGGTACGACACCAACCCCTTCGAGGTGGGCATGGGCTACGACTGGATGGTCGATCTGCGCGGCACCGACGACTTCATCGGCCGCGCCGCCCTGGAGCGCATCAAGGCCGAGGGGGTGTCGCGCAAGCTGGTGGGCGTGGAGATCGATGGCCCCGGCGTCGGCCACTTCACCGACGGCGCGATGATCGACGTTTTCCCGGTACTCGACGCGCAGGGTGAGCGTATCGGCAAGGTGACCTCGGCCACCCAGTCGCCGCGCCAGGAGCGCAACATCGGCTACGCCATGGTGCCGGTCGAGTATGCCGAGCTGGGCACGGTGCTGCGCATCGAGGCCAATACCGGCCTGCAGGATTCCAGGGTGGTGGAGAAGCCCTTCCACGATCCCCGCAAGGAGATACCCAAGGGGTGATTTCTCCGGCAATCGACGTGGTAGGCAACAAGGATCGCTGATGCTGAACGTATTTTTGCTCGATGAGCGGGATGCCCCGCTCATCACTTCCCCCAGGAGACCCCCTGGTGTGATCGCCTCCGCTGTCTCCTTGGGGCGACAGCTGCGGAGAGAATGTGGAAGTCGTCTTCTTCACCACCCCGGCAGGATGCAACGGCCTATACTGGGCTCGTCGGGCGGCGCGGGATTGCGCTGCCCCTCTCATCGCCCCGAGCCGTCATGGTCACTTACGCCTGGAGCTCGATAGCGTTTCAGCGACTGGCGCCCCGCGCCCTTCAGGAGGTGACAGATGAGCAAGTCGATTGTGATAGGTTCCACCCTGGCCGTACTGGGGCTCGGCGGGCTGGCTTTTGGCGCCTTCCAGATCCAGGACCAGCAGCGTGGCCCCGAGTACGCCGAGATCACCAATGTCGAGACCCTGACGCGCACCGTGGAGACCCCTCGGGAGGTCTGCGAGCAAGTCGTCGTTGCGTCGCAGCAAGAGATACCGACGGGGCAGGGTGGCAGCCGTGACCCTCACCGCGTGGTGGGGACTGCCGCCGGGGCCATCGTCGGCGGCCTGCTGGGCAACCAGGTCGGCGGCGGCAGCGGCAAGAAGATCGCCACCCTGGCCGGTGCCATCGGCGGCGGCCTGGCCGGCCGCGAGGTCCAGGAGCGCGTGGAGGCACGCCAGCATGCCGAGGCGGGACAGTCCCGTCCGGCGACGACCACGCGTGAGGAGTGCCGCACCGTGGTCGACACCCATCAGGAAACCGAGGGCTATGAGGTTTCCTGGCGCCACGGCGAGACGGTCGAGACCAGCCGCCTGGATAACCCACCCCAGCGCGACCGCGTGCTGCTCGAGGAGGGGCGCCCGCAGTGGGATGCCGTTTCCTCGCAGGAGGGCTGAACAAGCCACCGCTTCGTCATCAACGACAGCGCCCCGGCCACCACTGGTCGGGGCGCTGTCGTTGCGGAGGCCTGCAATCGCTTAGACATGGCGCAGGTACCAGTCGTACTCGAGCTTGCTGACCGCCTGCATGGCCTGGTCGCGCTCGGCACGGCGGTTGGCCAGGTAGACCGCGAGGAAATCTTCTCCCAGCGCCTCGGCCAGGGGCTCGCTCTGCTCCAGCAGGTCCAGGGCCTGTCGCCAGCTGTTGGTTAGGCTGGGTGTGGCCTGATCATAGGCGTTACCGCTGATGGCCGGCGGCGGTGTCAATTGATGTCGTAGGCCGTGGTCGATGGCGCCGAGCAGAGTGGCCAGCAGCAGGTAGGGATTGGTGTCGGCGCCGGCCACGCGATGCTCGATGCGTCGCGCCGCATGGGGTCCGGAGGGGATGCGTAGCGCCACCGAGCGGTTGTCGTAGCCCCAGGTTGGGGCCATGGGCACATAGAAACCGGCCTGGAAGCGGCGGAAGGAGTTGAGATTGGGCGCAAAGAGCGCCATGGAGGCCGGCATCAGCTCGAGCAGCCCAGCTACGGCGCGATGCAACAGTGGCGTGCCCAGCGGCGCGCCATCCTCGGCTGCGAAGACGTTGTTGCCGGTATCGTCGAGGAGGCTGATATGCACATGGGTACCGTTGCCGGCCTCCTGGCCATACGGCTTGGCCATGAAGGTGGCCTCGAAGCCGTGACGCAGCGCCACGCCCTTGATCAGGCGCTTGAGCAGTACCGCGCTGTCGCAGGCCGCCAGGGCATCGGGGCAGTGGAGCAGGTTGATCTCGAACTGTCCCGGGGCACACTCCTTGAGGGCGGTGTCCAGCGGCAGCTGCTGGATCCGGGCGGCGGCATGGATCTCCTCGAGCAGATCGGCGTATTCGTCGAGTTCGTTGATCGAGTAGAGCTGGCTCTGGGCGGCGCGTTCGCCGGTTGCCGGCGAGCAGGGCGGCTGGACCATGCCCAGATCGTCGCGGTGGCGATCGACCAGACTGAATTCCATCTCCACGGCCACCACCGGCGTCAGTCCGGCGCGGCGGAAGCGCTCCAGCACCCGGTCGAGCACCTGGCGCGGGTCGGCGAAGAAGGGCATCCCGTCGGCTTCGGTCATGGTCATCAGCAGCTGCGCCTGGTGGGCGTCGCGCAGCCAGGGGCTCGGCATCAGAGTTCCTGCTACCGGGCGGCAGACCCGGTCGCTGTCGCCGCTCGAGAGGCCCAGGCCGGTGGCCTCGATGGTGTTGCCCAGGATGTCCAGGGCGAACACCGAAGCGGGCAGGTTGACCCCGTCGCAGAAGGCCTTCTCGAGGTTGTCGCGGGGAATGCGTTTGCCGCGCAGCACGCCGTTCAGGTCGCTGATCAGCAGGTCGACGCTGTCGATGTCCGGATGGCGGTCGAGGAAGTTGCGGGCTTCATCGGCTGGCAAGGAGGGCATGGGCCACCTGTCGGCTTGAGGTCATGGTTCGATGGCTGTCATCTTTGAAGTCCAAGCCAGTGTTGTCAAATCTTTTACGCATGCCAGCGGAAGTTGAGGGTCGCTGCATCATCTAAATACCTATTAAATATACTAATAACAGTGTCTTGCATATCATCAGCGCTGGCGGGGCATGATCAGGGCTTGGCAAGCTTAATCAACGACGATATGTTGAGCCAAACATAACGATCATCATGCGTGTTTCGAGGAGACCGCCATGCGCACTCGACCCCTGGTAGGCGTGATTGCCTGCCGCCGTGAGGTGGAAGGTCACCCCGCGCACATGGTCGCCGACAAGTACCTGGCGGCTCTGCACGACCACGGCCTGGCGCCGGTGATCCTGCCCGTATGGGAAGACGCCGTGGAGAGCGAGCTGCTGGCGTCGCTCGACGGCCTGCTGCTCACCGGCAGCTACAGCAACGTCGAGCCTCGGCGTTACGGCGCCGACCGTGCGCAGGAAAACACTCGGGATGACCCCCATCGCGATGCCGCGGCTCTGGGCTGGATTCCCGCCGCGCTGGACCTGGGGTTGCCACTGCTGGGTATCTGTCGCGGCTTCCAGGAGCTCAACGTGGCCTTCGGCGGCACCCTCTATCAGGCCCTGCAGCAGATACCCGGCCGGCTCGACCATCGCGAGCCCGAGGGCGATCGTGAGACGAAATATGCCCCGGCCCACGACATCGCCATCGTGCCGGGTGGACCCCTCGCCGCGATCTTTCCCGAATCGGGGGCGCGTGTGAACTCCCTGCATCAGCAGGGCATCGCCGAGCTGGGGCCGGGACTCATTGCCGAGGCCGTGGCTCCGGACGGTCAGATCGAGGCGATCTCGGTTGCCGGTGCGCCTGGCTTCGCCCTGGCGGTGCAGTGGCACCCCGAGTGGAAGCCCCGCGAGCATCCGCTCCATGACGCTCTGTTCCGGGCCTTTGCCGCGGCCAGCGAGGCCTATCGTGTCGCCCGCATCTCGCCACAACCCGTCGACGCCTGAGGCCGTCGTCCCGACTCGGAGGAGCATCATGCCGCATTCGCTTCAGGCACTGGATCGTGCCCACCACCTGCACCCCTTCACCGACTTCAAGGCATTGGGTGAGGAGGGTAGCCGCGTCATCGAGCGTGCCGAGGGGGTCTACATTCATGACGCCGAGGGCAACCGGATTCTCGATGGCATGGCCGGGCTGTGGTGCGTCAACCTCGGCTACGGGCGCGAGGAGCTGGTAATGGCCGCCACCGAGCAGATGCGCCAGCTGCCCTTCTACAATACCTTCTTCAAGACCACGCACCCGCCGGTAGTGAAGCTGGCCGAGAAACTCTGTGCGCTGGCGCCGGCGCACCTCAACCACGTCTTCTTTACCGGCTCCGGCTCCGAGGCCAACGATACCGTGCTGCGCATGGTGCGCCGTTACTGGGCACTCAAGGGCAAGCCGGACAAGCAGTGGGTGATCGGCCGCGAGAACGGCTACCACGGCTCCACCGTGGCCGGCCTGAGCCTGGGCGGCATGGCGCCGATGCACGACCAGGGTGGCCCTCGCGTCCCCGGCATCACCCATGTTCGCCAGCCCTGGTGGTTTGGCGAGGGGCGTCCCGAGGGCCAGGATCCCGAGGCCTTCGGCCGGCAGTGCGCGGCGGCCATCGAGGAGCGAATCCTGGCACTGGGTGAGGAGAAGGTCGCGGCCTTTATCGCCGAGCCGGTGCAGGGCGCCGGCGGTGCCATCATGCCGCCGGAGAGCTACTGGCCGGCGGTCAAGGCGGTGTTGGCGAAGTACGATATCCTGCTGGTGGTGGACGAGGTGATCTGCGGCTTCGGTCGCCTGGGCGAGTGGTTCGGCAGCGTCCACTATGATCTCGCCCCCGACCTGATGCCCATCGCCAAGGGGCTTTCCTCCGGCTACCTGCCGATCGGCGGCGTGCTGGTCGGCGACCGGGTTGCCGACACCCTGATCGAGGAGGGCGGCGAGTTCTTCCACGGCTTCACCTACTCGGGTCACCCGGTCTGTGCCGCGGTAGCCCTGCGTAACCTGGAGATCATGGAGGCCGAAGGCGTGGTCGAGCGGGTCCGCGACGAACTGGGACCCTACCTGGCGCGTCGCTGGGCCACACTCGCCGACCATCCTCTCGTCGGCGAGGCGCGCTCACTGGGGTTGATGGGGGCCCTGGAGATCATCGACCCGGTCAGCGGCGAGCGCTTCGACAAGGCCCTCGCCGCTGGCAACCTGTGCCGCGACATCAGCTTCCGCCATGGCCTGGTGATGCGCTCGGTGGGTGATACGATGATCATCGCCCCGCCCCTGGTGATCACCCGCGAACAGATCGATGACCTGGTGACCCTGGCCCGGGAGGCGCTGGACGAGACCGCTCGTTGCCTGGCGCCTAGGGTCGCCGATGAACCGCAACCCGAGGAGAGATCCGCATGAGCCGTCCCGAACCCCCCAAGACGCTGACCGACTGGCAGGCCCTGGCTGCCGGCCTGACCCTCGAGTCGCGTGCCTTCATCGACGATGCCTTCGTCGAGGCCGCCAGCGGCGAGACCTTCGAGACCCTCAACCCCGCTACCGGGGAGCGCCTGGCTCGGGTCGCCAGCTGCGACGCTGCTGACGCCGAGTTGGCGGTAGGCCATGCCCGGGCGGCCTTCGATGGCGGCGCCTGGTCGCGCCTGGCGCCTGGCAAGCGCAAGAAGGTGCTGCTGCACCTGGCCGACCTGATGGAGGCCAACAAGCACGAGCTGGCGCTACTCGACACCCTGGACATGGGCAAGCCGGTGAACAGCTCGCTGGGTGACATGGCGGGAGCCATCGGCTGCATACGCTACCAGGCGGAGTGCATCGACAAGCTCTATGGCGAGGTGGCCCCTACCGGCGAAGACGCCCTGGCGCTGGTGCTGCGCGAGCCGCTGGGCGTGGTGGCCTCCATCGTGCCCTGGAACTTCCCGCTGATGATGACCGCCTGGAAGATCGCCCCGGCGCTGGCCGCCGGCAACAGCGTCATCCTCAAGCCTTCGGAGAAGTCGCCGCTCTCGGCCCTGCGCCTCGCTCAGCTGGCCAGGGAGGCGGGCCTTCCCCGCGGGGTCTTCCAGGTGCTGCCGGGCTTCGGTCACACCGTGGGCAAGGCCCTGGCGCTCTCCATGCAGGTGGACTGCCTCTCCTTCACCGGCTCCACCGCCACCGGCAAGCAGCTGATGCAGTATGCCGGCCAGTCCAACCTGAAGAAGCTCTACCTGGAGTGCGGCGGCAAGAGCCCCAACCTCGTCTTCGCCGACTGCAAGGATCTCGACCGCGTCGCCAAGCACGCGGCGGCGGCGATCTTCCACAACCAGGGCGAGGTGTGCATCGCGGGTTCGCGCCTGTTGGTGGAGAACTCGATCCGCGAGGCCTTTGTCGAGAAGGTGCTGGCCGCCGCCGAGAGGATGCAGCCCGGTGATCCGCTCGACCCCGAGAGCTTCATGGGGGCGATCGTCGACGAGACGCAGCACCGCCGCATTCTCGACTACATTCGCCGCGGGGTGGAGGAGGGTGCCCGACTGAGAGTGGGAGGGGAGGCGCTCGACTCCCCCGGACTCTTTATCACCCCGACGGTGTTCGATGGCGTCACGCCGCAGATGGCCATCGGCCGGGAGGAGATCTTCGGCCCGGTGCTCGCGGTGTTCGGCTTCGACAGCGAGGAAGAGGCCATCGCCATGGCCAACGACAGCGACTATGGCCTCGCTGCCGGGCTCTGGAGCCAGGACATCGACCGCATCATGCGCGTGACCCGTCGGCTGGCCTCTGGGCAGGTATTCGTCAACAACTGGGCCGGCGGTGACCAGACCATGCCCTTCGGCGGGGTCAAGCAGTCCGGCAACGGCCGTGACAAGTCCCATCACTCCCTGGAGGAGTACTCCGACCTCAAGAGCGTCTGGATGTCGCTTGCTACCTGACCCGGGTGCGTCCCCTCGGATACGATGAGGCCGCTGCGGCAAGCAGCGGCCTCGTTTGTTTCATGTACGATATTTAAGTCCTGTACAACTGTTGCATAGCCTTTTCCCGCCGAGGCGAGTAACCTGCAGGGACGTTTTCCCCCAGGAGCCTGGATCATGTTCGGATTTCTCAAGAGTGATCCCACCAAGAAGCTGCAGAAGGCCTACGAGCAGAAGCTCGAACAGGCCATGCTGGCTGCCCGCAACGGCGACATGCGCGCCAACGCCACGCTGACCGAGGAGGCGGAGGCGCTGCTCGAGGAGATCGAGAAGCTAAAGAAGTGAGCCTAAGTGGCTGACAGCATGTCATCCATGAACTCTGAGGGTTCGTCACCGCTGGTGACCAGAAGGTGGTCTCTAGCCCGGGTGCAGGCCACGTAGAGGAGATGCCTCTCGGTGTTATAGACCTCTTCCAGGTCGGCACTATCGGATACCAATTCGATCCGTTGCTGTGATTGCAGGATGTCGTCATCGCAGGCCATCAAGGCTATGGGTAGGAACTCGAGGCCCTTTAGGGTTGGGCAACTTCCCATGCCTCCATGGCCGGCTTTGTTGTGTCTACACTGCATGGGACAGGGAGAAAGTTGGTCTGCTCCCGGAAGGAGCCTCCACCGGCCGGTGACCGATCCGGCTACCGGTCGTTGCCCAACAACGCAGGAGGATTCCATCATGTCTCGCCAAGACTGGCGTCTCGAAGGAGACTGGCTCAAGAACTGCAACTGTGCTTTTGGCTGCCCCTGCGACTTCATGGCGCCGCCTACCCAGGGGGAGTGTCAGGGCTTCCTGGGCATGCGCATCACCTCCGGCCACTTCGCCGAGACTCGTCTCGATGGCCTGAGTTTCTTCATCGTGGTGAAGTTTCCCGGGCCATTGCACGAGGGTGGCGGGGATGCCCAGCCGCTGATCGACGAGCGTGCCACCCCCGAGCAGCGTGAGGCGCTGTTTGCGATCCTTTCCGGGGAGCACTCCGATGAGGGGACGCTCTTCCATATCTTTAGCCTGATCGTGGCGAGGCTGCACGACCCCCTCAGTGCGCCGATCGAGTTCGAGTTTGACCTGCCGGCACGCACGGCGTACCTCGAAATGCCCGGCATCCTGAACTCGCGGGTGGTACCGATTCGCAATCCGGTGAGCGATGAAACGCATCGTATCCGGGTCGTGATGCCGGCGGGTTTCGAGCATCACGAGGGCGAGGTGGCGGCGGCCGACATCGACTGTGCCGGCGACCTGGCCTTTAGCACCCGAGGATCGCACAGCACCCTGGCCCATGTGGTGCAGACGCCGCAGGGGGTCGCTGCCTAGTCTTTGATTCCTCGCCCTTGTCGAGGGGGTCGGATGATATGGAGACCAGTTCGCTGGAGCGGTTGCTGCAACACGATCGGCGCTGGGTCCTCGGGGGGCTGGGCCTGGTCACCGTCCTTTGTTGGGGCTACCTGATCGCCGAGGCGGCACTGATGGCGCGCGGCGAGACCCTGCTGATGCCCATGGCGAGAGGGGGCTGGTCGCCCCTCGAGGCGGGGCTGATGCTGCTGATGTGGGGGCTGATGATGGCGGCGATGATGCTGCCGAGTGCCGCCCCCATGATTCTGCTCCATGCGACGATGACCCGGCGGAGGCGCGCCCGCGGAGAGCCGGCCGCGGCCACGGGCAGCTTCGCGGCCGGCTATCTGGCCGTCTGGACGCTGTTCAGCCTGGTGGCGGTGCTGCTGCAGTCTGGCCTGCAGCGGGCGGCGTTGCTGTCGCCGATGCTGGCGCTGACCAGTCAGGGGATGGCGGGGCTGGTGTTGATCGGTGCGGGACTCTATCAGTGCTCACCAGTCAAGAACGCCTGCCTGCGCCACTGTCGCTCTCCGCTGGATTTCATGTTGACAGAGTGGCGTGAGGGCAGTCGGGGCGCCTTCACCATGGGCCTGCGCCATGGAGCCTACTGCGTCGGTTGCTGCTGGGTGCTGATGCTGCTGCTGTTCGTGGGGGGCGTGATGAGCCTGGCCTGGATCGCCGGGCTGGCCCTCTGGGTGCTGGTGGAGAAACTGGCCCCCGCTGGCCACTGGCTGGGACGCGCCCTGGGAGGCGTGCTGGTGGCCTGGGGCGGGGTGACCCTGTGGTCGGCGCTGGGGTGAGGTCGGGTTGTCAGGCCCGGGTGGGGTG
>NZ_CABVOU010000032.1 GCF_902500215.1 Halomonas lysinitropha
GGCTGATGGTGGTGGGCTATGCCGGTACCCTGTGCGGCAACCTGATCAAGGCCGCGGTGAGTCGCCAGCGCGAATTCCTGGCCGATGCCAGCGCCGTGCAGTACACCCGTAACCCCGAGGGCATCGGCGGGGCGCTGAAGGTGCTGGCCGCGCACCGCCCCGGTTCGCGCCTGCTGGGTGCTCATGCCGCGGAGTTCAGCCACCTCTATTTCGGCAGCGGTGTGCGCGCCCTGTCACGCCTTACCGCCACCCATCCCCCTCTGGAGAAGCGGATTCGCCGGGTGCTGCCCCGCTGGGACGGTAGCCTGCCGCCTCCGTCGAGGATTCGTCCGTCATCGCCCCAGGAAACCACCACCCCCACCGCTGGCGAGCGGCAAGGTGCCGCGACTCTGGCCTCAGGGTCCTTGGCCGCCACGGTGGTGGCCAGCGTGGGTCGGCCGAGCGCCGAGGATATCGCCCGTGCTCGTCGGCGCCTCGGGGCGATCGACGAACGCCTGCTCGAGGCCGCCCATGAGCCCTTTGCCGCCCGGGCGCTGGTCTACGGAATCCTGATGGGAGCCGACCCTTTCAGCCGCGAGGCGCAGCGCCAGGCCCTGGAAGGCCAGGCGCTGCCCGAGGTGCTCAGAGAGCTCGAGGCCCTCGACGCCTCCCTGTCCGGGCTGGCACCCGGCCAGCGCCTGCCGCTGATCGAGCTGGCGCTCCCGTCACTTCGCCAGCTCTCCACAGCCCAGCATGCCCGCTTCCAGGCCTGCCTGCGCCGGCTGATGGCCCTGGAGACGGATGCCGGTGCCCTGCAGTGGGCCCTTCACCGGTTGGTGATTCAGGGGGTTCAGGGGGAGCGGCGAGCCCGCCGTAATCGTCACCTGGTGGATCTGGCCGGGCCGCTGTCACTGCTGCTCTCGACGCTGGCGCGGGCCGGCCAGCAGGATGAGGATCAGGCCCGGTCCGCTGTCGAGCGGCTTTCCTCGGCGCTGGGCGTGAGACTGGATTTTGTCGGCAAGCCGGCCCTCGCCAGCGAACTCGACTGGGCCATGGCACGGCTGGTACGCCTGGTTCAGGCCGAGCGGAAGCCCTTGCTGGTGGCGATGAGCTGCTGTGTGGAGCACGACGGCCGGATCGATCCCGAGGAGGCAGAACTGCTAAGTGCCGTGGCCTGGACCCTGGGTTGCCCATTGCCCTCAACGGAACGCTCCGCTGGCCAGGCGGGTACCGGGACGGCATGATGAAGGCCCCTGACCCGCTCACCAATCGGAGGACTCCCTGATGCTCACTCCCTTCCATCTGGCCGTACAGGTCCGCGACCTGGCCGAGGCGCGGCGCTTCTATGGTGAACTGCTGGGCTGTCCGCAAGGACGCGCCAGCGATACCTGGGTCGACTTCAACCTCTATGGCCATCAGTTCGTCTGTCACCTGAACCCTGCTCTGGGGGAAAAGGGAATCGACGATCATCGCAACCCGGTGGATGGCCATGGGGTACCGGTACCACACTTCGGAGTGGTGCTGGAGATGGCCGACTGGGAGGCGCTGGTCGACCGCCTCACCGCGGCGGGAGTGCGCTTCGAGATTGAGCCCTATATCCGCTTCCGTGGTGAGCCCGGCGAGCAGGCCACCATGTTCTTCCGCGACCCCAGCGGCAATGCGATCGAATTCAAGGCATTCCGCGACATTGCCGGCCAGCTGTTTGCCACCTGAGGCGCTATGCCGGCTTGCGAGAGCAGGGGGGCTCTGGTGCAATGTCGTTCCTTTCGTCAGGAGCAAGAAAATGGCAATGAAACCCTGGATCCCGCTGGTCGCCGCCATGGCATTGGTCGTGGGGCTGGCCGGCTGCGGCAACGGTGATGACGAGCCTGCTCCGGCCGAGGTCGAGGAGACGCAGGAAGAGCCCTCTCAGCCGGTTGCCGACGCGGAAGAAGAGCCAGCCGCCGAGGAGGCCGAATCGCCCGCGGAGGATCAGCCTGCCACGGCGGATGAGGTGGATGTCGCCGACGAGATGGATGTCGACGCCGAGGGTGAGATAGACCTGGAGGCCGAGGGTGAGGTGGATGCCGAGGCCGAGGCCGAGACGCTGGGCGAGTCACCGGCCGATACCCTGGAGGAGGGCGCGGCCCTGCCCGGCGAGACGACCCGCTCCGATGTCGATGCCATCATCGAGGAAACGGAGCGGCGCTTCGAGGAAGCCAGCCGTCGCATCGACGAGCAGTTCGAAAGCGTCGAGGAGGGGGCGTCTGACCTCGAGCCCATGGAGGGGTCGCCCGAGTTCGAGCCTATGGAGTCACCGGAGCTCGAGCCCATGGAGTCGTCCGATCTAGAGTCGGATATCGGGATCGACGTCTCGCCCAGTAGCGACCTGGATGAACAAGAGGCAATGCCAGGGGAGAGTACCAGCTCGGATATCGATGCGATCCTCGAGGAAACCGAAAAACGCTTCCAGGAGGCGAGCCGCCAGATCGACGAACAGTTCGAGGAGGCGGAGCGCCAGGCACCGGAGGCATCGTCGGAGCTCGATTCGCTCGAACGCGATGACACGGATGGCTCGGACAATTGAGATGCCCTCGACGAGGCTTGCTTCGAACTCGTCCGGAATGAAAAAGGCCCACCGAGGTGGGCCTTTCTACTGGCATTCGATCGGCAGAGCCAACCGGATGCTTCCGGATCAGCCGAGGATCAGTCGGCGGCCCGAATGTTGGAGGCCTGAAGGCCTTTCTTGCCCTGGGTCACCTCGAAGGAGACCTTCTGGCCGTCCTGCAGGGACTTGAAGCCTTCAGCCTGAATTTCGGAGAAGTGAGCGAACAGGTCATCACCGCCGTCGTCCGGAGAGATGAAGCCGTAGCCTTTGGTATCGTTGAACCACTTGACAGTGCCAGTTGCCATCGTCGATTTCCTTAACTAACTAAATAATGGTGCTGGGTCGGGCAGGGAGTCTCCCCACCACGAACCCGTCATGCGTGGGCAAGGCAAGAAGGAAGTACGCACCGAGTGTATCGAAGGAATCGAAGTACCACTGACGACTTTTCTGCTTGCAAACCAACGCAACGGATAGTGCAGCAGCGCCAGGGTTGCGTCAACAGGGTGGCACAGAGAGACTGGCGCTGTGCCCGCAGAATCACTTTAGATGCAAAGCCGGTGAGCGTCCAGCCTCCATCCCTAGGTTTCACACATGCAAGAGAGACCCATGACCGATACCCGAATCGCCTCCCTGGATACGCACAGCAAACTGATCGGCTACCTGTTGTGGCTATTCGGTTTTCTCGGTGCCCACCGCTTCTACTATGGAAAGCCGGTCACCGGCACGATCTGGTTCTTTACTCTGGGGCTGTTGGGAATCGGCTGGCTGATCGACCTCTTCCTGATCCCGTCCATGGATCGCCAGGCCGACCTGCGCTTCCAGTCTGGCCCCATCAACTACACCCTGGCTTGGCTACTGCTCACCTTCCTCGGGGTGTTCGGCATACACCGCTTCTACCTCGGCAAGTGGCTGACCGGGATTCTCTACCTGCTGACCTTCGGGCTCTTCGGTCTCGGGGTGCTCTACGATTTCTGGACGCTCAACGATCAGATCTCCCTTCGCCATGCCCGTCGCGGCATCTTCAACGGCTGAACTGATGTTCTTCGATGCACAGTTCTGGCCCTTTCTGTTGGCCATCACCCTGCTGAGCATGAGCCCGGGGGTCGATACCCTGCTGGTGATTCGCAATACCACCCGGGGCGGCTGGCGAGACGGCGTGGCGACCAGTCTGGCCATCTGCTGCGGGCTGTTCGTGCACGCGACGGTCTCGGCACTGGGGATTTCGCTGATCCTGCTGCAGTCTGCCTGGGCGTTCAATCTGCTCAAGATGGCCGGTGCCGCCTACCTGGTATGGCTGGGTGTCAACAGCCTACGATCTGCCCGCCGGGGGCAGGGGCTTCCGGTGAGCGGTGTGCAGGTCGATCGCCAGGCCCTGCGGTTGTGGCGATCCGTTCGCGAGGGGCTGCTCTCCAACGTGCTGAACCCCAAGACGGTGGTCTTCTACATGGCTTTCCTGCCCCAGTTCATCGCGCCGGGTGATCCGGCGCTGGTCAAGTCGCTGTGGCTGGCCGGGGTGCACTTCGTGGTCGCTAACCTTTGGCAGGTGACCATCGTGGTAATGGTGGGCAGCGCCGGTCGTTGGCTGGCGAGTCCGGCGTTCTCGCGTTGGCTCAATGGCCTCACCGGCGCGGTGCTGGTCGGCTTCGGCATCAAGCTGGCGCTAACGCGTCAGCCGGTCTAATACTGCTACGAGCTACGAGCTACGAGCTACGAGCTACGAGCTACGAGCTACGAGCTACGAGCTACGAGCTACGAGCTACGAGCTACGAGCTGACGTTTGCATCATGCTGCTCGCAGCCCGAGGCTAGCGGCGCGATGCTCAGTTTCTGGCCAGCAGCGAGCGGTCGTAGCGCACCGTCTTCTCCGTCGGGCTCAGCATCGAGACGCCCTTGCTCTCGCCGCCCCTGGAGAGGCTCTCGAAGATCACCCGATAGGCGAGCACGGCCTGCACATAGTTGCGGGTCTCGCGGAAGGGGATGCTTTCGACGAAGAGGTCGAACGCTTCCGGCGCGTCGCGTAGCCAGCGGTCGACCCGACCGGGGCCGGCATTGTAGGCCGCCGCGGCGGCGAGGCGGTTGCCGCTGTAGCGATCGATCAGCTCGCCCAGGTAGATGCTTCCCAGGCGGATGTTCACCTCGGGTTCGAGGACCCCGTAGGGGCCGGGGTCGCCGATCCCCAGGCGCCGGCCGAGCTGGGCGGCCGTGGCCGGCATCAGCTGCATCAGGCCGCGGGCACCGGCGGGGGAGAGGGCCGCAGGATTGTAGGCGCTCTCGCGTCGGGCGATACCCATCAGCAGGTAGGGGTCGACCTCGGCCACGCCGCCCCAGTGCAGGAAATCATCGCGATAGGCCTCGGGGAAGCGCCACGCTAGGGCGTCCCACATCTCGCCGACGATGGTGGTCTGCACCAGTTCGGGGAGCCAGCCCCGCTGCGCAGCGTAGTCCGCCAGGGCTCGAGCCTCCTCCGGCGTGGCTCGGGCCACGGCCCGGTACCATTCGCTGTTGGCAAGGCCAGGCTCGTCGATCCGTCGCAGCGCCTCGGTGCGTTGCACCGCCGGCCAGTCGGCGACTTCCCGCCGGGTGACCGCGTCGATGGTGTTGCGCTCCAGATTCATGGCGTAGGGGCGATCCAGCCGGTCGGCGGCGGCAAAACCGAAGAAGTTTCTCTCGCCGGCCGCCGCGGCATAGGCCTTTTCCGCGGTGGCGGTGTCGCCCTGCTGCTCCAGGGCCCGGCCCAGCCAGTACTGCCAGCGAGCTTCCCGGCGCGTCTCGTCGGGCATGCGATGCACCCAGTCGATGACCCCCGGCCAGTTCCGCTCGGCCAGGGCCCTGCGCACGCGAAGCTCCAGCAGTTCGGTATCGTCGAGGCGTGCCACGACTTCGTCGCGCCAGCCACCGTGTTGGTCGATGTCGCGCACCATGGCGTAGAAGGCCAGATCACGTTCGATCGCGTCGCGGTGGCGGGCTTCCAGCGAGAGGTGAGGGGCGACCTTGCGCCAGGCTTCCAGGGCCGCTTCGGTGTCGGCGCGGGTGAAGCCGTGCATGGTCGCAGCGAACAGCGGCCCGCTGCCCCGGCAGCCCGGCCCCGTGCAGGCCGGGACCTCGGTCACGGCCGCATAGTCCTTGCGGAGCCGGTCGAGGCTGGCCCTGGCGGACTGCCAGTCAGCGTTCAGCTGTCGGCCCAGGTAGTTCATCAGCCCGCTCTCGCCGGCCTGCCAGGCGAGCATCATGCGCTCCCAGACATGGGCCTGGTCGATCTCGCCCCGGGCGCGCAGGGTGTCGAAGAGAGTGTCGCAGGCATCCGGCTGGGAGCGGCCGACGAGCCAGAGCTCTCGACCGCCCCGGGCGGCGTCCTCCGGCGCACGGTCGAGCAGGGCAGTATAGTAGTAGCACTGGCGGGCAGTGCCCTCGGGAACGCCGTCGGCGACCGCCAGGAGGCTGGCCGGGCGCCTGGCTTTGCCATACTCGGCGATGGCCTGGCCCCGCATCCAGTCGCTGAGCGGAGAATCTTCATGTTGCTCGATGTAGGCCTGCACCCGGTCGGCGTCTACCTGCGGCAGACGCTGGCGCAGCCGGTGATAGTCGACGTAGCCGGCGAGTACATGGCCCTCGATGGCATCCTGGTCGATCTTTTCCCACTGAGCGTTGCGGGCGGCCTCCAGGGCTTCTCGCATGGCGCGGTCGTCCGCCTGGCCGGCCAGAGGCAGGCTGCAAAGAATAGCGGCGATAAGGGTCTTGCAGTGGCCGAGTGACAGGAGCATATCGTGACCTCTTGCGGTTCGCGGTCGTCAAACTGCCATGGTGGCCGATGGCAGGGCACTTGAGTAGTGTTGCTGCTGGCCGAGGGGCAGCGGCTGTCCGTCAGGGTGGGGATACCCTATCGTGTAGCGGTATTTCCGCCTGTCGGCAAGGAGTTCGAGATGGCCAGAATCGGTGGCGGTATGCTGGTGCAGCGTCTGCGTCGTCGCGCTCACGTGCTGAAGCGGATGGGGCGTGCCCTGCGACTGTTCCTGCCCATGATCCGCGATGTGTTGCTGCGACGCTACCGCCCAGTGCCCTGGGGCGCCTTTCTGTGGATGCTGGCGGCGCTGGCCTACCTGGTCTCGCCCCTCGACCTGATTCCCGACATGCTCGTGCTGCTGGGGTTGCTGGATGATGTGGTGATCGTCGGCTGGCTGCTGACGCGGGTCGACCGGCACCTGGCCGGCTATCGGGCCTGGCGGGAACGCCGTGAGGGAGAGGTTCGGCCCTGCGACGAAGATCGGGGCGACGGGGAACCGCCGTCTTGATACGATCGTTTGAAATCTTCTGCTGCCGCCTGCGAGGCCCGGATGACCCATGACCAGACACCGAGCAACGCCGACTGGCGTCGTGCCCTGACGCGTTTCGTCACGGTGATCCCGCACACCCGCGAACTGGGCCTCGAAGTGCTCGAGGTGGCGCCCGCGCTGACCACCATGCGTCTGCCCTGGCGCGATGATCTGCTCGGCGATACCACCCGGGGGCTGGTCCATGGAGGGGTGCTGACCATGCTACTGGATACCGTCTGCGGTTCGGCGGTGTTGCCGGCTCTGCCGGCGCCGGAGGTCTGCCCGACACTGGATCTGCGGGTCGACCATTTCCGGCCGGGGGTGGCAGGGCAGGCCATTTTCGCCGAGGCCCGCGTGATCCGGATCACCGAATCGGTGGTGTTCACCGAGGGCACTCTGTGGCAGGAGACGGGCCGACCGCTGGCAAGGGGTATCGGCAATTTCGTGCGGCTAGGGCCGCGCAATACCCCCGAGGGCTTCGCTGAGGCGCTCTTCGCGGAGGAGAACGGCCATGCGTGAGGGCTTCGGCGATCTCGAATGGCTGGCGAGGACCCGCGCCGAGGGGGATGTCGAAGCCTGGCTGGCGTTGATGCCCTATGCCCGGCGCATCGGTATCTCCGCGCTGCCGGACCCGCAGAGCGAGGGCCTGCTGTTCCGCCTCGAGCCTTGCGAAGGCAATGTCGGCAATGTCCTCTTGCCGGCGTTGCATGGCGGCGTGGTGGCGGCCTTCATGGAGACTGCGGCGACGCTGGACCTGATGCTTGCCACTCGTACACCGCGACTGCCACGCATCGTTGATATCTCCATCGACTACCTGCGCACGGCGCGAGTGACGCCGACGCTGGCCCGCTGCAGCCTGCTGCGCGAGGGACGGCGCATGGGCAATGTGCGGGTCTGTGCCTGGCAGGAGCGTGAGGCGGTGCCGGTGGCCACC
Source organism: Halomonas lysinitropha (assembly GCF_902500215.1). GTDB lineage: Bacteria > Pseudomonadota > Gammaproteobacteria > Pseudomonadales > Halomonadaceae > Halomonas > Halomonas lysinitropha. The sequence goes on from NZ_CABVOU010000032.1 coordinate 7,810, forward strand.
GCCCGCCTGCACTTCGTGCTTGGAGATCCTGCCGAAGGAGGCGCTTGAAAAACCGCTACCGGGCCCCATATCGACGACAGTTCCGAACCGGTGGTTCTTGCCACCATGGCACGTCGACAGAGGGGTTCACGCCACATGACCACAGCCACTCATGAGGAAACCCTCGGCTTTCAGACCGAGGTCAAGCAGCTGCTGCATCTGATGATTCACTCCCTGTACTCCAACCGGGAGATTTTCCTGCGTGAGTTGATTTCCAACGGCGCCGATGCCTGCGACAAGCTGCGCTATGCGGCGCTGGACAACGACGCGCTCTACGAGGGTGACAGCGAGCTGCGCATCGAGATCGACCACGATGCCGAGGCGGGCACCGTGACCGTGCGCGACAACGGCATCGGCATGAGTCGCGACGAGGTGATCGAGAACCTCGGCACCATTGCCCGCAGCGGTACCGCTGAGTTTCTCAAGCAGCTCTCCGGTGAACAGCAGAAGGATGCCCGGCTGATCGGCCAGTTCGGTGTTGGCTTCTACTCGAGCTTCATCGTGGCCGATGAGGTGACCGTGCGCACCCGCAAGGCCGGCAGCGACAAGGCCGCCGGCGTCGAATGGCATTCCAGGGGTGAAGGCGAGTTCACCGTCGCCGACATCGAGCATGAGGTCCACGGTACCGAGATCGTTCTGCACCTCAAGGAGGATGCCCAGGAGTTCGCCGACGACTTCCGCCTCAAGAGTCTGGTGCGCAAGTACTCCGACCATATCGAGGTGCCGGTGCGCATGCCGAAGGTCGAGACCGCCAAGGACGAGGACGGCAACGACATCGAGGGCAGTGAAACCACTACCTGGGAGACCGTCAACGAGGCCACCGCCCTCTGGGTACGGCCCAAGAGCGAGATCAGCGACGACGAGTACAAGGCGTTCTACAAGCACGTGGCCCACGACTTCAGCGATCCGCTGATCTGGAGTCACAACAAGGTCGAGGGCAAGCTTGAATACACCAGCCTGCTCTACGTGCCCGGCCGCGCGCCCTTCGACCTCTACGAGCGGGACGGTGCCCGGGGCGTGAAGCTCTACGTGCAGCGCGTCTTCATCATGGACGACGCCGAGCAGTTCCTGCCGCTCTATCTGCGCTTCATCAAGGGCGTGCTGGATACCCGGGACCTGTCGCTGAACGTCTCCCGGGAGCTGCTGCAGAAGGACCCGCAGGTCGACAAGATCAAGGCCGCCCTGACCAAGCGCGCGCTGGACATGCTCAAGAAGCTGTCCAAGGACGATGAGGCCTACCAGACCTTCTGGAACACCTTCGGCAGCGTGCTCAAGGAGGGGCCGGCGGAGGACTTCGCCAACCGCGAGAAGATCGCCGGCCTGCTGCGCTTCTCCACCACCCATACCGACAGCGCCACCCAGGACCAGTCGCTGGCCGACTACGTCTCGCGCATGAAGGAAGGGCAGGAGAAGATCTACTACATCGTCGCCGAGGGCTTCAATGCGGCCAAGTCGAGCCCGCACCTGGAGATCTTCCGCAAGAAGGGCATCGAGGTGTTGCTGCTGCACGATCGCATCGACGAGTGGCTGATGAGTCATCTCGATGAGTTCGAGGGCAGGCACTTCGTCGATGTCGCCAAGGGCGATCTCGATCTGGGCGACGTCGAGGACGAGGAGGAGAAGAAGGCCCAGGAAGAGACCGCCAAGTCCAAGGAGGACCTCGTCAAGCGCGTCAAGGAGGCACTGGGCGATGAGGTCCAGGAGGTCAAGGTGACGCATCGCCTGACTGACTCCCCGGCCTGTGTGGTGTTGCCCGAGCACGAGATGGGCTTCCAGATGCGCCGCATCATGGAGGCGGCCGGCCAGAAGATGCCCGAGGTCAAGCCGATTCTCGAGCTCAACCCCGACCATGCACTGGTAGCGCGACTCGAGGGCGTCGAGGGTGAGGGCTTCGAGGACCTGGCACGGATCCTGCTTGACCAGGCGATCATCGCCGAAGGCGGTCATCTCGATGATCCCGCCGCCTACGTCAAGCGTCTCAACGCCCTGCTGAGCGCCTGATCTTCCAGGTATCCAGGCTTCTTTGAAGTAAGTTGTCGCTAACCCTGCCGGCCTTTCATGCTGGCAGGGTTTTTTCTTTCCAGAGCCCGGTGGTGTGCCGTCGTTGGCGAGCGGTTCGCTAAGTCACCTTGATCCGGTGGCTGCGTTGTGGTGCTCTATAGCGTTCTGGTTCTCGGCACCGGGCATTGCACCGGTTCAGTCACCGTGGGGCCGCCAAGGCGGCCTTGAGCATGGAGGTCCAACGTGAAAATAGGCGCACCGAAGGAGAGTGCCCGGGGGGAAGCGCGTGTCGCGCTGACCCCCGAGAGCGCGAAGCAGATACAGAAACTGGGGCATGAGTGTCTCGTCGAGACCGGGGCCGGGGTGGCCGCGGGTTTCAACGATGACGTCTATCGCGAGGCCGGGGTTACCGTCGTCGACGGGGCCGAGGCGCTGTGGACCCAGGCCGAGGTGGTCATCAAGGTTCGCGAGCCCTCCGAGGAGGAGGCGCGTCGGCTACGCGATGGCCAGACCCTGATCGCCTTCTTCTGGCCGGCCCAGAACGAGGAAATGCTCGAGCTGTGCAAGGCCCAGGGGGCCACCGTGATCGCCATGGACATGGTGCCGCGTATCTCCCGGGCGCAGAAGATGGATGCGCTCTCGTCCATGGCCAACATTGCCGGCTACCGGGCGGTGATCGAGGCCGGCAACAACTTCGGGCGCTTCTTCACCGGCCAGGTGACCGCCGCGGGCAAGGTACCGCCGGCCAAGGTGCTGGTAATCGGTGCCGGCGTGGCGGGCCTCTCCGCCATCGGTACCGCCACCAGCCTGGGAGCCGTGGTGCGTGCCTTCGACGTGCGCCCCGAGGTGGCCGAGCAGATCGAATCCATGGGCGCCGAGTTCCTGTTCCTCGAGTTCGAAGAGAGTCAGGACGGTTCGGAGAGCGGCGGCTACGCTGCGCCCTCCAGCCCCGAGTTCCGCGAGAAGCAGCTCGAGTGCTTCCGTGAGCAGGCCCCGGACGTCGACATCGTCATCACCACGGCGCTGATCCCCGGCAAGCCAGCGCCCAAGCTGTGGCTGGAGGACATGGTGGAGGCCATGAAGCCCGGCTCGGTGATCGTCGACCTGGCCGCCGAGAAGGGCGGCAACTGCGACCTGACCAAGCCCGACGAGAAGGTGGTGACCGACAACGGCGTGACGGTCGTCGGCTATACCGACTTCCCCTCGCGCATGGCCACCCAGTCCTCGCTGCTCTATTCCACCAACATCCGCCATATGCTTACCGATCTGACGCCCGAGAAAGACGGGGAGATCGTGCATGACATGGAGGATGACGTGATCCGCGGCGCCACGGTGACCCACCAGGGCGAGATCACCTTCCCGCCGCCGCCGCCCAAGGTCAAGGCCATCGGTGCCTCCAAGCCCAAGCCCAAGGAGAAGGAGCCGACGCCGGAGGAAAAGAGGGCGGCGGAACATGCCACCTTCAAGGCGCAGACCAAGCGTCAGGTCACCCTGCTCGCCGTGGGTGGCGCGCTGATGCTGCTGCTCGGTCAGGTGGCCCCGACGTCCTTCATGCAGCACTTCATCGTTTTCGTGCTGGCCTGCTTCGTCGGCTTCCAGGTGATCTGGGGCGTCAGCCATTCGCTGCACACGCCGCTGATGGCGGTAACCAACGCGATCTCGGGCATCATCATCCTCGGGGCGGTTCTGCAGATCGGCTCCGGCAGCGTCATCGTCGGCGTGCTCGCGGCGATCTCGGTGCTGATCGCGTCCATCAATATCGTGGGTGGCTTCCTGGTGACACGCCGGATGCTGGCCATGTTCCAGAAATCCTGAGCGGCGGAGACACGACATGTTGGGTCAAGGATTCGTATCTGCCGCGGCGATCGCGGCAAGTGTATTATTCATCCTCTCGCTGGGGGGACTGAGCAACCAGGAAAAGGCCAAGCGGGCCGTCTGGTACGGCATTGTCGGCATGGCCGTGGCGGTGTTCTTCACCGCCTTCGGACCGGGCATCGGCGGCTACTGGTGGATGATCCCGATGATGATCATCGGCGCCGTGATCGGCTGGTATGTGGCCAATAAGGTCGACATGACCGAGATGCCGCAGCTGGTGGCGGCGCTGCACAGCTTCGTCGGCCTGGCTGCGGTCTTCGTGGCCTGGAACGCGGACCTGGAGCGTCGCCGGGTGCTGGCCGTTCAGGCCGTGGAAGGCGCCACCGAGCAGTTCTCGGCCTTTGCCGCCCTGGTGGCCACCAAGGCGCCCGACGAACTGATGTTCCTGCAGATCGAGGTGGTGTTTGCCATCTTCATCGGTGCGGTGACCTTCACCGGCTCGGTGATCGCCTTCGGCAAGCTGGCCGGCAAGGTCGACGGCAAGTCCAAGCAGCTGCCGGGCGGACACCTGCTCAACGCCGGTGCCGCGGTCCTCTCGCTGCTGCTGGCCATTCTCTACCTCAACGGGGCCGGCTTCTGGACCCTGTTGGTGCTGGCGGCGCTGGCCTTCTTCATCGGCTACCACCTGATCATGGGCATCGGCGGTGCCGACATGCCGGTGGTGGTGTCGATGCTCAACAGCTATTCCGGCTGGGCGGCGGCGGCCGTTGGCTTCACGCTCTCCAACGACCTGCTGATCGTTACCGGGGCCCTGGTGGGCTCCTCCGGTGCCATCCTGTCGTACATCATGTGCAAGGCGATGAACCGCAATTTCATCAGCGTCATCCTGGGGGGATTTGGTGGCACCCAGGGGCCAGCAGCCGATATCGAGGGCGAGCAGGTGGCCATCGATGCCGGTGGCGTGGCCAGTGCCCTCAATGATGCCGACAGCGTAATCATCGTGCCGGGCTACGGCATGGCGGTGGCCCAGGCCCAGAATGCGGTCAGCGAGCTGACCCGCAAGCTGCGCAGCGCCGGCAAGAACGTGCGCTTCGGCATCCACCCGGTGGCGGGTCGCCTGCCGGGGCACATGAATGTGCTGCTCGCCGAGGCCAAGGTGCCCTACGACATCGTGCTGGAAATGGACGAGATCAACGACGATTTCCCCACCACCGACGTGGTGATCGTCATCGGCTCCAACGACATCGTCAATCCGGCCGCTCAGGAAGATCCCAACAGCCCGATCGCCGGCATGCCGGTGCTTACTGTGTGGGAGGCCAAGCAGGTGTTTGTCTGCAAGCGTGGCCAGGGTACCGGCTACTCCGGCATCGAGAACCCGCTGTTCTTCAAGGAGAACACCCGGATGTTCTATGGCGATGCCCGTGAGAGCATCGACTCGCTGTTACCGCTGGTCGACTGAGGCTGATTCTGGGCCCAAGGGGCCTGTGCCTCAACGCCTTCAACGGGGGTCTCCCTCGTTGAAGGCGTTTTTCGTTACACTGTCTGCCAACCTTTTCGAGTCTCGGGGCGACCATGTCAGACGAACCCATGCGCGTGGCGGTGCTCGGCGGCGGCAGCTTCGGCACTGCTCTGGCCAGTATCGCGGCCGACAACGGGGCCCAGGTGCGCCAGTGGATGCGCGATGCCGATCTGGCGGCGCAGATCAACCGTGAGCATCGTAACGGCCGCTACCTGCCCGACTATGCCATCAATCCCGCTTTGATGGCCTCCACCGAGATGGCCGAGGTCCTCGAGGGTGCCGACCTGGTGCTGGTGGCCATTCCCTCCAAGGCCTTCCGCGAGGTGGTGCGCCAGGCGCGCCCCTATCTGCATGAACAGCAGATACTGGTCAGCACCACCAAGGGCATCCAGGAAGAGGGCTTCAAGCTGATGAGCCAGATTCTCGAGGAGGAGACCGGCTTTCCCCATATCGGCGTGATTTCGGGGCCGAACCTGGCCGCTGAAGTCGCCGACAAGCAGCTTACCGCCACGGTGATCGCCAGCGATGATCCGCAGACCCGTACCTTTGTGCAGACCGCGCTGGGCTGCGACTACTTCCGGGTCTATGCCAGCAACGACCGCTATGGGGTGGAGCTGGGCGGTTCGCTCAAGAACATCTATGCCATCGCCGCCGGCATGGCGGCGGCACTCGGCATGGGCGAGAACACCCGCAGCATGCTGATGACCCGGGCGCTGGCCGAGATGAGCCGCTTCGCCGTGGACCAGGGGGCCAACCCCATGACCTTCCTGGGCTTGGCGGGGGTGGGCGATCTGATCGTCACCTGCTCCTCCGCCCTGTCACGCAACTACCGGGTGGGTCAGGCCCTGGGGGAGGGCAAGACACTGGACGAGGCGGTGGCGTCGCTGGGCCAGGTTGCCGAGGGAGTCAACACCGTACGCCTGGTGCGCGACAAGGCTCACGAGGACGGTGTCTACATGCCGCTGGCCGAGGGTCTCTACCAGGTGCTGTTCAAGGGCGTGCCGGCCCGGGACATGGCAAGGCTGTTGATGCTCGGCGAACAGAGCAGCGACGTGGAATTCGTGTTGCCCCGCAAGCACGTGCAGCAGGATCGTCGCGACAGGGGCGACCGCCGTGACTGAGCGACTGCTGATCATGCGCCACGGCGAGGCCGCACCGGGCCGCCCTGACCACGAGCGCGAGCTGACTTCGCGCGGGCAGGAGGAGGTGCGTTGCATGGGCCGCTGGCTTGCTGCCCGCGAGGACCGGGGCTTCCCGCGCCTGCGACTGCTGGCCAGTCCCTATGTGCGGGCCCGACAGACGGCGCAGCAGATCGCCGAGCCCCTGGGGCTTGTGGTCGAGTCCCTGCCGATCATCACTCCCGACGCACCCCCCGAGGGGGTGGTGGAGTGGTTGCTGAAGCAGCCGGAGGGGCAGCCCTTGATGCTGATCAGCCATATGCCACTGGTCGCGGCCCTCACAGGCCTGCTGGTGGAAGGACGGAGCGAGCGCGGGGTCGGCTTCCCCGCGGCCGCCGTAGCGGAGCTCGAGTCCGAGGTGTGGGCGGCAGGCTGCGCCCGCCTTCGCGGGTTCACCAGTCCAGCAGGGCTGAGATCAGCCGATCCTAGATAAGCCCGGCGGCCCTGAGCATGAAGGCCCCCAGGGTGATGGTCAGGCTGGCCATCAAGGTGGTCAGGGCGATGATGTTGGCGGTGAGGGCGGCATTGCCGCCCATTGCCTTGGCCATCACGAAGGCCGCGGCGGCGGTAGGGCTGGCGAAGAACAGGAACATGACGCCCAGCTCGCGTCCTTCGAATCCGAAGAGCCAGGCGGTGCCGGTGGCCAGTGCGGGCAGGGTGACCATCTTCATCAGGCTGGCGCTGATCGCCAGTCGACCCGAGTGGCGGATCTCGCCCAGCGAGAGGGTGGCGCCGATGCAGATCAGGGCCAGCGGCAGGGTCAGGGAGGCAAAATAGTCGCCGGAGGTCATCAGCCACCCGGGCAGGGGTACGCCAGCGGCGGCCACGGGTATGGCGGCAACCACGGCGAGGATCAGCGGGTTGGTGATGATATGCCCGAGGATGCTGCGCCAGTCGGTGTTCCGGTTCACCTGGTAGCTGGCCAGGACGATCACCGAGAAGATGTTGTAGCTGAGGATCACCACCCCCAGCAGCAGGCCGCCGGCGGACAGTCCGTAATCCCCGTACATGCCGGCGGCAAGCGCCAGGCCGACGATGCCGCAGTTGCCGCGGAAAGCGCCCTGGACATAGACGCCGCGCGCCTCTCGGGGGACGCGCAGCAGCGCCCAGCCCCAGCTGAACAGGAAGCTGCCGAGAGTCGCCAGGGCGAAGACGCCGAGCAGCGCCGGGTTCAGGGTGGCCACCAGGTCAGCACGGATGATGCTGAGAAAGATTAGCGTGGGCAGGGTGGCCTTGAAGACCAACATCGAGGCGGTGGCGACGAAGGACTGGTCGATCCAGCCGGCGCGCTTCAAGCCGAGGCCGATGAAGACCATGGCGAAGACCGGCAGGGTGATCTCCAGGGTCTGCAGGAAGAGGGCGGAGAGCTCCATGGGGGCTGGCCTAGCGCATCAGCCAGAAGCCGACGACAAGGGCGGCCACCACGGTCACCAGGAACATGCGATTGCGGGTGCGGGTACCCTGGACGGGCTTGCGGGGGTCTTCCATGAAGGGCTCCTGTCGGTTCGCCTGTTGCCGCCGCGCGACTTGGCGAATCATGGTAATCCCGTTAGCCTGCTATCGCCAGAAGGGTGTCGGCCAGGCACCCGCCAGCCGGAAGAGTCCATGAGCAGATCCGACCACGCCTTACCCCCCCTTGTCTTCGCCCATGCCAACGGCTTCCCGGGGCAGAGCTATCGCAGTTTTCTGGCGCCGCTGGCCGAGCGCTTCGACCTTCACCCCCTGGACCGTCTGGGTCATCATCCCGACTTCCCCGTCGGCCACAACTGGCTGGCGCTGCGCGACGAATTGCTCGACCACCTGACCCACCTCCCGGCCCCGGTGGTCGGCGTGGGCCACTCTATGGGGGGTGTGCTGATGGCCATGGCTGCCGAGCACGCTCCCGAGCGGTTCCGCTGCGTGGTGATGCTCGATCCACCGCTGATGCTGGGCCTGTCGGCCTGGGTCATGAAGGCGGCCAAGCGCCTGGGTCTGGCCGACCACATCACTCCGGCCGGCAGGACCCTGGGACGTCGTGACAGCTGGCCCAGCCAGGAGGCCATGTTGCATTATCTGCGTCGGCGGGGGCTCTTCCGGCGCTTCACCGAGGCCGCCCTGCACGACTACGTGGCTGGCGGCACCCGGGAACTGGACGACGGTCGCGTGGTGCTGCTCTACGATCCCGATATCGAAGTACAGATATTTCGCCACCTGCCGGACCACCTCGGCGATCTGCCTGGCCGCGTCAGGGTGCCCCTGGGCGTTCTGGCCGGTGCCGAGTCCGACCTTCTCACGGTGCGGCGACGTCGCCAGCTGCAACGGCGGGGCGTCAGCGTGGCCCAGGTCCCGGGTGGGCACATGTTTCCCATGGAGTTTCCCGACCAGACTCGCTCGGCCCTGCAGGTCATGCTCGACGAGCTGATGGAGTCGCCGGCATGAGTGAACCCCGATCCCTGCGGTTGGCCGAGGGTCGCCTGGCGGCGCTGGCCTGGGGCGAAGAGCAGGCCCCCACCTGGCTGGCGCTGCACGGTTGGCTGGACAACGCCGCCAGCTTCTCTCGCCTCGCCCCGCGGCTGGTCGCGGCGCTCGGCATCCAGGTAGTGGCCATCGATTTCTCCGGTCATGGATTATCTCACCACCGCCGAGGTGACTATGCACTGTGGGACTACTGTCACGACCTCCTCGATGCCTGCGACCACCTGGGCCTCTCGCGGGTGACGCTTCTGGCCCACTCCATGGGAGCCGGCGTGGCCTGCCTGACGGCCGCTGCCCTTCCGGAGCGCGTCGAGACACTGGTACTGCTCGACGGTCTGGGCGCCTTGACCACCGAGGCCGATGAAGCGCCTGCCCAGCTGCGCAAGGGCCTGCTCGCCGATCGACGCCCCCTCTCGCCGGCGCCGCGCTATCCTGATAGTGAGACCGCCGTGGCGGCCCGTGTGGCCGGTGGGGCGACACCCATCGATGCCGAAACGGCGCGCCCACTGGTATCACGCAATCTCGAGGTCTTGCCCGACGGTCATGTGCAGCTGCGGACCGATGCACGCTTGCTGCGGCCGTCCCTGGTGCGGCTCGCTCCCGAGCAGATCGGGGCCATGCTGACGGCGATCCGTTGCCCGGTGCTGCTGGTGGAAGGCGAAACCGGTATTCTGGGAGACCGGGAACGGGCGCGCCGCGCCCGGACGGCGGTGACCAGGCTGACTCGTTGCGTGCTGTCGGGCGGGCACCACCTGCATCTGGAGCCACCGGCCGTCGCTGGGGTGGCAGCGACCATCGTGAGGTGGCATGAAAGCTGATCGTGGGAGTCGAGAAGGGGGGCGCGTCATGAGCCGGCAGCGAGAAGCCGACAAGGCAGGGCAGAAGACCGTGGCCCTGGTGCTGGGCAGTGGTGGTGCACGAGGCTATGCCCATATCGGGGTCATCGAAGAGCTCGAGGCACGGGGCTACCGAGTGGTGGCGATCTCCGGCTGTTCCATGGGCGCCCTGGTCGGTGGCGTCTACGCAGCGGGGAAACTGGCCGCCTACCGCGACTGGGTGTGCCAACTGGACTATTTCGATGTGCTCAGGCTGGTCGATGTCACCTGGAGTCCCATGGGGGCCATGAAGGCCAGCAAGGTGATGGACAAACTTGATCATCTTATCGGCGATACTCTCATCGAGGATCTGGCGATTCCGGTGACCACCGTGGCGACGGATCTTACCCGTCAGCGCGAGGTCTGGTTCCAGGATGGCCCGCTGCTCGAGGCGATTCGCGCGTCCATCGCTGTCCCCGGAGTCATCACGCCGGTGCATCGCGGTGACCAGGTGCTGGTGGACGGGGGGCTGCTCAATCCGCTGCCGATCATCCCCACGGTGTCGGCCCAGGCGGACTTCGTGCTGGCGGTGAATGTCACCGCCCACAGCCCGCGGCCGGTGACCCTGGAGGAACTGCTACCTCCCGAGGAAGCCGCCCAGGAGCAGGCACGGGAAACATCCCGAGATGCCGGTGGCGTCGACTTCAACCACTGGATCGACGGGGTTCGTGGCGCTGCCCGACGACTGCTCGATGGTTTCGGCAACCACGATGAGGCCGACACCGCCGACAAGAGCGAGATGGAAGAGGCCATGGAAGGTGGTCGACGCCAGTGGGGGCGCATGGACATGGTGCTGGCCTCCTTCGATATCACCCAGGCGGCCCTGGCCAAGTACAAGGTGGCGGGTTATCCGCCGGATGTGCTCATCGAGGTGCCCAAGACGGTCTGTGGTGCCTACGAGTTCCACCGTGCCGAGGCGCTGATCAGCCTCGGCAGGCACCTGGCCGGGGAGGCGCTGGACCGCTTCGAGGGACATGTCGACCATGGCGGGGGCGGGCCTTCCATCCTCCTGGAGGCGCCGGCCGAGAAAAGTCAGGAAGGGGAGTAGGGGATGGAGGGGAGCGCGCATCCTGAGTCGTGTCAGGCTCGACCGCCACGACGCCTGAGCAGTACATAGACTGCTCCCGTGCCGCCATCGATGGTGGTGGCCGAACAGAAGGCCAGTACGCTGGGCCACTCCCGCAACCAGGCATTCACGTGGCTCTTGATCATCGGGTAGTCGCTGGTGGTTCCCCAGGCCTTGCCGTGTACGATCAGCACGCAGCGTCGCCGGCGGCTTGTGGCATCACGCAGGAAGGCCTCCAGTTCCTCGCGGGCCTCTTCAAGGGTATGGCCATGCAGGTCGAGTCCTGCCTCCCAGCCGATGCGTCCTCGTTTGAGCTGCTGGCGCGTGCGCCATGGCAGGTCGGGCAGCGCGAAGTCGAGGAATTCGGAGGGGCGTACCGGCTCTACCCGGCCGTCCGAGGTGCGGCCGACCGTCGCGAGATCGTCAGTGGCCGCGGTCGCGGCGGCCCGTCGTTCGGCTGCGGCCGGGTCTCCCCGGCGCCGACGGCCGGGATCGGCCCTATTGCTGGCGATCGGGCGTACCCCGGCGTCCCGCAGGGCCTGACGAAAGGCGCTGATCTCTTCCTCTTCCAGCGGATGGCGGTCTCGACTCATGGGGCATTCGGCTTGTGACGCAAAGCGCCAGTATACCGCCCCTGCCGTGGCTGTGAACCGCGGGCCCGGTTACAATCGGGTCTCGTGCTATCCGAATTCCTCGACTCCAGGATGTCCCGTGGCTGATTCTCTCGCTGAAGCGTCTTCCTCCACCCTCGTCATGCATGATGAGGCCCTTGCCGATGGCCTGGTCACCCTGCGCGATTGCCTGCGCTGGGCAGCCAGCGAGTTCCATCTGGCGGGCCTCTTCTACGGCCACGGCACCGATTCCGCCTGGGACGAGGCGGTGGCACTGACTCTCGGCGCTCTGCACCTGCCCTGGAACGTCGACCCGGCGGTACTCGATGCGCGGCTGCTGCCCATGGAGCGCATTCGCATCGTCGCCCTGGTGCGAGCCCGCATCGAGACCCGCCGCCCGTTGCCCTATCTGCTGGGCGAGGCCTTCTTCGCTGGTATCCCCTTCAGCGTCGACGAGCGGGTCTTGATTCCCCGCTCACCCATCGCCGAACTGATCGAGCATGGCTTCGCCGCCTGGTTCCCCGTCGAGCCGCCGGCTCGGGTGCTGGACCTCTGTGCCGGCTCGGGCTGCATCGGCATCGCCACGGCGCTGCACCTGCCCGGCTGTGAGGTCGACCTGGCCGACATCAGTTCCGATGCTCTGACCGTGGCCCGCGAGAACATCTCTCGCCATGATGTGGGCGAGCGAGTGCGTGCCGTGGAATCTGACCTCTTCGCGGGTCTTGCCGGTCGACGCTATGACCTGATCGTCTGCAACCCGCCCTACGTGGATACCCACGACCTGACTACCATGCCTGTCGAGTTCCGCCATGAGCCGGCATTGGCGCTGGGCGCCGGCACCGACGGACTGGACATCGTGCGGCGTATCCTGCGCGAGGCGCGCGACCACCTTACGGACGAGGGCGTATTGATCGTCGAGCTCGGTAATTCCGACCACCACCTGGAGGCCGCCTTCCCCGAGGTGCCCTTCCTGTGGCTCGAATTCGAGCGCGGCGGCCAGGGCGTGTTTGCCCTGACCGCTGCAGAACTCGACGCCCATGCGGCGTCCTTTGCCTGATCTCCATTTTCCGACCCGGGAGGAGCGCCCATGTCCGGCAACACCTTCGGCAAAGTCTTTACCGTCACCACCTTCGGCGAGAGCCACGGCCCCGCGCTGGGGGCTACCGTCGATGGCTGCCCGCCGGGACTGCCGCTCACCGAGGAAGATCTGCAGCGTGACCTGGATCGTCGCCGCCCCGGCAGTTCTCGCCACACCACTCAGCGGCGAGAGTCGGACCGGGTGCAGATTCTCTCCGGGGTCTTCGAGGGGGTGACCACCGGTACGCCCATCGGCCTGCTGATCGAGAACACCGACCAGCGCTCCAAGGATTATTCGAAGATCAAGGACCAGTTTCGCCCGGCTCACGCCGACTACAGTTATCACCACAAGTACGGTATCCGCGACTACCGAGGCGGCGGTCGCTCCAGCGCCCGCGAGACCGCCATGCGAGTCGCGGCCGGAGCCATCGCCAAGAAGTATCTTGCCGCCCAGGGAGTCACCATCCGCGGCTACATGAGCCAGCTCGGTCCGATCGCCATCGACTTCAAGCAGTGGGAGTCCGTGGACGAGAATCCCTTCTTCTGCCCCGACCCGGATCGCGTGGCGGAGCTCGAGACCTACATGGACCAGTTGCGCCGTGATCAGGACTCGGTGGGGGCAAGGATCAGCGTGGTGGCCGAGGGCGTGCCGCCGGGGCTTGGCGAGCCGGTATTCGACCGCCTGGACGCCGAACTGGCCCACGGTCTGATGAGCATCAACGCGGTGAAGGGCGTGGAGATCGGGGACGGCTTCGCCGTCGTGGCAAGCCGCGGCAGCGAGCATCGCGACGAGATGACCCCTGAGGGCTTCCTCTCCAATCATGCCGGCGGGGTGCTCGGCGGCATCTCCAGCGGCCAGGCGATCATCGCCCACCTGGCCCTCAAGCCCACCTCCAGCATCACCACGCCCGGGCGCAGCATCGACATCCATGGCAACCCGGTGGAGGTGGTGACCAGGGGGCGCCATGATCCCTGTGTCGGCATCCGTGCCACGCCCATTGCCGAGGCGATGATGGCGCTGACGCTGATGGATCACCTGCTGCGCCACCGCGGTCAGAATGCCGATGTCCGGGTATCGACACCTTGGCTGCGCTGAACCGCACCATCCGTCATGGCTGCTACACTTCTCCTGACCACCAACAAGAGTGACACCATGAAGATCAACGTCGATTTCGACCTGACCCCCGAGGAGTTTCGCCGCGCACTTGGCCTGCCGGATGTGGAGGCCTTTCAGAAAGATCTGATGAACCGCATCTACAAGCAGATGGAGTCGGGCACGGAAGGCTATGACCCGATGAGCCTGATGCAGCCTTTCCTGCAGCAGCCCGGCTTGTCGCAGAACGTTTCCCAGAACCTCTCCCAAGGGTTGTCGAGTTTTGGCAACTACCAGCAGATGATGCTCGACATGCTGACCAAGGCCGCCAGTTCTTCTAGTACCGGTAGCGGGACGTCGAGCAATGACCAGAGCGACCAGAATTCCGAATCGGGGGACAGCGGCAAATCCTCCAGTGGCTCTGCTGGAACCTCCAGTACCTCTCGAAAGTCCTCGGCAAGCGCCCGTTCCCGCAGCAAGCGCGACAGCTGATAGCGGAAATCGCCCGGCCTTGTTCGACCTTCGCGAGGGCGTTATGAATACGGTTGCAACGGGGAAGGTTGAAGACTAGGATTTGTGCAGTGCAACAAGCCGTTTACTATCGATCCTCCAGGAGGAATTCGACATGCAAGACCAAGACAAGATGATCAACGCATTCAACGAGCAGACCCGCCAGTTCTTCGAGCCGATGCGCAAGCTCAACTCCCTGATGCTGAACAATATGGAGAAGATGACTCAGTATCAGATGGAGTCGATGAAGCGCTACAGCCAGATGGGCACCGAGCGCATGCGCGATGCCAGCGAAGTCAGCGATGCGGACAGCATGCGCGACTTTGGTACTCGCCAGGCCGAGATGATGAACGAGCTCTCCAAGCAGATGCTCGAGGATGCCAAGGCGATGAGTGAAATGAGCCTCGAGTTCAAGGCCGAGCTCGAGAAGCTCTACGCCGAATCGGGCAAGCAGCTCGCCGAGCAGGCTGAAAAGGCCGGGCAGGCTGCCAAGGGCGAGGCATCGAAGTCGGATGAACCCGCCAAGGCGACCAGCCAGTCCACGTCGCGCAAGCGCTGATATCGCGACAATCTAATGGCGACTATCCGGTCTCCGGTTCACGGGGACCGGATATTGCCGTTGTTAGTCGTATCGAAACCTAGGTCGGTTTCAGTGTTCGCCCGTCAAAAACACCGGCCTTCATGAATGACAGGAGGGGTCAATGCAGTCAGGGGTGCAAGCACCGACACAGGTCGAGCTCGAGGCCTGGAACACTCAGCTCGCCGCGATCAGCGAGGAATACAAGGCCTTGATGCAGGATCTGCTGGCGCGCATGGTGCCCAGCGATGCAGCGGAATCAGTCCATCAAGACATGCGCCAGTGCTTCCAGGCAGGTGCCCAATCGCTGATGCAGAACCCGCCCCTGCTGTGGCAGACCCAGTCGCGGCTGCTCCAGGATCAGTTCCAGCTATGGCAGCAATCGCTGCGCAGCTTCTCCGGCGAGGACATCGAGCCGTTGATAACGCCGAGCAAAGGCGATCGCCGCTTCAAGGATGATGCCTGGTACGACGATCCCTATTATCAGGCGATCATGCAGCAGTACCTGATGTTCTCGCGCACGGTGGAAGAGCTCATCGAGAACCTCGATGGCCTTTCGGAGGATCAGAAGCGCAATCTCGGTTTCTACGCGCGCCAGTTGGTCAATGCCATGGCGCCGACCAATTTCGTCACCACCAATCCCGAGGTGATGCGCAGGACCATGGAAACCCGCGGCCAGAACCTGATTGAAGGCCTGGCACGCTTGCGCGAGGACCTGGCCAACTCCGCCGAGGGCCTCAATGTCACCATGACCGATCGCAGCGCCTTCGAGATCGGTGAGAACATTGCCGTCACTCCCGGGGCAGTGGTCTACGAGAACGAGTTGATCCAGCTGATCCAGTACACGCCGACCACTGAGCAGGTCTACAAGACCCCGTTGCTCGTGGTGCCGCCCTGGATCAACAAGTACTACATCCTCGACCTCCGCCAGGATAACTCTCTGGTTCGGTGGCTGGTGGAGCAGGGCCATACCGTTTTCCTGATCTCCTGGCGCAATCCAGGTCCGGAACAGCGAGATCTGAACTGGGCCGACTATATGCAGCTGGGCCCCATCGACGCCATGGGAGCCATCGAGCAGGCCACCGGCGAGAAGTCGGTCAACCTGATGAGCTACTGCATCGGCGGGACCCTGGCCGCCTCGACCATGGCTTACCTGACCAGCACCCGGCGTGGTCGCAAGGTCAAATCAGTAACCTATATGGCCACCCTGCAGGACTTTCGTGATCCGGGCGAGATTGGTGTCTTCCTCTCCGAAACGGTGCTCGACGGCATCGAGGCCAAGCTCGAGCGTGACGGCTACCTGGACGGTCGGGTGATGGCCTACTCCTTCAACCTGCTCCGTGAGAACGATCTCTTCTGGTCCTTCTACATCAATAATTACCTGAAGGGTGAGGCACCGGCGCCTTTCGACCTGCTCTACTGGAACACTGACGGCACCAACTTGCCGGCCGGTACCCACGCCTGGTACCTGCGGCACATGTATCTGGAGAATCGTCTGGTCCAGCCGGATGGCATCGAGCTTGACGGTGTGAAGATCGATCTGCGCAAGATCTCCACGCCGAGCTACTTTATCTCTCCCCGTGAGGATCATATCGCCAAGTGGAACAGTACCTACTATGGGGCGCTGCTGCCCAAGGGGAAGGTCAAGTTCGTGCTGGGTGGCTCCGGCCATATCGCTGGAATCGTCAATCCGCCCAGCAAGAACAAGTACGGTTACTGGACCAACGATGCGCTTCCGGAGACTCCCGAGGAGTGGCTCGAGGGTGCCGAGCAGCATGAAGGTTCCTGGTGGCCCCACTGGCAGCAGTGGATCACCGAGAATGGCTATGTGGACACCGAGAAGCTGGTACCGGCTCGACAGCCCGGCGACGGTGAGCTCGACATCCTTGAACCGGCGCCGGGGCGCTATGTGCGCATGACCATCCCTGAGGTGCTGGGCGAGAAGTAAGCGCCGAGCTACAAGTGAACCCCGAGGCCATGACCTCGGGGTTTGCTTTTTTCAGGAGCAGCACACACTGATGGCTGCTTGGCTGCTTGGCTGCTTGGCTGCTTGGCTGCTATTGGCTCGGCGCTCGGCGCTGAATCCCCGGCAGCACCAGCAGGGCGGCCAGCAGCCAGGCTGGCCAACTGCCCGTGCGGGTGAAAGGGGTGAGGCCTTGCATGGGCGTAACCTCGTCTTCGAGCATCGTGGTCTCGAACTGAGGTGCCCGGGCGGTGACTTTTCCCTGTGGGTCGATGAAGGCGGTGACCCCGTTGCTGGTGGCACGCACCACCGGACGACCGTTCTCCAGGGCTCGCAGGCGTGCCATCTGCAGGTGCTGCAGAGGTCCGATGGAGGCGCCGAACCAGGTGTCGTTGGAGACCGTGAGAAGCACCTCGGCATCGCGGGCGCGCGAGGCCACCAGGTCGGCATAGATGATCTCGTAGCAGATGGCAACGCCGAGGGTCAGCTCGCCGACGCGCATCGGCGGTTGATCGGAGGGTCCCGGCGTCATGGTCGGCGCCGGCAGATCGAAGAAGGCGATCGCCCCGCGCAGCAGGTTCTCCAGGGGCAGGTATTCGCCGAATGGCACCAGGTGGGCCTTGCGATATTCGCCCTCGACGTCGCCCCGGCCGACGACGCTGTTGTAGTAGAGACCACTGTCGTCACGCTGGAGAATCCCGGTGAGCAGGTCGGTACCCGTCGGCAGGCTGGACTGGGCGCGGTCGAGCATGGGCGCCGCCTGGTCCTCGAACATGGGCAGGGCGGCCTCGGGCCAGATCACCAGGTCGACATCCTCCTCCAGATCCCGCGTCATCGAAAGATAGGTGTCGACAGCGCGCCTCTGTCCCTCGGGGGTCCACTTGATCAGCTGGGGGAGGTTGCCCTGCAGAAGGGCGACGCGCACCGGCTCGCCGGCGGGGGAGGTCCATTGGACGGGCATTACAAGTGGTACCAACCACAACACCGTAACGGGTGCGACGGCCCACCAGCGGCGGCGCAGGAACTCCACCCCTAGACTGCCCGTTAGGACGGTGATCAGTGACAGCAGGTAGACGCCGCCTACCGGGGCCCAGGCAGCGAGAGGCGAGTCCACCTGGCCACTGCCCAGCAGGAGCCAGGGGAAGCCGGTGAATAGCCAGGTACGCAGCCATTCGCCGAACACCCAGGCACCCGCAAAGCTCAGTGCCGCCAGGCGAGGACCGCACAGCCGCCGATAGAGCCAGAGGGTGGCCGCGAAGAATAGTGCCAGGCCGGCGACGAACAGCGCAGTGAGGAAGAGTGCCAGGGGCACGCCGGTATAGCCGTAATCATGAATCGAGACATAGACCCAGGAAGCGCCGGACCCGAATAGTCCCAAGCCATAGCACCAGCCGCGAAGTGCCGCCTGGGCGGGCGTCAGGGAATGAAGGCCCAGATAGACAAGCCCGGCGGCGACCGGTCCCAGCCACCAGAGCTCGAAGGGGGAAGCGGTCAGTGTGGTGAGGCCACCGGCCAGCAGAGCCGCCAGGCAGCCCAGCGCCGGGGTCAGACGAGCGTCAGCCATGGTGTCCATCCGTGGTGAGGGGCCGCATTACTCCTCGGGGGTTTCCTCGCAGGGCTCGGCCTCGAGCAGGCGGATGCGGCGATTGTCGGCGTTGAGCACCGTGAAACGCCAGCCACCGATATCGGTGTGCTCGCCGCGCCCCGGCAGGTGGCCGAACCGCTGCATCACTAGTCCGCCCAGGGTGTCGAACTCGTCGTCGGAGAAACGGGTGCCGAAGCGATCGTTGAAGTCCTCGATGGTGGTCAGGGCGCGAATCGCATAGCGATCGTCGCCGAGCTCGCGGATATCGATCTCCTCGTCGATGTCATGTTCATCTTCGATTTCGCCGACGATCTCCTCGAGGATATCCTCGATAGTGACGATGCCTGCCGTGCCCCCGTACTCATCCACCACCACCGCCATGTGGTTGCGAGTATCCTGGAACTCCTTGAGCAGGCTATTGAGACGCTTGGATTCAGGGACGAACATCGCCGGACGCAGTACCTCGTCGAGCTGGAAGGGCATGCCGTTGCCTTGGCCGCTGCGCAGCAGGGGCAGCAGATCCTTGGCTAGCAGGATGCCCTTGACCTCATCCAGGTTCTCGCCGATCACCGGATAGCGGGAGTGTCCGGTCTCGAGTATGACCGGCAGGTACTCCTCGAGGGGCTGGTCGAGGGCGATGGCGGTGATCTGGGAGCGCGGGATGAGGACCTCGCGCACCTGCTGGTCGCTGATGTTCAGAGCGCCCTCGATGATCATCATGGCGTCCTGGTCGAGCTTGAGGCGAGAGCCCGCCTGGCGCAGGAATTCCAGCAGCTCATCGCGGGAGCTGGGTTCATCGCTGTCGCTGGACAGGGCGCTGAACAGTTTGTCGAGCCAGGACTTGCTGCCCTGGCTGCTCGATCGATCTTCGCTCATGCGTCGGCTCTCTCGTCCTCGGTATCGGAATCGCGATTCGACGGCGCATAGGGGTCGGCGATCCCCAGCGACGCGAGTATCTCACGCTCAAGGGCCTCCATGGCCTCGGCTTCGGCCTCTTCCTCATGGTCATGACCCAGAAGATGCAAGGTGCCGTGGACTACCATGTGAGCGTAGTGAGCGCGCAGCGACTTGTCCTGTTCCGCGGCTTCGCGGATCACCACCGGGTGGCAGATCACCAGGTCACCCAGCAGTGGTAGCTCGACATCCGGCGGGCTCTCGAAGGGGAAGGAGAGCACGTTGGTTGGCTTGTCCATGCCGCGGTAGCTGAGGTTGAGGGCCTGGCTCTCGGCGTCATCGACGTAGCGTATGGTGAGCTCGTGGCGTGATTCATCGGTATGCCGTGCCAGCACCCCGGCCACCCAGGCCTCGAGCTCGGCTTGGGATGGCAGATCTTCCGCCTCCAGGGCGATCTGGCGATCTACGAGGGGGCTCATGAATCCGCGGATCCTGGGGCGTCGTGGCGCTGCTTGTTCTGCCGGGAACGCTCCAGGCGTTCCTGTCGCTGGGCCTCGCGTTCCTCGCGCTGGGCGCGTTCGGAGGCTTCCTGTTCGGCCTCGAAGTGGTCATAGGCCTCGATGATGCGCTGCACCAGTGGGTGACGTACCACATCCTTGGCGGCAAAGTGGGTCACGCCGATGCCGGGGGTTCCCTTGAGCACCTCGAGCACCTGGATCAGCCCCGAACTCTGGCCGCGGGGCAGGTCGACCTGGGTGATGTCGCCGGTGATCACCGCGGTGGAGCCGAAGCCGATGCGAGTCAGGAACATCTTCATCTGTTCGCGAGTGGTGTTCTGGCTCTCGTCGAGGATGATGAAGGCGTTGTTGAGGGTGCGTCCGCGCATGTAGGCCAGCGGGGCGATCTCGATGACCTGGCGTTCGATCAGCTTGGCCACCTGCTCGAAGCCGATCATCTCGTAGAGAGCGTCGTAGAGCGGGCGCAGGTAAGGGTCGATCTTCTGGGCCAGGTCGCCGGGCAGGAAGCCGAGCTTCTCGCCGGCCTCCACGGCCGGACGCACCAGCAGGATGCGGCGCACTTCCTGCTGGTTGAGGGCCTCTACCGCCGCCGCCACGGCCAGGTAGGTCTTGCCGGTACCCGCCGGGCCGATGCCGAAGTTGATGTCATGCGCGCGAATGCTCTGCACATAGTTCTGCTGGTTCAGGCCGCGTGGCTTGATCAGCGTGCGCGGCGTGCGCAGCAGGACTTCGTCGTCAGGTTCTCCGCCTTCCTCTTCATCCAGCGCCTCCAGGCCCGATTCCTGCAGGAAGAGGTGCACGGTATCCGGGTCCAGGTCGCTGACCTCGGCCTCGCGGTAGAGGTGTTCCAGTACGTTGGCGGCTGCCTTGACGCGATGAGACGGTCCCGCGAGCTGGAAGATGTTGCCGCGGTTGCGAAGGGTGATGCCGAGTCGCGACTCGACCAGCTTGAGATTCTCGTCGCGCTGGCCGCAGAGGTTGGCCAGGCGACGGGGGTCGTTGGGCTCGAGATTCAGAGTAATGATGCGGTTGGCCTGGGAGGCTGGTTGGGTCAAGTCGGGGTGGTCCGTGGCTGATGGGTTTAGGGCCAGCTTACTGCCCCGGTGCTGGCCGGGGCAACGGCAGAGCAACTCAGTAGCGCGCGGGGGAAGCGAGCTCGCCACGCAGCGAGTTGGGCAGCGCCTCGCTGATCTCCACGTCGACGAAATAGCCGATCAGCTCCGTCGGGTTGGGCGCACGGAAATTGACCACCCGGTTGTTCTCGGTACGTCCGGAGAGCTGGCCCGGATCCTTCGCCGAGAAGCCGGTGACCAGAATGCGCTGGGTGGAGCCCACCATGCGGCGGCTGATCTGCATCGCCTGCTGGTTGATGCGCTCCTGAAGAATGGCCAGGCGCTGCTTCTTGACGCTTTCCGGGGTGTCGTCTTCGAGATTCGCGGCCGGCGTGCCGGGGCGCGCCGAGTAGACGAAGCTGAAGGAGTGATCGAAGCCGATGCGGTGGATCAGATCCATGGTGGCCTCGAAGTCCGTCTCGGTCTCGCCCGGAAAGCCGATGATGAAATCCGACGAGAAGCTGATGTCCGGCCGCAGTTCGCGGATACGCTCGAGTTTCTCGACATACTCCTCAACGCCATGGCCGCGCTTCATGGCCGCAAGTACGCGATCCGAGCCGGCCTGCACCGGGAGGTGCAGATGGCTGACCAGCTCGGGAATCTCCCCATAGGCCTCGATCAGGCTGTCGGAGAACTCCACCGGGTGGGAGGTGGTGAAGCGGACACGATCGATGCCTTCAACGGCCGCCACGCAGGCGATCAGCTCGGCCAGGTCTATCTCATCGCCCAGCTGGTTGGCGCCGCGGTAGGCATTGACGTTCTGTCCCAGCAGGTTGATCTCGCGCACGCCCTGGTCAGCCAGATGGATCACCTCGTCCATCACCGGCTCGAAGGGGCGCGAGACCTCCTCGCCGCGGGTATAGGGCACCACGCAGAAGGTACAGTACTTGGAGCAGCCTTCCATCACCGAGACGAAGGCGGTGGCGCCGTCGGAGCTTGGCTTGGGCAGGTGATCGAATTTTTCGATCTCGGGGAAGGTGACGTCGACCACCGAGATCTGGTCCTGCTGGCGCGAGTCGAGCATCGATGGCACCCGATGCAGGGTCTGCGGGCCGAATACCATATCGACATGGGGGGCGCGCTTGCGCAGCGCCTCGCCCTCCTGACTGGCCACGCATCCGCCGACGCCGATCAGCAGGTCGGGGTTGGCCTCCTTGAGCTTCTTCCAGCGCCCCAGCTGATGGAACACCTTCTCCTGGGCTTTCTCACGGATGGAGCAGGTGTTGAGCAGGATGACGTCGGCATCACGCTCGTCGTCGGTGAGCTCGAGCTGATGGGATTCGCCGAGTAGATCCGCCATGCGTGCGGAGTCGTACTCGTTCATCTGGCAGCCGTGCGTCTTGATGAAGAGTTTCTTCGCCATAAGAATAGGTCGCGGCATCTGGCGCGACGGTGCACCGGTGGATGGATGTTGGCAGATGGCCGAATGGCCATCCGGAGAAGACCTACCATTATACGCCGCTGCCCCCAACCGGGCCAGCGGCCGGCGGGTGCGACTGTGGTACCCTGTGCGGTTTGCAGGGACGAGAGCAGAGGCCCGCTCTGGTCAGAAAGTGAGCGACAGCGGCACGAGTCGGTTGGTATGCCGGCTGTCGGCAACTTTCCAGCGGTTTTCCCGATGGTTGTCCACAGTCGCTGTGGGTAACCTTCACCACGAACATCAACGTCGCCGCCACGGTCTTTCGTGGGTGGTGCATCTTTCGCGACACGCGAGCCTTGGACAGCCAGGACAACGGCATGACGATACATAAACTCAAGATTCTGACACTGGGCGTGGCGCTCGCGACGCTCCCCCAAGCTCTGCATGCTCAGGAGGAAGCCGACGGCACCGCCTGGGTGTCGGATGAGCTCACCACCTATGTGCGCAGTGGCCCGACCGACGGCTATCGGATCATCGGCACCCTGACCGCCGGCGAGCCGGTCACGGTGCTCGAGACCAGCGGCGACTACAGCCGGGTGGAGGACGCCGATGGCGACGACGTCTGGGTGCTCAGCAGCGAGCTGCAGGAGGACCCCAGCGCCCAGCAGCAACTGCCCGCACTGGAAGCCCGGGTGAATGAGCTGACCGACGAGCTTTCCGGTATCAACGACACCTGGGAGAGCCGTACCGCGTCGATGACCGAGACCCTCGAGGTCCGCGAGCGGCGCATCGCCGAACTCGAGGCGCGCAACTCGGCGCTCGAGGGGGAGACCGAGCAGTCGCGCTCCACCATCCGCGAACTCCAGGCTCGCCTGGATACCCAGGAGGAAGACCTGCTGATGCGCTACTTCATGTACGGTGGCGGAGTCGCCGGCGCCGGCCTGCTGGTGGGGCTGATCGTGCCTCATCTGCCGCGTCGTCGCCGCAAGCGCGATCGCTGGTTCTGATGCCGGCCCGGCAGGAGGCATGATGGCCAATGAATGGCGGGAGCGCTGGCGCGAGGGGCGCATCGGTTTCCATCGTGACCGGCCCCATCCGCTTCTGGTCCGCTACTGGCCCGGTCTGGGGGTCCGAGCCGGCACCAAGGTGCTGGTGCCGTTGTGCGGCAAGAGCCTGGACATGCGCTGGCTGGCGCATGACCATCCGGTGCTGGGCATCGAGCTGGCTGGGCAGGCCATCGAGGCCTTCGTCGCCGAGGGCGTGGGGGAGGTAACCCGCTATCGCCAGGCCGGTTTCGACATCTGTCGCCAGGGCAGCGTGGAGCTCTGGAGCGGCGACTTCTTCCACTTCCATATCGAACAGGCGGCGGAGATCGGGGCCTTCTATGATCGCGCCGCCCTGATCGCCCTGCCGGCGGCCACCCGCCAGCGCTACGCCTTCCACCTGGCCCAGCTGATCCCACCCGGTGCTCGAGGGCTGCTGATCAGCCTGACGCGTGACCCCGGCGGGCCGCCCTTCAGCGTGTCCGCCGAGGAAGTGCTCGAGCTGTTCGAGCCCAACTTCCGCGTCACGCATCTGGAGGACGGCGAGCCGGAGCCTAACGGCTTTCGTGAAACCGCCTGGGCGCTGGAGCGTCGTGGCCCGCTGACCTGAACAGATTCAGCGTGCCAGCAGCTGACCCAGCTCGGGGTCGCGGAAGGCGCGGTCGAGACCGTCCGAGAGCAACTCGTTGACCATGCGGGTGTTGGCCTCCTTGCCCGGGCGCACAGCATAGCTCTGGGTGCGACGCGAGGTGTAGGTGCCGGTATAGGTGTTGCCATCGTTGGTCGCCTCGGCGATCAGCACCGATTCGAGTCGTGCCTCGTCGATGACGGGACGGCTCTTGCCACGCTCGTAGCCCAGGTGATCCAGGGTCAGTGTCAGGCTGGGTCTTCCCTCGGCTTGCTCGGCCGTGGGAGTGAAGCCCATTTCCCGCAACGCACGTTCCGCTTCCGCCTGCAGTCGAGGCACCAGCTCATGGGCATTCACGGTGATCACCGCGGTGGACATGGCGCTGCCGGTTCGGGTACCGATGACCTCGCTGTCGCGACCGTCCACGGCCGTCACCGTGACCGCCTGGCCGTTACCGCTCTGCGGCACCTGGGCCGTTCGCTTGGGATCGAGTTGCAGGTAGTGAGGGCTGGAACAGCCGGCCAGCCACCCGGTGGCGAGCAGCAGGGCGCAGGCACCCAGGACATGACGACGCTGCATGGAGAGTCTCCTGAAGATGGCGGGGCATCGAGTATAGCCTCCGGCCCTGATGGCGGGAACCGGTGGCGCGACCCGTTCCCGGCTAGGCGTTACACTGCAGGGACAGCCACAGGAGCCACGACATGATCCGACCCGCCACCCGGGAGGAGTACCCGCATCTTGTCGACATCTGGCTGCGTGCCTCCCGGCAAGCCCACCCCTTCATTGACGAGGCCTGCTGGAGGGCGCGTGCCGATGACATGGCGCTTCGCCGTCTACCCGCCTGCGAGGTGCAAGTGCTGGAGGCCGGCCGGCGCGTGATCGGCTTCTATGCCATGCACGATGATCATCTCGAGGCCCTGTTCGTGGATCCCGAGGTGCAGAGTTTCGGGCATGGCAGCGGCTTGATGGCCCACGCCATGACGGGCCACTCTTCCATCACCCTCTGGGTCTATTCGCGTAATGTGCGTGCCGTCTCCTTCTATCGGCGGCTGGGTTTCAGCATTGTCGATGAGCGCGAAGACCCCGAAACCGGGGAACCAGAGTCGCTCATGGCCTGGTCACGCTGACAGCACGCGGCGTCATGCTTGCATGCGCGGCCCAGAGCCTCGCGAGGCTCTGGTAGAATGTTCCGGATCGCGCGATCGCCTGCACACCCTCATGACGGACGACTCCATGACTGACCCGACCCGCGACTTCCTGATCGCTCCTTCCATCCTCTCCGCCGATTTCGCCCGACTTGGTGCCGAAGTGGATGATGTACTGGCCTCCGGCGCGGACATTGTTCATTTCGACGTGATGGACAACCACTACGTGCCCAACCTCACGATCGGGCCGATGGTCTGCGAGGCCCTGCGCAAGCACGGGGTGAGCGCACCCATCGACGCCCATCTGATGGTCAAGCCGGTGGACCGGCTGATCGGTGATTTCATCGACGCCGGGGCCAGCTATATCACCTTTCACCCGGAGGCCTCCGACCACATCGACCGCTCGCTGCAGCTGATCCGTGACGCTGGCTGCCAGGCCGGTCTGGTCTTCAATCCGGCCACGCCGCTCTCCTTCCTTGACTACGTGATGGACAAGGTCGACATGATCCTGCTGATGAGTGTCAACCCAGGCTTCGGTGGTCAGTCTTTCCTGCCCGGCACGCTGGACAAGCTGCGCGAGGCCCGGCGGCGCATCGATGCCTCGGGTCGCTCGATCCGCCTGGAGATCGACGGTGGGGTGAAGGTCGACAACATCGCCGAGATCGCCCGGGCCGGCGCCGATACTTTCGTGGCCGGATCGGCCGTGTTCAAGGCGCGCAACGAGGCTGATCCGCATCGCTACGATAGCGTGATCCGCGATTTTCGCGACCAGCTGGCCAGGATATAGGCCGCCCCTTGGATGAGACGCCCCCCACGCGCTTGTGGCACCTCTACGTGGTGGAGACGGCCGGCGGCGCGCTTTATACAGGGATCACCACCGACGTGGTCCGCCGCCTGGCCGAGCACCGTGCCGGCCGGGGAGCCAAGGCGTTGCGTGGCAAGGGGCCGCTGGTGCTTCGCCATCAGGAGCCCGTCGGCAGCCACGCTGAGGCGTTACGCCTGGAAGCACGCCTGAAGCGCCTGCCCGCGGCGGCCAAGCGCACCTGGCTGGCAGGGCGGAGGGCGATGACGGCAGCGGACCCGATGGCCTGAGGGTCTGCCCGCATGAAGTGCCTGGCTCAGTGAAGCTTCATGCGGGGCTTGAGGAAGCGGTTGATGCCATCCACCACCACGATGAGGCCTGTCTTGAGCGTGCCGTGGATGGCACGCTGGTGCATGCGGTAGAGCGAGGCATAGAAGAACTTCGCCAGGTGGCCCTCGATGAACAGGCTGCGTGTCGAGGCGCCTCGCATCAGGCTCCCGACGGCCTCGAAATGCGCCAGTGAGATCAAGGATCCTCGGTCCCGGTAGACGAAGGGCTTCAGCGGCTTGCCGTTCAGTTGGGCCCGCAGGTTGTGATAGAGCGTCGAGACCTGCTGATGGGCGGCCTGGGCGCGGGGTGGCACCGTGCTGCCATCCTCCTGTGGGCAGCTGGCACAGTCTCCCATGGCGAAGAGATGCGGGTCCGCCGTGCTCTGCAGGCTCTGGTGGACCTTGAGTCGGTGGTTGGATTCCGTCGGTAGGCCCAGCTCCGAGAGGAAGGGCGGGGCCTTGATGCCTGCGGCCCAGACGCCGAGATCCGTGTCGATGCGCCTGCCATCGGCGGTATGGATCGCGTTGGCCTCCACCCGGGTCACGCGGGTGTCGGCATGGATTCGCACGCCGAGGCCCTCGAGCTCCTGGTGGACCGACTGGCTGATGCGCTCGGGCAGGGGCGGCAGGATCCGCGGGGCGGCTTCGATCAGATGAACCTCGAGGTGGTCGCTGTCCAGATCCGTGACTCCGTAGCTTTGGAGCATTCGCGATGCTTCATGGAGTTCCGCCGCGAGTTCAACGCCGGTGGCGCCGGCGCCGACGATGCCGACGACCATGCGGGTATGTCCCTCACTGCCCGGATTGCTGTGGCGCAGGAAGGTGTTGAGCATGTCCCGACGGAACGCCTCAGCTTGTTGCGGGCTGTCGAGGAAGTGGCAGTGCTCGCTGACGCCCGGTGTATCGAAATCATTGCTGACACTGCCAACCGCCAGCACCAGGAAGTCATACCCCAGTGTGCGGGATGGCAGCACTTCGCTGCCCTCCTCGTCGAGGATGGGGGCCAGGGTCAGGGTGCGGCCTTCGCGGTCGATACTACACAGGGTGCCGCGCTGGAAGCGGTAGCCATGGACAGCGGAGTGCCCCTGGTAGGAGATCTCGTCGAGCCCCGAGTCCAGTGCCCCGGTAGCGACCTCATGCAGCAGCGGCTTCCAGATATGCGTCACATTGCGATCAACCAGCACGATCTCGGCTTGCCCACGCCGGCCGAGCTTGCGGCCTAGCCGCGTGACCAGCTCGAGGCCGCCGGCACCACCCCCGACCACGACGATTCTTGGCACACTCATGCAGCGACTCCAGATAAGTGACGGGCCTCCAGCATAAGCCCTTGCCCGATTTTCTGCCCATGGCCTGTCCGGCATAATGTTCGCCCGACCGTATTGCGAGAGGCCTCATGCACCCCATATTGAACGACATCCGTCTGGTGACCTTCGACCTGGACGGGACTCTCGTCGACTCCGTGCCCGACCTGGCCCTGGCCGTGGATGCGGCGCTGGCCGAGCTGGGCCTGCCCGCCGCGGGTGAGGAGAATGTGCGCGACTGGGTGGGCAACGGTTCGCTTGTCCTGATGGAGCGTGCGTTGCGGTCCGCAATTAAGGCTTATGGCGAGGTTTCCCCTAAGGAGGTGCCGGACGGTGCCTTGTTGGAGCGCGCCCACGTCGCTTTTCTTGACCACTACGGTCGTGACCCCGGCGCCCATACTCGGCTTTATCCCGGGGTACGCGAGGCGCTGGATGCCCTGCGCAACCGCGGGCTGATCCTGGCGCTGGTGACCAACAAGCCCTACGCCTTTATCGCCCCGCTGCTGGAAGGGCTGGGGCTTGCCGAATACTTCGCGCTCTGCCTGGGTGGCGACAGCCTGCCCGAGAAGAAGCCCGACCCGGCCCCGCTGCGGCATGTTGCGGCCCACTTCGACGTCTCGGCCGCGTCCTGCCTGATGGTCGGTGACTCGCGCCATGACATCGAGGCCGGACGCGCCGCGGGGTTCCGGACCCTGGCCGTGCCCTACGGCTACAATCACGGCGAACCGGTGCACGACAGCGCCCCGGATGGCGTGGTTGAATCGCTGGCGGAACTCGTTTAACGTGATTTCGGCTAATGCTATAAGCGCGGCCCAATCAATATGTTATTGCTATAAGACAAGACGCGGAAACCCTTCGATGATCAGCCGCATGAAGCCGGAAACCCTCTCGACCGCCGGTGGCATAATGGCCGCCGTTCGACGCCTGCCCCGTTCGCCTGCCCGCTGCGGCTGGCGATGGTGATGCTCGCCTCGCGAGCCTGACCCGCGGCGCTGCTGCGCCTGCCATCGCCAACCCGTCACATCGAGGATCCGGGCATGATGACTCCCGAACGTTTCCACGAGCTGGCCGCCGCCGGTTACAACCGTATTCCGGTTACCCGCGAAGTGCTGGCCGATCTCGACACGCCGCTCTCTACCTACCTCAAGCTGGCCGACGCCCCCTGGACCTTTCTGCTGGAGTCCGTTCAGGGCGGCGAGAAGTGGGGGCGCTACTCGATCATCGGGCTGCCCTGCCGCGAGCGTATCGAGATCCGCGGCTTCACCGTCAGCCATATCGTCGATGACGAGCTCCTCGGCGCCGGCGAGGTGGAGGATCCGCTCGAATGGCTCGAGGAGTTCCAGGCCCGCTTCCAGGTGCCGCGCCTCGATGACCAGCCGCGCTTCGACGGCGGCCTGGTGGGGTATTTCGGCTACGACACCATCCGCTATATCGAACCTCGCCTGCGCAGCGAGACCGCCGTGAAGCCTGACCCGCTGGGCGTGCCGGATATCCTGCTGATGGTCTGCAATGACCTGGTGGTGTTCGACAATCTCTCGGGCCGTCTGACCCTGTGGACCCATGCCGACCCGACCGAGGTCGGCGCCTACGCCGGTGCCGTCGAGCGACTGGAAGCCCTGGAGATTCGCCTGCGCAGTGCCACCCTCAACACCATCAGTCCCGGCACCGGACGCGCGGCGGTGGAGGAGGGGCACTTCACCTCGGGCTTCACCGAGGAGGGCTTCAAGGCGGCCGTGGAGACGATCAAGGAGTATGTGCTGGCCGGCGATGTCATGCAGTGCGTTCCCTCCCAGCGCATGTCGATTCCCTACCAGGCACCGCCGCTGGATCTCTACCGGGCCCTGCGCAGCCTCAATCCCTCGCCCTACATGTTCTACCTGAACCTGGGCGATCATCAGGTGGCGGGTTCCTCGCCGGAGATCCTCACGCGCCTGGAAGACGGCGAGGTCACGGTGCGGCCCATTGCCGGTACCCGTAAGCGGGGCCACAGCGAAGAGGAAGATCGTGCCCTGGAGGCTGATCTGCTGGCCGATCCCAAGGAACTCGCCGAGCATCTGATGCTGATCGATCTGGGGCGCAACGACGTGGGACGCATCAGCGAGACCGGCTCGGTGAGGGTGACCGACCGGATGGTGGTCGAGCGCTACTCTCACGTGATGCACATCGTCTCCAACGTCGTCGGGCGCCTCAAACCGGGCCTTTCCGCCATGGACGTGCTGCGCGCCACCTTCCCGGCAGGCACGGTGTCAGGCGCACCCAAGATACGCGCCCTGGAGATCATCGACGAGTTGGAGCCGGTCAAGCGCGGTGTCTACGCCGGCGCGGTAGGTTACCTCTCCTGGCACGGCAACATGGATACCGCCATCGCCATCCGCACTGCCGTGATCAAGGACGGTGAGCTCCATGTCCAGGCCGGGGGCGGAGTGGTGGCCGACTCCGTACCCGAGCTGGAGTGGCAGGAGACCCTGAACAAGGGCCGCGCCATCTTTCGTGCCGTGGCCATGGCCGAGCGCGGCCTCGACAACCTCGAGTGATACGCCACCCCTGAATGCCCTGCGTCTGGTCTTGGCCGGGCGAGCGCCCCGCGGCGGGAGAGAACGACCATGAAAGTCTGCATGATCGATAACTACGACAGCTTCACCTTCAACGTGGTGCAGTACCTGGGGGAACTGGGCGCCGAGGTGGTGACCCACCGTAACGACGCCATTACCCTTGAGGAGATCGAGGCCCTGGCCCCGAGCCATCTGGTGATATCCCCGGGGCCCTGTACGCCTGACGAGGCCGGGATCTCCATGGCGGCCATTCGTCGCTTCGCCGGTCGTATCCCTGTGCTGGGGGTCTGCCTGGGTCACCAGGCCATCGGGCAGGTATACGGCGGCAAGGTGGTCCGTGCCCCCCAGGTGATGCACGGCAAGACCTCGCGGATTCGTCACCGCGGCCAGGGCGTCTTCGAGGGCCTCGAGGACCCGCTGGAGGTGACGCGCTACCATTCGCTGGTGGTGGAGCGCGAGAACCTTCCCGACTGTCTCGAGGTCACCGCCTGGTGCGACGACGATGACGTCACCCCGGGGCTGATCATGGGGCTGCGCCATCGAGAGCTGGATGTCGAGGGGGTGCAGTTCCACCCCGAGTCGATCCTGACCCGCCAGGGCCATGAGCTGCTGGCCAACTTCCTGAAACGTCGCTGAACCGTGCCCATGCCAGAGGAGAGCAACATCATGCAGATGCGAGAGGCCATCGGTGCGGTGATGCGCCGTGTGAACCTGAATTTCGCCGAGACCCATGAGGTGATGCGCCAGATCATGACCGGCGAGGCCAGCGATGCCCAGATCGCCGCCTTCCTGGTGGGCATGGCCATGAAGGGCGAGACCGCCGAGGAGATCAGCGCCGCGGCCCAGGTGATGCGCGAACTGATGAATCCGGTCCGGCTGCAGGCCGACAACGTGGTCGACATCGTCGGCACCGGGGGTGATGGCGCCAACCTCTTCAACGTCTCCACGGCCGCCAGTTTCGTGGTCGCCGCGGGCGGTGCCCATGTCGCCAAGCACGGCAATCGCGGCGTCTCCTCGTCGTCGGGCAGTGCCGATCTCTTCGCTGTGGCGGGCATCAATCTGAACCTGGATGCCGAGCAGGTGGGCCGCTGCATCGAGCAGGTGGGCGTGGGCTTCATGTTCGCCCCCAACCACCACCCGGCGATGCGCTATGCGGTGGGCCCGCGTCGCGAGATGGGCGTGCGCACCCTGTTCAATATCCTGGGGCCGCTGACCAACCCCGCCGGCGCCCCCAATCAGGTGCTGGGGGTCTATGCCCCCGAGCTGGTGCCGCTGATGGCCGAGGTGCTGCGGCGCCTGGGCAGCGAGCATGTGCTGGTGGTGCATGCCGAGGATGGCCTCGACGAGATCTCCCTGGCGCAGCCGACGCTGGTGGCCGAACTGAGGAACGGCGAGATCCGCGAGTACACCATCACCCCCGAGACCTTCGGCATCGAACGCCAGTCCCTGGACCCGCTGCGGGTGAAGACCGCCGAGGACAGCCTGCGACTGGTCGAACAGGCCTTGGTGGGCGATGGGCCGGCAGCGGACATCGTGGCGCTCAATGCCGGTGCCGCTCTGTACGCCTCGGGCGTTTCCGACAGCCTCGGTGAAGGCGTCGCCATGGCCCAGGACGCCCAGGCCTCGAAACTCCCGCTCGAGAAGCTCCGGGAACTCGCCAACTTCACCCGCGTGTTCAATCAGTGAGGTCCGACATGACCGATGCTCGCCGTCTTCCCACCATCCTCGAGCGTATTCTGGCCCGCAAGGAGGAGGAAGTTGCCGAACGGCGCCGCGTCGTTTCCGAGCAGGAGTTGCTGCGGTTGGCTGCCGAGCAGTCCGACCCGCGGGGCTTCGTTGTCGCGCTCCACCGCGCCATCCAGGCCGACGAGCCGGCGGTGATCGCCGAGATCAAGAAGGCCTCGCCCTCCAAGGGGGTGATCCGCGAGGACTTCCGCCCCGGCGAACTCGCCGCGAGCTATGCCGAGGGCGGTGCGACCTGCCTTTCGGTGCTTACCGATGCCGACTTCTTCCAGGGCCACGAGGACTTCCTGATCGAGGCACGGGACGCCTGCACGCTTCCCGTGATCCGCAAGGACTTCATCACCCACGGCTACCAGGTCAGCGAGGCGCGCGCCCTCGGCGCCGACTGTATCCTGCTGATCGTCGCCGCCCTCGATGATGCCCGCATGGCGGACCTGCATCGCCAGGCCGTGGCGCTGGGCATGGACGTGCTGGTGGAGGTGCACGACGCCCAGGAACTCGACCGTGCCCTCAAGCTCGACCTCGCCCTGGTGGGCATCAACAACCGCGACCTGCACACCTTCGATACCCGCCTGGAGACCACCCTGGAACTGCTGCCGCGCATTCCCGCCGACGTCACCGTGGTCACCGAGTCCGGCATCCATACCCGCGACGACGTGCTGCGCATGCGCGAGCACGATGTCAATGCCTTTCTGGTGGGCGAGGTCTTCATGCGCGAGGCCGACCCCGGCCAGGCGCTGCGCCGGCTCTTTTTCTGAGTGAGCGGTGGGAGGAAGCGAGAGGGGCCGGCGAATGCCGGCCCCTCTGGTTTGTGCATCAGCGATTCAGCAGCCACATCACCGCCGAGAGCACCACGCTGATGATAATCATGGTGGTAATCGGGAAATAGAACGAGAAGTTCTCGCGGCGGATGGCGATGTCACCGGGGAGCTGGCCCAGGGGCAGCCTGGAGAGCCAGGGCCAGAGCAGGCCCACGGCGATAATGAGCAGGCCGATCAGGATCAGGGTTCGGTTCATGGGTCGCCTCCTGTCGCCATGATCTCACGAGTGCAGCAGAAGGCCCAAAGTCGCCTTCTCTAGAAGCTCAGCTCGAGACCGGCGAAGTAGGTGCGTCCCGCGGCGGGTTCATAGTAGCGACCCCCGAAGGCGTTGATGCGCACGTTCTCGTAGTAGTCCTCGTCCAGCAGATTGCGGATCCCCAGATTGGCGCCCAGCCGGGCATTGACGCCGCCGAGCCGCCAGCTGTCGCCGGCCTTGAGGTTGAACAGCCAGTGGTCGTCGATCTTCACGTCGTTGGCGTTGTCGGCATAGTAGTCGCCGGTGTACTGGGCCTCGAGGGTGGCGAAACGGTCACGGCTGCCGTACCAGGTCAGGGCATTGTGCCAGACCTGCCGCGGCTGACCGGGCAGGCGGTTGCCGGCGAAGTCGTTTTCGCCGTCATCGAAGCGGTCGAAGCGGTAGTCGGTCAGCGTCAGGGCGCTGGTCCAGCGCCAGTCCAGCGAGAAGCTCCAGTCCAGTCCTAGTTCGATCCCGTCGCGGGAGGTCCTGCCGGCATTCTCGTAGTAGGTCCTGCCATCGGTCGCCTCGAAACCGATCAGCTCATCGTCGACATCCACCGAGAAGGCCACCAGCTCGTAGCCCAGGCCGTTGCCGAAGATGCCGCGCAGTCCCATCTCGCGGTTCAGCGCCTTCTGGGGATCGATCTCGGGGTTGAAGCCGCCGCGGCCGTCGGGACGGGCGAACTCGGTGAAGGTCGGCGTCTCGAAGGCGTTGCCGACCGTGGCATAGACCTGGTGGTCGGGCCGGTAGCGGTAGCTCAGTCCCAGGCTGCCGGTCCATTCACGAAAGGTGCGCTCGCCGCTGTCGTCCTGGTCGTCGGCGAAGAGACGGTCGTCGATGTCCATGCGTACCCGGTCATGGCGGATACCCGCGCTGAGCTCCAGTTTCTGGGTGAGCCCCAGCTCTGTCTGCAGGAAGACACCCGTCGAGGTGGCGTTCTGCTGCTCATCGGCGGTGATGCCGGTCACCTCACCCTGCGAGTTCACGGAACGCCGACCACGATCGTCTTCCTGGCGCGCCAGGTCGACACCGGTGACATAGCGTAGCGGCATGTCACCCAGGGTGAGTGCCCCCGTGTAGTCGGCGCCTCCGCCATAGTAGTTGCGCTCATAGTCGATCAGGCTGCTGCCCGGGAAAGGCAGCTGCTGTTCGAAATTCCGGCGGCTGGCGAAGCCTCGGACATTGAACTCGCCGCCCAGGGCGTCGAGGTCCTCGTAGTGCAAGCCGACCAGCTGTTGTTCCACGCTCTGCCCGGAGTCCAGCGGGACGGCCACATCGCGGGCCTGGCGGCGATCCTCCTTGACCTCCTCGAGGGTCAGGGCACTGGGATCCTCGGCAGTGGGCAGGTCGAGGATGTTGACCAGCGCCGAGAGGGTCCGGGTGTCGTCCAGGCGGTAACCGACGCGCGCATTGAGCAGCCGCTTCTCCACCTCGCTCTGCTCGCGGTAGCCCTCGAAATCCAGCGCCGAGACACTCACGCTGTGCACCCAGTGGTCTGTTTCCCCGCCACTGCGTACTGAAAGCTTGCGAAAGTCGTCGCTCCCGCCCTGAAGCTTCAGGACCGGCGAGCGCTGCATCTCGCTGCCATCGCCGGTGGTGATGTCGATCACGCCGCCGGCGGCATTGCCGTAGAGCACCGACGAAGGACCGCGGATCACCTCGATGCGCTCGGCGCTGTCCAGGTCCACGGCATCGATCTGTGCTTGGCCGTCGGGCAGGGTGTAGGGAATGCCGTCGACACGGATATGCAGGCCGCGGATACCGAACGTGCCCCGGGCGCCGAAGCCGCGGCTGGAGATGCGCTGGCCCTGGGCGAAGTTGTCGCGGTTCTGCAGGAAGACCCCGGGCACCCGGTCCAGGGCCTCATCCAGGCGAACCCCTTGCTGGCCCTGCTGGATATCTTCCCGGGTCAGGGCCGTGACGGCGGCCGGTGTGTCGTAGAGGTCCCGCGCGAGTCGCGACGCGCTCACCGTGATGGTCGGCAAGGCCTCGTCGGCTGAAGGGCCGTTATCGTCATTCAGGTTGCCGAGGCCTTCGGTGGCCTGCGCCCAGGAGAGGGTGCTCCAGCAGGCCAGCAGCAGGAAACTGGAACGATACGGCATGGGCTCCTCCCTTCATTGTGGTTTTGGTGAACGATTGAACCGGCGGCGAGTGGTGCGTGACATCAGGGTAACGGTCAGCGCCGGCAGGAAGGTCACCGTCACGAAAGCGGTGCCGAGCAGGCCGAACAGTACGATGGCACCCACGCCGCGATACAGCTCGGTGCCTTCGCCGGGCAGGAAGACCAGCGGTGAGAGCCCGCCGATGGTGGTCAGGGTGGTCATGGCGATGGGGCGCAGGCGGCTGGCCACGGCATCGCGTACTGCCTGGCGCACGTCGGAGGCGGCGTCGCGCAGGTTCTCGCGCGCCTGGTGCACCACCAGGATGGGGTTGTTGACCACCGTGCCCATCAGGATCAGGAAGCCCAGCATGGTGATCATGTCGAAGGGCTGATGGATCTCGGCGAGCCCGATGCGGGGCAGCCAGCCGCCCACCAGGTTCATCAAGGACAGGCCGACGATGCCGCCGGCGGCCCCCAGCGGGATGGTGGCCAGGATCAGCAGCGGATAGCCCCAGTGGGCGAAGATGGCCACCAGCAGCAGGTAGACGAGAATCAGGGCGATCAGACCGTTGTCCATCAGCGACGCGCGCGTGGCATCCAACTGGTCGCCGGCACCGGTGAGGGTGATGTCGATGTTCCCTTGCAGTTCCCCCGCGGCGCGCAGGTGGTCGATCACTTCGCGGTTCACCCGTCCTATACCGGCCTCCAGGGGTACGTCGCTGGGCGGGATGATGTCGAGGGTCACGCTGCGCCGGCCATCCACGCGGCGCAGCGTGGCGGTGGCGACGGTCTCGCGAATCTCCGCCAGGCTGCCAAGCGGCAATGTGACGCCCAGGGGCGTGTGGATCGGGAGGTCGACGAGGTCGTCCAGGTCGGTGTTCCCGATGCCGGGCCCATAGCCGTACAGGTCGATCTTCTGGTCCTCGAGATAGAAGTCGTCCAGATAGGCCCCGTCGGTCAGGGCGGCCACGGTGGTGCCCAGCGCGTCGGCATCCAGCCCCAGCTCGGCGGCGCGGTCCCAGTCCGGGTACACCTCGATCAGCGGTTGCCCCAGGGCCAGTGCCGACGGCCGAGACTGGATGCGGGGATTGTCGAAAATCTCCCGCGAGCGTTCGTAGAGTCGGTTGGCTGCGGCGTAGAGTTCGGCGAGGTCGTTGCCGGCAATGTCGAGGGTGATGCTGCGCGTACCGCCGTCGTTGCTGGAGATGATCGAGCCACGTGCGGCGAAGGCGCGCATATCGGGATAGGCCTCGAAGCGTTCGGTCAAGGCATTCATCAGCGCCTCGATATGGTCCGGGTCGCGGGTCTCGGCGATGATGCGCAGGCTCTGCGGCCCCACCTGGGTGCCCATGGTGCGCATGGCGGGAACCTCGCTTCGGCCCTCGTCGAAGTCGCGAGGGTCGGCACCCACATGGGGGAGGAGGTCGGCCTGTATCTCCTCGGCTATGGTGGTCATCGTCGAGAGATTGTAGCTCGCGGGGGCGTTCATGCTGGCGAAGGTCTTGGCTTCTTCGCCCTCCGGCAGGTAGGCGGCCGGCGGCGTCAGCCACACGAAGATCGCCAGGCCGCCCGCGATCGCCATGGCCATGGCCGCCCAACGCCGCCCCGTGGAGGCAATCAACACATCGACCAGGTGCAGGCAGCCGCGCATCCAGCGTGGCGTCTGTCCCTCGCCGGATGTGGCGCGACCCCGGAAATCGAGGTGTGCGCCAAGCGTGGGTATCACGGTGATCGCCACCACCAGCGAGGCGAGGATCGAGGTAGCGATGGCCACGGCGATGTCGGAATAGAGCTGGCCGGCCTCTTCCTCGATGAAGAAGATCGGCACGAACACCAGCACGGTGGTCAGGGTGGAGGCGAGCACTGCCGGCCAGACCTGCTGCACTCCCACCAGGGCAGCCTCGAAGCGAACGCGGCCACGCCGGCGCTGGGTCTCGATGCTCTCCAGCACCACGATGGTGTTGTCGATGGTCATGCCGATGGCGAAGGCGACCCCGGCCAGCGAGATCACGTTGAGGGTGCGTCCAGCGAGCAGCAGCCCCAGGAAGGCAGCGATGGTGCAGATGGGGATGCCGATCACCCCGGCCAGGGTGGCACGCGGCGAGCGCAGGAAGGCAAACATCACCAGGGTGGCGAACAGCGCCCCCAAGCCGAGATTGGTCCAGACGTTGGCGATCGAGGCCTCGACATAGCGCGCATCGTCGCTGGAGAGCGTCATGTGCAGGCCCTGCTCGGCGAACAGGCTCTGGTTGAGCGACTCGACCTCGGCGAGCATGCGCCGCTTGATGTCGATGACGTTGGAACCGGGCTCGCGGCTCACCTGGACGCTGAGCACCGGGTCGCCCCGGGAATCGAAGGAACGCGAGGTCAGTTCGGCATGGGAAAGGCGCACCTCAGCGACGTCGGCGAGCCGCACCACGGTATCGCCGCGGCGCGTGAGAACCAGCGACTCGAGTTCGGCGATGTCCTGGAAGCGTCCCACCGTGCGCAGCAGGTAGCGCCGCTTGCCGCTCTCCAGGTCGCCGCCGGAGACATCCTGGTTGCGGGCCTGCAGGGCGGAACGAATGTCATCGATGCCCAACTCATGCTTGGCCAGGGCATCGGGATCGATGAGCAGCTGCATCTGTCGGGCGGCGCCGCCGGATACGCCGATCTCCGAGACACCCTCCACACCCTCCAGCCGTGGACGGACATTGTCCTCCAGGTAGTCGCGCAGCGCCGGCATGTCGAGATCGCGCGGATTGCCCTCACGAGGCGCCACGTTGAAATACATGAAGGCGTTGGCCGAGAAGGAGGTGGCCACGATGCGTGGCTGGTCGACGTTGGCGGGATAGGAGGGCACCTGGCTCAGGGCGTTGTTGACCCGAATCAGCGTTTCGGTGAGGTTGATGCCGAAGGGAAAGTCGAGCTCGATCTCCGCCCCGCCGCTGGTGGCGGTGGATTCCATACGCACCAGGTTGGGCACGTTGCGCAGGTACTCCTCCTGCTCGATGAGGATATCCTTCTCGATGTCCTGGGGTGTGGCACCGGGCCAGCGGGTCTCGATGCCGATGGTACGGACTTCCAGGTCGGGGATCATCTGCACCGGAATTCGCCAGATGGCGGCGATGCCCAGCACCAGCAGGATCAGCACCACGACGCTGACCAGCACGCCATGACGAATGATGGCCGCAAACATGGATTCAGTGCTCCTTCATTCGTCGTCCAGGATGAGTCGCTGCCCTTCCTCAAGGCGCTCGTTGCCCCTCAGGACGACGCGATCATCGGCTTCGATGCCCTGCTGGATGGCGACCCGGCCGGCATGGCTGGCACCGGGGGTGACGCGACGTTCGGTGGCACGCCATTCGCCGTCCTCTTCACGGGCCAGCCACACGCTGATGCTCCCATCCGGGCGTCGGATAAGGGCGTCGCGTGGTACCGCGGGGCCGCTCCCGTTCCTTAGCAGCAGTCGGCCCTGAACGGCCATGCCCGGCAGCATGGTCGGGGGGTCGTCGAGCATGGCGCGCAGCAGAAACTGACGCGAGGCCCCGTCCTCCAGCGGCACATCGGCGATGGGACGGGCAGGGAGCCAGTCGTCGATTCCCGCCGGCAGCCGAACCTCGAGTTCGGCTTGGTCGAGTCGGTGATGCAGGTCGAGGGGGACGGCAAATTCGAGTGTGAGATGTTCGAGGTCGATCAGCGTCAACAGCGGTGTGCCGGGCGTCGCCCATTCCCCAATGGCCACGTCGTGGTGGGTGAGCCTGCCACCGAACGGGGCCCGCAGGTGGTGGCGTTCGAGTCGGACCTCAAGGCGGTCGCGCGCGGCACGGCGGCGCTCGAGCGCCGCCTCGGCGATGGCGACATCGGTCTCGCGCTGGCTCAGCTCGCTGCTGGCGATGTTGCGACCTTCGCCGAGGCGGTTGCCTTCTCGAAGCCGCCGACGGGCGTTTTCAAGCGCTGCCCGGGCTTCGCCGACATCGGCGTCGGCGCTGCGCACCTGGAGGGCGACATCCTCGGCATCGATGCTCAGCAGTCGATCGCCGGCTTGCACGCGGTCACCGAGCGACATCGGAAGCTCGGTGATACGCCCCTCGACATCGCTGGAGAGTTGAGCCGTTCGCGGTGCCGTCACGCTGCCGTTGAGGGCGATCGTCTCCACGATGACGCGCTCCTCGACTCGGGCGGTGGTGACGCGGGCTTCCTGAGCCTGCAGCGGAAGGGTGAGCACGAGCAGCAAGGCCAGGCCGATCAGGAAGCGCAGGGAGTGGATGATGATCACGATTCTCCTTGTCAAATCGGGCGGCAGCCAACTACCAAGGGGTGGCTCGTCTCCGGCTCGGTTCGAGGCATGCCATCAAGCTCCCCTGGCCTGCCGGCTCGCGGTTCACCCTTGAGCGAGGCGCAACTGCTGCAACAACCCCTGGAGCGGGTGGGGCAAGCTGGCGTCGGAGAATCGCTTCGCCTGGCTGCGGCAGGAGTAGCCGGTGGCCAGCAGCCTGCCCAGATTGTTCTCGTCTTCAACTACCGGCTGCCATGACTGGGCGTAGATGGTCCTCGAGGTCTCGCGGTTTCTGGCCTCATGGCCGTAGGTGCCGGACATGCCGCAGCAGCCGGTAGCGACCAGCTCGAGCTCCAGGCCGAAGGCGGCGAAGACCCGTTGCCAGGCCCTGGGACTGCCAGGGGCGTTGGTCTTCTCGGTGCAGTGGGAGAGCAGCCGGTAGCTCTCACTCATCGCCGCCAGCGGGTTCGGGGCGAGGTGACTGGCCTGAGCCACCAGCCACTCCTGCAGCATCAGCACCTCCGGCACGGCCTCAGGCCCCAGCGCCTTCACGTACTCCTGGCGATAGGTGAGGGTCATGGCCGGGTCGATGCCCACCAGCGGCACGCCGAACGCGGCCAGGGCCTTGAGACTTCTGGCTTGCTTCTCGGCGGTACGTTCGAAGGCGCCTAGGAAGCCCTGGACATCGAGCGGCTTGCCGTTGGGCGAGTAGGGCGCGACGAAGACCCGCACGTCGAGACGCGAGAGCAGTTCGACGATGTCCATGACCAGCCTGGCCTCGAAGTGGCTGGTGAAGGCGTCCTGGACAAGCACTACGCTGCGCGCCTTCTGCGTCTCGGTGAGCAGGCCGAGCGACGTCGGCGTCGCTTCTGCCAAGCCCCAGGCCGCCAGCTGCTTCTTCAAGCTGGCGCGGGAGAGCCGTGGACTGTCGACCATGCCGATGGGCCCGGACAGCAGGCGGTTGACGAGTCGGGTGCCCAGGGCGGCGTTGTAGAGCGGTGCCACGCGAGAGAGGGTCGGCACCATGAACTCCAGGCCGCCGATCAGGTAGTCGCGCAGCGGGCGCAGGTAGCGGCCGTGGTAGACCTCGAGGAAGCGCGAGCGGGAGTCCGGCACATTGACCTTCACCGGGCACTGGCCGGCGCAGGACTTGCAGGCCAGGCACCCGGCCATGGCATCGTATACCTGGTGCGAGAAGTCCGCCTCGCCGCGTCGCTTGGCCAGGGTATTCCTCAGCCGAAGCGGAAAATCCTTGACGAAGCCCCAGGCGCCCTCGGCCTTCTTTTTCCGCGACTCCTCGACCAGGTCGATACCGGCCTCGCCCTGCAAGCGGAGCCACTCGCGGATCAGGCTGGCGCGCCCCTTGGGGGAGTGGATGCGGTCGCGGGTGGCCTTCCAGGAGGGGCACATGGCGTCATCGGGGTCGTAGTTGTAGCAGGCGCCGTTGCCGTTGCAGTAGACGGTGGCGGCGTGTGCCTGCCATACCCGTTCGTCGATGGTGCGGTCGAGCTGGCCTCGAGTCTGTACGCCGTCGATGGTCAGCAGACCCGGATCCACCAGCCTGATGATTTCTTGCGGCGTGACGGCGCCGGTGGCGGGTTGGGCAGGGGCTCCCTCCACGGCGTCGGAGGGCTCTAAGGGCGTCGCAATCTTCCCGGGGTTGAGCTGGTTGTGGGGATCGAAAGCGGCCTTGATCCGCTGCAGGCTGGGATAGAGCTCCCCGAAGAATCTGGGTGCGTACTCGGAGCGCACCCCCTTGCCGTGCTCTCCCCACAGCAGGCCGTGGTACTTCTGAGTCAGCTCGACGACTTCGTCGGAGAGCTCGCGAATCAGTCGCGCCTGCTCGGGATCCTTCATGTCGATGGCCGGACGCACGTGCAGCACCCCGGCGTCCACATGGCCAAACATCCCGTATTCGAGGTCTCGGGCGTCCAGGGCGGCGCGGAATTCGGCAATGAAGTCGGCCAGGTGCTCAGGCGGGACGGCGGTGTCCTCGACGAAGGGGATCGGCCGCTTCTCGCCCTTGGCGTTGCCCAGCAGGCCCACGGCGCGCTTGCGCATGGCGTAGACCCGCTGGATCTGCTCGCGCCCCTCCGCCAGGGTAAAGCCGAGGCGCTCGACGCTCGCGTCCGCTTCCAGATGGCGACAGAAAGCGTTGACCCGTTCGGCCAACCGCTGTGGATCGTCGTCGTTGAACTCGACCAGGTTGATGCCGCGAACCGACGTCTCCCCCGAAGGGAAGAATTCCGCCACGCTGTCCCAGACGAAATCCTCCATGGCCAGCGTCAATACGGTGTCGTCCACCGTTTCGATGGAGGTGGGGCGGGCGGAACTCGCCATCAGGGCCTTGGCGTCTTGCAGAGCGTCCATGAAGCCGGCGTAGCGCACATTGACCAGGGTGGAGTGCCTGGGGATCGGCAGCACGTTGAGCACTGCCTCGTCAAGCAGGCCGAGCGAGCCCTCAGAGCCGCACAGCAGGCTGTTGATATCCAGGCGGCCATCCGAATCCCTCAGATGTGCCAGGTCATAGCCGGTAAGACAGCGGTTCAGCGGCGGGAACTTGGTCCTTATCAGCTCGCCCTGGTTGTCGATGACCTCCCGCGCGGTGCGATAGATCACGCCGGTAACGTCCTGGCGTTCGCACTGGCTAGCGAGGTCGGCCTCCTCCAGCGGCTGGCTCGTCAGTCGCTCGCCGCCCAGCAGCAGGGTCTCGAGTTCAAGCACATGATCGCGGGTCTTGCCGTACTCGCAGCTGCCCTGGCCGCTGGCGTCGGTCGAGATCATGCCGCCGATGGTGGCGCGGTTAGAGGTGGAGAGATCCGGCGCGAAGAACAGCCCAAAGGGCTTCAGGGCAGCATTGAGCTGGTCCTTGACCACCCCGGCCTGGACTCGCACCCGGCGGTTCTCTACGTCGATCTCGAGAATCCGGTTCATGTGGCGGGAGACGTCTACCACCAGGCCGTCGGTGAGCGACTGACCGTTGGTGCCGGTGCCGCCCCCCCGGGGGGTGAGCACCACCTGGCGGTGTTCGTCGCGGCCGGCCAGCCGGGCGATGCGCTCCAGATCGACCCCATTCATGGGATAGAGCACCGCCTGGGGCAGGCGCTGGTAGATGGAGTTGTCGGTCGCCAGTACCGTGCGGGCGGCATAGTCCGGGGCGATCTCGCCCGCGAAGCCGGCGGCCTCGAGGGCGTCGAGAAAGCGCAGGTAGCGATCGTCGAGGCCTTCCAGACGGCCCGAGTCGGCGGTGTCCAGTTGTGCGATCATGGTGTCGTTTTCAGTCTTGGCGCCACCACGGCAAGGCCGGGCGGGGAAGAGGAAGATGGCTCTACTTTACCCTGACAGGCCGGTGCGCGCATCCCGGCGCCGGGCGTGCGTGGCGCCCCTGCGGCCTTTTGCCTACAATGGGCGGCCTGTCATCAGCGCCGTCTTCCCGCGGCCGACACCTCCAATCACCGACTGCAACGGACCGGATTCCATGCTCGATCCCAAACTGCTGCGCAGCGACCTTGAAACGGTCGCCCAACGACTCGCCAAGCGGGGCTTTACCCTGGACACCGAGCGCCTCTCGGCGCTGGAGTCTCGGCGCCGTGAGCTGCAGGCCGAGACCGAGTCGCTGCAGAACGAGCGCAACACTCGCTCCAAGGCGATCGGCAAGGCCAAGGCGGGGGGCGAGGATATCCAGCCGCTGCTCGACGAGGTGAGCGACCTGGGCGATCGCCTGGATGCCGCCAAGGCGCGCCTGGCCGAGGTGCAGGCCGAATGGGACGATGCGGTCAGCGGCATTCCCAACCTGCCCCACGAGAGCGTTCCCGAGGGCGAGGACGAGAGCGACAATGTCGAGCTGCATCGCTGGGGAACGCCGCGCGAGTTCCGCTTCAAAGTCCGCGATCACGTCGACCTGGGCGAGCTGAAAGGCGATCTTGATTTCGACCTCGCCGTGAAGCTGACCGGGGCGCGTTTCGCGGTGATGCGCGGACCCATCGCCCGGCTGCACCGGGCGCTTGCTCAGTTCATGCTCGACAAGCAGACCCTCGAGCACGGCTATGAGGAGTGCTATGTCCCCTATATGGTCAACGAGGCGTCACTGCGCGGCACTGGACAGCTGCCCAAGTTCGGCGAGGACCTGTTCAGGCTGGACGATGAGCGCAGCTACCACCTGATTCCCACGTCCGAAGTGCCGCTGACCAATTTCGCCAGGGACGAGATCATCGATGCCAAGGCGCTGCCGATGAGGCTCACCGCCCACACGCCATGCTTTCGCAGTGAGGCCGGCTCCCACGGTCGCGACACCCGCGGCATGATCCGCCAGCACCAGTTCGACAAGGTCGAGATGGTGCAGCTGGTGGTGCCGGAGTCGAGCTATGCCGCGCTGGAGGAGATGCGCGGCCACGCCGAGGCGATCCTCCAGGCGCTGGAACTGCCGTATCGG
This sequence comes from Halomonas lysinitropha, assembly GCF_902500215.1. GTDB lineage: Bacteria > Pseudomonadota > Gammaproteobacteria > Pseudomonadales > Halomonadaceae > Halomonas > Halomonas lysinitropha. Next base: position 51,450 of record NZ_CABVOU010000032.1, read on the forward strand.
GTGGTGATCCTGTGCACCGGTGACATGGGCTTCGGCGCCGCCAAGACCTACGACCTGGAGGTGTGGCTGCCCAGCCAGGATACCTACCGGGAGATCTCTTCGGTCTCCAACTGCGAGGACTTCCAGGCGCGACGCATGCAGGCGCGCTTTCGCCCCCCCGAGCAGAAGAAACCCCAGCTCTTGCATACACTCAACGGCTCTGGCCTGGCAGTGGGCCGTTGCCTGGTGGCCGTGCTGGAGAACTTCCAGAACGAGGATGGCTCGATCTCCGTGCCCGAGGTACTGCGGCCCTATATGGGTGGGATCGAGACCATCAACGGCTGATATGGTTTAGGGCGTTATTTCCCAACTGACGCTGACACCCGCCTCGATGGTAATGGTGCCGGGGCGGTATTCGGCCTGGGGGGCGCTCTCCCGTGCATCGGCGCTCATGGCCATCATCCGTGGCTGAAAGACCGGTGACCGTGTCTCGCTCACGGTGATTATCTCACCCAGCTCGATATCCAGTGTCTCGGCCATCAGCCTGGCCTTGCGCCGGGCCTTCTTCAGCGCCTTGACCAGCGCCTCGTCGGTAGCCCCGTCGCGGTCGGCCAGGTCATAGCTCACGCCGTCCAGTGCATCCACGCCTGCCTCCGTCAGGGCATCGAGCAGCCCGGGCAACTGCTCGAGGTCATCGAGCTGGAGGCGAATTGGCCGCTCGAGGCGGGTGCGTACCAGCGTCTCTTGCTCGCCTTCCGTGCGCCGCGCGCCCGGCAGGTGTTCGGGTTGCACGTTGAGCGAGCCGGCACGAATCGCTTCGCGCTCCAGTCCCGCCTCTTCCAGGGTGCGGATCAGGCCGGCGGCACGGGCTTCCAGCCTTTCTCGGGCCTCGCGCAGGGCACCCGGATCGTTCGCGGAGTCCTCGCGCCGGGCGATGGCCGGAGTTTTTTCCCACAGGCGGGCACTGAGCGTGGCGCGATCCGGCACCACCTGCAGCTCGGCCTGGGCCTGGACATCCAGACGGCTCGGTGTCTCTGCGGCGAGCGCGCGGGGCAGCATCGGCAGCGATGCCACGATCATCAGGGCGGCCAGGGCGGGCATAAGTAAGGGACGGGAAATCGGCATGACGTTCTCCTTGTCGCATGGCGGGCACTGGCTTCGAGAACACTGGCCCGGGATGGTTCCCGTGCTTTGCAATTACCATCCGCCCCGTCATCATGAACAGACCAACAATGATCGTGAGTGCGGGCATGCCCCATCCCCAAGACAGTGAAGAGAGTACCCTTCCCCTCAATCTGACCCTGACACTGGCCGCCCTGGTGGTCATCGTCGCGGGCATGCGCGCGGGGTCCAGCCTGCTGGTGCCTCTGCTGCTGGCGTTGTTCATTGCGGTCGTCTGCACGGCGCCCGTGCAGTGGCTGCATCGTCTCGGGCTGAGCATGCGGCTGGCCGTATGGCTGACGCTGGTGGTGATAGGCGGTTTTCTCTCACTTCTCGGCCTGTTGCTGGTCAATAGCTTCGATACCTTCATCGATGCCTTGCCGGGAATCGAGCAGAAGCTCTACCAATACTATCTGGGGCTTCTGGACGGGCTGGCCGGGCTGGGTCTCGCTATCGACACCAATCGTCTGGCCGATCTGCTGGACGCCGAGCAGTTCGGCGACTGGATTCCGGCGGTGCTCGGCGAGGTCGGCAACCTGATGATGCAGAGCATCGTGGTGGCCCTGCTGGTAATGTTCCTGCTCTTCGAGACGCTCAACTTTCGCGACAAGATCTCCCGAGCTCTTGTCAATCCGGCTCCTAGCCTGCGCCGTTTCAGCGAATTCAGCCTTACCCTCAAGCGCTACCTGGCTGTCAAGACGCTGATCAGCATGGTGACCGGCGCATTGATCTGGGTGGCCTGCAAGCTGTTAGGCGTGGAGTTTGCGCTGCTATGGGCGGTGATGGCTTTCGCACTCAACTTCATTCCCAATATTGGTTCGGCCATCGCCGCCTTTCCCCCGGTACTGCTGTTGCTCGTGGCTCCCGATGGCGGTTTGTTCGATGCGACGCTGTTGGCGGCGGCCTATCTGGGCGTCAATTTCGTGATGGGCAATATCATCGAGCCGCGGGTGATGGGCAGAGCTCTGGGGCTGTCGACCTTTGTGGCCTTTCTTTCGCTGGTGGTGTGGGGCTGGATCTTCGGTGCAGTGGGGATGCTGCTCTCGGTAGTGCTGACCATGACCCTGAAGATCGCCCTGGACAGCCATCCCGAGACTCGCTGGATCGCCCATCTGCTGGGGCCGGGGGATGAGTCGACGATCGAGAAGGCTCATCGACCGATCTCGGAACGGGACGAGGAGTAAGTTCGAAACGTTAGAGGGCGCAGGAAACGACATCGCCCCGGTCAAGGCCGGGGCGACAAGCCGTCCAGAGGTTTGGGATCAGGCGTTCTGGTCGATGAACTGGGTCAGCTGTGACTTCGACTGCGCGCCGACCAGTGAAGCGACCTTGGTGCCGGATCTGAACAGCATCACCGTCGGCACGCCGCGCACACCCTGCTCAGCGGCGATTTCGGGGGCATCGTCGACATTGATGCTGACGACCTTGAGGTTGCCGTTGCGCTCCTCGGCGACCTCGTCGACCACCGGTGCCATCACCTTGCAGGGACCACACCAGGGGGCCCAGAATTTGAGCAGGACCGGCGTGTCGGCCTTGAGGACTTCCTGCTCGAAGTTGGCATTGGTGACATCGACGTTATTGGCCATGTGATTCTCCAGTTTCGTTGCGCTGCATCGAGCGGATAGGTGACATGCAGGGCATGCCCGGTCGGACGATGGTAGCGGCCGACTGAAGTGCTGGCAAATCCCCGCTGGGTGGCAGTGCGTAGGAAAGCGGTTGCGCCTGCCCGGTCAGGTTATGCTATAAAGCGATCATGAGTAATTTTCTTATGTCATCCGGGTATTTTAAAGATCCCGCGATACGCGAGGGAGAGTGGCCATGAAGCTTCAGCAGTTGCGCTATATCTGGGAGGTGTCGCGCCACAACCTCAACGTGTCGGCCACTGCCCAGAGTCTCTTTACTTCTCAGCCTGGAATCTCCAAGCAGATCCGCCTGCTCGAGGACGAACTGGGCGTCGAGATCTTTGCCCGCAGCGGCAAGCATCTGACTCGCGTTACGCCTGCAGGGCAGGCGATCATCGAACTGGCCGGGCAGGTGCTGAGGCTTGCCGAGAACATCAAGGAGGTTGCCCAGGAGCACAGTGACGAGCGTCGCGGCAGCCTGGCGATCGCGACGACCCACACCCAGGCGCGTTATGCGCTGCCGCCGGTGATCCGCGAGTTCACCCAGGAATATCCGGATGTGGCGCTGCACATGCAGCAAGGCACGCCCAAGCAGATCGCCCAGATGGTCAGCGACGGCCAGGCCGATTTCGCCATCGCCACGGAGTCTCTCGAACTCTTCAATGATCTGGTGCTGCTGCCCTGCTATCGCTGGAATCGCTGTATCCTAGTGCCGCAGGGGCACCCGCTGGCCGAGATGCCGACCCTGACCCTGGAGGCTCTGGCGGCCTATCCGCTGGTCACCTATGTGTTTGGCTTCACCGGGCGTTCCCAGCTCGACGATGCCTTCCGTGCTCAAGGGCTGACGCCCAACGTGGTGCTTACAGCGGCCGATGCCGATGTGATCAAGACCTACGTGCGTCTGGGAATGGGGGTAGGCATCGTCGCCCACATGGCCGTGGATGCCGAGTACGATTCCGATCTGGTCGCGCTGGAGGCCGATCACCTCTTCGCGAGTTCCACCACCAAGATCGGGATTCGTCGCGGCACCTTCATGCGCGGTTACATGTATGATTTTCTTGAGGGTTTTGCCGGCCACCTGACGCGGGACCTGGTCGACGCGGCCCTTGTCGCCGGTCCCCGGCACGAAGAGACGCTCTTCAAGGATATCGAGCTGCCCGAGCGTTGAGCGCCTGCTCGTTTTTCTGTCCTTCGTTTCTGTCATTACCTACCTGTCGCGGGAGCTTTCTCCCGCGATGCCATCCCCAGATCATCAATGCTGCAGATGCAGCCCGCACTCGCGCTTCTCCTCGACCTTGGTGGGATCGAAGTAGTCGAAGTTGTTCGGCAGGTCATGCTCCTGCAGGTAGCGATGGAGGTCGCGGGCCGTCCAGTGCAGCAGGGGCGAGACCTTCAACAGGCCGTCACCGTTGCGACTCACCGCCGCCATGCGGGCACGTTCGGGAGTGTCCTCGGCCCGCAGCGCGGTGAACCAGACATCCGGTGCCATTTCGCGCAGGGCCCGCTCGAAGGGTTCGAGCTTTACCTCGCGGGTGAAGGCCTCGTGACGCGGGTCGTCTATCCCCGGCGCCGGACCTTCCAGCGCCTCGCGATGGGCACGCGAGCGCCGTGGCAGATAACTCACCAGATTGAGGTCCAGGCGCTGAATCAGCTCATCGGCGAACCGGTAGGTGGCCTCGGTGTTGTAGCCACTGTCCATCCATACAATCGGTATATCCGGCTGCTGGCGCGTGACCATGTGCAGGATCACGCCCTCGAAGGGACGGAAGTTGGTCGTGCAGATCGGCCATTGACCCTGGTCCAGTGCCCAGCGAATCAGGGCCTCGGGGTCGTTGCCGAGTTCCCGGTTGATGACGTCGAGTTCAGGCTCCATGAAGGGCTCCCAGGCAGGTGGTTGCGACTATGCGGCTACCCTAGCAGAGCCGTTGAGGCCTTACCCAATACCGTTTCATTGGATATCTATTCCTTCATGAGTTAAAGAGTCCCTTTCATTATTACATAAAGAGTCATGGCTGGCCGCCATGAGGGCCCGCATCAGATGACGGATCTTGTCCAGGGTCTCGGTGTACTCGTCTTCGCCGCGGGAGTCGGCGACCAGACCGCCTCCGCCCCAGAGGTGCAGTTTCCCCCTTTCAGCGACCACGCTGCGAATGGCGATGGACGTATCCATGCGCCCGCGAACGTCCACGTAGCCGAGGCTGCCGCAATAGATGCTGCGCCGACTGGGTTCCAGTTCGTCGATGATCTGCATGGCCCGTACCTTGGGGGCGCCAGTGATGGAGCCACCGGGGAAGGCGGCGGACAGCAGATCCATGGGTCGCTGGCCAGCTTCCAGTTCGCCGATGATGACGCTGACCAGGTGGTGGACATTGGCGTAGCTCTCGAGACCACAAAGCTGCGGTACTCTCACGCTGCCCGGCCGGCAGACCCGCCCGAGGTCATTGCGGAGCAGGTCGGTGATCATCACGTTTTCGGCCTTGTCCTTGAGACTCGCGCCCAGTTCATCGGCCAGCCGCTGGTCTTCCTCGGGTGTCGTGCCTCGTGGCCGTGTGCCCTTGATCGGGCGGGTCTCGACCCGACCCTCCCGGCAGAGCAGGAAACGTTCCGGCGAGAGTGAGAGGATCGCCTTGTCGTCCCAGGCCAGATAGCCGGCGAAGGGAGTGGGCGTTGTCTGACGCAGGCGGCAGTAGGCCGCCCAGAGGTCACCCTCGAAGGGGGCACTGAAGCGCTGGGCCAGATTGATCTGGTAGCAGTCACCAGCGCGGATGTAGTCCTGGACGGCGGCAAAGCGTGCCAGGTAGTCGTCGCGGCTGAGCTCTGCGGCGAAGGGGGCGGTGAGGCGAAAGCCCGCCGTCGGAGGCGCCGGTGCCTCCAGCCACCCGAGCACCTGACGCCGCCGCGAGGCGCTACCCACCAGCCAGCTCTGCCGGCAGTCGTGGTCCTGGATCAGTGCCCAGTCATAGAGGCCGACCCGGCTGGTCGGCAGATTGACCACCTGTCGGGCCCGCCCTTTTATCGGCTCGATTTGCTCTCCGAGGTCGTAGCTCCAGTAGCCGATCAGCCCGCCGAGAAACGGCAGCCTGCTGTTCGGCACGTCATCGGATAGCCGGTCGAGCAGCGCCTGCTGGGCGACGAACGGAGCGAGTCCCGTCAGCGCCGAATCGCCATGCACGTGGCCGTTGGCGTCTACCTCGATCAGCGTGAGGGGATCGCAGCTGAGGATGTCGTAGCGGCCACCCGGCGCCATCGGGCGGCCGCTGTCGAGCAGCACGGCACCGGGCCTGTCGCGCAGCGCCGCGAAGTAGCCGAGTGGATCTTCGCGGTAGGGCAGGGGGGTGATCTCGATCGGTGGCGTCATCACAGCGTCTTCCCGGAACAGGCCCCCATTCTAGGCGTAGGGAGCCGACTTGTCCCTCCCGCTGCCGCCCCTGTTGACGCTCCCGACATCTCTTTGTCGTGATCATTGTCGACATTAATGGGTGTGAGTACTGTGTTATCTACCACCAAAGGTTAAGCTATTACGCTATGCCGGGCTGTTGACCCTGAGGGGGGCAATGGCTACAGTTTCTCCACCACTTGATTGTCGACAATTACCATGAACTCAGTCGCATCGGAATTGGCCACACTACCCGAAGTTCGCACGCTGGCGGAACGGGTCTTCCAGCAGCTACAGGATGCCATCGTCAGAGGTGAGCTGGCTCCAGGCAGCAAGATCACCGAGCCGGGGTTATCCCGAGCCTACGGGATTTCCCGCGGGCCGCTGAGAGAGGCCATGCGTCGCCTGGAGGCGCACCGCTTGATCGAGCGGGTCCCCCATGTCGGGGCTCGGGTGGTCAAGCTTTCCATGAAGGAGCTGCTTGAGCTTTTCGACGTGCGCGAGGCGCTGGAGAGCATGGCCGCACGGCTTGCCGCCGAGCACATGACACCCGAAGAAATCGCCGGGCTGCGGGAGGTGCTGGCCTTGCACGAGCGCCAGGCCGACCTGCGCAAGGGCGAGGCTTACTATCAGCGTGAGGGCGATCTGGACTTTCACTTCCGCATCGTTCAGGGCAGCCACAACAAGATGCTGATGGGCATGCTCTGCGATGACCTCTACTACCTGGTGCGGCTCTATCGCACTCAGTTCAGTGCCAGCGGAACGCGACCCCAGCGCGCCTTCGTCGAACACCATCGCATCGTCGATGCCATCGAGGCCGGCGACGCCGAGCTGGCGGAGTTGCTGATGCGCCGCCATGTCAGTGCATCTCGTTCCAACGTCGTCGAACGCTATGCAGCATCCCTTGAACTGCAGGACAGCGAGACGCCCACCTGAGGCGCTCGGACAACATACGGAGACCTTTCATGACGCAACCGACACCCGGCGCTCGCTTTCGAGCTGCCCTCGAGGCCAGCCGCCCGCTGCCCATTCTCGGCACCATCAATGCCTACACCGCCATGATGGCCGAACGGGTGGGCCACCAGGCCATTTACCTTTCCGGCGGTGGTGTGGCCAATGCCTCCTTCGGCCTGCCGGATCTCGGCATGACCACCATGAACGATGTGGTGCAGGATGCTCACCGCATCTGTGGTGCCACCGATGTGCCCTTGCTGGTGGATATCGATACCGGCTGGGGCGGCGCCTTCAATATCGCCCGTACTGTCAAGGAGATGCAGCGTGCCGGTGTCGCAGCCGTGCATATCGAAGACCAGGTAGCCCAGAAACGCTGCGGTCATCGCCCCAACAAGGCGATCGTCTCCCAGGAAGAGATGGTCGACCGTGTTAAGGCCGCGGCGGATGCGCGCCTCGACCCCGACTTCTACCTGATCGCGCGCACTGACGCCTTCCAGAAGGACGGCCTGGATGCGGCCATCGAGCGGGCCAATGCCTGTATCGAAGCCGGTGCCGATGCCATCTTCGCCGAGGCCGTGCATACCCTCGATGACTACCAGGCCTTCTGCGAGCGCGTCGATGCGCCAATCCTGGCCAACATCACCGAGTTTGGCGCCACCCCGCTGTTCACCCAGCAGGAGCTGGGTGAGGTGGGGTGTCGCATGGTGCTCTACCCGCTGTCTGCCTTCCGCGCCATGAACGCCGCGGCGCTCAAGGTCTACCAGAGCATCCATGACAACGGCCATCAGAAGGACGTGGTCGACATCATGCAGACCCGCGATGAGCTCTACGACTTCCTCAACTATCACGACTTCGAGCGCAAACTCGACGCGCTGTTCGCAGAGAAGGGTGGCGAGGCGTAACGCTGCCCGGCCTTCATATCGACAAGAACTGACTCACAAGGAGATACCAGATGGCAGATAAACCCGTCAGCGGCGCCGGCCTGCGCGGCCAGAGTGCCGGCACAACCGCCCTGTGCACCGTCGGCCAGTCCGGCTCAGGCCTGACATATCGTGGCTTCGACATCAAGGAACTGGCCGAGAAGGCCAAGTTCGAGGAAGTGGCCTACCTGCTGCTCAAGGGCAAGTTGCCCACCCAAGCCGAGCTGGATGCCTACATCACCAAGCTCAAGGGACTGCGCGGACTGCCCCCCGAGCTCAAGACCGTTCTCGAGCAGATTCCCAGGGATGCCCATCCCATGGACGTGATGCGCACCGGCGCCTCCATGCTGGGCAACCTGGAGACCGAGCAGAGCTTCGACGAGCAGCAGGATGTCTCCGACCGCTTGCTGGCGGTACTGCCCTCGATCATCTGCTACTGGTTCCGCTTCAGCCATGACGGCGTTCGCATCGAGACCGAGACCGACGACGCTTCCGTGGGGGGACATTTCCTGCACATGCTGCGCGACGAGCCAGCCTCCGAGCTGCACGCCCGAGTGATGAACGTCTCGCTGATTCTCTATGCCGAACACGAGTTCAATGCCTCGACCTTCACCGCTCGTGTCTGTGCCTCGACCCTCTCCGACATGCACTCCTGCGTGACCGGTGCTATCGGCTCGCTGCGCGGCCCGCTGCATGGCGGTGCCAACGAGGCGGCCATGGCGATGATCGAGAACTGGACGTCGCCGGAAGAGGCCGAGCGCGAGATCATGGGCATGCTCGAGCGCAAGGACAAGATCATGGGCTTCGGCCATGCGATCTACCGTGAGTCCGACCCACGCAACGCCATCATCAAGCACTGGTCCAAGAAACTGGCCGAGGACGTGGGCGACAGCGTGCTCTACCCCGTCTCCGAGCGCGTCGAGGAAGTGATGTGGCGCGAGAAGAAGCTGTTCTGCAACGCGGACTTCTTCCACGCCAGCGCCTACTACTTCATGGACATTCCCACCAAGCTGTTCACGCCGATCTTCGTGTGCTCGCGCGTCACTGGCTGGACGGCGCATGTCTTCGAGCAGCGCGCCAACAACCGCATCATTCGTCCGAGCGCTGACTACGTGGGCCCGGAGAAGAGCGAATGGGTGCCCATCGAGCAGCGTGACTGATCGACTGCTGCCACCAGAATGGCCTCTCGGGGCCGTTCTGTGCCCCTTTCCCCGCCACGTGCCAGTTGTCAGCGAGAGATCCCAGACGTCATGAACACCGAATATCGTAAACCGCTTCCCGGCACCGAGCTGGACTACTTCGACGTGCGCGAGGCCGTCGAGGACATCCAGCCCGGTGCCTACGACACCCTTCCCTATACTTCTCGGGTGCTGGCTGAACAGCTGGTTCGCCGCTGCGAGCCGGAGATGCTCACCGAATCGCTCAAGCAGCTGATCGAGCGTCGGCGTGACCTGGATTTCCCCTGGTACCCGGCCCGCGTGGTATGCCACGACATCCTTGGCCAGACGGCACTGGTCGACCTGGCCGGCCTGCGCGACGCCATCGCCGAGCAGGGCGGCGACCCCGCCAAGGTCAACCCGGTGGTGCCAACCCAGCTGATCGTCGACCACTCCCTGGCCGTGGAGCATGCCGGCTTTGATCCGGATGCCTTCGACAAGAATCGCGCCGTCGAGGATCGCCGCAACGAGGATCGCTTCCACTTCATCGAGTGGACCAAGACCGCGTTCGAGAACGTCGATGTGATCCCCGCGGGCAACGGCATCATGCACCAGATCAACCTGGAGAAGATGTCGCCGGTGGTGCAGGCACGCGATGGCGTGGCCTTCCCGGATACCTGCGTGGGCACCGACAGCCATACTCCGCACATCGATTGCCTGGGTGTGATCGCCGTGGGTGTGGGCGGCCTCGAGGCCGAGACCGTGATGCTGGGTCGCCCCTCGATGATGCGCCTGCCCGATATCGTCGGCGTGGAGCTGACCGGCAAGCCCAAGCCTGGCATTACCGCCACGGATATCGTGCTGGCGATCACCGAGTTCCTGCGCAAGGAGCGCGTGGTCGGGGCGTATCTCGAGTTCTTCGGCGAGGGAGCCAAGAGCCTGACCATCGGCGACCGTGCCACCATCTCGAACATGACGCCGGAGTATGGTGCCTCCGCGGCGATGTTCTATATCGATGAGCAGACACTCGACTATCTCACCCTCACCGGGCGCGAGCCGGAGCAGGTAGAGCTGGTCGAAACCTACGCCAAGCAGGTCGGCCTGTGGGCCGACAGCCTGACGGAGGCCCAGTACGAGCGGGTGCTGACCTTCGACCTCTCCTCCGTCGAGCGCAACCTGGCGGGCCCTTCCAACCCGCATCGGCGCCTACCCACCAGCGCCCTCCATGATCGGGGCATTGCCGTGGACCTCGACAAGGCTCAGGCGGAAGAGAAAGCCGGCAAGATGCCTGATGGCGCGGTGATTATCGCCGCCATCACCAGTTGTACCAATACCTCCAACCCGCGCAACGTGGTGGGCGCTGCACTGCTGGCCAAGAAGGCCAACGAACTGGGCCTGATGCGCAAGCCCTGGGTGAAATCCTCCTTCGCTCCGGGGTCCAAGGTGGCGCGTCTCTATCTTGAGGAGGCCGGCCTGCTGTCCGAGCTGGAGAAGCTCGGCTTCGGCATCGTTGCCTACGCCTGTACCACGTGCAACGGCATGTCCGGCGCCCTGGACCCGGACATCCAGCAGGAGATCATCGACCGCGACCTCTATTCCACCGCGGTGCTCTCCGGCAACCGCAACTTCGACGGTCGGATCCACCCCTACGCCAAGCAGGCCTTCCTGGCCTCGCCGGCCTTGGTGGTGGCCTACGCCATCGCGGGTACCGTGCGCTTCGACATCGAGAAGGACGTCCTGGGTACCGACCCGAACGGCAACCCCGTGACGCTCAAGGACCTGTGGCCCTCCGATGAAGAGATCGATGCCATCGTCGGCGAGTTCGTCAGACCGGAGCAGTTCAAGCAGGTCTATATCCCGATGTTCGACCTGGATGCGTTCGAGCCGGCCGAGAGCCCGCTCTATGACTGGCGCCCGCAGAGCACCTATATCCGTCGCCCTCCCTACTGGGAAGGCAACATGGCGGCCGCGCGTGCGCTCAAGGGCATGCGCCCGCTGGCGATCCTGCCGGACAACATCACCACCGACCACCTGTCGCCGTCCAACGCCATCATGATGGACAGCGCAGCGGGGGAATACCTGCACAAGATGGGCCTGCCGGAGGAGGACTTCAATTCCTACGCCACCCACCGTGGCGACCATCTCACCGCCCTGCGGGCCACCCTGGCCAATCCCAAGCTGTTCAACGAGATGGTGCGGGACGAGAACGGCGAGGTGATACAGGGCTCGCTGGCGCGCATCGAGCCGGATGGCGAGGTCACCCGCATGTGGGAGGCCATCGAGACCTACATGGAGCGCGGCCAGCCCTTGATCGTCATTGCCGGTGCCGACTATGGCCAGGGCTCCTCGCGTGACTGGGCGGCCAAGGGCGTGGCCCTGGCCGGCGTGGAAGCGATCGTCGCCGAGGGCTTCGAGCGCATTCACCGCACCAACCTGATCGGCATGGGCGTGATGCCCATCCAGTTCCAGGAGGGGACTAATCGCCACACCCTGCAACTGGATGGCACTGAGACCTATGACGTTGAGGGCGCCCTGGCCCCCCGTGGAACCCTCGAACTGGTGATCCACCGCAAGACGGGCGAGGTCGACCGCGTACCGGTCATCTGTCGTCTCGACACCGCTGAAGAGGTTTCCATCTACACGGCCGGCGGGGTACTGCAGCGCTTCGCCCAGGACTTCCTGGAAGGTGCAAAGAGCAAGGAGGTGGCAGGAGCATGAATCAGATCCCAATCCCCGCTACCTATATGCGCGGTGGCACCAGCAAGGGCGTCTTCTTCAAGCTTACGGACCTGCCGGAGGCCGCGCAGGTGCCCGGCGAGGCCCGTGATCGCCTGCTGATGCGGGTGATCGGCAGTCCCGATCCCTATCAGAAGCAGATCGATGGCATGGGCGGCGCCACCTCAAGCACCAGCAAGACGGTGATCCTGAGCCGCAGCGAGAGCCCCGACCACGATGTGGATTACCTGTTCGGCCAGGTCTCCATCGACAAGCCCTTCGTCGACTGGAGCGGCAACTGCGGCAATCTCTCGGCAGCGGTGGGGCCCTTCGCGATCAGCAACGGTCTGGTGGACCCGACGCGTATTCCGGAGAACGGTGAAGTCGAGGTGCGCATCTGGCAGGCCAATATCGGCAAGACCATCGTCTCCCGGGTCCCCATCACCAATGGTGTGGTACAGGAGACAGGCGATTTCGAACTGGACGGGGTGACCTTTCCTGCCGCCGAGGTGCCGGTGGCCTTCAAGGACCCGGCGGACGGCGAGGGCGCCATCTTCCCGACGGGCAACCTGGTGGATGACCTTGACGTGCCCGGCATCGGAACGCTCAAGGCGACCATGATCAACGCCGGTATCCCGACCGTCTTTCTAAGGGCTGCCGATATCGGCTATACCGGCAACGAATTGCAGGAGGCAGTCAACGGCGACGCCAAGGCGCTGGAGATGTTCGAGGCCATTCGCGCCCATGGGGCAGTGCGCATGGGCCTGATCGCTGATGCCAGCGAAGCGGCTGCCCGCCAGCATACCCCCAAGGTGGCCTTCGTGGCGCCACCGGCAGACTATCTTTCCTCCAGCGGAAAGCAGGTCAGCGCGCAGGAGATCGATTTGCTGGTTCGGGCGCTTTCCATGGGCAAGTTGCACCACGCCATGATGGGCACGGCGGCGGTGGCCATTGCATCAGCGGCCGCCATCGATGGCACCCTGGTCAATCTGGCGGCCGGTGGCGGCAAGCTCAATGCGGTAACCTTCGGCCATCCTTCCGGCACCTTGCGGGTGGGTGCCGAGGCCAGCCTGGTGGACGGCCGCTGGGTGATCGAGGAGGCGGTGATGAGCCGCAGTGCCCGGGTGCTGATGGAGGGCTTCGTGCGAGTGCCGGCCAATAGTTTCTGAGCTGAGATCGCTGGAAAATTGTGAACGCCCCGGGCCCAAGGACTCGGGGCGTTTTCTATAGTGATAGGGTGTAGTGACACGCGACAGCAGGAGAAGAGCATGAGTACCGTGGAAGCCAATGTGCGGCCGGACTACGATGTCGAACTGCAGAAGATCGCCGATTATGTCCTCGGCTTCACGATCGACAGCAGCGAGGCACTGGATACTGCTCGCTACTGTCTGATGGACACCCTCGGCTGCGGCCTGCTGGCGCTGCGCTTCCCGGAGTGCACCAAGCACCTGGGGCCGCTAGTTGAGGGAACCGTGGTGCCCAATGGCGCTCGCGTTCCGGGGACCTCTTTTCGGCTTGATCCCGTCAAGGCGGCCTGGGACATCGGCGCCATCATCCGTTGGCTCGACTACAACGACACCTGGCTGGCCGCCGAGTGGGGGCATCCCTCGGACAACCTGGGCGGGATCCTGGCCATTGCCGACCACCTCTCCCAGAAGCGCCTGGCCCAGGGCGAGTCCCCGCTGACCATGCGCGAGGTGCTCGAGGCCATGATCATGGCCCACGAGATCCAGGGAATCCTGGCGCTGGACAACTCCTTCAACCGCGTCGGTCTCGATCACGTGGTGCTGGTCAAGGTGGCCTCGACGGCCGTGGTCGCAAAGTTGATGGGGGCCGGTCGCGAGCAGCTGCTCTCGGCACTCTCCCATGCCTGGGTCGATGGCCAGAGTCTGCGCACCTACCGCCATGCCCCCAATGCCGGCTCTCGCAAGAGTTGGGCCGCCGGGGATGCCACGTCCCGGGCGGTACGCCTCGCCGATATCGCCATGCGCGGCGAGATGGGTATCCCTGGGGTGCTATCTGCGCCTCAGTGGGGTTTCTACGACATTCTCTTCAGTCATACCAATCGGGACCTGGCCCTCAAGCCGGAGGCGGAGCGCAAGTTCTCCTTCCAGCGCGAGTTTGGTACCTATGTGATGGAGAACATCCTCTTCAAGATCTCCTTCCCGGCCGAATTCCACGCCCAGACGGCCTGCGAGGCCGCCGTGACACTGCATCCCCAGGTCAAGGATCGCGTGAATGAGATCGACAGGATCGTGCTGACGACCCACGACTCGGCGATCCGCATCATTTCCAAGGAGGGAAGCCTGGCGAACCCGGCAGATCGTGACCACTGCCTGCAGTACATGACCGCCGTGCCATTGATCTTCGGCAGCCTGACCGCCGAGCACTACGAGGATGAGTTCCACGAGGCGAATCCGCTGATCGATGAGCTGCGCGGCAAGATGGAGGTGGTCGAGAATGAAGGCTATTCCAGGGATTATTACGATCCCGAAAGGCGCTCTATCGCCAACGCCATTCAGGTCTTCTTCAAGGACGGCAGTGCCACGGAAAAGGTCGAGGTCCACTACCCGGTGGGTCATCGCCGCCGGCGCGCCGAGGGAATCCCGCTGCTGGTGGACAAGTTCCGGCGCAATCTCGCGACCCGTTTCCCGGCAGGCCGTTGCGAGCAGATTCTGGCCCTTTGTGAGGAGCAGGCGCGCCTGGAGAGTACGCCGGTGAACCGCTTCGTCGACCTCTTTGTCATCTGAGTGCTGGCGGGCCCGTCCGTCCAGTCTCTTTGCGACAGGAAAGGGCCCGCGGTAGGGACGCGGAGTAAAGTGGCGAGAATCGTGGCGCGCTACGGGATGTTGGGCTATATTTTGTGATCCACAGGGGTTGCGTGTTCCGGCTTCAAATCGTAAAGTACGCATCCGCTGCCGGCAACGGGCACACGTTACCGGCGGTGATTGTCGCCGAAGCGGTTGTTTCTACTGGGGTTTTTCGAGAGGTTCGCGAATTCCCCACTTGACGGACACGTCAGCATCGGTAGAATACGCCCTCTCGCGACAGGGCCTCTCGAGGCCTCGATCGGTCGCCATCTCGATGGCAGGTCGCTCACCCGGAACGGTTCCTCGGAACGCATCACCGGGTTGACATCGACCGCCGATCACGTAGAATACTCCTTCCTCGCAGGGCGCTGGCGGCGCCGCTCACTGAGCCGGCCACGACAGCACGCGAGACGCTCCCCTCTCGATGAGAGCCCGGAGCCGCTCTTTAACA
>NZ_CABVOU010000033.1 GCF_902500215.1 Halomonas lysinitropha
GGAGCCTATCTCTCGTTTGATCGGCTCTGCGCTGAGGTCCATCGCCTGCTCGGGGACTATGGCACGGGACGCACGATTAATTATGCATAATCACTTAGCCATCAAGGGCCAACTGCCTCCGCTGCGAGGCTGGGCAACGTCCCCTGACGTGCTACTGCGCCTGCATGCGCACATCATGGCCACTCGCCCTCGGATCATTGTCGAGTTCGGCAGCGGTGCCTCCACGCTGGTGATTGCCGATGCCCTGCGCCAGAACGGGCTGGGCAAGCTGGTCTCCATCGAGCATAGCGACCACTACGGCGCGCAGACCCTGGGCACGCTGCAGACCGAATCCCTGGAAGGCTGGGTCGATCTGCGGATCGGCGAGCTGGAGGCCTGGGAAGGCGAGCACCTGAACCCTGAGGATGCCGAGAAGTCGTCACGCTGGTACCCGCTCTCGCTGTTGGAAGGCGTCGAGGGTATCGACCTGCTGTGGGTGGATGGCCCGCCCGGGGCAACCTGCCTGTTCAGCCGCTACCCGGCCCTGCCGGCACTGGCCGAGAAGCTCTCTCCCAATGCGGAAGTGTGGCTGGACGACACCATCCGACAGGAAGAAAAGGATATCTGCGAGCGCTGGGCGGCGGACCATGGTTTTGAGCTGGAGTACTACCCGCTTGAGAAGGGCCTGGGTCGGTTGACCCGTGCTGATGCTCCGGTGGTTGCCCCCGCGCCGATGCCACAGACGGCGGTGGCGGGGAGTGCCGATGATGCTGCCCATCCCGAGCGGGCTCTGGGGCTGGACTTCTCCCTGCCGGAAGATCAGGGCAAGGATAAGCGCTGAGCCGGTGGCCGCTTGTGTTGTGGGCCTGACCTGGCAGCCTTGGTGTGGCGCTCTCTTGGGTTTTACTGGTTCTCTCACGGTGGCCCCTGCGCGTAGGCGCTCGGGCCATCGTCGTTTTATGCCGTCGTGGATCGAGGTGACCCCCAGGTGCGTGTGAGTGATGATCAGTTGAACGCTTCCCCCTGGTTCGATGCCGACTGGTACCGGGCTACGTATCCCGATGTAGAGCTCTCCGGCCTGACCGCAGAGGCACACTACCTGCGCGTGGGTGAGCCTCTCGGGCGGCGCCCTGGTCCGAGTTTCGACCCACGTTGGTACCTGGCCGAGTATCCGGATATCGCCCAGGCGGGGGTAAGCCCGCTCCTGCACTTCATCGCTTATGGCGAGAAGGAAGGGCGTTTGCCCTGCGGATTGGAGGCGCAGCGTTGGGACTCGGCGCTATGGCGCCAAACCGAGCCGGTGTCGGCCTGCCTGCAGGCGCTGGAAGAGTTATTGGCTGGTGTGTCCCTGCCCGAGGCCAGCTATGCAGGGTTCGCCCTGGGGCGCTGGTATGCCTGGCAGGGAGAGTGGACCCACGCGGCGGCCTGTCTGGCCCGCCGTTCCAGAGGCAAGGGCGTGTTGCCCAGCCACCATGGCCCCGACTTGCTGACGGTGGAGACCTTTGGGCGTAGCGGGCAGCTGTCCCGTGCCTGGCAGGCGCTCGCCACGCTGCAGGAGCACGCCCCCGAGTGGCCCGATACGCGCCTGGCGGTGGCCAACCTGCTGGCCTGGCAAGCAGCGGCCTATCCCGAGGCCGGTGCCGACCGGCAACACGAATGGCAGCGACAGCGCCTTAAATGGATCAACGGGGTATGGCAGTGCCATGGCCTGGCGGACGTCGAGCTGACCGACCCGAACGCACCGCCATCACTAGATCACCTTGCTGCCCACGATTCACCATTCCTCCCTCACGACTCACCCTTGATCACCGTTATCGTGCCCGCCTTCAAGGCGGCCGACACGCTGCCCACGGCGCTACGCGGCCTGGCGGCCCAGCGCAGGGTCAACCTGGAGGTTATTGTGGTGGATGACGCCTCCCCGGACGAGACCGCGGCGGTGGCCGAGGCCTTTGCCGCAAGCGATAAGCGCTTCCGGGTGATTCGCCAGCCTTCCAACCAGGGCGCCTATGCAGCGCGCAACCGGGGGCTGGCCGAGGCGCAGGGCGAGTTCATCACCGTGCATGACAGCGATGACTGGTCCCACCCCGACAAGCTGGCCACCCAGCTGGCGGGGTTACTGGCAAACCCCGAGTGGAAGGTCTGCTGCTCCCATTGGGTGCGCTGCTCGCCCGATCTGGTCTTCGGACGCTGGCGCATGGAGGAGGGCTGGATTTATCGCAATGTCTCCTCGCTCATGTTCCGCCGCGAGGTGTTCGAGACCCTGGGCTACTGGGATCGTGTGCGCGTGGAGGCGGATACCGAATACTACTACCGTATTCTCGCGGCCTTCGGGCCCGAAGCCATCGGCGAGGTGCTGCCCGGTGTACCGCTGGCCTTTGGCCGGGCAGTCCACGGCTCACTGACGGCGGTGGGGGCCACCCACCTGGCTACCCAGTTCCGCGGCGTGCGCGCCGATTATCGCCAGGCTAGCGAGGCCTGGCACCGTGCTGGGGCCGAGCGGCCGGAACGGCTCTACCTGCCGGCCGAGCCGGCGGAGCGCCCCTTCGTCGCGCCAGCGGCGATGCTGCCCTGAAAGCCGTTGTGGTACCCTGCGCGGCAATCACGCGAGGCAAGAGCGAGGTAGGCGAAGGTGGTGAGCGAGCTCACAAGCCGAATAGAGGCTCTCGAGCAGGACATTCAGTCGCGCCAGACGGCGCTGAGCGAGCAGTTCGAGGCGCTGGCCAAGCTGACCGCCGAGCTGGAAGCCCAGCGCGAGCAGCTCGTCGCGCAGGAACAGAGCCTGCACGAGCTGCGTCAGGCCCAGGTCGAGGCGGCCCAGCAGGCGGAGGCGCTGCAGGATGAGGCGACCCCGGCGCCAGCGGCGGAAGAGGAGGTAAGCGATGGCCTCGCCAGCAGTCCGCTGCAGCATGCCGACCTGGTTCGCGACAGCGAGCTCTTCGACGCCGACTGGTATCTCGCCCGCTACCCGGACGTGAAGGCCGACGCGCACCTTGCCGAGGCGCCCCACGAGCACTATCTGCTGTTCGGCGGTTTCGAGGGGCGTAACCCCTGCCCGGAATTCGAGTCGACCTACTATCTCGAGATCTACCCGGACGTGGCCGAGGCAGGCATGAACCCGCTGGTACACTACCTGCTGCACGGCCGTAGCGAGGGACGGCGTATCCATCCGCCCTTCGAGGGGGAGGCGTGACCGGCGAGCTGGCAGAACGGCTGGCGGCGGCGGGCCTGTTCGATGCCGACTGGTATCGCCATACCTATGCGGATGTGGCGGAGAGTGGGCTGCGCCCTTGGGAACACTTCCTGACTCATGGCTGGGCCCTCGGGCGCGCGCCGGGGCCACGTTTTACCCCCGATGCCTACCTGGCTGCCCACCCCGATGTGGCTGCAGCAGGGGTCGATGCCCTGAGCCACTACCTGCAGAACGGCCAGCGCGAGGGTCGCGCTCTGGCACGCGAGACGGCCTGGCCCGAGGCGCCGTTGCCGGATGACCTGCCGGCTTGGGTGGGTAAGTCGCCACCGCCGCCGGGCAAGGTGCCGCGCTTGCTGTTTGTGATTTCCCTGCAGAGCGGTGGCACGCCCCGCACCAACCAGGACCTGATGCTCGCCCTGCAAGCGCGTGCCGAGTGTCTGGTGCTGCGCTGTGCCGAGGACGAGTTGGTGCTCTACCTGTTTCATTCGGGCATCCATGTGCCGCTGGAGCGCCATCGGCTGGAAGCGCCGGTGCCGGCAGTGCCGCACACCTCGGCGGAGTATGACCGGGTAGTGCAAGCCTGGCTGCGCGACTACGCGGTGAGCCTGGTGCATATTCGCCATCTCGCCTGGCAGGGGCTGGGAGTGATCAGCGTCGCAAAACAGTTGGATCTGCCGGTGGTCTGCTCTTTCCACGACTACTATGCGGTGTGCCCCTCGCTCAAGCTGCTCGACGAACGCCAGCGCCACTGCGGTGGGCGCTGCACCGCGAGCGGCGGCGAGTGCACGGCGGAGCTCTGGCCCCAAGAGGCCCTGACGCCCCTCAAGCACGATGGGGTGCTGGACTGGCAGCAGCGCTTTGCCGGTGTCCTGGCGCTGTGCGATGCCCTGGTGACCACCACGGCCGCGGCGCGGGCGCTGCATGGTGAGATCTTTCCGGCGCTGGCCGAACGACCCTTCGAGGTGATCCCCCACGGGCGGGATTTCTCCCGGCGGGATGCCCTGGCCCTGCGCCCCGTGGACGGCGAGCCGCTGAGGGTGCTGCTGCCCGGGCATATTGCCGTGGCCAAGGGTGCACGGGTACTGCTCGAGCTGGCGCGCCGGCCGGCGCTGGCCCACGTGGAGTGGCACGTGTTGGGCACCCTGGAGGGCGACCTGCTCGCGCAACTGCCGAACACTGTGGTGGTGCATGGCCCCTATCGCCGCGAGGCCTTTGCCGAGGAGGTGGCGGCTATTCGCCCGCATCTGGGCGCGGTGCTGTCGATTTGGCCGGAGACCTGGTGCCATACGCTGACCGAGCTGTGGTCGGTGGGCGTGCCGGTGCTCGGCTTCGATATCGGCGCGGTGGGCGAGCGCCTGGCCGCCACTGGCGCCGGCTGGTCGGTCAGCCCGCTGAACGCCGAAGCTGTGGCCGATACGCTGCAGCTCGCCAGCCAGCCTGAGGCCTGGGATCGCGCGGCCCGCCAGGTGGCGCACTGGCAACACCACGGCCAAACTGGCTGTGCCGAGATGGCCGACGCCTACTGGGCGCTGTATGAGCAGGTCTGCCCCGCGCTGCGTGCGCCGGTCCCGCTGTAGCGCTCCGCGCGATCGGCGTCATCAGGTGCCTGCGGTGCGCCGAGATCCATCGAGATGCCGGAGCTCACGAGGCTCTGGTCGGCGGTAGCGTGCCTATTCGCCACTCACTACTCACCAATCACGACCAACCCTATATGCCCAAGACTTTCCTGATCACCGGCGGCGCTGGTTTCATCGGTTCCGCCGTGGTGCGCGAGCTGATCCATAACACTGACCACCGCGTGGTCAACGTCGACAAGCTCACCTATGCCGGCAACCTGGAATCCCTGGCCAGCGTCGAGGATAGCCAGCGCTATACCCTCGTGAAAGCCGATATCTGCGATGCGCCGGCCATGCAGCGGGCCTTTGCCGCGCACCAGCCGGACGTGGTGATGCATTTGGCGGCGGAGAGCCACGTGGACCGCTCCATCGACGGCCCCGCGGAGTTCATCCAGACCAACGTGGTCGGCACCTCGGTGTTGCTGGAAGCCGCACGCGGCTACTGGAAGACGCTGCAGGAAAGCGCGTCCGAGAAAGCCGCTGGCTTCCGCTTCCACCACATCTCAACGGATGAAGTGTATGGAGATCTGGCTGAGGAGGGGGCTTCTTCCAGCTTCCAGCTTCCAGCTTCCAGCTCTCTGTTTACAGAACAAACCCCCTACGCTCCCAGCTCGCCGTACTCGGCCAGCAAGGCGGGCTCGGACCACCTGGTGCGCGCCTGGCAGCGCACCTTCGGCCTGCCCACTCTGGTCACCAACTGCTCCAACAACTACGGGCCCTATCACTTCCCCGAGAAGCTGATCCCGCTGATGATCCTCAATGCCCTCGCGGGCAAGCCCCTGCCGGTCTACGGCGACGGCCAACAGATCCGCGACTGGCTCTACGTGGAAGACCACGCCCGGGCGCTGATCAAGGTGGCTACCGAAGGGGAGGTAGGGGAGACCTACAACATCGGCGGCCATAACGAGAAGACCAACCTCGAGGTGGTGGAGACGATCTGCGCCTTGGTAGACGAGCTTAGGCTCGATTCTTCCAGCTTCCAGCTTCCAGCTTCCAGCTTGATAACCTTCGTCGCCGACCGCCCCGGCCACGACCTGCGCTACGCAATCGACGCCGGCAAGATCGAGCGTGAGCTGGGCTGGGTGCCGCAGGAGACCTTCGAAACCGGCCTGCGAAAGACGATGGCGTGGTACCTGGAGAACCGCGACTGGTGGCAGCGGGTGCTGGATGGCAGCTATCAGGGGGAGAGATTGGGAGCGAGTGTATGAAGATTCTGCTTACCGGCGGCAATGGCCAGGTCGGCTTCGAACTGCAGCGTCAGCTCTGCCTGCTGGGCAAGGTGCTGGCCCCCACCCGCCAGGAGCTCGATCTCGCCGACGCCAGTGCCGTCAGCCAGTGGCTGGAGGCTCACCAGCCCGAGCTGATCGTCAATGCCGCAGCCTACACCGCGGTGGACAAGGCCGAGGCGGAGCCCGCGCTGGCGCGGCGGCTGAATGCCGAGCTACCGGCCCAGTTGGCGGACTACAGCGCCGCCCGCGGGCAGTGGCTGGCACACTACTCCAGCGACTACGTCTACCCCGGCAGCGGGGAAACCCCCTGGCAGGAGCAGGACGCGACTGGGCCGCTCAGCGTGTACGGCCAGACCAAGCTGGAGGGCGACCAGGCGGTGCAAGGTAGCGGCTGCCCGCACCTGATCTTTCGCACCAGCTGGGTCTACAGCGCCCGCGGCAACAACTTCATGAAGACCATGCTGCGCCTGGGCCGTGAGCGCGACGCCCTGAAGGTGGTCAGCGACCAGATCGGCGCCCCCACCCCGGCGCGCCTGATCGCCCAGGTCACAGCATTAACTCTTCACTCCTTACCACTCACCACTCACCACTCACAAGCGAAGCGCTCACCACTCACCACTCACCCGGCGCCAGCCGGCATCTACCATCTCGCCCCGGCGGGTGAGACCAGCTGGCACGGCTTCGCCTGCGAGATCTTCCGGCAGGCCGCAGTCATGGGAGAGCAACTGGCGATCACGCCAGACAAGGTCGCCACGATTCCCACCGCGGAGTACCCCACGCCGGCGCAGCGCCCGCTCAATTCACGGCTGTGCTGCCAGGAGCTGGAGCACGCACTGGGCATCACCCTGCCCAGCTGGCAGGAGCAGCTGGCGCTGACATTGCGTGAGCATCTCGGATAGTGTTTGCCACGGAAAACACGGATGAACACGGACATTTGTTGCTTTTATTTCCGTGCTTTCCGTGAGTGTCCGTGGCAAGAAAATTTGAAAAGGAGGCATACAGTGCAAAGGAAAGGCATCATCCTCGCCGGCGGTTCCGGCACCCGCCTGCACCCCATCACCCGCGGGGTCTCCAAGCAGCTGCTGCCGATCTATGACAAGCCGATGATCTACTATCCCATCTCGGTGCTGATGCTGGCCGGCATCCGCGAGATCCTGATCATCTCCACTCCGGAAGACCTGCCTCAGTACGAGAACCTGCTGGGCAGCGGCGAGGATTTCGGCGTGCGCTTCGAGTATGCGATGCAGCCCAGCCCCGATGGCCTGGCCCAGGCGTTTATCATCGGTGAAGAGTTCATTGGCGACGACCCGGTGTGCCTGGTGCTGGGCGACAATATCTTCCACGGCCAGCACTTCAGCGATCAGCTCAAGCGCGCCGCTGCACAGGAAAGCGGTGCCACGGTGTTTGGGTACTTGGTGAAGGATCCCGAGCGTTTCGGGGTCGTGGAGTTCGATGACCAGGGCACGGCCATCTCCATCGAGGAGAAGCCGGCGGTGCCGAAATCGCCCTACGCCGTGACCGGCCTCTACTTCTACGATAACGACGTGGTGGAGATCGCCAGGCAGGTGGAGCCCAGCGAGCGCGGCGAGCTGGAGATCACCAGCGTCAACAACGCCTACCTGGAACGCGGCGATCTGCGCGTGGAGCGCTTTGGGCGTGGTTTCGCCTGGCTGGATACCGGGACCCACGACAGCCTGCTGGAGGCCGCCCAGTACGTGCAGACTATCGAGCACCGCCAGGGGCTGAAGGTGGCCTGCCTGGAAGAGATCGCCTGGCACCAAGGCTGGATCAGTACCGAGCACCTGGTCGCCTGCGGCACCGCCCTGAAGAAGACCGGCTACGGCGACTACCTGCTTCGCATCGCCAAGGGCTGATTCTGCCTTGTGGGAGCGCAGCTTGCTGCGCGAATAGCAGTGTTGCTGAAGCTTGAGTAGCCCCGATATTCGCGAACTGAAGTTAGCTCCCACAGCTTCCTTCTTCCAGCTTCCAGCCGCGCAGCGGCGCTCTCCCAGCTTCAAGCTCCCGGCATAACCGGGTTCACCCCTCACGAGCCCGAAGCGCGCTCAACCCTCACTCCTCACGGGCAAACCATGCACTACGAAAAACTCTCCATCCCCGACGTCGTCCTACTCACCCCCAGGGTCTTCGGCGACGAACGTGGCTTCTTCATGGAAACTTTCCGCCAGTCCGAATTCGAGCAGCATTGCGGCGATTATGCCTTCGTGCAGGATAACCACAGCCTCTCGGCTCACGGCATCCTGCGCGGCCTGCACTACCAGCACGAAAAGCCCCAGGGCAAGCTGGTGCGGGTGACCCGTGGCGAGGTGTTCGACGTGGCGGTGGACCTGCGCCAGTCGAGCCCTACCTTCGGCCGGTGGGTGGGGGTCACCCTCAGCGCCGAGAACAAGCAGCTGCTGTGGGTGCCGCCGGGCTTCGCCCACGCCTTCTACGTGACCAGCGATGAGGCAGAGTTCCAGTACAAGTGCACCGACTATTACAACCCCGGTGACGAGGTCTGCATCCGCTGGGATGATCCGAGCCTAGCGATTGAATGGCCGCTGGTGGGCGGCAAGGCGCCGCGGGTCTCGGAGAAGGATGCCGGTGGACAGGCCTTTTCGGAAGTGCCGACCTTCGACTGATGGCCAAGTGGCCCTCCGTCATGCAGTGCTCGGCTCCTCTGGTTTTGCCATTGGCAGCATATCAGGCCTCCATGGTGAGCGCCCCATGTGGCATAATTGAATGTTTACCGGCGTGATGGCGAAAGAGTCAATGTTCAGAGGCCGAGAGGTAGCGGTCGCCAGCATCGTCTGAATTTCCAAGGTTGCTAGATGATCTTTCTGTTTGTCCATATTGCCAAGACCGCTGGTAGCTCGGTGAACCGCTTCTTCCAGGAGCGGTTGGGAGAGTCTGCGTGCCTGGTCCACCAGGAGAGTAACCCTGCCTGGTCCAGGCCGCCACTTCCCGATGAGTTTCTGGATGGGGTGCAGTATATCTCCGGCCATATGCCGTATCGCGTGTTTACGGCACGCCTGTTGGGTCAGCCCTTGCATACCCTCACTGTGCTTCGTGATCCTCGCCACCATGTAGTGTCGCATCTGGCGTGGATTCGCCACCTAAAAGATGCCGGGCAGGAAAACCGACTGGCCGCGCACCCTGATTTCATACAGGTATTGGCCGAGAAAATCGCGCTGCATGACCTGAGTGATCCTGCTTCGCTTTCTCATCTGGTGGCGGGGTTAAACAAGGAGGAGTATCGTCTGCTCGACAATCCTCAGGTACTGTACTTGACCCATCGCAACCGTCCGGGCGAGGGGCTGGATGAGCGCGACGTTGAGTACGCCATCGATACACTCCGCGAGGTCGATACGTTCGGGTTTGTGGATGAACTGGGCGGGTTCTTTGCCGAGTTGAGCGAGGTGGTCGGTGAGGCTTCCGAGGTGCGGGAAGTGCCCCATGAGAATGCCTTGGTGGATCGCTATGGGCTAAGCACGACCAACGAGGCCCAGATGCAGGCATTGATGCCGTTGATCATGCACGATATGTCTCTTTATGAACGTGCCAAGCATCTGAAGCAGGAGCGGCGCGAAGGGGCCGCGCTGCCGACGTATCGTCGACGCGATGCTCGTGGCCATCTGAGCCAGCCGAATCCACGAGGTCATGCTGGTGGCTGGGCGTTCGACATGCAGCGTGCTGGAAGCGTGCAGTTGGATGTATACCTTAACGACAAGCATGTCGCCGTTGTGGAAGCGGCCAGGGCTCGCAAGGATCTTAGGGAGAAGTTTGAACGTGACTGTGCCTTTGTCATCGACCTGAACAAGCTCAAGGCTCGGTCTGGTGATCGGTTGGCGGTCTTCTTTCAAGGAACGAATATCGAATTGAACGGATCGCCTCGCGAGCTCCCGGCCGAGGTCGAGTCTACGTCATCATGAATCCGATAATTTTTGTGCATATACCCAAGACAGCTGGAACAAGCTTTCGGGCTGCTGCGGAAGCTTGGTTCGGTAAGCGACGCCTGCTTTTTGATTATGGTAGTCAGGCGCGCAAGACGTCGCGTGTCTTTCGTGATCATGAAGATGGTCGACTGGATTGGTCGAATGTTGTGCACAAGGTTGCGAAATCCAGCTTTGTGACGGGGCATTTTCCTGCCGGCCGGTATCTGAAGGACTTTGATCCAGTATGTTTTTGTACTTTTGTGCGTGACCCGATCCAGCGTGTGATATCTCAGTACTTCCATCATAAGAACAAACTGGGTTATGAGAAAAGTATCGAAAATTTTGTTGAGGATGCCCGCTTTCATGACCACCAGCACCGCCTATTGGCCGGTATTTCGCTCAATGAAATGGGGTTTGTCGGAGTCACGGAGCGGTACACGGACTCCATCGCACTGTTCAATCAACGGTATGGAACGGGACTCAAGGTCGAAACACGCAATCAGCGAACCAGGCATGCGTCAGAGACGGATGTGCCCGATGCCGTGATCGAGAGGATTCGTGTCAATAACACTCGGGATTTAGAGCTTTATGAAAAGGCCTTGCAGCTGCTCGATGAACAGCTCTCCCTGCCAAGTAGTGTTTCAGCCCGGTGATCGGTGAGTTGATGAATGCGCGTAATCAAAGAAATATCGACAAGGGCTCGCGGTTGCTATCCCTGAGCCTGGAGGGTACGCCGCTGGTCAGGATGCCGATCGCCGATCTCAAGCCCCGTCACCAGCTGGCGCGCTGCGACGTTCGGGAGACCGGTTATGCCTGGGAATCCACGGGGGATGACCCGCAGTTCTGGCTGACTCGCCGCCTGCCGCTGCCGGGCTGGCAGATGCTGGAAGTGGGCATGGCGCACGATCAGCCCAGCGCGGCAGTGAAGCTCTATTTCGATACCGGGGAGGGCTTCAACGAGGCCCAGAGCATCTACTTGCCGCTTAAGCCAGGCCGGGTTGTCAAGCGGCTGTTCCACGCTCCCTGGGGGCTCAAGGCGCTGCGCTTCGACCCCATGAGCCAGGCGGGGTGCTTTACCCTGAGCCATCTGCGCCTGGCCTGGCTGACGCCGCGCTTCGCCCAGCAGCGCCTGGTCCAGCGGCTGGTGAACATGCATCACGAGTGGCGTGGCGCCGCGCATGCCGATGTGCTGGCGGCGATCAAGGCGCAGGCCGCACAGCAGGGCGTACATTGGCGGCCGCTGGCACTTTCCTATTATGAAGAGACCTTTGAGCGGCGTACGGCACGTTTCAGCTATGAGCGCTGGCTGCGGGGGCGCCGCGAACTTTCTGCGGAACGGGTGCAGCGCCTGGTGGAGAAGTTGCCGCACCGGCCGCTGATCTCGGTGCTGGTGCCGGTCTACAACCCGCGCATTGACTGGCTGCGTGAATGCCTGGATGCGGTGCTGGCCCAGCACTATCCCCGCTGGCAGCTGTGTATTGCTGACGATGCCTCTACGGATCCCGAGGTACGCGAGGTGCTGGCCGAATATGCCGCCCGGGATACGCGCGTCAAGGTGGTGGAACGTGAGCGCAATGGCCATATCTGTGCGGCGAGCAACACTGCTCTGGCACTGGCCGAGGGCGAGTTCGTGGCGCTGCTCGATCACGACGACTTGCTGACGCCTCAGGCGCTGTTTCGGGTGGCCCAGGCGCTGAATCGCCATCCCGATGCCGGGCTGCTCTACAGCGACGAGGATAAGCTCAACGAGCGTGGCGTGCGCTTCGATCCTCACTTCAAGCCGCAGTGGAACCCGGATCTGCTGCTGGCGCAGAACTATCTCTCGCACCTGGGGGTATACCGCACTGCCTTGGTCCGCGAGTTGGGCGGTTTCCGCGAGGGCTTCGAGGGCAGCCAGGATCATGACCTGGCGCTGCGCGTGACGGCGCGGCTGTCACCGGAGCAGATCGTGCACATTCCCCAGGTGCTCTATCACTGGCGGGCCGCGGAAGGCTCCACGGCGCTGACCAGCAGCGAGAAGGACTACACCACCCGGGCGGGGCTGGCGGTGGTGCGTGATCATGTGCAGGCGCGAGTGCCCGAGGCGGAGGTGGTGGAGGGGCATTACCCCAATACTTACCGGGTGCGCTGGCCGCTGCCACAGCGTCCGCCGCTGGTCAGCCTGCTGATTCCCACCCGGGATCGGGTCGAGATCCTCAAGCCCTGCGTGGATGCCATCCTCGAGCGCACGGACTACCCCAATCTCGAAGTGCTGATCCTGGACAACCAGAGTCGCTGCCAGGAAACGCTGGAGTATATGCGCGACGTGGTCAATCGCGATGACCGCGTGCGGGTCCTGCGCTGGAACGAGCCCTTCAACTACTCGGCGATCAACAACTACGGGGCGCTCTATGCCCGGGGCGACATCCTGGGGCTGGTGAACAACGATATCGAGCCGATCCATCCCGATTGGCTGGACGAGATGGTGCGCCAGGTATGCCGGCCCGAGATCGGCTGCGTGGGGGCCAAGCTTTACTACCCCAACGATACGGTTCAGCACGCGGGCGTGATCCTGGGCATCGGCGGCGTGGCGGGGCATGCCCACAAGTACTTCCATCGCAACTCGCCGGGCTACTTCACTCGGCTGCACCTGGCGCACAACCTCTCCGCCGTCACCGGCGCCTGCCTGCTGGTGCGCAAGGCGGTGTTCGAGGAGGTAGGGGGGCTCAACGAGGAGCATCTGGCGGTCTCCTTCAACGACGTGGACCTGTGCCTGAAGGTGCGCGAGGCAGGCCACCGCAACCTCTGGACCCCCTACGCCGAGCTCTATCACCATGAATCCGTCTCCCGCGGCGCCGACGACAGCTCGGCAAAACGTGCTCGTGCCAACAGCGAAGCCGCGTATATGCGCGAGGTATGGGGAGCCAAGCTGGATAATGATCCGTCCTACAACCCCAACCTGACGCTGGTGCATGAGGATTTTTCGTTGCGCTGAGCCCGGCTGGGCCGGGAGCTGTGAATGGTGAATGGTGAGTGGTGAGGAGTAACCCATCACTCCTCACAAGCGACGTGCTCACTCAGTACCGCAGCAGACCTGAGGAATACCGGTTGTTAGAAGAGCGACGGATAAAGACCTATCGGGTGGCGGAGGGCAAGTCGGCGTCTTCCCTGGAGTGGCGCCTGGCGTCGAGTTCGCCTTCCTTTCTGCGTCCGCTGTTGGGCAGGGCCTGGCAGCGGCGTCGTATGCTGGCGCGTGGCGTTAATTGGCGACGAGTGCTTTTCGTGGCAGTGGATGGCGAAGTGGCCGGTTATCTGCAGTTCTACCTTCACGGCGCGGGGCCGCATCAGCTGAGTTTTGCCCACATGCGTGATGAGTTCGGAATTACCCAGGCGGCATGGCGTTTCCCGCTTTATCAGGTTCTGCATCGTCGCTTCCGGGGCTTCGATGCCTATCTCTACCGTATCGTCGTTACCGAGCCGTTCAGAGGCCAGGGCCTGGGCCAGCGCTTGCTGGAGGCCTGGCTGGCGCTGCTCGAGGCACGAGGCGTGGCTGGGGCGGACCTTGAGGTGTGGGGCAACAACCCGCAGGCGATGACCTTGTACTCGTCACTGGGCTTCGTTGAGCGGCGCCGGCTGACGATCCCCGTGCGCGCCAGCTGGCTGCGTGATCGCCAGCTGATCCAGATGCACAGGGGGGGCTAGGGCGTTGGCGGTGCTGAGCGGCTTCATCGATCGGGTATGGGACGCCGGGGTGGTGGGTTGGAGCCCGGCGCCTGAGGTGCGGGTCTCTGTCAATGGCAGCCCAAGTGCTAACGTGCCTTGCAGCAACACCAGGCTAGATGTGCAGGCGGCGGGGCTCTCCGACGATGGGCGAGTGGGCTTTCACGCTGCGTTGCAGTTGACCAGCGGCGATATCGTGCGGGTGACCACCGATCGGGGCAAGCCATTGCGTCACAGTCCTTGGCTGTATATGGCGCCGGAGACACAGGGTTGGCTACCGGCGTCGTTGGCGGCCGACCATCCGGAATATTCGGCTATTGCCGAGTTGGCCGGGCCATTGGCCTTTGAACGCTTTCGTCCGCTGTTCGGCAAGCTTGAGCAGGTGGTGGCAGCAGTAGTAGATGCACCTGGGGTGTCGCCAAAGGTAGTGCGTTTCGGTGTGCCTTTCCGAGAAGTTGCTAGTCTGCAGCGCTTTCATGGCCAGGTTTTGCAGCCGGCGCAGATCGCCTGCCCGGCGCTCTATCACGAGTTGGCGCTTGGTACCCGGCGAGTGCAGGTTTTCGATTATTTCCCCGGTATATCTCTCGACCGATTCGGGCTGGGCTGGGAGGCTTGGTTGCCGGCCGTAATGGATGAGTTAGCACGCCTGCAGGTAGCAGGCCAGCGGCTGCGAGGTGCTCCGGGACGGCGTTTGGGCGGGATAAGAGCCGTAATGTATAGATTACAATGGCGGACGTTGGGCGACGCCCTTGGAGGCCGTGCTGCCGGAGAGCGGGGCTTTCTTCTCTGGCTATTGGTCGTTTTGAACCGCCTGCCGCGCGTTCTTTCACACGGCGACCTGCATCGCAAGAATGTACTGGTAGATCGCGAGAGTGGCACGCTGGCGCTGATCGACTGGGACCGCTGGGGATATCTTCCCACCGGCTTCGATATGGCTCGGCTGATGCACGGGCTACCTGGCGAGGACGCCGAGCGCCTGGCGGGCGGTAGCCGTCTCCATCGCTTGGGGGTGGCGGGTTTCACCTATTTGCTCAAGCGGCAGGACAGCCCAGGGTTCGCGGTTTCAGCAGAGGGTCAGGCGCTACGCCGGAGGTGTCGGGAGTTGGCTGGGTGAGGGGTTAGTGCGCTTCGCGTTTGTAAGGGGGTAAGGAGTGAGTGGTGAGGAGTGAGTGGTGAGTGGTGAGGAGTGAAAAGTGAGCGGTGAGCGTTGGCTAATGGTGAGTGATGGGGCGCGACCGACCGAGGATATCTACTTCCTCGAATCGGTCGCGCCCCATCTGCGTTCCGAGGGAGATCACGTCGGGCGCTTGGATGCGCGCGGCTGGCGCTGGCGAATGGCACGCTGGGTGCTGACCCGGCAGCTGGGGGCCAATCTGGTGATCTGTCGAACCCTGCCGATGACCGCGCTGCGCTGGCTGGAGCGTGAGCGGGGCCGCTTCGGACGTATCGTCTATGTGATCGATGATGATCTGGCGGCGGCGGCCGAGGATGACAGCCTCCCAGGGGCCTATCGCCAGCGGATGGTCCGCGCCGCCGAGCGCCAGCCGCGCCTGCTGGCGTTGGCAGATGAGGTGGTGGCCTGCAGCGAGGTCCTGGCCGAACGGCTGCGCGCAGAGCATGACAACGTCAAGGTAATGACGCCGCCGCTGATCGCCTCGCTGCCGGATCTAGCCCACTTCGATATTGGGCCCTCGCCGGATCAGCCATGGCGTATCGGATTTCACGGTACCCGTGCCCATCTCGCCGACCTGGAGGCGTTGACGCCGGCGCTGGTGACCCTTCAGCACGGCCGCGATGATACCGAGCTGGAGCTGATGCTGGGGGGCCATGTGCCCTCGCTCCTGGCCGAGCTGCCGCGCACCCGCTGCCCGGCGGCGCTATCCTGGCCGACATTTCGCCGCTATCAGTCGCAGCAGCGGGTGCATGTTGGCCTGGCGCCGCTGCGCGATACCCCCTTCAATCGAGGCAAGTCATTCATCAAGTTCCTGGATATCGCCGCGATGGGTGGGGTAGGGGTTTATTCCAACCGTGCTCCTTATACCGAGATTGTCGAGCATGGCGTGAATGGACTGCTGGCCGGCGATGATCCAGTTGAGTGGCAGCGCTGCCTGGAGAGGCTGCTGGCGCATCCCGCCGAGGCACGGCACATTGCCGAGGCCGCGGCGGAGACGGCGGCCCGGCTGAGGCCGGAGGGCCCGGCTTCAGCGGGTGATTGAAGCTGGAAGAGCGGCGCTGCGCGCCTGGAAGCTGGAAGAGGGAAGGGCGCGGCTTCGTCGGTAGTTGTAAGTCGAAAGCTGTAAGGGGTGAGGCAGGTCTTATATATTAATACCGTATTAAAAGATTATTATTTATTCCTTTCAGGTATTGAATGGCGAGGCTATGCTAGGCGCCATACCCAGTATTCTGAAGGAACTCTTCATGGCGTTATCGGCGTTACAGCGTGAGATCGATGCCGCCCAGGCCAGCACGCTGCTGGAGTCGCTGCCGGCAGAGGCGCGGGTCGAATGGGCGCTGGAAAACCTGCCTGGCAGCTTCGTCCTTAGTTCCAGCTTCGGCATTCAGTCGGCCGTGCTCTTGCACCTGGCGACGCGCATCGCGCCGCAGTTGCCCGTGCTGCTGGTGGATACCGGCTATCTGTTTCCCGAGACCTACCGCTTCGTCGACGAGCTGACCGAGCGGCTGAACCTGAACCTCAAGGTGGCGCGGCCGGCGCTGTCGCCGGGGCATCTGGAGATGCGTCACGGCAAGCTTTGGGAGCAGAACCTGGAGGGGCTGGAGCGCTATAACCAGCTGATGAAGGTCAAACCGATGGAGCAAACGCTGGATGAGCTGCGCGTGGGCACCTGGTTTGCGGGGCTGCGCCGTCAGCAGTCCAGCTCCCGAGAACAGCGGCCGGTGGTGGAGCGTCGCGGCGATGGCCGCTACAAGGTCTATCCGCTGATCGACTGGCACAGCCGCGACGTGCATCGCTACCTGGCCGAGCATGATCTGCCCTATCACCCGCTGTGGGCGCAGGGCTATGCCTCGGTGGGCGACTGGCACACCAGCCAGCCCCTGCAGTCCGGCATGCAGGAGGAGGAGACCCGCTTCTTCGGGATGCAGCGGGAGTGTGGGTTGCACCTCTAGCTGCGAGCGACGAGCTGCGAGCTTCGGGCGATACAAGAAACTGCTCGCCGCTCGGAGCCCGCAACCCGTGGCTCCGGGCGCAGCTGGGCTAGAACGGGAATACCATCGGCGTAAGCACCAGCACCCCAGCGGAGTAGACAAGACTCACCGGCAGGCCGGTCTTCAGGAAGTCGCTGATCCGGTAGTGGCCAGGTGAATAGACCATCAGGTGGGTCTGGTAGCCGAAGGGAATCAGGAAGCAGGCGCTGGCGCCATAGGCCACCGCCATGATGAAGGGCAGGGGGTCGGCGCCGAAGGCCTGAGCGGTGGTCCAGGCCACCGGAAAGGCAAGTGCGGCGGCGGCGTTGTTGGTGACCGTCTCGGTCAGCACCAGGGTCAGCAGGTAGCAGCCGACGAAGGCTGCGTAGATCCCGTATCCGGAGAACAGCGTCTGCATGCCTTGGGCGAGCAGGTCGGCAGCGCCAGAGTTTTCCAGGCCTTGGGCGATAGCCAGCGCTGAACCGATGATCAGCCATAGCTCGAAGGGAAAGCGTCGCCTCAGTTCGGCGGGGCTCAGCACCTTGCCGGCCAGCAATCCGGCCATCAGCAGCAACAGGCCGTGAAACAGCGGTAGCCACTCCAGGGCGGCCAGGCCGATCACTGCGGCGAAACCGCCCACGGTGAGCCAGCTTTCCAGGCGGTTGAGCCGAGGGCGCTTGAAGCTGCCGCTCAGCAGGTGAAAGTTGCGATCGATGTTGCGGTGCTGGCGGAAATCGCCGCCTACGGCAAGCAGCAGGCAGTCACCCACCCTCAGGGGAATCTTCCCCAGTTGCCCCTCCAGCCGCTTGCCCCCGCGGCGGATACCGACCACGCCGGCATTGAACATGCTGCGAAAGTCTACCTCCTGAAGCGTGCTGCCCGCGAGGTCGGATTCATGCGATATCACGACCTCCACCAGGTTGGTGGCCAGCAGGTCATCGGCCTGATGACCAAACAGCGTGAGCCCTGGAAAACGCTGCAGTGCCTGTACCTTGCTCACCTCACCGGTGAACACCAGAGTATCTTCTTCCTGGAGTATCTCCTCTGGCCCCACGGGGCTGATCAGCCGCCCTTCGCGTTCGATCTCCAGCAAGTAGAGCCCCTCCAGGCTGCGCAGCTGGTTCTCCTCGATGCTCTTGCCGACCATCTCCGAGCTGGCTTCCAGGTCGGCGGCCAGGAAGTAGGAGAGCTTGTCGGCGGTATCCTCCGGTAGATGCGACGGCAGCTGTCGGGCCCGCCACAGCAGCACGCCGAAGGTCAGCAGGGCCACCGGCACCCCCACCAGGCTGAACTGGAACATGCCCAGCTCGAAGCCGCCGCTGCTCAACGTGAAGGAGTTGACGACCAGGTTGGTGGAGGTGCCCACCAGGGTGGTCATGCCGCCGAGGATGGAGGCGTAGGAGAGCGGGATCAGCAGTCGCGAGGGGGCGATGCGCTTCTGGCGCGAGATGGCGCCCAGGAAGGCGGCCACCACCGCAGTGTTGTTGAGAAACGCCGAGAGCACAGCACTGGCGCCCATCAGCCGCGCCGTGGCGGTCTTCTCGCTACCTCGGAGCAGATGCTGGGAGAGCCAGTCGAGCAGGGGCGTGCGCTCCAGCGCCAGCGAGACCAGCAGCAGCAACAATAGTGTGGCCAGCGCCGGGTTGGTGTACTGCTGAAGTAGGGTGTCGGTATCCACCAGGCCCAGCACCAGGTAGGCACCGGCCAGGCCGACGAAGGCGATGGCGGGACGTACGCGGCCCGAGATCAACGCCGCCAGCAGGGCGCCGATGGAGATAAGCACCGCCCAGGTTGTCATTGGTCCGTCCTTGTGAAGTCATCTTGGGCTTGTGGGATTCTACGTGGGCTTTTATGATAATGTCGAATATTCGCAGTGAGAATGCCGCAAAGTCTCAATATACTTCTTTAATTTCAATAGATTAACAAGAAATTGCCGACTAAACATTTAACGCCTGAAATTCTCAACAAGCTGCGACTGGAAGCAGTCAGGCTGCGCCTTGATGGCCATACGGTGGCCGAAACGGCAGCCCGCACCGGGCTCTCGGCGCCCACCGTATCGGCGGCCTGGAAGGCCTTCCGCGAGGGAGGCTGGGACGCCGTGGCGGTGCGGCAGCGCGGTCGCCGCGCGGGCCAGGCGGCGAGCCTCGATGCGGCCGCTCGGCAGGCGCTGGAGACCGCCCTGGCGACGTTGCCACCGACGGGCGAGCCGGCCTGGAGCAGCCGCGGCCTGGCCGAGGCGCTGAAGGGGCAGGGGCACCGGGTGTCGCCGAGGGCCATCGATCACTGGCTTGAGCGGCGGGATCTCAAGCCCGAGCCGCTGGCGCTGAACGGCCTGGCGCGGCGGCGCAGCCAGTTGGGGCGCTGGTATCGCCAGCAGCTGGCGCCAGTGCTGGCCCAGGTGAAACAGACGGGCGGTGCGGTCTGGCAGGGGGGCGCGCGAACGCCGCCGCCGGATTCCGGCTTGGCTGAGGAGCCGCGCCGCTATCAGCTCTATCTGCATGGCAAGCGCGGCGCGCTGTTCACCCGCGTGCTGGCCGCGCCGCCGCTGGCGGATGACTATCTGGCGCTGTTCGAACGCTTGCTGGCAACGACGCAGGTCCCGGTGGCGCTGATCTTCCGAGGGGCTGACTTGCAGGCTGCACCCGCCGTCGGCGACTGGCTATCGCAGCATCCGGAGATGCGTCTCGTGATGATGCCCGCCGGGCTTCCAGCTTAACAACTAAGGATTTAGAGATATGACGTCATTGACACACCTTCAGAAGCTGGAAGCCGAGAGCATACAGATCATGCGCGAGGTGGTCGCCGAGACCGAGAATCCGGTGATGCTCTACTCGGTGGGCAAGGACAGCGCGGTGATGCTGCATCTGGCGCGCAAGGCCTTCGCGCCATCGCCGCCCCCCTTCCCGCTGCTCCACGTTGATACGCGCTGGAAATTCCGCGCCATGTACGAGTTCCGCGACCGCATGGCCGAGGAAACCGGCATGGACCTGATCGTGCATATCAATCCCGAGGGCGTGGAGAAGGATATCAACCCCTTCACCCATGGTTCGGCCATCCATACCGACGTGATGAAGACTGAGGGTCTCAAGCAGGCGCTGGACCACTACGGGTTTGATGCGGCCTTCGGCGGTGCGCGGCGCGACGAGGAGAAGTCCCGTGCCAAGGAGCGGATCTTTTCCTTCCGTACCGCCCAGCATCGCTGGGACCCGAAGAATCAGCGCCCGGAACTTTGGAAGCTCTTCAACACCCGCAAGCACAAGGGCGAGTCGATTCGTGTGTTCCCGCTCTCCAACTGGACCGAACTGGATATCTGGCAGTACATCTACCTGCAGAACATCCCGATCGTGCCACTTTACTATTCCGCCGAACGCCCGGTGGTGGAGCGGGACGGGGCGCTGATCATGGTCGATGACGAGCGCATGCCGCTGGAACCCGGTGAGGTGCCAATGATGCGCAAGGTGCGCTTCCGCACCCTGGGCTGCTACCCGCTGACCGGCGCCATCGAGTCCGAGGCCGACACCCTGCCGGCGATCATCCAGGAAATGCTCCTGACCAACACCTCCGAGCGTCAGGGCCGGGTCATCGACCACGACAGCTCGGCTTCCATGGAAAAGAAGAAGGCTGAAGGTTATTTCTGAGCTACGGGCTACGGGCTACGGGCTACGGGCTACGGGCTACGGGCTACGCTAGAAGTTATAGGCCCGAAGCCTGAGGACAAGGTGATGAAGCATGAGCAGCGGGAAGTCTGGCAAAGAAGCAAGCGGCTAAGCGTCTCGGTTTATCGTGAGCTTAAAAGCTTGCGAGACTTCGGCTGCAAGGACCAGATCACACGCTCAGCCTTGTCGATCCCCAGCAATATCGCTGAGGGCTTTGAGCGCTATACCGAGCGAGAAAAGTTTCGCTTCGTATCCATTGCAAAGGGCTCCTGTGGCGAATTCGCCACGCAAACGTTGATCGGAATCGAGGTTGGATACATCCCAGAAACTGTTGGCTTCCACTGGCGCAGCGAAGCCATGGTCATCTCTCGAATGCTTGGCTCCCTGCTGAAAGCGCTCGATACGCCGCCGAATAGATAATCACTGAATATACGGAGAGCACATAGAGCCCGCCGCTCGAAGCTCGAAGCTCGCGGCGCTCGTGCTCTCACCCAAAGGAGAATTGGACTGTGTCCCACGCCTCACCAATGATCTCGGAAAACATCGAGACCTATCTGAGAGAGCACGAGAACAAGGGCCTGTTGCGCTTCATCACCTGCGGCAGCGTCGACGACGGCAAGAGCACCCTGATCGGACGCTTGCTGTTCGAGTCGAAGCTGCTGTTCGAGGATCAGCTGGCCGCCATTGAGGCGGATTCCAAGAAGTATGGTACCCAGGGCACCGAGATGGACTTCGCTCTGCTGGTCGACGGCCTCGCCGCGGAGCGCGAGCAGGGCATCACCATCGACGTGGCCTATCGTTTCTTCTCCACCGACAAGCGCAAGTTCATCGTCGCTGATACCCCGGGGCACGAGCAGTACACCCGCAATATGGTGACCGGCGCCTCAAACGCCGACGCCGCCATCCTGATGGTCGATGCTCGCCACGGTATCCTCACCCAGACGCGCCGCCACAGTTTCCTGATGTCGCTGATCGGCATGCGTCGGTTGGTGGTGGCCATCAACAAGATGGATCTGGTGGACTACTCCAAGGCGCGCTTCGACGAGATCGTCGAGGCGTACCGCGCCTTCGCCAAGCAGCTGGGCCTGGAGGCGATCACCTTCATCCCCATGTCGGCGCTCAAGGGCGATAACGTCATCGAGCATGGCCATCACATGCCCTGGTATCACGGTCCCACCCTGATGGCCTATCTGGAGACCGTCGAGGTCGACGAGGAGCGCCAGCAGCGCCTGCCGTTGCGCCTGCCGGTGCAGTGGGTCAATCGCCCTAACCTGGACTTCCGCGGCTTTACCGGGATGATCGCCAGCGGCTCCGTGAAGCCCGGCGACGCCATCCGGGTCCAGCCCTCCGGCAAGACCAGCCGGGTGGCGCGCATCTACACTTTTGATGGCGATCTGCCCGAGGCGATTGCCGGCCAGTCGGTGACCCTGCTGCTGGAGGACGAGATCGACATCTCCCGCGGCGACGTCATTTCCGGCGTGGAACAGCCCGCCGAGACCGCCGACCAGTTCGAGACCAGCCTGGTGTGGATGCACGACGAGCCGCTGCTCCCGGGCCGCCCCTACCTCATGAAGCTGGGCACTCAGACCGTGTCGGCCACCGTCACCGACATCAAGTACCAGGTGAACGTGAATACCCTGGACCATACCGCGGCCAAGCAGCTGGACCTGAATGCCATCGGCATATGTACCCTGAGCCTGAACAAGGCGGTGGCCTTCGACCCCTACAAGGAGAATGCCGACACCGGCGGTTTCATCCTGATCGACCGCATGACCAATAACACCGTGGGTGCGGGCATGTTGCACTTCGCGCTGCGGCGTAGCCAGAACATCCATAGGCAGCATGTGGATATCGACAAGCAGGCGCGGGCGGTCTCCAAGGGGCAGCACCCCGCGGTGCTGTGGTTCACCGGGCTCTCCGGTGCCGGCAAGTCGACCATTGCCAATCGGGTGGAGAAGAAGCTGCACGCCGCCGGCCAGCACACCTACCTGCTGGATGGCGACAATGTGCGCCACGGCCTCAACCGTGACCTGGGCTTCACCGATGCCGATCGTGTCGAGAATATCCGCCGCGTGGGTGAAGTCGCCAGGCTGATGGTCGATGCCGGCCTGATCGTGCTGACCTCCTTCATCTCGCCCTTCCGCAGTGAGCGCCAGCTGGCCCGCGACCTGGTGGAGGAGGACGAGTTCATCGAGATCTTCGTCGATACGCCGCTGGATGTCGCCGAGCAGCGTGATCCCAAGGGGCTCTATCGCAAGGCTCGGCGCGGCGAGCTGAAGAACTTCACCGGTATCGATTCGGCCTATGAGCCGCCGGAGAATCCCGACCTGCACATCCGCACCGACGAGATCAGCAGCGATGAAGCCGCGGAGGCCATCATTGCCCTGCTGCGGGAACGCCAGATCGTAGCCTAAAGCAGCGGGCAGCGGGCTACGAGCCGCGAAAGGTTCTTGTCGTGGCCCGAGGCTCGAAGCTCTTGGCCTGAAGCCCAAACATCAAGGAACTCAACAAATGGACGTTTCAGCATTACTCGATAGCGTTGAGGGCATCGCCAATGACGCCGGCGAGGCAATCATGGCCGTCTACGCCCGCGATTTCTCCATCGAGGAGAAGGAAGACAAGAGCCCGCTGACCGAAGCGGACAAGGCCGCTCACGAGGTGATCGTGGCGGGGCTAAAGGCACTGCCCGAGGCCATTCCGGTGCTCTCGGAGGAGAACACCGAGGGCTTCGACGGTGCCGATGCCGCCGGCCGCTACTGGCTGGTGGACCCGCTGGACGGCACCAAGGAGTTCATCAAGCGTAACGGCGAGTTCACGGTTAACATCGCGCTGATTGAGCGGGGCAAGCCGTTGCTCGGCGTGGTCGTCGCCCCGGCGCTGGAGGTGAGCTATCTCGCCGCCGAGGGCGTGGGGGCCTTCAAGGTTGAAAAGGGCGGTGAGCGTCGGCCGATCCGGGTGGCCGGCAAGCCCGCCGAGGGTGCCGCCTGGCGCGTGGTAGGCAGCCGCTCCCATCCCAGCCCCGATCTGGCCGAGTGGCTGGAGAAGCTAGGCCGCCACGACATGGTGCCCATGGGCAGCTCGCTGAAGCTGTGCCTAGTCGCCGAGGGTGCGGCGGATGTGTATCCGCGTCTCGGCCCCACCTGCCTGTGGGACACCGGCGCCGCCCAGGCGGTGGTGGAGCAGGCCGGCGGCCGGGTGGAAACCCTGGAGGGCGACGCGCTCTCCTATGCGACCCCTACGCAGCACCTGAATCCCCATTTCGTGGTGTGGGGTTAGCCCGGCGGTGCCGGGAGTCGTAAGCTGTAAATGGTGAGTGGTAAGTAGTGAGGGGTGAGGGGTGAGGGGTTACTCCTCACCAGCGAAGCGCTCACTACTCACAAGCGCGCAGCGCGCTCACCAGCGAAGCCATGGTGATGTATCTGTCAGGGGGTCTTTTGAGCCAAGCGACGCGAGACGCCGTGCCGGCGCCGGGCAAGGCGGTTGCAGCGCCGGTGGGTGGCGCGACTCCTGGCCAATTTCAACCGACTGGAGGGCGAGGCCGATGCGGCGGAGCGTGAGCGTCGACTGCTGGCCTATGGCGATCAGGTGGGGCGCGTCTACAGAGAGCTGACGGTGCTGCCCCGGATTCTCGACAAACGTTTGAAGGTGGAGGATGCGCAGCATCTGCGTCCGCATCAGGGGGCCGCTGGTGCTGGTGGCGCCACACCTCGCCATTTGGGAGCTGCTGTCTGGTGTACTGGCGTTGATCGATGCCCAACTGGAGCACTGGGTACGGGAGCGCCCGGAGCATTGGTACTGGCTCAAGGATGTCACGCTAGGTTGAGCTGCTGCTTCAGCACGTCGGCGGCCTCGCGGAAGCGGGCCTCCTCGACGAGATGGAGCCGCGAATCGGGAAGCCGCGGGTCGTCGCCGGTGAAGACGACCTCGTGTCCGCGCTGGCGCAGTACCCTGGCGATCTCGATACAGCGCAGGGTGTGGGCCAGCACCCAGCCCAGCGGGAAGAAGAGGATCCGTGACGGCTTCGATGTTGCCGGGTCAACCGTCGTGGAGGAGGTCACTCAGGGCTCCCAGGGTGACATCGATCTGCTCCCGGCTGTGCTCGCAGGAGAGGAAGAAGCGCAGTCTGGCGCTCTTCTCGGGGACCGCGGGGTGGAGGATCGGCTGGACATTGAAGCCGCGCTCGAAGAGCTGATGGGAGAGCCCCGCGGCTCGCGCCGAGCTACCGACGATCACCGGGACCACGGCGGCGCCGATGCTGTGGCCGGTATCCAGCCCTATCGTTCTGGCCTGCTCGAGGAAGTAGCGCGAGATGACGTGCAGTGCCGCGACGCGCTGGGTCTCCTGTTGCATCAGTTCCAAGGCCTTGAGCGAAGGGGCGGCGACCTGGGCGGGCATGCCGACGCTGTAGAGGAAGCCCGGGGCGAGGTAGCGCAGGGTCTCCACCAGTTCGCGACACCCGGCGATATAGCCGCCGCAGCCGGCCAGGCTCTTGCTCAGGGTGCCCATCCAGATATCCACGTCGCCGGCGGGCACGCCGAAGTGCTCGCTCAGGCCCAGGCCGTGATCGCCCAGCACCCCGAAGGAGTGCGCCTCGTCGACCATCAGCCAGGCCTGATGACGCCGCTTGAGCTCGATGAAGCGGGGCAGGTCGGGGACGTCGCCGTCCATGCTGTAGAGCCCCTCGATGACCACCAGGACGCGTTCGAACTGGCCGCGCTGGCGGCTCAACAGGGCATCGAGGGCGTCGAGGTCGTTGTGGGGGAACGCGATGCGTCGGGCGCCGGCCAGCTGGGCGCCGATCAGCGAGCTGTTGTGGATGTACTCGTCATGCAGCACCAGGTCGCGGGGGCCCAGCAGGTAGCCCAGGGTCGAGACGTTGGTGGCGTGGCCGCTGACGAAGGCCACGGCGTCCTCGAGGCCGTAGGCCCGGGCGATGGCCGCCTCGAGCTGGGCATGGATGGGCCGTTCGCCGGAGACCACGCGGCTGGCCGAGACCGAGGTGCCGTAGTGGTCAGCGGCCTCGCAGGCGGCGCGGTTGACCCGCGGATCGCCGGAGAACCCCAGGTAGTTGTAGCTGGCGTAGTTGATGTAGTCGCGCCCGTCGATGCGCGTGGTGGCCCCGGCGGTGCCCTCGTGGACCTTGAAGAAGGGGTCGGTGAGCCCGAGCCGGCGCGCGCCTTCGCGCATCATGGCGATCTGCTGATAGCCCGGATGGGCATCGAAGCGCGTGAAGCGTTCGGGCACCCGGGAATCCGAGGCCACGGGGTGCGGGTCGCCGCCCTCGCCGGCGGGCGGGGTCGCTCGCCGACGGCCCCGTGCCTGGGCGAGTAGCTGCTGCTTGAGATCGGCGTGACGGTCGTTCACAAGCCCTTCTCCGTGCTCTCGGAGAGTTCCTCGCTGCCGTGACGGCTGGCCAGGTCGGCCAGCCGGGCCTCGTCGTCGGCATCTTCCGCCGGCTCGTTACTCTGCAGCCGGTGGATCAGCACACCGGCCAGCTTGTCCAGGGAGGAGGCCTCGCCGAGCACCATCACCGGCACCTGCACGCCGATCCGCGATTCGATGGCGGTCATCAGCTCCACGCCCATCAGAGAGTCGAAGCCCATGTCGTAGACCGAGCGGTAAACGTCGATCTTTTCTTCGTCGATCAGCAGGATGGCCGCCAGCTCGACGCGCAGCAGATCGGTCACCGCCTCATGCAATTCCTCCGGCGGCAGGTTGGCGAACTGCTCGGCCAGGTTCTCCCCGTCGTCGTATGTGCGGCCGTCGTCCTCGCTCTGTCGGGCGATTTCATCGAAGCGCGGGCTGTCGGCGGTGGGCAGGAAGCGCGCCAGGGCCGGCCATTCGAGCTCGAGCACTCCCAGGCTGGGCCCCCCCAGGCGATCGGCGTGGTGCAGCAGCAGCCGCTCGAGGATGCGCAGGGCGTCCTCGGAGCGCAGTGCCGAGCCGCCCAGACGCTCTTGCAGGGCGTCGCGGGTGCGAGTGTGGCGAGCCAGGAAGCCGACATCCTCGATGGCGCCCCAGCGCAGGCAGGTCGCCGGCAGGCCCTGGTGGCGACGGGCCGCGGCCAGGGCCTCGAGCCAGTGGTTGGCGGCCACATAGTTGGCCTGGCCGGGGTTGCCGAACAGCGTGGTGGCCGAGGAGTACATGACGAAGAAGTCAAGGCGCTCATGGCGGGTCAGGGCGTCGAGATGGCGAGCGCCCTCGATCTTGGGGGCCAGCACTCGGCGGATGCGCTCCGGGTCGAGATTGCGGATCAGGCCATCGTCGATCACCGTGGCGGCATGGATCACCCCGCGCAGCGGCGGCAGGCGGTTGCGGCACTCGTCGAGCAGGCGCGTGAGCGCCGCGCGGTCGGTGATGTCGCAGGCGGCGGCCACCACCTCGACGCCCTGGGCCTCGAGGGCCGCCACACCCGCCCTCGCCTCGTCGCTGGCGGCGCCGCTGCGACCGACCAGGATCAGGTGACGGGCGCCGCGGCTGGCCAGCCAGCGGGCACTGGCGAGGCCGAAGCCGCCCAGGCCGCCGGTGACCAGATAGCTGGCCTCGGCCGGCAGGGTCAGGCGCTCGCTGCCCGGCCGGGGCGTGCTGTTCGGCGTCAGCGCCTGCTCGTGGGTCACCACCACCTTGCCGATCTGCCGGGCCTGCTGCATGTAGCGGAAGGCCTCGACCACCTGCTGGCTGGAGAAGGCGGTGTAGGGCATCGGGGTGAGGGTGCCGTCCTGGAAGAGCGCCATCATCTCGCCGAACAGCTCAGCGGTGAGCTCGGGCCGCTCCTTCATCAGCTGGTCGGAGTCGATGCCGAAGTAGCTGAGGTTGTTGCGGAAGGGCCGCAGGCCGATATGGGTGTTCTCGTAGAAGTCGCGCTTGCCGAGCTCGAGGAAGCGCCCGAAGGGGCGCAGCGAGCGCAGGTTCTGGTTGATCGCCTCGCCGGCCAGGGAGTTGAGCACCACATCGACGCCGCGGCCGTCGGTCGCCTCGAGGATCTCCTCGGCGAAGGTCAGAGCGCGTGAGTCGTAGAGACGCTCGATGCCCATCAGGCGCAGGAAGTCGCGCTTCTCGGCGCTGCCCACGCTGGCGTGAATCTCGGCGCCCAGCCACTGGGCGACCTGGATGGCGGCGATGCCCACGCCGCCAGCGGCGCCATGGATCAGCACGTGCTCGCCAGGGGCCAGCCGTGCCAGATGCTTCAGCGCATAGTAGACAGTGAAGAAGGTGGTGGGGATGGTTGCCGCCGCGGCGAAGCTGACTCCCGCGGGGATCGGCGCCACGGCCTGACGGCGGGCCACCAGCCGGTCGCTGAAGCTGGCCGGGCCGAAGCCGACGACCGCATCGCCCACGGCGAGGTCCTCGACGCCGGGACCGACCGCCGCCACCACGCCGGAGAACTCCAGGCCCAGGGTGGGCCCGGCGAAGCCGTTCTCGATGGCCTCGTCGGAGAGCAGCCCCAGGGTGAACATGACGTCGCGGAAGTTGAGCCCGCTGGCCTGCACGCGCACCTCCACCTCGTCTCGGTCGGGCTCGGTCAGCGGATGGGGGCGCCAGGCAAGGTGACGTAGCTGGCCGGGTAGCTCGAAGCCCAGCGACATGGCCTGCCGCGCTGGCTGCCCAGCCTCCGGAGAGGGGCCTGGCACGGGCAGGCTGCGCAGCCGGGTGGCGAAGCGCCGGCCCCGGGCGTCCAGGGAGATCTCGGTCTCGGCATCCGGGGCGGTGAGCTCGTCGAGCAGCGCGTCGATCACGGCCTCATCGAGCTCGCCCTGGGGGAGGTCGAGCAGGCGCACCGCATAGCCGTTGGCCTCGTTGGCCAGGGAACGGCCGAAGCCCCAGAGGGCGGCGTCCGGGCCGGGTAACTCCTCACCATTTACTCCTGACCCCTCACCCCTCACTCCTGACTCTTCACTCCTCACCTTTGACCACTCACCATTTACCCACATCTCCGCCACGCCGCGGGTGATCAGCCACAGGCTGGCCGCCTCGCC
Source organism: Halomonas lysinitropha (assembly GCF_902500215.1). GTDB lineage: Bacteria > Pseudomonadota > Gammaproteobacteria > Pseudomonadales > Halomonadaceae > Halomonas > Halomonas lysinitropha. The sequence continues at coordinate 28,422 of NZ_CABVOU010000033.1, forward strand.
CAGCGGTTCCAGGTCGTGGGCCCAGGCCAGGGCGTGTTCGCAGCGTGCCTCGCCCTGGCGCAGGTCGACGCAGTGCGTCGCGCCGTCCCGGTCGTGATAGGCATCGGTGATGGTCGCCTGCCGGCCCCGTGCCTGCAGGCCGGCGGCGAGGCGCCGGGCGAGCTCCCGATGGGCGGCGTCGGTCACTAGCTGGATGGCCGGTGCCGTGTCCTGGTTGGGCTCGACGGGTGTCCGTTCGGCCGGTTGGGCCGGCGCCCAGCGGGCGTGTATCAGGTAGACCCCCGGTGCCTCGCCCTCCAGGGGGAGGGCCTGGATATCCTCGGCGCCCAGGGCCTCGAGCTCGGCGATGACATCTGCCTGCTCGGTGGCCTCCAGCCGGGCGCCGTCGTCCTCGAGGCCCGGGGTGGCGAGCAGGGTGTCGAGCCAGGCGCTGGGCTGGATGCCGAGCACCAGCAGCTGGCCTCCCGGCGCCAGGCGCGGCGCCAGGGACTCGAGCAGTCGGCGGCTGCGCTCGCGGTGGCCGGGCTCGAGGCTGACCAGGGCCAGCTGGGCGCGGGGAGGCCGGTAGTCGGCGGGCGCATCCAGGCTCTCGACGTCGATCAGCGGGAAGCGTTCACGCAGCTGTTCGGCCTGGTGGTGGGCCTGCTCGCCCACGGTCAGCGCCGTATAGTCGCAGCAATCGGGGTCGAGCAGGTCGCAGAGCCGTTCACCCAGGGCGGGAGCGGCGCTGCCCGCCTCGAGCAGGCGCAGCCGCTGCCCGGGGGGCAGGGCGGCGAGGACCCGGGGCAGGGCCTGTTGCAGGGCGCCGGCGATGGCCTGCCAGCCGGCGGCACCGGGCAGCTGCTGGGTCAGCTGGGCGAGGACGTCGGCGTCCAGCCCCAGGGTCGCGGCGTTCTCCTCGCCGCTCAGCAGGCCATCGAGATGCAGGCCGAAGCGGCCCAGGCGCTGTACCGGGGGGAAGTAGTCGGGGTAGTCGCGTACCAGCAGCTGCCAGATGGCCTCGGGCTCGACGCTGTCGGCATCGCTGGGGCGCCAGCCGTGCTCGGTGGCCTGCAGTCGGCCGGCCGCCTCGAGCTGGCGCAGCAGCTGGTCGAGCAGCGGGGCGGCACCGAGGTGGGCGCGGCTCAGCTCGCGGTAGCGGCCATGGCTGAGATCACCGCCGCCGGCCAGGCGCCGCACGGCGCGGGCGGCGAAGGCATCGGCCAGGCCGTCGAGCAGGGGTGCCACCTCGGTGGCGTAGCGCTGGCCCGTGAGGCGGGCGAAGTCATCGATCAGCCCCGGCATGGCCGCGTAGAGCGCCTCCGGCTCGAGGGCCTCGATGGCGTTGCGGCGCGGTGCCGGGGTGAGTCGCACATCGAGGTAGCTGACGTGCTGGTGACGTTGGCGGCGCAGGCGAATCGCCTTGAAGCGGGTCTCGCTGAGCACGGCCACGGCGCGACCCTGGTCGTCGAAGAGCTCGAAGTCGGCGGTGAAGGAGTGGGGGGCGCGCTTGCCGAGGCGCGCGCGGGCCACAGCCGGGGTGCCGGCTTCGGCGAGGTACTGGAGCCGCCCCACCCGCACCGGTACGAAGGCCAGGCCGTCGTCCTCGATACCGGCGTCCCGGGCTTCTCGGGCGAGCAGCGGAATGAACAGCTGGAAGGCGCTGTCGAGGATGCCGGGGTGCAGATACTGGGTGTCCAGCCCCTCGTGGAGTGCCGCGGGGGGGGCGATGCGGCCGAGGATGCTGTCACCCTCTCGCCAGGCCTCGCTGATGGCCTGGAAGGCGGGGCCGTAGCGCAGCCCGAGGCGCTCTGCCTCGGCAAGGTGATCGCTCAGGGTGATATCCGGCCGGCGCACGGGCAGCACGGGGGCGGCACGACGCAGCAGGAAGCCGCGGCTCTGTTCCATCACCCGCGCCACGGCGTTGAGCTGCCATTCATCCTCGGCGAGGGGTTCCCGTGAGCGGATCTCGATGCGCCCGTCCTGCGGGGCGAAGTGCAGTCGCATGCGTCGGCCGTGCGGGGCGTCGAGCATCAGCGGGGCGCGGATCTCCAGTTCCTCGATGTCCACCAGGGCGCTGTCGCCACGATGGCGGGCTGCGGCCAGGGCCAATTCGACGAAGCCGGCGCCAGGGAAGACGGCCGCGTCGCCGACTACATGGTCGCCAAGCCAGGGCAGCCGGCCGGTGTCGAGCTGGCTTTCCCAAGTATCGGGCTGCTGGGCCAGGCGATAGCCGAGCAGCGGGTGTTCGTAGTAGCGGTCGAGCAGCCCCTGGCTGTCGCCGGTGGGGGCCACCCAGTAGCGCTCGCGCTGCCAGGGGTAGCGGGGCAGGTCGACGAGACGCCCCTTGACCGGGAACCAGCGCTCATCGCTGTGCGGCATGCCGCTCAGCAGCGCCTGGCCGACGGTACGGGTCAGGCACGCCTGGGCGGGCTGTTCGCGTTCCAGTGTGCCGAGCACCAGGCCGTCGTCGCCGACGCCGTGCAGGGCGTCGCTGAGATAGCGGCGCAGGATGGGATGAGCGCCGATCTCGATGAACAGGCGAGTGCCCTCATCCACCAGGCTCCTGATGGCGGCGTCGAAGCGTACCGGCTGACGGATGTTTTGCCACCAGTACTCGGCCGCCAGCTCGACGCCGGCGAGGCGAGCCCCGGTCACGGTGGAGATGTAGGGCAGCCGCTCGGTCTGCGGGGCGATATCGGCCAGCGAGGCGATGACGCCGGCCTCGATGGGATCCATGGCCGGACTGTGGAAGGCATAGTCCAGGGGCAGGCGCCTGACGAAGATACCACGGGCCTCCAGCTGGCGTTCCAGACGGCTCAGGGCCTCGGGGTCGCCGGCCAGGGTGACGCCCTTGGGGCTGTTGATGCCCGCCAGGGTGACGCCCTCATGGGCGCCTTCGGCCAGCAGCTCGCGGATCTCGTCGGCGCTCATCGCCACGGCGCTCATCTCGCCCTGGCCGCGGGTCTTGCCCTGGTAGTGGCTGCGGTAATAGATGACCTTGACCGCGTCGGGCAGGCTGAGGGCGCCGCAGGCCCAAGCCGCGGCCACCTCGCCGACACTGTGCCCCGTTACGGCAGCAGGCTCGATGCCGTGGTGTTGGAGCAGCCGGGTGAGGCCGACCTGGATGGCGAACAGGCTGGGCTGGGCGATCTCGGTCAGCGCCATGCGACTGCCGCCGTCCGGACCTTCATGATGACGGCCCTCGAGCTCGGCACGCAGCGAGAAGTCGCCGTGCCGGCGGAAGAGGGCGTCGACCTCGTCCACCGCCGCGGCGAAAACCGGCGAGCCGGCCAGCAAGTCGGCGCCCATGCGCTCCCACTGGCAGCCGTTGCCGGTATAGACGAAGGCCGGGGCGCTGGGCTTGGTCAGCCGCACGCCGCAGGCGATATCAGCCGGATCCTCCCGGTCGGGATCGGCGAAGGCGGCCAACATCGCCGCGGCCTCGGCCTTGTCCTCGGCGAACAGCAGGGCACCGTCACGCAGGGGATCGCGGCGGCAATACAGGGTATGGGCGATATCGTAGAGGTCGTCGTCGCTCTCGCCCAGCCAGGCGGTTAGGCGGCTGGCCAGGGCACGCAGGGCCGGCTCGCCGTGGGCCGAGAGGCGCAGCGGCAGTGGGCCACTGGCCTGGGGCGGCACGGTCACGGCCGCTTGCGGCGGGCTCTCGAGGATGACGTGGGCATTGGCACCGCCGAAGCCGAAGGAGTTGACGCCGATCACCAGGCGGCCCCGGGGCTTGAGCGGTCGCGCCCGGGTAACCACCTCGAGATTCCACTCGTTGAACCGGATGTTGGGGTTGAGCTTGCGGATGCCGATGGTGGCTGGCACTTCGCGATGGCGAAGGCTGTAGAGTGCCTTGGCCAGGCCGGCGACGCCGGAGGCGGTCTCCAGGTGGCCGACGTTACTCTTGACCGAGCCGATGGGCAGCGGTGAGGTGCGATGCTGGGCCAGGGCCTCGCCGATGGCGCGGGTCTCGATGGGATCGCCCACCGCGGTGCCGGTGCCGTGGGCCTCCAGGTAGTCGATCTCGTCGGGGCAGATGTCGGCCTGCTGGTAGGCCTGACGCATCAGCGCCACCTGGGCCTCGGGGTTGGGCACGGTGAGCCCCGACTTGTGGCCGTCGGTATTCACCGCCGAGCCAGCCACCACGGCGAGGATAGGATCGCCATCGGCCATGGCGCGCGCATAGTCCTTGAGCAGGAAGAGCCCGGCGCCTTCGGAACGCACATAGCCGTCACTACTCTCGTCGAAGACCCGACAGCGGCCGTTGGCCGAGAGCATGCTGGCCTTGGAGAAGATGATGAAGCCGTAGGGGTGCAGGTGCAGGCTGATGCCCCCAGCCAGGGCCATGTCGGTCTCGCCGCTGCGGATCGCCTGGCACGCCTGGTGGAAGGCGACCATCGAGGAGGAGCAGGCGGTGTCGATGGACATGCTCGGCCCGTGCAGGTCGAACATGTAGGAGAGCCGATTGGAGGCGATGCTGGAGGTGTTGCCGGTGGCGGTCGAGGCGTCGATGGCCGCCATGTCGTCGGTCATGCGATAGGAGTAGTCGAGGCTGGCGATGCCGACGAATACACCACAGTTGCTGCCCCGCAGTTGCGAGGCGGGCAGGCCGGCACCTTCGATGGCCTCCCAGGCCAGTTCCAGTAGCATGCGCTGCTGGGGATCCATATGAGCCGCCTCGCGCGGCGAGATGCTGAAGAAGCCGGCATCAAAGCAGGCGATATCGCCCAGGGTGCCGGCGGCGAAGGAGACGCTGGTGCCGGGATGGCGACGATCGGGATGTCGGAAGGCCTCCTGGCTCCAGCGATCCTCGGCGACGTGGGTCACCAGGTCCTTCTCGGCCTTCAAGTCCTGCCAGAACGCTTCGGGTGTGGTCCCGGGGAAACGATGGGCGGCGCCGATGATGGCAACGCGTCTACTCATTCTTGCTCCTGATGGTGACCGGCAGCGTCGTGCGTGCCTCCTGATGCCTGCGCATGGCGGGTCGTCTCGGCGAGGTAGCCCAGCAGATGCTGGCCCAGCCCTGCCACCTCCAGCTCCTCTGCTGCGGCTGCCGGCGAGGCTCCCTGGCTGCTGGACCAGATGAGATAGTCGGTCCGGCCATCGGGGGCGCCCAGCCGCCGGTAGAGATCGGCCATGATCGGGACATGATCCCCATACCAGCAGAGTAACCCCTGACGGGCGTGTCTATCCCGGGGGGTCAGCTGCTGCTGTAGGCTGGCCAGCATGCTATCGGCGTTGCTCAAGTGACGCAGGTAGATTCGTAGATCCGCCGTGTCGCCGGGGATGGTCGCTTCCAGCGGCGGAGCGTCTCGGGGTACCGGTCTTTCCAGGTGCAGCGGTCCATGGTTTTCCATCGTGATCACGAAGACGAAAAGGGGTCTATTATCCCCGTCATCCAGCAGGCTTCCAACCTTTTCAGCCACGGCGGCGTCGGCGATGTACTGGCCGTCGCGACGGGCAGGGTCGAAGGCGCGGATATCCAGGAATTCCTCGAAGCCGAGCCGCGGCATGACCCGGTCGCGCGCATAGAAGCTGGCCGGGTAGGGGTGCACGCAGACGGTGCGGTAGCCCAGGGCCCCGAGATGACTGGCCAGGGAGGGGATTCCCCGGCGGGCCAACTGGTGGTAGGGGTTAAAGCGATGAATGCCGAGCGCCCGCGGCGGGAGCCCGGTCAGGAAGGCGCACTCGGTACGCACCGTGTTGGCGCCCCAGGCCGGGACCTGCAGCTGGCCATGGGCCAGCGCCTGGCGCTTGAGGGCGTCGAAGGTCATGAGCGGTTCGCCGGGCAGTTCGTGGCGCCAGCGGCGCGGGTCGAAGAAGGATTCGCTCTGCACGGCCACCACATGGGGCAGTCGCTGGGGATCCAGCGCGGCGGGTGCCGGCGCGGCGAAGGGGCTGTCGAGTCGCGAAACGTCCAGCGGGCGCCGGGCGCGCAGGCCGTAGGCCCAGAGGGCGGCGAATAGCCCCAGGTGGGCGAGGTCCTCCTGGGGTTCCAGCCGGCAGGGCGGCAGGCGCGGCAGGCCGAGACCGATCGCGGCCAGGGCGCCCGACAGCAGCAGGGCGATGGCCTGGAGGAAAACGATGGCACTCTGGCGGGCGGCCAGGGAGGGTTCGAGCCACAGCAGGGCGGCGATGGCCAGGGCGCCGGCGGTGCTGGCGGCGATGGCCAGGCCGATGCCGAAGAAGGGCACGTAGAGCCGTGGATGCCGGATGGCATCGAGGAAGTACTCGAAGTCCTGGCAGATGAAGGGCTCGCGTAGGGTGGCGGCCTTGATGTTGCTGGACTGCACCACCACCAGCTGCAGCGACGCGATGAATACCACGGCGAACCAGGGGCGCTGCAGCACCAGCAGGAAGAGGGTGAAGAGCAGGACCCAGCTGCCGATGTGCACCGCCAGGGTGGCCCAGTGGCGGCGCCAGAAGGGGGTGACCGCTGGACGCAGCAGCCCTTCGATGACCAGGGTGAGCGCCAGCCCTGCCGCCAGCGGAGGCCAGAGGGCCGCGATCATCCGCGGCTCCCGTAACCCACCAGCCGCACGAGACGCTGGGAGAGGCCGGCCGGCAGTACCGCCAGCCACCAGCAACCGAAGTTGAGCGGAAAGGGGAAGCTGAGGCGCGCGCGGTTGGCCTCGATGCCGGCCCGGATGACCCGCGCGGCCTTCTCCGGCGGCCACTCCCAGGGCTTGGGCCCGGGCATGGCATGGCATAGCCGTGAACTGACGTAGCCGGGCATGACTACGGTGACTCCGACGCCGTGGGGTGCCAGGTGCCCCCGCAGGGCTTCGCCGAAGGCCTTGAGGCCGGCCTTGCTGGCGCTGTAGGCGGGCGTGACGGGCAGGCCGTACCAGGCGGCCAGGGAGCTAATCAGCACCAGCTGGCCGGACCCCCGGATGGCCATGCGCGGGGCGAGGATGTTGGCCATGGCCATGGGCACGCGCAGGTTGATGGCCAGCAGGTCGCTGACCTCCTGCCAGGGCTCCAGAGCGCCGGCAGGACCCACTCGGGTGTTCTGCCCGGCGTTGGCGATGACCAGATCGGGGAGGCCCGCGGCGCAGAGGGTCTCCAGCCAGGCGGCGAGGCTGGCGTCATCGGTGAGGTCGGCGGTGGCGACTTCGACCTTGGCGCCTTGTTGCCGACACGCTGCGGCCAGCGATTCCAGGGGCTCGCGGCGGCGGCCATGCAGGATGAGTCCGGTATCGGGGGCAGCGTAGGCCCTGGCCAGGGCGCCGCCGATGGCGCCGCTGGCGCCGGTGATCAGCACGCGGCGAGGGGTCGGGCTCAAGACAGTGTCTCCAGTTGCAGGTGCTCTGACAGCAGTCGCTCCAGTCGTGAACGCTCGGCGCCAAGCTCCCTGGCGGCGTTGGTCACGGCCAGCTCGATGCCGGTGCGGCAATAGAAGCCGCCGTTGAGCTGGGTGGCGTAGATGACCGTATCGCGAAAGCTGCGAAACAGCGCCTCGTCGGGCGGCGTCGGCACTCGCCAGAACTCGTCGAGGCTCGTCTGGTCGGTGAGCCCGGCGAGGTTGTAGATGGGGTCGCTCAACGCCAGGGTGGGGCGGCCGTGCTCCAGGGACACCAGGCCCACCGTGCTGTTGACGGTGACCGTGCCGGCGGCGTGGTGGAGCAGTGCCTCGAGATCGCCCGACTCCAGATAGACGATGCGCCCCTCGATGTTGTAGTAGCGCTCCAGTCGGCGGATCAGCCGCGCATGGTGGTCCAGCCCCATGTCGAGGGGGTGGTTCTTGATGCACAGCAGGGCGTCGCCGGGGGCATGCTCGGCGAAGGAGCCGATGACGCACTCCATGACTTCCCGCATGTCGGTGAACGACGAGTGATGGCGTATCTGCGCGTCGGTGTTGAGCTGCAGCGGGAGCATGAAGTAGGGGCGCCGGCCCTCGATGAGCGTCCTGATGCGTTGCGCATCGTGGGGCTTCCAGAAGCGCAGCTGGGTGAAGCGCTTGGCATAGCCGGCATATTCCACGGGGGCGATGATGGGGGCGTGGTTGCGGTAGTGGGGGAAGCGTAGCGGATTGCTCAGCCCGGCCAGGTGGTAGAGCACGTCGTGGGCGGCGCGGACGCGAAACGATGTACTGAAGCGGTGCGGCGCAGGCTGTTCGGGCAGCCGCCGGGCGGTTTCGAGGAACCACTGGGGGTTGCGGGGTAGCAGCGAATGGCCGTTGACGCCGTCACGCTCCAGGGTGATCCAGAAGGGACGGAAGTAGCCCTCCTCGAAGACATGGTTCCGGACGCCGGCCCGCCGGCCGCCGGTGATGGCGGGACGATGCACGGGGCGGCGATCGCCGAAGACGACCTGGTCGGTGATCGCGTAGCGTCGATAGAGCTCGTCGAGGAAGTCCGGAAGTGCCTCGAGACGTCCGCGGAAGGCGTGGACGGGGCCTGTGTCGGGATGCCAGTAGAGGCTGTCGCCGGCATTGAAGTGAACCTTGACGACGCGATGTCCCTGCTCGGCCAGGCGGCGGCCGAGCTGCGGGTAGAAGGGGGAGCAGACACCCTGCAGGAAAAGAAAGGCGCGTCGCTGTGATGTCACGTCAGTGTCTTCCCGCGAAAGCGTTGCGGTAGCGCCGATAGAGGCGCGTCTTCCAGGGCAGCCAGGCGTTCCGGGCACGCTGCCGCTCGAGCAGGCTGACCACCGTTTCGGCATTGCACAGCTGGCGGCTGTACGGGTCGACATAGGTGGGATAGAGGAGCAGCGTGCCGGCGACCAGGGCGTCCAGAGAGAGCCGACGGCGGCGTCGTGGACAGCGCTGATGGTCGTCGGTGAGCCCCCAGCCGGCATAGAAGGGCAGACCGTAGGTTGTCACAGGCTTGCCGCGCAGTAGCGCCTCGAATCCGGTCAGGGAGCTCATGGTGTGAATTTCATCCACGACCTCGAGCAGTTCGGCGATGGGTATCTCGCCGAGCTCACGATCATACAATTGTTTGGCGGTTGTATCGAGGGCGCCGACGCGGGCGCCGCTGAGGACGTCCGGATGCGGCTTGTAGATCACGTAAGCATCGGGATGACGATCACGCACGGCGGCGAGCAGCTCGGCGTTGGTGCGGATTACCGGCGAGCCGCGGGCGATGGAGGCATCGCTCTCGACCTGGCCCGGGACCAGGATCCATGGCTTGTCGGTGGGCAGGTCGGGCAGGGGTTGTCCCGCCAGGTTGTACTTTGACAGCCTGAGTTCGACCAGGCGCTGGCGTAGTCGAGCCGCGCGATGCAGCAGCGGGGTATCGAACTCGGCTTCGTTGAGCAGGTGTTCGAGGTCGCTGGGGTGCTGGGGATCGTAGTAGATGCCTTGGCTGTCGAGGACCAGCGACAGCGGGCGGGCGAGGTCCACGCCCAGCCCGACCGAGCGGATGAAGCCATCCTCCATGCGCCATAGCGCCAGGCCGCGCTCCCGGCAGCGCTCCTCCAGGGTGGTGTCGATGCGGTTTGACCACTCGAACACCCGTTCGCCGGGGACAGCGGCCCGGGCGGCGGCCTGCGCCGAGGCATGGTGACGCAGGCGAGCGCCGGGGCCGAGGAAGTCGCCGATGAAGCCACGCTTCCAGCGCGAGAAGCCTCCGGCATGCCAGCGGCCGGCGAGGCGCTCTTGTTGGCGCTTCTGGTCAGCGATCAGCTCGATAGTCTCCTCCAGGGAAGCGGCCTCCCCGGTATAGGGGTTGGCGTAGCGACAGTAGCGCAGATAGGCGGCGGTAAACAGCTGCACCAGACTGCGCGACGGCTCGCGTCGAGCGCAAGAAAGGCGGTCATCCGTCAGCCCCCAGCCGGCGTAGAAGGGCAAGCCGTGACAGACCACTCGGCATCCCGCCAGCAGGGCTTCGAAGCCGAGCTGGCTGGTGACAACGTGAACGGTGTCGACGGCATCGAACAGGCACCAGGGGTTGAGATCCTCGGCGATCAGCCGACAACGGGGGTGCTGCTCGGCTGCCTGCAGCAGATGGCCCCGCTTGCTTCCGGCCACTACGTCCGGGTGCACCTTGACCAGGATCTCGGCCTCGGGGTGCTCATCCAGCGCTCCCTGGAGCATGGTATGAAAGCGATCGGCGTCGGCCCCACCATAGTGGATCGAGGCATCGCCAGCCGTCTGGTCGACCACCAGCACTCGCCTGCGCTGGCTGGCGGGCAGGCTGCGGTCGGGGGCATGGTTGTACTTCGAGAGACGGTGGTGGCGGATCAGAGTCATGCAGCGCTCGGCGCGCTGCAGCTCCGCCTCCCCGAACGGGGCCTCGAGGATCAGCTGCTCAAGGTCGGAGGGACGAGTGGCATCGTAGTAGATGCCCGTGGTGTCCACGATCAGGCTGTGAGGCTGATAGCCGTTGACGCCCAGTCCCCAGGAGCGCAGGAAGCCGTCTTCCAGCGCGACATAAGGAATACCGCGCTGCTCCGCCATCCGCCTGGCTTTCTGGCTGGTCGGCTTCAGCCCCCAGCCCAGAATGACATCCGGACGGCGCCAGAGCGTCAGCGGGCCAAAGCCTTGGTACTCGGTGAGACAGGCGGGGAGGAGGGATAGCCTGCGGATGCCGCGCGAGGCACAGGCGGCAAAAGGGAGTCCCTTACGGCTAGCGCTTTCCATGCAACCTCTGGCGTGGTTTCGTGCCGGCAACGATTAAGAGGCAGGTCAGTAATTTACTGACCTGCCTCCCAAGATATCGGTAGCGGGGACCGCTGATTCTAAAGCGATGGGGGGCCGATGACCGACGGTCATACCACCTAATAAAAAGTCGACTCCTACAAGAATCGGCTTTCTCTATGTTTGGTGGCGGGGACCGCTGAATCTGAAACGACAGGGAACCGATGACCGACGGTCATGCCGCCTAAGAAAAAGCCGACTCCCGCAGGAATCGGCTTTCTCAATGTTTGGTAGCGGGGACCGGATTTGAACCGATGACCTTCGGGTTATGAGCCCGACGAGCTACCAGACTGCTCCACCCCGCATCAACGTGTGGCGTATTCTACAGGCTATTCGCCTTTGGTCAAGGATTGATTTCAAACGCTCGTCCCGATGGCTCTTTCTGGTCCATACTCCCCGTACTGTCACCGAGGTGACAGGCGAATGAACAAGACTGGTGATGGCCGGCCTGACGCCACGCCACACGTCATGCATATCAGGGAGGTAATCAATGACAACGCAAGCACCCGTCGCTTGGGTCACCGGTGGTACTGGTGGCATCGGCTCCGCGATCTGCCGCACGCTCGCCAAAGAAGGTTATATGGTGGTTGCCGGCTACAATAACCCGGACAAGGCCAAGAAGTGGTTGGAAACTCAGAAGTCCGAGGGGTTTGACAACATCGATATTGCCGGGATCGATCTGGTCGACTTTGACGCCTGTGTGAAGGGGGTCAAGGAGATCGAGGAGAAGCATGGTCCTATCAGCGTGCTGGTCAATTGTGCCGGGATCACCCGGGACGGCACCCTGAAGAAGATGACATCGGATCAGTGGCACGAGGTCATCGACACCAACCTCAACAGCGTCTTCAACACCTGCCGCAGCGTGATCGAGGGCATGCTCGAGAAGGGTTATGGCCGGATCATCAACATCTCGTCCATCAATGGCCGCAAGGGTCAGTTCGGCCAGGTCAACTATGCTGCGGCCAAGGCGGGCATGCATGGCCTGACCATGTCGCTGGCCCAGGAGACCGCCACCAAGGGCATTACCGTTAACACGGTATCTCCCGGCTACATCGCCACCGACATGATCATGAACATTCCCGAGAAGGTACGTGAGGCCATCCGCGAGACTATCCCGGTCAAGCGGTACGGGACGCCCGAGGAGATCGGTCGCCTGGTGACCTTCCTTGCCGACCAGGAGTCGGGTTTCATCACCGGCGCCAACATCGATATCAACGGCGGACAGTTCATGGGCTGATCGCCCGATGGCCACCCGTTCTCTGCCGACGGTGACCCCGGCGGCAGTCATGACAACGCGAGGCGAGGGCCTCGCGTTGTCATGTCTATTGACAGGTTGCGTGCTCAGGGCGGGGGCAGCTCGGCGAGGCTCGCGAGCATGCGGTCGAACTCCCCTACCTCGCGCTCCCAGAGCTTCGCGGGCATCGGACCGTTGGCCAGCAGGCCGGCAAGTATCTGATGGAGTTCCTCGGCTCGGGAGGCCTGCTGGCCCAGGTTGTCGTTGAGGCGTTCCACCTGGATCGCCAGGCGCAGCGGATCGTCACGCTGATTGACGGGACCCCCGACCAGCAGTGACAGATGGGCTCTCAGGCGTGCTAGCCGCTCCTCTACCGTGACCTCAGGGCCGGACTGGCGAGCGGTGTTACGCCGTTCATGGGCCTGGCGCAGTGTGCTGGGCAGGGACAGGTCCTGGGGGAGCGGGATCTGCTCAGCGGGGCCGCCGGCCAGACGCCGATCATCCGCCTGCAGGTGGGCATTGAGCAGAGGGCGGATGGTCTGCCAGCGTTCGGCCTCCTCGGCCAGCGACAGGCGGGCCAGGCGCTCGCGGCGGGCCCGCACGATGCCGGACCAGCGGCGTCGCATGCCCTCGCTGCGCCGTCCCGAGGGCAGGGGCTCGAGTGCTGTGGCCTCGTGCACGGCCTCATCCAGGACGTTGGCCTCGCGGCTGCTTGTCGGGTGCCAGCTATCCAGCCGGTCGATCAGCGCCTGCATGGCATCCAACTGGGCCCGGTTGCGCTGGGCCTGGTCATCCCGGGCGGCCTCTCGGCTGGCGAAGATGTCGTCGCATAGTGAACGGAACTCTCGCCACAGCGCCTGCTCCTCGCCCTTGGGGGCGCGGCCCAGTTCCCGCCAGCGGTGCTGCAGCGCCTTGGCCTGGTCGGCCCGCTTGGTTGCGGGCATGTCCCGGGCCAATAGCTCGCGGGTCTGTTCGATCAGGTCACGCTTGGCCTCGGCGATCTCCCCGGCACGGCGGTCGATGAGGGCCTGGAGGTCATGACGGATGCGCCCGAAGCGTCGACCGACGGACTCGGCTTGCTCGCGGGGCACGGGGGCGAAGCGGCGCCATTGCTCTCGCGAGCGGTCGCGAATCTCGCGCAGCGCATCGGGGTTGGCCGCATGATCGGGCTGCTCGAGCAGTGTCTCGAGTTGTTCGCACAGTGACTCGCGGGCCTTCAGGTTTTGCTGGCGCTCGGCCTGTTGGCGCTCCCGCCAGGGTGCCAGGCGTTCGTGAATGCGGTCGGAGGCGGCGCGGAAGCGGATGGACTGCTCGCGGTTGGCGGCGGCATCGCCCAGGGCCTTCCACTCCTTGACCAGTTGACGATGGCGGCGGTCTAGCTCGGCCTCGGCCGTGGCCGAGTCGTCAGCCAGTTCCTCGATGGCAATGCACAGCTGGTCTCGCTTGGGGCCGGCAACGAAGCCGCGCCAGTCACGGAGTTCGGCGAGTCGTGCAGCGAGATGCTTGAGGCGCGCCTGATGGGGCTGCAGCGGTGCCTGGGGCAACTGCTCGGCCTGCTGACGCAATCGCTGGTAAAGTCGGCTGGCGCCCTTGAAGGCGCCGCTCTCGAGCAGGCGTTCGAGGTCGTCGAGCTCCTCGACGAACCGCGACAGGCGGGCATTCAGGTCATTGTCTTCCCGAACCGTGTCGGCGGCGAGGCGCGTACGGGCACGTTGCAGCAGCGGTGTTGGTGCCAGTCCCTGCGGCCAGCGGCAGGCCTCGACCAGGGCTTTTAGTCGTTCGTCATCGCCGTCCTTCAGGGCTTGCTCGATCGCCTCGGCTCGCTCGTCCAGTCGCACCCGTGCCTGGGCGATGCTTTCGTAGGCGACGAGGGCACGGTCATAGCGCTCACGCAGGGCCTCATCGGCCAGGTGCTGGTCGGAGAGTGCCTGCCAGCGAGTGGCCAGCAGGCGCTTCTGGGCGCGGAGGCTGGCGATGTCCTGGTCGGTGAGTCGATCCCCTTGATGCAGAGCGTCTAGGCTCTCTTCCAGCGCCTCGATCAGGGACTCCCGGATCTGGTCGGCACTCTCGCGCTGACGATGGTCGGCCTCCCGGGCATGCTCCTGGGCCTCGTGGTCGCCGATGACCTTGCGGCAGCGTAGGCAGGCCTCCTGATAGCGACGCTCCTGCTGTGCGTTCGGCAGGTCCTCGAGCTTGGTCCATTCGCGCATCAGGTGGCGGAAACGACCGGCATAAAGCGGTTCCCAGGGGTTGCTGGCGTGCTGCTCCAGCTTCTCGAGAAGGGCCTCACGGCGCTCCCGAGCGGCCGCCAGGGAGGCGGCGTCGGCCTTCAGCCGGTTGAGGCGTTCGCGTGCCTTGCGGGCCACCTGGCGGTCACGTCTTGCCTCGTGGGCGAGTCGAGAGAGTCCGGTCTCGCTCTCGACCCGGGCGGCGGCGGCATGACGCACGGCGGCGATGCCGTTATCGCAGGCCTGGCGTATCAGGTCCTCTTCCCTCTCGAGTCGAGCCAGAGCGGCAAAGCGCAGCTGCTGGTTGTCGCCCTGCAGGGCCAGCTCATTGAGCAGCTCAGGGTCTTCGATCCGCTCCACCAAGGCGGTGCGTGTCGTCAGATCATGTTGGCCGCGGCGGCCGGCGAGCAGGGCTACCAGCTGTTGCCGCAGTTCGGGTGAGGCGTCATCGTCCCGATACAGCGCCAGCAGGTGCTCGGGATCCTCCAGGTGTACAAGGGCTGCTTGGCGCACCCCGGGGTCCGGATCGAGGGCGAGCTGTTCGAGGGCACGGCGCTGGTCATCACGGGACGGGGCGAGACGTGCCACGGCCTGGCGGCGGACGTCGGGGTCCGGGTGTTTCCAGCGCGGGGCGAACAGGCGACGAAGGAGTCCAGACATGGGGCATCCTGACAATGGAATTGCGCCCCGGCGGGGCGCAGGAGGATCATTATTGTTGACAGCAACGGCGCGGGGCACAGCTCGAGAGTATCTAAGCACGTGCCGCGCCAGCAGAAAAGTCTATCGGCGGGCAGTTGTGGCCATTCGGAGACACTGACAAGACCCCCTGCATGGTCGTATGATCGGTTGCAGGGTCGCAGCCACTCGCTTAGCGTTGTGGCTATACCCCGATCATCACCCGACGTGGAGCTCGGCAATGAGTCTCAAAGTGGACAGGGACAGCATGGCATTCACCTTCAAGGGGGGGATGCTGCCGATGACGGTCATGGAGCTGACCAGCGCCGATCCCGAGCGCATCCGTGAACAACTCGCCGGCAAGCTCAGCCAGTCCCCGGCCTTTTTCCAGCATACTCCGGTCGTTCTCAACGTCGAGAAGCTCGATGAGCCGCACCTGGCTCTGGAGCGCATCTGCGCGGTATGCCGAGCCCACAAGCTGCTGCCGGTGGCGGTGCGCGGCGGGCCGGACCCGGTCAAACAGTCGGCCTGGGCCCTTGGGCTGGGCTGGTTTCCCCCCCAGGATGCCTCCCGTCCGCGCCCTCTGGAGAGTGTCGCCGGTGATGGCGACGCCGACTCGGCCGACTCGGCCGAGTCGGTAGAGCTGTCGGAGCCGTCAGTGGAGGCCGTGGCGCCGGACGCGCTGCCTGGCACCACGGCGGGGGGGCGCATCTACCGTGGTACAGTGCGCTCCGGACAGCAGGTGACGGCCCCCGAGGGCGATCTGGTGGTGGTTGGGGCGGTCAATGCCGGCGCCGAAGTTCTCGCTGCCGGCAGCGTGCATGTCTACGGTGCACTGCGCGGGCGTGCCCTGGCCGGTATCCATGGCGATGCTCTGGCCGGTATCTTCTGCCGTGAGCTGCATGCCGAGCTGCTGTCGGTGGCCGGCAACTACAAGCGCCTCGAGGACATCGATCCGCGCCTGCTGGGTACCACCGTGCAGGTCCGGTTGATTGACGACCAATTGGGTATCACGTCGCTGGCCTGATCCCGGCCATCAGCGTTTGCACCATCATTCCCTTTTATCATCACAAGACAGGATGCGACACTTGGCCAAGATCATCGTTGTGACCTCCGGCAAGGGTGGGGTCGGCAAGACAACCAGCGCAGCCGCCATCGCCACAGGGCTGGCGCTGCGTGGCAAGAAGACCGTGGTCATCGACTTCGACGTGGGGCTGCGTAACCTCGATCTGATCATGGGCTGTGAGCGCCGCGTGGTCTACGACCTGGTGAATGTTATCCAGGGCGAGGCGGGGTTGAATCAGGCATTGATTCGCGACAAGCGGGTCGACAACCTGCACATCCTGCCGGCCTCCCAGACCCGCGACAAGGATGCCCTGACCCTTGAAGGCGTCGAGAAGGTGCTCGACACCCTGAACAAGGATTTCGACTTCATCATCTGCGATTCCCCGGCAGGCATCGAGCGCGGCGCCCAGCTGGCCATGTACTTCGCCGACGCGGCGATCGTGGTCACCAATCCCGAAGTCTCTTCGGTGCGCGACTCCGATCGCATCCTCGGCCTGCTGGCCTCCAAGACCCGCCGCGCAGAACGCGGCGAGGATCCGATTCAGGAGCATCTGCTGATCACCCGCTACAACCCGAGTCGTGTCGACCTGGGCGACATGCTCAACCTGGAAGACATTCGCGAGATTCTGGCCATTGACCTCCTCGGCCTGATCCCGGAGTCGGAGGCGGTGCTGCGGGCATCCAACCAGGGGGTGCCGGTCACCCACGATGACGACAGCGATGCCGGCCAGGCGTATGCCGATACCGTGGCCCGCCTGCTGGGCGAGGAGGTGCCCCTTCGCTTCCACGAGTACCAGAAGAAGAGTCTGTTGAGCCGCATGTTTGGAGGAGTCCGCCGGTGAAGTTGCTCGAATTCCTGAAGCGCGAGCGCAAGAAGTCCGCGTCGGTCGCCAAGGAGCGGCTGCAGATCATCGTGGCCCATCAGCGTACCCAGCGAGGGCAGCCGGACTACATGCCGCTGCTGGAGAAGGAGCTGCTGGAAGTGATCCGCCGCTACGTGCAGATCGATGATGACGCGGTGAACATCACCCTCGACAGCGAGGACAATTGCTCGGTGCTGGAGCTCAACGTGACCCTGCCCAAGTCCTGAACAGGCAGCCCCGAGTGAACCTTGGGCACGACTCCGGCGGCTGAGTCGTCAGCGGGCCTGTGCTAGGCTGGAGGCCGTGAATTCACGCCTTTCGGAGAGCTCCCGCCCATGGCGCAGACCCCCGCTGCCCCGCAGTCCTTCCTGTGGCACGATTACGAGACCTTCGGCGCTGATCCGCGTCGCGATAGGCCTTCCCAGTTCGCGGCCATTCGCACCGACCCCGACCTCAACGAGATCGGTGAGCCTCTCGAGCTCTTCTGCAAGCCGGCCGATGACTTCCTGCCCCATCCCCAGGCCTGCCTGATCACCGGCATCACACCCCAGCAGGCTCGCCGACGTGGCCTGCCCGAGGCGGAGTTCGCCGGCGTGGTCGAGGCGGCCATGAGCGAACCGGGCACCTGTGCGCTGGGCTACAACAGCCTGCGCTTCGACGACGAGGTGAGCCGCCACCTCTTCTACCGCAACTTGCTCGACCCCTATGCCCGGGAGTGGCAGAACGGCAACTCGCGCTGGGACCTGATCGATGTGGTGCGTGCCTTCCACGCCCTCCGCCCCGAGGGCATCGAGTGGCCGACGCGCGACGATGGTGCACCGAGCTTCAAGCTGGAACACCTGACGGTCGCCAACGGCATCGCCCATGCCGGGGCCCATGACGCCCTGGCCGATGTCCGCGCCACCATCGCTCTGGCGAAGTTGCTGCGTGAGCGCAACGGCAAGCTCTTCGACTACCTGCTGGGGCTGCGCGGCAAGCGTGCCGTCGCCCGGCAGCTGGACCTGCCGGGGCGCAAGCCGGTGCTGCACATCTCGCGGCGCTACCCGGCGAGCCGTGGCTGCAGCGCCCTGGTGATGCCGCTGGCCGAGCACCCCTCCAACCCCAACGGGGTGATCGTCTTCGACCTCTCCATGGATCCGGCCCCGCTGCTCGAGCTCACCCCCGAACAGATCCGCGAGCGGGTCTTCGTCAGCAATGACGACCTGGCGGAGGGGGCCGAGCGCATTCCGTTGAAGGTGATCCACCTCAACAAGTGTCCGGTGCTGTTCCCGACCAGTGCCCTCAAGGACGCGGAGGGGCCGCAAAGGGGCGAGTACGGCACGATCGTCGAGCGCCTGGGACTGGACCTGGCCGCCTGCCGGGCTCACTGGAAGCAGCTGTCGAACCGCCCGGAGGTAGCCTCCCGGGTCGCCGAGGTGTTTGCCGCGCCGCCTCCCGAGCCGCCGCATGACCCGGACCTGATGCTCTATGCCGGGGGCTTCTTCTCGCCGGCGGATCGCCAGCAGATGCAGCGGGTGCGCGAGACTGATCCCTGGGACCTGGTGGGGGCTCGCTTCGCCTTCCAGGACCCGCGCCTCGAGGAGATGCTGTTCCGCTACCGGGCCCGCAGCTATCCGGAGACCCTGGAGAGCGAGGAGCAGGCGCGCTGGGAGGCCTTTCGCTGGGAACGCATGAACGACCCTGCCGTCGCCGGCCTGACCCTCAAGGAGTTCGCCCGGGAGATCGAACGGCTTAATAGTGTTCCGCTGTCCGACCGCGATCGGCAGATCCTCGAGGAGCTGGTGATGCATGTGGAGGCCATCATGCCATCCCAGGCCTTCGACTAGCGGATCGCAAGCCCTAAGGCCGAGCCTACGCGGTTCTTGTGGGAGCGGTGCTTGCACCGCGAAATACGTCAGGAGGCCTTCGGCCTCCCATCGCGCAGCAAGCTGCGCTCCCACAAGACCTCATCCAACCTACCAGACACTCACCACTCACCACTCACCACTCACAAGCGCGAAGCGCGCTCACTTCCCTTCCGGCAATGGCTTCAGCTCGCGGCTCAGGGCGAGTACGTCGCTGGGATCATCACCCGGGTCAAAGCTGACCCTTGCCACAGCGTCTTCGCGCAGCGTCCGCCAGCTCGCCTGCAGTTCTTCGGCGGTGACGGTCAGAGCCTGCTCGGCGAGGCGGCGGTGGCGGTCGAAGGCGGTATCACCGTAAGCAAGTGCGCGCCACAGGCGATTGGTGCGCTCGGAGAGGCTGGTGTCGCGCTGCATCAGCTCGTCGTGCACGGCCTGGCGGTAGGCGGCCAGGTCTTCATCGTCGAGTGACTCGAGGCGCCCGGCGAAGTCGTCCAGGAAGGCATCGATGCGGGCCTGGATCGCCTCGCTTGGGGTGTCGGGGGACTGCACCAGCAGGCTGATGCCGGGGGCATCGAGCATCGGCGAATAGCTGGCGTTGACCACATAGCCAAGCTGTTCCTCGGTGCGCAGACGCTGGTAGAAAGGCGTTTCCAGTAGCTGGCCCAGCACCGCCAGGCGTGCCTGGCTGTCAAGCGAGCGGTCCGGCCCTTGAAGGTAGCGCAGTACCACTGACTCCTCCCGGGTGGTGGCCGGCGTCAGCGTGGGCAGGTCGTTCACCTGAAGAGGGACGAGATCCGGGATCTCGTCTTCCGCGAGGGACGGGGAGAGTGCCTCGGCGACCAGCCGGGCCTCGCGCTCGGCGAGCGCGGCGTCGAGGTTGCCAACGGCCATGGCCTCCAGACGCAGGTCGGCCAGGAAGCGTTCACGGAAGCCCCGCAGGTCCTCCACGTCGAGTTCGCGACTGGCCTCGAGCAGGGCATCAATGGGCCACTGGGGGCGCACCAGCGCCTCGGACAGGGTGCGATGGGCCTGACGGTAGAGGGCGTCCTGAGGCGCGTTGCGCCATTCGCGCTGCAGGCGGTAGTGCACCCGGTCGAAGCTCGCGGCGTCGATCGCGCCCTCCTGCAACTGGTCGAGGACCCGGGCGATCAGGCGGTCCTGCCGGTCGCGCCAGCCGGAGAACGCTAGGGTGATGCCGCGGGCGTGGGCGTAGGCCTCGACGTTGTGACCGGCCAGGCGGGCGGGATACAGGGTCTCGTTGAGGCCGTCGCCGAGCCAGCCGGCGAGCAGGCGGGAGAGCACCGCCTCCTGCGCCTTCTGCCCGGCGGTAGGGTGCTGCAGACTGAGGCGCCACTCTACCTTGGGGGTGTCGAAGCTGGCATCCGCCTTGTGCCAGAAGGCGAAGCCCGGCGCCTCGAGCCGCTTCTCCGGGACCTCGTCCTGGACATCGAGCAGTTCCAGGTCCTCGGCGATGTAGGGGTTGGGCTCGGGCAGGGCGAGGCCTGACAGCGGCTCGGCGGAGCTTGACGCCTCGACCTCGTGCCAGGGCGCGTCGAACCAGGGGGAGACCCGGTCGCCCTCGACGTCCGGACCGCTGTAGAGCCGCAGCAGCCGGTCGGGGCGCAGGCCATCGAGCCAGCGCGTGATCTGATCGCGATCGAAGCCCTCCATCAGGTAGGGGGCGACGTTGACATCCTCCAGCGGATAGCGTGCCAGGTTCATGGCCAGCCGCATGGCATCATTTTGCGGCGAGCCGTGCTGCTGAAACCTGAACTGCTGGTCGGCCAGGCGTGCCTGCTCCTCGTACCGCCAGGTTTCCAAGCCGTCGTCTCGGATCCGCTCGATGGTGGCAAACAGGCTTTCCTGAATGCGGTCGAGTCGCTCTGCGCCATCCGGGGTCAAGCTGATGTCTACGGCGAACAGAGCGTGCCGGCCGTCGCCGCGAGTCACACCCGCCGAGAGGCCATCGGCCCAGCCCGCCTCGCGCAGCAAAGCGAGCAGGCTGCCTTCGCCCTCGTGACCGAGCAGGTGGGCCAGGTAGTCGGCCGGCTTGTGGCGGTAGGCCTGCTGGGGATCGGGCACCGGGAACAGGAAACTGACCCGTTGGCTGTCGCGCACCGATTGCATCTCGGCCGCGCGGGGTAGTGTCTGTTCGTTCACCAACGACGTCTCGATGACCGGGCGGGAGAGGCCGCGATCGGGTACGTCGGCGAAGCGCTCGGTGACCATGGCCTCGAGGTCATCGAGGGCCTGGGGGGCGACCACGGCCAGGTGCATCACGTTGGCTCCGTAGTGGTCCTCATAGAAGCCGATCACCCGTTCACGCAGGCTCGGCTCGCCCTCGGGGCGGTCGGCCAGGGTCTCGCGGCTGCCCACCGAGAAGCCGGTTGTCGGATGGTCCGGATTGAGCAACTGGTTGAGTACATCATTGGTCCGGCGGCCGTCGTCGCGAAGGCGGGCCTGGTATTCGGAGTGCACCACGTTGCGCTCGCTCTCCAGGCGGTCGGCATTGAACAGCGGGGCAATGAAGAAGCGGCTGAAGCGGTCCAGGGCGCCGGCCAGGGCGTCGGGCTCGATCTCGAAGAAATAGTTGGTGTCATGGGGGGCGGTGAAGGCGTTGTGGCTGCCCCCGTGGCGCGATAGATAGGCCTGGTAGGCATCCGACTCGGGGTAGGCATCGGTGCCCAGGAACAGCATGTGTTCGAGGAAGTGAGCCAGACCGGCCAGGTCCTCCGGATTCTGGGCGCTGCCCACGCCCACGTTCAGCGAGGCGGCAGCCTGATCGGCCTGGGGATCACTGACCAGCAGCACGCTGAGGCCGTTGGCGAGGGTCAGGGCGCGGTAGTGGCGGTCATCATTGGGGCCGACCCGCGGCGAGACGACCTCGTCGATGGCCGGCGTCGGTTTGGGTGCCTCGGCCCGGGCGTCCAGGCCCGTCATCACGGCCATGGCCACGGCAATCCAGGTGAGCAGGCGGGCCGCTTGGCGGGAGAGGGCTGGCAAGGGCTGTGTCATTATGGCTCCTGTGGAACGGGGTCGCGCAGCATGGGCCCGGTGGGGCGGGCGCAGGCCGGGTCCTGATTGGCCGGGTCATTCACTCGTCTTGATACCGGAAAAGCGCCCAAGAGTTCCCTCGGTGCGGGGGTAAGCAGCGCCTGCGCCTCGACCAGCGGAGTTTGCGGGTCGAGCCAGCGTCGAGCATCGCCGGGGGCGATCATGGCCGGCAGCCGGTCGGTGAGCGGGGCGAGCAGCGGACCCGTGGGCACGGTGATCAGCGCCATGGAATCATTGTACTCGCTCAGGGTGGTATGGAAGCGGCACCAGAGCCCCGCCAGCAGCAGGGGCCCTCGGTCGGTCCGAGTTACCAGAAAGGGCTGCTTGGAGCGTGGCTGAGGCTTCCACACATAGACGCCGCTGGCCGGCACCAGGCAGCGGCGCGCGCCGAAAGCCTCGCGAAACATGGGGCGGTCCGTGAGCGCCTCGGCCCGGGCACAGTGAGGGGCGTTGTCGAGCACCTTGAGCCAGGGGGGGGTAAGTCCCCAGAAGGCGTTCACCAGCCGCAGCCGACCGCCTTCCAGGCGCAGGATCGACAATGGACGACGCGGGGCCAGGTTGGTGCCGGTGGTCAGAGTGGTCTCGGCGACCAGATCAGGCAGAAGGCGTTCGAGATCGAGGGGGGCGATGTACAGTCGGCCGGCCATGGGGTCTCCGGGATGGTGGGGCGCCAGGGTAACCAAGTCGACAGGGTGTGGAAAGCGTCGCGCAGGCGGCGATCCTGTCGCTGGCTTGCATCGTCATCCGTGTGGGATATTCTGTCGAAAACAGTGTTCGATGAGAGTATCCTTAGCCGCCCGTCCCGCGACGCCAGTCACTCCAGTCACTACCTTGCGAGGAACCCGATGGCCCGTCCCAGACAGCATGCTCCCGAGGCACTCCATGCCCAGGTCATGGCCGCGTGCGATGCCTGGCTGCAGGAGTGCCCGGCCCACATGCTGTCGCTGCGTGCTCTTGCCCGCGAGGTCGGTTGCGCGCCGAGCACCCTGCTCAAGCTCTACGGCAGCTTCGGCAACCTGCTGCAGCACGTCAACATCGAGACACTGGCTCGCTTGCGCGGTGAGATCGAGCCACTGCTCGGCGATATTGCTCCCGAGGAGCGGCTCAAGGCGCTGGCCAGGGCCTACTGGCAGTTCGCCCGCCAGGATGCCTATCGCTGGCAGCTTCTGTTCGACTACCCTCTGGCCCAGGAGGGTGAGCTGGACCAGCGCCAGAATGAGATGATCGAGGGTCTCTTCCTGCGCGTGGAGGCCACCCTCAAGGAGTATCAGCCGGCGCTGGATGATCTCGAGGCACGACGGCTGAGCCGTACCCTCTGGGGTAGCGTTCATGGCCTTGTCCAGCTGGGGCTCAATGAACGTCTCGGGCACTGGCAGGGCGAGCCGCTGGAGGTGGGTGAGCTGCTCGATCAGCTGCTCGCGACCATCCTGGCTGGCCTACGACAACCGCCTGGCGTGACGTGATGTCCCCCTGGCTGTGGGGCGTCACGGGCCTGGCGGTGGTGACGGGGGGGTGGCGACTGGCCAGATCGCCCCGGCCCAGCCTGCGCTGGCTGGTCTTCGTGCTGGTCCACTTCGTCTATCGATTGCGTTTTCGCGGTCGCCACCAGATTCCCCTGAGTGGCCCGGCCATCGTCGTCTGCAACCATGTCAGCTTCATGGATGCCCTGGTGGTAGGCGGGGCAAGCCCCCGGCCGCTGCGCTTCCTGATGGACAAGCCGATCTATGATTCGCCATGGCTTAACTGGCTGTTCCGTCTGGTGGGAGCCATTCCCGTGGACGCCGACCGGCATGATCCAGGCAGTGTGCGTCATGCGCTGACCGAGGTCAGCCGCGCGCTGCGCCAGGGTGAGGTGGTGATGGTGTTCCCCGAGGGGCGTCTGAGCCCGGATGGGGAAATGCATCCCTTTCGTCGCGGGCTCGAACTGATACTGGCGCGAGACGCGGTGCCGGTGGTGCCCGCGGGACTGGCCGGTCTCTGGGGCTCCTGGACCTCCCACCAGGGCGGCAAGGCATTGAGCAGGCCTCCCCGGCGCTTCCGGGCGCGGGTAGCACTGACCTTCGGTGAACCTATTCCGCCCGCCGAGGCGAATCGGCGCAACATAGAGGAGCGGGTGCGCGCGCTCAAGGTCGAGGCCGATAGCTGGATCGACAGCGGACAGAAGTAGGGGTTAGCTGCGAGTAGGGGTCAGCCGCGGCGCACGGGGCGACGAACCGGCTGCCAGCAACGTGCCGCAGTGATCAGATTGTCGCGTACCTCGAGGATCTCCATGCGTACGCTGCCGATCTGCAGGCAGGCCGGACCGTCCGGGAAGGACTCCAGGTGCTCTAGGATCACGCCGTTGAGGGTCTTGGGGCCATCCGTGGGCAGTTGCCAGCCCAGCGCCTTGTTGATGTCGCGGATGTTGGCAGTGCCATCGATCACATGGCTGCCGTCCTCCTGAGGGTGGATCTCCTGATTCAGGCCCGCCACGTCGGTAGTGAACTCGCCGACGATCTCTTCGAGGATGTCTTCCAGGGTGACCAGCCCTTCCACGTCACCGTATTCGTCCACCACGATGCCAATGCGCCGCTTCTGTTTCTGGAAGTTGAGCAGTTGGGTGTGCAGCGGGGTCGACTCGGGGATGAAGTAGGGCTCGCGGGCTTCCTGGACGATGGCGGCCTTGGTCACCTCGCCGCGGGACAGGAAGCGCGCCGCGTTGCGCAGGTGGAGCATGCCGATGATGTTGTTGATGTCGCCCTTGTAGACCGGTACCCGGGTGTGCTGGCTGGTACGTATGCGGGCCAGGATATCCTCCAGGTCGTCATCCAGGTCGAGGCCCATCACTTCGTGGCGCGGCACCATGATGTCGTTCACGGTGACGTTCTCGAGGTCGAGGATCGACAGCAGCATCGCCTGGTGGCGGTGTGGGATCAGGGTGCCGGCCTCGTGAACCACAGTGCGCAGTTCGTCGCGGGTCAGGTTGTCGGCCCCTCCGTCGATGTTCCTGACCCCCAGCAGGCGAAGCAGGCCGTTGGAGATCGCGTTGACCAGCCAGACCAGGGGGTAGAGCAGCTTGAGTAGAGGCTCGAGCACCAGCGAGGCCGGGTAGGCGATGCGCTCCGGCCTGATTGCCGCGTAGGTCTTGGGGCCCACCTCAGCGAAGATCAGGATCACGATGGTGAGGATCAGCGGAGCGATAGCCGGGCCGGAGACTTCGCCGAAGAAATGAATGGCGAGCACTGTGGCGATCGCCGCGGCCAGATTGTTGACCAGATTGTTGCCGATCAGGATCACACCGATCAGCCGGTCGGGCCGAGCCAGCAGGCGGAGTACACGCTGAGCGGGGCGTTCACCGCTGTTCGCCTGGTGACTCAGGCGGTAGCGGTTGATCGACATCATCCCGGTCTCGGAGCTGGAGAAGAAGGCGGAAAGACAGATGAGCAGGAACAGCAGGCCGAAAAGCAGTCCCAGCGGGAAGTCGTCACTCAAGTCGAAGGGTCCTCACAGGCGTATCAGGCTCGAGTTGTAGGGGGTCAGTCATCCGGTGTCAAGGCGCGTGCCGGGGTCAGCCGCGGTTGAGCAGGATCTCCAGTACGAACTTGCTGCCAAAGTAGGCCAGAAGCAGTACCAGGCAGCCGCCCAGTGTCCAGCGGACCGCTCGCATGCCCCGCCAGCCCAGTCGGTGGTGGCTGAACAGCAGGGTGGCAAAGATCACCCAAGCGGCCAAGGAGAGGATCGACTTGTGGGCCAGGTGCTGGGCGAACATGTTGTCGAGAAAGAGGAAGCCGCTGACGATCGACAGGGTCAGCAGGATCATGCCGGCCCAGATCAGCTCGAAGAGGATTCGCTCCATGGTGGTCAGTGGCGGCAGGGACTGAACCACGCCGCGGATGTGGTGGTGGCGCAGCGCCTGGTTCTGGATGCCGAGCAGCACCGCCTGAATGGCGGCGATAGCCAGCAGCGCGAAGGCCAGCGCGGAGCTCAAGGCGTGCAGGGCGATCCCCGGTGTCATGTTGGCCCCGCGCTCCGGGCTCGGCAGGCCGACGGCCAGCAGCAGGGTCAGACCGGCCAGCGGCAGCAGAGCGGTGGCAACATTGAGAACGGGCTTGATAAAGCTGACGACCAGCAGCACCAGCACGGCCAGGCCGCTGGCCAGCACCGCGCTGGTGGAGAGTCCGGGTAGCAGGGAATTGCCCCGGGCCAGCAGGGTGGCCGCCAGAGGCAGGTGGCAGAGCAGGCCGAGCAGCCCCAGGCTGCGCACCAGCATGGCGCGTGGCGGCACCCGGCGAATGAGGGTCAGTCCCTGCCAGGAGGCGGCTGCTATATAAAAGATGAAGGCCATGACGGCAAGTGATAGCGGCTGCATCGATCGCTGTCCGTGCGCCTGCGCCAGCGCCTGGTGGAAATGGAGCCGCTACTATACCGAATCCGCTCGGCTGCGCACAGCACGCCAGCGCACTCTGCAGGGTGGGAATGCCTGCCATGGATGGAGACTGCCGGCCACAGAGCGTATAATTTTCGATCATTGCAGGGAGCTCCCGGCCGATGCCGGCTCGGCTCCCCGGCCATCGTCAGTGGAGAGGCCCGATGTTCCAGAACCTGAGTGAGCGTCTGTCGCAGACGCTCAAGTCGATCAAGGGTCAGGCGCGCCTGACCGAGGATAACGTCAAGGACACCCTGCGCGAGGTGCGCCGGGCCCTGCTCGAGGCCGACGTGGCCCTGCCGGTGGTCAAGGCGTTCATCGACCGCGTGCGCGAGCGCGCGGTGGGGCAGGAGGTCTCCCAGAGCCTCTCCCCGGGTCAGCAGTTCGTCAAGATCGTCCAGCAGGAGCTCGAGGCGATCATGGGCGAGGCCAACGAGGGGCTGACCCTCAAGGGCACCCCGGCCGTGGTGCTGATGGCCGGCCTGCAGGGCGCGGGCAAGACCACTTCGGTGGCCAAGCTGGCGCGTTACCTGCGCGAGCGGGAAAAGAAGAAGGTGCTGGTGGTCTCCGCCGACGTCTATCGGCCGGCGGCCATCGATCAGCTCGAGACCCTGGCCCGTGAGGTCGAGGTCGATTTCTTCCCGTCGCGCTCTGACCAGAAGCCCGTCGATATCGCCAGGGCGGCGATCAAGCACGCCAAGATCCAGTTCCATGATGTGGTGATCGTTGACACCGCCGGTCGTCTGGCCATCGACGAAGCGATGATGGCCGAGATCCAGGCCCTGCATAAGACCGTGGTGCCTGACGAGACGCTGTTCGTCGTCGATGCCATGACCGGCCAGGACGCGGCCAACACCGCCAAGGCCTTCCACGAGGCGCTGCCGTTGACCGGGGTGATTCTCACCAAGGCCGATGGTGACGCCCGCGGCGGTGCGGCGCTGTCGGTGCGCCACATTACCGGCAAGCCGATCAAGTTCATGGGCGTGGGCGAGAAGGTCGATGCCCTCGAGCCCTTCCATCCGGATCGGGTGGCCTCGCGTATTCTCGGCATGGGCGACGTACTGTCGCTGATCGAGGAGGCCGAGCGCACCGTCGACAAGAACAAGGCCGAGCAACTGGCCAAGAAGGTCAAGAAGGGCCAGGGCTTCGACCTAGAGGACTTTCGCGACCAGCTCCAGCAGCTCAAGAAGATGGGGGGGATGGGCGGCCTGATGGGCAAGCTGCCGGGCATGGGCCAGATGGCCGAGATGGCCCAGGGCCCGGGGCCCGAGAAGGAGATGGGCAAGCTGGAGGCGCTGATCAACTCCATGACCCCCCAGGAGCGTCGCAAGCCCGAGATCATCAACGGCTCCCGCAAGCGGCGCATCGCCGCCGGTGCCGGTCTGCAGGTGCCGGACCTCAACCGCCTGCTCAAGCAGCACAAGCAGATGCAGAAGATGATGAAGAAGGCGGGGCAGAAAGGCGGCATGCAGAAGATGATGCGTGGCATGTCCGGCATGATGGGTGGCGGCGGAGGTCCGGGCGGCCCCGGCGGCATGGGTGGCCCCGGCGGCATGGGTGGCCCTGGCGGCATGCCTCGGCGCTGAGCCCGCCTGCGGCGGGCCGGCTCCCGCAAAAAGGTTTCCAAGTCGGGCGGTTTTCCGTAGAATGTTGCCTCCTCACTGGCAGGACCGCGATTGACGCGGCCATCGTCGTGACCGAATGACCCGAAGCCGGGCCGTCGGCCCGCTTCCCGTGGCAGATCGTCGAGGGCCAGCAGGGCTCGGCATCTCGGCCGAAACATCCGCAACTTCAACCGAAGGATAATCAACGCATGGTTACCATTCGTCTGGCACGTGGTGGCGCCAAGAAGCGTCCCTTCTACCACCTCGCCGTGACCGATTCTCGCAAGTCCCGCGATGGCCGCTTCATCGAGCGCCTGGGCTTCTTCAATCCTGTGGCCCGTGGTCAGGAAGAGCGCCTGCGCATCGACCTGGAGCGCATCAGCCACTGGCAGAGCCAGGGCGCCCAGCTCTCTGATCGCGTCGCCGAGCTGGTCAAGGAAGCCCGCAAGCAGGCCTGAAGGGCCTGACTTGTCTGCCGTAATGGTCCAGGGGTCGTCGATGAGCGAACAGGCGCAAGCGCAGCCTGACGACGATCATGTGGTGCTGGGCAAGTTGACCAGCCCTCACGGCGTCAAGGGCTGGCTGAAGGTGTACTCCTACACCAGTCCCATGGACGGTATCCTCGACTATGCGTCCTGGATGCTGCGCCAGGGGGCAACGCTGACCCGGGCGAGCCTCGTACAAGGGCGTCGCCACGGCAGGGGGCTGGTGGTCCAACTCGATGGCGTCGATAGCCGCGAGGCGGCCGAGGCCCTGGCCGGCTCGGAGATCCTGTTGCCCAAGGCCGAACTGCCCGAGCTCGACGCTGATGAGTACTACTGGCATCAGTTGGAGGGGCTGCGGGTAGTGACCCGCGAGGGGCTGGCGCTGGGGGTCATCGGCTTCCTGTTCGAGACCGGGGCCAACGATGTCATGGTCGTCAAGGGCGAGGTCGATGAAGGCATCGAAGCCCGCGAACGGTTGCTGCCCTACCTGCCCGGTGAGGTGGTGCTGGAGGTGGATCTCGAGAGCGGCGTGATGACCGTCGACTGGGATCCCGAATTTTGATGTCCGACCCGACGCCGGCAGGATCGGCGATGTGGATCGGCGTGGTGTCGCTGTTCCCCGAGATGTTCGAGGCGATCACTCGCCATGGCGTCACGGGCAGGGCGGTGGACAAGGGGCGTATTGCGCTCGAGTTCTGGAATCCGCGGGACTTCGCCACCGACCGCCACCGCACCGTGGATGACCGCCCCTATGGCGGTGGCCCGGGGATGCTGATGAAGGTCGATACCCTGCGCTCGGCCATTCACGCTGCTCGTGAGCGGGCCGAGGTGGCCACCGGGGAACGGGCGAAGGTCATCTACCTGTCGCCCCAGGGTCGCCGCCTGGACCAGCGGGGTGTGCAGGAGCTGGCGTCTGGTTCCCCCCTGGTGGTGGTGGCCGGCCGCTACGAAGGCATCGATGAGCGGGTGGTGGAAGCCGACATCGATGAGGAGTGGTCGATCGGTGACTATGTGCTCAGCGGCGGAGAGCTGCCGGCCATGGTGCTGATCGATGCCGCGGCAAGGCTGGTGCCCGGGGTGCTGGGCCATCAGGATTCCGCGGTCGAGGACTCCTTCAACGACGGGCTGCTGGACTGTCCGCACTACACGCGTCCGGAAGACGTCGACGGGCGGCGGGTACCGGAGGTCCTGCTCAGCGGCCACCATGGCGCCATCCGGCGCTGGCGGCTCAAGCAGTCCCTGGGGCGGACCTGGCTCAGGCGTCCCGACCTGCTGGAAGGCAGGACGTTGAGTGCCGAGCAGTACGAGTTGCTCGAGGAGTTCATCGAAGACTACGCACTGTCCGGCAGCTAGGGCAGCGCGGAGGTGCAGGACGCCACGACCCCTGAGCGGGCAGGCGGACCTGTGTCACCAACGGCATTCCCGCGCTCTCGAGCTCGATTCGAGCGCCGGGATCACGATTCGCCGGCGACACATAACGATCGGCGGGTCAGGTTATCAAGGAGTCAATGTCATGAGCAGCAAGAACAAGGTGATCCAGGCGCTCGAGAGCGAGCAGATGAGCAAGGAAGTCCCGGTCTTCGCCCCCGGCGATACCGTGGTCGTCCAGGTCAAGGTCAAGGAAGGGGCCCGTGAGCGCCTCCAGGCCTTCGAAGGCGTCGTCATCGGCAAGCGCAACCGCGGCCTGAACTCGGCTTTCACCGTGCGCAAGATCTCCCACGGTGTCGGCGTCGAGCGGACCTTCCAGACCTACAGCCCGCTGGTCGACTCCATCGCGGTCAAGCGTCGCGGTGACGTTCGTCAGGCCAAGCTGTACTACCTCCGCGAGCGCAGCGGTCGTTCTGCCCGCATCAAGGAAAAGCTGGTCTGAGGCGAGCGCCTCTGCCGGCCCGTGGTGCCGGGCCTCACGCCTCGCACCCCTTGCGAACCCCGTCACCGCTGCCGCGGGGCGGGGTTTCGTTCTGCTGGGCGCATGTCCGGGAGACGTATGGAAACCACCATGGATGCAGGTATGCTGGTCGATGCCTTCCTCGACGGCCTTTGGCTGGAGCGGGGCGCCAGCGACAATACCCTGGCGGCCTACCGCCGTGACCTGAACGCCTGGCAGGCGCACCTCGAGAGCGTCGATCAAGGATTGCTGGCACCGGCCGGCACGGTGCTGCCGGCCTGGCTCGACGAGCGTCGCGAAGTCGGTTACAGCCTGCGCAGCAACGCCCGGTTGCTCTCCAGCCTGCGCGGCTTCTACCGCTGGGCGCTGGTCGAGGGGCACGTCGACCATGACCCGCTGGCCGAGGTACGGCTACCCCGGGTGCGTCCCTCGCTTCCCGATACGCTGGAGGAGTCAGAAGTGGAGCGATTACTCGCGGCTCCGGACCTTTCCACCGCCCTGGGCCTGCGTGACCGGGCGATGCTCGAGGTCCTCTATGGGGCCGGGCTGCGGGTCAGCGAACTGGTCGGGTTGACGACCGATGCGGTCAACCTGCGCCAGGGCGTGGTCCGTGTGCGGGGCAAGGGCGACAAGGACCGCCTGGTGCCGCTGGGCGAGGAGGCGGTTGATTGGCTCTCCCGCTACCTGCGAGCTGCCCGCAGTGCGCTAATGGCCGATATTACGCGGCCGGCGCTGTTTCCCGGGCGCAGCGACCGCTGTTTGACGCGCCAGGCCTTCTGGCACCGCATCAAGGCCCATGCGCGTAGCGCCGGCATCGACCGACCGCTGTCACCGCACACGCTGCGCCACGCTTTCGCCACCCATCTGTTGAATCATGGGGCCAACCTGCGTGTCGTACAGCTGCTGCTGGGTCACAGCGATCTGTCGACCACGCAGATCTATACCCATGTAGCGCAGGTGCGACTGGAAGCCCTGCATGCCGACCATCATCCTCGAGGCTGAATCATGAGACGATCGATCCCTACCGTCGGCGGCGGACTCTTCGCCGCCTCTCTGGCCCTGCTGCCCGTCGCGCACGCTGATCCGGCCGAGCAGCTGGCCGAGACACTCACGGTCAATGGCCAGTCCATGCCCGTGGAGCGCGTGCGCGAGACACCCCTGGAGGGCTTTTTCGAGGTCAGCCTGGAGAGTGGTGAGACCTTCTACAGCAACGCCGAAGGCAGCCACTTCCTGGTTGGCGACCTGTACGAGAACACCGAGGGCGGCCTGGTCAATCTCACCGAGCAGGGGCGCAATGCCGAGCGCAGCGGGCGTCTCGCCGCGGTGCCTGAGGGCGAGCGGGTTGTCTTCCGCGGTACCGGCGAACCTCGCGCTACGCTCGTGGTCTTCACCGACACCACCTGCCCCTACTGCCGGCAACTCCACGAGGAGGTGCCACGGCTCAATGAGCTAGGCATCGAGGTGCACTACCTGGCCTTCCCGCGCAGCGGCCTGGGCTCACCGGGCGGTCGCGAGCTACAGCAGGTCTGGTGCGCCGAGAATCCATCCGAGGCAATGTCAACGGCCAAGCGCGAGGAAGCGTTGTCGGGTCCTGCCGACTGCGACAATCCGGTCGAGGAACAGTATCATCTGGGCATGGAACTGGGGGTCCAGGGTACGCCGGCGATCGTGCTGCCCGACGGCCGTCTGGTGCCCGGGTATGTGCCGGCGGAGCGCCTGGCCGCCATGCTCGGCCTGAACGAGTGATGACCGACGCCGACGAGCGTCGGCATAGTGGGTCCGGACGGGCCCGATCAACGATGAGACACACGCCAGAACGAGGGGAATGACATTGAAACCGGTGAGAGTGGGAATCTGTGGCCTGGGGACCGTCGGTGGCGGGACCTTCAACGTGCTGACACGCAATGCCGACGACATCGCCCGACGCGCAGGGCGTCCGATCGTCATCGAGCAAGTCGCCTTCCGCAGCTTCAATCCCGAGTGTGATATCACCGGCATAAAGACGACTTCCGACGTCTTCGAGCTGGCCACCAACCCCGACATCGATGTGCTGGTCGAACTGATCGGTGGCTACGATGTGGCCCGCGAACTGGTACTCACTGCCATCGAGAACGGCAAGCACGTGGTCACCGCCAACAAGGCGCTGATCGCCGTGCATGGTAACGAGATCTTCAAGGCCGCCCACGAGAAGGGCGTGATCGTCGCCTTCGAGGCCGCGGTGGCCGGCGGCATTCCGGTGATCAAGTCACTGCGTGAAGGCCTGGGCGCCAACCGCATCGAGTGGGTGGCCGGTATTATCAACGGCACCGGCAACTATATCCTGACCCACATGCGTGAAGAGGGGCGCGCCTTCGAGGACGTGCTCGCCGAGGCCCAGGCACTGGGTTATGCCGAGGCAGACCCGACCTTCGATGTCGAGGGCATCGATGCCGCCCACAAGTTGACGATACTGGCCTCCATCGCTTACGGCGTGCCCCTGCAGTTCGACAAGGCCTACACCGAGGGGATCTCGCGCATCACCGCCGAAGATGTGGAACAGGCCGACAACCTGGGCTACATCATCAAGCACCTGGGCATCTCCAAGCGCACGGAAGCCGGTCTTGAACTGCGCGTGCACCCGACCTTGATTCCCAAGGAGCGGCTGCTGGCCAGCGTCTATGGTGTCAAGAACGCCATCGCCATCATGGGTGATGCCGTGGGGCCGACCCTCTACTACGGCGCCGGTGCCGGTGCGGAGCCCACTGCCTCCGCCGTGGTCGCCGACCTGCTGGATGTGGCACGCGATATCACCACTGACCATCACTATCGCGTGCCCTATCTGGCCTTCAGCGGTATCGGTGAGCAGGAGAGCGATCTGCCGATCATGCCCATGGAGGACATCGTCAGCGCTTACTACCTGAGGCTGCTGGCGGTGGACCGCCCTGGCGTGCTGGCGCGGGTTGCGACGATCCTCTCCGAGCAGGGCATCTCCATCGAGGCCTTGATCCAGAAGGAGGCCAAGGAGGGAGAGCTGGTGCCGATCATCCTGCTGACTCACTGTACCCGCGAGAAGCAGATGAACGAGGCGATGCGCCTGATCGAGTCGCTGGCCGATATCGCCGGCCCGGTGACGCGCATCCGCGTCGAGTCGCTGGACGAGCAGGAGTAAGCCATGCGCTATATCAGCACCCGCGGGCAGGCGCCCGCGCTCTCCTTCGAGGAGGTCGTGCTCACCGGCATGGCGAGCGATGGTGGCCTCTATGTGCCGGAGGAGGTCCCGACGCTCTCCCATGACGATCTGGCCGATATGGCCGGGCTGTCGTACGCCGGCATCGCTTTCCGGGTCATGAAGCCCTACGTCAACGGCGAGATCGACGACGCGACCTTCCGGAGCATCGTCGAGGAGGCCTATGCCACCTTCAGCCACGATGCCGTGGTGCCGCTCAACCAGCTCGATGCCAACCACTTCCTGCTCGAACTGTTCCATGGCCCCACGCTGGCCTTCAAGGATGTGGCCCTGCAGCTCCTCGGTCGCATTCTCGACCACTTCCTGCAGAAGCGCGGCGAGCGGGCCGTGATCATGGGGGCCACATCGGGCGACACCGGCTCGGCGGCCATCGAGGGCTGCCGACACTGCGACAACCTCGACATCTTCATTCTGCATCCTTATCAGCGGGTCTCGGAGGTGCAGCGCCGCCAGATGACCACGGTGCTGGCCAATAACGTCTTCAATGTCGCCATCGAAGGCAACTTCGACGACGCCCAGGCCATGGTCAAGGCAAGTTTCGCCGACCAGGGCTTCCTGAGCGGCACTCGGCTGGTGGCGGTGAACTCCATCAACTGGGCGCGCATCATGGCCCAGATCGTCTACTACGTGGCCTCGGCCGTGGTACTGGGGGCTCCCCAGCGGGCGGTGAGCTTCTGCGTGCCCTCGGCCAACTTCGGCAACGTCTTCGCCGGCTACATGGCCAAGCGCATGGGACTGCCGGTCAAGCAGTTCATCATCGCCACCAATGCCAACGATATCCTGCACCGCACCCTGGCCGACAACGACTTCTCCAAGCAGGAGTTGGTGGCCACGCTCGCCCCCTCCATGGACATCGTGGTGTCGTCCAACTTCGAGCGGCTGCTGTTCGAGGCCTACGAACGCGACGGGGCGGCGGTGAAGGCCCTGCTCGAGCGCTTCCAGGCCGAGCCGACGGCTCTGGCTGAAGCGCCGCTGGCCCGGCTGCGCGACTCCTTCGCCAGCCACAGCGTGGACGATGCCACCATCCTGGAGGTGATCCGCGAGGCGCATCATCGCACCCAGGAGGTTCTCGACCCGCACACCGCCACCGGCTACCGTGCCGCCGAACAGGCGCGCAGCGACGCCGAGACCCCGGTGATCACTCTGGCCACGGCCCACCCGGCCAAGTTCGCCGAGGCGGTCGTCAAGGCCGGCTTCCCGGGGGTGCCGCTGCCGCCGCATATGGACGACCTGCTGGAACGCGAGGAGCGCTATACTGTGCTGCCCGCCGAGCTTTCCGCCGTGCAGCAGTTCGTTGCCGAGAACCGTCGGTCGTAGCCTTCCCTCTCGGGGCTGATCCGGCGACAGGCCTGCGAGGAGGCGCTGTGAACCCTTCCATGGGCGCTACCGATGCCATCCCTGGCATAGGACCTCCTCTTCGGCCTGTCCCCGGCGCCCCTCGTTTGGCACGGCGATGATCCATCGCCATGTCGATGAGTGCGAATCACAGGAGTCAGGCTTGGACGCCGTCACCGATCCCATCGATCTGCAGGCGCGCTTGCGCCCCCGCATCCAGCCTAGGCCCCGCGATGAGGCGCTCTATGCCCGTGCCCGCGAAGAAGGTCTGACCGAGCTTCAGGCTCGGGTGCTGGCGGGACGGCTTGCCGGCTACCAGGGTGAACTGGCGCCGCTGATCTCGCCCAGCCTGCGCCACCTAGCTCACCCCGAGAAGCTCGCCGACGCACGACGTGCGGCCGAACGCATCGCTCAGGCGGTGGTGGACGGCGAGCATATCGGCATCCTCACCGACTATGACGTGGACGGCATCACCTCCCACGT
Source organism: Halomonas lysinitropha (assembly GCF_902500215.1). Classification (GTDB taxonomy): domain Bacteria; phylum Pseudomonadota; class Gammaproteobacteria; order Pseudomonadales; family Halomonadaceae; genus Halomonas; species Halomonas lysinitropha. The sequence continues at coordinate 63,438 of NZ_CABVOU010000033.1, forward strand.
GGTGATCCGGCGTACCCTGGTCGAGCTCTTCGGGGTGCCAGAGGCGCGCCTGCACAGCCTGATCGGCCACCGCATTCATGACGGCTACGGCATCAGCCTGCCGCTGGTGGAGCGCACCCTGGCGCTCTCGCCGCGGCCGAGCCTGGTGATCACTGCCGATTGCGGAAGTTCCGACGAGCCGCGCATCGCCCGGCTCCGGGACGCCGGCATCGAGGTGGTGGTCAGCGACCACCACGCCCTGCCGGTGGAGGGCCCGCCGGCCTCGGCCTACGCCGTGGTCAATCCCACCCGTGATGACTGCGCCTATCCCGACCCGACCATCGCCGGCTGCATGGTGGCCTGGCTGGTGATGTCGCTGGGCCGGCAGGTGCTGATCGAGTGGGGCGTGCTGCCCGAGGCGACGCCCAAGCTCTCGCCCTGGCTCTCCTACGTGGCGCTGGGCACGGTGGCTGACTGCGTCTCCCTGGGCGGCAGCGCCGCCAACCGTGCCGTGGTGACCCACGGCCTGGCGCTGATCAATCGCATGGAGGCCGCCTGCTGGCGGGCCATGGCGGCACGCCTGGGGGCTGATAGCGTTCCCTTCGATGCCGAGACCCTGGCCTTCCAGATGGGGCCTCGGATCAACGCCCGTTCGCGCCTGGACGATCCCTATGCGGCGCTGCACTTTATGCTCGCGGGAAACGACGCTACGGCGACGCGGCACCTGGAGACGCTGGATCAGGATAACCAGTCTCGCAAGGCGATCGAGGCCGAGATGGCCGAGGAGGCCAAGGCGCTGGCCCTGCCAGCCCTGACGGCCGAAGAGCCCGCCATCGTTGTCTTCCTGGAGGATGGCCACCCGGGCGTGCAGGGTATCGTCGCCTCGCGGCTGGTGCAGGCCTTCGGCCGGCCGGCGCTGGTACTGACTCCGGCAGCGGCGCCCGGCATGCTCACCGGCTCCGGACGCTCCATCGAGGCGCTGCACCTGCGCGACGCCCTGCAGCGGACTTTCGAGCTGGCGCCCGAGGCGCTTCCGCGCTTCGGTGGTCATCGCGGTGCCGCGGGAGTGGGCGTTCCCCGCGAGCGCTTGGCGACATTTCGTACGGCATTCCTGCAGGCGGTGGGCGAGCAGCTGGGCGATACCGAGCTCTGCCCGCGGATCTTCACCGACGGTGAACTAGCGCCCCATCAGCTCGGTCTCGCCACCCTCGACGAGCTCGAGCGGCTGAGGCCCTACGGCCGCGAGTTCGATGCGCCGCTGTTCCAGGGTGAGTTTCTGGTCGAGGCCCTGCGTCCGGTGGGCGCCGACGGAAGCCACCTGATGCTGGAGCTCTCCAGCGGGACCGCGAGCCTGAAGGCGATCTGGTTCCGCGCGCTCTACCCCGGCGAGAGTCCGGCCTTTGGCGTCGGTGATCATTTGCGCTGCGCCTACAAGCTCAATCGCAACCGCTGGCGGGGACGCGAGAGTCTCCAGCTGATGCTCGAGCACGCCGAGCCACTATAAGGAAAGATAAATGGATCCCCAGGAACTGCCTACCGACCCCCATCGGCCCCATGAGGACGTGATGGCAATGCTGGTCGGCACGCTCTTCGTTGCCCTTGGCGTCAGCTTCTATACCCAGGCGATGCTGCTCACCGGCAGTACCGCGGGCCTGGCCTTCCTGCTGCAGTATGCCACCGGCTGGCGCTTCGGTATCGGGTTCTTCCTGATCAACCTGCCGTTCTACTGGCTGGCCGTGCGTCGCATGGGCTGGTCCTTCACGCTGCGCACCTTCGTGGCCATCGGACTGGTATCGGTGTTCTCGGAGCTCACCACCGGCTGGATTCGCATCGAGTGGCTGCACCCGCTCTATGCGGCCCTGATGGGCGGCAGCCTGATCGGCATCGGCATGCTGGTGCTGTTCCGCCACCGCACCAGCCTGGGCGGCATCAATATCCTCGCGCTCTTCCTGCAGGACCGCTATGGCTGGCGGGCGGGCTACGTTCAGCTGGGCATCGATGCGCTCATCATGCTGGGAGCCCTGCTGGTGCTGCCGATGGAGCGGGTAGGGCTCTCGGTGCTTGGCGCCATTGCGCTCAACCTGATCATCGCCCTGAACCACAAGCCGGGGCGCTATATGGGCGTCAGCTAGCGTCTGCCAGCCAGAACCACCAGGCGATCAGGGCGATCAGTGCCAGGCCGGCGAGATTGACGATCCAGCTCATGATGCGTCCTCCTTTTTCTGGTGGTTCCCCGGGCCGTCACCGACGGTTTCGCTGGAAGGGCGGAACAGGCGTAGCCGGTTCGCGTTGCTCACCACGGTGATCGAGGAGAGCGACATGGCGACCCCGGCGATGATCGGCGAGAGCAGGGTGCCAGTGACGGGGTAGAGCACCCCGGCGGCGATGGGAATGCCCAGGGTGTTGTAGCCGAAGGCGCCGACCAGGTTCTGCTTGATGTTGCGCAGGGTGGCTCGGCTGATCTCGATGGCGGCGGCCACCCCGTGCAGCGAACCGCGGACCAGGGTAATGCCGGCGCTCTCGATGGCCACGTCCGTCCCCTGGCCGATGGCGAAGCCCACCTCGGCGCGGGCCAGGGCCGGGGCATCGTTGATGCCGTCGCCGACCATGCCCACGATTTCCCCCTCACGCTGCAGCCGCTCGATCTCGGCATGCTTGTCCTCGGGCAGCAGGCCGGCGCGGAAGTCGTCGATGCCGACCTCCCGAGCGATGGCGCCGGCGGTATGGGCGTTGTCGCCGGTGAGCATCACCACCTTGAGGCCGTCGGCCTGCAGGCGCTTCACTGCGGCGATGGTGTCATGGCGCAAGGGGTCGCTGATGCCGAACAGCGCGGCCAGCCGGCCATCCACCGCCAGATAGACCACGGTGCGCGCCTTCTCCTCCAGGTCGGAAGCCATCTCGCGGCCACTGGAAAGCTCGATGCCGGCCTCCTCCAGCAGACGGGCATTGCCCAGCAGCAGCGCCCTGCCGTCGGCCGTCGTCGCCTTGACCCCGCCGCCGGTGACGGTGTCGAAGCCGCGAATCTCGCCGGGTTCGGCCCGGCGCTCTTCCGCATGCGCCATCAAGGCCGCCGCCAGGGGGTGTTCGGAGCCGCGCTCCAGGGCCGCCACCAGACCCAGCACGTCCTGCTCTTCGCCCTCGAGCACCTCCGATTCCGTGACCTCCGGCTTGCCTTCGGTGAGGGTGCCGGTCTTGTCCACCACCAGGGTCGTCAGCTTGCTGGCGGTCTGCAGGGCATCGCCGCTGCGCACCAGCACGCCGTGTTCGGCCGCCTTGCCCACGCCGATCATGGTGGAGATCGGCGTGGCCAGGCCCAGGGCGCAGGGGCAGGCGATGATCAGCACCGTGGTGGCGGTGACCAGCATATGGATCACTCTGGGCTCGGCGCCGAAATTGAACCAGGCCAGTGCGGTGATCACGGCGATGATCAGCACCGAAGGCACGAAGACGCTCGACACCTGATCGGCCAGCTGGCCGATGGGCGGACGGGAGTTCTGGGCGCTGGCCACCTGTTCGGTGATCTGGCCCAGGCGGGTGTCAGCACCTACGCGCGTTGCAAGATAGACCAGGGAGCCCTTGCCGTTCACCGTGCCGGCGCTGACCTCGTCGCCCTTGCCCTTCGTGACGGGCAGGGGCTCGCCGGTGAGCATGGACTCGTCGATATGGCTCTGCCCCTCGGTCACCTCGCCGTCCACCGGCAGGCGCTCGCCGGGGCGCACACGGATGTGGTCGCCCTCGCGCACCTCGTCGATCTCGACCTCACGCTCCTCGCCGTCGCGGATCACCCGCGCGGTTCGGCTCTGCAGGTCGAGCAGTCGCTTGAGGGCGTCGCTGGTCCGGCCTCGCGCCCGCAGCTCGAGAGCATTGCCCAGCAGTACCAGGCCGATGACCATGGCCGAGGCCTCGAAGTAGATGCCCCGGGCCACCTCGGGCAGCCAGGGTCCGAAGGCCACCACTGCCATGGAGTAGACCCAGGCGGTGCCGGTGCCCATGGCGATCAGGGTGTCCATGTTCGCCTGGTGGTGCTTGAAGTTCTTCCAGGCGTTGACGAAGAAGTGGCGCCCCGGGTACACCATTATGGCCAGCGTCAACAGGCCGATCACCAGCCAGTAGAGCCGTCCGGCTCCCACGGGGTGGGGGTGAAAGACGAACATGCTGGCCATCAGCGGCACCGCCAGGGCCAGCGACCAGGCGCTGCCCTTCAGGCGACGACGGTACTCCCGCTCGTCGCGCTCGGCTCGAGCCTGTTCGGCCTCACGCATGTCGACGATGGGCTCGGCATCGTAGCCGACGTCCTGTACGGCCTCGATCAGGGCGTCCGTGTCGGCGCGGCCGCGCACCTGGGCGGTATGCGTGCCAAAGTTGACCTCGGCGCTGACCACGCCTGGTGTGCGCTCGAGCGCCTGCTGGACGCTCTTCACGCAGCTGGCACAGGTCATGCCGCTGATCGAGAGTCGGTGGGCGGTGGCGCGTGCGTCGGTCTCTTCCTCTTGGAAATCCCCGCCCGAGTGAGCGGCCTGGTCGGGTGCTTGCTCGTAGGATGAGACGTCGGGCTCCGGCTCCGAGGATGATTCGCGCTCCGGTTCGGCAGCTTCCGTGGATTCAGCGGAAGGGTAGCCAGCCCGTTCCAGCAACTGGTCCAGGGTCTCGCCTCCCAGGGCGGTGTTAACCGTCAGGCGCTTCTCGTCCGGGAAACCGGCCACTTCGGCGTCCGGGTCCTCGGCCTGGATCGCCTTGCGCATCCTGCCGACGCAGCCCTGGCAGCTCATGCCCGGCACGCGGCGCTCATGGTATTGTCGGCCGGCTGCCGGGTAGCCGGCATCGGCCAGCGCCGCGTCCAGGTCGTCATCGGCCAGGGTCGTGATGACCTCCAGGCGTTTTTCGGACGGCGTGCCGCTGACCTCGGCTTGTGCGTCCTCGGCCTGGATGGCCTGTCGCATCTTGGTCACGCAGCCCTGGCAGCTCATGCTCGGGACCTGGCGTTCCCGGGTCTGTCTGGCGTTCATCGGGCCTCCTCGGTGGTCTCTTGGTCGGCATCGAGCGGTTCGGGAAAGCTCTCGATCAGGCGGCAGATGCTGTGGCCGTCCGGGGTGCCGTCGGGCATCCCGTCCCAGGCGGCCAGGGCCCGTTCCATGCGCGAGGCCAGCGATTCCAGCTCGCGGATCTGCTCACGGATCTGCGGCAGTCGGTTTGCCAGCAGGTCGCGCACCATGGGGCAGGGCGAATCGCCGTGGTCGGCGTGATCGAGAATGTCACGGATCTCGGCCACGCCGAATCCCAGGGTGCGGGCCCGCTGGATGAAGCGCAGCCGATCCAGATCCGTCTGGCCGAACAGCTGATAGCCGTTCTCGGGATGGCGCTGGGGATGCAGCAGCCTCTCGCGGGTGTAGTGGCGCACCGTCTCGGCGGTGACGCCAGCCAGGCGTGCCAGGTCACTGACCTTCATGATGGGTTTCCTCGAATCAATCATGCGGCTAGTGTAAAACCTTTGGGTTACCCATAGGTCAAGGGGTGGCACCATTGCGCCTGTCATGGCGAGCATGTGCTGCCTAAGTCGATGAAAACTTGAGAAATGAAACGGCCGTGCAACCAAAGTATTAGGATTTTTTAGTTTAAAACGGTCGTTTGTGCTTGATCCCGGGTGGGGGATTCGCAAACACTGCAGGTACGCCAGAAAGAGCAACGGCAAGACCCCAGCATTATTCACCCGAAAGGATGTCGCGCCCATGCACAACAAGTTCAACAAGCTCGCCGTCGCCGTCGCCCTTGCCTCCACGGCGCTGATGGCCAGTCAGGTGTCCGCTTCCGGCTTCCAGGTCCGCGAGCAGAGCGCCAAGACGCTGGCCAACGCTCTCTCCAATGCCGCCGCGGGGGCCGAGGACGCCAGCTTCATGGCCTACAACCCGGCTGCCATCGGCCATATCGACGGCAACCAGGTCGTCGGTGGGGTGGCCTATATCGATGCCGATTTCGAGCTCAACGATGCCGAGGCCAGCAGCCTCGGTGGTGCGGTGGGCTACGACCGGGGCGGCTCTCGTCAGGGGGGTGAAACGGCGGTGGTGCCTAGCTTTGCCGCCAAGACGCAGCTTGATGATCGCTTCGACCTGGGCATGGCCATCTATGCGCCCTATGGTCTATCGACCAAGTACGACGAGGACTGGATCGGTCGCTACCACGCCATCGAGACCGAGCTGGCCACCATCGATTTCCAACCGACCCTCAACTATCGAGCGTCCGATCGCCTCAACCTGGCGGTGGGGCTTCGTGCCCAGTATGCGGATGCGACCCTCACGAATGCCATAGACTTCGGAAGCGCGGCAGCCAGTATGGGCAGCCCTGTCGCCACACCGGGCCAGAACGACGTCATCGGTGAGGTGACGGGCGATGACTGGGGCTATGGCTACACGCTTGGCGCGCTCTTCCAGGTCGACGATCGGACCCGCCTGGGGATCGGTTATCGTTCGGAAATCGACCTGACCCTCGACGGCGAACTCGACGTCAGAGGCACGGATCCCGTCTCGCAAGGCGCCATTGCCGCAGGGCAGGTGACTGGAACCGGCGGCAAGGCCGAGCTGACCACACCGGCCAACCTGAATCTGGGTATCCATCACCAGTTGACCGATCGACTGGCGCTGATGGCCAACGCCGAGTGGACCGAATGGAGCAGCTTTGATGAACTGGTGGTCGACTTCGATGATGGTCGCGATCCGAGTCGCACCGAGGAAAACTGGAACGATACCTGGGCCTTCTCGGTAGGGGCGAACTATGCGCTGACCCCGCAGTGGCTGCTGCGTGCCGGCCTGGGCCTGGACGAGAGTCCGGTGCCGAGCGCCGAGTTCCGCACGCCGCGGGTGCCGGATGCCGACCGTCAGTGGGCGACCCTCGGTGCCACCTGGATGCCCAGCCCGGAGCTCGGCATCACCGCGGGCTACATGCACGTCTTCGCCGATGATGGCGATATCGACCAGCGCGCCACGCCGACCAACGAGAATGCGAGCAAGGGCAATCTCGCGGGGACCTACGAGGTCTCGGCGGACGTCTTCGCCCTCTCGGTGGACTATCGCTTCTAACCACCATTCCCGCGCCTGACCTCGGGACCCGGCTTCGGCCGGGTTTCGTTGTTTAGAGCCGTCAGCGCGCGGTGGATGCGGCGCGGCGGCACTTTCGCTACAATAGCCACCTTTTCCGTGCCGTCTCGGCGCTGGCTCGACGCCAGGGCCGCGGCCGGCATTTTCCCTTGCAGACTCGGATGAGCCCCATGCTGGAAACCAACCCGATTCATCACCTCATCAAGGACCTGTCCGAGCGGACAGACGTCCTGAGGGGGTATCTTTGACTATGCCGAAAAGAAGGATCGGCTAGAGGAAGTCACCCGCGAGCTCGAGGATCCCAACGTCTGGAACGATCCGGATTACGCTCAGAAGCTTGGCAAGGAGCGAGCGACGCTTGAAGCGATCGTGGCTACCATCGACGATCTCGAGCAGGGCCTCGGCGACAGCCGCGACCTGCTAGAGCTCGCCGAGGTGGAGGACGATGAAGGCACCGTCGACGAGGTCCAGAAGGAGATCGAAGGGCTTCAGGCCAGCCTCGAGAAGCTCGAGTTCCGGCGCATGTTCTCCGGCGAGATGGACGAGAACAACGCCTATCTCGATATCCAGGCCGGATCCGGCGGCACGGAGGCCCAGGACTGGGCCAACATGCTGCTGCGCATGTACCTGCGCTGGGCCGAGCACCACGGCTTCAAGGCCGAGATCATCGAGGTCTCCGCCGGCGATGTGGCGGGTATCAAGTCGGCCTCGGTGCACGTCCAGGGCGAGTACGCCTTCGGCTGGCTGCGCACCGAGACCGGCGTGCACCGCCTTGTCCGCAAGAGTCCCTTCGACTCCGGCGGCCGCCGGCATACTTCCTTCGCCTCGGTGTTCCTGTCGCCGGAGGTGGATGACAGCTTCGAGGTCGAGATCAATCCCTCGGATCTACGTACCGACACCTACCGCTCCAGCGGGGCCGGCGGGCAGCATGTCAACACCACCGACTCGGCGGTGCGCATCACCCATGAGCCCACCGGCATCGTGGTGGCCTGCCAGAGCCAGCGCAGCCAGCACGCCAACCGCGACTTCGCCATGAAGCAGCTCAAGGCGAAGCTGTGGGAACACGAGATGCAGAAGCGCAACGCCGCCAAGCAGGAGGCCGAGGACTCCAAGGCCGATATCGGCTGGGGCAGCCAGATCCGTTCCTATGTGCTGGATGACCAGCGCATCAAGGATCTGCGCACCGGCGTCCAGTCAAGCAACTGCGACAAGGTGCTGGACGGGGATCTTGACCCGTTTATCGTCGCCAGCCTCAAGCAGGGACTGTAGCTTCGAGCCACGGGCCGCGAGCGACAGCCAGCCCGCTCGTGGCGCGTAGCCCGAGGCTCCCAGCTCACTCTTTAACAGGTAGCAAAATGGCCAACGAGAGCCCTTCATCGGATAGCCCGCACAATGACGAGAACCGCCTGATCGCGGAGCGTCGTGCCAAGCTGGCCGCCCGCCGCGAGCGTGCCGCCGAGACCGGCGCAAGCGCCTTTCCCAACGATTTTCGCCGCGACAGCCTGGCGGCCGGGTTGATCGACGAGCTCGGTGATCGGGACAAGGCCGATCTTGAGGTGCTGGATCGCCAGGCCGCCGTATCGGGGCGCGTCATGCGCAAGCGTGGGCCCTTTATCGTCATCCAGGATCCCTCCGGCACGATCCAGCTCTATGTGGACAAGAAGGGGCTGCCGGCCGAGGTGCTGGAAGACGTCAAGGGCTGGGACATTGGCGACATCGTGGCGGCCCGCGGTCCGGTGCACAAGTCGGGCAAGGGTGACCTCTACGTGATGATGGTGGAGGCCCGGCTGCTCACCAAGAGCCTGCGTCCGCTGCCCGACAAGTTCCACGGCCTCACCGACATGGAGGCGCGCTACCGCCAGCGCTACGTCGACCTGATCATGAACCCCGATTCGCGCAAGGTGTTCGAGACCCGCGCCGGGGTAATCAGCGCCATGCGACGCTTCTTCGAGGATCGCGGCTTCATGGAGGTCGAGACCCCCATGCTGCAGCCGATTCCCGGCGGCGCCACGGCACGCCCCTTCGTCACCCACCACAATGCGCTGGACATCGACATGTACCTGCGCATCGCGCCGGAGCTCTATCTCAAGCGCCTGGTGGTGGGCGGCTTCGAGCGGGTCTTCGAGATCAACCGCAACTTCCGCAACGAGGGGCTCTCCACCCGTCACAATCCCGAATTCACCATGATCGAGTTCTATCAGGCTCACGCGAACCACGACGACCTGATGGATCTCACCGAGGAGATGCTGCGCAGCGTGACCCGCAGGGTGCTGGGTACGACCACGGTGGTGAATACCGTGCGTAACGGCGAGGGCGAGGTGCTCGAGACCTTCGAGTATGACTTCGGCCAGCCACTGCGACGGATCACGGTGTTCGATGCCATCCTCGAGTTCAACCCGGAGATCCATGCCGAGGCCCTGGCCGACGAGGCCGCTGCGCGTCAGATCGCCGAGCGCCTGGACATCGACGTCAAGGATGGCTGGGGGCTGGGCAAGGTGCAGATCGAGATCTTCGAGAAGACCGTGGAGCATCGTCTCCAGCAGCCCACCTTCATCACCGAATACCCCACCGAGGTGAGCCCCCTGGCGCGGCGCAAGGACGCGGACCCCTTCGTCACCGAGCGTTTCGAATTCTTCGTCGGCGGCCGCGAGATCGCCAACGGTTTCTCGGAGCTCAACGACGCCGAGGACCAGGCCGAGCGCTTCCGCGCCCAGGCCGAGGAGAAGGAAGCCGGCGACCTGGAGGCAATGTACTACGACGCCGACTATGTGCGGGCGCTGGAGGTCGGCTTGCCGCCCACCGCCGGCGAGGGCATCGGCATCGACCGGCTGGTGATGCTTTTCACCGATAGTGCCTCCATCCGCGATGTGCTGCTCTTTCCGGCGATGCGCCCCGAGGTGGAGTGATCGGGGCCGGAATTGTTGGTAAGGGACGGCCCCAGCACCCATAATGGTCGGCGTTTCGACGTCGAGGAGACCGTGATGAAACTGCTCAACCGCTCCGCCCTGAGCGTCAGGCCGACCCGGCATTTCGTGGACTGGATCAATGCGCTCGAACCCACGATGGAGGGCGATGACCTGACCCTGGCCGACGTCGAGCGCGAAAGCACCGTCTACCTGATCCCGGAGATGGATACGCCCGAGGCCCTGGAGGCCTTCGTGCACGAGCGCTACCTCGAGATCCTCGAGACGGAACTGCGCGCCTGGGAAGAGGATGAACGCCAATGGCCGGAAGCCCTGGACTGGGCGCTCTTCCAGCGCTTCCTGCAGGTCGAGCACAGCTATCTGGCCATCGACCTCGACAATGAAGCGGCGCTGGAAATCTCCGAGGTGGACGATGCTCTCCTGCTGGAGACGGACCAGGACTGACCTTGCCCGCCCGGCATCGATCAGGGGAAACCGGCTTCGGCCGGTTTCCTCGTTAGGGACTCCGCAACGAGGCAAGCAGGATCAGTCGATTCTTCGCGACTCGCCCTGGCCGGTTGCACCCAGCGGTAGACGCGCTGTCCCGAGCCGCTGCGGACGTCGTCTGTGACGGGCTGAAGGCGTACAATGGCCCGATCATTCACACAGCATCGGAACCCCGACATGAGCATCCAGGCCACCATCGAAGACAAGCTCAGGGCCCTGGAGCCCGACTTCCTCGCGGTGGAGAACGAGAGTCATCGGCATAACGTGCCGCCGAACTCCGAGACCCACTTCAAGGTCACCCTGGTATCTCCCCGACTCGAGGGATTGATGCCGGTCAAGCGTCACCAACAGGTTTACGCGTTGCTCGCCGACGAGCTTGCCGGTCCCGTTCACGCCCTGGCCCTACATCTCTTCACCCCCGAGGAGTGGGAGGCCAGCGGCCGGTCGCGCCCCGACTCCCCCGACTGTCGGGGTGGCGGCCAGTCGTGACCCCGGAGCCGCAGCGCCTGCAGTACCTGGAGGCCATGGGCCTGACGGCCTGGGTGTCCCGCTACCGCTTGCCCAATGCCTTGCCCTCTCCGGCCTGCGAGTGGGAGGCGGCCCCGCCAGTGACCGAGGAGCGCCGCGCCCCGGGAGAGCGGCTGCATGCGCTGCTCGACGAGGCCGCGGAAGCGCAGGTCGCGATGCCTCGTCCGGCTCCCGCCGAGCCGGAACCGCGGCATCGTCCTTCGGCCGGCCGGGCTCGAGCACTGCTGGGTGACCTGGTGCCGGCCGACGAGCCGGAGACCGCGTCCGAATCGATGAGCCCTAGCCCTGTGCGCCAACCGGGCGAGGCGCTGCGTTTCACCCTGCAGGTGGCATGCCTGGATGGTCGCTGGCTGGTGTTGCTGCCTGGAGAGGTGCCGCCCGGCAGCGTGGAACTGCGTCTGCTGCGCCACCTGCTGCAGGCGGCAGGCGTGGAGCCCGAACAGATGCCGGCCTTCGAGGCCTTTCGCTGGCCCCAGGTGGAAGGGCTGCCGGTGGAGGCGCCGCTGGAGGAGGCTCGGGAGGGCCTTCAGGCCTTCCTGGCCGGTCGGCAGCGGCGCGGTTGGGTACCGGAACGGCTGCTGGTGTTCGGGGAGAACGCCACCCTGGACGAGCTGCTGACGCTGTCGGATGGTCACTGCCCGCTGCTGGCGCTGCCGGCCTGGCAGGGGCCCTCCTTGAGCGAGCTGTCTGGCAGTGCCGAGGCCAAGCGAGCCCTCTGGCCGCGGATGGTGGGCTGGCGCGACGCCTGGAGCGCGGGTCGTGAGCCCGGCTGAAGGGGTGAGGCGGCTGGCTCTGGCCGATCTGGAGACGCTTTCGGCGCTGGAGCAGGCCGCCAGTCCCGACCCTTGGACGCAAGACCAACTGCGGGCGGCGCTGTCCGACCCTGACACGCGGGTGCTCGGCATCGAGCGTGAAGGTGGCCTGATCGGCCATGCGGTGGTGGTGCGGCTACCCTTCGATGCAGAGTTGCAGGCGATCCTGGTGGATGGGCAAGCGCGTCGCCGGGGGTTGGCGGGGCGCCTGCTGACGGCGGTGATCGACCAGGCAGGTACCTGGCGAAGTGAGCGCCTGTTGCTGGAGGTCAGGGCGGGCAACGAAGCGGCCCTGGTGCTCTATCGACGTGCGGGATTCGGCGAGGATGGCCGGCGGCGTGGCTACTATCCGTCGTGCGTCGATGGCCAGCGGGAGGACGCGCTGCTGATGTCGCTCCCGCTGGCCTGATGTCGCCTCAGCTGCTGGTCGTCGTCTCGACTTCGTCGAACTTCCCCAGCAGCGCGGAGAGCCTGCGCTCCCACTCCTCGCGCTCCTGTTTCAGGCGGGCGTTTTCCTCGCGCAGCTCCTCGGCTTCCATTCTCATCAACTCCAGGGCCTCGACGGCGCTGGTGACCTTCTGTTCGAGCTGGTTGAAGAGTTCGTTACTCATCCTTTTCTCCTGGCGACATCCTGCTGGTGGGCATGCCCGATGGGGTCCTTCAGCGCGCAGCGTAACGCCGCGCTCGGAGCTCAGCAAGCGTCACCGTCCGACTACCCCTGGCCAGGCGGTTGCCGGCGGTAGAGGCGCCCGGTGCTATCACCGGCAAACACCTCGCGGTGGAGTTGCCAACTGGCGGGTACCTCGGGAGCGAGCGCCGACTCGGTTTCCACGTAGACGAGGGCGTTCTCGTCGAGCCAGCCCGCCTCCAGGGCATTGCAGCAGGCGCCGGCGAGCCCTTGGCGAAAGGGCGGATCGAGGAAGGCCAGGGCGAAGGGAGTGGGGGTGCCGGCGAGGAAGGTCTGGGCATCGGCGGTGACCAGGGTTGCGCGTTCGGCGGCCCCCAGGGTCGCGAGGTTGTCGGCGAGCTGGCGCGCCACCCGGGGGTCGCGCTCGACGAAAACCGCCTGACGGGCCCCCCGCGAGAGGGCTTCCAGGCCGAGTGCCCCGGTACCGGCGAAAAGGTCGAGAACTCGCGCGCCGGGCGTGGCGGCGGCGAGCCAGTTGAACAGCGTCTCTCGGACACGGTCGGGGGTGGGGCGCAGCCCCGGGCGGTCGAGTACCGGCAGCTGGCGGCGCCGGTACTCGCCGCCGATCAGGCGCAGCCGTCCGGACCCCCGGCGGCCGGAACCCTTGGGTGCGCTGGCGGCCGGTCTGCCTGGCTTGCGGGAAGGGGAGGGGCGTCGTGTCATGGGGGCGGATTGTACCCGCCGGCTTGTCCACAGTCATGGTGCGCGATGGTAGGATGAGTCGATTCGTTCATCCGTGAGGCGTGATCCCCCCATGTTCGGTATTTTCAAGCGCAAGAAGCAGCAGGACGGGCAGCAGACGACACCGGAACAGGAGGCCGAGCGCCGGTCGGACGAGCAAGCGGCAGACGACGCCACCGAGTCCGCGCCGGCGACGGAGGCCGCCGACGAAGTCAGCGAGGCCGCATCCGGCAGTCAGCCGGCGAAGCCGCCCGAGCCGGCCCGGGACGAGCCCAACGAACCCGAATCGGCGCCCCGCGAGCAGGCCGTCGAGGCTGCCCCCGAGCCTGCTCGACCTAAAGCGGCCCTGCAGGAAAAGCCGGTCGCCGAGAAGCAGGGCTGGTTCTCTCGCATCCGTGCCGGGCTTGGCAAGACGCGTGCCAACCTCACCGACGGCCTGGCGGATCTCTTCATGGGCCGCAAGCAGATCGACGACGATCTCATGGAGGAGCTCGAAACCCAGCTGCTGATGGCGGACGTGGGCATCGAGGCCACCACCGAGATCATCGATCGGCTCACCGACCGTGTCTCTCGCAAGGAGCTCAAGGAGCCCCAGGCGCTCTACCGGGCCCTGCAGGAGGAGCTCGCGACGATGCTCGAGCCGGTCGCACAACCGCTGGCGCTGCCGCCGAAGGGCGAGGGCCCCTTCGTGATTCTGGTGGTGGGCGTCAACGGCGTAGGCAAGACCACCACCATCGGCAAGTTGACCCAACGCTTCCAGCGCGAGGGGCGCAGCGTGATGCTGGCCGCCGGCGATACCTTCCGGGCGGCGGCGGTGGAGCAGCTCAAGGTCTGGGGCGAGCGCAACGATGTGCCGGTGATCGCCCAGCACACCGGGGCTGACAGCGCCTCGGTGATCTTCGATGCCGTCTCGGCCGCCAAGGCGCGGGGCATCGACGTGCTGATCGCCGACACCGCCGGCCGCCTGCACAACAAGGCCCACCTGATGGAGGAGCTCAAGAAGGTCCGCCGGGTAATGGGCAAGGTTGACGCCAGCGCACCTCATGAGGTGATGCTGGTGCTCGATGCGGGCACCGGCCAGAACGCCCTGGCCCAGGCCTCGACCTTCAACGAGGCGGTGCCGGTTACCGGTATCACCCTGACCAAGCTCGACGGCACGGCCAAGGGGGGCATCATCTTCGCCCTGGCCCGCCAGCTCGGCACGCCGATCCGCTTCATCGGCGTCGGCGAGTCTCTGGATGACCTGCGCCCCTTCGCGGCGAGTGAGTTTGTCGATGCCCTCTTCGACCGCGAGCCGGTGTCGGCCGAGTCATGATCGCCTTCGAGCACGTCGGCAAGCGCTATGGAGGGCGCTTCGAGGCGCTCGCCAATATCGATTTCCGGGTGCGGCGCGGCGAGATGGTCTTCCTCACCGGTCACTCCGGGGCGGGCAAGAGCTCGCTGCTGCGCCTGATCATGCGCCTGGAACGTCCCAGTCGCGGCAAGGTGCGGGTGGCGGGTCATGATATCGACCGCCTGCATCACAGCCAGATTCCCTTCTACCGGCGCCAGATCGGCGTGGTCTTCCAGGACCACCAGCTGCTCTTCGATCGCTCGATCTTCCACAACGTGGCCTTGCCATTGGAGATCCAGGGAGTCGAGCATCGTGAGGCGGCGCGGCGGGTGAGGGCATCGCTGGACAAGGTGGGGCTGCTGCACCGTGAGGGCGCGCTGCCCATCGAGCTTTCCGGCGGCGAGCAACAGCGGGTCGGCATCGCCCGGGCGGTGGTCAACAAGCCAGCGCTGTTGCTTGCTGACGAGCCTACCGGCAACCTCGATCCCCAGCTTTCCGCCGACATCATGACGCTATTCGAGGACTTCAATCGCATCGGGACCACCGTGATGGTCGCCAGCCATGACCTGGCGCTGATCGCCCGGCTGCGTCATCGCACCCTGCGGCTCCATGATGGTCGTCTGGTGGCTGACGAGGAGGTCGCATGAGCCGCGACCCCAGCCCTTCGCCCCGCGGTGCGCGCACCCACCGGCCAACGGGCGGCGTCCGCTGGCGGGCCTGGGCGCGCCACCACCGGACTATGGCCGTCGACAGTGGCCGGCGCTTGCTGCGCCGGCCACTGGGCAGTCTGATGACCATGCTGGCCATCGCCATCGCCCTGGTGCTGCCCGCGGGGCTCTGGCTGACCCTGGACAGTGCCCGCCTGCTCGACGCCGAGTTGGAGGAGAGCGCCACCCTCACTGCCTACCTTGAGATCGGGATCGCAGAGGGCGAAGCCGGGCGTATCGAGGAGGCCCTGGCCGCTCAGGCGGGGGTGGCCGGTACCCGGTTGATCACCGCCGCCGAGGGCATGGCCGAGTTCCAGCAGGCGTTGGGCCTGCGCGATGCCCTGATGCGGCTCGAGGGCAACCCCCTGCCGGCCAGTGTCGTGGTGCGTCCCGGGGATCCCGACCCCGAGGCCGTGCGAGGGCTTGCCGAGGCCCTCGAGGGCGTCCCCGGCGTCGATGAGGTGCGATTGGACCTTGCCTGGCTGGAGCGCTTGCGCCACCTCGCCGAGCTGGGCCAGCGGGTCACCCTGGCCCTGGGCGTGCTGTTCGGGCTGGGGGTGCTGCTGGTGGTGGGCAACACCATTCGGCTCGCCGTGGAGAATCGCCGCCAGGAGATCGAGGTGGTGACGCTGATCGGCGCCACCCATGCCTTCGTGCGTCGCCCCTTTCTTTACAGCGGGGCCTGGTTCGGGTTGGGCGGCGGTCTGCTGGCGTGGGGCCTGTTGACGCTGGGCAGCGACTGGCTCTCGGCGCCGGTCTCGGCATTGGCGGCGAGCTACGGCGCCAGTTTCCACCTGCCGCGGCTGGGCCCCGAGGGGTCTACAATACTGCTCGGGTGTAGTACACTGCTTGGCTGGCTGGGTGCCTGGATCGCCGTGAATCGGCACCTGGCGGAGATCCGGCCTCGTTGAGGCGAGTCCTGGTCGGATCCACGGACTATCGGGCTACAGCCGGAACTTTCATCGGTTTTCACCGTCTTAAGCGGCAACCATGCACAGCCCTGTATGCACAGGACAATGGGTTTCGAAGGAGACAACCTGCACATGAGCACCAGTCTTCTGCCGGTGGGTCAACTCTCCCCGGGTCATGACCTGAACGGTTACATCCAGGCGGTCAACGGCATCCCCATGCTGACCGTCGATGAGGAACGCGAGCTAGCCTTTCGCCTGCACGACGAGGGCGACCTCGAAGCGGCGCGTCGCCTGGTGCTTTCGCATCTGCGTTTCGTCGTCTATATCGCCCGCAGCTACTCCGGCTACGGTCTGCCCCAGGCCGACCTTATCCAGGAAGGCAACGTCGGTCTGATGAAGGCCGTCAAGCGCTTCGATCCCAACCAGGGCGTGCGGCTGGTCTCCTTTGCCGTACACTGGATCAAGGCCGAGATCCACGAGTTCGTGCTGCGCAACTGGCGTATCGTCAAGATCGCCACCACTAAGGCCCAGCGCAAGCTGTTCTTCAACCTGCGCGGCGCCAAGAAGCGCCTGGCGTGGCTGAACAGCGACGAGGTCGAGGCCATCGCCAAGGATCTCGACGTCAAGCCTGAAGTGGTGCGCGAGATGGAAGGGCGCCTGTCGGCCCATGACGCGGGCTTCGACGCCTCGCCGGGGGAGGACGACGAGTCCGCCTATCAGGCGCCGGTGCACTTCCTCGATGATGCCAGCGCCGATCCGGCCACTCAGCTCGAGGACAGCGACTGGGAGCAGGATGCCACGCACCGCCTACAGCAAGCGTTGGAGACCCTCGACGAGCGCTCGCGGGACATCCTGCAGCGTCGCTGGCTGGGGGATGACAAGGCCACCCTCCACGAGCTGGCCGACGTCTATGGCGTCTCCGCCGAGCGTATCCGCCAGCTCGAGAAGAACGCCATGAAGAAGATCCGCCAGCAGATTGGTGGCGCCCTGGCGGCTTGACGCCCTCCGGGCAGCGCCAAGCGGCCAAGCACCGAGCCGCCAAGGGGTAGTGGGTCTTCAGGCTAGGAACCGAAACCCCGCCGGATATCCGATTCGGCGGGGTTTCTCGTTGATACCGGCCGCGACGGTGGCATCATCCTGCTCGGCGCGCTACGCCGTCTGAGGGCTCTCGCGCAGCAGCTGTGCCGAGAGCAGCGCCCACTGGTCGTCCCAATGCTCGGTAGGACGCTGGCGGAAGTCGCTGCGCACATAGCGCGAGATCTGCCCCTCGAGGTGGGCCAGCAGCAGGTTGGCAGCCGCCGAGACTGGCAGTGAGGGGCGTCGCCCCTCGCGCAGCTCCGCCTCGCGCAGTATCTGCTTGAGCTGAGTCTCGAGGCGCTCGAAGAGCTGGTGGATGCGCAGCCGTAGCCGTGCCGTCTCGCCGGTCAGGGCGTCGCCGCCCAGCAGACGCGACAGGCCGGGATTCTTCTCGGCGAAGGCCAGCACCAGGGTGAGGATCTGGCCGCAGCGCGGCAGCGTCTCCGGCACCTCTTCGAGGATGCGGCCGATGCGCTCGAAAAGGGACGCCTCGATGAATTCGATCAGCCCCTCGAACATCCGCGCCTTGCTGGGGAAGTGACGATAGAGCGCGGCCTCCGAGACGCCGACCTGGCGGGCCAGGGCGGCCACGGTGATGCGCTTGCCGCTGTCCTCCTCCAGCATCAGCGCCAGGCCTTGCAGGATCTGCTCGCGGCGACTGGGTGTGGGTATTTCCTGCGTCATGTCATCATGTTCTTGTCGGTCGGTGGATCGGGCCCGAGAGTCAGTCGGCGTTCGCATCCTGGGGGACATCGGTGATCAGGGTGCCCACCCCGGCGTTGGTGAAGATCTCCAGCAGTACGGCATGGGGCACTCGGCCGTCGATGATGTGGGCGCTCCTCACGCCGCCCTTTACGGCATCCAGGGCGCAGCGGATCTTCGGCAGCATGCCCCCATGGATGGTGCCGTCGGCGATCAAGGCATCCACCTGCCCGGTGGTCAGCCCGGTGAGTACCTCACCCTCGGCGTTCATCAGGCCGGCCACGTTGGTCAGCAGCATCAGCTTCTCGGCATCCAGGGCCTCGGCCACCTTACCGGCCACCAGGTCGGCGTTGATATTATAGCTGCGGCCCTTCGCGTCCACGCCGATGGGGGCGATCACCGGAATGAAATCGCGGGCGGCGAGCATCTCGATGAGATCGGTGGAGATGTGTTCCACTTCGCCCACGTGGCCAATATCGATGATTTCCGGCACCTTCATCTCGGGGCCCTGGTGCTCCACCTGAAGCTGGCGGGCGCGGATCTGTGCGCCGTCCTTGCCGGTCAGGCCGATGGCCTTGCCGCCGCACTGATTGATCAGGTTCACGATGCCCTTGTTGACCAGGCCGCCCAGCACCATCTCCACCACGTCCATGGTTTCGGCATCGGTCACCCGCATGCCGCCCACGAACCTTGACTCGATATTCAGCTTCTCCAGCAGCTCGCCGATCTGCGGTCCACCGCCGTGGATGACCACCGGATTGATGCCCACTTCCTTCATCAGTACGACGTTGCGCGCGAAGGAGTCGATCAGGGTGTCCTCGGTCATGGCATTGCCGCCGTACTTCACGACCACGGTCTTGCCGGAGAAGCGCTGGATATAGGGCAGTGCCTCGGAGAGTATCTCCACCACCAGCTGTGGGTCGCGGCTCTGTTCGGTCATCTGTCAGGATCCTCTCCTGTGAATGGCGAATGTCCCCTCAGAGGGGTAGTGCGAGGTCGGGCGACACCTGGGTGAGGGCGTTGGCGAAGCGGTCGCGGATGCGCGCCAGGGCGGCGTCGTCCTTGCCCTCGAAGCGCAGCACCAGCACCGGCGTGGTATTGGAGGCGCGGCAGAGCCCCCACCCGTCCGCGTAGTCGACGCGGATGCCGTCCAGGGTCGTCTTTATGCCGTCCTCGCCGAAGTCGCCCTCCCGGGCCAGACGGTCCACCAGCGTGAACTTGGTCTCGTCGGTCACCGTGATGTTGATCTCCGGCGTGCCGACGTCCTGGGGGTAGCGGGCGAAGAAGGTGTCGGCGTCGTCATCCTGCTTCGAGAGGATCTCCAGCAGACGGGCGGCGGCATAGAGGCCGTCGTCGAAGCCGTACCAGCGCTCCTGGAAGAAGATGTGGCCGCTCATCTCTCCGGCCAGCAGGGCGCCAGTCTCCTTCATGCGCGCCTTGATCAGCGAGTGGCCGGTACGCCACATTTCCGGTGTGCCGCCGGCCTCCTCGATCACTCGGGTCAGGTTGCCGGTGCACTTGACGTCGAAGATCACCCGGGCACCGGTGTTGCGGGACAGCATGTCCTCGGCGAAGGCCATCAGCAGGTGGTCGGGATAGATCATCGTACCGTTCGGGGTGATCACGCCGAGGCGGTCGCCGTCACCGTCGAAGGCCAGACCGATATCGGCGCCGGTCTCCTGGACGGTGCGAATCAGGTCCTGGAGATTCTCGAGCTTGCCCGGGTCGGGATGGTGGTTGGGGAAGTTGCCGTCGATTTCGGCAAACAGCGGTACGGTCTCGGCGCCGAGTTTCTCGATCAGCTGTGGGCCCAGCTCGCCGGCCACGCCATTGCCGCAGTCCACCACCGCCTTGAGTGGCCGGTCCAGGGATACGTCACCGAGAATGCGCCGCAGGTAGGCCTCCCGCAGATCCTGTTCACTTACGCTGCCTTGGCCCGAGGCCAGGTCACCCTCCGCGATACGGGCATGCAGGGCGGCGATGGCATCACCGGAGAGCGTCTCCCCGCCCAGCACGATCTTGAAGCCGTTGTAGTCCGGCGGATTGTGGCTGCCGGTGACCATGACGCCCGAGGCCGTGCCCTCGAGCACGTGGGTGGCGAAGTAGAGTACCGGGGTGGGCACCATGCCGATATCGACGACGTCGCACCCCGAGGCCGTCAGGCCGCGGGTCAGGGCCGCCAGCAGGCGCGGGCCCGAGAGGCGTCCGTCGCGGGCGACGACCAGGGTGGACTCGCCACGCGCGCGGGCCTCGCTGCCGATGGCGCCGCCGATCTGCTCGACGTTCGCCTCGGTCAGGGTGTCGTCGACGATGCCGCGGATATCGTAGGCGCGGAAGATGGAGGCGGGGACTGCCTGGCTCGCTGCTTGGGTCATGGGGTCCGTCCTGTATGGAGTGTCGTGTGGCTCGGGGCCTACGCTTTGCTTCAGTGCCGACCGGAACTGCCGAAGCCGCCGGTGCCGCGCTGTCCGGTGCCCCGGTGGCCGGTGTCGAAATCCTCGACGACCTCCAGCTCGGCACGCACCACGGGAACCAGCACATACTGTGCCAGCCTCTCGAAGGGCTCGATGGTGAAGGGGGCGTTGCCACGGTTCCATGTGGAGATCATCAGCTCTCCCTGGTAGTCGGAATCGATCAGCCCCACCAGGTTGCCGAGCACGATACCGTGCTTGTGGCCCAGGCCCGAGCGGGGCAGGATCATCCCGGCAAGCGCCGGGTCGGCGATGTGGATGGCAAGTCCCGTGGGCACCAGCTCGCACTGCCCGGGCGCCAGGGTCAGGGGGGCGTCGAGCAGGGCGCGCAGGTCCATGCCGGCCGAGCCGTCGGTGGCGTAGCGGGGCATGAAGTCGCGCATGCGCTCGTCGAGTAACCGGACGGCGAGGCGCGGGCGAGCGGGGACGGCAGTCATCGAGGATCCTCGGGTATTCGGTGTCAGGGGGCGCGACGAGGCGACAGGCAGGCCAGGGCACGGCGCATCACCGCCAGGGCGAGCTGCGACTTGGGCTGGGGGGCGAGGTTTTCGCTGCTGTTTCCATCACCTTCCCGCCACAGCAGCAGGGCGGCGTTGTCATCGCTGCCGAAGCCGAGCCCGGCCCGGGAAACATCGTTGGCGACGATCATGTCGAGCCCCTTGCGGGTGAGCTTGTCCCGCGCATAGCCTTCCAGGTCGCGAGTCTCGGCGGCGAAACCCACCACTAGTGGCCGCTGGGCCTCCGGGAGGGCGGCGACCCCGGCGATGATGTCAGGGTTCTTGATCAGGTTCAGGACAAGGCCCTCCTCGCCCTCGACCTTCTTGATCTTATGCTCGGCGGCCGATTCGGCCCGGTAGTCGGCGACGGCGGCGCAGCCGATGAAGATGTCGCTGTCGACGGCCAGCCGTTGGGCGGCCTCGTGCATCTCCCGGGCCGACTCCACGTCGGTACGCTCGACGCCGTCCGGTGTCGGTAGCGTGACCGGGCCGCTGATCAGCCGCACCCGGGCCCCCAGCGCGGCGGCGGCGGCGGCCAGCGCGAAGCCCATCTTGCCGGAGCTGTGGTTGGAGAGGTAGCGCACCGGATCCAGCGGCTCCCGGGTCGGGCCGGCGGTGATGGTGACGGTCAGGCCCTCGGCTTCCCTTGTGGCGGGCGCCGTGGAGAGCAGCTCCGCCAGGATCGCCTCTGGCTCGAGCATGCGGCCCGGCCCCACG
The DNA here is from genome assembly GCF_902500215.1 of Halomonas lysinitropha. GTDB lineage: Bacteria > Pseudomonadota > Gammaproteobacteria > Pseudomonadales > Halomonadaceae > Halomonas > Halomonas lysinitropha. The sequence continues at coordinate 85,039 of NZ_CABVOU010000033.1, forward strand.
TCGCCGCAGGCCTGGTCGCCGCTGTCGGGCCCCAGCAGCAGCCAGCCGTCCTTGGCCAGCTGGAGCGCGTTGCGCTGCGTGGCCGGATGGCGCCACATGGCCTGGTTCATGGCCGGCGCCATCACCTTGTCGGCCTCGCTGGCCAGGCACAGGGTGGTCAGCAGGTCGTCTGCCAGGCCCTGGGCGAGGCGCGCCATCAGGTCGGCGGTGGCCGGGGCGATCAGGATGGTGTCGGCCCAGCGGGCAAGCTCGATATGCCCCATGCCGGCCTCGGCGTCGGGATCAAGCAGTGAGGTGCGTACGGCTTCTCCGGTCAGCGCCTGTAGCGTCAGTGGCGTGATGAAGGCCTGGGCGCCTTCGGTCATCACCACGCGCACCTCGGCCCCTGCCTGCGTAAGCAGGCGGGCGAGCTGGGCACTCTTGTAGGCGGCAATGCCGGCGCTGATGCCGAGCAGCAGGCGCTGTCCGGAAAGAGAAGGCATGGGCGAGACCCCGGAAATATCGTCAGGCGCCTACCTTACCATCGGCGCTGCACCTTGCGTAGCCGCCGGGCCGACTACACTGTCAGTCAGGGCGACAGGCAGGGAGGCGGGGATGTCGATTCGGGACTGGCCGGAGGGGGAACGCCCCCGGGAGAAATTGCTGGCGCTGGGGGTAGAGGCACTCTCCGATGCCGAGCTGCTGGCGATTTTCCTGCGTGTCGGCGTGGAGGGGCGTTCGGCGGTAGACCTGGCTCGGGACCTTCTGTCGGCCTTCGGCGGGCTTCGCCAGCTGCTGGAGGCCGACCAGCAACGCTTCTGTGCCGAACGAGGCATGGGCATGGCCAAGTATGCCCAGCTACAGGCCACCCTGGAGCTGTCGCGGCGGCATCTTGCCAGCCAGCTCAGCCGGGGCGATGCGCTGACGTCGCCAACGCTGGTGCGCGCCTATCTCGCCGCTCGGCTGCGCCATCTCGGCCACGAGGAGTTTGCTGCGCTCTTCCTCGATAGCCAGCATCGGGTGATCCGCTACGAGTCGTTGTTTCGCGGCACCCTGGACAGCGCCTCGGTCTATCCCCGCGAGGTGGCTCGCCGTGCCCTGGAGTTGGGCGCCGGCGCCATCATCTTCGCCCATAACCACCCTTCCGGCGTGGCCGAGCCCAGTGACGCCGACCGGCGCATCACCGAGCGGCTGCGCGAGGCGCTGGGGCTGTTCGAGGTCCGCGTGTTGGATCACTTCGTGGTGGGAGATGGCGAGGTGGTCTCTTTCGCCGAGAGGGGGTGGCTGTAACCTGGGCCCCACTACGCTCTGTCTCAGGCGCCTCTCGCTAGAGCCCGCCTAACTTCACGGGGCTGATGCGGAAAAGAAGATCACGAACAGGGTCTCTCGTATAATCACGGTGTTCCAGGCGGGATGAGGTTCAATATGCCCGCTTGCCATGGACGCAAAGCATTCCTGTGAATGGGTCGAAATGAGCGGTGAGGAGATGAGAGACTAAACTCTCTCCATTCGAGATCAACCCATGTCGTCATCGAACGCTCATTCCCCCACGGACGCCCTATCGATTGTCGGTATCGGAGGGTCGGCTGGATCTCTCCAGCCCCTTAGATCCTTCGTGGCCAACCTGCCTCCCGACACGGGAGCCGCGTATGTCATCGCCACCCACCATCCCAGTGGCGAGCACAGTCACTTGCCAGAAATCCTCGGTCCACAAACGGCCATGCCCGTCCAGATGGTCGAGGAAGGGGAAACCCTCCTGCCGAACCGGGTCTATGTAGCGTTGCCGAGTGACGGCTGGATCTTTTACCGGGGTCAGCTGGTTCGGTCTCGAAAGACCCAGGAGCATCCGGTGAGCCACCTGCCGGCGGCGGGGCGGCGGCCCGGTCCACTTCATTCCATCGACGCTTTTTTTCGCTCCCTGGCGGATGAGGCGGGACACCGGGCCCTTGCGATTGTCCTGTCCGGAACGGGCAGCGATGGCACCTTGGGGATCCAGGCCGTCAAGTCCCTGGCCGGTATGGTCATGGCCCAGGACCCGGATACCGCCGAGTTTGGGGATATGCCGGCTAATGCCATTGCGACCGGTCAAGTGGACTACGTGCTGCCTCCGGGAGACATGCCGGCCACCTTGACCGGCTATCTCCGCTCACAACACCATCGCCAGGCGGCTCTGCCAGGCCATCAGCCGTCGATTCCGCCAGGTCTCATGAGTCAGATCCTTAACCGCGTGCGTCATCGTACCGGTCACGACTTCTCGGGTTACAAGGCCAGCACGTTGACTCGACGCCTTGAGCGGCGCATGGACTTGCGGCAAATCCCCGACCCCTCGGCATACCTGGACTACCTGCAGTCCCATCCCGAGGAGGTCAACCTCCTGTTCCAAGAGTTTCTCATCAGTGTTACCAACTTCTTCCGGGACCGCCAGGTCTGGGACACGCTGGGCGAGACGCTGTTGCCGGCGATGCTGCAGAAGGCGGCCCGGACGGGGCAGGAGTTCCGAGCCTGGGTAGTGGGCTGTGCCACCGGCGAGGAGGCCTTCACCCTGGCCATCCTCATCCGGCAATGCCTGGTTGGCTGGGGGCAGGCCCCGGAGGTCAGGATCTTCGCCACCGATGTGGATCAGGCGGCCATCGAAACGGCCCGACGGGGGCGCTATCCGGCCGGCATCGCCCACGATGTGTCCAAGTCGCACCTGCAGCAGTATTTCTCCGCCAAAAACGACACCTACCTGATCAGCCGGGAGGTGCGGGACATGGTGGTATTCGCTGAGCACAATGCCCTTCAGGACCCGCCATTCACCGGCCTGGACCTCGTTACCTGTCGCAACCTGCTGATCTACCTGGAACGGGATTGTCAGGAGCGCTTGCTGGCCTTATTCCGGTACGCCCTGCGCAGTGACGGGCTGCTGGTGCTGGGACCCTCAGAGAGCATGGACCACCAGAGCGAGGCCTTCTTCGCGGTGGAGAAGGACGCCCGGATCTACCGGGTGGCCGAGGGCTCCTTGGCAGCTCGTTTGCCGGTGATGCCGGGCCCCAGTCGTTTCCGCCGACTGCCCTACCAGGCACTTGGCAAGAGCGCGGCAATGGGGTCCGTTGACAGCCTCTCACACAGTGTGGAGCGCCTTATCGCGCTGCAGTTTGGCCCGCCGGCGGTGGTCGTCAACGACCAGGGGGAGGTGGTGTATGTCCACGGGCGAATCGGCAAATTCCTGGAGCCCGCCAGCGGTCCCACCCGAAATCGGCTTCTGGAGATGGCGCGGCCGGGGCTGCGAGCGCCGCTGAGTCAGGCATTGCAGGGGGCGTCGGGCGGCGATGCCGATCCAATCAGTCGGGAGGTTCGAGTCCAGACCAATGACAATACCGAGCCGGTTCGACTGGAGGTCCAGCGGATTCGGATGCCCACCGCCCTGGTAGGATTCTATCTGGTGGCCTTTCATCCGGCCCCCGATTCAGGCCCGGTGAGCGGGTCCGTCGAGACAAGCGGCCCTGCGACCAATATAGAGGGCACAGGTGCAGGCAAAGGCAGCAGCAACGGCGAGACCGAGGCTCGTCTGAAGCGTGAGCTGGAGTCGCTGCGTCAAGACAAGCAGGTGGCGGTGGAAGAGATGCATGCTGCCAATGAGGAGCTCCAGTCCATGAACGAAGAGCTCCAGTCCATGAACGAGGAGCATCAGAGCAGCAACGAGGAGCTGGAGGCCGCCAAGGAGGAAGTCGAATCCCTCAACCAGGAGCTGCGCAGCGTCAACGCGGAACTCCGAAATCGCGTCGATAATCTCACCGAGGTCAATGATGACCTCAAGAACCTCCTGGACAGTTCCCACCTCGCCACTCTCTTTCTCGACGAGGCCCTGAATATCAAGCGGTTCACCCCGGCTGTGCAGGATCTGATTGCCGTGCGCCCGACCGATATTGGTCGGCCGCTGAGTGAGCTGACCAACAGGTTGCGCTACGACACGCTCCTGGCGGATGCCGAGGCGGTTCTGGACACCCTGGTCCCCAGAAAGGTGGAAGTGCAGACGCAGAGCGGCCACTGGTATCTGCTACGCATCCAGCCCTACCGCAGCACACAAAATGTTATCCGGGGAGTGGTCTGCACCTTTCAAGACATTCAGGTCGCTCAGGGCGTGGCACGTGGCGAGGCATTTTTCCGGGCGGTCGTGGACACCGTTCGGGAGCCCCTGCTGGTACTCAATACTGAGCTGCATGTAGTGTCTGCCAACGATGGCTTCTATCGTACGTTTCCCCTGACCCCCGAGGTGGTGGAGGGGAAAAGTCTGTTCGATCTGGCCAATGGGCAGTGGGATAATCCTGAATTGAGGGCCCGCCTTCTTGAGGTCTTGCCGCGACAGCAGGCTATCTGCGATTTCGAGCTGAGCGTGGCTGTAGATGATTTGGAGCCGGCTCACTTTTGGTTGAATGCCTGCCGCCTAGAATTAGAAGAGGGCGGGGTAATGATCCTGCTCACCATGGATAGACAAAGTTCGGTGCCTGAGCCCTAGCAGCTTGTCCAAAGGAGACTAGAGTGGACAATAACAACCAACCTCTTTCACCGAGGGCCTTGCGGGAAGCGGCTCACCGTCGCCTGCGTCAAGGCTTGACAGATGTTTCCAGCTCTACCGTGACGTGTATCCAATCCCTGGTATCCGAGCTGGAGCTGCACCAGGAAGAGCTGCGAATCCAGAACGAGGAGCTGCAACAGGCACGGGACCGGTTGGAAATCGCCCGGGAAATCGCGCAGACCCGCTATCGAGACCTGTTTGAGCGAGCACCGATGGGCTATCTCCTCCTGGATGCCAAAGGGTGCATCCAAGAGGCCAATCGGGCCGCCAACGCCCTGTTCGCCCCGGGAACCGATCTGGTGGGCCATGACCTGTTCGCGTTCGTGGCCGCTGACTCCCAGGACGCGCTACATCTCCACCGCCGCGCACTCGCCACCAAGGAGACTTCTCAGGCCGTCGATCTGACACTGGCAGGGGATGAAAACGCCCCGCGCATGGTGCGGATGGAGAGCGTGGTGGAACCCGCTGCGGAGTCTGGTACTGCTCGGTTCCGCTGCGCCGTGATGGATATCACGGAGCGACGACAGACGGAAGACCAGCTCAGAATCGCTGTCCGTGTGTCTGAGGATACCGGAGATGCCATCGTCGTGATGGACTCTGCCGGCCGTATCCAGTCCGTCAACAAGGCCTACATCCGGATTACCGGTTGTGTTGAAAAGGATGTTCTGGGAACGAGCCTAAACAGCCTCATCAAAACGGATCGCCACGGTCAAGCCTCATACAAAGATATCTGGGAGCACCTCAACCAGCGGGGCTTCTGGCAAGGGGAGATATGGGGCCGCCGCAAGAGCGGCGAGGTATTCCCGGGATGGATGATCCTCAATCGCCTCGACGACGATCAGGGGCAACCTCGAAATTTAGTGGGTGTCTTCTCGGATATCAGTCAAATCAAGGACTCCCAGCGCAAGATCGAGTACCTCGCTAGCCACGATACCTTGACCGGCCTTCCCAACCGAAGCCTGTTCCAGGATCGAGCCCACCAGGCTTTTTCCCAGGCTCGCAGCAGCAAGAGGAAGATGGCCCTTATGATCCTGGATCTGGACCATTTCAAGGACATCAACGACACCCTTGGCCACGAGGTGGGAGATGCACTGCTGAGACAAGTGGCTGCCCAGCTTCGGAAGAGGGTGCGAGATGTGGACACGGTGGCGCGAATAGGCGGCGACGAATTTGCGGTGGTGTTCGCCGACTGTGATGTCCGGAAGACAGCGTTGTTCGCCCAGCACCTGATGGAGCGCCTCGCCGGCACTTTCGAGGTCAGAGGCAGTCACCTGCGCATCACCGCCAGCGCTGGCCTGGCCTTGTATCCTGAGGACGGGGATGACGTGGACACCCTATGCCAAGCGGCCGAAATTGCCATGTATCGCGCCAAGGAGAGCGGTCGTAATCGGTTGCGATTATATGAATTGGGGCTTTATGAGCGCCTCCGTGAAGACCGAGCGCTCGAGGAGGCGCTGCGCAGGGCCCTCACTCACCAAGAGCTGCGCCTGATGTATCAGCCCCAGTTCGACGCACGCGATCCCGATCGGCTCGTGGGGGCCGAGGCCCTGCTGCGCTGGGAGAACCCCGAGAAGGGGACGATCAGCCCGGCGCGGTTTATCCCGATCGCCGAGAAATCTGACCTGATCACGGAGTTGAGCCAGCGGGTGGTGGCACTCCTGTGCGAGCAGCTGGGCGCCTGGCGGGCCGTCGGACTCTTTTCGCCCCCCATCTCCTTCAATGTCTCGCCCAAGGACTTCCGAGGGGAGGGGGTCGCCTCGGGGCTGTTCAGGTCCATGGCCCGGCATGACGTCACTGCGGACCAGCTTCAGATCGAATTCACCGAAAGTGCACTTATTGAGCACTCCGACATCGTCAACCAGGAGATCCATAGGCTTAATGCGGAGGGAATCGAGCTGGCCATTGACGATTTCGGGACCGGCCACTCCTCGCTGGTCAATCTCAAGCGGTTTCCCCTGGCCGAGCTCAAAATCGATAAATCCTTCGTGGACGGCCTGTGCGACAACGAGCGCGACGAGGCCATCGTCCGGGCCAGCCTCGCCATGGCCCAAGCATTCGGGCTGAGGACCGTGGCCGAGGGCGTCGAGAGCCAGCAGCAGTTGGCCTGGCTGCAGGAACATGGCTGTGACCGTATCCAGGGGTTTCTTCTCGCTCGTCCCCTGGAAGCCAGCTCCTTTCAGGCCATGCTTCGTGATATCCAAAATGCGACATAGGGGACAGGCCTCCCGTCAAATGGATAGTTCTCTTCCATGAACGAGACAGGTAGCAGGCTGTAGCACTTTACCGGTCGCTTCGCTATAATGCTTTCCCGGCTGCGCTCGGTTCCCTTGGGTAAACGTCCCGGGATTCAGGGTCGCAAGCATGCTTTCCGCTATCGGTTGGCCACATCGCACTACGCCCCGTTGCGGCGACACCTTATGCCCTTGCTGGATCCCCGTTCCGTGCTTGCCCGGCGTGGCGGTCTCTGGTATAAAGTGCAGCCTTTGAATTCCCTTGGGTCAAATAACAACGGGGTCGTCCCGGTTTGCCCGACAGGTTTTGAACACTCAGGTCTAAACACCTGGCCAAGCGGTTGGAGGCTCTCATGTCCAAAGTATGTCAGGTTACCGGCAAGCGCCCGGTGACTGGTAACAACGTTTCACACTCCCAGCGCAAGACGCGTCGTCGTTTCGTGCCGAACCTGCATTCCCATCGTTTCTGGGTGGAGTCCGAGAATCGCTTCGTCAAGCTGCGCGTCTCCTCCAAGGGCATGCGCGTCATCGACAAGAAGGGCATCGAGGCCGTTCTCGGCGACATCCGCAAGCGCGGCGAAGCCGTTTAAGCGATTTATCACGGGAGATAACCGTCATGCGCGACAAGATCAGAATGTTATCCAGTGCCGGTACCGGCCACTTCTACACCACCGACAAGAACAAGCGGAACACGCCGGACAAGCTCGAGAAGAAGATGTTCGACCCGGTCGTCCGCAAGCATGTGATGTACAAGGAAGGCAAGATCAAGTAGTACTTGGTCGCTTCCGCCGCAGGCACGAGCCTGTCAGCCTGAACCCGGCCCGATGGTCGGGTTCTTGCGTATCGTTGTCCCGCCGGACCTAGCCATGCCCGAGTTGCCCGAAGTCGAGACTACCCGCCGCGGCATTGCTCCTCACGTGGAAGGTCGCGAGATCGTCGAAGTGATCGTGCGCCAGGCGAGTCTGCGCGTGCCGGTGCCTGAGGATCTCGTCGAGAGGCTGATCGGCGCGCGCATCGGCGAACTCGCCCGGCGAGCCAAGTACCTGCTGGTGCCGCTCGAGGGCGAGGCGCCGGGGACCCTGCTCTGGCACCTGGGCATGTCCGGCAGCCTGCGCATGGCCCGCCTGGGCGAGCTGCCGAAGAAGCACGACCATCTCGACCTGGTGCTCGATGACGGCGCCATCTTGCGCTACCACGATCCGCGCCGCTTCGGCTTCGTCGACTGGCTGGCCGGCAGCGCGGCGCAGGATTCGCGCCTGGCCCGGCTGGGGCCGGAGCCGCTCTCCGAGGCCTTCGATGGCGAACGCCTCTTCACGCGCTCCCGCGGCCGCCGCCTGGCGGTGAAGCCCTTCCTCATGGACAACGCCGTGGTGGTGGGGGTGGGGAACATCTATGCCGCCGAGGCCCTGTTTCTGGCCGGTATCGACCCGCGCCGCTCCGCTGGGCGCATCTCCCGGGAGCGCTATGAGCGGCTCGCGGCGGCGGTGCGCGAGGTGCTGGCCGCTGCCATCACTCAGGGCGGTACCACTCTGCGGGATTTCGTCGGCGGCACCGGCGAGCCCGGCTACTTCAAGCAGCGGCTCAACGTCTATGGCCGCGATGGCCAACCCTGCCGACGCTGCGGCGCCGAGTTGCGCTTGGTGACCCTGGGCCAGCGAGCCAGTGTGTTCTGCGGCCACTGCCAGACCTGACGACGGCGCTGCGGCGCCGACGTTTCCTCCTCTTTCCCACGAGATGCTCCCATGACCGCACTTCGCTCACTGCGTTTGAAGAAGAACGCCGACCGTCGCCTCAAGGCCGGCCATCTTTGGCTCTATTCCAACGAGATCGACATCCAGGCCACGCCGATCAAGGAGATCGAGCCCGGCGCGCAGGTGGTGGTCGAGGCCGCCAATGGCAAGGCCATGGGGGTCGCCTATGTCAATCCGCACTCGCTGATCTGCGCCCGCATGGTGTCTCGTGACCCGGCGCAGGGGCTCGATCGCTCGCTGCTGGTGCACCGCCTCAACCAGGCGCTGGCGCTGCGCCAAGGCCTCTTCGACCAGCCCTTCTACCGCCTGGTGCATGGTGAAGGCGACTTGCTGCCGGGGCTGGTCATCGACCGCTTCGGCGACGTGCTGGTCGTGCAGCTCAATACCGCCGGCATGCAGGCCGTGCTGCCCGAACTGCTCGACGCCCTGGACAAGGTGATGTCGCCGTCGGCGGTAGTGCTGCGCAACGACACCAGCGGGAGACGCCAGGAAGGTCTCGAGGCTGGCGTCGAGGTCGTGAAGGGGGAATTGCCTGACCAGGTGCTGCTGGAGGAGAACGGCGTCAAGTTTGCTGCTCCCGTACTCGACGGCCAGAAGACCGGCTGGTTCTTCGATCATCGCGCCAACCGCGCCTGGCTCAATGGTCTGGTGGCCGGCAAGCGCGTGCTGGACCTGTTCAGCTATGTGGGTGGCTGGGGCGTGCAGGCCGCGGCCAACGGGGCTCGAGAGGTGCTCTGCGTGGATTCTTCCGGTCCGGCCCTGGAACGGGTCACCGAGAATGCGGCTCTGAACGGGCTTCATGAGCAGGTGACGGTAGGCGAGGGCGATGCCTTCGAGGTCCTGGCGGCCCTCAAGGCCGAGGGGGAGGAGTTCGACGTGGTGATCCTCGACCCGCCCGCCTTTATCCGCAAGCGTAAGGACATTCCCAGCGGTGAGCGAGCCTACGGCAAGCTCAACCGCGAGGCGATGCGCCTGCTGGGGCGTGACGGCCTGCTGCTCTCGGCCTCCTGTTCCATGCACCTGGCCCCGGAGCGTCTGGTGGACGTGGTACGCGGGGCGGTGCGTCATCAGGATCGTCAGGGACAGATCCTTTTCCAGGGCCACCAGGGGGCGGACCACCCGATCCATCCGGCGATTCCCGAGACCGCCTACCTCAAGGCCCTGGGCGTTCGGGTCTTCCGGGACTGATTCCCGATGGTCCCTGGCTACATTCGTGCCTTTGCCCACTCCAATGCGCTGCTGGTCAGCCACGTACACAATGTGCTGACGGCGGCCGGCATTCCCGCGGAGCTGCGCAATATGACCCTGGGGGGTGGCGCCGGTGAGCTGCCGCTGGGAGAGTGTGAGCCGGAGGTATGGGTGGCGCCCCATAACCACGAACGGGCCGAGGCCCTTATCCACCAGACCCTGGAAGGAACGAGCGAGCGCCCGGCATGGACCTGTCCTGGCTGCCGGGAGCGCCTGGAGGGCGTCTTCGATACCTGCTGGAACTGCGGTACGAACCGTCCCCTGGGCCATAAGGAGTCGTGAGATGGAATGGGACTTGCCCCAGCCTTTCGTCATCGAGATCGTCGTCGCTCCCTCGGCCATCGACGAGTACGAGCACGCCAACAACGCCGAGTACCTGAGGTGGATCGAGCAGGTCAGCTGGGCCCACTCCGAGTCGCTGGGCCTTTCTCTTGCGCGTTACCGTGAGCTGGACCGCGGCATGGCGGTACATCGCCACGAGCTTGACTACCTGGCGCCGGCCTTCGAAGGGGATCGACTCCGGTTGGCCACCTGGATCATCGACCTTGAAGGCCGCCTGACCCTGACGCGTCGTTTTCAGCTGTTGCGTCCCGCCGATGGCCGAACCCTGCTTCGCGCACGCACCCGTTTCGCCTGCATCGAGCTTTCCAGCGGCCGCCCGCGGCGCCTGCCCGATGAGTACCGCAGGATCTATGGCGAGGCCGCGGTTGCGGACACCCCCTGAATTTCTGTTTACCTTCCGTCTTGAAAAGAAAAAGATCGGCGTATGGTGGTTTAGGCGATAATTTCTTCTGTTCTTTCATCTGGAATCTGTGTGAATGTCCTCGCTATGCTGTAATGGACAGGAAGCCCATCCAGTGACAGCTCCCAGGAGAAGCCCATGCAGATTGCCGTGCCCAAGGAAATCAAGAACCACGAGTACCGTGTCGCCCTGACGCCCACCGGGGCCAGGGAACTGGTCCGCCGCGGTCATACGGTCACGGTACAGGCCGGCGCCGGTGAAGGTGCCGGTTTTGCCGATGCCGCCTTTGAAGCCGCCGGGGCGCGTCTCGAGGCCGACGTGGCCAAGCTCTGGGACGACGCCGAGCTGATCCTGAAGGTCAAGGAGCCCCAGGCCGAGGAAGTTGCGCGTCTCAAGGCAGGCCAGACGCTCTTCACCTACCTGCATCTGGCCGCCGAGGAGAAGCTCACCCGCGGCCTGATGGCGAGCGGCGCCACCTGTATCGCCTACGAGACCATCACCGACCGCCAGGGTGGCCTGCCGCTGCTCGCGCCGATGAGCACCGTGGCAGGCCGCATGGCCATCCAGGCCGGCGCCCACAGCCTGGAGAAGGCCCAGGGCGGCTCAGGTGTGCTGCTGCCCGGGGTGCCGGGGGTGGCACCGGCCAGGGTGGCCGTGATCGGCGGCGGCGTGGTGGGCGAGAATGCCGCCCGCATGGCACTGGGCCTGGGCGCCGAGGTAACGGTGCTCGACAAGTCGATTCCGCGCCTCGAGACCCTGGACGATCGCTACCAGGGCCGCATGAAGACCGTGTTCTCCACCGCCGATGCCATCGACGAGGCGGTGCGCGAGTGCGACCTGATCGTCGGCGCCGTGCTGATTCCGGGGGCCGCCGCGCCCAAGCTGATCACCCGGGAGATGCTCGCCGAGATGAAAGCCGGCAGCGTGCTGGTGGACGTGGCCATCGATCAGGGCGGCTGCTTCGAGACTAGCCGGGCCACTACCCACACCGACCCGACCTATATCGTGGATGGGATCGTGCACTACTGTGTGGCCAACATGCCTGGCGCCGTGGCGCGCACATCCACCCAGGCGCTGATCAACGCCACCCTGCCATTCGTCATTGCGCTCGCCGACAAGGGCTGGCAGCAGGCGCTGGCCGACGACGCCCACTTCGCCGCCGGCCTCAACGTTCACGATGGGCAGGTGACCTATCAGGCGGTGGCCGAGGCCTTCGGACTGGAATATGTCGAGCCTGCCGGCATGTTGCGCTGAAGGTGCGGGCCCCGGTCGCCTTGATCGGGGCCTCGCGTTACCATAGCGGCCATTTCCGAACAGCAGAGTCCGCTTACCCCATGAGTGCAGCTTCCGAGAAGACCCGGGTTCTTACCGGCATCACCACCACCGGCACCCCCCATCTGGGCAACTACGTGGGGGCGATCAAGCCCGCCATCGCCGCGAGCCAGGACCCGAACGTCCAGTCCTACTATTTCCTGGCCGATCTGCATGCGCTGATCAAGTGTCAGGACCCTCGCCGGGTGCAGGAGTCGCGCCTGGAGATCGCCGCCACCTGGCTGGCGCTGGGTCTGGATACCGACAACGCCATCTTCTATCGCCAGTCGGACGTGCCGGAGATCCCCGAGCTCACCTGGCTGCTCTCCTGCGTCTGCGCCAAGGGGCTGATGAACCGTGCCCATGCCTACAAGGCGGCGGTGGCCGAGAATGAGGCTGCCGGCAACCAGGATCCGGACAAGGGCATCTCCATGGGGTTGTTCGGCTACCCGGTGCTGATGGCTGCCGACATCCTGATGTTCAACGCCAACAAGGTGCCGGTGGGTCGCGACCAGATCCAGCACATCGAGATGGCCCGCGACATCGCCGGGCGCTTCAACCACCTCTACAAGGGGCAGTACTTCACCCTGCCCGATGCCGTGGTGGACGAGCGGGTGGAGGTCCTGGGCGGACTGGATGGCCGCAAGATGTCCAAGAGCTACAACAATACCATCCCGCTGTTTGTCTCGGAGAAGAAGCTGCTGAAGCTGGTCCGCAAGATCAAGACCAACTCCCTGGAGCCCGGCGAACCCAAGGACCCGTCGACCTGTACCCTCTTCCAGATCTACTCGGCCTTCGCCACGGCCGAAGAGACCGGGGCCATGCGCACCGAGTACGCCAACGGCATCGGCTGGGGCGAGGCCAAGAACCGGCTCTTCGAGCTGCTTAACGAACAGCTGCGCGAACCCCGCGAGCGCTACCAGGCGCTGATGGAGGACCCCGGCCACATCGAGCAGGTGCTGACCAAGGGGGCCGAGCGGGCCCGTGCCGAGGCGGTGCCCTTCATGGATCGCCTGCGCCAGGCAGCGGGGCTCGGACGCTTCGTCTGATGCATGGCCGTGCATATCGACAATACGGGCGCCTTCGGGCGCCCGTTGTCATTGCAGCAAGGGGGAGTGTTATTCTTTCTGATTATCGATAATTTGTTTTAAATACTTTTACGTGCTTTTCGAGAGTGGCTAGGATAGTCGACTTATCGGGCTTCATGCCCCTGATGATCGCGTAGAGAGCACACCATGAGTGAACTCGCCCTGACACAACGTTCCCGACTTTCCGTTTCCGCCGTGGCGGCCGGCGCTCTGCTGCTGGGCGCCCTGGTCGTGGGCGCCGCTTTCGGCGCTCGCGTAGGCGCCCTGATGGTGGTGGGCGGCCTGCTGGGCATGGTGCTCTACCATGCCGCCTTCGGCTTTACTTCCGCCTGGCGGGTCTTTATCACCGAGCGGCGTGGCCGCGGCCTGCGTGCCCAGATGGTGATGCTGGCCATTGCGGTGCTGCTGTTCTTCCCGGCGCTGGGTGCGGGTAGCCTCTTCGGCCAGTCGGTCTATGGTTTCGTGGCCCCGATCGGCGTCTCCGTAGTCGCCGGCGCCTTCCTGTTTGGTCTCGGCATGCAGCTCGGCGGCGGCTGCGCCTCGGGTACCCTGTTCACCGCCGGCGGTGGCAACGCCCGCATGCTGATTACCCTGCTGTTCTTCATCGTCGGCTCGCTGATCGGTACCGCCCACTTCAGCTGGTGGCAGAGCCTGCCCGCCTTCCAGCCGGTATCGCTGGTCAAGACCGCCGGGACTGGAGGCGGGATCGCCATCAGCCTGGTACTTTTCGCCGCCATTGCCGCCTTCACCATAGGGATGGAGAAGCGTCGTCATGGCGAGTTGGAGCGGGCTCCGACGGTCGATGCCGGCAACCGTCGCTGGCTGACCGGCCCCTGGCCTTTGCTGGCGGGGGCCGTGGGCCTGGCCCTGCTCAACTTCGCCACCCTGGCACTGGCCGGCCGCCCCTGGGGCATCACCTCCGCTTTCGCCCTATGGGGCGCCAAGGGTTTCGAGGCGCTCGGTGGCGACGTCAGCCAGTGGGGCTACTGGCAGTCATCGTGGAATGCGGCTGCCCTGGAGGCCACCCTCTGGCGCGACATTACCAGCGTGATGAACATCGGCATCCTGCTAGGGGCGCTGCTGGCGGCGTCGCTGGCCGGCAAGTTCGCCCCCAACTTTCGTATTCCGGCCAGATCGGTGCTGGCGGCGATAATAGGCGGCCTGATGCTCGGCTACGGGGCTCGCCTGGCCTTTGGCTGCAATATCGGCGCCTACTTCAGCGGCATTGCCTCCGGCAGCCTGCATGGCTGGGTATGGCTGGTGGCCGCCTTTGCCGGCAATATGCTCGGAGTGAAGCTGCGTCCCTTCTTTTTCGAAGGGAAGCCAACCCGTCCTCCCGTCGCGAAAGGCTGCTGAGCCAGGTACCCGCCAGCAGCGTTGACGCCCCGGCCCCAGCCCGGGGCGTCGTTTTTTGCCGCGTGCTAGAGTTGATGGCAAGGCGTCGACAGAGCGCCAACGGCCCGTCCCAGTCACCGTATCGAGGCGAGAGATGACCATCGACCAGAAGCGTCCCCTCTACATCCCCTATGCCGGCCCGCCGCTGCTCGAGATGCCGCTGCTCAACAAGGGTAGTGCTTTCACCCGCGAAGAACGCCTGGAATTCAACCTGATCGGCCTGCTGCCCCAGAATGTGGAGACCATCGAGGAGCAGGTGGAACGGGCCTATCGACAGTACAGCCAATGCCAGAACGATCTGGACAAGCACATCTATTTGCGCGCCATCCAGGATGACAACGAGACCCTCTACTACCGGCTGGTCACTGAGCATCTCCAGGAGATGCTGCCGATCATCTATACCCCCACGGTCGGCAAGGCGTGCGAGGAGTTCTCCAACATCTATCGCAATCACCGAGGCCTGTTCATCGCCTATCCGGACCGCGACCACATGGATGACATCCTGCGCAGCTCCACCAAGGACAAGGTCAAGGTGATCGTGGTCACCGACGGCGAACGTATCCTGGGGCTCGGCGACCAGGGCATCGGCGGCATGGGGATCCCCATCGGCAAGTTGGCGCTCTACACCGCCTGCGGCGGTATCAGCCCGGCCTATACTCAGCCGATCATGCTCGACGTGGGCACCAACAACCAGGCGCTGCTCGACGACCCCATGTACATGGGGTGGCGCCACCGCCGGGTATCCCAGGAGGAGTACGATGCCTTCATGGCGGAATTTATCGCCGCGGTGAAGCGCCGTTGGCCGGGTGTATTACTGCAGTTCGAAGACTTTGCACAGGCCAATGCCCTGCCGCTGCTCGATCGCTATCGCAACGAGCTCTGCTGTTTCAATGACGATGTTCAGGGAACGGCTTCGGTGGTAGTCGGGACCCTGATGGCGGCCTGCCAGGCCCGTGAACAGGGCATCGGACAACAGCGAGTGGTGTTCGTCGGGGCGGGTTCCGCCGGTTGTGGCATCGCGGAGCAGGTGGTGGTGGCCATGCAGGCGGAGGGCCTGACGGAAAGAGAAGCGCGTTCGCGTATCTACATGGTTGACCGCGAGGGGTTGGTCACCTCCGAACAGGCCTGGCTTCGCGACTTCCAGGGCCGGCTGGCCCACGATCCCGAGCTGGTGGTCGGTTGGGACGGCCAGGCGCTGCTCGAGGTGATGCGACGGGTCGAGCCCACCGTGTTGATCGGGGTCTGCGGCATGCCGGGTATCTTCACCGAGAAGGTAGTGCGCGCGATGCATGCCGGCTGCGAAATGCCGCTGATCATGCCGCTCTCCAATCCCACGTCCCGCGCCGAGGCGGTGCCGGAGGACGTTATCCGCTGGACCGATGGTGCGGCTCTGGTGGCCACTGGTAGTCCTTTCCCACCGGTGGAGTATGGCGGCCGCAGCATTCCTATCGCCCAGTGCAACAACGCCTACATTTTCCCGGGGATCGGTCTTGGCGTGGTAGCGTCGGCGGCAAAGCGTGTCACCGATGCCATGCTGATGGCCTCGTCCCGGGCGCTGGCCCGTGAGGCGCCGCTGGTCAAGCACGGGGAGGGTGCGCTGCTCCCGCCGCTCTCTCATATCCGTGAACTCTCCAAGGCGATCGCCTTCGACGTGGCCGCCCAGGCCCAAGGCGAGGGCGTGGCACTGAAGACCAACGGCATCAAGTTGCGCGAGGCCATCGAGCGCAGCTGCTGGTCGCCGGCGTATCGGCGCTATCGCCGCCGTTCGTTCTAAGCGACGAGCAACGAGCAGTAGTATTTTCTTGTCCGGAGCCCGAACCCAAGAAGGCCCCGCCGAGCTACCCGGCGGGGCCTTTGCTCCTTGTGGCTTATGCAATACTCAGTTCAAGTAGGCCGGATAAGCCGAAGGCGCATCCGGCGTAGTCGCCCGGTGCGCTGGCGCTTACCGGGCCTAGGTGGCTGGTCAGGCCGACCCGCCTAGGCGGCCCCAATCATCTTGCGCAGCACGTAGTGGAGGATACCGCCGTGGCGGTAGTACTCCAGCTCGTTGGCGGTGTCGATGCGACACAGCGTCTCGAGCTTCTTCTCGCCCTTGTCGGAGGCGATGGTCACCTTGACCTTGCCGCCTGGGGTGAGCTCTCTGAGCCCTTCGATGGAGACCGTCTCGTCGCCGGTCAGGCCCAGGGATGTGCGACTCTCGCCTTCCGGGAACTGCAGCGGGACCACGCCCATGCCGATCAGGTTGGAACGGTGGATGCGCTCATAGGACTCGGCCAGTACCGCGCGCACGCCGAGCAGGCGCGTGCCCTTGGCGGCCCAGTCGCGGCTGGAGCCGGTGCCATACTCCTTGCCGGCGATCACCACCAGCGGCGTCCCCTCTTCCTGATACGTCATGGCGGCGTCGTAGATCGCCATCTGCTCGCCTGAGGGTACGTGACGGGTCTCGCCACCGATCACGCCATCCAGCATCTCGTTCTGGATACGCACGTTGGCAAAGGTGCCGCGCATCATCACCTCATGATTGCCGCGGCGTGAGCCATAGGAGTTGAAGTCCACCGGTTTGATGCCGCGTTCCTGCAGGTAGCGTCCGGCGGGGCTATCGGGCTTGATGGCACCGGCCGGTGATATATGGTCGGTGGTGACCGAGTCGCCGAGCAGGGCGAGGATACGGGCGCCCTTGACGTCCTCGATGGCGTCAGGCTCACGGCCCATGCCTTCGAAGAAGGGCGGGTGCTGGATGTAGGTGGAATCCTTCGACCACTGATAGACCTGGCTTTCGGGCACCTTGAGCGACTTCCAGGTCTCGTCGCCGTCGAACACCTCGGCATATTCCTTGCGGAACATCTCGGTGTTGACCTTTTCCACGGCCTCGGCGATTTCCGCCTGGCTGGGCCAGATGTCCTTGAGGTAGACAGGGTTGTCGTGGGAATCCGTGCCCAGCGGGTCTTGGGTCAGGTCGAGCTGGACGTTGCCCGCCAGGGCATAGGCCACCACCAGTGGCGGCGAGGCCAGCCAGTTGGTCTTGACCAGTGGGTGAATGCGCCCCTCGAAGTTGCGGTTGCCCGATAGCACCGAGGCCACGGTGAGGTCACCGTCCTCGACGGCTTTCTCGATGGGCTCCGGCAGCGGCCCAGAGTTGCCGATGCAGGTGGTGCAGCCGTAGCCCACCAGGTTGAAGCCCAGAGCGTCGAGATCGTCGTTGACGCCGCCGGCCTCGAGATAATCCGTTACCACCTTGGAGCCAGGAGCCAGTGAGGTCTTCACCCAAGGCTTGGTCTTGAGGCCCTTGGCCAGGGCGTTGCGCGCCAGCAGCCCGGCCGCCATCATCACGCTGGGGTTGGAGGTATTGGTGCAGGAGGTGATGGCGGCAATCACTACTGCCCCCGGATTGAGCTTGAAGGCCTCGCCCTTGAATTCCACCTCCTGGCTGTCGTGGTGCTCGTAGCTCTCCTCGACGCCCACGGCCGTCTGGCCACCTTCGGAAAACAGGCGGCCCTTGTCGGTCTCGGGAAGCTTGTCGCCGTTTTCGTTCATCAGCTTGGCGAAGGTCGCCTTCATGTCCTTGAGCGCCACCCGGTCCTGGGGCCGCTTGGGGCCGGCCAGGCTGGCCTCCACCTCGGTCATGTCCAGCGCCAGGGTATCGCTGAAGATCGGCTCATCGGCGGGCTGGCGCCACAGGCCCTGGGCCTTGCTGTAGGCCTCCACCAGGGCGATCTGGGCATCCTCGCGGCCGGTCAGGCGCAAGTAGGTCAGCGTTTCGTCGTCTACCGGGAAGAAGCCGCAGGTAGCGCCATACTCCGGGGCCATGTTGGCGATGGTGGCGCGGTCAGCTACCGGCAGGTCCTTGAGGCCATCGCCGTAGAACTCGACGAACTTGCCCACCACGCCCTTCTTGCGCAGCATCTCGGTGACCGTCAGCACGAGGTCGGTGGCGGTGATGCCCTCGCGCAGCTTGCCGGTGAGCTTGAAGCCCACCACCTCGGGAATCAGCATCGAAACCGGCTGGCCGAGCATGGCCGCCTCGGCCTCGATCCCCCCGACGCCCCAGCCCAGCACGCCCAGGCCGTTGATCATGGTGGTGTGAGAGTCGGTTCCCACCAGGGTGTCCGGGTAGGCCAGCGTCCGGCCGTCCTGCTCCTTGGTCCAGACGGTCTTGCCCAGGTACTCGAGATTGACCTGATGGCAGATGCCGGTGCCCGGCGGCACCACGCGGAAATTGTCGAAGGCGTCCTGACCCCAGCGCAGGAATTCGTAGCGTTCGCGGTTGCGGTCCATCTCGATGGCCACATTGTCCTTGAACGCCGAGGGATTACCGAACTTGTCGACCATCACCGAGTGGTCGATGACCAGGTCCACCGGCGACAACGGGTTGATTCGAGCCGGGTCCTCGCCGAGGGATTCCACCGCGGCGCGCATGGAGGCCAGGTCGACGACCCCGGGCACGCCGGTGAAATCCTGCATCAGCACCCGCGCCGGGCGATAGCCGATCTCCCGGTCGGAGTGGCCTTGCTGCTGCCAGTCGACCAGCGCCTGCATGTCCTCGCGGGCGACGCTCTCGTCATCGGCGAAGCGCAACTGGTTTTCCAGCAGGATCTTCAAGGTCTTGGGCAGGCGGTCGATGTTGCCCAGGGCGTCGGCGGCCTTCTCCAGGCTGTGGAAGTGATAGGTCGTGCCGCCGGCGTCCAGCGTCTGCAGGGTATCCGGTGTGGACTCGTTGCTCATGCTGTCTGTCCTCCTTTCGCATCGCGGGGAGTGAGGGCACCATCCTGGCACCTTGGTGGTTACATGGTCATGATAGATGGCCTTTTCAAGCGTTGCCTGGAGCGGATGCTATTCGAGCTCCCTTGAAATGCCGACCTTGCCCCCTCATATTGCTGCACTACGGTACGAGGGTTCCAGGAGGCCGGATGCACGAGGAACAGCTGACGTCGCGTCGTGTGCACTGCCCCTACTGCGATGCGCCCTTCGATCTGCTGGTCGACACCACTCAAGGCAGTCAGCTCACCTGGGAGGACTGCCACATCTGCTGTGCGCCGATCCAGGTTCGAATCGAGGTCGACCTGGAGGATGTGAACGCCTTTCAGGTGACGCTGGGGCGCGACGATGAAGTGCTGTAGATTCTCCCGCCGGGCGTCGCCCGACCGATTCAACCCGATTCACTATGAGGTCCTCCATGAGCGCTGCGCGTCACGAACGCTTGATCATCCTGGGCTCCGGCCCTGCCGGCTACACCGCAGCCGTCTACGCCGCCCGGGCCAACTTGAAGCCGCTGTTGATCACTGGCATCCAGGCTGGCGGCCAGCTGACCACTACCACCGATGTGGATAACTGGCCGGGGGATGATGCCGGCGTCCAGGGGCCCGAGCTGATGGAGCGCATGAAGCGACATGCCGAGCGCTTCGACACCGAGGTGCTCTTCGACCATGTTCAAGAGGTGGACTTGCGCGAGCGTCCCTTCACGCTGAAGGGCGACGGCGGAACCTACACCTGTGACGCCCTGATTATCGCTACCGGGGCGAGTGCTCGCTATCTGGGCCTCGAATCGGAGCAGAAGTTCATGGGGCAGGGAGTCTCGGCCTGTGCGACCTGCGACGGCTTCTTCTACCGTAATCAGGAAGTGGTCGTGGTGGGCGGCGGCAATACCGCCGTGGAGGAGGCCCTCTACCTCTCCAACATCGCCTCCAAGGTGACCCTGGTGCACCGCCGTGACAGCCTCCGCGCCGAGAAGATCCTTCAGGACAAGCTGTTCGAGAAAGCCGAGAACAGCAACGTGGTGCTGGAATGGAACCAGACCCTGGACGAGGTGCTGGGCGACAACAGCGGCGTGACCGGCGTGCGCCTCAAGTCCACCGAGACCGGCGAGACCCAAGAAATCCAGGCGCCCGGGCTCTTCATCGCCATCGGGCACAGTCCCAATACCGGCATCTTCGAGGGCCAGCTCGACATGGCCGGCGGCTATATCAAGGTCCAGTCCGGTCTCGGAGGCAATGCGACTGCCACCAGCGTACCGGGCGTGTTCGCTGCCGGCGACGTGATGGATCATGTCTACCGGCAGGCCGTGACCTCCGCCGGCACCGGCTGCATGGCCGCGCTGGATGCCGAGCGCTATCTGGACGAGCTCTGACAGCACCAAGTCGCAAGCGCCGAGCGCCAAGCTGACAAGTGCGGGCAGGGGTGTTTGTGCTGAAACAGAATTGACCCCGTTGGTTGTGAAAGCCAACGGGGTTAATTGTTGACGCAAGCCAGGCGTTAGCGATCATTCTGCGGCGCTCGGCGCTCGGCGCTCGGCGCTCGGCGCTCGGCGCTCGGCGCTCGGCGCTCGGCGCTCGGCGCTCGGCGCTCGGCGCTCGGCGCTCGGCGCTCGGCGCTAGTAGTGCGGCGGCACCTCGTCCTCTGGGCCTGGCGTCGCCGTGTCGTTTTCCTGCAGTGCCCGCTGTTGGTCGCGCAGTCTCTCCTGCATCAGCACGTTGAGCCGCTCGAGGTGTGACAGCCGCTTCTCCTGATTGGCCACGGCCACGTCGAGGGTGTCGAGCCAGTGCTCCTGATAGGCGATTCGGCTCTCCAGAGCCTCCAGGCGCCGTGCCAGCTCGGCAGGCGTCGAATCGGTGCTCATGGTAGAATCCCCTTGTCGAGTGTTGCCGTTCATCGTGGCACCTCCATCATGATGTGTTCCTTCCTTTCACCCCGACAAGAGAGTTCTACAGGTCCATGAATCGAAAGGTCGTGTTTCGTTGCAGTCTCATCAGCCTGCTGCTGGCCGCGCCGGCCCCGTTGTTGATTGCCCTGTTCGTCCATCTCACCGGTGGCGCACTGTCCCGTGAGTTGTTTTCCAGCCTCCAGGTTGGCGGCGTGGCCATGGTCTATTTCGCCGCCGTCGCCGCCGTCTTTCTGGTACTGCTGGTCGCTACCCTGGCGGTCAACGCCCTGACGCCCCAGCTGGTCAACCTGGCCGAGGTCGAGGACGATGATCGCGAGATCGGCGAGGTCAAGTGGTTCAACGTCAACAAGGGGTACGGCTTCATCACCCGTGACGACGGCGAGGATGTCTTCGTGCACTTCCGTGCCATACGTGGGCGAGGGCATCGTACTCTGGCCGAGGGCCAGAAAGTGCGCTATCACGTCATACAGAATGAGCGGGGGCTTCAGGCCGACGACGTCACCGTGATTACCTGAAGAACGGCCTGCACCAGGCGCATTTTTCGCGTTCTCCATGCACCGCGCCCCGCTTCTAGCGGGGCGCGGTCGTTCTGTCTCATTGCCCTGAGTCGGGCCAGTCGATCGGCTGCTCGCTGCCATCGGGCAATACCTGAAGGAAACGGTCCGGATCGTCGCCGGGCTGCCAGCCACCCAGCGAGCAACGCACCTCGCAGCCTAGCCGGGCGGCAGCTTCCTGAGCACATTCCGTGTCGGTCGCCCAGGGTGTCGCGGGACTGTCGAACCACAGGCTGGTGAAACCGTCGGCGGCCTTCTCCACCACCAGCACCGGTATTTCGTCGGCTGCGGCGCTGCCGAGGGTGTGCCACTTGCGCTTGCCCAGCGGCGACAGCGGCTCGGCGGCGATGGCCTGCTGGAGCCAGGCATCCACACGCGCGATGTCACAGTGCGCCAGGTAGATCTCGATATCAGGATAGGATTGCATGGGTGCCTCAGAGCTGGGCCGTGCCGTTGACGAAGAGTCTGGCGAGGATCGCCTCATAGATTCGGCTGAGGTCATCGAGGTCCGAGGCCAGTACCCGCTCGTTGACCTGGTGGATGGTGGCATTGCAGGGGCCGAGCTCGACCACCTGGCTGCCCAGCGTAGCGATGAAGCGCCCGTCAGATGTGCCGCCGGCGGTGGAGAGCTCTGGGCGGTGCCCCAGGGCATCCTCGACGCCATTGACGGCGGCCTCCACCAGTTCGCCCTCGGCAGTGAGGAAGGGTTCGCCATTGAGCGTCCAGTCCAGGTGATAGTCGAGGCCATGGGCATCCAGCAGTGCCTCGGTGCGCTGCCTGAGCTGCTCGTGGGTCACCTCGGTGGAGAAACGCAAGTTGAACACCACCTCGACCTCGCCGGGAATCACGTTGGTGGCGCCGGTCCCCGAACGGATATTGGAGACCTGGAAGCTGGTGGCGGGGAAGAAGGCGTTACCGGCGTCCCAGGGTTCTCGCGTCAGGGCGTCCAGCGCCGGCAGTGCCTGGTGAATGGGATTGCGCGCCAGATGCGGGTAGGCCACATGGCCCTGAATGCCCCGAATATGCAGCACCCCTCCCAGCGAGCCGCGACGACCGTTCTTGATCACGTCACCGAGTCGGTCGGTGGAGGAGGGCTCACCGACAATGCAGTAGTCGAGCCGGTCGTGGGACTCGCGCAGGTGCTCGACCACGGCCCGGGTCCCGTCGACCGCGGGCCCCTCCTCATCGGAGGTGATGAGGAAGCCTATGTGCCCGTGATGGTCCGGGTGGGCCGTCACGAAGCGTTCCACCGCGGTGACCATGGCCGCCAGGCTGCCCTTCATGTCGGCGGCCCCTCTGCCCCGCAGCATGCCCGCCCCATCGATGCACGGCTCGAAGGGCGGAAAGTCCCAGCGGGGCTGGGGGCCGCTGGGGACCACGTCTGTGTGGCCGGCGAAGGCCAGCAGCGGCCCATGGTGGCCGCGTGTCGCCCAGAAGTTTTCCACGTCGCCGAAGGGCAGACGCTCGACCCGGAAGCCGAGCGCCTCGAGTCGCTCGATCATCAGCGCCTGGCAGCCCAGGTCATCCGGTGTCACCGAGGGGCGCCGGATCAGCTCGAAGGCAAGCGCCAGGGTCGGGGAGAGCTCAGGCGGCTCAATTGTTGGCATGCAGTGCCTCGTTGAGCGCGATGGCGCTCTTGTTGGTGAGGCACTCGATGCGTCCGTTCTGCGAGTTGCGGCGCAGCAGCAAGTCGTTCTGGTCGGCCAGCTCGCGGGCGGCCACGGTTTCGACCTCCTGGCCCTGGTCATCGAGCAGGGTGACCTTGGCGCCGGCGGTGAGGTAGAGGCCGGCCTCCACGGTGCAGCGGTCCCCCAGCGGAATGCCGACACCGGCATTGGCGCCGATCAGGCAGCCCTCGCCTACCTTGATGACGATGTTTCCGCCACCGGAGAGGGTGCCCATGGTGGAGCAGCCGCCGCCGAGGTCCGAGCCCTTGCCGACCATCACGCCGGCGGAGATGCGGCCCTCGATCATGCCCGGCCCCTCGGTACCGGCGTTGAAGTTGACGAAGCCCTCGTGCATCACCGTGGTGCCCTCACCGAGATAGGCGCCCAGCCGCACCCGGGCGGTGTCACCGATGCGCACGCCGCTGGGGACCACGTAATCGGTCATCTTGGGGAACTTGTCGACACAGTCCACGGAGAGCGGGCGTCCCTCCAGGCGCGCCTTGAGGCGGCGGGCCGGTAGCTCCTCGATATCGATCGCCCCTTCACTGGTCCAGGCAATGTTGCGTAGCAGGCTGAACATGCCAGTGAGGTCCAGGCCGTGGGGCTTCACCAGGCGATGGGAGAGCAGGTGCAGCTTGAGGTAGACCTCCGGGGCACTCTGGGGCGGGGTATCCACGTTCAGGAACATGGCCACCAGCGGGCGCCGGCTCGCGGCCAGGGACTCGGCCAGTTCAGCCTGCTCCTCGTGGCCGGCGGCCTTCAGCGCGCCGGCCAGCTCGGCGCACTGCTCGGGCAGGAAGCTGATCGCGGCGTTGCCGTCGGGGGCGTCGAGTATCTTGGCGGCGGCGGCTACCAGACTGGCGTCAGGGTTGAGCAGTGGGGCCGGATAGTAGATCTCCAGCCAGTCGCCCTGGGTATTCTGGGTGCCGATTCCGAGTGCAAAGCTCAGCATGGGGATGGTGTCCTTTGGAAGGGTGGAGCAGAGCCTGGGCAGGCCCTAGAGTGAGTCGTAATCGCCGTCGCGGTAGCCAACGAGGATCTCGTCGCCGGTATCGAGCAGCGGGCGCCTGAGCAGGGTGGGGTGGGACAGCATCAGCTCGCGGGCCTTGTTGGCGTCGATGTCGGCCTTCTCCTCCTCATCGAGCTGACGCCAGGTGGTGCTGCGTTTGTTCAGCACCTCCATGACTGGCACACGGTGCAGGATGTGTTCCAGCAGCGGCGCGGAGAGCCCGTCCTCGCGTAGGTCATGGACCTGGAAGGGGATGCCCTTGTCCTCCAGGGCCTTGCGCGCCTTGCGGCAGGTGTCGCAGTTCTTGATCACGTAGAGCGTCAGCATCGGGCACTCCTCTCGATAAAGCGGCGGATTCGCTCGGCGGCCTCTACCGTGGCCTCGACCTCGGCAACCAGCGCCAGACGCAGTCGGCCGCTGCCGGGGTTGATTCCGTTGTTGCCGCTCCGCCCCATGTAGCTGCCGGGCAGCACGCTGACGTTCTCCGCGGCGTAAAGAGCGCGGGTGAAGGCCTCGTCATCCCCGCCGGGCACCGCCGGCCAAAGGTAGAAGCTGGCCTCGGGGGCGGGGAAGTCCAGTACCGGGGTGAGGACCTCGGTGACCGCGGCGAATTTCTCGCGGTAGGCGTCTCGGTTGGCGCGCACGTGTGCCTCATCGTTCCAGGCGGTGACCGACGCCTGCTGCACGGGTAGCGACATGGCGCACCCGTGGTAGGTGCGGTAGCGCTTGAACGGAGCGATCAGCTCGGCATCGCCGGCAACGAATCCGGAGCGCAGCCCCGGCAGGTTGGAGCGCTTGGAGAGCGAATGGAACACCAGGCAGCGCCGATAGTCGTGGCGGCCGAGGCGCGCACAGGCCTCGAGTAGCCCCGGCGGCGGGGCGGCCTCGTCCAGGTAGAGCTCCGAGTAGCATTCGTCCGAGGCGATCAGGAAGTCGTGCTCGTCGGCCAGGGCGATCAGCGTCTCGAACTCGGCCAGCGGCGTCACTGCCCCGGTGGGGTTGCCAGGCGAGCAGAGGAACACCAGCTGGACGTCGCGCCAGGTGTCGGCGGGCACGCTGGCCAGGTCCGGTCGAAAGCCGCTCCCGGCGGTACCGTCCAGGTAAAGTGGCTGTCCGCCGGCCAGCAGGGTGGCACCCTCGTAGATCTGGTAGAAGGGATTGGGCATCGCGACCTTCGCCGGGCGAGTGCGATCCAGCGCCGCCTGGACGAACGCGAAGATCGCCTCCCGGGTGCCGTTCACCGGCAGCACCTGGAGGTCGGCGTCGAGCCCGGCCAGCCCGAAGCGTCGCGTCGCCCAGCCGGCGATGGCGCCACGCAGCTCAGCGCTGCCGGCGATGGTCGGGTAGCGGGCGAAATCTTCCTGATGGCGGTGCAGGGCGGTCAGGGCGCCGGCGAAGGGGGCGTGCTGTGGTTCGCCGATGGTCAGCGGAATAGGCGTCAGCCCGGCGGGCGGTGTCACGCCGGCCTTGAGGGCGGCGAGCTTCTCGAAGGGGTAGGGCTTGAGGGCGTCGAGGTCGGGGTTCATGGGTGTCCAGGTGCGCCTCGGACAGTAAGAAGAGTCCGGCGTCATTGTCGGTGTTGGCCTGGGTGCCGGTGCGGCACTTGGGCGGACAGGACGTTGATTATAGGGAAGCCCCGGGGCGGCCTCAAACGCCGACCCGCCTCGTGAACGTTAGTCGGCTTCAGCCGGGGACGGCGAGCACCTCGATAAGACGCTCGCGCAGGCGCTGCTGGCGCTCCGGGTCGGTGAGCGGCGCGCCAGCCTTGTCGGTGATGAAGAAGACGTCCTCGACCCGCTCGCCCAGGGTGGCGATCTTGGCCGCCGACAGCGCGATATCCTGCTCCATGAAGATGCGCCCCACCCGGGCCAGCAGACCGGGGCGGTCGGGGGCGACGAGCTCGAGCAGGGTGCGTTCATTGGCCGGATCCTGCTCGATGCTGACCTCGGTGGGCACGCGGAAGTGCTTGAGCTGGCGCGGGGTATGCCGGGTAACGATCTGCGGATAGTCGTCCGGGTCATCGAGCTCCTCGACCAGGTGCCGACGAATCTCCTCGATGCGCTCGCGCTCGCGGATCGCCTGGCCATGGTCGTCCAGCACGATGAAGGTGTTCAGCGTCCAGTCGTTGCTGGAAGTGGCGATCCGAGCATCGTGGATCGACAGCCCCAACTGGTCCATGGCGGCGGCGGTGGCGGCGAAGAGGTCGTCCACGGAACGGGTGTGAATGAAGACCTTGGTGCCGCCCTCGGCCATGTCGTCGGTAGGGGCGTTGATCAGGATCAGCGGTAGCTGGCTATCGCCATGGTTCAGGATGCCCTGGGTCTGCCAGACAATCTCGCTGGGGGCGTACTGCAGGAAATAGTCCTCGCCCAGCGACTCCCAGAGTCGGTCGACCCGGGTCATGTCGGCGCCTACCGTGGCCAGCAGGGAGTGGGCCTCGCTGCGCGTCTCCTGCACCCAGTCGTCGCGTTCCAGCGGGTTCTCGAGGCCGCGTCGCAGGGCGCGCTTGGTCTCGCCGTGCAACTGGCGCAGCAGCGAGGCTCGCCAGCCGTTCCACAGGGTCGGGTTGGTGGCGTTGATGTCGGCCACCGTCAGCACGTAGAGGTAGTCGAGCCGGGTCTCGTCACCCACCAGGCGGGCGAAATCGGCGATCACGTCGGGGTCGGTGATGTCGCGCTTCTGGGCGACCATGGACATCATCAGGTGATGTTCCACCAGCCAGCTGACCAGGCGGGTGTCGCGGCTGGAGAGCCCGTGGCGCTCGCAGAAAGCCTCGGCATCCCGGGCGCCGAGAGTCGAATGATCGCCGCCGCGCCCCTTGCCGATGTCGTGGTAGAGGCCGGCGATCCAGAGTAGCTCCAGCTTGGGCAACTGATGGATCAGAGTGGCGGCGACCGGGAACTCCTCCTTCGCCTCGGGCTTGCGAAAGCTGTGGATGCACTTGAGCAGGCGCAGCGTATGAGCATCCACCGTATAGATGTGGAAGAGGTCATGCTGCATCAGGCCCACCGCCTGGCCGAATTCGGGCAGGTACTTGCCGAGCACGCCGTAGCGGTTCATGCGCCGCAGCTGGCGGGCCACGTTGCCGCCGGAGCGCAGCAGCGCCATGAACAGGCTCTGGTGGCGCAGGTCGTCGCGGTAGAGGTCATCGATCAGATGGCGATGGTCACGGATCAGGCGGATGGTATCGGCGCGCACCCCTTCGATCTCCGGGTGCTCGGCCATCAGCAGGAAGAGTTCGAGCAGCGCCGAGGGGCGCCGGCGGAAGACATGGCGTGAGCGCGCCTGGATATAGCCCCCCTTGATCTCGAAGCGCTCGTTGAGGGGCACGGTGGTGAGCGCCTCGCCGTCGTGCAGGATCGCTTCATCGAAGTGCTGCAGCAGCATGTCGTTGAGTCCGGCCAGCGCCGTGACATGGCGATAGTACCGCTTCATGAATTGCTCCACGGCCAGCCGTTCCGGCGTGTCGCGGTAGCCGAACAGCTCGGCGATGGTGCGCTGGTGGTCGAACAGCAGGCGGTCCTCCGCTCGGTCGGTCAGCATGTGCAGGGCATAGCGTACCTGCCACAGAAAGGCCTCGCCCTGGCTGAGGATGCGCAACTCGGGATCGTTCATGAAGCCGCCCGCGACGAGATCCTCGTAGCGCTGGGTGCCGAAGTGGCGCTTGGCGACCCAGCCGATCATCTGGATGTCACGCAGCCCGCCGGGTGAGCTCTTGATATTGGGCTCGAGGTGGTACTCGGAGTTGTTGTAGCGGTAGTGGCGGCTGATCTGTTCCTGCCACTTGGCCTCGAAGAAGCGATCCGCCGGCCACATGCGGTCGGTGGAAAGGCGCACCTGCATTGCCTCGCGCAGGCGTTCGGGCCCGGCCAGGGTCCGGGTCTCGAGCAGATTGGTGATCACCGTCACGTCGGCCTCGGCCTCGCGCTCGCAGTCGGCCAGCGAGCGGACGCTGTGGCCGATCTCCAGGCCGATGTCCCACAGGAAGGTGATAAAGGCCGTGAGGGGTTCCCGGTACGGCGTATCGTCATCCTGCTCGAGCAGCAGCATAAGGTCGATGTCGGAGTGGGGATGCAACTCGCCTCGGCCGAAGCCGCCCACGGCGATCAATGCCACCCCGTTATCGGGCCAGTCGTGCTGTTCCCAGGCGATGGCCAGCAGGCGGTCCAGGCACCAGGCCCGGCCGTGCACCAGGTCACGGATGTCGGCGCCGGCGCGGAAGCGCTCGTCCAGGCGAGCCTGGATGCTGCGCAGCGCCGCCTTGAAGGGGGCGATAGGCGAGCGCTCGCCGGCGAGCTCAGCACGAAAGGCGTCGATATCAAAGAGGCTTTCGTCGGGATCGAACCGGTAGTGGTGCAGGAGCATGGCGGTCGACTCAGCGGTCGAGAAGGGAAAGGTCTTCGTCACGGCGCGCGGTGAGCACCTCCACGCCCGTCGCGGTGACCAGCAGGGTGTGCTCCCATTGGGCGCTCAGACTCCTGTCCTTGGTCACGGCGGTCCAGCCGTCGCGCAGCACCTTGGTGCGATGGTCGCCCACATTGATCATCGGCTCGATGGTAAAGCACATGCCTTCCTGAAGGGGGATATCGGCCTCGGGGGCATAGCCGTCATAATGCAGGATCTGGGGATCCTCGTGAAAGCCGGCGCCGATGCCGTGTCCGCAGAAGTCGCGGACCACCGAATAGCCGTTGGCCTCGGCGTGGGACTGGATGGCGCGGGCCAGCTCCGAGAGGTGTACGCCCGGGCGCACCAGCGCAATGCTACGATACAGGCACTCCTGAGTGACCCGGCACAGGCGCTCGCCCTGGATGGTCTCGCCGATGATGAACATCATGCTGGAGTCGCCGTGATAGCCGTCGGCCGTCTTCACGGTAATGTCGATGTTCATGATGTCGCCCTTCTTGAGCTTCTTGGCGTCATCCGGGATGCCGTGGCAGACCACGTGGTTGATCGAGGTGCAGATCGACTTGGGGAAACCGTGATAATCGAGCGGCGCCGGAGTGGAGCCCAGCTCGTCGACGATATAGTCATGGCATAGCCTGTCCAGCTCGCCGGTGCTCACGCCGGCCGTGACGTGGGGGATGAGCATCTCGAACACGCTGGCGGCCTGGCGTCCCGCTTCGCGCATCTTCTCGATCTCGTCGGGCGTCTTGATGGGTACGTTCATGGAATCTCGAATCAGGGGTGGTGTCGTCCTGACAAGGGTGGGCTCGAGCATCGGACGACTTCATCTCGGAAGCCATCCATGGTATAAAGCTGCGCGCTTTCCTGCAATCGCGGAGCCTTGCCGATCCATCGGCACCTCAGCGAGGCCCGGGATGCGCGCTAAATCAATGCAACGCCTTGAAATCACACATGCACCGTCACATGGTCCCGGGTGCTGTCGGGTTGCTCCGACGGTCGGATCCATGGGGTGCGTGGAGGCCTAACCCGATTTTCCAGGAGTCATCCATGGCACACGTCAATATGCGTGACCTGCTCAAAGCAGGCGCTCACTTCGGTCACCAGACCAAGTACTGGAACCCGAAGATGAGCAAGTTCATTTTCGGCGCCCGCAACAAGATCCATATCATCAACCTCGAGCACACCCTGCCGGCCCTCAACGAGGCCATCGATGTGGTCGAGAAGATGGCGGCGGCCAACAACAAGATCCTGTTCGTCGGCACCAAGCGCAGCGCGAGCAAGATCATCAAGGAAGAGGCCAATCGCGTCGGCCAGCCGTTCGTCAACCACCGCTGGCTCGGCGGCATGCTGACCAACTACAAGACCATCCGCGTCTCCATCAAGCGTCTGCGCGAACTCGAGGCCATGCACGAGGACGGCACCTTCGAGAAGCTGACCAAGAAGGAAGTGTTGATGGCGACCCGCGAGCAGGACAAGCTCGAGCGGTCCGTGGGTGGTATCAAGGACATGGGCGGGCTGCCCGATGCGCTGTTCGTGATCGATGTCGACCATGAGCGCATCGCTATCAACGAGGCGAACAAGCTGGGCATTCCGGTCATTGGCGTGGTGGATACCAACTCCGACCCCGATGGCGTCGACTACGTGATCCCGGGCAACGATGACTCCATCCGTGCCATCCAGATTTACGTCAAGGCCATCGCCGACGCCTGTGCCCGTGCCAAGGAAGGTCGTCCCGACGAGTTCGTCGAGGTGACCGAAGAGGCCGCCGCTCAGGAAAATGACAGCGCCGCCGAGTGATCGTGGCCCGTCTGGTCGGCGGCTGTGGATGTCCCTCACACCGTTGCCATTGATGCCGGTTAGACGAGAAGGGGGCCGCGGCCCCCTTTTTTTATATGAAGTCACCGGATTCTCCCTGAGAGGGTCCGGTCCATTTCCCGAGACATTCAGAGGTGAAATCCATGGCAGCTATCAGCGCCTCCCAGGTGAAGGAACTGCGCGAGCGTACCGGGCTCGGCATGATGGAGTGCAAGAAGGCACTCACCGAAGCCGGTGGTGACATCGACGTCGCCATCGAGAATCTGCGCAAGAGTTCCGGGCTCAAGGCCGCCAAGAAGGCCGGCCGTACCGCTGCGGAAGGCGCCGTGGTGACCCGCGTCGCCGACGACAGCTCCTTCGGTGTCGTGGTCGAGATCAATTCCGAGACCGACTTCGTTGCCCGCGATGAGAACTTCACGGCCTTCGCCGACAAGATTGCCGATGCTTTCTTCGCCGCCAAGAGCGAAGACGTGGCCGCAGTGATGGAAGGTGCGCTGGAAACGGCTCGCGAGCAGCTGGTACAGAAGATCGGCGAGAACATCGGCGTGCGCCGCTGTGCCGTGGTCGAGGCACCGGAAGGGGGCGTGGTGGGCGAATACGTCCATGGCGGTCGCATCGGTGTGCTCACCGTGCTCAAGGGCGGCAACGCCGAAGTGGCCAAGGATGTCGCTATGCACGTAGCGGCCATCAACCCGACCGTGGCGCTTCCCGAGGACATGCCGCAGGCGCAGCTGGATGCCGAGAAGGCGATCATCCTCGCGCAACCCGACATGGCCGGCAAGCCCGAACAGATTGCCGAGAAGATGGTGCAGGGCCGTCTCAAGAAGTACCTGGCGGAGAACAGCCTGACCGAGCAGCCCTTCGTCAAGAATCCGGACCAGACCGTGGCCGAGTTCGTCAAGGCGGCCGGCGGCGAGGTCATCGGTTTCACCCGCTTCGAGGTGGGCGAGGGCATCGAGAAGGAAGAGGTCGACTTCGCCGCGGAAGTGATGGAACAGGCCAAGCGCAGCTGAGGTCTCAGGTTCCAGCAGGAAGATGGCGTGCGCGCGAGCGCACGCCTTCGTGTATCCGGCCGGTGAATCCGGCCACCCATCAGGTCCCATGCGTCGAGAACCCGGGAGAGACCCCATGACCACTGCCGATCACCCTGCCCCCAGCAAGCCCGAGAAGACCCGCACCGAAGTCTCCAAGTACAAGCGTATCCTGCTCAAGCTCTCCGGCGAGGCCTTGACCGGCGATGCCGATTTCGGCATCGACCCCAAGGTGCTGGATCGCCTGGCGCTGGAGATTGGCCAGCTGGTGGGCATCGGCGTCCAGGTCGGCATTGTTGTCGGCGGTGGCAACCTCTTCCGCGGGGCGGCCTTGCACGAGGCGGGCATGGACAGGGTCACCGGTGACCACATGGGCATGCTGGCCACGGTGATGAATGCGCTGGCCATGCGTGATGCCCTGGAGCGTTCCAACATTCGCTCGCGGGTGATGTCGGCGATTCCGATGAGTGGCGTGGTGGAGCATTACGACCGCCGAACGGCCATTCGCTACCTGACGTCCGGCGACGTGGTACTGTTCTCGGCTGGCACCGGCAATCCTTTCTTCACCACGGACTCCGCGGCCTGCCTGCGCGGCATCGAGATCGACGCCGATGTGGTGGTCAAGGCTACCAAGGTCGACGGGGTCTACGACAAGGACCCGGTCAAGCACCCCGAAGCGGTCAAGTACGAGCAGCTGTCCTATGATGATGCGCTCGACCAGAAGCTCGGGGTGATGGATTTGACCGCCATCTGCCTGGTGCGGGACCATGATATGCCCGTACGGGTCTTCAACATGAACAAGCCGGGTGCCCTGCTGAACCTGGTGGTGGGTGGCAAGGAAGGCACGCTGATTGACAGAGGGTGAGACAGTGATCGACGACATCAAGAAGGATGCGCAGAGCCGCATGAAGAGGAGCCTCGAGGCTCTTCACCAGAACTTCAACAAGATCCGTACCGGTCGAGCGCACTCCAGTATCTTGGATGCGGTCACCGTGGATTACTATGGTAGCCAGGTACCGCTCAATCAGGTGGCCTCGATCAATACCGAGGACGCCAGAACCTTGAGCGTGGTGCCCTGGGAGCAGCAGATGGTGCCCAAGATCGAGAAGGCCATCATGACCTCCGATCTCGGTCTCAATCCGGCGAGCGCCGGCAACGTGATCCGCGTGCCCATGCCGATGCTCACCGAGGAGACGCGCAGGGGCTACATCAAGCAGGCCCGCCAGGAAGCCGAGCATGCCCGGGTTGCCGTGCGCAATGTGCGCCGTGATGCCAACGGGGATCTCAAGTCGCTGCTCAAGGATAAGGAGATCACCGAGGACGAGGAGCATCAGGCCGAGGAAGCCATCCAGAAGCTCACCGACAGCATTGTCGCCGAGATCGACAAGGCGTTGGAGTCCAAGGAACACGACCTGATGCAGGTCTGAGAAGGTTAGGCGTCACCGGCGAATGGCATTGCCGGCGATGTAACGCCTTTCGACGAACGGCAGGCAAGACGTCTGCCGTTCGTCGGCCTTCATGCTTTTACCCGCCATGCGAGACATCATGACGTCACCGCAGTCCCCCCGTTCCGGGGTCACTTCTGACGATGGACACGCGGCCGGCGAGGCGCCATTGCCGCGCCACGTGGCCATCATCATGGACGGCAACAATCGCTGGGCGAAGGCTCGGGGCCTGTCCGGGGTGCGTGGCCATCATGCCGGCGTCGAAGCGGTGCGCGCCGTGATTCGTCGTGCCGCCGAGCGTGGCATCGAGACCCTCACGCTGTTCGCCTTCTCCAGCGAGAACTGGAAGCGGCCCACCAGCGAGGTCAATGCGTTGATGGAGCTCTTCCTCCTGGCGCTCCGTCGTGAGGTCAAGAAGCTTCACCGGCACGACATTCGCCTCTCGGTGATCGGTGACCGCAGCGGCTTCTCCACCTCGATCCAGAAGCATATCGTCAGCGCCGAGGCACTGACGCGGGACAATAGCGGCCTGCATCTGGTGATCGCGGCCAACTATGGGGGGCGCTGGGACATCGCCGTTGCCGCCCGGCGGCTGGCCGAGCGGGTCGCCGCCGGCGAGCTCGATCCCGAGATGATCGATGAGCGGGCCCTCGACGAGGCGATCAGCCTGTCCGACGATGCGCCAGTGGACCTGTGCATCCGCACCAGCGGCGAGCGGCGTATCTCCAACTTCCTGCTCTGGCAGATGGTCTATGCCGAGCTCTATTTTACCCCCGTGCTGTGGCCCGACTTCGATGGCGCCGCTTTCGACCTCGCGCTGGCCGACTTTCAGGGCCGGCAGCGGCGCTTTGGCATGACGGACGAACAGATCGAGGCGCAAGGTGCTTAGACAACGGATCATTACCGCGGCCTGGCTGATCCCCCTGGCCTTGTTCGGCCTGTTCGGCCTGGAGGGCGAGGGGTTCCGGCTGTTCACCGCCGCCGCCGTGCTGCTCGCCGCCTGGGAATGGGCCAACCTTGCCGGTATCACCGCATCGGCTCCTCGCCTACTTGCGGTGGGGGGCCTCGCCGCGCTGCTGGCATTGAGCTGGGTGACAGGCGCTGCGCAGTCGGCCTGGCTGCTTTGGCTGGGCGCGCTGGGCTGGCTGGTCAACCTCTACTGGGTGACCGGTTACCCTGCGCGCCTCGCGCAGTGGCAGTCGGCCGCCATGCGCCTGGCGATGGGCCTCTGGGTGCTATTGCCGACCTGGGTGGGCTTCAGCGTGCTGCGTGAGGGCGGTGCCGTCTGGCTGCTCTTCGTGCTGCTGCTGGTATGGGGCGCCGACATTGGCGCCTACTTCGTCGGCCGAGCCCTCGGCCGCCACAAGCTGGCTCCCAGCGTCAGCCCCGGCAAGACCTGGGAAGGCGTGGCCGGCGGTCTGGCCGTCACCGCGCTGCTCGCGGTCGGCTTCGCCGCCTGGCAGGGCCTCGGCGTCGCCGGTGGGCTGCTTCTGGTGGTGGCGACGGCGGTGGTGACCCTGGCCTCGGTGCTGGGCGATCTGCTCGAGAGCATGCTCAAGCGCCATCGCGGGATCAAGGATTCCAGCCAGCTATTGCCCGGGCACGGAGGAGTGCTGGACCGGGTCGACAGCCTGACCGCCGCGGTTCCGCTGTTCGCCCTGCTGTACGGGGGGCTGCTGTGACTCTGGAGCGTGTAACCGTACTGGGCGCCACCGGCTCCATCGGCACCAGCACCCTGGATGTGCTCGGCCGTCACCCGGAACGCTACCGGGTGCATGCCCTGACCGCCCACCGCTCCCGGGAGTCGCTGCTGGCTCAGTGTCGACGCCATCGGCCGGCGGTGGCCGTGCTCGATGCCGAGGAGGATGCCGCCTGGCTGCGCGGGCAGCTGGCCGAGGCCGGCCTGGCCACCGAGGCGCGGGCCGGTCGAGAGGCGCTGGTCGAAGTGGCCGAAGCCCGCGAGGTGAATACCGTGATGTCGGCTATTGTCGGTGCGGCCGGTCTGCTGCCGACGCTGGCCGCAGTGGAGGCCGGCAAACGAGTCCTTCTCGCTAACAAGGAGGCCCTGGTGATGTCCGGGGCGCTGTTCATGGACGCCGTTACGCGGCACGGCGCCACCCTCCTGCCCATCGATTCCGAACATAATGCCATCTACCAGTGTCTACCCGTCGACCATCGTGGAGGCCTGGTGCGTCACGGGGTGACGCAACTGCTGCTGACCGCTTCCGGGGGGCCCTTTCGCGGCTGGTCCCGGGACGATCTGGTCAGGGTGACCCCGGATCAGGCCTGCGCCCATCCCAACTGGTCCATGGGGCGCAAGATCTCGGTGGATAGCGCCACTCTGATGAACAAGGGGCTCGAGCTGATCGAGGCATGTTGGCTTTTCGATGCCCGTCCCGACCAGGTTCAGGTGGTAGTACACCCCCAGAGCGTGATTCACTCCATGGCGGCCTACAGCGATGGCTCGGTAATTGCCCAGCTGGGTAACCCGGACATGCGGACTCCCATCGCCTATGGTCTGGCCTGGCCGGAGCGCATCGATGCCGGGGTAGAGGCCCTGGATCTCTTCCGGATTGCGCGGCTCGACTTCGAGCCCGCCGACGAGGTGGCCTTTCCCTGTCTGCGCCTGGCCCGGGAGGCCATGGCCGCGGGCGGTACCGCGCCGGCGGTGCTCAATGCCGCCAACGAGGTAGCCGTGGAGGCCTTCCTCGCCGGCCGCCTCGGTTTTACCGCCATCGGCGAGTTGGTAGGGCGGGTGTGCGACGAGTGTCCTGTCATGCCGGCCGATGATCTCGAGACTATTCTCGAGGTCGATGCTCTCGCCCGCCGGGCGGCGCGTGTCCGGTTGGCGCGGCAATGATGCGCGCGCCTCGACGCTGTTGATTGCAAGGAGATTGCCTTGGGCCTGATCCAGAACGTGCTGGCCGTGATCGTGGTGCTCGGCCTCTTGATCACCTTCCACGAGTTCGGACACTTCTGGGTGGCCCGGCGCTGCGGCGTGAAGGTATTGCGCTTTTCCGTGGGCTTCGGCAAGCCACTCTGGTCGCGCCATGATCGTCATGGCACCGAGTTCGTGGTGGCCGCGATTCCGCTGGGCGGCTATGTCAAGATGCTCGACGAGCGGGAAGGCTCGGTTGACCCTGACGAGCGCGACCAGGCCTTCAACAACAAGACGGTCTGGCAGCGTATCGCGGTGGTCTCCGCCGGCCCGCTGGCCAACTTCCTGTTGGCCATCGTCGCCTACTGGGCGCTGTTCGTGGCCGGTACCACCGCGGTGGCGCCAGTGATCGGTAGCGTGGCGGAGGACTCGCCGGCCAGTCGGGGTGGTCTCGAGGCCGGCCAGGAGATTACGGCGGTACGCGGCGATTCGGTACGCACCTGGGACGAGATCAACCTCAAGCTGATAGCGGCCATCGGGGCCAGCGGAGAGCTAGAGGTACAGGCCCGCGACGAAGCGACCGCCGACCCCCGGACCTATCGTTTGCCGGTGCAAGATTGGCTGGTGCGTCAGGATCCTCCCCGGCCGCTGCCGAGCCTGGGACTGACCCCCTGGCAGCCGGATATCCCCGCGGTGCTGGGTCAGGTGATCGAGGGTGAGGCGGCCGCCGAGGCCGGCCTGCAGGTGGGTGATGAGGTCGTTGCTGTCAATGGAGAGCCGGTGACGGACTGGATGGCCTTCGTCGATCGGGTTCGCGCCAGCCCCGGCGAGCCTCTCGACCTTGAGGTGCGACGCGACGGCGAGCGTCGCTCGATCATCCTGACCCCCGGCAGCACCGAGCTGGAGGAGGGCGTGACGATCGGCTATATCGGCGCCGGCGTCGAACCCGTCGAATGGCCTGACGAGTATCGTCGCGAGATCCGCTATGGCCCGGTGGCGGCGGTGGGTCAGTCGCTGTCGCGTACCGGCGAGATGACGGTGCTGACCCTGGGGGCCATCCGCAAGATGGTGGTGGGCCTCATTTCACCGTCGAACCTCTCCGGCCCCATCACTATCGCGCGTATTGCCGGCGAGTCGGCGCGCTCCGGACTCGAGAGCTTCGTCAGCTTCCTGGCGTATCTCTCCATCAGCCTGGGAGTGCTCAATCTGCTGCCGATTCCGGTGCTCGACGGTGGCCATCTACTCTATTATCTGGTCGAGGTGGTACGCGGTCGCCCGGTGTCCGATCAGGCCCAGGCCGTGGGCTTGCGTATCGGCCTGGCACTGGTCGGTACCCTGATGCTGATGGCGCTCTATTTCGACCTGATGCGGCTCTGGTAGCCGGGAGCTGGCTTGTCAGTGGCCAGTACAAATGTATAAGGTGCCTGTCTAGACAGGACGGCAGATCAACGCGAGCGAATCGACTGCATGAAAATCAAGACCATCGGACTGGCGGCGCTGCTGCTCGTAGGTGCCCAGGCGGCACAGGCACAACCTTTCGACGTTTCCGACATCAGGGTTGAGGGGCTGCAGCGGGTTTCTCCTGCCTCCGTGTTCAATGCCTTTCCTGTCAGCGCCCGTGACCGGGTCGACGAGCGCGAGCTTGCCGAGGCGGCCCGGGAGCTCTTCGCTACGGGTCTCTTCGAGGATGTTCGGCTGGCCCGCGAGGGGGATGTGCTGATCATCCAGGTAGTCGAGCGCCCGACCATCGCGCGACTCAACATCGAGGGCAACAGGCAGATCGCCGATGAGGATCTGCGCAACGGTCTCAAGCAGGCCGGGCTGAACGAGGGCCAGGTACTGCAGCTCTCCACCCTCGAAGAGATCCAGCGCGAATTGGAGGGCGTCTATCAGTCTCAAGGGCGC
Organism: Halomonas lysinitropha; assembly: GCF_902500215.1. Classification (GTDB taxonomy): domain Bacteria; phylum Pseudomonadota; class Gammaproteobacteria; order Pseudomonadales; family Halomonadaceae; genus Halomonas; species Halomonas lysinitropha. The sequence goes on from NZ_CABVOU010000033.1 coordinate 122,708, forward strand.
TACAGTGCGCGGATCGATACCTCTGTCGAGGAGGTCGGCGAAGGCCAGGTCCAGGTCAACATCGATATCGACGAGGGGGCGGTGGCCAAGATCCGCCAGATCAATATTGTCGGCAACCGTGACTTCGACGATGACGAGCTGCGCGATGTCTTCGAGCTTGACGACAAGCCGGGCTGGTTCTTTGGCTGGTTCTCCAGCGACGAGTACTCCCGCGAGGCGCTGTCCGGTGATCTGGAGCGGCTGCGCTCCTTCTATCTGGATCGCGGTTACGTGAACTTTAACATCGAGTCCTCCCAGGTCTCGATCAGTCCCGACAAGTCGCGGATCTTCGTCACCGTGAACATCGACGAGGGTCGGCAGTATCGACTGGGTGAAATCCGCTTCGCCGGCGACCTGAGAATTGCCGAGCGGGAGGCCCGCGAGCTGCTGGAAGTGGAAACCGGCGAGATCTTCTCGCGCAGCGATGTCACTGCCTCCGCGGAGGCCTTGCGCTCGCGGCTGGGGGCCGAGGGCTTTGCCTTCGCTAACGTGGACGGTATTCCCGAGGTCGCCAGCGGCGACGATACGGTGAACCTGACTTTCCGTGTCGAGCCGGGTCGCCGGGCCTACGTGCGGCGTATCGAGTTCGCCGGTAACACCACCACCCAGGATGAGGTGCTGCGGCGCGAGATGATCCAGATGGAGGGTGCGCCGGCTTCGACCGAGTCGATCAGTCAGTCGCGTCAGCGCCTGGAGCGCCTCGGCTTCTTCAAGCAGGTCGATGTGGAGACGCGTCCGGTGGCCGGTGAGCCTGATCAGTTGGACGTCACCTACACCGTCGAGGAGCAGCCGTCGGGGTCGATCTCGGCGAGCATCGGTTTCTCCCAGAGCGCCGGTGTGATCTACGGTGCCTCGCTGTCGCAGAACAACTTCCTGGGGACCGGCAACCGGCTCAACCTGGGTGCCCAGCGCAGCGACACTTACACGAGCCTCAACTTCGGTTTCACTGACCCCTACTGGACTCTGGACGGCATCTCGCGCGGCTATAATCTCTTTTATCGCGAGACCGACTACGAGGACTCCGATATCTCGACCTACTCCACCGACGCCTTCGGCGGGGGCATCAACTTCGGCTATCCGATCAACGAGCTGACACGACTGAACTTCGGCGCCAGCGCCGAGGACCTGTCGATCAAGACCTATCGCGACACCCCGGCGGAGATCATCCAGTATGAGCAGGATCAGGGGAGTGATGCCCAGAGCCTGAAGTTGACCGCCAGTTGGACCCGCAACAACCTCAATCGCGGCATCATGCCCACCGCCGGCAACTACCAGCGCCTGTCGCTGGAGACGGCGGTGCCCGGCAGCGACGCCGAGTACTACAAGCTGCGCGCTCGGGCCCGCCAGATCGTGCCCTTCAACGAGGAGCAGACCTGGGGGCTGAAATTCAGCGGCGAGCTGGGTTATGCCGACACCGTCGGGGATGACCCCTACCCGTTCTACGAGAACTTCTTCTCTGGCGGTCTGGGCTCGGTCCGCGGCTTCACCGGCAACACCCTGGGGCCGGCTACCACCGAGCGTAATGGCGGTAATGATCGCACCCTCGGCGGCAATGTGCTGGTGGAGGGCAGTGCCGAGGTGCTCTTCCCCATGCCATTCGTCGAGGATCAGCGCTCGCTGCAGGCTTCGCTGTTCCTGGATGCCGGCAACACCTTCCTGACTGACTGCTACGACGTGCCCGACGGGTTCACCTCGGCGTGCGAGTCCGGCGTGGACCTGGGTGAGCTGCGCTATAGCGCGGGGATCGGTCTGTCCTGGCTGACGCCGGTGGGGCCGCTGACGTTCAGCGTCGCCGAGGCGCTGAACGACGAGGAGGGTGACGATACCCAGTTCTTCCAGTTCTCGCTGGGTCAGACCTTCTGATCCGGCCCTCATCAAGGAGCCCCCACCATGCGCAAGCTTTCCGCCGTCCTTTGCTTCGGCTTGCTGGCCGCCGTCACCCTGCCGGCTCAGGGCGATGAAGTGGCCTTGCTCGACTGGCGCGCTGCGTTGATGGAGACCGACGCTGCCCAAAGTTCCATGAACCAGTTGCGCAACCGTCTCTTCGACCAGCAGCAGGAGGCGGAGTCCCTGGGCCAGGAGCTGCAGCAGATGCAACAGCGTCTCCAGCAGCAGGGCGAGAGCATGACCGAGACCGAGCGGCGTACCTCCATGCAGGAATTTCAGCGCAAGGGGCAACGCTTCGAGCAGCTGCGCCAGGAGATCGGCCAGGCGCGCCAGCAGTCCGAGCAGCAGTTCCTCCAGCAGGCCGAGCCCAAGCTGGACCAGGCCGTTCAGCAGGTCATCGAACGCCACGGGGTCGAGGTGCTCGTGGAGCCGAACGGCGTGCTGCATTCCGAACGGGAGATGCAGAACCTGACGGGGGAAGTTACCGAGATCCTCAACACCCTCTACTGAGCCGGCCGACCCACTACAGCGAGTTCCCATGAACCAAGACGCCCGAACCCTCACACTGGCCGAGATCGCCGAGCGCCTCGGAGCCCGCCTGGAGGGTGACGGCGAAAGACGGGTAAGCGGCCTGGCCACGCTCAGGGATGCCGAGCCCGATCAGGTGGCCTTCCTCGCCAATCGCGCCTACCTCAAGGACCTCCCGGAAACCCGCGCCGCGGCGGTGCTGTTGGCGCCCGGCCATGCGGAGAGTTGCCCGGTGGCGCGCCTGGAGATGGACAACCCCTACCTCGGCTATGCAGGGCTCTCGCGGCTCTTCGACCCCCTCGCCGGACGTACCCCGGCCGGCACTCATCCCACGGCGGTGGTCGCCGACGACGTCCGCCTGGGTCTGAAGGTCGCTATCGGCCCCCAGGCGGTGATCGAATCGGGTGTCGAACTGGGTGACGAGGTCGTCATCGGTCCGGGTTGTGTTATTGGTGCGGACTCGCGTATCGGTGCCGGTTCGCGCCTGCACGCCAATGTCACGGTCTGCCATGGCGTGGTCATCGGTGCCCGGGCTCTGCTGCACAGCGGCTGCGTGATCGGCGGTGACGGCTTCGGCTTCGCTCACGACGGGTCTTGCTGGCACAAGATCGCTCAGCTGGGGGGCGTGGTGCTGGGCGACGACGTCGAAGTGGGAAGCTGCTCGAGTATCGATCGCGGGGCGCTGGGTGACACCCTGATCGGCGACGACGTCAAGATCGACAGCCAGGTGCAGATCGCCCATAACGTGCAGATCGGCGATCACAGTGCCCTGGCCGGCTGCGTGGGCATTGCCGGTTCCACTCGGGTGGGCCGGCACTGCATGCTCGGGGGCGGCGTGGGCCTCTCCGGTCACCTGACCATTGCCGATGGCGTTCAGGTGACCGGCATGAGCCTGGTGACCAACTCGATCCTCGAGCCGGGGATCTATTCGTCGGGTACCGGTGCCATGGACAATGCCCAGTGGCGCCGCAACGCGGTGCGCTTCAAGCAGCTCGACGACATTGCCAAGCGGCTGGCGCGGCTCGAGAAGGCCGGTCGCAGCGGTTGAGGCCGTGTCGCAGGGCGGTATAATCCCCTGCCTGTCTTTGCCGGTTCCTGCTGCCGGCCATGCCCCTCCGAAGAAGGGCATCCTGTCATTTCAGAGGTTGTTACGATGGTAATGGACATCAACGAGATTCGTGAGTATCTGCCCCACCGCTACCCCTTCCTGCTGGTGGATCGGGTGACGGAGCTCACCCTGGGTGAAGCCATCGTTGCCTACAAGAATGTCAGCATCAATGAGCCCTTCTTCAACGGCCACTTCCCGCATCATCCGATCATGCCGGGCGTGCTGGTGATCGAGGCGCTGGCCCAGGCCTGCGGCATCCTCGGCTTCAAGACCGTCAACAAGCTGCCGGCCGACGGCTATGTCTATTATCTGGTGGCCAGCGACAACGTTCGCTTCAAGCGCCCGGTGATGCCCGGCGACCAGCTGGTGCTGGAGGCCAGGGTCGAGCGCACCAAGCGGGGCATCTGGAAGTTCGCCTGCCGCGCCACGGTGGATGGCGAGCTGATCTGCGAGGCCGACATCACCTGCGCCGAGAGGAAGGTCGCTTGATACACCCTACCGCCCTCATCGATCCTGCGGCGTGCCTGGCCGACGATGTCGAGGTCGGGCCCTTCACGGTGATCGGGCCCGATGTCGAGATCGGGCCTGGCAGCCATATCGGCCCCCACGTAGTGCTCAAGGGCCCCACCGTGCTGGGTGCGCGGACCCGCATCTTCCAGTTCGCGTCGGTCGGCGAGGACTGCCAGGACAAGAAGTACGCGGGGGAGCCGACCCGCCTGGTGATGGGCGACGACAACGTCGTCCGCGAAGGCGCCACGCTGCACCGCGGCACCGCCCAGGATCGTGGCGAGACCACTATCGGTTCGCGCAACCTTATCATGGCCTACGTGCACGTCGGCCACGACTGCGTGATCGGCAACGACTGCATCCTGGCCAACCAGGTGACGCTCGCCGGTCATGTGCATCTGGGAGATTTCGTTATCCTCGGGGGGCTATCGGCCATTCATCAATTCTGCCACTTCGGCGATCACGCCATGGCCGGCGGTGGCTCGATCATCACCAAGGACACGCCCGCCTACGTGATGATCAACGGCAACCCGGCACAGGTTCACGGCCTTAACCTGGTAGGGCTCAAGCGCCGCGGCTTCTCCAAGGAGGCGATCCGTGCGCTGAGCGAGGCCTACAAGCTGGTCTACCGACAAGGACTGACCACCGAGCAGGCGCTGAGCCAGATCCGGGAGCGCTTTGCGCTGCCCGAGACCGAGGCCTTTGCCGCCTCCATCGAGGTCTCGACCCGCGGCATCATCCGCTGAGCATGGCGTCGTCATGACGATACGTCGCGTCTTTCTGGTCGCGGGCGAGCTCTCGGGCGATATCCTGGGGGCCGGCCTGATGCGCGCGCTCAAGGCGCGTCACCCGGGGGTCGCGTTCCGCGGCATCGGCGGCCCTCGCATGATCGCCGAGGGCATCGATAGCCGTTTTCCGCTGGAGACTCTTTCCGTGATGGGGCTGGTCGAAGTGCTTCGGCACCTGCCCGGCCTGGTCCGCGTGCGTCGCGAGCTCAAGCGCGATGCCCTGGTCTGGCAGCCCGATATCATGGTCGGCATCGATGCGCCGGACTTCAATCTCGGGCTGGAGCGCCAGCTGCGCGAGGCGGGCCTGACCACCGCGCACTACGTCAGCCCCTCCGTCTGGGCCTGGCGCCAAGGGCGGGTCAAGGGCATCAGTCGTGCCGTCGACGCCATGCTGACCTTCCTGCCCTTCGAGGCTGCCTTCTATGTCCGCCACCAGGTGCCGGTCGCCTTCGTGGGCCACCCGCTGGCCGACGAGCTGCCGCTGGAGAACGACCGCGCCGCCGCCCGCGCGGAGTTGGGGCTTCCGGCCGGCGGGCAGGTCCTTGCCGTACTGCCCGGTTCTCGGGCCAACGAGATTCGCTTTCTGGGCGCGACGTTTCTCGCTGCCGTGGAGCGGCTATGCGAGGTGCGGCCCGGCCTTCGGGTGGTGATACCGGCAGCGACGCCTCAGCGGCGCACCGAGCTGGAGGCGCTGATGGCCGGGTATCCCGGCCTGCAAGAGGGGCGACTGATCCTGGTCGACGGCCAGGCGCGCGAGGCCATGGTGGCCGCCGATGCCGTGCTGCTTGCCTCGGGCACCGCGGCCCTGGAAGCAATGCTCTGTCATCGTGCGATGCTGGTCGCCTACCGGATGGCGCCCATGACCCACTGGCTGGCCAAGCGGCTGGTGAAGACCGAGTGGATCTCGCTGCCCAACCTGATCGCCCGCGAGGCCCTGGTGCCGGAGCTGATCCAGGACGCGGCGAGCCCCGAAGCGATCACCAGCGGGCTTGGCGAGATGCTCGACGATGACGCGGGGCGGGCCGCCCTGGAGGCACGCTTCGCCGGGATGCATGCCGGCCTGCAACGCGATGCCAGCCGCCGGGCGGCCGAGGCCATCGAGGCGCTGGTGGCAGGACAGCCGCTGCCGGCCAGCGTGGCCCCGGCGCGGGCCGACGAGGTGGCGCCGTGACGGTCAAGGCGGGTGCGAGAGGGAAGGGGAGCCGCGAGCTGCCGCTGCTGGTGATCGACTATGCTGGCGAGCGCCTGGCCGGGGTCGACGAGGTGGGTCGCGGTCCCCTGATTGGCCCGGTGGTGGCTGCCGCAGTGATCCTCGACCCGGCGCGGCCCATCGAGGGCCTCGCCGACTCCAAGGCGCTTACCGCCCGGCGTCGTGAGGCCCTGGCGCTTGAGGTACGCGACCGGGCGCTGGCCTGTGCCGTGGCCGAGGCGTCGGCCGCCGAGGTGGACGCGCTCAACATCTACCATGCTACCCACCTCGCCATGCGCCGTGCCATCGATGCCCTGGTGCCAGCGGCCGAGTACCTGCTGGTGGACGGCAATCGCCTGCCCGGGCATCATGTTCCCGGCCAGGCGGTGGTCAAGGGCGATGCCCGCCATCCGGCCATCGCTGCCGCCTCGATACTGGCCAAGGTCGCCCGTGACGCGGGGATGGTGGCCCTCGATGCCCGGCATCCCGACTACGGCTTCGCCCGCCACAAGGGCTACCCGACCCGCGAGCACCTGGCCGCCCTGGAACGCCTGGGACCGCTGCCGGAGCACCGTCGCTCCTTCGGCCCGGTAAAGCGTCAGCTGGCACTGTTCTGATTCACCAATCCCGAGCCCATCATGACCACGCCCTTCGTTCATCTTCGCGTTCACAGCGAGTTTTCCCTGGTCGACGGCCTGGTGCGTCTCAAGCCCCTGGTCCAGGCCGCCGTGGACCAGGGCCTGCCGGCCCTGACGCTGACCGACGAGGCCAACCTCTTCGGCCTGGTCAAGTTCTACAAGGGCGCCCAGGGAGCGGGCCTCAAGCCGATCATCGGCAGCGACCTCTGGCTGGCCAACCCGCATGACGAGGGACATCCCTATCGCCTGACGCTGCTGGCCATGGACGAGACCGGCTATCGCAACCTCACCGAGCTGATCTCGCGGGGCTGGATGTACGGCCAGCGACAGGGCCAGGCGTTGCTGGACAAGGCCTGGGTGCTCGAGCAGAGCGCGGGGCTGATCGCCCTGTCCGGTGGTCGGGAAGGGGAGGTCGGCCGCCACCTGCTCAGCGACCATCACGATGAGGCCCGTGTCCTGCTCGAGGAGTGGAACGCCGCCTTTCCTGGCCGCTTCTACCTGGAGCTGACCCGGACCGGCCGGCCGCTGGAGGAGGAGTGCGTGCACCTCTCGGTGGACCTGGCCATCGAGACCGGCACGCCGGTGGTGGCCACCAACGACGTGCGCTTCCTGGCCCGCGACGACTTCTGGGCCCACGAGACCCGGGTGGCCATCGGCGAAGGCAAGGCGCTCGACGACAAGCGCCGCGAACGGCGCTACACCGAGGAGCAGTACCTCAAGAGCCCCGCGGAGATGGCGGAACTGTTCGCCGATATCCCCGAGGCGCTGGAGAACAGCGTGATGATCGCCGCGCGCTGTAACGTGGAGGTGCGCCTGGGCGAGATCTTCCTGCCGGAGTTCGCCATTCCCGAGGGCATGACCCAGGACGAGTACTTCCGCAAGATCTCCCACGACGGGCTCACCGAGCGCCTGGATTTCCTCTTCCCGGCAGCGCGCTATCCGCGCGACGGGGCCGAGTATGCAGAGATCGACGCCCGCTATCGCAAGCGCCTCGACTTCGAGCTCGACATCATCATCCAGATGGGCTTTCCCGGCTACTTTCTGATCGTGATGGACTTCATCCAGTGGGCCAAGGATAACGACGTCCCGGTGGGGCCAGGCCGCGGCTCGGGTGCCGGCTCGCTGGTGGCCTACGCCCAGAAGATCACCGACCTCGATCCTATCGGCTACGACCTGCTGTTCGAGCGCTTCCTCAACCCGGAGCGGGTCTCGATGCCCGACTTCGATGTCGACTTCTGCATGGAGAAGCGCGACCGGGTGATCGACTATGTCGCCGACCGTTACGGCCGCGATGCGGTGTCCCAGATCGTCACCTTCGGCACCATGGCGGCCAAGGCGGTCGTGCGCGACGTGGCGCGCGCCCAGGGCAAGCCCTACTCGCTGGGTGACAAGCTCTCCAAGTTGATCCCCTTCGAGGTGGGCATGACGCTGGCCAAGGCCATCGAGGCCGAGCCGGCGCTCAAGGAGTTCCTCGAAGCCGACGAGGAGGCCGCTGAGATCTGGGAGATGGCGCTCAAGCTCGAGGGCATCACCCGGGGCACCGGCAAGCATGCCGGCGGTGTGGTGATCGCGCCCACCAAGCTGACGGACTTCTCGCCGCTGCTCTGTGATGAGGACGGCAGCGGCCTGATGGTGCAGTTCGACAAGAACGACATCGAGGAGGCGGGGCTGGTCAAGTTCGATTTCCTTGGTCTGCGCACCCTGACCATCATCGACTGGGCACTGGAGATGGTCGACAAGGTGCGCGCCACCGAGGGCCGGGAGTCGCTGGACATCGACACCATCCCGCTGGATGACGTGCCGACCTTCGAGATGCTCAAGAAGGCCGAGACCACGGCGGTCTTCCAGCTTGAGTCCCGCGGCATGAAGGAGCTGATCAAGCGTCTGCTGCCCGACTCCCTGGAGGACATGATCGCCCTGGTGGCGCTGTTCCGCCCCGGCCCCCTGCAGTCGGGGATGGTCGACGACTTCATCAACCGCAAGCATGGCCGGGCGGAGATCTCCTACCCCCACCCGGACTACCAGCACGAGCTACTCAAGCCGGTACTCGGGCCCACCTACGGCATCATCCTCTATCAGGAACAGGTGATGCAGATCGCCCAGGTCATGGCAGGCTACTCGCTGGGTCAGGCCGATATGCTGCGCCGCGCCATGGGCAAGAAGAAGCCCGAGGAGATGGCCAAGCAGCGGGCTGGCTTCATGGAGGGCTGTGCGGCCAACGGCATCGACAAGGACCTCGCCGGCAACATCTTCGACCTGGTGGAAAAGTTCGCCGGTTACGGCTTCAACAAGTCCCACTCGGCGGCCTATGCGCTGGTCTCGTATCAGACCGCCTGGCTGAAGGCCCACTATCCAGGCCCCTTCATGGCAGCGGTGATGTCCACCGAGATGGACAACCTCGACAAGGTGGTGCCGCTGATCGAGGAGTGCCGCCACCTCTCGCTCACGGTGACCCCGCCCGATGTCAACGTTGGCGGCTACAAGTTTACCGTCGACGCACAAGCGCGGGTCGTCTACGGCCTGGGGGCGATCCGCGGGGTCGGCGAGGGCCCCATCGGCGCCATCGTCGAGGCCCGCGAGGCGGGCGGCCCCTTCGAGGATCTCTTCGATTTCTGCCGTCGGGTCGATCCCAGGCGCATGAACAAGCGCACCCTGGAGGCACTGATCCGCTCCGGCGCCCTGGATACCCTGGGGCCGAGCCGCGCGGTGCTCAGCGCGGCGCTGGAGGATGCCCTGAAGGCGGCGGCCCAGACCCAGACCAACCAGAACCTGGGGATGATGGACATGTTCGGCGAGGCCTTCGTCGACGAGTCGGCCGGGGATGCCTACGCCGACTACCGCCAGGCCCGCGAGTGGAGCGACAAGGAGCGCCTGGCCGGCGAGAAAGACACTCTGGGGCTCTACCTCACCGGTCACCCCATCGACGAGTACGAGGGCGAGCTCGCCCGCTTCGTCTCCACCCGCATCAGCGACCTCAAGCCCTCCCGCGAGCCCCAGCGGGTGGCGGGTCTGGTGGTCGGCGTGCGGACCATGAAGTCCAAGCGTGGCGATACCATGGCCTTCATCACTCTGGACGACCGCACCGGGCGCATCGAGGCGTCGCTGTTCGGCGAACTTTTCGATAAGCTGCGCGGCCGTCTCGAGACCGACCAGGTGATGATTGTCGAGGGCGAGGTCTCCAGCGACGACTACTCGGGCGGTCTGCGCCTGCGCGGCAAGGAGGTCACGCCGATGGTCGAGGCGCGCAGTCGCTTCGGTCAGGCAGTGGAGCTTTCCCTGGACGGCGGACGCCTCAATGGACGCCTGGTGGACTCGCTGCGAGCGAGCCTTGCCCCCTTTCGCGACGAGGAAGGCCTGCCGGTGCGGCTGCGCTACTGCAATGCCGATGCCTCGGGCTGGCTGGAACTCGCCGAGGAGTGGCGTGTCACCCCCAGCGACGAGCTGCTGACCGGCCTGCGCGAGGTGCAGGGCCAGGATGGGGTGCGGCTGAAATATCGGTAAACTGGCCGTGGCCTTCAGCATGTCCGCGAGGGGCGCCGGGGGCAGGCCGTAGAGGAGGTCCTACGCCAGGGATGGCGTCGGTAGCGCCCAGGGAGGGGTTCACAGCGCCTCCTCGGAGGCCTTCCGCCGGAACAGCCCCGAGCAGTCGATATGTCGCCTTGCGTGGCGCGTTGAGGGTGCGATAATGCCAGCCACTTCACTTTTCGCGCCGCGCTTGGCCTCGACGGGCAGGGCGGTGAAACACCACAAGGCACCCGGCCAATGAATCCGAACTATCTCGACTTCGAACAGCCCATCGCCGAGCTCCAGGCCAAGATCGAGGAGCTGCGGCTGGTGGGCAACGACAGCCAGGTCAGCCTCAGCGACGAGATCGGCCGGCTCGAGGAGAAGAGCCGCAAGCTTACCGAGTCAATCTTCAAGGACCTGAGCCCCTGGCAGGTGTCCCAGCTCTCGCGCCATCCCCAACGTCCTTACACTCTTGACTACCTGGCGCATGTCTTCAGTGACTTTGACGAGCTCCACGGCGATCGCAAGTTCGCCGACGATGCCGCCATTGTGGGCGGTGTGGCGCGCCTGGATGATCGGCCGGTGATGGTGATCGGCCATCAGAAGGGCCGCGACGTCCACGAGAAGGTGCGCCGCAACTTCGGCATGCCGCGTCCCGAGGGGTACCGCAAGGCCTGCCGCCTGATGGAGATGGCCGAACGCTTCCGGATGCCGGTGCTGACCTTCATCGACACCCCGGGGGCGTATCCGGGCATCGACGCCGAGGAGCGCGGCCAGTCCGAGGCCATCGCCTACAACCTGGCGGTGATGTCGCGTCTGCGCACGCCGATCGTCGCCACCGTGGTGGGCGAGGGCGGCTCCGGCGGGGCGCTGGCCATCGGTGTCTGCGACGAGCTGGCCATGCTGCAGTACTCCACCTATTCGGTGATCTCCCCCGAGGGCTGCGCCTCCATTCTCTGGAAGAGCGCCGAGAAGGCCTCCGAGGCCGCCCAGGCCATGGGCATCACCGCCGAGCGCCTCAAGGAGCTGGGTCTGGTCGATACCCTGATCCCCGAGCCCCTGGGCGGTGCCCACCGCCACCCGGTGACCACCGCCGAGCGGATCAAGGCGTCGCTGCAGGCAAGCCTCGACCGCCTGGAGGCGCTGGACACGGACCAGATGCTGGCGCGCCGCTACGAGCGTCTGATGAGCTACGGGGCACCTGTCTAAGGGGCCTGCCTGGGTTCGGCCATGTCACTGCAATGCCGTATCGATCGCGCCCTGGCGGCTACCCCGCCGGGGCGCTGCGTCTGGGTGGCTCTCTCCGGGGGGCTCGACTCCTCGCTACTGCTGACGCTCACCGCGGAGGCCTGTCGGCGGCATCCGCGCCCGCTGCGAGCCCTGCACATCCACCATGGGCTGCAGTCCGGCGCCGACGGTTTCGAGCGCCACTGCCGGCGACTCTGTTCGCGTCTCGGTGTGCCGCTGTTCGTGAAACCTGTCACCGTCGACCGGGCCGCCGGGCAGGGACTCGAAGGGGCGGCCCGCACGGCTCGATACGCCGCCTTTGCCGAGCGGGTGGCACCGGGGGAAACGCTGTGGCTGGCTCAGCACCGGAATGACCAGGCCGAGACCTTCCTGCTGGCTGCCCTGCGCGGTAGCGGGGTGCGCGGCCTGGCCGGGATGGCGGCGTGTCGCGATTGGCGGGCCCGTCGGCTCGAGCGGCCGCTGCTCGGTGTCGCACGGTCGACCCTCGAGGCCGAGGGGGGACGCCAGGGACTGGCCTGGGTGGAGGATCCCTCCAACGATGACCAGAGCCTGGATCGCAACTTCCTGCGCCACGCCGTGCTGCCGCTGCTGGCGTCCCGCTGGCCCCATGCCGGCGCGGCCCTCTCACACAGCGCGGCGCTGGCCGGCGAGGCCGACGCCCTGCTCGCCGAACTCGCCGAACTCGACCTCGAGCGCCTGGGCGGTGACCCTGCGCGGCTACCGGTGGGGGGCCTGGAGGCACTTTCCGACCCTCGCCGACGCCTTCTGGTGCGCTATTGCTGCGACCGGCTGGGTCTGGCGCGGCCGGCGGCGCAGCGACTCGAAACGCTGCTGGCCCAGCTGGGGGCCAGGGAGGGGGCCGAGGTGCGGGTGGCCTGGCCCGGTGCCGAGGCCAGAATCTGGCGAGGGCGGCTCCACCTGCTGGCGCCCCCGGAACCGCTGCCGGCCGGCTGGCAGGCCGAGTGGGATGGCCGCTCTTGCCTGAGCACCCCGCTGGGAGAGGTGCGGGTGTCACTGGACCGGGCCGATGGTGCGGCGGTTCGCCTCAAGGTGGCCCCCCGGCAAGGGGGCGAGCGGCTGCGGCTTCCCGGCCGTGGCCGGCGCGATCTCAAGCGGCTGCTTCAGGAACTCGGCGTGCCGCCCTGGGAACGCGGGCGACTGCTGGTGGTTCGGGAGGGAGACGTCCCCGTGGCGGTGATTGATCCAGTGAACAAGGCGTGGCTGGCGTTCGCCGAGGGGTGGGTCAGCCGCCGCGAATCACTAGAGTGAAGCCCGCAGCCTGCTGGTAGCCCATCTCTTGCTCAAGGTCGTTGAGCAACAGCGCCGGGGTGTCCTCGCCGGCGAGAGTCAGCGTCAGCGTTTCACCCTCGGCGTCGAGCAGCGGCACGGTGGGAGGTTGCTCGGGACGAGAGTGGTTGAGAATCACCGCCAGTCGCAGCAGTCGGGCCAGCCTGGCGTGAGGGCGTTGCTCCGACTCCGGGAGGGCTTGCCACTCCTTGACCGGGAACTTTCGGCGGTGGCTGCGCACCAGGAAGGCCAGCAGGCGCTGTTCCGGCCGCGAGAAGCCGGCCAGGTCGGAGTACTCCAGGAGATAGGCGCCGTGGCGATGGAACTGGCTGTGGGAGATGGCCAGGCCGATTTCATGCAGCCGGCTGCCCCAGTCGAGGAAGCGCGCCTGGTCATCATCGAGGTGCCAGGCATCGCGGACTTGGTCGAGCAGGGCGCCGGCGGACGTCGCCACGTTCTCGGCCTGGCGACCATCCACCTGGTAGTTGCGGGCCAGGTTGTCGAGGGTCTTGAGGCGGGAGTCCTCGGGACTGTTGCGCCCCACCATGTCGTAGAGCACCCCTTCGCGAAGGGCACCATCGGCATAGCGCATCTGCTCCAGCTCGAAGGCCTCGAAGATGGCGCCGAGGATCGCCACCCCGGCTGGAAAGACCCGCGCGCGGTCGGCCTTGAGCCCCTCCATGGCGACCTTGTCGAGCTTGCGGCACTTGATCAGACGCTTGCGCAGGGTGGCCAGGCCGGTGCGGGTGATCACCCCCTCGGGAGCACCCCCGGCGGCCGCGATCACCGCGGCCGCCGCCTTGATGGTACCGCTGGAGCCCACCGGGTCGGTCCAGCTCAGACGCTGGTAGGGACGCTGAATATTGGCCAGCTCCGAGAGGGCAGCAAGCTCAGCCTTGCGCATGCGCTTCTCGTTGATCTCTCCGTCCTCGAAGAAGCGGCGGGTGAAGGTCACACAGCCCATGCGCAGGCTCTCCAGGGCCAGCGGTTCGAAGCGTTCGCCGATGATGAATTCCGTGGAGCCGCCGCCGATGTCGACGATCAGCCGGCGGCCGTCCTCGGCCAGGGCGTGGGCCGCGCCCAGATAGATCAGGCGAGCCTCCTCGCGACCGGCGATGATCTCGATGCGGTGACCGAGCAGGGCCTCGGCGCGCTCGATCAGCGTCTGGCTGTTGGTGGCGTCACGAAGTGCGTTGGTGCCCACCACCCGCAGGTGACCCGGGGTGATGTCTACGAGGAAGGGAGCAAAGCGGGCCAGGCAGTCGAGGGCGCGCTGCATGGCCGCCTCGCCGAGGTGGCCGTCGTCGTCGAGGCCGGCGGCCAGCTGGACCTTCTCGCCGAGGCGAGCGACCACCTGCAGGCGGTCGTCCTGATAGTTGGCCACCAGCAGGTGGAAGCTGTTGGAGCCGAGATCGATCGCGGCGAGCCGGATGGGGTCGCCGGGCACGGCAGCCGGAAGCGGAGTGTCAGCGGAGGGCGCCGGGTCCTGTGGCGAGGTCATGGCAGTTCCTTCGGATCGGTCAGTGGCAAGGGTGCGCGGCACTCCCGGCCGTGTCAATTGTCGCGAGCCGAAGGGCTTGCGTTCGCCCGCTGCCTTGACTAGTATCGAGTCGTTCGCCTGTTCCGAATGCTTCCCGACCGTCTAACGGCGATCCCGTCGCGGTCAGTTTCCAAGTCGTCAGACAGCCCACTGCTTCAGCCCGCGATCCCGGCCACCCGGCCCGGAACCGCAGGTCAGGCGAAAATGAACCTGCTTCCTCGCTTCCGATATCGGCCCGGCAACCCCTCAGTGCGGTCGCCCGCCCTTGGCCATACGATGCAGCACGACGAGAGGTAGCCTGTCCGGGCTCTGAACGCATCCACAGGGCGTCATCGTCTCGCCTCCTGTCTTTCCTCACGGCGCACCGCCGCCCGGCTTCCACGAGCGAATTCTGAACACACCGATGAATCTTACCGAACTCAAGCAAAAGCCAGTGCCGGAGCTTCTGGAGATCGCCCGCGAGATGGGCATCGACAATCTGGCACGTTCCCGCAAGCAGGACATCATCTTCGCCATCCTCAAGAAGCATGCCAAGAGCGGCGAGCCGATCTTCGGCGATGGTGTGCTGGAGATCCTGCAGGATGGATTTGGCTTCCTTCGCAGTGCCGACAGCTCCTATCTGGCCGGTCCCGACGACATCTACGTCTCGCCCTCCCAGATCCGCCGCTTCAACCTGCGCAAGGGCGACTCCATCTCCGGCAAGATTCGCCCGCCGAAGGAAGGGGAGCGCTACTTCGCGCTGCTCAAGGTCAGCGAGATCAACTTCGACAAGCCGGAGAATGCCAAGTCGAAGATCCTGTTCGAGAACCTCACGCCGCTGTTTCCCGATGAGCGCCTGCGCATGGAGATCGGCAATGGTTCCACCGAGGACCTGACCTCCCGGATCATCGACCTGGTGGCGCCCATCGGCAAGGGCCAGCGCGGCCTGCTTGTCTCCCCGCCCAAGGCGGGCAAGACCCTGATGCTGCAGAACATCGCCACCTCCATCACCCGCAACGACCCGGATTGTCATCTGATCGTGCTGCTGATCGACGAGCGTCCGGAAGAAGTGACCGAGATGTCGCGCACCGTGCGCGGCGAGGTGGTCGCCTCGACCTTCGATGAGCCGCCGGCGCGTCACGTGCAGGTCGCCGAGATGGTGATCGAGAAGGCCAAGCGCCTGGTTGAGCACAAGAAGGATGTGGTGATCCTGCTCGACTCCATCACCCGCCTGGCGCGGGCCTACAATACCGTGGTGCCGAGCTCCGGCAAGGTGCTGACCGGCGGTGTCGACGCCCATGCCCTGGAGAAGCCCAAGCGTTTCTTCGGTGCGGCACGCAACATCGAGGAAGGCGGTAGCCTGACCATCATCGCCACGGCGCTGGTGGATACCGGCTCGAAGATGGACGAGGTGATCTTCGAGGAGTTCAAGGGCACCGGCAACATGGAGGCGCACCTGGATCGCAAGCTGGCCGAGAAACGCGTCTATCCGGCGATCAATATTCGCCGCAGCGGCACCCGTCGCGAGGACCTGCTCGCCTCCGAGGAGGAGATGCAGCGCATGTGGATCCTGCGCAAGCTGCTCAATCCCATGGAAGACACCGCTGCCACCGAGTTCCTGATCGACCGCCTCAAGGATACCAAGACGAATATCGAGTTCTTCGAGGCAATGAAACGCCGCTGATCTTGTTTGCCGGTGACGTCACTCCGCGGCTGATCCGGCGACAGGCCTAGGAGGGGGCGCTGTGAACCCTTCCCTGGGCGCTACCGATGCCATCCCTGGCATAGGACCCCCTCTTCGGCCTGTCCCCGGCGCCGCTCGCCACCGGTAATGCATCAGACGTATTGAGGGGGCATGCTATGCTGCCCCTTTCGTCGTACTGGAACCGGGAAATCCGAATGAAGTACAAGGACCTGCGCGAGTTCATCGCGGTGCTCGAGGCCCAGGGCGAGCTCAAGCGCATCACCGCCGAAGTCGATCCTTACCTCGAGATCACCGAGATCTGCGACCGAACCCTGCGCGCCGGCGGCCCGGCGCTGCTGTTCGAGAACGTCAAGGGACACAGGATGCCGCTCCTCGGCAACCTCTTCGGCACGCCCAGGCGCGTCGCCATGGGCATGGGCCAGGATTCGGTGGCCGCGCTGCGCGAAGTGGGCGAGCTGCTGGCCTTCCTCAAGGAGCCCGAGCCGCCCAAGGGGTTCCGCGACGCCTGGAGCAAGCTGCCCATCTTCAAGCAGGTGATGAGCATGGGCCCCAAGACCGTACGCTCGGCGCCCGTGCAGGCGCTCGTCTACGAGGGCGAGGAGGTCGATCTCGACCGTCTGCCGATCCAGCACTGCTGGCCCGGCGATGTGGCACCGCTGATCACCTGGGCCTTGGTGGTGACCCGTGGCCCCCACAAGACCCGCCAGAACCTGGGGATCTATCGCCAGCAGAAACTCGGTCGCAATCGGCTGATTATGCGCTGGTTGTCCCACCGCGGCGGGGCGTTGGACTTTCAGGAGTTCCAGCAGCAGCACCCGGGCAAGCCCTTCCCGGTGGCGGTGGCACTGGGCGCTGATCCGGCTACCATCCTGGGCGCCGTGACGCCGGTGCCGGACAGCCTCTCCGAATACGCCTTCGCCGGGCTACTGCGCGGCTCGCGCACCGAGCTGGTCACGTGTGGCCATGCCGATCTGGAAGTGCCTGCGTCGGCAGAAATCATCCTGGAGGGATTCATCTACCCGGATGACATGGCGCCCGAGGGCCCCTACGGCGACCATACCGGCTACTACAACGAGGTCGAGCAGTTCCCGGTGTTCACGGTGACGCGCATGACCATGCGCGAGAATGCCATCTACCACTCCACCTACACCGGCCGGCCGCCGGACGAGCCAGCGATCCTGGGCCTCGCGCTCAATGAGGTGTTCGTCCCTATCCTGCGTCGTCAGTTTCCCGAGATTATCGACTTCTATCTGCCACCGGAAGGCTGTTCCTACCGAATGGCCGTGGTAACCATGAAGAAGCAGTACCCGGGCCACGCCAAGCGAGTGATGATGGGGGTGTGGAGCTTCCTGCGCCAGTTCATGTACACCAAGTTCGTGGTGGTGCTCGATGACGACGTCGATGCCCGGGACTGGAAGGACGTGATCTGGGCCATCACCACGCGCATGGACCCTGCCCGGGATACCGTCATGGTGGAGAACACACCTATAGACTACCTGGACTTCGCCTCCCCCGTGGCGGGGTTGGGCTCCAAGATGGGCCTGGATGCGACCGGCAAGTGGCCCGGCGAGACCGACCGCGAATGGGGCACGCCTATCGTCATGGACGAGGCCGTCAAGGCCCGCGTCAGCGAGCGCTGGAACGAGCTGGGCATCGAACTCCCCAACAATACGACATTTTGACTACTTCATGAGGCTTTCATGACGCCAAGGACCCTGACCTGTCTGGTCACCGAGGTCGAGGACCTCACCCCAGACGTTTTCCGCGTCCAGCTGGAGGGCCGGCCCGAGGCCGTGGCCCATGATCCCGGCCAGTACCTGGAACTGAAGCTGGAGGATGACCTCTGGGTGCCGTTCTCCATCGCTAACGCCCATGCCGGCGACGGCACCATCGAGCTTCACATTCAGCACTGGCCCGAGCGGGAGAACTCCGCCCGACTGCGCAAGCTGATGCAGGTGGCCGAGCGGCTGACCCTGCGCTTGCCGGACGGCGACTGCATCCTCGATCCGGACAGCAGGCGTCCCCTGCTGCTGATCGCCGCCGGCACCGGCTTTGCCCAGATGAAGGCGATCGTCGAGGCGGCATTACACGATGATCCGACGCGCGAGATCGACCTCTGGTGGGCGGCCCGTGAGCGTCGTGACCTCTACCTGGAGCGGCTGGCCCGGGAATGGGCGGAAGGGCATGCCAATTTCCGTTTCCACGCGGTGACCGAGATCGCGCCCGAGGAAACGGTGGCAGGGGAGCGGATCATCGGCCACCGTGGCCGTATCGATCAGGCTCTGGCGACGACCCTCGAGGATGTCTCGGGGCATGACGTCTATGTTTCCGGCTCTCCGGGCATGGTCTATGCCTGCGTCGACGTGCTCGCCTCGCTGGGGCTTGTGCCCTCGCGGGTATTCTCGGATGTCTTCGCCTATGCGCCGCGGGACCCCATTGTGCCCACCGCGGGCAGCCTGGTGAGGGAGGAGCGGTCTTGAGCGCCTCACCGATCCTGATCACCGGTGGTGCCCAGCGACTGGGTCGCCACTGTGCAGAGCGCCTGGTCGACGATGGCCATCCAGTGATCGTCAGCTATCGCCGCGAGCGCCCCGAGCTGGACGTGCTGCGTGAACGGGGCATCGTTACCCTGCTGGCGGACTTCGCGACGGAAGCGGGCATCCTGGACTTCCTCGAGCGGCTAAAGAAAGAGACGACGTCGCTACGGGCGATCGTCCACAACGCCAGTGCCTGGGCGCCGGACGTCAGCGGCCCCGAGGCAGGAGAAAATTTCGAGCAGCTGTTTCGCATTCATATGCTGGCGCCCTACCTGATCAACCTGCATGCCCGTGAGCTGCTGGAGGCGTGCAGTGAACCCCATCGCGACATCGTGCACCTGACCGACTATGTGGTGCAGAAGGGCTCCAGGAAACATGCCGCCTACGCCGCCAGCAAGGCGGGGCTGGACAACCTGACGCTGTCGTTTGCCGCCATGTACGCCCCCGCCATCCAGGTCAATGCCATCGCCCCGGCAATGATCATGCTTAACGAAGGCGACGACGAGGCCTACGCCGAGAAGGCCCGCGCCAAGTCGGTGATGGAGATGATCCCCGGCCCCGGGGTGATCTATCAGAGCCTGCGCTACCTGCTCGACAACCGTTACGTCACCGGCGTGACGCTGCCGGTGGACGGCGGGCGCCACCTGCGCTGAGCCTGCGACCATCGGTGTTGTGCCTGAGGCGGCAATTTTCGCTAGAATGCGGCATTACCCTGACGCAATCCGGAGGAGAGAATATGGCGGGACACGACACAGACTTCAAGGACGACAGCGGCCTGCTGTCCGTGGTGTTGGGCCTGGTGGTGGTGGTGGCCATGAGTGCCCTGCCGGCGACCATCGGTGTGTACCAGCTGTTCGCCGGCTGAACGAACGGCCCTTGCCAGCCATGCCGCAATGCGGCAGGATGAGCTGAGATTTCAGGAGCGACCCATGACCATGATCCGCCACACACAGCCCGCTTGCCGCGATGCCTCCATTGGCACCGGGCGTGAAGGCGTGCGCGGTTATTGGTTTGGCTACTGGTTTATTGCCGGGGTGCCCACGGCCATGTCCTGAGCGCAAGACGCGACATCGCCGGAGGCTCTCCTCACCAGGGCCGCCTCCGCTAGAACCCCCGGACGGCAGCCCCGCCCGGGGGTTCTGCGTTTCCTGGTACCCGACCACACAGATGACATCAAGGAGAGAGACCATGACCGCATCCATCGCCATTTGCCTGATTCCGGGCTTCGCGGGCTATTACGGCTACTGGCGATTTAGCGAGCTGCGGTCGGCTCACTCCGCCACACCCGGCCGTAGCGAGAGCAGTGGCATTCGACAAACACGATGTATGATCGCTATCCGGAGTTGATGACGCCATGAATGCTTCCCTTGCCGCCGCCCCCTTGACCGAGGCTATGCACTCTTCTCCCGACCCGACGCGGCCGCTGCCCACCCCCGGCGAGCTGCGCCACAAGTTGCCCGTCTCCCCGGCCTTGGCGCACCACATGGAGGCCCAGCGCCAGGCTGTGCGCGATATCCTCGACGGCCACGATGATCGCCTGCTGGTGGTAGTCGGCCCCTGTTCCATCCACGATCCCGAGGCGGCCCTGGTGTACGCCCGGCGCTTGGCCGAGCTGTCGGAGCGGGTAAGCGACCGACTTCTGCTGGTGATGCGCGTCTATGTGGAGAAGCCGCGCACCACCATAGGCTGGAAGGGGCTGGCCTACGACCCGGACCTTGACGGCAGCGGCGATATGGCTCGTGGTCTCGAGGTCTCGCGCCAGCTGATGCGCGAGGTGGCCAAGCTGGGGCTGCCGGTGGCCACCGAGCTACTGCAGCCGATGCTGGCGCCCTATCTGGAGGACCTGCTCTCCTGGGTGGCGATCGGGGCGCGCACCACCGAGTCCCAGCTGCACCGTGAGGTGGCCAGCGGCCTCGATGCGGCGGTAGGCTTCAAGAACGCCACTGGCGGCGACATCGGGGTGGCGCTGGATGCGATGCGCTCAGCGGCGCACCCGCATAGTCACTTCGGGCTGGATGAAGAAGGGCGCCCAACGGTGCGCGAAACGACAGGGAATCCCCATACCCAGCTGGTACTGCGCGGCGGCCACGGCGAGCCCAACTATCAGGCGCCTCATGTGCAGGCGGCGCGCCTCGCCCTTGAGGACGCGGGTCTGTCACCGCAGCTGATGGTCGATTGCAGCCACGCCAACGCGCGCAAGGACCACCGCCGCCAGAGTGAGGTGCTGCTCGACGTGCTGGCCCAGCGCCAGGCCGGCGAGACGGCGCTGGCGGGGTTGATGCTGGAGAGCCACCTCCATGAGGGTAAGCAGGCGCTGGAGCCCGGCCGGCTTCGCCATGGGGTCTCGGTCACCGACGCCTGTATTGGTTGGGAGACCACCGAGCATCTGCTGCTCACCGCCGCCGAGCGTCTTCGCTAGCCCTGTACCCCGGATGGCGATGTCGGGATAATCAGTTCCGATTTCCGACTCGCCATCCAGGATGCACAGATGACCTTCCAGTTCGAGGACCACGATCCCGAAACCTATCGCCGCAAGGGCCGTTTCATCAGCCTGGCCATGGCCGGCCAGTTGATCGTTTTTGGCCTGGTGTTCGTCCAGCTGCTGCAGGTCGCCTTCGACGGCGGCTTCTGGCTCAACGTGCTGGGTGTGCTGCTGGGGCTGGTCGCGACCAGCCTGGTCTTCGCGGTGCTGCGCGAGCGCCCCTGGATGACCGAGATGCGCTATGTCTGGCAGCTCAAGCATCTTCTCTCGCGGGTCAGCGGCTATCTGCCGGCGTTGCGCCGCGGCATGGCGGAGGGCAACGACACGGCGCTAGCCGTGCTTGCTTTCTACCACCAGGGCATGGCCCAGCTCGCCGAGCTCAACGGCCGCACCCTCGACGACGATGCTGAACTGCTCGCCGAACGCGAGGTGGTGCGGGCCGCCCGCCGCGAGCGCGGCTTGCCCGAGCAGGTATCCGGGCTTGATCCTCAGGACCTCGATGCGTTCCGCAGGGGGTGAGTCACGCCCTGGCGGCATAGGCGAAGAGCAGGGTCTCCTGGGCGCTGATCGGGGCTGCGCTACCGGGCTGCTGCTTGACGTAGAGACCGTCGCTGCGCAGCAACCAGCTCTGGCAATTGTCCACCAGGTAGGTCTCGAGATCCTTGCGGACCCGGGCGGCCAGCTTCTTGTCCAGCAGCGGAAAGCAGGTCTCCACTCGGTGGAACATGTTGCGCGCCATGAAGTCGGCACTGGAACCCCAGGTTTCGGGCTGGCCGTCATTGTGGAAATGGAATACCCGGGTGTGCTCCAGGAAGCGGCCGATGATCGAGCGCACTCGGATGTTGTCCGAGATGCCGGGAATGCTCGGGCGCAGGCAGCACATGCCGCGGATGATCAGGTCACACTCCACCCCGGCCCGTGAGGCCCGATAGAGGGCCTGGATCAGCTTGGGCTCGGTGAGCGAGTTGCACTTGATGATCAGGTGGGCGCGCTTGCCCTTGCGGGCATGCTCGGCCTCACGGTCGATCCTGGCCACCATCTGCTCGTGCAGGGTGAAGGGGGCGTGCAACAGCTGCTCGATGTGCCGGGCTCGGCCCATGCCCGAGAGCTGCTGGAAGACCTTGTGCACGTCGGCGCACAGCACAGGGTCGGCGGTCAGCAGGCTGTAGTCGGTATAGAGTTTGGCGGTCCGCGAGTGGTAGTTGCCGGTACCCAGATGGGCATAGTGGCGCAGCTTGCCTCTCTCTCGCCGTACGATATGCATCATCTTGGCATGGGTCTTGTAGGCCATCACTCCGTAGATGACGATGGCCCCGGCTTCCTGAAGACGCGAGGCCAGGGCCAGGTTGTCGGCCTCGTCGAAGCGTGCTCGCAACTCGATGACTACCGTGACCTCCTTGCCGTTGCCCGCGGCCTCAACCAGGGCGTTGACGATGGGCGAGTCGGCGCCGGTGCGGTAGAGGGTCTGCTTGATGGCCAGCACGTCCGGGTCCCGGGCGGCCTCGCCGAGCATCTCCTCCACCGGAGAGAATGACTGGAAGGGGTGGTGAAGCAGGATGTCGCCATCGGTGATCGCCGCCAGCACGCTGTCGGCCTTGCGCAGCGACTTGGGAAGGCCCGGGGTGAAGGGACGGTAAAGCAATTCGGGGCGTTCCACGTCGCCCAGCACCGACATCATGCGGGTCAGGTTCACCGGGCCATTGACCCGGAAAAGGTCCGCCTCCTCGAGCTGAAACTGCCTGAGCAGAAACTCGGCCAGCTCGTCGGGACAATTGTCGGCCACTTCCAGCCGTACCCCGCTGCCGTAGCGCCGTGACAGCAGCTCGCCGCGCAGTGCCGAAGCGAGGTCGGAGACCTCTTCCGGATCCACGGAGAGGTCGGCGTTGCGCGTCAGCCGGAACTGGTAGCAGCCGAGTACCATCATGCCGGGGAAGACCTCCTCGGCATGCGCATGGATCATCGAGGAGAGAAAGACATACTCGCTGAAGCCCGTTTCACAGAGCCCCTCGGGCAGGGCGATCACCCGCGGTAGCGAGCGCGGTGCCGGCAGGATGGCCAGCCCACCCTCGCGGCCGAAGGCGTCCTTGCCCTCCAGCTGGACGATGAAGTTGAGACTCTTGTTGACCAGGCGAGGGAAGGGATGGGACGGGTCCAGGCCGATGGGGCTGATCACCGGCATGATTTCGGTTTCGAAGTAGTCGCGCACCCATTCTCGTTGGGCCTCGGTCCAGTCGCCTCGACGGCGGAAGCGCAGCCGCTGTGCCTCCAGAGCGGGGATCAGGACCTCGTTGAGGACCTGGTACTGGCGTGCCACCTGGGCATGAGCGATCTGGGCGATCTCGGCCAGCACCGAGCGGGGCGAACGACCGTCGGCACCGGTGGCGTCGTCGCCGAGCAGGATCTGATTCTTGAGGCCGGCCACGCGGATCTCGAAGAATTCGTCCATGTTGGACGAGAAGATCAACAGGAACATCAGCCGGTTGAGCAGCGGGTGAGCCTCGTCCAGGGCCTGTTCCAGGACCCGGACGTTGAACTGCAGATGGGAGAGTTCACGGTTGAAGTAGAGCCCGGGGTCGGCCAGATCCGCCTCCGGGTCCGGCAGCGCCTTGGGCTTGATCCCGGTGCGTGTCTGGTTCAGCCGCGGAGCGGGAGGCTCGACGCCCCGCACAGGCGTGGGCCTCTCGGGTTGCCGGTCGGAACCGCGTGTCTCTTCCATGGGATTTCCCTGTCGTCAGGCGGAGGGGGGCTGTCCCTTCCGTCGTCTATGTCGTTGCAAGCAGCCTGGCCGCCCGTTTGGCGAAGTAGGTCAGCACGCCGTCGGCGCCGGCGCGCTTGAAGCAGAGCAGCGACTCGAGGATGACCGCGTCCGCCTCCAGCCAGCCGTTCTCGAAGGCGGCCATGTGCATGGCGTACTCGCCGCTCACCTGGTAGGCGAAGGTGGGCACCTTGAGCTCGTCCTTCACCCTGCGCACCACGTCCAGGTAGGGCATGCCGGGTTTGATCATCACCATATCGGCACCCTCCGCCAGGTCCAGCGCCACCTCGTGGAGGGCCTCGTCGCCGTTGCCCGGGTCCATCTGGTAGGTGGACTTGTCGGCCTTGCCCAGGTTGCCGGCGGAGCCCACAGCGTCGCGGAAGGGGCCGTAGTAGCGCGAGGCATACTTGGCGCTATAGGCCATGATCCGGGTGTTGACCAGTCGTTCCTGCTCCAGGACATGGCGGATCGAGCCGATGCGCCCATCCATCATGTCCGAGGGCGCCACTACATCGGCACCGGCCTCGGCGTGGGAGAGTGCCTGCTTGAGCAGAGTCTCCACGGTGCGGTCATTGTGGACGTAGCCCGCCTCGTCGAGGATGCCGTCCTGGCCATGGCTGGTGTAAGGGTCCAGCGCCACGTCGGTGATGATGCCGAGCCCCGGAATCGCCTCCTTGAGGGTGCGCACGCTGCGCTGGACGAGGCCCGAGGCGTTGTAGGCCTCCTCGGCCAGTTCGCTCTTCAGTGCCGTACCCACCACCGGGAAGAGGGCGATAGCCGGGATGCCGAGCTCGAAGGCCTCGCGGGCCTCCTCGATCAGCAGGTCGAGCGAAAGCCGTTCCACCCCCGGCATGGAGGGCACCGCCTCGCGCTGGCCCTCGCCCTCGAGCACGAATACCGGCCAGATCAGGTCGGCCGCGGTCAGGGTATGCTCACGCATCAGGCGGCGCGAGAAGTCGTCGCGGCGCATGCGGCGCAGGCGTGAGGTAGGGAACTGGCGTGAGGTCATGAAGCTCAAGGCGTCTCTCCGGGTAGGGGGTCGGGACCGCCGTCCTGGTATTGTGGCGATCAAGGGTGACGGATTGATGACAGCTAAGCTCGAACGTCCCGAGTATATCAGTGTCGTTCAGTGTCGAAAGCTGTGCCTTGTCGCACCCGGGTGGACTCTCTAAAGTGAAGGCTTCCGGATTTCAGGGCCTGGCTTCGCCGGGCGCTTACCCCCAAGGAGAAAGGCATGAGCAAACAGGTGGCGGTCATCCTCTCGGGATGCGGAGTGCAGGACGGCGCCGAGATCTACGAGACCACCCTGACCCTTCTGCGCCTCGACCAGCTGGGCCTGGGGTATCGCTGCTTCGCCCCCGATATCGAGCAGCATCATGTTGTCGATCATCGTCTCGGTGAGGTGGTCGAGGGCGAGCGTCGCAACGTGCTGACCGAGTCGGCGCGGCTGGCTCGCGGCGAGATTTCATCACTCGACGAGCTCGAGGCGGACGACTTCGATGCGGTCATCCTCCCCGGCGGCTTCGGCGTTGCCAAGAACCTCTCGGACTTCGCCGTGGCGGGCGATGGCATGCAGGTGCTCGACGCCCTAACCGAGGCGCTGTCCGGCTTCCATGAGGCGCGCAAGCCGATCGGCCTGATGTGCATCAGCCCGGTACTGGTGCCTCGCCTGTTCGCCCCCGGCATTGCCGTGACCGTGGGGCATGATCCCGGTGTCACCGGTCTGATCAGCGCCATGGGCGGGCTGCATCGCAGCTGCGGGGTCGAGGATATCGTGGTGGATTTCGAGAACCGCGTGGTGACCACCCCGGCTTACATGCTGGCCACGCGGATCAGCGAGGCCGCCACCGGGATCTTCAAGTTGGTCGACCGCATCGACGAGATGATGGATCTCTGACCCCCGGCTACGCCGGGTCAAGCTGTAAGAGCGGCGCTTCGCGCCTGGAAGCTACAAGCTTGAAGAAGAACGCCGCCATGAGCTGGCCATGGCGGCGTTCTTGATTAGCTTACAGCTCCTCGTCCTCTTCGTCCTTTTCCCGCTTGCGGCGGACCAGCCGGCCGAACAGCAGGCCGACCTCGTAGAGCAGGTACATCGGTACCGCCAGCAGGCTCTGGGAGACGATGTCCGGCGGGGTGAGCAGCATGCCGATAACGAAACAGGCCAGCACGACATAGGGGCGCTTCTTCGACAGGCTTTCCACTGTGGTGGCGCCAGAAAGAATCAGCAGGAAGGTGGCGATGGGGATCTCGAAGGCCACGCCGAAGGCGAAGAATAGCTTGAGGACGAAGTTCAGGTATTGGTTGATGTCGGTCATCACCGCGACGTCCTCAGGCCCGGTCTGGGTGAAGAACTGGAACAACAGCGGGAAGACGACATAGTAGGCGAAGGCAGCGCCGCCATAGAACAGCGCGATGCTGGAGGCCAGGATCGGTAGCGCCAGCGCCTTTTCGTTGTCATAGAGGCCCGGGGCCACGAAGGCCCAGGCCTGGTGCAGCACATAGGGTATGGCGGCGAATACGGCCACCACCAGGGTCAGCTTGAAGGGCGCGAGGAAGGGCGAGGCCACCTCGGTGGCGATCATCTGCGAGCCTTCCGGCAGCAGCGCCATCAACGGCTGGGCGACAAAGGAATAGATGTCGTTGGCAAAGGCATAGAGGCCCAGGAAGATCACCAGAATCGCGATCACCGCACGCATCAATCGCGAGCGCAGCTCGATGAGGTGCTCGATCAGCGGGGCCTGGTTCTGCTCCTGGGGATCACCGGTCTTGCTCATCGGGGGGCAGAATCCTTGTCGGCGGTGGAGGCATCGGCGGAGCGCTGGCGATCATCGCCCTCGGCGCCCGTGCGGGCTCTGGCGAGGGCATCGTCGAGCCGTTTCTCGGGAGGGTTGGCCGATGGCGTCTCACCGTCACCGGCGTTGTCATCTGCCGAGGTCGACGGTCGCTTGACGCTGTCTTCCTCGGCGATGCTCTCCACACCGCGCTTGACCTGCTTTACACCCTCGTCGAGCTTTTTCTGCTGCTCGTCGAGCTTCTGGCGTAGCTCCTCGGCCTCGAGCTGAGAGCTGATCTCGCGCTGCATGCCGGAAACCGTGCGCTTGATCTTGCCGATCCACAGCCCCAAGGTGCGCGCTGCCTTGGGCAGGCGCTCGGGACCCAGCACCAGCAGGCCCACCACGCCGATGAGCATCAATTCGAGAAAGCCCATATCGAACATGGCGGGTTACTTGCGCTCTTCCTGGTGCTCTTCCTGGTCGTGGGCCTTCTTCTCGGCCTTGACGTCGTAGGTGTTGAGCTCCTCGTCATGACTGACGCGGGCATTGGGGTCGTCCG
The DNA here is from genome assembly GCF_902500215.1 of Halomonas lysinitropha. Lineage (GTDB taxonomy): Bacteria > Pseudomonadota > Gammaproteobacteria > Pseudomonadales > Halomonadaceae > Halomonas > Halomonas lysinitropha. Next base: position 149,765 of record NZ_CABVOU010000033.1, read on the forward strand.
CCTTCTCGCCCTCGTCCTTCTCTTCCTCATGCATGGCCTTCTTGAAGCCCTTCACGGCACCGCCCAGGTCGCCGCCGACATTGCGCAGCTTCTTGGTGCCGAAGATCAGGATGATGATGCCGAGAACGATCAGCAGCTGCCAGATACTGATACCACCTAACATAGTTGCTTCCTCAGGTTGGGGCTCCGGGATCTCCCGGAAGGGCCAGTTGACGCTAGGGTTGCCGTGCGGCCTTCTCGTCGTGTCCGGAAACGCCGAAGCGGCGGGCCAGCTCATCCAGGACCAGACGGTGGTCGAGGCCCAGGTGCGAGAGCATTACCAGGCTATGAAACCACAGGTCGGCCGTTTCGGCGACCAACGCTTGGCGTGCCTGTTCATCACCATGCTCGGCATCCTTGGCGGCCAGCAGGGTCTCGGTGGCTTCCTCGCCAACCTTCTCGAGTATCTTGTTCAGTCCCTTGTGATGCAAGGCTGCCACATAAGAGTCCTGTGGCTCTGCGTGTCGGCGTTCTTCGAGCACAAGGTGAAGACGGTCGAGAATATCGCTCATGGGTGAAGGCTCCGTCGTAGTGGATGAAAAATACGGGGCGGCCCTCAGTGCCAGGCCAGCAGCAATACGCCGAGGGCGGCGGCGGCCAATATGGGCCAGGTCTGATCAGCGGCCCACTGGGTCAACGGCTGCCAAGTGAATGCCGCGGCCAGCAGCAGGAGGCCCAGACGCAGCCGCCGTTGGCTCCTGTCCCGCTTACCAAGCTGCTGAAAAATACCGTTCATGGCGTCGGACTGATGGCGACGTTGGCGGTGTTCGAGATCGGCACGGGTCAGGACCTGATGCGCGAGCACCGGCAGCTCGGGTAGCTGGTGCGAAAGCTCAGGGGCCTGTCGCTTCAGCGACTCCCAGAGGCCGCTGACGCCGGCGCGCTCCTTCATCCAACGCTCCAGATAGGGCCTGGCGGTGCTCCACAGGTCCAGGTCGGGATAGAGCTGGCGGCCCAGTCCCTCGATGTTGAGCAGCGTCTTCTGCAGCAGCACCAGCTGTGGCTGCACTTCCATGTTGAAGCGGCGAGCGGTCTGGAACAGGCCCAGCAGCACCTGGCCGAAGGAAATGTCCTTGAGCGGCTTCTCGAGGATCGGCTCGCACACGGTGCGGATCGCCGCAGCGAACTCATTGGCCCGGGTTCCTTCCCCTACCCAGCCCGACTCGATGTGCAGGGCTGCCACCTCGTAGTAGTCCTGATGAAAGAAGGCCAGCAGGTTGCGTGCCAGGTAGTCCTGGTCTTCTCGGGTCAGGCTGCCGACGATGCCGCAGTCGATGGCGATGTATTGCGGGTCGTGGGGATGTTCGAAGGAGACGAAGATATTGCCCGGGTGCATATCGGCATGGAAGAAGTTGTCGCGGAACACCTGGGTGAAGAAGATCTCCACGCCACGCTCGGCCAGCTTCTTGAGATTGGTGCCCTGGGCGAGCAGGGCGGCCGTGTCGGCCACCGGCACGCCGTAGATGCGCTCCTGCACCATCACCCGGCGATGCGTGAGCCCCCAGTAGATGGCTGGTACGTAGAGCAGCGGGGAGTTCTTGAAGTTGCGCTTGAGCTGGGAGGTGTTGGCGGCCTCCTTGGTGAGGTCGAGTTCGTCGAACAACGTAGCCTCATAGTCGCGTACCACCTCTACCGGGCGCAGCCGTCGGGCCTCCGGGATTCGCGCCAGTACGCTAGCGAAGCGGTACAGCAGCGCCATGTCCTGGCGCATCACGCGCTCGATGCCCGGGCGAATGATCTTGACCACCACGGCTTCGCCCCCGTGCAGCCGGGCGGCATGCACCTGGGCGACGGAGGCCGACGCCAGAGGCTCGGGCTCGAAGCTGGCGAAGGCATCCTCCAGCGACATCGCCAGCTCCTCTTCGACCAGCGCCTTCGCCTGATGAGCGGGGAAGGGCGGTACCTGGTCCTGGAGTCGTTGCAACTCGTCGGCGACGTCTTCGGGGAGCAGGTCGCGCCGGGTGGAGAGCATCTGACCGAACTTGACGAAGATCGGTCCCAGTTCCTCCAGTGCCAGGCGCAGGCGCATGCCGCGAGGGCGTTTGCCGATCGGCACCAGGCGCAACGGTGAGAGGATGAACAGGCTGCGCAGCCACCAGGGCATACGGGCTAAAGGCAGTAGAGTGTCGAGCCGATAGCGGGTCACCACCCAGAGGATACGCATGGGCCTGAGGATCATGGGATCGTCTCCGGCTCGGTCAAGCGGCGTCGGAGCCTGGCAAGACGAGCGTCGAGGCGGTCGGTGGCGATTTCCATCTCGGTCAACTGATCGCGCAACGCCTCGAGCTGATGACGACCCGGCAGCAATCGTGCTTCCTCGAAGACATATTCGCTCAGGTCGGCGCAGAACTCCTGGTGGGTGCGCAAGCCCCAGCGGGAGACGCTGCGCAGCCCCTCGGCCAGGCTATGGGCCGGGATGTCACCGAGCCAGCGGGCGAGTTCCGCTTCCCAGTCCAGATCGAGGTCAAGCAGCAGATCGCGAGTCGCTTCCAGCAGGTGGGTGCGGCCTCGCACGGCGAGCTTTCCCTGGAACATCAGGCGCTCGACCGAGGCACCGCCCAGCAGCTCGCCGAGCGTCTCGGCGTTCACTTCGACCACCGCGTCGAAGCTCTCTTCAGCGGTATCGTCGGGGCGCAGCAGGTCGAGGCCGGCCGGATGGAAATGGATGGCCAGCGCCAGGTCGGGTTGCTCCAGGCGCAACAGGATGCGCTGCCCGGCCAGCCGGGCGAGACGCGAAGGTGCCGCCGGGTCTCTGGCGAGCAGGGCATTCAGCGTGCGTTCGAGGCCGGCCAGCAGCAGGGAGGGAGACAATGCCATCATGCCCTCACAGTTTGATGCCGCGGTGCAGAGCGACGATGCCCCCGGTCAGGTTGGTGTACTCGACACGCTCCAGTCCGGCGTCTTCCATCATCGCCTTGAGGGCGTCCTGGTCGGGGTGCATGCGGATCGATTCGGCCAGATAGCGGTAGCTGTCGGCGTCGTTCGCCACCAGCTCGCCGATCTTCGGCAGCAGGCGGAAGGAGTATTCGTCATAGGCCCTGGAAAACAGCGGATTGGCCGGTTTGGAGAACTCCAGCACCAGCAGGCGACCGCCCGGCTTTAACGTTCGGGTCATGGAGCGCAGCGCGGCGTCCTTGTCGGTGACGTTGCGCAGGCCAAAGGCGATGGTGATGCAGTCGAAGCTGTTATCCGGGAAGGGCAGGCATTCGGCGTTGGCCTGCACATATTCGACGTTGCCGCCGATGCCGTGGTCGAGCAGTTTGTTGCGCCCGACGCGCAGCATGGATTCGTTGATGTCGGCCAGTATCACGCGCCCGCGGGGGCCCACCATGCGCGAGAACTTGGCCGTCAGGTCGCCGGTGCCGCCGGCGATATCGAGCACGCTATGGCCCGGACGTACACCGGAGCGCTCGATGGTCAGTCGTTTCCAGAGGCGATGGATACCCATCGACATCAGGTCATTCATGACGTCGTAGCGGGCTGCCACCGAATCGAAGACGTGGGCCACGCGCGAGGCCTTCTCTTCGACCGCGACTTCCTGATAGCCGAAGTGGGTGGTGTGCTTGTCACTGGCGCTCATGCAGTGGGCTCCCGAATCGCTGCGATGGGGGAGGCCTGGCGGCCTCGCAATGGCCGCCATTGTAGCCTCCCCCGATAGCGATTGTCTTGACGCCACCCCTACAGCTGCTTGATCTCGATGCCCTGGGGCTCCCGGGAAGCGCCGGCCTCTTCCAGTCGGCGCAGATAATCGTCCCAGTTCACCTCGCGCTTCTGGATCAGGTCGTAGAGATAGTCCCAGCTGAACAGCCCGCTGTCATGGCCATCATCGAAGTGCAGCTTGAGCGCATAGCGCCCTGTCTGGGTGATGTCCTTCAGGCCGACATGCTTCTTGCCTACCTGCAGGGTGGCGGTATCGGGGCCATGGCCGCGCACCTCGGCGGAGGGCGAAAAGACCCGTAGGTACTCCACCGGCAGCCGGTAGCTCTCGCCGTCCTCGTAGGTGAGCTCGAGCTCACGGTCCTTCTTGTGGTAATGCACCCTGGTGGGAATCGGGGCGGTCATGGGTTGGCTCCTAGAGAATATACCGCGACAGGTCCTCGTCCATCGCCAGCTCGCCGAGCTGGGAGTCGACATAGGCGGCATCGATCGACAGCGGGCTGCCGAAGTCGCCGCCCAGGTAGGAGGCCTCCTCGAGCAGGCGCTCCATCACGGTGTGCAGGCGGCGGGCGCCGATGTTTTCCGTGCCCTCGTTGACCTTCCAGGCAATCTCGGCGATGCGCGCGATGCCATCTTCCGTGAAGGCGACCTCGAGTCCCTCGGTGGCGAGCAGCGCCTGGTACTGCTTGGTCAGGGCGGCGGAGGGCTCGGTGAGGATGCGCTTGAAATCTTCCGGCGTCAGGGCGTTGAGCTCGACGCGGATCGGCAGGCGGCCCTGCAGCTCGGGGATCAGGTCCGACGGACGCGACAGGTGGAAGGCGCCGGAGGCGATGAACAGGATGTGGTCACTGCGCACCATGCCGTACTTGGTGGAAACCGTGGAGCCCTCGATCAGCGGCAGCAGGTCGCGCTGTACACCCTCGCGGGAGACCTCGCCACCGCTGGACTGGCCGCTACCCTTGCAGACCTTGTCGATCTCGTCGAGAAAGACAATGCCGTTCTGCTCCACCGCTTCGATGGCACGGCTCTTGATGTCGTCCTCGTTGACCAGTTTGCTGGCCTCTTCGTCGCGCAGCAGGCCAAAGGCATCCTTCACCGCCACCCGGCGGGTCTCGGACTTCTGCTTGCCCATGCCAGCGAACAGGTTCTGCAGCTGGCTGGTCATCTCCTCCATGCCCGGGGGAGACGTGATGTCGACGTTGGGGCCCTGCTGGGAGATCTCGATGTCGATCTCCTTGTCGTCGAGTTGCCCCTCGCGCAGCTTCTTGCGGAAGAGCTGGCGGGTCGAGCTGTCCTGGCGAGGCGCGTCCTCCTGGCCGCGGGGCGGCGGCAACAGAGCGTCGAGGATGCGCTCCTCGGCGGCGTCCTCGGCGCGATGGCCGACCTCTTCCTTGGCCTGTTCGCGTACCAGCTTGATGGCGGCCTCGGTCAGGTCGCGGATGATCGATTCGACGTCGCGGCCCACATAGCCCACTTCGGTGAACTTGGTGGCCTCGACCTTGATGAAGGGGGCCCCGGCCAGCTTGGCCAGGCGGCGGGCGATCTCGGTCTTGCCCACGCCGGTAGGGCCGATCATCAGGATATTCTTGGGCGTCACCTCATGACGCAGCTCGCCGTCGAGCTGCATGCGCCGCCAGCGGTTGCGCAGGGCTATGGCCACGGCGCGCTTGGCGTCCTGCTGACCGACGATATACTGGTCCAGGGCGTGGACGATCTCGCGGGGGGTCATCCGAGTCATGATCAGAGCTCTTCCAGGGTGACGTTATGATTGGTGAACACGCAGATATCGCCGGCGATGGTCAGGGACTTCTCGGTGATCTCGCGGGCCCCGAGTTCGGTGTTCTCGAGCAGGGCACGGGCGGCGGCGAGGGCATAGTTGCCACCGGAGCCGATGGCGATGATGCCGCCTTCGGGCTCCACCACGTCACCGTTGCCGGTAATGATCAACGAGGCATCCTTGTTGGCCACGGCGAGCAGCGCCTCGAGACGGCGCAAGGCGCGATCGGTGCGCCAGTCCTTGGCCAGCTCCACGGCGGCCTTGACCAGGTTGCCCTGATACTTCTCCAACTGCGCCTCGAAGCGTTCGAAAAGGGTGAAGGCATCGGCGGTTCCGCCAGCGAAGCCGGCAAGCACCTCGCCGCGATAGAGGCGGCGTACCTTGCTGGCATTGCCCTTCATCACGGTGTTGCCCAGCGAGACCTGGCCGTCACCGGCCAGCGCCACCTGGTCACCGCGGCGCACGGAAACGATCGTGGTCATGGAGGGGACTCCTTGGGGGAGCGGAGGGCTCCCGATGACTGGCGGCGCTGCGGGCGTGCCCGCGGCGCCTTGGATTAACTCAGACGTGAATTGCGGGCGGGGGACGAGGAATTCAACCTTGGTCGTGTTTTCTCGAGCTATCGAGTGGGTCAGTTCTGCAGCTGGATCAGCAGCGGCTCGATGCCCTGGGTGACCATCAGGTCCTGTGCGCGGGTAAGCTCGCGGCGGTCGCTGTAGGGACCGACCTGGACCCTGTGCCAGGTGTCGCCGCCACCGGCCTTGACCTCGCTGATCTTGGCGAGCAGGCCGAAGTCACGGAGTCGGCCGGCAAGTTTGCTGGCATCGCCCGCTTCGCGAAACGAGGCGGCCTGCAGCACGAAGCGCTCATCGGTCGGGGGCTGGTTGGTCGCCTGCGTCTCCTGGCGGTCATCCTGCGCCGTAGTGACGGCGTCCAGGTTGGCGGCGATCACCTGGGCGATGGGGTCGTCGCTGGTCGCTGTATCGGCCCTCGCGGGACGCTCAGGCGGAGTGGCCGTGGAGGCCGGCACCTTGCCCCCGGGGGCGATCACCTCGGATTCCGGCAGCAGGGTGTAGAACTCGAAGGTCGGCATCGCCGGCTCCTCGGGAGTCGCCGGCTCGTTTTCTCCGGATTGCTGCTGCTCCCCGGGCTTGGGCAACACCGTGGCCAGTGGCGAGTCGCTACCCTCCTGCCAGGGGGCAATGCCCTGCTGGTGCTGGGACAGCAGAAAGCCTGCCACCAGGCCGACCAGACCCCACAGCCAGCCCGGTATGCTGCGGCGCGGCGGTGGGGCGGTGCGACGCCGCGGGCTGCTGGTGGCCCCCCGCTTGCGGGGGGCCGGTTTGCGGCTGTTGGCCATGGCTTACATCTCCTCGGGCGCGCCGACACCCATCAGCTCGAGACCGTTGCGCAGCACCTGGCGAGTCGCCAGCCCCAGTGCCAGCCGGGCGTTGCGCAGGGCGTCATCGTCGACCATCACCTTCACTGCGTTGTAGCAGGTGTGGAAGTCGGCGGCGAGGTCGAGCAGGTATTGGGCGATCTGCTGGGGTTCGTGGGCGGCGGCGGCGTGCTGGACCACCTCGGGGTAGCGCGCCAGGCGGTTGAGCAGCGCCTTCTCCTGGTCGCTGTCCAGCAGGGCGAGCTTCTCCATGGCCAGGCCATGGTCGAAGGACCTGTCCTCGGCGTCGGCCTTGCGCAGCATGCTGCAGACCCGGGCGTGGGCGTACTGCACGTAGTAGACCGGGTTGTCGTTGGACTGGGAGCGGGCCAGGTCGATGTCGAAGGTGAGCTGGGAGTCCGCTCGGCGCGCGGCCAGGAAGAAGCGGGTGGCGTCGCGGCCCACCTCGTCGATCAGGTCGCGCACCGTGACGTAGCTGCCGGCGCGCTTGGAGAGCTTCACCTCGACTCCGGAGCGGGTGACCATCACCATCTGGTGCAGTACGTAGTCGGGCCAGCCCGGGGGGATGCCGGCCTCGAGAGCCTGCAGCCCCGCGCGCACTCGGGTGACGGTGGAGTGGTGGTCGGCGCCCTGCTCGTTGATCACCGTCTCGAACCCGCGCTGCCACTTGTCCAGGTGGTAGGCGACATCGGGCAGGAAGTAAGTGTATTGCCCGTCGGACTTGCGCATCACCCGGTCCTTGTCGTCGCCGAAGTCGGTGGTACGCAGCCATAGGGCGCCGTCCTGTTCGAAGGTATGACCCTTCTCGATCAGCCGCGCGGCGGTGGCTTCAACCTTGCCTTGCTCGTAGAGCGAGGACTCCAGGAAGTAGACGTCGAACGTCACGCCGAAGGCCTTGAGGTCGAGGTCCTGCTCACGCCGCAGGTAGGCCACGGCGAAGTCGCGAATGGCGTCGAGGTCATCCGGGTCGCTCGCCGCCGTGACGTGGCGGTCATCGGCATGCACCGTCTCCCCGGCCAGATAGGCGTTGGCCACGTCGATGATGTAGCCGCCGCGGTAGCCGTCCTCCGGCCAGCCTGTGTCGCCGGGGTCGATGCCCTGGGCCCGGGCTTGCACCGAGCGCGCCAGGTTGCTGATCTGGGCCCCGGCATCGTTGTAGTAGAACTCGCGGGTCACCTCATGGCCGGTGGCCTCGAGCAGACGGCAGATGCAGTCACCGATGGCCGCCCCTCGACCGTGGCCGACGTGCAGCGGCCCGGTGGGGTTGGCGGAGACGAACTCCACCTGCACCCGGCGGCCCTGACCGGTGAGGTTGCGGCCATAGGCATCGCCGACCTCGAGCACCAGGCGCACGACCTGGGCGGCGGCGTCGGTGGCGGCAAAGAAGTTGACGAAGCCGGGGCCGGCGATCTCTACCTTCTGTACGGCGTCGCTTGCCGGCAGAGCCGCGACCAGTGCCTCGGCCAGCTCGCGTGGCTTGCGGCCGGCCGGCTTGGCGAGCATCAGCGCCAGGTTGGTGGCATAGTCGCCGTGGGCCTTGTCGCGGGTCGGATCGACCTTGATGGCCGGCGCGATATCGGCGGGCAGCACGCCTTGCTGCCGGAGGTTGTCCAGGGCGCCCTCGAGCAGCGCGATGATGGTCTCTTTCATGGATGTGTCCGGTGTCCTGTGGCCTGGGCGGTGTGAGACGACCGCCGGGCGAGTCTGGGGCGCCATTATCGGCAATCGGCGCCGGGCTTTAAAGGTGTGGGTTCAGGCCAGGGTCTGCGGGTCGATGTCCAGTGACCAGCGCACCCGTCGCGCTTCGGGGCGTCCCTCGAGCCAGGCGACCAGCCAGGCCCCGGCCTCGTGCAGTTGGCTGCGACGGTCGGCAGCCAGCATCAGCTGCAGGTGATAGCGGTTCTGGCGCCGTTCCATGGGGGCCGGCACCGGCCCCAGGCAGTCGACATCGAGGCCGCGCTCGCCGATTCGCTGGCGCAGGGCCTCGGCGGCCAGGCCGCCCAGGGCGACCACGGCCATTTCGCTTGGCGCCTCGAGACGCAGTAGCGCCATGAAGCGGAAAGGCGGTAGCCGAGCGGCCTGTCGCTCCTCAAGCAGCTGGCAGGCGAGGGCATCGTAGCCGCTCTCGGCCAGCAGGCGCAGGTGCGGGTCGTCGGTGTGCAGGGTTTGCACCAGTACCCGGCCGGGGTGGGCAGCGCGGCCGGCGCGGCCTGCCACCTGCTCGAGCAGCTGGGCGCTGTGCTCCAGGGCCCGGAAGTCGCTGGCATAGAGCCCGGCGTCGGCATTGACCACCACCACCAGGGTGACATGGGGCAAGTGGTGACCCTTGGCCAGCATCTGGGTGCCGACCAGCAGGCAGGGTTGGCCGCGGCGCACCTCGGCCAGTATCTGCTCGAGGGCATCGCGACGCCGGGTGCTGTCGCGATCGATGCGGTGAACAGCTACCTCGGGGAACAGGGAGGCCAGGGTTTCCTCGGTGCGCTCGGTGCCGCTTCCCAGGGGGCGCAGGTCGACGCTGCCACACTCGGGACAGGCATCGGGGAGGGCGTGGCGCCGGTCGCAGTGGTGGCAGGCCAGCAGCGGCGGTTGCCGGTGCAAGGTCAGGCGTGCATCGCAGTGGTCGCACTCGGCCATCCAGCCGCAGGCGTGGCAGGCCAGGGTGGGAGCGAAGCCGCGGCGATTGATGAAGACCAGCACCTGGTGGCCGGCGGCCAGGGTCTCGCTCACTGTCTCGATCACCGGCGGGGTCAGTCCACCCTGGCGGCGGCGGCCGCGCAGATCGACGAGCTCGAGGTGCGCCGGGGCATGGCGACTGGCGCGGCGGGTCAAGCGCAGATGGCGGTAGTCGCCCTGCAAGGCCCGCTGCAGGGACTCCAGCGACGGCGTGGCGCTGCCCAGCAGCAACGGAATGCGGTGGTGGTGAGCGCGGGCCACGGCCAGGTCGCGGGCATGATAGCGCAGCCCATCCTGCTGCTTGTAGGAGCCGTCATGTTCCTCGTCGACGATGATCACCCCCGGGCGGGCCAGGGGGGTGAAGATGGCCGAGCGGGTGCCCAGCACGATGGGCGCCCGGCCGCTGGCGGCGGCCTCCCAGGCATCGAGGCGCTCGTGGTCGGTGAGTCCCGAATGCAGCGCCACCACCGGTGCCCGAAAGCGGCGACGGAAGCGGGCGAGGGTCTGGGGCGTCAGGCCGATCTCGGGGACCAGCACCAGGGCCTGGCGATGGCGGGCGATGACCGCTTCGATGAGCTGCAGGTAGACCTCGGTCTTGCCGCTGCCGGTGACGCCATGCAGCAGGCAGGGGTGGAAGCCATCGAGTCGCTCGTGGATGGCGGCCAGTGCCACGGCCTGCTCGCGGTTGAGGGGCAGGGCGGGTTCGGCCAGCCCCGCGTCGCCTTCGACTGCCGACGAGGCCATTAGCGGTTCCTCGTGACGGACCACCAGGCCCTTGTCGGCCAGGGCGCGCAGCTGGTCGCGGCTGAACGACTGGGCGAGGATCGCCTGGCTGACCAGCCCGTGGGGGTGCTGGCGCAGCATGGTCAGCAGCGCTGCCTGGCGGGGTGCCCGGGCCAGTCCCGGCGGGGCATCCTGGCGGCCGGCCGCGGTCACGCTCCAGCGCTCGCGAGTGCGGGCCTCGAGCGCCCGGCCCTGGCGCAACAGCCCGGGCATCGACTGGTGCAGGGTGTCGCCGAGGGCATGCTGGTAGTAGCGGGCGGCGAAGCGGCACAGCCACAACCAATCGACCGGCAGCGGGGCCCCGTCCAGGCAACCCGATACCGGCTTGAGGCTCGACAGCGGCAGCTCACTTGCGTCGCGGCACTCCACCACCACACCGACCACCTCCCGGCGACCGAAGGGTACCCGTACCCGCAGGCCGGGCAGCCAGCCGCCCGGGGGCACCTCGCGGCAGGGGCGGTAGTCGAACAGGCGGCGCAGCGGCGAGGGCACGGCGACGCCCAGTACGCGTGGCACGGTCGGGCAGGGCGAATCGGACAATTGGCCTCCGGCGTCGGCTCTGCTAGAATGCTCCGCCGTTGCGGACACCCCGAGTGAGTGGGTGAGTGCGTTGCGGCAACCGGTTCGCATCTACAGACAACCCGTATGCGGTGCCTGGCAGCAGATCAGGTGGCGGCATACAGCTTCACGAGGCTCAAGATGAAACAAGGTATCCACCCGGATTACAAGACGGTCAATGCGACCTGTTCCTGCGGCGCCTCCTTCGAGGTTGGCACCACCGCCGGTCACGACTTCTCTCTGGACGTCTGCTCTCAGTGCCACCCCTTCTACACCGGCAAGCAGAAGCAGGCGACCACCGGTGGTCGCGTTGAGCGCTTCAACAAGCGCTTCGGTGCTGCCATCAAGCGCTGAGCCGCCCGGCAGACCGTACCATCGAGAAACCCGCCCATCGTGGCGGGTTTCTTTTGCCTGGCTGCCAACGGCCCTGCTGGTCACCCGGACAGACAAAGCGTTATGGCGAGCGGTGTTGGTCATAAATGGCGGTAAATATCCGGCAACGTCTTTAAATGAGCGTGCAACAGGAGAGATGTCTGGCGAGTTGAGCGCAGAAGGCTTTTTGTATACGCTATCCGTCCTCCCATTGTGTTACCGGACCCTTATCAGCATGACGGACGCGAAGAAGCAGGCGGCGCTGGATTACCACGCGAAACCCATTCCCGGAAAGCTGTCGGTGGAAGTCACCAAGCCCACCGCCACCGCTCGGGACCTTTCCCTGGCCTACAGCCCGGGTGTGGCGGAGCCGGTTCGCGAGATTGCCAGCGATCCGGAGAACGCTTATCTCTATACCGGCAAGGGTAATCTGGTAGCCGTCATCTCCGACGGCAGCGCCATTCTGGGGCTCGGTAATCTGGGGCCGTTGGCCAGCAAGCCAGTGATGGAAGGTAAGGGCGTGCTTTTCAAGCGCTTCGCCGGCATCAATGCGGTGGATGTCGAAGTCAATGCCGAGAGCCCGCAGGCCTTTATCGACACCGTGGCGCGCATTGCCGACACCTGGGGCGGCATCAACCTCGAGGACATCAAGGCGCCGGAGTGCTTCGAGATCGAGCAGGCGCTGATCGAGCAGTGCAGCATCCCGGTGTTTCATGATGATCAGCACGGCACTGCCATCGTCACTGCCGCGGGCATGCTCAATGCCCTGGATATCGCCGGGAAGTCGCTGGACGGTGCGCGTATCGTCTGCCTGGGGGCCGGCGCCGCCGCCATCGCCTGCATGAAGCTGCTGGTTTCCTGCGGTGCGCATCCCGAGAACATCGTGATGCTCGACCGCAAGGGCGTGATCCACAGCGGTCGCGAGGATCTGAACCAGTACAAGGCGATGTTCGCCGTGGAGACCGACAAGCGGACCCTCACCGACGCCATCGAGGGCGCCGACGTCTTCGTCGGTCTCTCCGGGCCGGGACTGATGAGCGCCGATCACATCCGCAGCATGGCCTCCAATCCTGTGGTCTTCGCCTGCACCAACCCCGACCCGGAGATCCATCCCGACGTGGCCCGGGAGGCGCGCCCGGACGTGATCATGGCGACGGGGCGCTCGGACTATCCCAATCAGGTCAACAATGTGCTGGGCTTTCCCTTCATCTTTCGCGGGGCACTCGACGTGCGTGCCACCCGTATCAACGAGGAGATGAAGGTTGCCGCCGTCCACGCCCTGAAGGATCTCGCCCGGGAGCCGGTGCCGAAGGAGGTGCTCGAGGCTTACGAGATCGACGAGATGCACTTCGGACCGGAATACATCATTCCCACTCCCGTGGACATTCGCCTGCTTGACCGGATCTCCTCGGCGGTAGCCCAGGCGGCGGTGGACTCCGGGGTCGCGCGCAAGCCCTATCCCGCCCACTACCCTCTCAAGACCGTGGGAGACGTCTACGGCCCTTGAGTTTCAGCGCCCTGCGGTCTCTGCGCAACGACGCCGCCCGCCCTTGGGCCGGCGGCGTCGTCTCTCGAGGTGTCAAAGGCGATATTCTGGCGGAGTGAACATTGGCCTAGAAGATGGCTTCGTAGGCACCGGTACCCTGTGAGCCGCTCTCGCGCTCGACCTCGCGCTCGACCCGGCGGGGCTGGACGTCGGGCAGGTGATTGGCCATGAAGAGCTCCTCGATGCCGCCGCCCTGGCCATTGCCCAGCAGGCGTCCAGTATCGGGGTCGACACTCTCGGTGACCACGCCCTCCGGACGCTCGGGCCAGCGCTCCGGCTGCCCTTCCAGGGCCTGACCCATGAAATCCATCCAGATCGGCAGTGCAGCCTGGGCGCCGTACTCGGCGGTGCTCTCGTTGTTATCCTTGCCCACCCAGGCGGTGGTCACCAGGTCGCTGTTGAAGCCGGCGAACCAGGCATCCCGCTGGTCGTTGGTGGTGCCCGTCTTGCCCACGATGTCACTGCGATCGAGTTCCAGGGCCTTGCGGGCGGTGCCGCGCTCGACCACGTCGCGCAGCATGTCGCGGAGGATATAGACGGCGGCGGGGTCGGCGACTTGCGGGGCGACCTCGAAGGTCTCGCCGTCGAGTTCGACAGTCTTCTGGTCCTCGCGGCAGTCACGGCAGGCGACGCGCGGTCTGGCCTCGTCGACGACGGTGGTATCGTCACCGCGGGTCACCCGCTCGATGAACCAGGGCGATACCTTGAAGCCTCCGTTGGCCAGTACCGCATAGGCATTGGTCATCTCCAGCGGGGTCAGGCTGGCGCTGCCCAGCGCCAGGGAGAGCCCGCGAGGCAGCTGATCATCGGCGAAGCCGAAGCCCTGAAGGAACTCGATGGTGCGCTCCAGCCCGAGAGACTGCAGTACGCGGATGGTCACCAGGTTGCGCGAGCGCGCCAGGGCGTCCCGAAGCCGAATCGGGCCGAGGAAATCGCCACTTGAGTTCACCGGGCGCCACAGTTCGTTGCTGCCGTCCTGTACCACCACGGGAGCATCATTGACTACGCTGGCCGGGTTCATCTCGCCGCTGTTCAGTGCCGCCAGATAGATGAAGGGCTTGAAGATCGAGCCGGACTGGCGGCGGGCCTGGGTGGCACGATTGAACTTGCTGGCGTCGAAGTCGAAGCCGCCCTGCAAGGCCAGAATGGCGCCGGTGTCGGGCGCTATCGCTACCAGGGAGCCTTCGGCGTCGGGGCGCTGAGAGAGCCGCCAGCTGCCGTCCTCCTCTTGCAGAATACGCACCAGGTCGCCGCGACTGGCGATCTCGCCGGCCGCGGCGGGGGCAGCACCCCGGCTATTGGCGTTGCGGTAGGGGCGCGCCCATTCCAGGCCGGCCCAGTCGAGGGTGTGCAACTCGCCACCCCGGGCCAGTGCCCGCATCTCGCGTCCTTCGCTTTCGACGACGATGGCCGGCCGCAAGGGACCATAGGCGGAGGTGCGCTCGAGCACCTGCAGCCAGTTGCTGACGTCGCCCTCGATGCCCTCGACCTCGGTCTGACTGCGCTCGGCGGCACGCCGGGCGGTCTGCATGACCTCGGGTGATTCGGCGAGTTCCTCTTCGAGACCCTCGCGGTCGGTGCGTTCCTGGGCTTCTACCAGGCTGCGCGGGATGTCGGACTGTTCAGGGCCACGCCAGCCGTGCCGGGTGTCATATTCGATCAGACCACGAGCCAGTGCCTGGCTCGCCAGCGGCTGAAGCTCGCTATCAAGGGTAGTATGGATGCGATACCCGCCGGTATAGGCCAGATCGCCGTAGCGTTCAATGGCGAACTGGCGGGCCATCTCGGCGACGTAGTCGGCTTCCACCTCGGGCTGGACGATGTGGCGTTCTGCGGTGACGGGGGCCTGAACGGCGTCGTCGTAGGCGGCCTGGTCGATGATCCCCAGCTTGCGCATGCGGAACAGGATCCAGTTTCGGCGGATCAGGGCGCGTTCGGCATTGGCCAACGGATTGAAGGCAGAAGGCGCCTTGGGAAGACCGGCGATCATCGCTTTCTCGGCCAGGGTCAGCTCGGCCAGCGGACGGTCGTAGTAGACCTCCGAGGCAGCAGCGATGCCGTAGGCGCGGTTGCCGAGATAGATCTTGTTGACATAGAGCTCGAGGATCTCCTCCTTGGAGAGTATCTGTTCCATCTGCAGCGCCAGCAGGATCTCGCGAATCTTGCGCGTGAAGGTCTGGTCCAGGGTGAGCAGGTAGTTGCGGGCTACCTGCATGGTGATGGTCGAGCCCCCGGACTGGATATCGCCACCGCTAGACACCAGTTCCGTCGCGGCGCGTGCCAACCCTTTGGGGTCGACGCCACGGTGGTCGAAGTAGGTTGCATCCTCGGCGGCCAGCAGCGCCCCGATGAGCTCCTCGGGAATCTCGTCATACTCCACCGGGGTACGACGCTCCTCGCCGAATTCGCCGATCAGCTTGCCGTCGCTAGTGAAGATGCGCAGGGGGGTCTGTAGTTCGAAGTCTTGCAGCTGACGTACATCGGGCAGGCCGGGGGCAAAATAGAGCGCAGCACCCACCACGCCCAGTGCCCCCGCGGCAGACAGCGAGACCAGCAGCCAGAGAACGGAAATGATCAGGGTTCTGAGTAACTTCATGAAGAGCGGTATCCATGCTGGGAACGGGGCGGAGTGGCAGCGATGACACGGCCTTCCCTTGCGGTGGCCATTATAGGAAGCCGAGGGGGTGGTCACCAGCGTTGACACCTGGCGACACCGGCATTCGTGTGAAAAACGGAAATATCATGTAACCTTCGATCACCGGTTGGGTATGATGCGTTTCGCCCCGACTCGGGGGATAATCATAATGAGCGGCACGCCGCATGGATCAGGCAGGGGCATGACGGAAGATGCGACTGAGAGCATCCGGCAAGGGACTGGTCGGTGTCGATATCACCTCGGCTACCGTCAAGGTCATCGAACTCAAGCGCGCTGGTAACCACTACCAGGTCGAAAGCTACGCCGTGCGGCCACTGCGCGAAGGCGCCGTGATCGAGCGGCGGATTCGTGACATGTCGGCCGTCGTGGACGCCCTCAGGCGTGCTGTCGAGCATGCCAAGCCGGGGTCGCGTAACGCCGCCGTGGCGGTACCGGCCAGTGCCGCTATCACCAAGACCCTCACCTTGCCCGCCTCTCTCGATGATGACGAGATCGAAGCGCGCATCCAGCTCGAATCAGACAAGCATATTCCCTTTCCGTTCAGCGAGGTCGCCTTCGACTTTCAGCGGCTGGGCCTCAACTCGCGCTACGGCGACCAGCAGGATGTGCTGCTGGTCGCCTGCCGCCAGCAGGATGTGAACCAGTTGACAGAGGCCGTGCTGCAGGCCGGGCTCACCCCGGCGGCCGTGGATGTCGAGACCTTCGCCATGGAGCGCGCCTTCCAGGAGATTCGCCACCAGTTGCCCCCCACCGCGGAGGAGCAGGAGTGCGTGGCCCTGGTGGATATCGGCGCCACCATGAACGCCTTCCATGTGCTGCGCGAGGGACGCATCACCTACAGTCGCGATACAGTATTCGGTGGCCGCCAGCTGACCGACGAGATCCGCAATCGCTACGGACTGACTCTCGAGGAGGCGGGCCTGGCCAAGAAACGGGGAGGGCTGCCCGATGATTATCAGCGCAGCGTCCTCGATCCCTTTCTGGATACCCTGGTCCAGCAGGTGGGACGCTCGCTGCAGCTCTACTATACCGCTGGTCGCAAGCAGGAGGTGCGGCGGATGATCCTGGCGGGCGGCACCAGCGTGCTGCCGGGTCTGGCGGAACGCCTGGCCGAGGAGAGCGGCATGGAAGTGGTGATTGCCAACCCCTTTCGGCGCATGAAGGTGAATCCCCGCATCGATGTTCCGACCCTGGCCGGTGATGCCCCCGCCATGCTCACGGCCTGCGGCCTGGCGATGAGGGTAGGCAAATGACCATCGAGATCAACCTGCTTCCCTGGCGAGAGGAAGAGCGTGCCCGGCGCAGCAAGCGGTTCTTCATGGCACTGGCGTTGATGGCGCTTCTCGGTCTCGGTGGCGGCTATGGTGCGACCTGGTATTACGAACAGCGGCTGGCCGACCAGCAGCAGCGCCACCAACTGATCAACTCCCGGACCGCCGAGCTGGATCGCGATCTCCGTGCAGTGAGTCAGTACCAGGAACAGCTCAATTCGCTCAAACGCCAGATCGAAGTCTTCGAGCAGCTGCAGATGGGGCGCCCGCAGACAGTGCATGTCTTCAATGCCCTGGCGGCGAGCCTCGAGGAAGGGGTCTACTACACCAGGCTCAATCGCCAAGGCAGTCAGCTGCGTCTCACGGGCCTGGCCGAGGATAACCGCCGTGTGTCGGACCAGTTGCGCCAACTGGAAGCTTCTCCAGTTTTCGACGTGCCGGTGCTCTCCGAAGTCGAAACTGCTGAAAGCGAGATGCGTCGTTTCAATCTCAGCGTGAACCAGCAGATGCCCAATGGGGAAGGCACGGAGGCGCCATGAATCTATCCACGGAAGTTCGTCGACTGCGTGATATGGACTGGGGTGAGCTGGACATCAAGGAGTCCGGCGGCTGGCCCTTCCTGCTGCAGTTGATCTGCTGCTTGCTGGTCTTGGGTCTCACCTTCGCCGGCATGTACTGGTACCTGACCGCTCCCAAGGTCGAGGAGCTCGAGCAGGCGCGGCGCGAAGAGCAGCGCCTGCTGAACGACTACCGCAGCAAGGCGGCCCAGGCCGCCAATCTGCCGTTACTACGCGAACAGGTCGAGGAACTCGATGCGCGGCTAGAGGGGCTGGTCGCCATGTTGCCGGGTGGCCCCGAGATCCCTTCGCTGATCGACGACATCAGTGAGACGGCCCTCGAGAACCAGCTGTCCATTGACTTCATCCGCCTGCGCAGTCCCGCTGCACAGGAGTTCTATACCGAACGACCCTTCGACATCCGGGTGCAGGGCGACTACCACCGCATCGCCACCTTCATCTCTGGCGTCGCCGATCTGCCACGCATCGTTACTCAGCATGACTTCAGTCTGGAGCCAGGGGGTGGTGGCAACCGCTTGCAGCTGTCGATGCTGGCCAGGACCTACAGCTACCGCCCGCCCCAGGCTAACGCCGAGGAGGGAGCGCCATGACACACTGGCTGACCAGGGGCGCTCTGCTGGCCTTGCTGCTCACTCTGGGGGCCTGCCGCGACGCAAATCTTCCCGAGCTCGAGCGGGACTTGGAGGCCATGCGGGTCGACCCCGGCCAGGTGGACCTGGAGCCGGTGCCGCCCATGCCCACCTACACTTCGGTGAACTACGACTATGCCGACGAGCGCAGCCCCTTCCAGGCGCGCTTGCCTGAGCCCGAGGAGCTCCCCGGCGGCGGTGCCGACAGCGGTCTGTCGCCGGACGAGTCGCGTCAAAAGGAGCCCCTGGAAGCCTACGATCTGAGTGAGCTGGAGCTGGTGGGCACTCTCACGGTCGAGGGTCAGCCCTCTGCCCTGATTCAGGCGCCGGACGGCAAGGTACACCGCCTGCGCATCGGTAACTACATGGGGTCCGACTTCGGGCGCATCATCGGCATTACCGACTCCTCGGTCCAACTGGTGGAGATCGTGCCGACCGGGCGAGGTGGCTGGACCGAGCGCGGTACCCGACTGACGCTCGACAATTAGACAACATGATGCCATGCCGCCAGCAAGAGGCGGCAGAGGACCGCAGGGGGAAGGTAACAATGCAACCGATGATTCGTGGTCTCGCACTCGTGGTACTGCTGGCGGTCTCCACGGCCGCCACGGCGGCTTCCACCCTCACCAGTCTGGACTTTCGCCAGGGTAGCGACGGCGCGCTGGAAGTGGATCTCGACTTCCGAGGGCCTGTACCCGAGGTTCGCGGCTATCGCCTCGATGACCCGGCCCGTCTGACCATCGACCTGATGGATACCGACAGCGTTCTTGAGCGTCGTCTAGAGGAACTCGGCATCGGCGGAGTCGAACGGGTCACGGCTCTGCAGGCCGGTTCACGCACACGCCTGGTCTTCGAGCTCGACGGCCCTCTGCCCTATGACACTCGCCAGCAGGGCGACCGCCTGCGCCTCCTTATCGGTGGCGGGGCCGGACAGCCGGCGGCGGCGCCATCCGCTACGTCACCCTCCTCGGCTACTGCCGTCTCGGCCAGCCCGAGTCGAGAGACGTCATCGTCATATAATGAACCGAGTATCCAGGATATCGATTTCCGCCGCGGCGATGACGGGGCTGGGCGGCTGGTCGTGACCTTTGATCGCGCAGGCGTGGATGCTCGTGTGCGCGAAAGCGGCCGTAACCGCATCGTCGCCGAGCTGCGCGGGGTCGAGTTGCCGGCCTCCCTGGACCAGGTGTATGACGTCAGCGACTTCGGCACGCCGCTGCGGCGGGTTACCCCGCGGATCGGACGAGATGGTGTGACCCTGGAGATCGAGGGCAGCGGCGATTTCGCCATGCTCTCCACTCAGAGCGGTCGCCAGCTGACCATCGAGGCCCAGCCGGTCACCCAGGCGGAGCGCGAGGAGCGCGTCCGCGAGCAGTTCCCCTATACCGGTGAGCGCATCACCCTGAACTTCCAGGACATCGAGGTGCGCTCGGTGCTGGCGATCATCGCCGACTTCACTGGCCTCAACCTGGTGGCCAGCGACAGCGTGACCGGCCGCGTCACCCTCAACCTTGAGGATGTGCCCTGGGACCAGGCCCTGGACCTGGTGCTCAAGAGCCATGGCCTGGCCAGTCGCCAGGATGGCAACGTCATCGTGGTGGCCCCGGCCAGCGAGTTGGCCAGGATGGAGCGCCAGGAGCTGGAGGCTCGGGAGCAGATGGAAACTCTGGCGCCGCTGACGTCCGAGTTCATCCAGGTCAAGTACGCCAAGGCCGACGACCTGGCGGCCCTGCTGCGCAGCGAAGGTGGCTTCGGCCTGCTCTCCGAGCGTGGCCGGGTCGCCGTGGATCCGCGCACCAACACCCTGCTGGTGCAGGATACCGCCGACCAGATCGATAGCATCATGCAAACTCTGCAGCGACTGGATGTGGCGGTGCGGCAGGTTCAGATCGAGGCACGGATCGTCATCGCTCGTGACAGCGCCACTCGCGAACTTGGTGTCAACTGGGGACTTTCTTCGCCTGACCGTATTGGCGACAGTCGATTCGACGTCGCTGGGGCTGCCACCGGCAGTGTGTCCAATGGTGGTCTGGCCGTGGATATGGGGGGCACTGGTACCTCCGGCACCGGTTTCTCCTTCGGCTATCTCTCCGGCGATATCCTGCTCGACCTGGAGCTGCGTGCCCTGGAGAGCGAGGGTAAGAGTCAGACCATCTCCCAGCCTCGTGTGATCACCGCCAATCAGCGAAAAGCAGTGATCAAGCAGGGCACTCAGATTCCTTTCCAGGAGGCGTCCTCCAGCGGCGCCACCAACGTCGAGTTCGAGGAGGCGGTGCTGGCCCTGGAAGTGACACCGCAGATCACTCCTGACAACCGCATCATCATGGACCTGGTGATCAATAACGACACCGTGGGGGAGCTGTTCAACGGCGTGCCCTCCATCGACACCAACGAGATCGAGACCCAGGTGCTGGTGGACAATGGCGAGACCGTGGTGCTGGGCGGTATCCTGACGACCGAGGAGGTCCAGAGCCTGCTCAAGACGCCCTTCTTCGGCGACCTGCCGGTGATCGGCAACCTCTTCCGCTATACCGAGAACACCAATGATAAGGTAGAGTTGCTGGTATTCATTACACCCCGAATACTGGACGACAACCTGGCCATTCGCTGATGCAGGCACTTCCCAACCTGATACTGGTCGGCCCCATGGGGGCCGGCAAGAGTACCATCGGCCGCCTTCTGGCGGCCGAACTGTCACGTGCGTTCTACGACAGCGACCACGAGATCCAGGCGCGCTGCGGCGCGGACATCCCGTGGATCTTCGACGTCGAGGGCGAATCGGGCTTCCGCGACCGCGAGACCCAGATGATTCGCGAACTGACCCGCCACGAAGGCGTGGTCATCGCCACCGGAGGCGGTGCCGTGCTGCGCGAGGAGAACCGCCGCGTGCTGCGCGAAAGCGGAACCGTCATCTATCTGCTCACCACCGTGGAGCAGCAGCTCAGGCGTACCGCCAAGGACCGCAACCGGCCGCTGCTTCAGCGCGGCGACCGCGAGCAGTTGCTGCGCGAGATGTTTGCGCTGCGTGATCCCCTCTACCGCGCCACCGCCGATGTGGTGGTGCGCACCGACCGGCGGGGTCCGCGAGCCGTGGTCAACGAGATCGTGCGGCGGGTCACGCACCTGGTCGATCCCCTGCAATGCAAGGCCTGAACCCATGAGCGACTCCTCGAAAGGCCCGTGCACCCTCGAGGTGGCGTTGGGCAGCCGCAGCTATCCCATCCACATCGGCCCTGGTCTGCTCGGCGATCCTCAATGGCTTTCCCCGTATCTGACCGGGCGCCAGGTCATGGTGGTCACCAACGAGACGGTGGCGCCGCTCTATCTGTCGCGCCTCCGTCAGGGGTTGGGTGACGATCTCGAGGTGCGCGAGCTGGTATTGCCGGATGGCGAGGCCACCAAGACCCTGGCCAGCGTCGAGCGGATCTGGGATGCCCTGCTGGCGGCCGGCTTCAATCGTCGCTGCACCCTCATTGCCTTGGGGGGCGGGGTGATCGGCGACATGGTCGGCTTCGCCGCGGCCTGCTACCAGCGCGGCGTGGCCTTCGTGCAGGTGCCGACCACGCTGCTCGCTCAGGTCGACTCCTCGGTGGGGGGCAAGACGGGGGTGAACCACCCGCGCGGCAAGAACATGATCGGTGCCTTCTGGCAACCGCGAGCGGTGCTGGTCGATACCGACACCCTGGTGACGCTGCCGCCGCGGGAACTCTCCGCGGGGCTTGCCGAGGTAATCAAGTACGGACTGATCCGCGATGCTGATTTTCTGGCCTGGCTGGAAGCCGAGATGGAGGCATTGCGCGGCCTCGACGCCGCTGCACTGACGCGGGCCATCGAGCGCAGTTGTACCCTCAAGGCGCAGATCGTCGCCGAGGATGAAACGGAGCAGAACGTACGAGCGTTGCTCAACCTGGGCCATACCTTCGGCCATGCCATCGAGGCCCACCAGGGTTACGGTAACTGGCTGCATGGCGAGGCCGTGGGTGCCGGCATGCTGATGGCCGCCGAGCTTTCCTGCCGGCTTGGCTGGCTGAGTGACAAGGAAGTGGCGCGCGTCCGGGCTGTCATCGAGGCCGCGGGCCTACCCCTGGTGGCTCCCTCCGACATGTCGGTGGAGGACTTTCTCACCATCATGCGCCTGGACAAGAAGAACCTCGACAGCCACCTGCGTCTGATTCTGTTGTGCACCCTTGGTAGGGCCTGCATCCATGATGAGACGCCGGCCGATACCCTGATCGACCTGCTCGAGAATTTCCCCCGGCGCTGATGACAGCCCGCTTCTCCGTTGGCCTCGCAGACGCCCGCCCTGTGCGGGCGTCGTCGTGTCTGGGTGGGGAGGGGCGTGGTCGGGTATCGCCCCTTGCTTGTATCTGCATGGCTTATGCTGGATCGGCATGAGGGAATCGCAGCGATATAGACTAAAGTCTAATAATTTTTTAGTTCGGCTAATAGCCGCTTTTTGTTGCTGCAAGCCATTGAGTTAACGGGCTTTTTCCGATTGCTTCTGTTGCAAGTACTGGATTTGTCGATGGTTTTGCGTGGCGTGACCGGCGCGGAATCTTGCGCGGCGGGAGGGCCTCTGGCTATGCTGGCTGGCCTTTTGTCGAGCAGTCGTGTGGGCGCTCCGGGTGCAGAATAAAAAAATAAAACCGGGCACTATGCCACGCAATGATTGTGAAAAAAACCCTTTAATCCGAGGCACGCCCATGAACAGAGGTCTTCATCAGCCCGGCGAGTTCCGCGACAACTGCGGGTTCGGCCTGATCGCTCACATGGAGGGCCAGGCCAGTCACGACCTGCTCAAGACGGCCATCGAGTCCTTGACCTGCATGACTCACCGAGGCGGTATCGCGGCCGATGGCAAGACCGGCGATGGTTGCGGGCTCCTGCTGCAGATGCCGGATACCTTCATGCGCGAGGCGGCCGGCGAAGCGCTGGGGGTCGCCCTGGGCGAGCACTTTGCCGTGGGCGTGGTATTTCTGCCCGACGACGATGCCCGCGAGGCCCGCGGCCGTGAGACCCTGGACGCTGAACTCGAGGCGCGTGGTCTGCGTGTGGCGGGCTGGCGCGACGTGCCCGTGGATGCCAGCGTCTGCGGGCCCATGGCACTCGACTGCCTACCGCGTATTCGCCAGCTGTTCGTCGAGCCGGGGGGAGAGGATGCCGCCCAGTTCGACGTGGATCTGTTCATGGCCCGCCGCCGCGCCGAAGAGGCACTGCGTGATGACGAAGACTTCTATGTCTGCTCGCTTTCCCGCGAGGTGGTCTCCTACAAGGGATTGATGATGCCGGTGGACCTGCCGGCCTTCTATCCTGATCTGGGCGACGAGCGCCTGGAGACCGCGATCTGTGTCTTCCACCAGCGCTTCTCTACCAACACCGCGCCACGCTGGCCGCTGGCCCAGCCGTTTCGGCTGCTGGCCCACAACGGCGAGATCAACACCGTGGAGGCCAACCGGGGCTGGGCCAACTCGCGCAAGGAGAATTTCGTCAGCGAGCGGCTGCCCGAGATCACCGGGCTCGACGAGATCGTCAACACCACCGGCTCGGACTCCTCGAGCATGGACAACATGCTCGAGGTGCTGCTTACCGGTGGCATGGAACTGCACCGCGCGGTGCGCATGATGGTGCCGCCGGCCTGGCAGAACGTGGAACTGATGGACGGTGACCTGCGTGCCTTCTACGAATACAACTCCATGCATATGGAGCCCTGGGACGGCCCCGCCGGGGTAGTAATGACCGACGGTCGCCAGGCGATCTGCATGCTCGACCGCAACGGCCTTCGACCGGCTCGCTGGGTGATCACCCGCAACGGCTACATCACCCTGGCCTCGGAGATCGGCACCTACGGCTACAAGCCCGAGGACGTGGTGGCCAAGGGGCGTGTGGGCCCGGGCCAGATACTGGCCGTGGACACCCAGACCGGTGAGGTACTGCACACACCGGACATCGACGAGCGCCTCAAGTCTGCCTATCCCTACAAGCGCTGGCTGAAGCAGGAGGCCCAATACCTGGAGTCGGCGCTGACCGAGCTCGCCAGCTTCCACAACATGGACCCCGAGGCCCTGCGCACCCAGCAGAAGATGTTCCAGGTCAGCTTCGAGGAGCGCGATCAGGTGCTGCGGCCGCTAGCCGAAAGCGGCCAGGAGGCGGTGGGGTCCATGGGTGACGACACGCCCATGGCAGTGCTCTCGGGCAAGCAGCGGCTGCTCACCGACTACTTCCGCCAGAAGTTTGCTCAGGTCACCAACCCGGCCATCGATCCGCTCCGCGAGGCGATCGTGATGTCGCTGGAGACCTGTATCGGCGCCGAACTCAACGTCTTCAAGGCGACACCGGAGCATGCCCATCGCATCATTCTGACCACGCCGATCCTCTCGCCGCGCAAGTTCGCCGCCCTGGTGAACCAGGAGGATCCGGCCTTCAGGAGCCATACGCTGTCGCTGGGCTATGATTCCCAGGAGATGGGCCTCAAGGTGGCAATCCATGCGCTCTGTCGGCAGGCCGAGCAGGCGGTCAACGATGGCAAGGTGATCCTGGTGCTCAGCGATGCCGAACTGGACAAGGGGATGGTGCCCATCCATGCGGCGCTGGCCGTGGGCGCGGTACACCACCATCTGGGACGCCTGGCCCTGCGCCCGCGTTGTAACATCGTGGTGGAGACCGGCTATGCTCGCGACGCTCACCAGATGGCGGTGCTGTTTGGCGTCGGCGCGACCGCGGTCTTCCCCTGGCTGGCCTACCAGGTCATGGCCGACATGCACCACACCGGCGAGCTGGTCGGCAACCCTGCGGATGCCCGCGAGAACTATCGCAAGGGTCTGCAGAAGGGGCTGTTCAAGATCCTCTCCAAGATGGGGATCTCGACGCTCGCTTCCTATCGCGGCTCTCAGCTGTTCGAGGCGGTGGGCCTGGCCTCGGAAGTGGTCGACCTCTGCTTTACCGGCATGGCCTCGCGTATCGAAGGCACCGGCTTCAGCGAATTGCAGCTGCAGCAGGAACTGCTGGGACGCGATGCATGGACGCCGCGTAAGGACGTCGCCCAGGGTGGCCTGATGAAGTACGTCCATGGCCACGAGTACCACGCCTACAATCCCGATGTGGTCATGTCCTTGCAGGAAGCGGTTCAGCAGGGCGATTACACCAAGTGGAAGAAGTTTGCCCGACTGGTCAACGAGCGCTCACCGGCCACCCTGAGAGATCTGCTGAAGCTCAGGCCGGCCGCCGAGCCGCTGCCCCTGGAAGAGATCGAGGCGGTCGAGGACCTGCTGCCGCGCTTCGATAGCGCCGGTATGTCCCTGGGCGCCCTGTCGCCGGAGGCACACGAGGCGCTGGCCCAGGCCATGAACGAGGCCGGCGGACGCTCCAATTCCGGCGAGGGGGGCGAGGATCCGGCCCGCTACGGCACCATTCGTTCCTCGAAGATCAAGCAGATCGCCTCCGGGCGCTTCGGCGTGACGCCGGCCTACCTGGTCAATGCCGAGGTGCTGCAGATCAAGGTGGCCCAGGGCGCCAAGCCCGGCGAGGGCGGCCAGCTGCCCGGTGGCAAGGTCAACGAGCTGATCGCCCGGCTGCGCTACTCGGTGCCCGGCGTAACGTTGATCTCGCCGCCGCCGCACCACGACATCTACTCCATCGAGGACCTGGCGCAGCTGATCTTTGACCTCAAGCAGGTCAATCCCGATGCCCAGGTGTCGGTAAAGCTGGTGTCCGAGCCCGGTATCGGCACCATCGCCACCGGCGTGGCCAAGGCCTACGCCGACCTGATCACCGTTTCCGGCTACGACGGAGGCACCGCAGCCAGCCCGTTGACCTCGATCAAGCACGCCGGCAGCCCCTGGGAGCTCGGCCTGCCCGAGGTGCACCAGGCGCTGCGCATCAACGGCCTGCGCGACAAGATTCGCCTGCAGACCGACGGTGGCCTGAAGACCGGCCTCGACGTGGTCAAGGCGGCGATTCTCGGCGCCGAGAGCTTCGGCTTCGGTACCGCGCCCATGGTGGCACTGGGCTGCAAGTACCTGCGTATCTGCCATCTCAACAACTGCGCCACCGGCGTGGCCACCCAGATGCAGTACCTGCGCGACGAGCACTTCCGCGGCACCGTGGACATGGTCAAGCACTACTTCCGCTTCATCGCGGAGGAGGTGCGCGAGCTGATGGCCCTGCTGGGCGTGCGCAAGCTCACCGACCTGATCGGCCGCACCGACCTGCTGGAGGTGCTGGAGGGTGTCACGGCTTCCCAGCGCAAGCTCGACCTGTCGGGCCTGCTGGGCAACGATTTCGTGCCGAAGGGCGCGCCGCAGTTCTGTGAGGTCAGCCGCAACGCTCCCCACGACCCGGGCGCCAAGAACCAGGAGGTGCTGGCCGCCCTCCAGGAGGCGATCGAACGGAAGAGTGGCGGTGAGTTTTCCTTCACCATCACCAACTGCGACCGCAGCGTCGGGGCGCTGATTTCCGGGGCCATCGCCAAGCGCTACGGTGAGGCGGGGCTCGAGGATGCGCCGGTCACCGCCCGCTTCACCGGCGTGGCCGGCCAGAGCTTCGGGGTGTGGAACGCTCGCGGCCTCAACCTCTACCTGGAGGGCGATGCCAACGACTATGTCGGCAAGAGCATGAACGGCGGCAAGGTGGTAATCGTGCCGCCCGCCGGCAGCGCCTTCGAGAGCCACCGGACCGCCATCGTCGGCAATACCTGCCTTTATGGCGCCACCGGCGGCAAGCTGTTCGCCGCCGGCACCGCCGGCGAGCGCTTCGGGGTGCGCAACTCCGGCGCCCATGCGGTGATCGAGGGCGCCGGCGATCACTGCTGCGAGTACATGACCGGCGGCATGATCTGCGTGCTCGGTGAGGTGGGCGTCAACTTCGGGGCGGGCATGACGGGCGGCTTCGCCTACGTGCTCGACGAGGACCGCACCTTTGTCGACAAGTACAACCATGAACTGGTGGAGATCCACCGGGTGAACACCGAGGTCATGGAGGCCTATCGGCGTCATCTGCGGGAAGTCATCGAGGAGTATGTGGCCGAGACCAATTCCGCGCGCGGCCGCGAAATGCTCGAGGACTTCAGCGACTGCGTCCGTCACTTCTGGCTGGTGAAGCCCAAGGCCGCGAGCCTGGGCAGCTTGCTGGCTGAATCCCGGCGACGGCCTGAATAAGCCGCCGAGACGACGATATCGCCACGCAGACACCAGGAGCAGAGACCATGGCTAACCGCTTAAGCAACGATTTCCAGTTTATCGACGTGGGTCGTCAGGACCCGCAGAAGAAAGAGGCGCGCACCCGAGCCAGGGAGTTCGCCGAGATCTATGAGCCCTTCAAGCCCCAGGAGGCGGCCAGCCAGGCACACCGCTGCCTGCACTGCGGCAATCCCTACTGCGAGTGGAAGTGTCCGGTCCACAACTACATCCCCAACTGGCTGCAGCTGGTGAGCGAGGGCAACATCCTCGAGGCGGTGGAGCTTTGCCATCGCACCAACTCGCTGCCTGAGGTGTGCGGGCGAGTCTGTCCCCAGGATCGCCTCTGCGAAGGCGATTGCACCCTGAATGACGGGTTCGGGGCGGTGACCATCGGCTCGGTGGAGAAATATATCACCGACACCGCTTTCGCCATGGGCTGGCGCCCGGACCTTTCCCGCGTCACCCCGACCGGCCGCAAGGTGGCGGTGATCGGTGCCGGCCCGGCGGGGCTGGGTTGCGCCGATATCCTCATCCGCAATGGTGTCACGCCGGTGGTGTTCGACAAGTATCCGGAGATCGGCGGGCTACTGACCTTCGGTATTCCCGAGTTCAAGCTGGACAAGACGGTAATGGAGCGTCGTCGTGCCGTCTTCGAGGAGATGGGCATGGAGTTCCGCCTCGGTGTCGAGATAGGCAAGGACATCGAGTTCGACAGTCTGCTCGAGGAGTATGATGCCGTCTTCCTGGGCATGGGCACCTACAAGTACATGGAGGGTGGCTTCCCCGGCGAGGACCTGCCCGGCGTGTACAAGGCGCTCGACTACCTGATCGCCAACGTCAACCACTGCCTGGGCTTCGAGAAGGACCCGCGAGACTACACCTCATTGAAGGGGCAGCGCGTGGTGGTGCTGGGCGGTGGCGATACTGCCATGGACTGCAACCGCACGGCCATCCGCCAGGGTGCCACCAGCGTGACCTGCGCCTATCGCCGTGACGAGGAGAACATGCCGGGTTCCAAGCGCGAGGTGGCCAACGCTCGCGAGGAGGGGGTGGAGTTCCTGTTCAACCGCCAGCCGGTGGCGGTGGTCGGCGAAGGCAAGGTCGAGGGCGTCAAGGTGGTGCGAACCCGCCTGGGCGAGCCCGACGAGAACGGCCGGCAGCGCCCGGAGGTGGTGCCCGGTTCCGAGGAGATCATTCCCGCCGATGCCGTCGTCGTGGCCTTCGGCTTCCAGCCGAACCCGGCTCCCTGGTTCGAGACCGTGGGGATCGAGATCGATGAGCGTGGCCGGGTCATGGCCCCGGAAGAGGGCGGGACCCATGCCTTCCAGACCACCAACGAGAAGATCTTCGCCGGCGGCGACATGGTGCGTGGCTCCGATCTGGTAGTCACCGCCATCTACGAGGGCCGCCAGGCCGGTGAGGGTATCCTCGACTATCTGGAGGTGTGAGCTCTCGACGACTCGAAGCCGCTGGTTTCGGTGGCTTTGCTCCCGCGGCTTTCCCGGCGACAGGTCTACGAGGGGGCGCTGTGAACCCCTCCCTGGGCGCTACCGACGCCATCCCTGGCGTAGGACCCCCTCTACGACCTGCCCCCGGCGCCGCTGGCTTCGTAAACAACGCTTGCCAAGTATCTGCGGCGGAGACTTCATACTGCTCGGCGCTGAAATTGAGCCTTTGGTCGCATTCTGCTAGTCTGTCATCCCATCCTGGCGCGGCTTTCTGCCGTGCCTACCGATCACGTTCCGACAGGTTTTCCATGACACGATATATCTTCGTGACCGGCGGCGTTGTGTCCTCTCTCGGCAAGGGCATCGCGTCGGCCTCGCTGGCGGCGATTCTCGAGGCGCGCGGCCTCAGGGTCACCATGCTCAAGCTCGATCCCTACATCAACGTGGATCCGGGCACCATGAGCCCCTTCCAGCATGGCGAGGTGTTCGTCACGGAGGATGGCGCCGAGACCGACCTGGACCTCGGCCACTACGAGCGCTTCATCCGCACCAAGATGACCCAGGCCAACAACTTCACCACCGGTCGTGTCTACGAGCACGTGCTGCGCAAGGAGCGCCGCGGCGACTACCTGGGCGGTACCGTGCAGGTGATCCCGCATATCACCGACGAGATCAAGCGTCGCGTCTATGCCGGCGGTGAGGGCTTCGATGTGGCACTGGTCGAGATCGGCGGTACCGTGGGCGACATCGAGTCGCTGCCCTTCCTGGAATCGATCCGCCAGATCCGCAGTGAACTGGGCGCCAGCCGGGCGATCTTCATGCACCTGACCCTGGTGCCTTACATCAAGACGGCGGGCGAGACCAAGACCAAGCCGACCCAGCACAGCGTCAAGGAACTGCGCTCCATCGGCATCCAGCCCGATATCCTGATCTGTCGCAGCGAGGTGGAACTGGAGGAGACCGAACGGCGCAAGATCGCGCTGTTCACTAACGTCGAAGAGCGTGCCGTCATTCCGCTGCAGGACGCCGACACCATCTACCGTATCCCGTTGATGCTCCATGAGCAGGGTCTCGCCGATATCGCCTGCGACAAGCTGCGCCTGGAAGCCGACGAAGCCGATCTCGGCGAGTGGGTTCATGTGCTCGACGCCAAGCTCAACCCGCTCAAGTCGATCAATATCGCCATGGTCGGCAAGTACATGGAACTGCTCGACGCCTACAAGTCCCTCAACGAGGCGCTGATCCACGCCGGTATCCAGACCCGCGTCAAGGTCAACGTCGACTACATCGACTCCGAGGACATCGAGCGCCACGGCGCCGAGCGCCTGGCCGGCAAGGATGCCATCCTGGTGCCCGGTGGTTTCGGCGAGCGCGGTGTGGAAGGCAAGATCGCCACGGCCCGTTTTGCTCGCGAGAGCGGCATTCCCTATCTCGGCATCTGCCTGGGCATGCAGGTGGCGGTCATCGAATTCGCACGCAACAGGGCCGGCTGGGAGGATGCCAACTCCACCGAGTTCACCCACGACACCCAGCATCCGGTGATTGGTCTGATCACCGAGTGGCTCAGTCCGGAGGGCAAGGTCGAACTGCGGGACGCGGCCTCCGACCTTGGCGGCACCATGCGCCTTGGCGGCCAGGTCTGCCAGCTGAAGGCCGGCAGCCGGGCGCGTGCCGCCTACGGCAGCGACGAGATCGTCGAGCGCCACCGCCATCGTTTCGAGGTGAACAACCAGTTCATCGACGAACTCGAGCAGGCCGGCCTGGTGGTTTCCGGCAAGAGTGTCGATAACACCCTGGTGGAGATGGTCGAACTGCCGGACCACCCCTGGTATGTTGCCTGCCAGTTCCACCCGGAGTTCACCTCCACGCCGCGGGACGGCCATCCGCTGTTTACCGGTTTCGTCAATGCGGCGCTGGAGCACAAGGCGGCACGTGTTCGCGCGCAGTCCTCCCATCAGGAGTGAAGCCCATGTCTGTCATGACCGAGTCTGCCCCAGAGCGTCATATTTCGATTGCCGGCCTCAAGGCCGGCAATTCTTTGCCGCTGATGCTACTGGGCGGCATGAACGTACTGGAATCCCGCGAGCTGGCCCTCGAGGTCGCTCAGGCTTACGCGGCGGTGACAAGCCGCCTCGGCATGCCCTACGTCTTCAAGGCGAGCTTCGACAAGGCCAATCGCAGCTCCATCCACTCCTTCCGCGGCCCAGGCCTGGAGAAGGGGCTGGAAATCCTGGCCGACGTCAAGGCGCGCTTCAACGTACCGATCATCACCGACGTCCATGAGCCCTGGCAGGCCGCCCCGGTGGCCGAGGTCGCCGATATCATCCAGTTACCGGCCTTCCTGGCGCGCCAGACCGATCTGGTGGTGGCCATGGCCGCGACCGGGGCGGTGATCAATATCAAGAAGCCGCAGTTCCTGGCGCCTCAGGAGATGCGTCATATCATCCGCAAGTGTCGGGAAGCCGGTAATGAACAATTGTTGCTTTGTGAGCGCGGATCCAGCTTCGGGTATAATAATCTGGTCGTTGACATGCTCGGTTTTGGTGACATGAAGCAGACGGGCTATCCCCTGTTTTTCGATGTCACGCATTCGTTGCAGCGCCCCGGCGGTCGTGCCGAGAGTGCCGATGGGCGTCGCGCACAGGTGGCCGAACTGGCCAGGGCGGGGGTTGCCGTAGGATTGGCAGGGATCTTTCTGGAGGCACATCCCGATCCCGATTCGGCGCTCTGCGATGGCCCCTGCGCCTTGCCACTGGACCGTCTGGAGCCCTTTCTGGCCCAGGTCAAGGCACTCGATGACCTGGTCAAGGGGTTGGCTCCCCTCGAGATATCCTGACCGTTCATGAGGCTCATGCCCCCGATACGTCACGACCCTTACCCCAACAAGAAGGATCCATTGACATGACCAAGATCGTCGAACTTCACGCCCTCGAAGTGCTCGACTCACGCGGCAATCCCACCGTCCAGGCCGAGGTGCGCCTGGAGAGCGGTGCCGTTGGCGTGGCCTGTGCGCCGAGTGGCGCTTCCACCGGTTCTCGTGAAGCCCTGGAACTGCGTGACGGCGACAAGAGCCGCTACCTGGGCAAGGGGGTGCTGAAGGCCGTGGAGGCCGTCAATACGACCATCCGAGAGCGCCTGCTCGGCATGGATGCCCGTGACCAGCGCGGGCTGGATGATGCCATGCTGGTGCTGGACGGCACCGACAACAAGGCATCGCTTGGCGCCAATGCCATCCTGGCGGTGTCGCTGGCGGCAGCCAAGGCCGCGGCCAATGCCAAGGGCATGCCGCTCTACGCCCATATCGCCGAGCTCTACGGCCAGCCCGGGAAGTACCTGATGCCGGTTCCGATGATGAATATCCTCAACGGCGGCGAGCATGCCGACAACAACGTCGATATCCAGGAGTTCATGATCCAGCCGGTGGGGGCGCCCACCTTCCGTGAGGGCCTGCGCATGGGTGCCGAGATCTTCCATGCCCTGAAGAAGGTACTGGGTGCCAAGGGCCTGGCCACCTCGGTGGGTGACGAAGGCGGCTTTGCGCCGAACCTCGGCTCCAATGCCGAGGCCCTGTCGGTCATTCAGCTGGCCGTCGCCGACGCTGGCTATACGCTGGGCGACGACGTCACCCTGGCACTCGATTGCGCCTCCTCCGAGTTCTTTCGAGACGGTAAGTATGACCTCTCCGGGGAAGGCAAGGCGTTCGATGCTGCCGGCTTCGTCGATTACCTGGCCGAGCTGTGCGAGCAGTTCCCGATCGTGTCCATCGAAGACGGCATGGATGAGTCCGACTGGGAGGGCTGGAAGGCATTGACCGACCGGTTGGGAGATAAGGTCCAGCTGGTGGGGGATGACCTCTTCGTCACCAACACGAAAATTCTCAAGCGCGGCATCGACGAGCAGATCGGCAATTCCATCCTGATCAAGTTCAACCAGATCGGTTCGCTCTCCGAGACCCTGGAGGCGATTCGCATGGCCCAGGATGCCGGCTTCACCGCGGTGATTTCCCACCGCTCCGGCGAGACCGAGGACACCACCATCGCCGACCTCGCTGTGGGTACCTGCGCCGGCCAGATCAAGACCGGCTCGCTGAGCCGCTCTGATCGCGTCGCCAAGTACAACCGCCTGCTGGTCATCGAGCAGGCCCTGGACGGGCAGGTGGCCTATCCGGGACGTGCCGCGATCAAGGGTCAGTAAGCGAACGGTGTTGCCTTGTGCCTGATCTCTTGTAGGAGATCGCCTACAGGGAGGCGAGGAGATCCGCCATTCCTGCGTCGGACAGGCCCGACCCCTCACGGGGTCGGGCCTTTTCATTTGATTGATTTGAAAAGGGTTTGGTTTCCTCTGCGGAGAAGGGGCGGGCCGGGATGACCCTGGCCGACGCATCAGGGGCGGGGTTGTGCTGCAATGCGGCTATGCCACACTGCACTCGGGATGTGGGAGAGCGGGGATGCTCTTCCGGCAGGATGCAACGGGATGCGTGAAGTGATGCGCTTGGTACGGCAGGAGGCCGTTCCCGGGCAGGGAAGACATCACGGGAGTCGGGCGGAAGGAGCCGCTCGAGGATTGGCTGGGAGCGGGCGGCCTGCGGGTCGCCTTTTTGCCGAGTGTTCTCCTTCTTCGCTCAGGGCAGAGACGACGGCGCCGGATGTCATGAGACATCCGGCGCCGTCGTCTTTGGCTGTGACTGTGGCAGCGCTTCAGCGCTCGAGCAGTTCCAGCTTGCCCGGCTTGCCGTCCCACTCCTCGGCATCCTCCGGCGGGTCCTGTTTCTCGCTGATATTGGGCCATACCTCGGCCAACTCGGCGTTGATCTCGAGAAACTGCTCCTGGCCCTCGGGTATCTCATCTTCCGCGAAGATCGCCTCGGCGGGGCACTCCGGCTCGCACAGGGCGCAGTCGATGCACTCGTCGGGGTGGATCACCAGGAAGTTAGGGCCTTCGTAGAAACAGTCCACCGGGCAGACCTCGACACAGTCGGTGTACTTGCACTTGATGCAGTTCTCGGTGACGACGAATGTCATGCCAGTCTCCCATTCTCTGGCCGTGGCGGAGCGCGGCCGGTAGTAGATGATCCATATTCAGTTATAAGAAAAATCTTTCTTATAATGTATAAAGTTTGATCGGGCCATTCTAGTCGTGGCGAGGGCAGCCTCGCAAGCGCCGCTCGGCGCCATTGTCGGCCATTCACAGGGTCTTCTTCCAGCGGTAGAGCAGTTCCAGTGCCTGGCGGGGCGACAGCTCGTCGGGGTCCAGGCTGCCCAGCTGCTCGACCAGCGGATGGGGCGTGCTGGCAAAGAGGTCGGCCTGCCGAGGTTCTCCTGCGTCCGCCGTGACGCCAGGCAGCCGGCTACCCTGGTCGATTTCCTGCTGCTCCAGGGTGGCGAGCTTCTCCTTGGCACGGGCAATCACGCCTTGGGGGACGCCGGCGAGCTGGGCGACCTGCAGGCCGTAGCTCTGGCTGGCCGGGCCGTCCTCGACGCGGTGCATGAAGACGATTCCGTCGCGATGCTCCGCGGCCGTCAGGTGCACGTTGGCCACCCCCTCGGCCTGTTCGGCTAGCGCCGTCATCTCGAAGTAGTGGGTGGCGAACAGCGTGAAGGCACGGGTGCGGGTCAGGTGCTCGGCACTGGCCCAGGCCAGCGAGAGACCATCGAAGGTGCTGGTACCGCGGCCGATCTCGTCCATCAGCACCAGGCTTTCGTCGGTGGCATTGTGCAGGATGCTGGCGGTCTCGGTCATCTCTACCATGAAAGTGGAGCGCCCGCCGGCCAGGTCGTCCGAGGAGCCGATACGCGTGAAGATTCGGTCCACCGGCCCGATGATGGCGGTGTCCGACGGCACGAAGCTGCCGGTGTGGGCGAGCAACACGATCAGCGCCGCCTGGCGCATGTAGGTGGACTTGCCGCCCATGTTGGGGCCGGTGATGACCAGCATGCGTCGCGTATCGTCAAGCACCAGGTCGTTGGGCACGAAGGGTGTCTCGGTGACCTGTTCGACAACCGGGTGACGGCCGCCGCGGATATCGATGCCGGGCGACCGGGATAGCGTCGGGCGCACGAAGTCCAGGGTCCGGGCGCGCTCGGCGAAGGCGCACAGCACGTCCAGTGCCGCCAGTGCTCGCCCGGTGCCCTGAAGTGTGGCGAGTTCCACGTTCAGGGTGTCGAGCAGGCCGTCGTAGAGCAGCTTCTCCCGGGCCAGGGCGCGGGATTTGGCCGAGAGGGCCTTGTCCTCGAACTCCTTGAGCTCGGGAATGATGAAACGCTCGGCGTTCTTCAAGGTCTGGCGACGAATATAGTCCGCCGGGGCGTCCCGAGCCTGGGCCCGCGGGATCTCGATGTAGTAGCCGTGAACCCGGTTGTAGCCCACCTTGAGGCCAGGTAGCCCGGTGCGCTCGCGCTCACGGGTCTCCAGGCGAATCAGGTAGTCGCCGGCGTGCTCGGCGAGTCCCCGGTGCTCGTCGAGCTCGGCGTCGAAGGCCTCGGCGATCACCCCGCCGTCGCGGATCACCACCGGCGGGTTCTCCACCAGGGCGCGGGTCAGGGTATCGGCCAGCGCCGGGAAGGGGTGGATATGGCGCCGGAGCTCGTCCAGTGCGCTGCCCTCGCCGTAAGCCTGTAGCTCGGCCTGGAGACCGGGAAGGGCGATCAGGGCGTCGCGCAGGCGAGCCAGGTCGCGCGGTCGCGCGCTGTAGAGGGCCACCCGGGCCAGGATTCTTTCCACATCGCCGATCGCCTTGAGCGACTCGCGCAGAGGGGCGAAGCCTTCGTCGTCGAGCAGCAGTGCCACCGCCGCCTGGCGGCCTTCGACCTGAGCGCGGTCGCGCAGCGGACGATTGAGCCAGCGCTTGAGCAGCCTTGAGCCCATGGCTGTGGCGGTGGTGTCGAGCACGCTGGCCAGGGTATTGTCGGCGCTGCCGCCGAGGTTTATGTCGATTTCGAGATTGCGACGGCTGGCGGCGTCGATCACCACGGCATCATCGCGACTCTCCACGCCGATGGCGGTGACATGGGGCAGGGCCGTGCGCTGGGTGTCCCGGGCATAGTCGACCAGCACGCCGGCCGCGGTGATGGCGGCTTCCAGGTGGGCACAGCCGAAGCCGCGCAGATCCTGGACCTGGAACTGGTCGCACAGGGTGCGCGTCGCGCTCTCGAGGTCGAACAGCCAATCGCTCTGGCGACGCAGGCCGCGACGCCCCTCCAGGGCGGTCGGCAGGACCAGGCTTTCGGCCAGGAGCAGCTCGGCGGGATCGAGACGCTGCAGTTCGGCAAGCATCTCGCTTTCGCCCTCGACCTCCAGCACATTGAAACGGCCGCTGGAGAGTTCCAGCCAGGCCAGCCCCCAGCGCGCGCCGAGCGGGGCCACGGCGACCAGCAGGTTGTCGCGGCGGGCATCGAGCAGTGCCTCGTCATACAGGGTGCCGGGGGTGACGATCCTCACCACGCGGCGCTCCACCGGCCCCTTGCTGGTGGCCGGATCGCCGATCTGCTCGCAGATCGCCACCGATTCGCCGGCGGCCACCAGGCGCGCCAGATATCCTTCGGCGCTGTGGTAGGGCACGCCGGCCATGGGAATCGGTTGGCCCGCGGACTGGCCGCGCTGGGTCAGGGTGATGTCGAGCAGGGCGGCAGCGCGTCGTGCATCATCGAAGAACAGCTCGTAGAAATCGCCCATGCGATAGAAGAGCAGCACCTCGGGGTGCTCGCGCTTGATCTTCAGGTACTGGCTCATCATGGGGGTATGCTGGGCACTGGCCTGTGACATCGAATTCCTGCTCTGGCGAATGGCGGGGGTCTACGTCGGATGCGTCATGCATGTCGCTGACAAAGCCGTTATTGTACGGAAAAGTCACCGTGCACGCGCGGCCGACATCGGGTCGCTCGGTACGAATGTCCAGGAGTTGAACCATGGCCACCCCTGTCTCCCGCCTGAACGATCTCGATCTCACGGTCCTCGCCGAGCGCCTGGGCGAACTGTGCCGCCAGCATGGCATCACGGTCACTGCGGCCGAGTCCTGCACCGGGGGCGGCGTGTCCAGCGCCATCACCGCCGTGGCGGGCAGTTCCGACTGGTTCGAGACCGGCTACGTGACCTATGCCAATGGCGCCAAGGCTCGCCTGCTGGGCGTGCCGGAGGCGCTGCTGGCCGAGCATGGGGCGGTGAGCCGCGAGGTCGTCGAGGCGATGGTGGCTGGCGCCTGCCGCGACAGCGGCGCCGGGCTCGGCGTGGCAATCAGCGGGGTGGCCGGCCCCGGCGGCGGCAGCGCCGACAAGCCGGTGGGGACCGTCTGGCTGGCCTGGGGCGACACCGAGCGGGCCGAATCGGCCTGCCATCACTACGACGGCGAGCGTGCCGCCGTACGCGAGCAGGCGGTGCGCGAGGCGCTGATCGGCCTGGTGCGGCGACTGGAGCCACGCTGACCTCTGTCGGAACGCACCAACGTGGTCGCAGCGCTGGCCGCGTGGGGTTTTTTTCGCCATACTACTGTGCAGTCATACAGTGTTTACCGGCCATCGTTACCTTCATTCGCTATCTTTCAGGAGCTCCTCCATGGCTAAGGACGAAAACCGCAGCAAGGCGCTCGACGCCGCCCTTTCCCAGATCGACCGTCAGTTCGGCAAGGGCACCGTGATGCGCCTGGGCGACACCCCGCGCGTGGTGATGCCCTCGGTCTCCACCGGCTCGCTGGGCCTGGACATCGCCCTGGGTATCGGTGGCCTGCCGCTGGGTCGGGTGGTCGAGATCTTCGGTCCCGAATCCTCGGGCAAGACGACCCTGACCCTCTCGGTGATCGCCCAGGCCCAGAAGCAGGGAAAGACCTGCGCCTTCATCGATGCCGAGCACGCGCTCGATCCCAGCTACGCCGAGAAACTCGGCGTCAATCTCGATGATCTGCTGGTCTCCCAGCCGGACACCGGCGAACAGGCCCTCGAGATCTGCGACATGCTGGTGCGCTCCGGCGGCGTCGACGTGATCATCATCGACTCGGTGGCGGCACTGACGCCGCGCGCCGAGATCGAGGGCGAGATGGGGGATTCCCACGTGGGCCTGCAGGCACGTCTGATGTCCCAGGCACTGCGCAAGATCGCCGGTAACATCAAGAACGCCAATTGCATGGTGGTCTTCATCAACCAGATCCGCATGAAGATCGGCGTGATGTTCGGTAGTCCCGAGACCACCACCGGCGGCAATGCGCTCAAGTTCTACGCCAGCGTGCGCCTGGATATCCGCCGCACCGGCTCCGTCAAGCAGGGTGACGAGGTCACCGGCAACGAGACGCGGGTCAAGGTGGTCAAGAACAAGGTCGCGCCGCCGTTTCGCCAGGCGGAGTTCCAGATCCTCTACGGCAAGGGGATCTATCATGCCGGAGAGGTGGTCGATCTGGGCGTGCAGTGCAAGCTGATCGACAAGGCGGGTGCCTGGTACAGCTATCAGGGCAACAAGATCGGTCAAGGCAAGGCCAATGCCGCCCAGTTCCTCGAGGACAATCCGGCGGTGATGGAAGAGATCGAGAGCCAGATCCGCGCCCAGTTGCTTGCCCCGGTGGAGCCCAAGAAGGAAGAGGCCGCCGACGAGGCGGTTACCACCGAGGTCGGCCGCGACGACGACCCGTCATAAGCCATGCTGGGCCAGCCCTCTGGCGGCGAGTCGTCGCCTCGTGACGATGCCATCCGCCTGCTGGCGCGACGGGAGTATTCGCGCCTGGAACTGGCCGAGCGCCTGGCGGCCAAGGGGCATGCGTCCGAGAGCATCGCCGAGTGCCTCGATGAGCTGGCCGATCAGGGGCTGCAATCTGACGATCGTTTTGCCGAGAGCTTCCTGCGCTCACGCATCCTGCGGGGCCAGGGGCCGCTGAAGATCGGTGTCGAGCTCGAGCGGCGCGGCCTCGGTCGGGAGGTGATCCGTCACGCCTTTGCCGAGAGCGAGCAGGCCGGCGAGGGTGACTGGTTCACCCTGGCCTGCGAGTCGCTCGCGAAGCGCTTCACCGGGCCCGGCGATTCGCCTCGCGAGCGGGCCCGCCGCGAGCGCTTCCTGGCCCAACGTGGCTTCGCGTTCGACCAGGTACGCCACGCCCTGGAACACGCGTGGGATAATGCTTGACGTTTCGTACTGTCACTCGGGGCTGATCCGGCGACAGGCGCTTCGAGGAGGCGCTGTGAACCCTTCCCTGGGCGCTACCGATGCCCTGCTTCGCTCTCGCGTCCCGCTCCGCTTGCAGGACCGGTGCTGGCCATCCATGGCCAGCCCGTTCGGAGCGGTGCTCCTCACCCCTGGCAAAGGACCTCCTCTTCGACCTGTCCCCGGCGCCCCTCGCTATGAGCGGCCGTGCTAGCTGGCGCCCCTTTAGTCCATTGCCAACTGCGCTATAATGGCGGTTTTGCGAAAGCCCCGGGTGGTCTCGTTGCGGACGGCCACCTCGCCCATCGCCACGGATACCCCATGAAAAGCGCAGACATCAGACAGGCCTTCCTGAGTTATTTCGAGGAGCACGGTCATACCGTCGTGCCCTCCAGCTCTCTGGTTCCCGGCAACGACCCGACCCTGCTGTTCACCAATGCCGGCATGGTGCCGTTCAAGGACGTCTTCCTGGGCCGCGACCCTCGCCCCTACGTGCGTGCGGCCTCGTCCCAGCGCTGCGTGCGTGCCGGCGGCAAGCACAACGACCTCGACAACGTCGGCTATACCGCCCGCCACCACACCTTCTTCGAGATGCTGGGCAACTTCAGTTTCGGTGACTACTTCAAGCGCGATGCCATTCGCTTCGCCTGGGAATTTCTCACCGAGACTCTAGGCCTGCCGAAGGAGAAGCTGTGGGTCACCGTGCACGTCAGCGACGACGAGGCCGAGCGCATCTGGAAGGAGGAGATGGGCATCGACCCAGAGCGCTTCTCCAGACTCGACGAGGACAACTTCTGGCAGATGGGCGACACCGGTCCCTGTGGGCCCAGCTCCGAGATCTTCTTTGATCATGGCCCCGAGGTATGGGGTGGGCCTCCCGGCAGCCCGGAAGAGGACGGCGATCGCTACATCGAGATCTGGAATCTGGTGTTCATGCAGTTCGACCGCGACGCGGCCGGGACCCTCAATCCGCTGCCCAAGCCCTCCATCGATACCGGCATGGGCCTGGAGCGTATCGCCGCGGTGATGCAGGGTGTGCACTCCAACTACGAGATCGACCTCTTCCAGAACCTGCTCGAGGCCGCGGCCCTCGCCACCGGCCATAACGACACTTCCACGCCATCGCTGCGGGTGATCGCCGACCATATCCGTTCCTGTGCCTTCCTGATCGCCGACGGGGTGCTGCCCTCCAACGAGGGGCGCGGCTATGTGCTGCGCCGCATCATCCGTCGTGCCATCCGCCACGGCCACAAGCTGGGTGCGCGCGGCAACTTCTTCCACAAGCTGGTGGGCGCGCTGGACGTCGAAATGGGTGACGCCTTTCCGGAACTGCGTGAGGCGCGTCACCAGATCGAGCGCATCCTGCTCAAGGAGGAGGAGCAGTTCGCCCGTACTCTGGAGCACGGCATGGGCTTGCTCGAGGAAGCCCTGGCCGGACTCGAGGGCGACACCCTGCCCGGCGCGACGGTCTTCAAGCTCTATGACACCTATGGCTTCCCCTACGATCTGACCGCCGATGTCTGTCGCGAGCGCGGCGTCAGCCTCGATGAAGCCGGCTTCGAGCGCGAGCTGGAAGCCCAGCGCGAGCGAGCTCGGGCGGCCAGCCAGTTCGGTGCCGACTACGGTGCGGCGCTGGACCTCGAGGGCGAGACTGCCTTCACCGGCCATGAACGGCTTGAGGACAGGGCTACCGTCACCGCTCTGGTCGACCGGGAGGGCAATCCCCTGGCGCGGCTCGAGCCGGAACAGCGCGGCGTCGTGGTGCTGGATCGTACGCCCTTCTACGGCGAGTCCGGGGGGCAGGTGGGCGATACCGGCTACCTGGAACTCCCGGGCGGCCGCTTTCTGGTCACTGACACCCAGAAGCAGGGCGGCCACCACCTGCACCATGGTGTGCTGCTCGAGGGAGAGCTGGCAGTGGGCGCCGAGGTCCACCCGCGGGTCGATGCCGGCCTGCGCGCCGCCACGGTGCGCAACCACTCTGCGACGCACCTGATGCACAAGGCGTTACGCATGGTCCTGGGTGACCACGTGCAGCAGAAAGGCTCGCTGGTGACGCCCGAGCGGCTGCGCTTCGATTTCAGCCACTTCGAGCCCATGACGCCACAGCAGCTCGCCGAGGTGGAGCGACTGGTCAACGAGCAGATCCTCGCCAACGCTCCGACCCGGATCCAGCAAATGAGCCTCGACGAGGCCAAGGCCAAGGGCGCCGCGGCGCTGTTCGAGGCCAAGTACGCCGACAATGTGCGGGTGCTGACTATCGGTGCCGACGACTTCTCCATTGAGCTGTGCGGCGGCACCCACGTGGCGCGCAGCGGCGACATCGGCTGCTTCCATATCGTCAGCGAAGCGGGCGTCGCCTCCGGTGTGCGCCGTATCGAGGCGATCACCGGCGAGGGGGCGCTGGCCTGGTTCCACGAGCAGGAGGCCCGCCTCAATCGCATCGGCGAGCACCTCAAGGCCAAGCCGGAAGAGGCCGAGGAGCGGGTCGTGTCGCTGCTCGAGCGCAACCGCACCCTGGAGAAGGAGCTCGAGCGCCTCAAGGCCAAGCTGGCCAGCGCCGCCGGCAATGACATGGTCAATGACGCCCGCGAGGTCAAGGGCGTCAAGGTACTGGCCAAGCGCCTCGAGGGTGTGGCCGCCAAGGAGTTGCGCGGCATGCTCGACCAACTCAAGAACAAGCTTGGTTCCGGCATCGTGGTGCTGGGCGTGGCCGATGCCGAGTCCGGCAAGGTCAGTCTGATCGCCGGCGTCACCGATGATCTGACCGACAGGGTCAAGGCCGGCGAGCTGGTCAACCACGTGGCGGCCCAGGTCGGCGGCAAGGGCGGTGGCCGGCCTGACATGGCCCAGGCCGGCGGCAGCGACGTCAAGGCGCTGCCCGGGGCACTTGCGAGCGTCCCGGCCTGGGTCGAGGAGCGACTCCACTAAGGGCTTGCAGGGCCGGCGGCAGTGAAGCCCCGGCCCTCGTCATTTCTACTCACCTTTCACTCATCTGAGCGCTATCCGCACTCGACGCACGAGGGAAATCGGCATATGGCACTATACGTACAGAAATTCGGCGGCACCTCGGTGGGCTCCGTGGAGCGCATCAAGGCCGTGGCCGAGAAGGTCAAGGGCTTTCGCGACAACGGCCACCAGGTCGTCGTCGTGGTCTCCGCCATGAGCGGCGAGACCAATCGCCTGATCGGCATGGCCAACGAGATCAACGACGAGCCGACGCCGCGCGAGATGGACATGCTGGTCTCCACCGGCGAACAGGTGACCATCTCGCTGCTGGCCATGGCCCTCCACAAGATCGGCGTGCCGGCGACCTCCTATACCGGTTCCCAGGTGGGCATCCAGACCGACAGTGCCCACACCAAGGCACGCATCCAGCGCATCGAGACCGATGAACTGCAGGCCGACCTGGATGACGGGCAGGTGGTGGTGGTGGCCGGTTTCCAGGGCGTCGACGAGGAGGGCAACATCACCACCCTCGGTCGCGGTGGCTCCGATACCACCGGGGTGGCGCTGGCGGCGGCATTGAAGGCCGATGAGTGTCAGATCTATACCGATGTCGACGGTGTCTACACGACCGATCCTCGAGTCTGCTCCAAGGCTCAGCGCCTCGACACCATCACCGTCGAGGAGATGCTGGAACTGGCGAGCCTGGGCTCCAAGGTCCTGCAAATCCGCGCCGTCGAATTCGCCGGTAAGTACAATGTCCCGCTGCGTGTGCTGTCCAGCTTCGAGGGCGGTCCCGGCACCCTGATCATTGCAGACTCCGATAAAGACGAGGATTCCATGGAAGAACCGCTGATTTCCGGCATTGCCTTCACCGACAATGAAGCCAAGCTGACCCTGCTCAACACGCCCGACGTGCCGGGTGTCGCCTCGCGCATCCTGGGGCCGATCGCCGATGCCAACATCGAGATCGACATGATCGTTCAGAACGTGGCGCCGGCCGGTGACTACACGGACTTTACCTTCACGGTGGCCAAGGGCGACTACAAGCAGACCATGAAGATCCTCCGGGATCAGGTGATCCCCGACCTGGGGGGCGGCGAGCTGCGCGGAGACGACAACATCGCCAAGGTCTCGCTGGTGGGGGTGGGCATGCGTTCCCATGCCGGGGTGGCTTCGAAGTTCTTCCGCGTGCTGGCCGACGAGAACATCAACATTCGCATGGTCTCCACCTCCGAGATCAAGATCTCCGTGGTGATCGACGAAAAGCACATGGAGCTGGCGGTCAAGTCGCTGCACAAGGCCTTCGGCCTCGACAAGAGCGATATCGAGGCCGAATAAGGCTCCCTCGAGCCGACGACACCTTCTACGCTTGTAGGGAAGTCCGCGACACCCGCACCACAGGGCTTGCTTTCCGTGGGGTGCGGGTGTGTCGTGGACTGGTGCCATTGGTCAGGGACGATGAGTTGTCGCACAATGTCCTTTCGTCGTTTCTGCCGGCGAGCATCCCGTAGCCATAAGTCTGAGAAGGAGATCAGTCATGCTCATCCTGACCCGCCGAGTCGGCGAAACCCTGATGATCGGTGATGACATCACCGTGACCGTCCTTGGCGTCAAGGGCAATCAGGTCCGTATCGGCGTCAATGCCCCCAAGGATGTCGCCGTGCATCGTGAGGAGATCTACCAGCGCATTCAGCGCGAGAAGGCCGACTCCGGTCTCGAGAGCGATGACTAGCGCACGGGCAATCGAAGGGGAAGAGCCAGCGCTCGGCCATGTCGAAAAATCCCTCGGGGTCACTGGACGATGGCCTTCTAAAACGGTAGGATACGCACCGTGCCGATGAGGAGAGGTGGCCGAGTGGC
Source organism: Halomonas lysinitropha (assembly GCF_902500215.1). Taxonomy (GTDB): domain Bacteria; phylum Pseudomonadota; class Gammaproteobacteria; order Pseudomonadales; family Halomonadaceae; genus Halomonas; species Halomonas lysinitropha. The sequence continues at coordinate 193,249 of NZ_CABVOU010000033.1, forward strand.
TGAAGGCGCTCCCCTGCTAAGGGAGTAAGGGGTTTATAGCCTCTTCGAGGGTTCGAATCCCTCCCTCTCCGCCATTGTCGTCACGCCAAGGTCAAGCGCCCGTAGCTCAGCTGGATAGAGTACCTGACTACGAATCAGGTGGTCGGAGGTTCGAATCCTCCCGGGCGCGCCATCTTGATTTCGAATGCCATCGGCATGGTGCTGATGCATTCCTGCAATGAATCCGTTCATTGTCGTTCTACGCGCCCGTAGCTCAGCTGGATAGAGTACCTGACTACGAATCAGGTGGTCGGAGGTTCGAATCCTCCCGGGCGCGCCAGATCTTGACCCGTCCTCACAGCGAGGGCGGGTCTTCTGTTTTTCAGGCCTGCTATACCGGGGATTCCCGTGATACCGAGGTCCCCAGCGTTCTGCTAGCCGGGTCGGGCTTCCTCAAGTGCCGGCCCAGCGATCGTTTGAGGCGCCGTTGCTATGCGACGTGCGTCTCTTTTTTATGTGCGGCTGTTTTCTTGAGAGGGTTCGCCCTCAGGCCATCTCGGTCCGGTGGTCGGCGTGAGGATAGGCAGAAGGGCGGGCGGAGGTCGCAGAGGTTCGAGTCCCCGAAGCAGGGCGTCAAGATCGCGAAGGCGTTTCACCCCCTGGAAGCGGCAGGCGGCCTCGTCGTCGCGCTGGCGCATGTGGTTTAGCCACTGCTTGATCAGGGCAGTGACAACGCGTTCGGGAAGTGTGCTACGCTGCAATGCAGCAAATTCGGCAAGAATCCCTGCCCGGACACGCCACGGCGTTTCGGGCAAGCGCTCGCCCGTCGTCTGCCAATGGCGGATGCGATTGGCCAGCCAGGGGTCGGCCAAGGCGCCGCGGCCCAGCATCACGTCGCGGCACCCGGAGAGGGTGCGGGCTTTCCAGTAGTCCTCGAGGGTCCAGATGTCGCCGTTGGCGACCACCGGGATGGCGAGGCGCTGGTGGATGCGACCGATCCATTCCCAGTGGGCGGGTGGGCGGTAGCCCTCGTCGCGGGTGCGGCCATGGACCACCAGTTGCCGAGCGCCGGCCTCCTGGGTGGCCAGGGCGCAGGCCACGGCCTGGCGTCGATCGGAGAAGCCCAGGCGGATCTTGGCCGTCACCGGGATCTGGTCCCCCACGGCCCGGGATACCGCCGACACGGCGGCGTGAACCCGTCGCGGGTCGCGCAGCAGCGAGGCGCCGCCATCGTGGCGGTTGACCAGCTTGGCCGGACAGCCGAAATTGAGATCCAGGCCGGTGGCGCCGAGGCGCAGGGCCTGGCGAGCATTGGCCGCGAGGGTGTCGGGGTCAGAGCCGAGTAATTGCAACTGCACGGGGATGCCGCTCGGCGTAGTGACGCCGGGGCGGGCCAATTCCGGGCAGTGCCGATGGAAGACGCGCGGCGGCAGGCAGGCATCCACCACGCGCACGAACTCGGTTACTACCCAGTCAAAGCCGGGCGTGCGGGTCAGCAGGTCGCGGGTCACCGCATCGATGACCCCTTCCATGGGCGCTAGGCCGATCCGCCCTTTATGTAGTAAATTAACAACGCTGACTTCCACCATGACGCCATTGTAATCTGTCGAGGATGTGGCAGGTTATAGCATCTTAAAAAATGCGCAAGCCGGTGTTTCACGTGATATCAAGGCTAATTACGCGCAAGAAGCAGGAGAATTCGCATGCAGGACACGCAGCTGCTCAACGAGGGGCTTGCCCTGATGGGCGTGGGCATGGGCTTTGTCTTTGTTTTTCTTACCGTGCTCGTGATCGTCACCACCCTGATGTCCAAGGTCATCGGCCGCTTCTTTCCCGAGCCTGTCGCGCCCCCGGCGCCGGCACGCGGACGTGCCGAGGCTGCGTCTAGCCAGGACGATGACGTGATGGTCGCCATCAGCGCCGCGGTGCATCGCTATCGCCGTCGCCATCGCCGCTGAGGCAACCGCTCTCGCTTCCCTCCCCCCTTTCATTCATAACGACAAGGTCACGACCATGACTGACAAGACACGCCCACTTGGCATCACCGATGTCGTCCTGCGCGATGCCCACCAGTCGCTGTTCGCTACCCGCATGCGCCTCGACGACATGCTGCCCATCGCCGAGAAGCTCGACCGCGTCGGCTTCTGGTCGCTGGAATCCTGGGGCGGGGCCACTTTCGACGCCTGTATCCGCTATCTCGGCGAGGATCCGTGGGAGCGGATACGGGCGTTGAAGGCGGCCATGCCCCATACGCCCCAGCAGATGCTGCTGCGCGGCCAAAACCTGCTCGGCTACCGCCACTACGCCGATGATGTGGTGGACCGCTTCGTCGAGCGGGCCAGGACCAACGGCGTCGATGTCTTCCGCGTCTTCGACGCCATGAACGACCCGCGCAACCTCGAGCGGGCCATCCAGGCAGTACGCAAGGTCGAGGGCCATGCCCAGGGCACGCTCTCCTATACCGTGAGCCCGGTGCACACCCTGGACGGCTGGGTCGAGCTCGGCAAGACCATTGCTGCCATGGGCGCTGACTCCCTGGCCATCAAGGACATGGCCGGCCTGCTCAAGCCTTACGACGCCTATGAGCTGGTCACCAAGCTCAAGGCCGCCGTGGATATCCCCATCCACATGCAGTGCCATGCCACCACCGGCATGTCCACCGCTACCGCCCTCAAGGCCGCCGAGGCGGGCATCGACAACGTCGATACCGCCATCTCCTCGATGTCCATGACCTATGGCCACAGCCCCACCGAGTCGCTGGTGGCTATCCTGGCCGGGACCGAGCGCGACACCGGGCTGGACCTCGAACTGCTCGAGGAGATCGCCGCCTACTTCCGCGAGGTGCGCAAGAAGTACGCCGCCTTCGAGGGCTCGCTCAAGGGCATCGACTCGCGCATCCTGATCGCTCAGGTACCGGGCGGCATGCTCACCAACATGGAAGGCCAGCTCAAGGAGCAGGGTGCCGGCGACAAGCTTGACGACGTGCTCAAGGAGATCCCGCGCGTGCGCGAGGACCTGGGCTTTATCCCGCTGGTCACCCCCACGTCGCAGATCGTCGGCACCCAGGCAGTGATGAACGTGATGATGGGTGAGCGCTACAAGTCGATCTCCAAGGAGGTTCAGGCGCTGCTCAAGGGCGAGTACGGCGCCGCGCCGGCGCCGTTCAACGAAGAGCTGCAATCCCGCGTGCTGGAAGGCGGCGAGCCGATTACCTGCCGCCCGGCCGATAACCTCAACCCCGAGATGGACCGGCTCACCAAGGAACTCAAGGAGAAGGCCAAGGCCGAGGGCATTCGCCTGGCCGAGGGCGAGCGCGAGGTCGACGATGTGCTGACCTATGCGCTCTTCCCGCAGATCGGCCTGAAGTTCCTCCAGAATCGCGACAATCCCGATGCCTTCGAGCCCGCGCCCCAGGCCCCCGGGAAGGCGATCCCCGAGGCCAGCGCCAATCTGCCGGCCTCTTCACAGAAGGGCGGGTACCAGAATAAAGCAGCCGAGGCCAAGGCGCCGGCGACCCAGGGCGCGGCGTCGTCCGGGCCCGAGACCTATACCGTCAAGGTCAACGGCAAGACCTATGTGGTCGAGGTCGCCGAGGGCGGCGAGGTCGGCAATGTTCAGGAACAGGCAGCACCTGCCCAGCCGGAAGCCGCGCCGGCGTCCAGTGGTGAAGCGATCACTGCGCCGCTGGCCGGCAATATCTTCAAGGTCAACGTGCGCGAGGGCGACAGCGTCGAGAATGGGGATGTGGTGATCATCCTCGAGGCGATGAAGATGGAGACCGAGGTACGTGCCGCCAGCGCCGGCACCGTCTCCGCCGTCAAGGTCAGCGAGGGTGACAGCGTCGCCGTCGGTGACGTCCTGATCGAGCTCTAAGGGTCCCCTCATGGAGAAACTGCTGACACTCTGGCATGGCTCGGGGCTCTACAACCTGAATCTGGGCCAGGCCGTGATGATCCTGGTGGGGCTGGTGCTGCTCTACCTGGCAATCCGCAAGAAGTTCGAGCCGTTGCTGCTGGTACCGATCGGCTTCGGCGGCATCCTGGCCAACATACCCGAAGCGGGCCTGGCGCTGTCGGCGCTGGAGCAGGCCATCGAGATGGCCAGGCCCGCCGTGCTGCAGCAACTCGCGACCGCCCTGGGCGCGAGCCTGGACCCGTTGGCCGGTGCCGAGGCGTGGCGCGAGACCCTCAAGGGTCTGGTCAAGGACGGAGCGGCGCCGGATGCGCTGCGCGCCGCCCGCGACGTGGCCGTCAGCGTCGGCTACGGCGACGGCATGCTCTACAGCTTCTACACGGTGGCCATCGCTTCGGGCATCGCCCCGCTGGTGATCTTCATGGGCGTGGGGGCGATGACCGACTTCGGCCCGCTGCTGGCCAATCCGCGCACCCTCTTCCTGGGGGCGGCGGCGCAGTTCGGCATCTTCGCCACTCTGTTCGGCGCGGTGGGCCTCTCGGCCCTGGGGGTGATGGACTTCTCGCTGAACCAGGCCGCTGCCATCGGCATCATCGGCGGTGCCGACGGCCCCACCTCGATCTACGTGTCCAGCGTGCTGGCCCCGGAACTGCTCGGCGCCATCGCCGTGGCCGCCTACGCCTACATGGCGCTGGTCCCGCTGATCCAGCCACCCATCATGAAGCTGTTGACCTCCAGGCGCGAGCGCGAGATCACCATGACCCAGCTGCGCCCGGTGTCGAAGCTCGAGAAGGTCGTCTTCCCGATAGCGATCCTGCTGCTGGTGGCCTTCTTCCTGCCGGATGCCGCACCACTGCTGGGGATGTTCTGCTTCGGCAACCTGATGCGTGAGTGTGGCGTGGTGGAGCGCCTTTCCGACACCGCCCAGAATTCGCTGATCAACATCGTGACCATCTTCCTGGGTCTCTCGGTGGGCTCCAAGCTGATGGCCGACAGTTTCCTGGCCATGGAGACCCTGGGGATCCTGGGTCTGGGGATCGTGGCCTTCGGTATCGGCACCGCCGCCGGGGTGCTGATGGCCAAGCTGATGAACGTGATGAGCAAGATGCCGATCAATCCGCTGATCGGCGCGGCCGGCGTCTCGGCAGTCCCCATGGCGGCGCGGGTGGCCAACAAGGTGGGGCTGGAGTCCAATCCCCACAACTTCCTGCTGATGCACGCCATGGGGCCCAACGTGGCCGGGGTGATCGGCTCGGCGGTGGCCGCCGGGGTGATGATCAAGTACCTGGGGTGAGGCGTCTGCGGGCGCCGTTCGTCGTTGCGATGGGCCTCAATCGTCCAGCCGTGATATACGCCCTCGCAGGCGCGTCTCGAGGGCGGTCAAATCGGTGGGGACATCACGGGGCCAAGCCGCCGTGATCAGCACGCCGTCGGCGCCGTAGTCGGCCTGCTCGACCGGGATATCCTGTTCGGCCAGCCAGGCGCGGGTCTCGGCCTCGCCGGCGAAATCGACCCGCACGCGCAGCGGGGTGCGCTCTACCACCGTGCGGCGCGGCAGGGTCTCCAGCCCCAGGGCAACGGCCCTCGAGTAGGCGCGCGCCAGGCCGCCGGTGCCGAGCTTGGTGCCGCCGAAGTAGCGCGTGACCACGCAGCCGACCTGGCCGAGGTCGGCGCCCTCCAGCACCTGGAACATCGGGCGTCCGGCGGTGCCGCCGGGCTCGCCGTCATCGGAGAAGCCGATGGCGCTCTGCTCTCCGGGCGGGCCGGCGATGAAGGCGCTGCAGTGGTGGCTGGCGTTGGGGTGGGTGCGACGGGCCTCGGCCAGCAGCGCATCCAAGGCGGCCGTGTCCGGCGCATGACAGAGCCAGGTGATGAAGCGGCTCTTTTCTACGACCAGTTCGCTCTCCTGCCAGCACCCCGCTGATAGATCGGGAACGGCATAACGCATCAGGCGGCCAGTTCCGTCTGGCGCACCACGCCCATTACCAGGCCAATCACCTGGATGTCGTCGTTGCGCAGGAAGATGGGCGCCATGCGCTCGTTGGCCGGCTGAAGGCGCACGCCCGACTTCTCGATGTAGAGCTTCTTCAAGGTGACCTCCTGGTCGTTGATCATCACCACGGCGGTCTCGCCGTTCTCGGCACTCTCGCGGCGTTCGATGATGATCACATCCCCATCGAAGATGTTGCAATCGACCATGGAGTCACCGCGTACCCGCAGGGCATAGGTGTTGCGTCTCACCATGCTCGTGGGCACCTGGATGCTGCCGACCTCCGGGCAGGCCTCGATGGGCACGCCCGCCGAAACGCGGCCGAGCAGCGGAATCTCGGTCAGGTCATTGGCCTCGATCGCCACCCACGCCCGGGCCAGCGGGAGGTTGGGACGGCGCTCCAGGTACTGCGGTGTGACGTTAGGCATGCGGTGTCTCCCCTGTCATCGAAAGCTGTCGATACATACAGTGTTTCACGAGCATAGCAGTGGACCGGAATCTGGCAAGGGAGGGTTGTTCACACAAGGCTTGACCCAAGGCAAGTGTGACCGGCTGACGCAGCCCCCGCGGCTGGTAGCCAAGGCCCTTTCCGTGTAGAGTTCTCGGCGAAATACCCCATCCCGGAGAGTGCCTTGAGCCTGCGTCTACAAGCCCGAAAGCTGGCCTGTGAGCGGGACGATCGTTGGCTGTTTCGCGAACTGGATCTGGACATTCATGCCGGTGAGATCGTGCGCGTGGAAGGCCCCAACGGCAGCGGCAAGACTACCCTGCTGAAGATCCTTTCCGGGCAGTTGGCCGACTTCCAGGGGGAGCTCTACTGGAACGATCATCCCATGCGGCGCACGCGCCAGGACTTTCTGGCCAACCTGCTCTATCTGGGCCATGCGCCGGGAGTGAAGGCGGCACTGACGCCGCTGGAGAACCTGGCCTGGTACCAGGCCCTGGCGGGTGAGTCCGATGACGAGACCGCGCGTTTCGCGGCCCTTGCCGCCGTCGGGCTCGTCGGTTTCGAGGACCTGCCCGCCGGCCAGCTCTCTGCCGGCCAGCAGCGCCGGGTGGCCCTGGCCCGGCTGGAACTGATCCCGCGTCCGCTCTGGGTGCTCGACGAGCCCTTCACCGCCATCGACCGCGACGGCGTGGCAGATCTCGAGTCGCGCCTGGTGGCCCATGCCCGGCGCGGTGGCTGCGTACTGGTCACCACCCACCACGAATTGGCCGACTCTCCGGCGTTGCGGCGTATCCGGCTAGGGCAGGGAGGGGACGATGCCGCACGTTGAGTCGCGCCTGGCGCAGGAGCCAGATGACATGCCCTTGTTCCGGGAACCCGAGGGCGGTGCCGGGGTCGCAATTCGAGCAACGCTGAAGCGTGATCTGGTGCTCCTGATGCGCCGGCGCAGCGAGGTGCTCAACCCGCTGGTGTTCTTCGCCCTGGTGATCACCCTGTTCCCGATCGGCATCTCACCGGATCCGGAACTGCTGGCCATCATCGCACCGGGCCTGCTGTGGGTGGCGGCCCTGCTTGCGGCGCTGCTCTCCCTGGACAGCCTGTTCCGTAGCGACTACGACGATGGCTCCCTGGAGCAGCTGTTGCTCTCGCCCCAGCCGCTGCCGGCGCTGGCCCTGGCCAAGGTGGCGGTGCACTGGCTGCTCACCGGCCTGCCGCTGGCGCTGATGGCGCCGCTGCTGGGCATCATGCTGTCGCTGCCGGCGGGCAGCTATGTGGTGCTGGCACTGTCGCTGGCGCTGGGCAGTGCCAGCCTGAGCCTGATCGGCGCCATCGGGGCGGCGCTGACCGTGGGGCTCTCACGAGGCGGCGTGCTGCTCTCGCTGCTGGTGCTGCCCCTCTATATCCCGGTGCTGATCTTCGGCGCCGGTGCCGTGCAGGCGGCCATCCTCGGCGATGGCGTCTCGGCGCACCTGGCCATCCTGGGTGCGCTCCTGGCAATGGCGTTGAGCCTCGCCCCCTGGGCGATCGCGGCGTCGCTGCGCATCAGTATCAACGGTTGAGGACGACAATCGGCATGTGGGCCTTCATACACAAGCTCGGATCACCCAAGTGGTTCTACGCCATCAGCGCGCGGCTGCAGCCCTGGTTCTGGGTGGCGGCAGCGGTGCTGATCCTGGTCGGCAGCGCCTGGGGGCTGGCCTTCGCCCCCGCGGACTACCAGCAGGGCAACAGCTTCCGCATCATCTATGTGCACGTGCCGGCGGCCTTCCTGGCCCAGTCGATCTTCGTCAGCATGGCGGTAGCAGGCTTCATCTTCATGGTCTGGAAGATCAAGATCGCCGACATGGCCGCGGCGATGATGGCCCCGCTGGGCGCCGCCATGACCTTCGTGGCCCTGTTTTCCGGGGCGGTCTGGGGCGTGCCCACCTGGGGCACCTGGTGGATGTGGGATGCACGCCTCACCTCGATGCTCATCCTGCTGTTCCTCTATTTCGGCGTCATCGCGCTGCGTGGCGCCTTCTCCAGTCGCGACAGCGCCTCTCGGGCTGCCTCGGTGCTGGCCATGGTCGGCGTGATCAACATCCCCATCATCAAGTACTCGGTGGACTGGTGGTATACCCTCCACCAGCCGGCTACCTTCAGCGTCACCTCGCGTCCGGCCATGCCCGTGGAGATGTGGGCGCCGCTGCTGATCATGGTGCTGGGCTTCTATTGCTTCTTCATTGCACTGACCCTGATGCGCACCCGCAGCGAGATCCTGCGCCGCGAGGCGAGCAAGCACTGGGTGCGTGAGCTGGCCGGGGAGGTGAAGTGATGGCGTTCGATTCCCTGTCGGCCTTCCTGGCCATGGGCGGCCATGGCGTCTACGTCTGGGCATCCTGGGGCGTCACCGGGCTGCTGCTGGTGGGCGTGGTCCTCCACGCCCGTGCCGAGCGCCGAACGCTGCTGCGTGACCTGCGGCGTCGCGTGCGGCGTGAACAGCACCTGGGCGCATCGGGCGCCGCCGCGACTCCGGTTTCACATCAAGAGGGCCATGCCCGTGAGAGCTAAACGCAAGCAGAAACTGTTCGTGATCCTGGGGCTGGTCTCCCTGGCCGCCATCGCCGTGGGCCTGACCCTCTACGCCTTGCGCAGCAACATCAATCTCTTCTTCAGTCCGGTGCAGATCGCCGCCGGGGATGCCCCGCTGGAGCGCCAGATCCGTGCCGGCGGCATGGTCAAGGCGGGCTCGGTGGATCGTGACAAGCAGAGCCTCGAGGTAGTATTTACCGTCACCGACTATGTCGATGAACTCGAGGTGCGTTACAGCGGTATCCTGCCCGACCTGTTCCGCGAGGGGCAGGGCGTGGTGGTGGTCGGCGAGCTTCAGCAGGATGGCTGGCTACGGGCCGACCAGGTACTGGCGCGCCACGACGAGAACTACATGCCTCCCGAGGTCGCCCAGGCCCTGGAGGAAGCCGGCTACGCGCCGGAGGACTATCAGGCCAAGGCTGCCGAAGTGGGCCAGAAGATGGACGCCCAGGCGGAAGACAGCGGCGACGGCCGAACCAACTGAGCGGAGTGCCCATGCAGACCCTGATGATCCCCGAGATCGGCCACTACGCCCTGATCATTGCCCTGCTGATGGCACTGGTCCAGGGGGTGATGCCACTGGCCGGAGCGGCCACACGTCGCCCGCTGTGGATGGCCTACGCCCGCCCCATGGCCACCGGCCAGTTCCTCTTCCTGGCCATCGCCTACGCCTGTCTGACCGCCAGCTACCTGCTGGACGACTTCAGCGTTGCGAATGTGGCCAACAACTCGAACTCCATGCTGCCCTGGTACTACAAGGCCAGCGCCGTCTGGGGCAACCATGAGGGGTCGGTGCTGCTGTGGAGCCTGATCCTGGCCGCCTGGAGCTTTGCGGTGAGCCGGTTCTCGCGGGAACTGCCTCGCGACATGTTGGCCCGGGTGATGGGCGTGATGGGGCTGGTCAGCGTCGGCTTCCTGGCCTTCGTGCTGTTCACCTCCAACCCCTTCGAGCGGCTGCTGCCCAACGTCCCCCAGGACGGTGCCGACCTCAACCCGCTGCTGCAGGACTTCGGCCTGATCGTCCACCCGCCGATGCTCTACATGGGCTATGTGGGCTTCTCGGTGGTCTTTGCCTTCGCCATCGCCGCCCTGCTGGGCGGCCGCCTGGACGCTGCCTGGACCCGCTGGGCGCGGCCCTGGACCAACATCGCCTGGGCCTTCCTTACCGTGGGCATCGCCCTGGGTAGCTGGTGGGCCTACTACGAGCTGGGCTGGGGCGGCTGGTGGTTCTGGGACCCGGTCGAGAATGCCTCGCTGCTGCCCTGGCTGGCTGGCACGGCGCTGATCCACTCCCTGGCGGTGACCGAGAAACGCGGCGCCTTCAAGAGCTGGACGGTACTGCTGGCGATCACCACCTTCTCGTTGTCGCTGATGGGCACCTTCCTGGTGCGTTCGGGCGTGCTCACCTCGGTGCATGCCTTCGCCAATGACCCTTCCCGCGGTCTCTTTATCCTGGTGCTGCTGGGCATCACCGTGGGGCTGTCACTGTTGCTGTTCGCGCTGCGCGCGCCGCGCGTCCGCCATCAGGTGGGGTTCAGCTGGCTGTCGCGTGATGCCCTGCTGCTGATCAACAATATCCTGCTGGTGATCATGACTGTCACGGTGCTGCTGGGAACCGTCTATCCGCTCCTGCTCGATGCCCTGAACCTGGGCAAGATCAGCGTGGGCCCGCCCTACTTCAATGCCCTTTTCGTGCCGCTGACGGTGGTACTCTGCCTGTTCATGGGGCTGGGTCCACTGTCGCGCTGGAAGCATACGCCGGCCCGCAACCTCTTCCAGCGCAGCTGGCTCGCCGGCCTGGCGGCCCTGGTGATCGGTATCATTGCACCGCTGCTCTATCGCGGCGAGTGGAACCTCAAGGTCAGCCTGGGGGTGGTGATTGCCCTGTGGATCGTTCTGCCCATGGCCCGCGACCTCTGGGCCAAGTCGCGCCACTCCGCCGGGCGCGTGGCGGGCCTGAAGCGCCTCTCGCTGGCCTACTGGGGAATGATTCTCGGCCATCTGGGCATTGCGGTGACCATCATCGGTGTCACCGTGGTCTCCAACTACGCCATCGAGCGCAACGTGCGCATGGGCGTGGGCGACAGCGTCGCGGTGGCCGGCTACACCTTCACCATGACCGAGCTCGCCAACCGGCGGGGGCCCAACTATCTGGCCGATACCGCCGAGATCGAGGTGCGCCGCGGCGACAGCCAGCGCAGCTTCACCATGACCCCCGAGAAGCGCCTTTACCTCGCCCGTGGCATGCCGATGACCCAGGTCGCGCTGCGCCCCGGCCTGTTCCGGGATCTCTACGTGGCCATGGGCGAGGACCTGGAGGACGGTAGCTGGGCCATGCGCATCCAGCACAAGCCTTTCGTTCGCTGGCTATGGCTCGGGGCACTGCTGATGGCCGCCGGGGGCGTATTGGCCGTGGCCGATCGGCGCTACCGTCGCGTCGTGACGGCCCGTGACCCCGAGCGTGCTGCAGTCGCCAGGCCTCGGGAGGCCACTACATGAAGCGTCGCTTATTGTTGATGCTGCCGTTGGTCGGTTTCCTGGTGCTCGGAGCCTTCCTCTACATGGGGCTGTCGATCAACCCCTTCGATCGCGACTCGGCGCTGATGGCCCGTGAATTTCCGGCCTTCGAGCTGACCACCCTGGAGGATCCCGAACGCACGGTGGATGCCTCGCTCCTCGAGGGCGAGGTCACCCTGGTCAATGTCTGGGGCGAATGGTGCCCGACCTGCAAGCAGGAGATGCCACAATTGCTCGACCTTGCCGATGGTGGCGTACGCCTGGTCGGGGTCGACTACAAGGACACCCGCGAGAAGGGGCGTGAGTTTCTCGCCGAGTTCGGCAATCCCTTCGAGGTCAATATCTTCGATCCGGAGGGCAGCCTGGGCTTCGACCTGGGCGTCTATGGCGCCCCGGAGACCTTCCTGGTCGATCGTGAGGGCATTATCCGCTATCACCATACCGGCTATATACGCCCGGAAGATGTGCGCGAGACGATACTCCCGGAGGTGGAAAAATGGCGCTGATTACCCGACTGCTGCTTTGCGCCATTCTGCTATGGCCCTTGCTTGGCCAGGCAGCGACGGAGGTGCGCGAGTTCGATAATCCGGTGACGGAGCAGCGTTATCGCGATCTCACCGCGACCCTGCGCTGCCCCAAGTGCGAGAATCAGGCCATCGACGACTCCGAGTCGCCGATCGCCGGTGACATGCGCGAACGCGTCTATCTCCAGCTCCAGGACGGCCGTTCCGACAAGGAGATCCTCGACTTCATGGTCAGCCGCTTCGGAGACTATGTGCTCTACAACCCGCGCCTCGAGGGACGCACCCTGCTGCTGTGGGGGCTTCCTGCCGGCCTGGTGCTGCTGGGCGCCCTGGTGGTGGTCCTCATGGTTCGCGCCCGTCGGCGTACCTCGGCTCGCGACTTGAGTACCGAGGAGCGCGCGCGTCTGGATGAACTGATAAACCGTGAGAAAACCGAATGACCCTGCTCTGGATCGCCCTTGCCGTCCTTCTACTGCCGGCCCTGTGGCTGCTGGTGGCCCCCCTACGGCGCGCCGACTCCGTGCGTGCCGCCCAGCGTGATTTCGAGGCCAACGACCGCACGACCGAACAGAACCTCGCCATCTACCGCCGCCGGCTGGCCTCGCTGGAGGCCGCCTGGGAGCGTGGTGACATCGACGCGTCACGCTTCGAGGAGGATCGCCTTGAACTCGAGCGCAGCCTGCTCGAGGATACCGAGCACCTGGAGCGTGGACCGCTGAAGTCGGCCGCGTCCGGCAAGCTGGCGGTGCCGGTGGTGATGGTGGCCGTCGTGCTGGCCAGCGTCGTCTGGTATCTCCAGGAGGGGGCCGAGGGAGATCTCACCCTCTATACGGTCCAGCAAGAGGTGAGGAATGACCCCGAGGCGTCGCTGCCGGTGCTGGTCGAGCGACTGGAAGATCAGGCTGATCGTCAGCCCGACAACCCCAATGTCTGGCGGGCGCTCTTCCCGCTCTACCGTGACAGCGGGCGTACTGCCGAGGCCACCCGCACCCTGGAGCGGCTGATCGAGCTCGAGGGGCGCCAGCCCCCGCTGCTGGCCGAGCTGGCCCAGATCCGCTTTTTCGCCGCCGGTCGTGAGATGACCGACGAGGTCCAGGCGCTGGTCGACGAGGTGCTGGCGATGGATTCCAGCCAACCCACGGTGCTGGGCATGCTGGGAATCAACGCCTTCGACAATGGCGACTACGAGACCGCCATCGACCGCTGGCGCCGGGCCATCGCCGGCATGGACGATCCGAACACCGCCGACGCCCTGCGCCAGGGCATCCGCGTCGCTCAGCAGCGTCTGGGGATCGCGCCGGAGGAGGCCGAGCCGGCTGTCGCCGAGGGGCCGGGTATTGCCGTCCGGGTTCGCCTGGCGGACGACCTCGCCGGTCGGCTCGATGCAGATGCTACCGTCTTCGTGGTGGCCCGGGACCTCGAGGGAGAATTGCCGCCACTGGCCATAGCCCGGGCCCGGCTGCAGGAGTTGCCGCTGACCGTGTTGCTCGATGATTCAAGCTCCATGTCGCCCCAGGCGCGGATCTCCCAGGTTGACGAGGCGCGGCTGATGGTGCGTGTCTCGGAGAGCGGCCAGGCCACGCCACAGCCAGGTGATCTGCTGGGTACCCGTGAGGGAGTGGCCGTGGGCAACACCGATGGCGAGCCTGTCGAGGTGGTGATCGACCGGGTCGTTGAGTAAGCCGATGCGCCTCACGTCGATCCGCCTGGTGGGGTTCAAGTCCTTCGTTGATCCGGTCAGCGTGCCTTTCGACGGCAACATGACCGCCATCGTGGGACCCAACGGCTGCGGCAAGTCCAACATCATCGATGCGGTGCGCTGGGTGATGGGGGAGTCGTCGGCCAAGACTCTGCGCGGCGAGTCGATGACCGATGTCATCTTCAACGGCTCCACCGGCCGCAAGCCGGTGGGACTGGCTTCCATCGAGCTGCATTTCGACAATCGTGACGGCGCCATGGGCGGCGCCTATGCCCAGTACGCCGAGATTGCCGTCAAGCGTCAGGTGACCCGGGACGCCCAGTCCAGCTACTTCTTCAACGGCCAGAAGTGCCGTCGCCGCGACATCGCCGATCTCTTCCTGGGCACCGGCCTGGGTCCGCGTTCCTATGCCATCATCGGTCAGGGCATGATCTCGCGACTGATCGAGGCGCGACCCGAGGAGCTGCGCTCGACTCTCGAGGAGGCCGCCGGCATCTCCAAGTACAAGGAGCGACGCCGCGAGACGGAGAACCGCATGCGGCGCACCCAGGAGAACCTGGAGCGACTGGAGGACATCCGCGAGGAGCTCGACAAGCAGCTCGAGCGACTCAAGCGCCAGGCCGAAGCGGCGCGACGCTACCAGACCCTCAAGCAGGAGGAGCATCGCCTCAAGGGCGAACTGGCGCTGCTGCGCGGTCGCGCCCTGCGCGCCAGCCAGACCGAGGAGGAGACCCGCGTCCGCGAACTGGAGACCGCCGTGGAGCGCGAGGTGCTGGGCCTGCGCCAGGCAGAGAGTCGCCTGGAGGAGGCGCGTGCCGAGCACGACCGCCTGGCCTCCGAGCTCGACGGCCGTCAAGCGAGCTTCTTCGAGACCACCACCGCCATCGCTCGCCTGGAACAGGACCTGGAGCACACCCGTTCCCGGGACCAGCAGCTGGCCCGCGACCTCGAGGCCGCGCAGCGCGAGCTCGCCGAGCACGCCCGCCTCGGCGAGGACGATGACGAACGCCTTGCCCGCCTCGATGAGCGTCTCGAGACTCTGGGGCCGGAGCAGGAGGAAGTAGCGGAACAGCTTGCCGAGCTAGAGGCCACCCTGGAGGAGGCCGAGCCTCGCGCCGAGGAAGCCGATGCCGCCTGGGAGAGCTTCGGCGAGCGCTGGCAGGAACAGAGCCGTGAGGCGGAGCGCGCCCAGGACCGGTTGCGGGATCTGGAGACTCGGCTCGAGCAACTGGCTACCGACGAGCGTCGTCGCCGCCAGCAGTACGAGGAGCTGCCCGACATCGCTGGCCTGGGCGAACAGCGCCGTGAACTGGCCGAGCGTCATGCCGAGCTCGAGGAGCGTCTTGTCGAGATCGAGGCGCGCCGCGGCGAGCAACAGAACAGCCGCGACATTGCCCGGGAGCAGGTGCGAGAGGCCGAGGCGGGGCGTGAAGCCGACCGCCAGCGTCGCAGCACCCTGCAGGGCGAACTGGCCTCGTTGGAGGCATTGATCGAGGCGGCCCTGGCCGATCATGACGAGGCGCTGGATGCCCACCTGGCCGAGCACGGCCTGGCGCAACACCCCCGTCTCGGCGAGAGCCTCGACGTCGAGGCCGGCTGGGAGGAGGCGGTCTCCTGGGTGCTGGCGCCCTGGCTGCGCGCGCGGCTGGCCTCATCGACCGACGCCTATCAGGCGCTTGCCGCGCCGCCTGAGGCCGAGCTAGGCCTGCTCGCGGCCGATGAGTCGCCTGGCCCGTCCGACAGCCTGGCGGCCCGGGTGCGCGGTGCCGGGGCGGCCGGCCGGTGGCTGGCCAGCATCCGCTGTGTCGAGGACCGCGAGGCGGCCTGGGCGGCCCGCGGCCAGCTGGGCTCCGGCGAGAGCTTGATCACCCCCGATGGCCTTTGGCTGGGAGCCGGCTGGGTGCGCCACCGCGGTACCGGCACCGGCCCGGATGCCCTGCTGGTCAGCCGTCGCCGCGAGGCGCAGGTGCGCGACGAGTTGGCCAGCGTGGAATCCCGTCTCGCCGACCGGGAGCGTCATCTCGAGGAGGCCGCGGCGCGGGTCGAACAGGCCGAGGCGAATCTGGAACAGGCACGTCTCGAGGAGCGCGAACGCGACCAGCAGCGCCAGCAGTTGGCCGTGCAGGAGAGCGGGCTGGCCAGTCGCCTAGAGCACTTGGAGGGGCGTGCCGCCGAACTTGCCGAAGAGCTCACAGGGCTGGCCGAATCCCGCGAGGAGGCGCTTCTGGCCCTCGAGGAGTCACGGGAGCAGTGGCAGGCGGCGATGGCTCGACTCGAGGAGGGGGCGGAGACCCGCGAGCGTCTCGAGCGGGAGCGTCGCGAGGCCCGCGAGACCCTGGCTGCCCTGCGGGCGCGGCAGCGTCCTCTGGCCGAGCAGGCCCAGCGCCTGGCCCTGGAGCAGGAGCGTGCCGCGACCGAACGCAGCGGGCTGGCCGAACAGCTGGGCCGTGCCGGTGAGGCGAGAGAGCGCCTGGTACTGCGCTGTGCCGAACTCGAGGAAGCACGTGAAGGGCTCCATGAACCCGACGAGGAGCGTCGCGAACGGCTCGATGAGCTGCTGGACCGGCGCGAGCGCGAGGAGCGGGTACTCAACGAGACCCGCGACCGTGCCGCCGAACTGGTCGAGCGGCTGCGCGAGGACGAGCAGGCCCGTCAGGGTCACGAGCGCAGCCTGGAGGGCATCCGCGAGCGCCTCCAGGAGGCACGCATGCAGGTCCAGGCCCTGTCCCTGAAGGCCGAGGCTCATGATGAGCAGCTCGCCGAGCTGAACCATGACGCCGCGAGCCTGTCGGAGTTTCTTGATCCCGATGCCACCGAGTCCGCCTGGCAGACCCGCCTGGAGGAGGTCGGCGAACGGGTCCGCCGGCTGGGGGCCATCAATCTGGCCGCCATCGAGGAGTACGACCAGCAGGCCGAGCGTCGCGACTACCTCGAGGCCCAGCACGCCGAGCTCTCCGAGGCGCTGGAGACTCTGGACCGGGCCATCCGGCGTATCGATCAGGAAACCCGGGCGCGATTTCGCGACACCTTCGAGCGGGTCAATGCCGGTCTGAAGGCGCTTTTTCCGCGGATATTCGGCGGTGGAACCGCGTGGTTGGCCCTGACCGGCGAGGATTTGCTGGAAACCGGGGTGGCGATCATGGCGCGTCCTCCCGGCAAGAAGAACAGCACCATTCACCTGCTTTCCGGTGGAGAAAAGGCCCTCACCGCCCTGTCGATGGTATTTGCCATCTTCCAGCTCAATCCGGCGCCCTTCTGCATGCTCGACGAGGTCGATGCTCCGCTGGATGATGCCAATGTGGGGCGCTATGCGAAGCTGGTGAAGGAAATGTCCGAGACCGTCCAGTTCATCTATATCACCCACAACAAGATCGCCATGGAGGCATCGGAACGCTTGATGGGGGTGACCATGCAGGAACCTGGTGTCTCTCGCCTGGTGTCGGTCGGTGTCGAGGAGGCCGCGGCCCTGGCCGAGGCCTGACGGGCTTGAACGTGAACGGAAAACGGGTTAACAAGGGTAACAATGAATACTGCATTGCACGGAAGCACGGGGAACCTGAAGGGCGATTGCGAAGGGCCTGGTCGAGTTGTGGCAGTAAAATGCCGAACTTGACAAATAAAAAAAGTGGCCCTTTTTTTGGCAATCGCGCTATGCTGTTGACGGACAACCATCAGGCATGGCGCCTTAGCAAAAGGCATGACGACCCATGGAACTAAGAGAGTGGCTGATCATACTAGGACTGGCGCTGGTGACGTTGATCGTTATCGACGGCGTACGCCGCCTGCAGCGCCAGCGCCGTGTTCCTCGCCTTGACCAGGCCGGGGACGACGCGCCGGGGCCCGTCGAGGATCCTGAAGAGGCGGCTCGCGCGGCTGAAATCAATTGGGAGCTGCCCAATGGAGGGGCGCGGGTCATCAGGCCGGCGGAAGACCGAGGGGTTCAACCCAAACCCAAGCTGCAGCGTCAGGAGCATCCTGGCCCCTCGCGAGTGCTGGCGGAGTTTCGGCGTCATGCCGAGGGCTCGGAGCCGGCTGTCGGTCGGCGGCCGACCCAGGACAGTGATAAGCGCGAACCGAGTGTCGCCCGTCCTGCCGCCGCGCGGGAGACCGCCCGGCCGGTGAACACCGAGCCGGAGGTCAAGGCGCACCGGGAAGCCACTCCCGAGCCCCAGCGCCCTGAGCCCCAGCATGCTGCTTCTGCTCCTGCCTACCGAGAGTCGGCGGCGGAGCAGGACGCTCAATTTCATACCGACGATCGCCGCGAGCCCGCTCTATCCAGCCTGGAAGGTCTGGATGAGTCGGTCACGGATGCTGGCCACGCGCCGCAGAGCACCCAGCCACTGGCGGCCGATCCCGAGGATCACGACACCTACGCCGACGAGGCGCATTATCGTCTGGTAGACCTCGAAGGCATGGGCGATTCCCTGAAGAGTGGCTCGAAGCGGGTCGGCTCCTCCATGCAGCGCTTCGGGGCCTCGCTGCAGAAGTCTCTCACCGAGCGGCGCGAGCACAAGCGCAGCGAGAAGTCACGCCGCGATCAGGAACGTGCGGAGAAGGCCGCCCGGGAGGCGGCGCGTCGCCAGCAGGCCGAAGAGGAGAAGGCCGTTCATCGCGAGGCCGAACAGCGTCGTCGCGAGTCCGAGGCGCTGGCATCAAAAGAGAAACGCGTGGCAGAGGAAAGGGAGGCACCCGTCGAGGCCGCGGTGGACGACGCGCCAATGGACGACATGCCTCCGCGAGACGACGTGGTGCGCACCCATCCGGTGCTGGAAAGGGCCCTGCGCCATGACGTCAATGCCGAGCATGCCCGGGATACGCTGAGCCAGGCGGACGAGATCATCGTCATCAGCGTGCTGGCCCGTGACGAGGAAGGCTTCTCGGGAACGGCACTGCTCGACCTGATGCTGGCCTGCGGCCTGCGCTACGGGCGTGACATGGGCATCTTCCATCGCTTCGAGACCGAAGACCCCGAAAGCCGCCTGCAGTTCTCCATGGTCAACGTGGTCAAGCCGGGGACCTTCCCCATCGAGGGCATGGACGACTTCCAGACCCCGGGCATTACCCTGCTGATGCCGCTGCCCGGCGCCAGCGATACTTCTGCTGCCTTCGAAGCGATGGTCGAGACCGCCATGGTCATCGTTCGTCACCTCGGCGGTGAGCTGAAGGACGAGAACCAGAGCGTGATGACCGCCCAGACCGTGGAGTTCGCCCGCCAGCGGGTGCAGGAGTTCGAGCGACGCAATCGCCTCAACCGCTATCAGGTGAATTGATCATAAGCGGTAAGCCGAAAGCTTGAAGCTGTAAGCTTGACGACAACCCCCGTGAGCTAACCCCACGGGGGTTGTTGCTTGGATAAGCCAGCCAATCATGCAGGCTTCGAGCTTCCGCCATGGACCGAGAATACCGATTCGATGACCCAGCCCGACCAGAAGATTCTCGACGAGGTGACGCGCCTGCGTGCCGAGCTCGATGATGCCAACTACCGCTACTACGTCCTCGATGAGCCCCGACTCACCGACGCCGACTATGATCGCCGCCTTCGTCGCCTTCAGGAACTCGAGGACGCCTATCCCGATCTGGTGACCCCTGACTCCCCGACCCAGCGGGTAGGAGCCGCGCCGGATGCCGGCTTCCCCGAGGTCGAGCATGCAGTGCCCATGCTGTCTCTGGACAACGCCTTCAGCGAGGAGGAGATCAAGGCCTTCGTCAGGCGTGTCGCCGACCGCCTGGAGACACATGGCGAGCCGCTGGCCTTCTGCTGCGAGCCCAAGCTCGATGGCGCCGCCGTGTCGCTGGTCTTCGAGCAGGGCATGCTGGTCAGTGGTGCCACTCGGGGCGACGGCCGCACCGGCGAGGGCATCACTTCCAACCTGCGTACCCTGCGCTCCATCCCCCTGAAGCTGCGCGGTGATGACCCGCCCGACTTGCTGGAGGTGCGCGGCGAGGTGATCATGAGCCATGAAGGCTTCGAGACCTTGAATGAGCGGGCACGCGAGTCCGATGGCAAGGTGTTTGCCAACCCCCGCAACGCCGCCGCCGGCAGCTTGCGCCAGCTAGACCCCAGGATCACCGCAACTCGTCCGCTGGAGTTCAGTGCCTACCAGGTGGCGCGCATCGATCCGGAGCAGGGGGATGCCAGTCACAGTCAGCTGATGGCCCGGCTCGGGGACTACGGTTTTCGCACCAGTCAGGAGCTGGCGGTGGTCGAGGGGGCCGAAGGCGTCATCGACTACTGCCGGCGGCTCGGCGAGAAGCGCGACGCTCTCGGCTATGACATCGATGGCGTGGTGATCAAGATCGACAACCTGCGCCTGCAGCGCGAGCTCGGCTTCGTGGCTCGCGCTCCGCGCTGGGCCATCGCCTTCAAGTTTCCCGCCCAGGAGGAGACCACCCGGCTCAACGACGTGGAGTTCCAGGTCGGCCGCACCGGGGCGATCACCCCGGTGGCGCGTCTCGAGCCCGTCTCGGTGGCCGGGGCCACCGTCGCCAATGCCACCCTGCACAATGCCGACGAAATCGCCCGGCTCGGCGTGATGATTGGCGATACCGTGGCGATCCGCCGGGCCGGCGACGTCATTCCCCAGGTGATCAGGGTGCTGGAGGAGTATCGTCCGGCCGATGCACGCACGATCGAGTTCCCCGAGCACTGCCCGGCCTGTGGTTCGGATATCGAGCACCTGGAGGGCGAGGTGGTGGCGCGCTGCTCCGGGGGGCTCTACTGCCCGGCCCAGCGCAAGGAAGCCCTGAAGCATCTCGCTTCCCGGCGGGCGCTCGACATCGATGGTCTGGGCGAGAAACTGATCGATCAGCTGGTCGAGCGTGACTGGGTCCGCACCCCGGCGGACCTGTTTCGCCTGGAAGCCGAGCGCCTTGCCGAGTTGCCGCGCATGGGCAGGAAGTCCTCCGAGAACCTGGTGGCGGCGCTGGAAAAGGCCAAGCAGACCACCCTGGCGCGCTTCATCTTCGCCCTCGGGATTCGCGAGGTAGGGGAGGCCACGGCCGCCAACCTGGCGCGTCACTTCGGGCGCCTGGAGGCGCTGATGGCGGCCGACATCGAGGCGCTGGAGGCCGTGGAGGACGTGGGGCCCATCGTTGCCGCCCACGTGCACACCTTCTTTCGCCAGCCTCACAACCGCGAGACCATCGACGACCTGATCGCCTGTGGGCTGAGCTGGACCGAGGAAGAGGTCGGCGAGCGCCCTCAGCCGCTGGCCGGCCAGAGCTGGGTGCTCACCGGCACCCTGGAGAGCATGACCCGCGACGAGGGCAAGGCGCGACTCCAGGCCCTGGGGGCCAAGGTCGCCGGCAGCGTCTCCCGCAAGACCGCCTGTGTGGTGGCCGGGGAGGCCGCCGGCAGCAAGCGGGAGAAGGCCGAGCAGATGGGGGTCGAGGTCATCGACGAGGCCACCTTCCTCGAACGGCTGGCCGCCTGGGAAAAGGGGGAGACCGACGCATGAACGGCGATCGTTTTATCGAGGTGCCCTACCGCATGCTGCCAGGCGAGACCCTGGATGCCCTGCTGGAGGCCTTCGTCACCCGCCAGGGCTATGACACCACCGATACCACTGATGGCATGCGTGGCTGGGTGGCCCAGCTCAAGACTCAGCTCGAGCGCGGCGAGCTGTTGATCGCCCATGATCTCAGGACCGAGACCACCGAGGTGATGACCCTGGCCCAGTGGCGCGCCTTCGGCCGCGACCTGGCCGATGACG
This sequence comes from Halomonas lysinitropha, assembly GCF_902500215.1. Lineage (GTDB taxonomy): Bacteria > Pseudomonadota > Gammaproteobacteria > Pseudomonadales > Halomonadaceae > Halomonas > Halomonas lysinitropha. The sequence continues at coordinate 214,601 of NZ_CABVOU010000033.1, forward strand.
AGGAAGAGGGGTAGCCGTAGGCTCGGTAAGCGACAGCGCACCGGGCGGTTGGGGATCACCTCCCGTCGCTTGAGACGCCGCACGCCGGATGCGCCTTCGGCTTATCCAGCCGACAAAAGCCAAGGCTCATTTCCCTTGTATCAGATCGCGGATCAGCCGCCGGCCGGGGTGCAGGTGGTCCACCAGCGGCTGCTCCAGCGGCAGCGGCTCGTCGCAGATCAGGGAGGCGATCATCTCGGCACAGAGCGGCGCGCTGGCCAGGCCACGGGAACCGTGGGCGGCGCTGATCCACAGCCCCACATGGTGGCGGCCGGGCGTGTCGGGTACCCGGGTGGCGTCCTTGGCCAGCGTCGCATAATCGCGCTGCCAGGCGTCGGCATCGGGTACCGGGCCAGCATAGGGTGACTTGTCGGGACTGGCGGCGCGTACCGCGGCTCGTCCTTCCAGGTGATCCGGCTCGAGCCGGGCTCCCGCCTCGTGCAGGGCGGCCACGAAGGCGGGCAGGGTGGCCGTAAGCTCTGCCAGGTTGGCCGCGTGGTCGGCGTCGCGAATCCCGGTATCCGTGTCGCGGGGCACGAAGCTGGCGCCGTAGGTGAGCACGCCGTCCAGCGCCGGCGACACATAGCCGCCCGCGCAGACGACACGCTCGAGCTCGGGCGCGCCCCGGGGCAGGGCAAGCCGGCTGACCTGGCCGCGCACCGGTTGCAGCGGCAGCCGCGCCGTCTGCGCGAAGCGGTTGGCCAGCGTCGCATTGGCGACAACCACCTGATCGGCTGTCAGGCGCTCGCCCTCGGCCAGCGCCAACGACCAGCCGTTCTCCTCCGGCGTCATGTTCACCACTTCCGCTTGTCGAAAGCTCACCCCCGGCGTGGCGGCGAGCCGGGCGCAGAGGGCGGCCGGCCGCACCCAGCCCGCCTGGGGGTACTCCAGCCCGCCGTGGGCGATCGGCGTGCCGGCCAGCCGGGAGGCCTCGTCCGCCGTCACGCCCCGAACCACGGTTTCCGGCAGAGTATGACGGGCCAGGAAGCGTGCCTGGCGGGCCTGCTCCTTCTCGCGCATGGCCAACTGCAGCACGCCGCAGGGCGCCCAGAGTTCCCGGGCGGGATCGATGGCCTCGAGCCAGCGTCGGCTGTGCAGCAGGCCGGCGAGGTAGACGCGGCTCTGGGGGTTGGTGTCGGCGGCGAGCTTGACGTAGAGCGCCCCCTGGGCATTGCCGGAGCCGCCGCTGCCGGGACCCTCACGGTCGATCAGGGTGACCCTTACGCCGCGTCGCGCCAAGGCGGCGGCGGTGCTGGCGCCGGCGAGGCCGGCACCGATCACCGCGACATGACGGGCGCGGCGCGGGGCCTGGGGCGAGAACCAGGGCGTGCGCTCGCGGCGTCGATCCGCGGCGGGCTCAGCGATCTCGCCGGCCAGCATCTCGCGCTTGCGCCCGATTCCCGGCACCTTGCGCCAGCGGAAGCCGGCCGCGGCGAGTCCACGCTTGACGACCCCGGCGCAGGTGAAGGTCGCCAGAGTCGCTCCGGGTCGTGAGCGGGCGGCCAGGGTTTCGAACAGCTCGGGACGCCACATCTCGGGGTTCTTGGCGGGGGCGAAGCCATCGAGGAACCAGGCGTCCACCCGCCCGTCGAGCAGCGCCAGGCGCTCGATGGTGTCGCCGAGATGCAGGTCCAGGGTGACGCGCTCGTCGAGCCACAGCCGGTGCACGCCAGCCACCGCCTCGGGCCATTGGGCGACCAGGCATGCGGCCCGGTCGGCCAGGTCCGGCCAGGCCGACAGCGCCCGGGCCAGGTCGTCACGGCGCAACGGGAACTTCTCGGTGGAGACCAGGTGGAGCCGGGCGGCCATCGGGGCATGAGCATCGAAGCAGGCCCAGGCACAGAGCATGTTGAGCCCGGTGCCGAACCCGGTTTCGCCGATCACGAAAGGGCGCGACGCCTGCCACCTCGCAAATCGCTCGGGGAGCCGGTTGGCGTCGATAAACACATGCTCGGTCTCGGCGCGGCCGTCATGGCGAGAGAAGTAGACATCGTCGAAAGTCGTGGAGTGGGGCGCTTCATCGCCGCCATCCACCCGGTGCCATTCCAGGCGGGCGCTCTCCAGGCCGGACAGTGGGGGAAGGGCATCGGGGGCAGCGGTCACGGCAGGGCTCCGGGCCAGGATCGAGGAAGGGAGCTGGTCAGAATTTGATCACTTTCGTCATGGCGCCCTGCAGCCCGGGTTGCCGAAAGGCGTCCGCGTCGCGTCAACAGACTTTTCCACAGCAGCTGTGGGAAACCTTCTGTTGATAAGCGGTTGGACTAGGGAAGAGCCTTCTTGAAGGGCTTTACCGTCACCTTGGCGTAGACGCCGGCGATCACGAAGGGGTCGACATCGGCCCAGGCCTGGGCGCTCTCCAGGTCCTCGAATTCAGCAACCACCAGGCTGCCGGAGAAACCGGCGTCGCCAGGGTCGTTGCTGTCGATGGCGGGATGGGGGCCGGCCAGCACCAGGCGGCCCTCGTCGCGCAGCGCCTCGAGGCGGGCCAGATGATCGGGTCGAGCGGCCAGGCGCCGCTCGAGGCTGTTGTTCACATCGTCACTGATGATGGCATAGAGCATCTCGGGTCTTCCTCGCTGGTGGGCGGATTGCGCCGCGGGTGACCGGCACCCGGCATTGACCGTCACCGGTCGGGCACGCAACATGGAAGTATATTCTGACAAAGTCACCAGCCGGCGTCATGCCCATGTCAGCACTCCCCGTGCGCTTCGAGGGCGAGCCCCTCACCATCGACCTGCACATGCACTCCACGGCCTCCGACGGTGCCCTGCCGCCGGCCGAGGTGGTGGCACTGTGTCGTGCCCGTGGGCTGACCCACATGGCGCTCACCGACCATGACACCATGGACGGCATCGCGGAGGCGCAGGCGGCCGCGAGTCGCGAGGGGATCCGGCTGATTCCCGGCACCGAGCTCTCCACCCAGTGGCGCGGCATCAACATCCACGTGGTGGGGTTGCTGCCCGATGGCCCCCAGGGCGACCTGGTGGCCGGGCTCGCCGCCCAGGCACAGGCCCGGGAGCGCCGCTCGCTGAAGATCGCCGAGCGGCTCGAGAAGGTCGGGCTCAGCGATGCCCTGGCGCGGGCCCGCGAGCAGGCCGGATCACCGCGCCCGCTGGGCCGGCCGGACTTCGCCCGGGCGCTGGTGGCGGCGGGGCTGGTGCCCGATATCGGCACCGCCTTCAAGAAGCACCTGGGCAACGGCAAGGCCGGCGACATCAAGGCCCACTGGCCCTTCCTCTCCAGAGTAGTGGCCTGGATCCTCGATGCCGGCGGCGTCGCGGTGCTGGCCCATCCGCTGCGCCACGGCCTGACCCGGCGCAAGCGCGGTCTGCTGCTGGATGACTTCGCCGCTGCCGGGGGGCAAGCCGCCGAGCTGGTCAGCGGTTTCCAGAATCCCGACCTGACCCGCGACCTGGCGCGCCAGTTGCAGGAGCGTGGCCTCTTCGGCTCGGTAGGCAGTGACTTCCACTTTCCCGGCGGCCACCTGGCGCCGGGCAGCATGAGTCCGGTGCCGCGAACCGCCACGCCACCGGTGTGGACCCACCCGCGCCTGGTCGGTATCGCTGCCGCGGACGCCGCCTGAGGCCGGGATGCAGTATCGCGACGCGCTATAGTGACAGAGACCTTCTACCTGCCACCCAAAGGGAGCACGCATGAGCCAGTTCTTCCAGATCCACCCGGACAATCCCCAGAAGCGCCTCATCGACCAGGCGACCCAGATCATCCGCAACGGCGGCGTTGTTGCCTACCCGACGGATTCCGGCTATGCCCTGGGCTGCCACCTGGGCGACAAGAAGGCCATCGAGAAGATCAAGTGGCTGCGCTCGCTGGATGACAAGCACAACTTCACCCTGGTCTGCTCCGATCTCTCCGAGATCGGCACCTACGCCAAGGTGGACAATGACGTCTTCCGCCTGCTCAAGGCCCATACGCCGGGCGCCTATACCTTCATCCTGGATGCCTCGACCGAGGTGCCGCGGCTGCTGCTTCACCCCAAGCGTCGTTCCATCGGTGTACGCGTGCCGGACCATGCCATCACTCGGGCACTACTCGCCAACCTGGGTGAGCCGCTGATGAGCGTCACCCTGATCCCGGTGGGGGAAGAGCTGCCGATGACCGATGCCGAGGAGATCCGCGAGCGCTTCGGTGCGCATCTCGACCTGGTAATCGACGGCGGCGCCTGCCATCTGGAAGCCACCAGCGTGATCGATCTGCGTGACCTGCCACCGAAGATCCTCCGCGAGGGTCGCGGCGACGTATCACCCTTCATCCTGTGAGGCTTGCCGGCCTGATGGCCTGAGGAACCTGCCATGTCACAGAAGTTCGCCATCCTGGGGTTGGGATATTTCGGCGTCACCGTCGCGAAAGAGCTGCATCGCAGGAAGAACGAGGTGCTGGGTGTTGATAGCGACGAGGCCCGGGTGAATGCCTTTTCGAGTCTGCTAAGCCATGGCGTGATTGCGGATATCACCGATGCCAACTCCCTCGCCGAGCTTTCGCTGGAAGACTATGATGCGGTGATCATCGATACCGACGAGAATCTCGAAGCCAGCATGGTGTGCACCCTGCTGGCCCGGGAGCAGGGCGCCGTCAGCATCTGGGTCAAGGCCTATTCCGACATGCACCACCGGCTGCTCGACCACCTGGGGGCAGACCACATCGTCTACCCCGAGCACGATAGTGGTATGCGCGTCGCCGAGAGCCTGCACTACCATGCCATGGTGGATTTCATCAATCTGGGCGACCGGAAGTTCGTCGTGGATCTGCAGGCCACGGAAAAACTGTGCGAAGAGTACGATACGGTCGGAAGCCTGGAACTGGATGCGCTTGCCCTCACCCTCGTCGCTCTGAAGCGTGGACCGGAGCTCATGGAGAGGCCCGGCGACAAGACGCCGCTGCAGGTCGACGACCACATGGTCCTGCTTGGAGAACTCGACGCCATGCGCGACCTCGGAAAGAAGCTCTAGATATCAGGCCAGGGGGAGATTGCCGGGATGAGACTGTCTCAACGCCTGCGGCGCCCGCTGAGGCATCTCCCACACGGGCCCATCATTCGTCTCTCTCCCCCCGAGTTCCTGCTGTTGGGTTTTGTCTTTTTCAGCCTGCTCGGCACCCTGCTGCTGATGCTTCCCCCGGCATCCGAGGAGCCGCTGGCATGGCATCAAGCCCTGTTCACCGCCGCTTCGGCCATCACGGTGACGGGGCTTGTGGTCATCCAGGTCTCCGAACTGAGCCTCTTCGGCCAACTGGTCGTCCTCGGCCTGATCCAGATAGGTGGTATCGGTTTCATGGTATTCGCGGCACTCACCCTGCTGCTGCTGGGCATGCGACTGCCGCTTCGACAGAAACAGCTTGTCAAGGAAAGCCTCAACTACACCTCTTACCAGCACCTGATACACCTGGTCCGCCTGGTGATCGCGTTCGCGCTCATTATGGAAACGCTGGGCACGCTGTTGCTGGCTGTGGCCTGGGTACCTCGCTTCGGCCTTCAGGAGGGGCTATGGGTGAGCTTCTTCCATGCCATTTCCGCGTTCAACAACGCCGGATTCTCGACCTGGTCCGGGAGTCTCACGGCGGATGTCGCCAACCCCATCGTCAACGTCACCGTCAGCCTCCTTTTCGTTATCGGGGGCTTGGGATTCATCGTCGTGGCCGAGTTGGTCGAATGGCGCCGTATCGGAAGCCTCTCCCTTCACGCGAGGCTCGTTCTGCACGCAACCTTCTGGTTGGCCCTGGTAGGCATGCTGATGTTCCTGCTGCTCGAATGGCACAACCCGGCCACACTGGGCGGACTGGAGAGTCTCCCGGCCCGCCTGCAGGCGGCCTGGTTCCAGTCGGTCACGCCCCGCACTGCCGGTTTCAACACCCTTGATACCGGCTCCCTGGATGAGCCAACGGCACTGATGACCATGTTGTTGATGTTCATCGGCGCCGGTTCCGGTTCCACGGCCAGTGGCATAAAGGTCACCACCTTCGTGGTGATGCTCCTGGTGGCTCGCTCCTTTCTCAGGGGCGGTGCCCAGCCTACGGTATTCCGCCACTCGCTCTCCGACATGACGGTATTCAAGGCGGTCGCTGTCGCACTGTCCGGCATGCTGCTGATCTTTACCTGCCTCTTCGTGCTGACGATCACCGAGCCGGGCAAGGTCTTCTTCGACCTCGCGTTCGAGTCGGTCTCGGCGTTCGGCACGGTCGGCTTGTCGCGGGGCATCACGGCCGATCTCTCCCTGGCCGGACAGGCAACCATCATCGTCACCATGATCCTGGGGCGTGCGGGGCCGATATCGCTGGGCTATTTCATCGCCACTCGGCAACCCAAGGGACTCAAGTATGCCCAGGGTATCGTCCATATCGGTTAACGATCAGAAAAACGTCAGCCCGACCTGGAAGAGCCGCTCCACGTCGCGCAGCCGGCGCTTGTCGATCACGAACAGGATGACGTGGTCGCCGGATGCCACCACCACGTCGTCATGGGCGATCAGCACCTCCTTGCCGCGCACCACGGCGCCGATGGTGGTGCCCTGGGGCAGGTCGATGTCGCCGATGGCGCGCCCCACCACCTTGGACGACTGGGTATCGCCATGGGCGATGGCCTCGATGGCCTCGGCGGCGCCGCGCCGCAGCGAGTGGACCTTGACGATGTCGCCGCGCCGCACATGGGTCAGCAGGCTGCCGATGGTGGCCTGCTGGGGAGAGATGGCGATGTCGATCTCGCCACCCTGCACCAGGTCGACGTAGGCGGCGTTGTTGATCAGCGTCAGCACCTTCTTGGCGCCCAGGCGTTTGGCCAGCATCGAGGACATGATATTGACCTCGTCGTCGTTGGTCAGCGCGCAGAAGATGTCGCAATCCTCGATATGCTCCTCTTCCAGCAGCCGCTTGGCGGTGACGCTACCGTGCAGCACCACGGTGCGGTCGAGCCGTTCGGAGAGCTGGGTGCAGCGCTCGAGGCTCTGCTCGATGATCTTGACCTGGTGGCTGTGCTCCAGGTGCTCGGCGAGGCGCTCGCCGATGTTGCCCCCGCCGGCGATTACCACCTGACGGAAGTCGCGATCGAGGCGGCGTAGCTCGCTCATCACCGCGCGGATATCGCGGCGGGCGGCAAGGAAGAAGACCTCGTCGTCGGCCTCGATCACGGTGTCGCCGCGCGGGATGATCGGTCGGTCCTTTCGGTAGATGGCCGCCACCCGGGTATCCACATTGGGCATGTGGCGACGCAGGAAGGCCAGGTCCTGACCGACGAGAGGACCACCATAGATCGCTCGCACCGCCACCAACTGCACCAGGCCGTCTGCAAACTCCAGCACCTGCAGGGCGCCGGGGTGCTCGATCAGCCGGCGGATATAGTCGGTGACCACCTGTTCGGGGCTTATCAGCACGTCGATGGGGACGGCTTCGTGGGCGAACAGGCCCTTGCGGGTCAGGTAGGCGGCGGCGCGCACCCGGGCGATCTTGGTCGGCGTGCGGAACAGGGTGTGAGCCACCTGGCAGGCGATCATGTTGACCTCATCGGAGTTGGTCACCGCGATCAGCAGGTCGGCCTCTTCGCAACCCGCTTGACGAAGTATCAGGGGATAGGAGCCAGCTCCGGACACCGTGCGGATGTCCAGGCGGGTATGCAGCTCACGCAGGCGTTCGCCGTCGGTGTCCACCACGGTGATGTCGTTGTCTTCCCGGGCCAGGTGCTCGGCCAGGGTGCCACCGACCTGGCCGGCGCCGAGAATGATGATCTTCACGGAAGCTTCTCCTTATTGTCGGCAGGATCGTCGGCACTTTCAGGCACGATCATCAGGCGATAGCCGATACCGGCCTCGGTCTGCAGCAGCGATTGGGCACCCGAATCGTCACCGAGCTTCTGGCGCAGCTTGCTGATCACGATGCGCAAGTAGTGGGTATCCTCGGCGTGGCTCGGGCCCCACACTTCGCGCAACAGCTGTGTCTGGGTGACGACCCGCCCGCTGTGACGGCACAGGTTCTCGAGCACGGCATACTCCTTGGGTGTCAGGTGAACGGGCACGCCGTTACGCTGCACTCGCCGTTCGATGGGATCGATCACCAATCCATTGCCGCGGTAGCTCTGGGCTTCCGGGGTACCCTGCGGCGCTTCGTGAAGACGCAGCAGAGCACGGATGCGCGCCAACAACTCTCGGATCCCGAAGGGCTTTGTCATGTAATCGTTGGCGCCATGATCCAGCGCTCTGACCTTCTCAGCCTCCTGGCCGCGTACCGAAACCACGATGATGGGTACCTGGCTGCGCGCGCGCAGCCGGTCGAGCACCGCCTGTCCGTCCATGTCGGGTAGGCCCAGATCCAGCAGGACGAGATGCGGCGCATCCTCAAGGGCTAGCTCCAGGCCCTCGCGGCCACTCGCCGCTTCAAAGACCACGAAGCCCTGGGATGCCAGGCTGATGCGCAGGAAGCGGCGAATCTGCGGCTCGTCGTCGATCACCAGAATACGCTGGGGTTCACTCGACATGGTGGCGAGGCTCCTCGGTGGCATCAGGCAGCGGCAGGCGCATGACGATGCGCGTGCCGATACCATCACGGCCAGGTTCCGCGACGATGGTGCCGGTATGGGCGCCGAGCATGCCGCGACAGATGGCCAGCCCCAGTCCACTGCCGTGGCGGCCGCGATCGCCTTCGCCGCCGGTATAGAACATGTCAAAGACCCGCTCGCGTAAATGAGGCTCGATGCCAGGGCCTCGGTCGATCACCGCGAGCCATAGCTGGTCCGCCTCGGTCCCGGCCTCGAGGCGCAGCACCCCGCCTGGCGGAGAGAAGCGCGCCGCATTCTCGATGACATTGACCAGCGCCTGCTCGATAAGCGCCGGATGCACGTTCAGCAGTGGGAGGTCCTCCGGCCAATCACGCTCGATATGAAGCCCTTTCAGCACGGGCCCCAGACGCCGCAGGGCGCTGGCCACCAGGTCCTCCAGTGAAATCCAGTCGCGCTCCAGCTTGAGGCCGCCCTGTCCGAGGCGCGTCATGTCCAGCAGATTCTGAATGTAACGGTCGAGTCGCTCGCTTTCACTCAAGATGCCGTCGAGGAGCTCGATACGGTCAGCCTCATCAAGCTGGTCGGCAAGTTCGCGCAGGGTGCTGGCAGAACCGATGATCGAGGCCAGGGGTGTTCTCAGATCGTGGGATACCGATGACAACAGCGCCGAGCGCAGACGCTCGTTCTCCTCGGAAAGCCGCGACGCCTCCAGGTCGGCGACCAGGCGCGTACGCTCCAGTGCCAGCGCCAGCATGCGCAGCATGGCATTGATGCGCCCCTCCTCGTCCGGCGATGGCGGGTGCTCCCGCCTGCCCAGGGCAAGGCAGATCAGCGCCACCAGGCGGCCCTGTTCTACCAGTGGAATGACCTGCCAGTCGCTGTCCAATGGCTGTTCGGTCCCCTTGCCGCTGGGGCGACGATGGAGACGGCTCCATGCCACGGCGCTCCTGGCGTCGGGGTCGAGGCGGTGTCCAGCCGGCGCGCTTTGCAGCACCGCCAAATCTTCTTTCTCGTCGGTGGCTTCCAGCATCACCACCGGACAGCCGAGCCAGCGCATCAGGGTTGATACGCCGACTTCGGCGACCCGTTCCCGGTCTGTCGCTACCGCGAGCTCACGTGAGAAGGTGAGCAGCTGATAGGTCTGTTCGCGGCTCGCACGCAGGGCGAGCAGGCGCGTTCGGGCGTTTCCCGCCAGTTGCCCCGCCACCACGGCGACCAACAGGTAGACCACCACGGTGACCAGCTGATCGTCCTCCACCATGGCCAGTGAGTAGCGCGGTTCAGTCAGGAAAAAATTGAAACTGACGAACCCCAGCACGGCAGCCAGCATGGCGGCTCGAGTTCCCGCCAGGGCGGCACTGACCAGTACCGCGCCGAGAAACAGCAAGGAGAGATTGCCCAGCGCCAGCCAGGACTTCAGGCCTGCCGAAAGAGCCAGTGCCGCCAGCGTCGCGCTCACGGCTATACCCGTATCACGCCAATGCCAGAGACGTTGACGCGGGCGAGGACGAAAGCGCGGCCGCTGGCGTGCTTCGGCAGCCACCACGAGGTCGAAGGGTCCTCCCAGGCGTGCCAGCCGCTCGGCCAGGGGACGGCGCCAGATTCGCCAGCCCGATGGGCGCCCGTGGCCGACCAGCAGCGTGGCAACCTTCAGTTCACCCGCCAGCGCCAGAAGCTCTCGGGCACGATCCTGTCCAGAGACCACGCGAACATCGCCGCCCAGGCGTTGGACCTGGGCGAAATCGCGCTCCAGCATCAGTCGCCTTTGCGTATCCTCTCTGTCGCTCTCGACATAGGCCGCACACCAGTGGACGTGGTCACGCGACGCCAGGCGATGCGCGGCACGCACCAGCGCCGCATCTTCTGACCCACCGCTCAGTGCTACCAGCAACCGAGTGGGTGTGGGCTGGACCTGCGCACTGGCCGCATGCTGTTCGTGAGCCTGCATAGTCTCCACAAGGGCCTCTTGCATGGTCGCTTATTGCCGCCAGAACATCGGCGTCAGGAGAACCAGCACTGTCAGGATCTCCAGTCGCCCCATCAGCATGCCGACGCACAGCAGCCACTTGGCGGCATCCGGAAGGGTGGAGAAGTTGCCTGACGGGCCGATGATGTCGCCGAGCCCCGGTCCCACATTGGCCACGGCCGTGGCGGCGCCCGAGAGCGCCGTGAGGAAATCCAGTCCCATCAGCGATAGCCCGAGGGCCAGCCCGGCGATGGTCAGAAAGAAGAAGAACGAGAACGCCACTACCCCGCGGGTGATGTCGTCGGTCAGCGTCTGACCATTGTAGCGTGAGACAAAGACGCCGCTGGAGTGGATCAGGAAGCGCAACTGGCTGATCAGCAGCAGCATGGCGACCTGGAAGCGGAAAATCTTCATGCCCCCGGCGGTCGATCCACTGCAGCCTCCGACGAAGGTGAGATAGAAGAAGGCCACCGTGGCCATGTGACCCCAGAGCGTGTAGTCATCCGACGCGTAGCCAGTGGTGGTGACGATGGAGATGACATTGAAGACCACATGGGTGAGCGCCTCGAAGGGGGGAGTACCCAGCCAGATGCGCCAAAGCGTCAGGAGCAGACAGACCGTTGCCAGCAAGAGCAGCAACCCCTGCACCTGCTGGTCCCGCCAGAGGGCCATCCGCGCTCCGCGCAACACGCGGATATAGAGCACGAAGGGCAGGGCACCGCAGAGCATGAAGAGACTGGCCAGCCACAAAATGCGAGGAGAGTCGGCATAGGCCCCGAAAGAGGCATCGGAGTTGGCGAAGCCTCCTGTGGCAAGTGATGTCATGGCATGCACCACGGCATCCAGCGGCGCCATGCCACTTAGCCAATAGGCAAGCATCGCCGTGAACGTAAACCCGCAGTAGATACCGAGCGTTGCCTTGGCAATGCCACCGGTTTTCGGCATGACCTTGTCGGACCAGTCGGAGGATTCGGTGTGGAACAACCGCATACCGCCCACCTTCAGGAAGGGCAGGATGGCGATGCCCATGACGATGATGCCGATGCCGCCCAGCCACTGCATGATGCCTCGCCACAGCTTGAGGCCGTCAGACAGGAATTCGATGCCCTCGAGAATCGTCGAGCCGGTGGTGGTGATCGCCGACACCGACTCGAACACGGCGTTGGTGATGGATAGATGGGGCGCCCCCAGAACCAGTGGCAGGCTGGCAAAGGTACTGATACTCACCCAACTGAACGTAGTGACGAGAAACATCTGCCAGGGTTTGAGGGAAATATCGACGCGAAGAGTGGCCAGCCAGCTTATGGCCACCGAGGCTAAGACAATGCCGATGGACAGGGCGAAGGCTCGAGCATCGGGATCTTCCTCGATGACCAGCACTACCCAGGGCACCGCCATGAAGAGTGCCAGTACTAGCCATAGCACGGAAAGCACCTTGAGGATCGGCGCCCACTTGAGCCAATGTTCCCTGATCCCGCTTGTGTGCATTGCGATCACCTTGACGTGTTCTCGTCGCCATGCTCATGACGAATGGCGCCATGACCGCTATCGCACCACAGGATCTCCTAAAAAATCCGTAAAAATCCTTTCCCCACACCCGGGAAAGTCGCGCCAATCCGGGGCCTGCTGCTACTTCCCTTCCTTTACTCCTTTCCTCCTTCGCCACTCTTGGCGAGCCTCGGGTCGATCGTCTTCTCGTCCAGCCAGGTGCCGCAGCGCAGGCAGTAGCGCGCCTCGGTATCGTGGCGGTCGTAGCCGCAGCCCGGGCAGGCCTCGTCGGAGTAGCGCTCCTCGCGGATGGCACGGATCACCTGGGCGGAGAAGACCCCGGTGGGCACCGCGATGATCGAGTAGCCGGTCAGCATCAGCATCACGGTGATGGCCTGGCCGAGCGGGGTCACCGGCACGATATCGCCGTAGCCCACCGTGGTCAGGCTGACAATGGCCCAATAGATCGCCATGGGGATGCTGGTGAAGCCGGCCTCGGTAGGCTCTATCAGATACATCGCCGAAGCGAAGATGGTCACCAGGATAAAGATGCCGAAAAAGAACAGGAATATCTGATGGAGGCTGCGGTGCAGGGCATCGATCAGCAGTCGGGATTCGCCGACAAACTGCATCAGGCGCAGCACGCGGAAGATGCGCAAGGCACGTAGCAGGCGCACGACTACCAGCGCCTGGCCACCGGGCAGGATCAGCGTCAGCCAGGTGGGCAGGATGGCGACCACGTCGACGATACCGTAGAAGCTGCGCAGGTAGAGCCATGGCTTCTCGAGGCAGTAGAGGCGTATCGCCAGTTCCAGGGTGAAGGCGAGGGTGAAGCCCCACTCGATCCAGTAGAACAGAGTGCCGTAGTCGGCGCGCAGGCTCTCGATGCTCTCCAGCATCACCACCAGTACGCTGACCAGTATCGCCCCGATCAGGGCGATATCGAAGCCCTTGGCCAGCGGCGTATCGGACTCGAAGATGATCTGGAAGACCCGCGTTCGCAGACCCTCGCCGGCGGGCTTGTGAGTGTGTTTCACGGGGTTCGTCCTTGTAGTGGCCGAGGCCGGTCAGGCCAGGTCGACGTCGCCGGGCAGTCGGCGGGCCAGCCGCAGCATTCGACGGCCGAAGGCCGGGGTCAGCCAGGTTTCGGTGCCCAGTGCCTCGGCGAGGGCTCGGGCGTCGTCGCGAAGTTCCTCATCATCAAGGTCATCATCGCCCGTTTCGGCCAGGCGTTGGAAGGCGCGGCGTGCCTCTATGCGCCAGGCGTCCTGTCCGGTATCGGCCAGGGCATCCAGCGCCACGGTGGCGCGGTGCAACCAGGCCACCGGATCGCTGCCCGCTGGCAGTGTCCAGCTACCGCCGAGCAGCGCCCCGCCACGGGCCGCCTTGCTGGTGTCCGAGGGGCGCATGGGAATTGTATCGGCCAGCTCGTCGGCCAGCGACCACAGCGTCGCGGGGTCGCCCGCCTTGAGCTCCAGCTCCAGTTCACGGATGGGCACTGCCTGCTCACCCGCGTGGATGTCGCCCAGGTCCAGGGCAATCTCGAGGATCACCTCCTCCCCCTCCAGCCACCAGGCCTCGCGCACGAAATCGGTGGCGAAGCGTGGCACCAGGCGTTCGAGCAACTCCGGGTCGCGCTCTGCCATGGGGGGCAGGGTGGCCAGTCCCGCGAGATCGAGCCCCGGGCCCGGCACCTCCCACTCCCACTCGCCGCGGGTCGATAGGCCACCCCCGCCCTGGCCGCGGGTCTTGAGGGTCTGCAGCAGGCGGTCGCCGGCTCGGCGCAGGCGCAGCGCCATGCGCGCGCGCTCCAGGTCGCCCTCGGGCGTGTCGTAGTAGGTATTGCCCAGCCGCGTGAGCGTCGGGGCCGAACCGGCCAGGCGGGGGTGGCGGCGCAGCGCCTCGGGCGCCTCGGGCCCCAGGGCCAGTTTGAGCTCGATCTCGTCTGCCATCGGGGCGCTACCTCGTTTTGATGAATATTGGATGATTTTTTCATGACGGTGGTGGTGTCAGTCACTATACTGACGCCGCCATTTTCCAGGTTCACAGATGCCCCATGGTGACATCCAATCCCTTCTCCGCGATGTTCGGCCGCTCGCCATTCCATCCACTGCTGGCCCATATCGTCAAGGCCAGCGAGTGCGCCGACGAGCTGTTGCCTTTCTTCGAGGCCTCTCTCGTCGGCGACTGGGACACCGCCGCCCAGCATCGCGAGACCATCACGCGCCTCGAGCACGAGGCCGACGAGCTCAAGACCGAGCTGCGTCTCAATCTGCCCAACACCATGTTCCTGCCGGTGTCGCGCTCCGATCTTCTCGATCTGATCAGCGTCCAGGACAAGATCGCCAACAAGGTTCGCGACATCACCGGTATCATGCTCGGCCGCAGAATGCAGGTGCCCCAGGAACTGGCACAGCCGATGCGCGACTACATGCGCACTTCGGTGGCCTGTGTCGCCCAGGCGCGCCACGCCCTGGAGGAGCTCAAGGATCTGCTCGAGTCGGGCTTCGGTCGCAATGTATCCGATGTGATGCAGAAGATGATCCGTGAGCTGCACGTGCTCGAGCAGCAGGCCGACGGCCAGCAGGTGACCATTCGCCGGCAGCTCTTCGAGCTCGAGGATCGTCTGCCACCGGTGGACGTGATGTTCCTCTACAAGATCATCGACTGGGTGGGCGAGCTTTCCGACCGTGCCGAGCGCGTCGGCAGCCGCCTGCAGATCATGACGGCCAACTGAACATGACGGCCCCGGCGATCCCGGGGCCGTGTCGTGTTGACCTTCTCCATCAGACCGCAACAAGGGAACCCTCCCTATGTCGATCATTGCGCAACACGGTGAGATCTTCATCATCCTCGCCTGTCTCTTCGGTTTCTTCATGGCCTGGGGCGTCGGAGCCAACGATGTGGCCAACGCCATGGGCACCTCGGTGGGCTCCCGGGCCATCACCATCAAGCAGGCGATCATCATCGCCGTGATCTTCGAGTTCCTGGGCGCCTGGCTGGCTGGTGGCGAGGTAACCGACACCATCCGCAAGGGAATCATCGACCCCGAGCTGTTGCAGGATGATCCCCAACTGCTGGTCTACGGCATGCTGGCGGCGCTACTCGCTGCCGGTACCTGGTTGTTGATCGCCTCGGCCAAGGGCTGGCCGGTCTCCACCACTCACTCCATCGTCGGCGCCATCGTTGGCTTCGCTGCGGCTGGCCTGGGTGCGGGCGCGGTGGACTGGGGGGCGGTGGGCAAGATCGCCGCCAGCTGGCTGGTCTCGCCGCTGCTGGCCGGCTCCATCGCCTTCATGATCTTCAAGTCGGTGCAGCACCTGATCTTCGAGGCGCGGGACCCCTTCGCCGCGGCCAAGCGCTACGTGCCTATCTACGTCTTCCTGGTCGGCTTTATCGTCGCCATGGTGACCCTCACCAAGGGGCTCAAACACGTCGGCCTGGATCTCGGCTTCGGTGCCAGCTTCCTGGTAGCCGCGCTCTTCGGTGTCACCTGTTTGATCCTGGGCGTCCTGCGTGAGCGCCGGGTCAGCCGTGTCATGCGCCAGACCGATCAGTTCGGCTTCGGCAGCGTCGAGCAGGTCTTCGGCGTGCTGATGATCTTCACGGCCTGCGCCATGGCCTTTGCCCACGGCTCCAACGACGTGGCCAACGCCGTGGGGCCGCTGGCGGCGGTGATCAGCGTGGTCCAGAGCGGCGGGGATGTGGAAGGCGCGGCCCTGGTGCCCTGGTGGGTGCTGGTGCTGGGTGGCGGCGGTATCGTCGTCGGCCTGGTCACCTATGGCCACAAGGTGATCGCCACGGTGGGTACCGGCATCACCGAGCTCACCCCGAGCCGCGGCTTTGCCGCGACCCTCTCCGCCGCCACCACCGTGGTGCTGGCCTCGGGTACCGGCCTGCCGATCTCCACCACCCATACCCTGGTGGGGGCCGTGCTGGGTGTGGGGCTGGCCCGTGGCATGGCAGCGCTCAATCTGCGGGTCATCGGCACCATTATCATGTCGTGGCTGATCACCCTGCCGGCCGGTGCCGGTCTCGCGATCCTGTTTTTCTTCGCGTTCAAGGGGATGTTTGGTTAAGCGCCGAGCTACAAGCGCCGAGCTACAAGAAAACCCGGAGGCTGAGGCCTTCGGGTTTTCCTTTGCGACGGCTGATTCATGCTGCTTGGCTGCTTGCAGCTGACCAGTGCCGCCGTTTTTGTCACTCTGATATAGTGATGCTCGGCTCCCTCTTCGTTCACCTGCTGCCGGAGTGCGGCCTTGGATACTCGTTTCCCCTTCGTGGACTGGTTCCGCAATTCTTCGCCCTATATCAACGCCCACCGTGGCCGCACCTTCGTCATCCTGATCGAGGGCGAAGCCATGGCCAGTGGGCGAGGCGAGCAGCTGATTCAGGACCTGGCGCTACTGCACACCCTGGGCGTGCGCCTGGTGGTGGTGTTCGGTATCCGGCCGCAGGTGCAGAAGGCGCTGAACGAGGCGAGCATCGTGCCCAGTCGTCACCAGGGGCGCTGGGTGGCCGACGAGGCCATCATGACCCGGGTCGAGCGTATCGCCGCCGAGCAGCGGCTATGGTTGGAGGCGCGACTTTCGCCGGGGTTGCCCAATACGCCGCTGCACGGCATCGAGATGACCGTGGTTTCCGGCAACCTGGTGATGGCCAAGCCGCTGGGCGTGCGTGAAGGTGTCGATTTCGACCACAGCGGCGAGGTGCGTCGGGTACGGTCGGAAGCCATCGAGGGGCTGCTCGAACGCGGTTCGCTGGTGGTGCTGCCGCCGCTGGGCTTCTCCAGCACCGGCGAGGTCTTCGACCTGGACGCCGCCGAGGTGGCTCGCCACGCCGCCACGGCGCTCGGCGCCGACAAGCTGATCCTGCTTGGCGAGGCCAGCGGCCTGTTCGACCGCAGCGGCCAGCTCCAGCGACAGCTGACCCCGGCTGAGGCCGAGCCGCTGTTTCAACAGGCCGATCCCTCCAGCGAACTCGCCCGGCACCTTGGCGCGGCCTGTATCGCCGCACGGTATGGCGTGGCCCGCACCCACCTGCTCTCCTGGCACGACCACGACGCCCTGCTCGGTGAACTCTTCACCCGTGACGGCGTGGGCACCATGATCACCGAGCATCGCTATGAGCAGCTGCGAGCGGCGGAGCTTGGCGATATCGGCGGCCTTCTCGAACTGCTCGAGCCGCTGGAGCAGCAAGGCATGCTGGTGCCGCGCTCCCGGGAACGGCTGGAGTACGAGATCGACGACTACCTGGTGATCGAGCGCGACGGCATGATCATCGGCTGTGCCGCCCTGCATACCTTCGGCGACGCCACGATGGGAGAGCTGGCTTGCGTCGCAGTCCACGACGACTATCGTGGAGGCGCACGCGGGGAGTTGCTGCTTGCCGAGATCGAGCGCCGGGCCCGCCGCCTGGAGCTCTCGGCGCTGTTCGCGCTGACCACCCACACGACCCACTGGTTCTTCGAACACGGCTTTCGCCTGGCCGATATCGAGACCTTACCGCCGCTGCGTCGCGACACCTACAGCCACGCCCGCAAGTCCAAGATCCTGGTCAAGGCCATGGCCTGAGGGCGCACTGTCACCGGGAGGCGTCGCCGAGGTTAGCGGCGTCTCCGAATGGAGACGATTTAACTCTCTGAAAATCAATGAGTTCGTCAGAAATATTTGAATGACGTCGCAAGTTGGCGACGAAAGCTTGCCCCCAGGCGCTTTCTCGCCACCCGTTAGCGGGCTTTGTTCGGCCCATGCCGCTTTATCTTTTCTATAATCCTCTGATTTATATTGTTTTATGCGATTTCTGGCACGCCATTGGCAACTGCCAGGGAGAGCAACTGTCTGCTCCAAGCGATGTGCAATGTCAGGTTGCGATGAGACGATACCGCCGTCAGGCAAGGAGCGGTATCGAAAGGGCAAGGATGCCCCGGCAGGGATGCCTCTCCCCCGGCAGGGGGATCGAATTGCGCAGCATCGCGTTGGCCTGCGGCCGAGGCGGTGGTGTCAGGAGCGGAGCAGGGCGGCGTGCCACACGATGGTTTGCCACTCGCATGAGG
This sequence comes from Halomonas lysinitropha, assembly GCF_902500215.1. Classification (GTDB taxonomy): domain Bacteria; phylum Pseudomonadota; class Gammaproteobacteria; order Pseudomonadales; family Halomonadaceae; genus Halomonas; species Halomonas lysinitropha. The sequence continues at coordinate 232,646 of NZ_CABVOU010000033.1, forward strand.
ATGACCAGCCCCTGGTGGCAGATGGCACCTCATGGCTTCGGGGTCTTACCGGCCCATGGACCTTCGTGCAATGGACGGATCAGGCCGTCGATTGATCGAATGTCCAGACCCTTCAGTTCCCTGCGTATTGGGCCGGCTCTGCCGGCCCTTTTTTTCTAGCGGCCTGTTGTCAGGCTTTCCTGGCGGAATCTTTCCAGCGGGATGACGGCGATTGGCCACGGGGCGCTCGGCAGAACTCTGGTATCCTTGTCAATGGACGATGGTGTTTCCCGTTACTCTTCAGCAAAGAACGCTGTTCATGACCTCAGCCGTTACGCGTCGCTGGCGGCCGCGCTCGCTGTTGCAGCTGGTGCTGCTGGCCTTCCTGGTGGTGATGTTGCCGCTGGCCGTGCTGATGATCCAGGCCGGCCAGGCCATCTCCGAGCTGTCACGCCTGGCTGATGTCAGTGCCCGCCAGGCAGTGGAAGAGACGCGGCGTGCCCGTTCGCTGGGGGCTCTGGCGCTGGAGATGGAGCGCGCTGCCCGCCAGTATGCCGTGGTCGAGCAGGAGAGCCTGCTGGAGATTTTCGACGACCGTCTCGAAGAGTTCCGCGAGTTACTGGCTCAGCAGCGCCAGCTGCTTCCTGACGATCCCGATGTGGCGGTGCTGGAGGAGCAGCTCGACCGCCTCGCCGAGATGCCCGATCTGCCGCTCGAGGCCTTCACCGCCCGGCTCGCCGATTTCCTGACCTTTGCCCAGCATACCGAGGCGATACGCCGCGCCACCAACCAGCACATCGACGCACGCATCGAGGGTATCCGCGCCCGCGCCGAGGCCGTGCAGGTGCGCCTCTGGTGGCAGACCGCGGCCCTGGTCTCGGCGAGTCTGGTATTGATGCTGCTGTTCACACGCCTGATCATCCATCCGATTCGCCAACTGGAGCGTCGTATCCTGGGGATCGGCAGCGTGCATGGCGACAGGGGACAGACGCCGAAGCCCCTTAAGGGCCCGGCGGAACTGGTTGTCCTGGATGAGCGGCTGGACTGGCTGGCCTCGCGGCTCGATGAACTGGAGGCCCAGAAACAGCAGTTCCTGCGCCACATGTCTCACGAGCTCAAGACGCCGCTGGCCAGCGTGCGCGAGGGCTCGTCGCTGCTTGCCGACGGCGTGGCCGGCGAGGTCACGCCGCGCCAGCGCGAGATCCTCGACCTGATCGATGCCAGCGGCCGCGACCTGCAACGTCTGATCGAGCAGCTGCTCGACTACAACCTGCTCCAGCAAGATCGCCAGCTGGATATCGAGCAGCAGGATGTCGCCCCCATGGTCAAGGAAGTGCTGGCCAAGCATCGCCTGGCCCTCGACAGCAAGCGGATGCGGGTCAGCTGCTTCGATGGTCCCCTGGTGTGGGCGCTCGATCGCACCGCCACGGTTCGGATCCTCGACAATCTGATCTCCAATGCCGTCGCCTATGGCGAGGACGGCGGCGTGATGGAGATTCGTGCCCGTGCGCTGCGCGACCGGCTGGTGATCGAGGTGGCCAACAGCGGCGAGCGGATTGCCGAGGAGGATAGCACCCGGCTCTTCGAAGCCTTCTTCCAGGGCCAGGGACGCCGCAAGGGTCCGCTCAAGGGCTCCGGCATCGGCCTCTCGGTGGCCGCCGACTGCGCTCGGCTCCAGCACGGCAGCCTGGAACTCGTCGACGATGCCCGGCTGGCGGTGTGCTTTCGCCTGACCCTGCCGCGTCGAGCCCCGGCGCCCGTGCAAGACCTCGATCACGAGCACGAACCCCCGACGCCCGCCCTGGCGGGCGACCACTCGAGGAATGACACCTCATGACCACGCGCTCCTGGCTCCTGTGCCTGGCCATGGCCCTGCTGGCCGGCTGTCAGTATCTGCCCGAGCAGCTGCAGTTGCCCGCTGGCCCCTCTTCCCAACAGAGCCCCTCCAATGGCTCGGCGCTGTGCCATGCCGAGTTACCGGATTTCGACAACGCCCCCTGCCTGCTTCACGACTGGGTGGCCTTCGGCCTGGCCTCTCAGCGCGGCGACCGAGTCTGGCGTGAGGCCACCCTAACGCGCCTCGGTGGCGAGAGTGCCGAGCGGCGCCTGGCGCGGGCCGTGCTGCTTGCCTGGGGTGATCGGCGCCAGTGGAACCGAGCCTCGGCGCTCTACAAGGCCGATCTGCACGCTGCACCGTCAGACCTGCAGCCGCTGCTGCGTTACTGGCTCAACGAGCTGGAGGGCCGCCGCCGCCTGGCCGGACAGCTGGCCGAGAGCCGGAGCGAGCAGGAGGCCACCCTGGAGGAGAACGCGGCCCTCACCGAGGAACTCGAGGCCCTGGCCGAGAAGCTCGATCAGCTCACCGCCATTGAACAGAGCATCAACCTGCGACAGCAGAATGAATGAATCGGGAGAGATGACATGAAGCAGACCGGACGCCTGGCCAATGCCGGCGGACATGCCGCCCACATCCTGCTGGTGGATGATGACGTCAGCCTGTTGAAACTGCTGGGCATGCGGCTCGAGAGCCGGGGCTACCGTGTCACCACGGCGGAAAGTGGCCGCGAGGCTCTCAAGCGGCTGGAAGTCGCTCGTCCCGACCTGGTGCTGTCCGACCTGCGCATGGACGAGATGGACGGCCTGGCACTGTTCCAGGAGCTCCAGCGCCGAGTGCCGGGCCTGCCGGTGATCATCCTCACGGCCCACGGATCGATTCCCGATGCCGTCAGCGCCACCCGCCAGGGGGTGTTCGGCTTCCTCACCAAGCCGGTGGATCGCGACGAGCTCTTCGCCGCCATCGACGATGCCCTGGCCCAGACCTCCACTTCCGCCACCGAGGGGGACGACCACTGGCGCGAGGCGATCATTACCCGCAGCCCGGAGATGGAGCGGATCCTCGAGCAGGCCCGCATGGTGGCCGCCGCGGATGTCAGCGTCCTGATTACCGGCGCCTCGGGCTCCGGCAAGGAGCTGCTGGCCGGCGCCATCCACAAGGCCAGCCCTCGGGCGGACAAGCCCTTCGTGGCGATCAACTGCGGTGCGCTGCCCGAGCAGCTGCTGGAGAGCGAACTCTTCGGCCACGCCCGGGGCGCCTTCACCGGGGCGGTGAGCGAGCACCGCGGTCTTTTCCTGGCGGCCGACGGTGGCACCCTGTTCCTCGACGAGATCGGCGACATGCCGCTGACACTGCAGGTCAAGCTGCTGCGTGCCCTGCAGGAGCGACAGATCCGCCCGCTCGGCTCCACCACCTCGGTCCCCATCGACGTGCGTATCATCTCGGCGACGCATCGCGACCTGGACCGCGCCATGCAAGAGGGCGAGTTTCGTGAGGACCTCTACTACCGCCTCAACGTGGTGAATCTTCGGTTGCCGCCGCTCAACGAGCGTGCCGAGGACGTACCGCTGCTGGCCAAGCACCTGGTGGCCCAGGCCGCCGCCCGGCACAAGCCCTTCGTCAAGGGCTTCTCGCCGGAGGCACTCAACCTGCTGGCCGCCTCGGCCTGGCCCGGCAACGTGCGCCAGTTGGTCAACGTGGTGGAGCAGTGTGTGGCCCTGACCACCTCGCCGATGATTCCGGAGGGGCTGGTGGCCCAGGCGCTGGCCGCCGAGGAGAGTGTCCTGCCGACCTTCAATGACGCAAGGGCCGGCTTCGAGCGCCGCTACCTGGTCAAGGTGCTCAAGATCACCGACGGCAACGTCACCCAGGCGGCGCGCATCGCCGGGCGCAACCGCACCGATTTCTACAAGCTGCTGGCCCGCCACGAGCTCGAGCCCGGCACCTTCAAGCCGACCGCTCGTCGGGCAGAGCACCACTAAACTCTCCGCAGCGGGACACAACGCAAGACCCCCTGCCGGGGCAGGGGGTCTTGGTAGCGCGAGCTAAACCGCCAGCCTTACTTGGGCAGCTTGGTCCAGCGCAGATAGGGGAAGATGGTCTCGTATTCACCGAACTTCGCCTTGGCATCCTCGTCGGAGACCGTCGGCGGGATGATCACGTCTTCACCGACGTTCCAGTCGGCGGGTGTCGCCACGCCCTTGCCGTTGGCGGTCTGCAGGGCGTCCAGGGCGCGCAGCACCTCGGCGAAGTTACGGCCCACGTTCATCGGGTAGGTCATGGAGAGCTTGAGCTGCTTGTCCGGCCCGATGATGAACACCGAGCGCACGGTAGCGCTGTCTGCCGGGGTGCGGCCGTCCGGCAGGTAGGCATCGGCCGGCAGCATGTCGAACTGCTTGGCGACCTTGAGGTCCTCGTCGGCGATGATCGGGAAACCGACATCGCAGCTGGCGAAGCTGGAGATGTCATTGATCCACTTCTTGTGGTCTTCCACGCCGTCCACCGAGACGCCGATCACCTTGGTGCCGCGCTTGTTCCACTCATCGTTGAGCTTGGCCACGGCGCCGAACTCGGTGGTGCAGACGGGAGTGAAGTCCTTGGGGTGGGAGAAGAGGATCGCCCAGTTGTCGCCGATCCACTCGTGGAAGCGGATCGGGCCCTGGCTGGTATCGGCCTCGAAATCGGGGACGACGTCATTGATGCGAAGTGACATGGTGCAACTCCCTATCGTTCTGGTGGTTGAAGCTGCCGGCACGCTTGCTGCCATGCTGGCAGTGAAAGCCGTGTTGAGCGTTCCGACATTGTCGGGCCTGGCGGCGCTCTGGACAACGGCCCGGCAGCGCCTTCTTATTTTTTCAAAGACTAACTTTATACGATAAAACTATATCAACCAGCGGCAAAGGTCGCCAAGGGGCGGAGTGTCGCACCCATGCCGGTCTCATTCGCCATCGCTTTCGCGTACCCGCAGGGCGAGGCGCCCTTCGCCCAGACGCGCCTCGAGCGCCTGACCGGGCACAACCTCGCTTGCCCGCCGGATGACCTGTCCTTGTTCGTCCTCGAGGATGGCGTAGCCCCGCCCCAGCACCGCCAGCGGGCTGACGGCCTGAAGCTCGCGCACCAGTCCGCCCAGCCGCTCGCGATGGTGGGCCAGCTCTCGCGGCATGGCCTGATGGAGCCGTCCGCGGGCTCGCGTGAGCCGCTGTTCGGCCTGCTCCACCAGCCGGCCCGGCGAGCGCAGCACAAGGCGCTGGCGCAGGTGTTGCTCTCGGCGCTGTTCGCCGTCGAGCCGGGCCTGCATGGCCCGCCGCAGGCGTCCTTCCAGCTCGGCCAGTTGCCGGCGGCGCGCGGCCAGCACCTCGCCGGGGTGGCGCAGCCGGGCCCGCAGGTGATCCAGCCGCTGGGCTTCGGTCTCCAGGCGGGCGCGCTGGGCCCTGATGAGCCGCTCGGCCAGCCGCTCGAGGCGGTGGCGCCGTTCGTGGCGGTCGGGCACCAGCTGCTCGGCGGCGGCGGAAGGCGTTGGGGCGCGCATGTCGGCGGCGAAGTCGGCCAGGGTGACATCCACCTCGTGGCCCACCGCCGACATCACCGGCAACCGCGAATGGAAGATTGCGCGCGCCAGGTGCTCGTCATTGAAGGCCCACAGATCCTCCAGGCTGCCGCCACCGCGGGTGATCAGGATGGCGTCGTGGGCCGGGTCCAGCGCCGGCTGGCGGTTGAGCAGCCCCAGAGCCGAGATCAGCGCCGGGGCGGCCTCGCGCCCCTGCACCGGCACCGGGATCAGCGTCACCTGCGTAAGCGGCCAGCGTGCCGCCAGCACCGCCAGCACATCGCGGATCGCCGCGCCGGTGGGCGAAGTGAGCACCAGCAGGTGGCGCGGCGGATAGGGCAGGGGACGTGCGTTGGCGAATACGCCCTCGACGGCGAGTCGGGCCTTGAGCCGCTCGAAGGCCGCCAGCAGCTCGCCTTCGCCCGCCGCCTGTACCGCCTCGACGATCAGCTGATAGTCGCCGCGTGGCTCGAACAGCGACACCTGGCCGCGGACCTTGACCCGGTCGCCGTCGCGCAGTGGGGCGGCCACGAAGCGCACCCGGGGGCGGAACAGGGCGCAACGCAGCTGGGCCCGATCATCCTTGAGGGTGAAGTAGATGTGCCCCGAGCCCGGCCGCGACACTCCGGAGAGCTCGCCCTCCACCCACACCTCGCCGAGATCCTGCTCCAGCGCCTGGCGGGCGCGGCGATTGAGCTCGCTGACGGAGAGGGCGGCGTTCTCGAGGCGAGGCATGGCGTGATCATCCCTGGCGAGTGGAGGCCAATACCCTAGCATGTGCCGCGGTTCCGGGTGCAGCGCCCCTCCCGTCGGCCTGTCGCCGGAGCCGTCACGAGCGGTAGTACGATCAGTGATACTCCTCGGTACCCGTGACTCGCATTGCCGCCCCCCGGCCGGGGTCGCTATAATGGGGGATTAACTTCACTCCCTCCCACCAGTTCACTGGGTGTTGCCGCCTATGTTACGTATGGCCCAAGAAGCTCTTACGTTCGATGACGTATTACTCGTGCCCGGGTATTCTGATGTCCTGCCCAACGACGTCAGCCTCAGGACCCGCCTGACCCGCGACCTCTTCCTGAATATCCCCCTGCTTTCCGCGGCCATGGATACCGTCACCGAGGCCCGCCTGGCCATCGCCATGGCCCAGGAAGGCGGCATCGGCATCATCCACAAGAGCATGACCATCGCCCACCAGGCCGCCGAAGTGCGCAAGGTCAAGAAGCACGAGAGCGTGATCGTCAAGGATCCCATTACCGTGGGGCCCAAGGCCAAGCTGGCGGACCTGCTGGCCATGGCCGACGAGCATGGCTTTTCGGGTTTCCCGGTCGTGGAGGGCGAGACCCTGGTGGGTCTGGTGACCCAGCGCGACATGCGCTTCCAGCCCAATCAGGGCGACAGCGTGGCCGACATCATGACCCCCGGTGAGAAGCTCGTCACCGTGCCGGTGGGCACCGGGCTCGATATCATCAAGGGTAAGATGCAGGAGCACCGCATCGAGAAGATGCTGGTGGTGGACGACGACTTCCGCCTGCGTGGCCTGGTCACTTTCCAGGACATCGAGAAGGCCCGCACCTTTCCCTACGCCGCCAAGGATGCCGACGGTCGCCTGCTGGTCGGTGCCGCCGTGGGCACCGGCCCCGAGACCCCCGACCGCGTCGCCGCGCTGGCCGAGGCCGGTGTCGATGTCGTGGTCGTCGACACCGCCCACGGTCATTCCAGTGGCGTGATCGAGCGGGTGCGCTGGGTGAAGGAGCACTTTCCGCAGATCCAGGTGGTGGGCGGCAATATCGCCACCGCGGAGGCCGCCCAGGCGCTGGCCGAGGCCGGCGCCGATGCCGTCAAGGTGGGGATTGGCCCCGGCTCCATCTGCACCACCCGCATCGTCGCCGGCGTGGGCGTGCCGCAGATCACCGCCGTCTCCAACGTGGCCGCGGCACTAGTGCCCTACGATATCCCGCTGATCGCCGACGGCGGCGTGCGCTTCTCCGGGGACCTGGCCAAGGCCGTGGCCGCCGGCGCCAGCACCGTGATGGTCGGTGGCCTGCTGGCCGGCACCGAGGAAGCCCCGGGCGAGATCGAACTCTATCAGGGCCGCACCTACAAGGCCTACCGCGGCATGGGGTCGATGGGGGCCATGTCCCAGAAGCAGGGCAGTGCCGACCGCTACTTCCAGGACAAGAGCGAGGGCGCCGAGAAGCTGGTGCCGGAAGGTATCGAAGGTCGCGTGCCCTACAAGGGCATGATGAGTGGCATCGTCCACCAGTTGATGGGCGGCCTGCGCGCCTCCATGGGCTACACCGGCTGCCGCGACATCCAGGAGATGCGCACCAAGCCGCAGTTCATGCAGATCACCGGTGCCGGTTTCGCCGAGTCACACGTGCATGACGTGCAGATCACCAAGGAAGCCCCCAACTACCGCGCGGGTTGAACCAAGCTTGACGCCGGAAGCTTGAAGCTGGAAGTGGCCGCGCCGCTTCCAGCTTTCGTGTTTCCGGGCCGTTCGCCTCTCAAAGGAAAGGCCTCATGACCGATATCCATGCCCACAAGATCCTGATCCTCGACTTCGGCTCCCAGTACACCCAGTTGATCGCCCGCCGGGTGCGCGAGATCGGCGTCTATTCCGAGGTGCGCGCCTTCGATATTACCGAGGCCGAGATCCGCGAGTACGCGCCCAACGGGATCATCCTCGCCGGCGGCCCGGAATCCGTCACCGAACTGGATTCGCCCCGCGCCCCCCAGTGCGTGTTCGAGATGGATCTGCCGGTGCTGGGTATCTGCTACGGCATGCAGACCATGGCCGAGCAGCTCGGTGGCGCGGTGGAGGGCTCGAAGGTTCACGAGTTCGGTTACGCCCAGATCCGCATCGATGAAGAGACCGCACTCTTCCGCAACATCTCCGACCACATCGACCATGAGACCGGGCGCAACCTGCTGGATGTGTGGATGAGCCACGGCGACAAGGTCTCCCGGGTGCCGAGCGAGTTCACCGTCACCGCCTCCACCCCGAGTTGCCCCATCGCCGCCATGGCCTGGGAGGAGAAGCGCTTCTATGGCGTGCAGTTCCACCCCGAGGTGACCCACACCCTCCAGGGCCTGCGCATCCTCGAGCATTTCGTGCTGGAAATCTGCGGTGCCGAGCGCCTCTGGACCCCGGCGCAGATCATCGAGGACCAGATCGAGCGCGTGCGCGAGCAGGTCGGCGATCGCCACGTGCTGCTCGGCCTCTCCGGCGGCGTCGACTCCTCGGTGGTGGCAGCACTCCTGCACAAGGCGATCGGCGACCAGCTGACCTGCGTGTTCGTCGACAACGGCCTGCTGCGCAAGGCCGAGGGCGAGCAGGTGATGGAGACCTTCGGCCGTCACATGGGCGTGAAGGTGATCCGCGTCAACGCCGAGCCGCTGTTCCTCTCCAAGCTCGAGGGCGAGGTCGACCCCGAGGCCAAGCGCAAGATCATCGGCAACACCTTCATCGAGGTGTTCGACGAGGAAGCCGCCAAGATCGAGGGCGTCGACTTCCTGGCCCAGGGCACCATCTACCCGGACGTGATCGAATCCGCCGCCAGCAAGACCGGCAAGGCCCACGTGATCAAGTCGCACCACAACGTGGGCGGCCTGCCCGAGACCATGAAGCTCACGCTGGTCGAGCCGCTGCGCGAGCTGTTCAAGGACGAGGTGCGCAAGCTCGGCGTCGAGCTCGGCCTGCCCTACGACATGGTCTACCGCCACCCCTTCCCGGGGCCGGGCCTGGGGGTGCGCATCCTCGGTGAGGTGAAGAAGGAGTACGCCGACATCCTGCGCGAGGCCGATGCCATCTTCATCGAGGAGCTGCACCGCGCCGACTGGTACCACAAGACCAGCCAGGCCTTCGCCGTCTTCCTGCCGGTGCGCTCGGTCGGCGTGGTCGGCGACGCCCGCCGCTACGAGTGGGTGATCGCCTTGCGCGCCGTGGAGACCATCGACTTCATGACCGCCCGCTGGGCGCACCTGCCCTACGAACTGCTGGAGACCGTCTCCAACCGCATCATCAACGAGATCACCGGCGTCTCCCGCGTGACCTACGACGTCAGCAGCAAGCCGCCGGCGACGATCGAGTGGGAGTGAGGCAGGCGTCTCTGGTATAAGCGTTATCCATGACTCGCCGCCCACCGCTCCGGAAGCTTCCGGCAGTTGCCCCTCAAGCGCTGCTGCAATCTCTCCAGCAGCTTCTGTTCGGTGCCTTGAGGGGCCTCTGCACTCAGGGTCGCTATGGTGCTATCGATGGCCGCCGGCATGCGTTCGGCGAGTTTGAGTCCCTGGCGAAGGAAGTAGCGTGGCTGGAACCGCATCGCGCGGGCTAGCGTTTCAAGGTGTGAACGCTCGATATGGCCGGGGCGATCCTCTCCGGCAACGCGAAACGCGAAGCGGCGTGACAGCGCGCTGTAGAGCGTCGTGCTCATCAGGTCGTAGAACGGCGCCAACCTTGGCCCCTCGTCGGTGTAGAGGATGGCGAGGTTCTTGGCGTGGCTGTCGTTATTGCCGATCAGCAGATTGAAGAAGAACCAGCCGATCAGGCGCTGCAGGTCCTTGGCCGGCGTGCCGACCTGCTGCAGGAGTTCGCGACAGCGCGCCAGGCCTGGACCGCCGTCACTTTCGTATTTGATCAGTGACGGTGTTCCGGCGAGCTGGCAGACGTCGAGCTGGTGCAGGCGTCGCAGCCCGCCCTGCTCATCGGGTACGCGGTCATATCGGCGTACCAGGCAGGCCCGGGTCTCGGGCTGGTAGCTGGCCTCGGCGACCCCGAGCCCAAGCTCGGTGGCCAGTTGCATACAGAAGGTCTCGTTGATGGCGGAGCCCCATACGCCTCTCAGGCCCTGGATGTCCGGCTTGAGGATATGGCTGGACGGCGCCGATCCTTCCGGTATGGCGGGGCTCCCGTCTTCAAGCACCATCAGCAGGAGCTTGTCCTGAGCCCCGGCCAGCGAGATGCGGGCTTCCTCGTCCTGCTGGGAGAGCAAGGGGCCGCGTTCCCGGTGCTGTAGGTGTTCCGCTAGCGCTTCCCAGCTGATGGGGCGATAGGTCGGTGGAGCCGGTGATTCGCCCGGTGGTAGCAGGGTGAAGCCGCTGGCCGTGTCCCCGCCGATGGCCTTCAGCAGACCGAAGACGGTGTTGGTGTGGTGACGAAGCTCCAGGTGGTGGCGCAGGTCGCCTTCCGGCAGCAGGTTCTCGAAGTAGGCCAGCACCTCATGACCAACGTGAAGGCGCCGCGTAAGCAGCAGCGAAGGCGATAGACTCACCGCCTCCGGATGCGCCTGCCATGCGGGGGCATACTCGAAGTGCAGCGGTTCAGCGTCATACAGCCGACCCACATAGCGGTCGCCGTGGTAAACCTCCAGGCTGCCCTCACTCGCCATGGTGGTTGCCACCCTTGCGCCGCACGATCACTTCGAGTCCCATCAGGTCCAGCACGTCCAACACCTTTTGGAGTTGCAGGGTCGGCTTGCCCCGCTCCAGGTCGACGATGAAGCGATTTCCGGTGCCGGCCAGCCCGGCCAGGTCGGTCTGCAGCAGCCCCTGCTCGGCGCGTAGTTGACGCACCAGCTTGCCGAGGTCTTCGCTGTGGCGAATGGGAACGGCCAAGGGGGCCGGCGCAGGGACGTCGTGTGTTGGCATGGCAGACTCGCGAGTGATTACCGTGCGGTAATTCTAGACGCGAGTATGGCGATCCGCAATGGAATAATTACCGAACGGTAATCTTATCGCGGATCAAGCCCTGAGTCGTTAAAACAGTTACCGTTCGGTAATTTTTTTTCACGTATGCTCCCTTGCGCTATTGTTCGATTCACGTCAAAAACTCCCATGCCCATGCTGCAGTTATGCTACGAATTTGGCTTTCAAGGAATAAGCCGATGACAGCACTCTCCCAACTATCCGCTCTGAAGCGCTCCGCAACGCCGAAGTCAACGAGGCCGTCAGCTTTGCGGCTTCACCGTTGACGCTGTTGGGCGGAACGCCCTGGGGGCCCACCACACGAGGTTCTTGCTTGGATGAAACAGCCGGTCCGCACAGCTTGCCCCTGCGGCAGCGGTCGTCCACTCACCGACTGCTGCGGGCGCTATCATGCCGGCGAGTGGCCGCCGACTCCCGAGGCGTTGATGCGCTCGCGCTACAGCGCCTTCGTGCTCGACCTTCCCGACTACCTGCTGGCGACCTGGCACCCGAGCACCCGGCCGTCGAGCCTTGGGCCAGACGCCGTGACCGTCTGGAAGTGTCTCGAGGTGCTCGAGAGCGGCGAGGAGGGCGAGAGGGGATGGGTGCATTTCCGCGCCACCTTCCGCGAGGGCAAACGCTGGTCGGTGCTGGAAGAGTCCTCACGCTTCGTGCGCGAGGCGGGGCGCTGGTTCTATCTCGATGGCAACCCTGCTGTCCATCGGCTCAAGCCCGGCCGCAATGCGCCCTGCCCCTGCGGCAGCGGGCGCAAGTTCAAGTCCTGCTGTGGCCCGTTCTAACGGAGTAGGTTGCGTTTGTTTATGGTGCGGGTGAGCCGCAACGGCCGGCGAACTCGCGGATGAAGGATTGAGAGGTTATCGTCGGAGGCATCGTTTTTCGCCCGCTGTGCCCGGCGCCGGGCGATCGTCCCTCACCCGCCATTCAGGAGATTTCATGAGCCAGGGTAACGAGTACGTTCCGCCGCGAGTGTGGACCTGGGAGAAGGCCAGCGGCGGCACCTTCTCCAGCATCAACCGCCCGATTGCCGGGCCCACCCACGAAAAGGAATTGCCGGTGGGCCATCATCCCTTCCAGCTCTACTCCATGGGCACGCCCAACGGCGTAAAGGCCACGGTGATGTTCGAGGAGCTGCTGGCGCGGGGCCACGAGGGCGCCGAGTACGATGCCTGGCTGATCCGCATCGGCGAGGGTGACCAGTTCGGAAGTGGCTTCGTCGGGATCAACCCTAACTCCAAGATTCCGGCGATGGTCGATCGCAGCACGCCCGAGGCGATCCGGGTGTTCGAGTCGGGCGCGATCCTGCTCTACCTGGCGGAAAAATTCGGCGAGTTCCTGCCGGATGATCCGGCGGGACGCACCGAGACGCTGAACTGGCTGTTCTGGCAGATGGGCAGCGCGCCCTTCCTGGGTGGCGGCTTCGGCCACTTCTACGCCTACGCGCCGGAGAAGCTGGAATACCCCATCGACCGCTACGCCATGGAGACCAAGCGGCAGCTCGACGTGCTTGATCGCCGCCTGGCCGAGACGCGCTACCTGGCGGGCGACACCTACACCATCGCTGACATCGCCAGCTGGCCCTGGTACGGCCAGCTGGCGCTGGACCGGCTCTACGACGCCGGTGAATTCCTGCAGGTGCAGGAGTACCGGAACGTGCAGCGCTGGGCACGCGATATCGACGGTCGCGACGCCGTGCAGCGCGGGCGCATGGTCAACCGCACCTTCGGCGAGCCGGAGATGCAGCTCCACGAGCGCCATGACGCCAGTGACTTCGAACTGCGTACCGAGGACAAGCTGGCGGGTGAGAAGGGCCACGCCTGAAAGCGCGAGGCACCGGCGTCCTCATGCCCGGCCGATGCCGCGTCACCAGCGCACCGCCACGCGGTTTCTGCCCTCGTGCTTGGCCTGGTACATGGCGGCATCGGCCCGCTGGGTGACGGCCTCGATGCTCGCATCGCTCGGCGTGACGCCGGTGACGCCGATGCTCACCGTGAAGTGAAAGGGCAACTCCTCGGCCTCGATGGTGGCCTCGGCGATCTGTCGAAGCAGGCGCCAGGCGATGGCCTGGGCTTCCTCGTGAGTCATGCCGGGCATGATCACCATGAATTCCTCCCCGCCAGTGCGACAGGGCAGGTCGCTGTCGCGCAAGTTATAGCGCAGTGTGTCCGCCAGCAGTCGCAGGCCCTTGTCGCCCTCGGCGTGACCCAGGGTATCGTTGATGGCCTTGAAGCGGTCGATATCGATCATCAGCAGGGCGGCTTGAAGTCCCCCTTCCTTGACCGCGGTGGCGACCCTCTTGGCGGAATCCTCGAAGGAGCGCCGATTGGCCAGTCCGGTCAAGGGGTCGGTGCTGGCCTTGCGGACCCAGTCGGCCTCCTGCCGTCTCTGCCGGGTGATGTCGCGGTATATCCAGAGGTGGCCATGGTATTCCTCGGCGACGAACAGGGGCGTATAGGAGCGCTCCAGGAAGCGGCCATCCGTCATGGCCAGCAGATCGCACGCCTGCTTGCGCTGTTCCACGAGGAGTTCCTCGATGCGTGCCACGAAGCCTTCCGGTTCAATGAAGAAATCCTTCGAGGATTGGGCGGCCTCCCGGCAGTCCATGCCCACCAGGGCTTCTGGCGGCGCCTCGATGGCGAAGAGGTCGCAGAAGGCCTGATTGACCATGATGATCCGACGACTCTCGTCCTCGAGAAGCAGGCCAGCGTCGAGACCCTCGATGACGACCTCCAGCTGACGCTTGGAAACGAGTTGCGCGATCTCCAGTGTCTTGCGCGGGGTGATGTCGAATTCGCCCATCACGATCATGGGTCGGCCCGTCTTGGGGTCGTTGGCGCGGCACAAGTCCACATGATGCCAGCGCTCGACGCCGTCGACCTGCATGATGGCCTCCAGGGAGATCCTCGGCTCGCCTTCCAACCGCTGCAGGAGCCCCTCGGCAACGTCGCGGTCCGAGAAGCAGGCCTCGAAGGAGCTCTGGCCCCGGCGGGCCGCGAGGGCGGCCGGATTACGCACCAGCTGGCGCCCCTGACCATCGAACACCGAGACCATCATGGGCGTGTGCCTGAGGGCTTCCAGGGCACGCAAGCTGGAGGCATCCAGGGAGATCTCGCTTTCCAGCCCCTCCACCAGCATGCCGGTGCGTCCATCATTCATGACGTAATGACTGCAGCGACAGTGCAACGAGATGGCCTGGCCGCCGGGATAGAAGCTCCAGTGTTCGTCGATGACCTCTCCCTTTGCCAGGCGCGGGAGGTAATCCGCAAGGCGCTGTCTCGTCGCCTCACTCATCGTCGATGACAAATCTCGGGCAACGAGCTCCTGCGACGTTTCGGCCCCCCAGAGTCTCAAGGCGGCGGTATTGGCATAGCGCATCCGCTCCTGCTCGATATCGAAGATCCAGACCGGGGTCTGGAGCCTGTCGAGAAGAGGCTCGTGGCCGTGGGCAGCCGGCTGGGGAATGCTATGCAAGGAGGTCATGGGGGCAGGATCTTGGAGAATACTGCGGTATCCGCCGTCTCTGGTCAGTCCAGCGCGGATTAACTTTGTTACAAGGTTCCAATCTTACCATCTAGCGGCCAGCACTTCAGCCACCTCTTGGTGCAGACTTTGGTAGCCCGACGTTGGTCGTCATCTTCATCGGGGCGTCATGTGCGGTTTCTGCGAGGCGCCGCACAGCAGATATGCCGAGCATACCCTTGCGATAGAGGACAGCTCTGCACAAAGGTGCGGATAACACCGCAAAAATGCACTGAAGGCCTTGTTGATGAGCATCGAGGCTGCGAAGGAAATGCACAGCCACCGGATTACTGTTCAGGCATGCCGGCGAGACGAAGGCCATCAAGTACGCGTTCAAATCCCGGACCCAACCAGGAGTGGCTGGCGCTTAGCGTCTTGATCGTGGTTCGATCGCTATAAGCCAAGGCCATGGATTCCTCGAGTGCGACATGCGCCTCTTCCATGCGACCCGTCAAGGCCAGGGCGGAAGTCAGGGCAAGGTTTGCCATTGGATCGTCGGGCGAGCCGGCTATGGCGCGGTTCAGTGCAGAGATCGCCTCGTCATCCTGGCTGTTGTGAACATAGGCGAGTCCCATATATTTATATTTCGTGGATGGCCGAAACCTTGGGTTCAGGCGAAGCGCTTGTTGGAAATGCGCCAAGGCCTCGGCTGGTTTCCCCAATGCCATGTTCGCCAATCCGGCACATACATAAGCACAATCATTGTTGGGATTGATTACCATTGCGGTATTGCACGAAGCCAGGCCCCGTTCCGGCTTCCCGTTCCGGGCATACCCCACGCCCGTCATCCAGTACCCTTCAGCATCCTTGGGATCGAGCGAAATTGCCCGCTGCGCGGCTTCCAGGGACAGGTCTTTCGAGTTAGGCACCGAGATGCCGGGGATGCGGCTCGTGCTTGCCGCGAAATGGACGAACGCCAGCCCGCTCCATGCCGAGGCGATTTCGGGGTCGAGTTCAACGGCCTTGTCCAATAGTGCCTTCGCCTCCTGAAAATCTTCGGCACTCTTGGGATTGAACAGCAGCACATTGCCCCGCAATGCATAGTCCCAGGCTTTGAGGCTCGCTTTCGGCCGTTGTCTCAGGCTCTCCGCCTCTCGAAGCTCAGCCTTCAGCGCTGCGGCGATCTGCCCCGTCACGTTGATCTGCACCGAGAAAACATCCGTCAACGCGCGGTCGTAACGATCCGACCAGACATGACGACGGGTCTGACCATCGATGAGCTGGGCATTGATGCGGACCTGATCACCGGAGCGACGGACGCTCCCTTCGAGGACATAGCGAACCCCCAGTTCGTCCACCAGGTTCTTCACATCTACCACCTTGTCCTTGAAGGTGAATGAGGTGCGACGCGCGATAACGAAAGCGCCCCGGATACGGGACAGATCCGTGATCAGGTCCTCCGTGAAGGCGTCGGCAAAATATTCCTGCTCGGGGTCACCGGATAGATTATCGAACGGCAGGACGACAATTGAGGGCTTGGCCGGAAGCGGAAGCCAAGTCGCGGTAGTCTCGCTTTCATCCGACCACCACACAGCACCCAGAATACCCAGGACAAGGACCAGAAGAGCCGGGCCCATCCAAAATCTGAGACGACGAAGGGCCGATTCATGGGGTGTCGTGTCAAGGGTCGCATCGTCGTCGGCTTCGAGGCATTCGGTCTTGGCCACGAACTGGAAGCCCCGTTTGGGGTAGGTTCGCAGGAAACGTTGCTGTGACCGGTCGTCGCCTAGCGCTCTGCGAACCGCTCGGATGCGAGTGTTAAGTGCGGCGTCGGAGACGATGCGCCCCTGCCAGATTTCATCGATCAGCTCCTCCTTAGAGACGATGCGGTCTCGATTTTCGAGAAGATAGATCAGCAGTCTCGAGACCTGCGGCTCAAGGGTGACAGGTTGGCCGGCATCGAGCAGTCTGGCCGCATTCGGATCGAACACAAAGCTCTCGAAGCGATAGATCATGCGTCATACCTGGCTTCACCGGAAAATTCATGAAAAAAACAGAAAACTTTATACGCTCTTCAATCGGCATGTCCTGCTCCGGCATACACTTGATTGTAGTCATGAAGTGAGGGAACCCTGAAGTGTTTTTCCACTCCTTGGCTTCAGACTACATGCAATGAACCAGAAGGAGATGTGCTCATGAATATAAAGATAGCTCTTAGCGGAATATTTGCTGTGGTCATCCTGGCAAGCACTTCGTTGAGCGCAGCGGCAGAAACCGAGATGGAAGAGGCGCTTAACAACGGGGCTAAACAACTTACTGCAGACGAAATTGCGGAGCATTTTGTCGGCAAGACGGGAACTTGGGTCTCCTCATCCGGGGACAAGAAGATCGCAATTCACTACAGTGAGGATAACGTCCTGACGGGTGAATTGCTCGGCGGAGACTGGTCCGGCACGGGGTACTATGGTGTCACCAACGTCGACAGTATCTGTGTTTCCTGGTCTCCGGGCGACAAAGGCCGACTGCGTTGCCTTGACGTTCTTGTGATTGACGGCGTCGTCACGAAATTCAATGCCGCGGACGGCAGCCTGAACGGATTCTACGAGAAATTTGAGGACGGCAATACGCTCTGATTAATCGCCTGCACCGGCTTCTCCTTAGCAGGCTGTCACGAAACAGCCTGCTATTCAGAGCCTGTCCGATGCCGTGCGCGCGATAGTTGGCTTCGTGATTGCAGTTCTAAATATCCTTATGACGGATGGCTGGCATAAGCTCACAATCATGCTACCGCCATGGGGTGGGGATCGCCATATGCAGTGCCGGCGTCCCGGGCCGCTGCCTCTGTCCCGACTGGCAACTGCAAGGCGCATGGCGCGGATATCGGCGCTTCTACTCCAAGCTTAATCAAACTTCTCGCGGCTTGCGTAGGCGACCCTGGAGCGCTATAGCGTCAAGGCGGCTCGATACCACTCGAGATCGCGTCGTGTGGTCGCTTGATATCAGATACGGGTTGGTCGGAAAGTCGTCGTCATGGCGAGCAGCGGTGGGGTGCCCCGCGTTGACGGCCTGCGTTTCCCTGTATGAAGCGGCCGGGTATCTTGGCAGTTACCACTGCCGCCCGGGTGCGTCACGCCTCGACCACTTGACGGTGCGGCGCCGAGACCGATTCGTATCCTACCCGGTATTGATCCGATCAGGAGCCCGTGACCATGAGCCAGCCCGTTATCGCCGACAACAAGCCCACCAAGGTGACCCTGACCAAGGGCAAGGAATACGCCTTCTGCATGTGCGGGCGCTCCGCCGACCAGCCGTTCTGCGATGGTTCCCACGCCGGCACCGGCATTACGCCCAAGAGCTTCGTGGCCGAACAGGATGGCGAGGCCGTGCTCTGCCAGTGCAAGCACACCGCTGATGCGCCCTACTGCGACGGCACGCACAACAGGTTCGACGACGACCAGGTGGGCAAGGAAGCGCCTGGAGAGGCGAAAGACGCCACTGACAAGGGCCAGGAAACCCAAGATGCCTCTGGCAAGGCTCCGGAGGCCGAAGCCACCCGGGAGGAACCCACGGTAGCCTTTATCCATCAGCTGGCCCGGGAAGGGTTGAAGAACATGGGACCCCATGGGCCGACCACCGCCATGGGGGTGCCGCGCCACACCTTGCCGCACTGGGACGATCTGCAGATCATGGCCGCCCAGCTGGCGACCCAGCCGCTGATGGAGGATGCCGAGGTTGCCACCGAGCTGGTCATCGGCCCCGAGGCCAGAAAACCACTGACCCTGAGCATGCCGCTGTTCGTCTCGGACATGAGCTTCGGTGCGCTTTCCGAGGAGGCCAAGATCGCCCTGGCCCGTGGCGCCGAGCTGGCCGGCACCGGGATCTGTTCCGGCGAAGGGGGCATGCTGCCGGAAGAGCAGCAGGAAAATTCCCGCTACTTCTATGAACTGGCCAGCGCCCGTTTCGGCTATCGGGAGGAGCTGCTGGAAAAGGTACAGGCCTTCCACTTCAAGGGCGGACAGGGCGCCAAGACCGGCACCGGCGGCCATCTGCCGGGCAACAAGAACACCGGCAAGATCTCCCAGGTGCGTGGCATCCCGGAGGGTGAGCCCGCGACCTCGCCGCCCACCTTCGAGGATCTGCACTCGGTAGAGGACTTCCGGCACTTTGCCGATCGGGTGCGCGAGGTGAGCGGCGGCATTCCGGTCGGCTTCAAGCTCAGTGCCAACCACCTCGAGCGGGACATCCAGTTCGCCCTCGACGCCGGTGCCGACTATCTCATTCTCGACGGCCGCGGCGGGGCCACCGGGGCGGCCCCGGAACTCTTCCGCGACCATATCAGCGTGCCTACCATTCCGGCCCTGGCTCGCGCCCGTCGCCATCTGGATGAGCAGGGTGCCAGTGGTCGGGTCACCCTGATCGTCACCGGCGGGCTGCGGGTGCCGAGCGACTTCGTCAAGGCCATGGCCCTGGGGGCGGATGGTATCGCCATCGCCAACAGCGCCATCCAGTCGATCGGCTGCGTGGCCGCGAGGATCTGCAACACCAACAACTGTCCCGCCGGCGTCGCCACCCAGCGCAAGGACCTCCGTCAGCGGCTGAACGTCGACACGTCCGCCCGCCAGTTGCAGACATTCCTCGAGGCCTCCGTCTCGCTGATGCAGGTCATGGCACGGGCCTGTGGTCACGACCGCCTGGCCAAGTTCAACCGCGAGGACCTGGCCACCTGGCACCGCGAGATGGCCCTGCTGAGCGGCGTTCGGTATGCGGGCGTGCTGGACCCGCGGAGCTGAGGAGAGGCATTCCGTTACACCTGCCTCATTCATCGGGGTCCCTATCTGTCAACGTAGTTGTCACCTAAACGGATTAAGAGGTGATCAACGTGCGTTACCCCGCAGAACGTAAGGAAGCCATCCTCAAGAAGATGGCACCGCCCATGAGCCTTACCATCCCGAAGCTGGCCGAGCAGGAAGGCATTACGGCGTCAACCCTCTACAATTGGAGGAAACAGGCCAGAGCACGAGGACAGGTTTTGCCATCACATTCCACCAAGTCCGACCAGTGGACGGGCCAGGAGAAGTTCCAGATCGTCCTGGAGACGGCCCCGATGAACGAGGCCGAGCTCAGCGCCTACTGCCTTGAGCGAGGGCTCTACCCTAGCAGGTGGAGGCCTGGCGGGATGCCTGCATGAATGCCGACGCGGATACAGCACAGCAGGCAAAGCAACAGCGCCAGGCCCGCAAGGAAGAGCAGAAGCGGCTCCACTCGCTGGAGCGGGAGCTTCGCAGTCTATTGTTGTGCGTCCCGCTATTGCTATCACTCAGTGCAGCGCAGGCAGGTGATAATCGAGCTGAGCGGGCTATGATTCTCTCAACGAATATGACCGCTTGGGTAGCTGCACATACTAACTACACGGCACCTAATCCTCCACCCGTTGAATTTCTTGATCAGATAGATCTACGGCAACGCTGCTATCCTGGCTTTGACCTGAATCTCGTACCCCAGGTAGGTGGTGTTTATGATCCGAAAAACAAAACTATTTATTTAGATGTAGACTGTAATCTCAATGAGCCTACTTCCGCCAGTTATCTACTGCATGAGGTGGTTCACCACTTTCAGCTCGCTAACGATGCTCACCTATTAGTGAGGTGTCGTGAACAGTTAGAAGGGGAGGCGGTGAAGCTTCAGTCCCTTTGGTTAAAAGAAAAAGGTGTTTCCGATCCACTGGAATCGCTCGGCATCGACGAGCGCACCTTGCGTATTATCGGCTCGTGTCAGCGCTGAGAGCTGAACTTAAAATAATTACACCACGGTAGAGAATAGTTTAACTGGCATTCCATCATTCTGTATTCGCTACCCGCTCCGGCGAAACTTCCCATACTTGGCTAGAAACGGCAGGTCCTTTCAGCAGCCCATGCCCCGACCTGCGCCATTTTTTGGTGTTTCATTCATATCACCACCTGCCCTTAGACCGCATGGCTGA
Source organism: Halomonas lysinitropha (assembly GCF_902500215.1). Lineage (GTDB taxonomy): Bacteria > Pseudomonadota > Gammaproteobacteria > Pseudomonadales > Halomonadaceae > Halomonas > Halomonas lysinitropha. Next base: position 253,148 of record NZ_CABVOU010000033.1, read on the forward strand.
GTAGTTGCGACGCGACGCTATGAATGTGCCGAAATGATGTTGAGATTAGTTAAAGTTCGCATCGTTGGTGTGCACGGTTAGGAGGCGTCTTGGGTACACATTTAAGCTGAGCACCAGCAACCTAATAAAAAAGGGGCTCCGTCGACTTTGCTGACCGTGATCGGTGAGCCCCTGGTCTCTTGAGTGTGAGCTAGAGCGTTTATACGGCTGTTTTTCTGAACAGGCCTGTCGGGCCGAATGGTTACCCGTCGCCTTTGTGCATGTTCATAATCCAGTCGGCCAGTTCCTCGGCTTCTTCCTCGCTCACTTCAGCACGTTCACCGGGTTCCGGCATGGTAGCGGATCCCCAATGATCTTCGCCTCCAGTCATAATTACGTCGACCAGATAGTTCTTCATCTCACTTCCTGAGTATTTTGCCGCAATGCTGCTAAAGCCCGGCGCCCTGGGTGTATCGTCCTCACTAACGTGGCAGCTCAGGCACTGCTTCTCCTCCGCGAGTTGCTGCATGTCTGCCGATGCCGAAAAAGAGCCCAAGAAAAGTCCACTAAGTGCTAATGCGATCAATGCTGTTTTCATGTATTATCCTCCCCTTGATAATGTGATCAGCGGTGATTGTTCGGTAGAGATAAACTGAATTGCATTTCCACCTATTTAAACTTAGACCAGCCCTATGACCCAGTCCATAGAAAGGCCACCAAAAATTGCGGCTGGAGCAGAAAAAAAGATGGTCGGGTTGACCGGGCGATTGTTCGACCCGGCCCCCCAGTTCCGGACATGCGAAATTAACGCTTCCAACTCTTCAACCATCAGTTTCGCTGAAGGATCAACATTGGTGCACAATCCTTGCCTTGGGGAACGGCAGCACCTTGAGTCGGGTAGACCGGGCGATTTCTCGTCCGGGCCCCCTTGCATCACGGAGGCTCTGTCATCCGCCTCGAGCAGTTCGTGCGGTGGCCGGTGGGTAGCTCTCTGTATGGTGGAGCTTGGGTATGTCAACTATCGTAAAGGGAGGGGAAGGGGGCGGAGTCCGCGTCATGCAGCGCATCCAGTATCTCCATGCCATCACCAAGCGCCTGATCGTCATGACGACGGTCGCGGTTGCCGTGCTGGGAGGGATATTCGCGCTGACGTTCTTCTTCGACCAGCGGTTCCTGGTCACCTGGGCGGTGCCCCTGTGCGGCATCATCGGGGGCTTCGTCAGTATTCAGCAACGCCTGAACAAGGTCGCCGACGAAGAGCTTGCCTTGCTGAATGCTTCCTGGTTCCAGATCCTGCTGGTGCCCATCTTTGGCGGGGTATTCGCCCTGGTGCTCTACCTGGTGTTCCTCTCCGGCATCGTCTCGGGTGATCTCTTTCCCGCGTTCTCGTTCCCGACTCAGGACGATGTCGAGGAGGGCGAGGATTTCATGCTGCACATCTTCCAGGAAACCTACCCGACAACAGGGCCGGATCTGGCCAAGCTGCTGTTCTGGTCGTTCGTGGCGGGCTTCTCGGAACGCTTCGTGCCTCAGCTGATCAGCACGGTCACCTCGTCGGTATCCGAGGTGTCCGGGGTATCCGAGAGGGACAAGCGGGATGATTCGGCAGAGCGCTGACGGGTCATGGCTGACCCGTCAGCCAGATGTCGTTCAGAGCCGGACCAGCATCTTGCCGGTGTTGGCGCCCTCGAAGAGGGCCAGGAAGGCATCCGGCGTGCGCTCGAGGCCTTCCTCGACGGTCTCCGCGTAATCGATCTCGCCCTTGGCCACCCGCGGGCCGACCTCTTCCAGGAAGCGCCCATAGTCGGCCCAGTGATCGAAGATGATAAAGCCCTGCATGCGCAGGCGCTGGATCAGTAGCATGGCCAGGTTGCTCGGCCCCGGTGCCGGCTGTTCGGCGTTGTAGTGGGCGATCATGCCGCACACAGCGATGCGCCCGCCGGTACGCAGGGTGTTGAGGGCCGCTTCCAGGCAGACGCCGCCGACGTTCTCGTAGTAGACGTCAAAGCCCTCCGGGCAAGCCGCCTTGAGCGCTTCGGTCAACTGCTGGGTGTCCCTGTCGCGGTAGCTCACCGCCTTGATGCCGTGGGATTCGAGCCACTCGAGTTTCTCGGATGCCCCGGCGATGCCCACCACGGTGCCGCCCTTGGCCTTGGCCAGCTGCACGGCCAGTGAACCTACCGCGCCGCTGGCGGCGCTGACCAGCACGTTGTCGCCGTCACGCATCTCGGCGATCCGGTTCAGGCCGGTCCAGGCGGTCATGCCCGGCATGCCGAGCACGCCCAGGTAGGCCTGTTCCGGTACGTCGATGCTCGGCAGCGGTTCGGCCTGGTCGCCCGCCAGCTGGGCGATGTCCCGCCAGCCGGCCATGTGCCGGACCTTGTCGCCAACGGCCAGGCGGGAGTCCCGCGATTCGATCACCTCGCCCACCGCGGCGCCTTCCAGCGGCTCGCCGATGACGAAGGGATCGATGTAGGTCTTTACGCCGCTCATCCGCCCGCGCATGTAGGGATCCACCGACAGCCAGGTGTTGCGGATTCGCACTTCGCCTTCGGCGAGGTCAGAGAGCTCGGCTTCTTGCAGCTCGAACAGCTCGCGTTCGGGCGTGCCCTGGGGGAAGTCGTTGATGATGAAGTAGCGTGATTGCATGCGGTCGTTCCTTCAGATGACGGGAAATCCGCCCAGTCTAACAGCCTGCCGGGCTTGACCGGTCGTCGTGGAATAGACAGTTTTCGAGACAAGTGTATCGACCTGATGAGGCGAAGAGTCCGGCAGTGAGCGTATCGATACCCCGTCAACGCCGGGATCATCTAGGATGAACCCATGACTCGTCATTCCCGGAGGTGAGAGTGCCATGGATGATCCTGATCGTTATGCCTATCCCCACCGCGTGCTGCACTGGCTGGTCGCCTTGGTGCTGCTGTTTTCGCTGGCCAGCGGTCTCACCCTGGGCTTTCTCGGCTTCGAGGGCGCCGTTGAGAGGCTCGGTGACAGCTGGACCAATCTGCTCTATACCGCGCACAAGACCTTCGGGGTGCTGATCCTCGGCCTGATGATCGCGCGGGTGATCACGCGGCTACTCTTCGTGGTGCCGCTCCATGAGCCACCGCTGCATCCCTTCCAGCGGATACTGAGCACCAGCGTCCACCACCTGCTCTATCTTGCACTGCTGGCCATGCCGGTGCTCGGCTGGACGGCCACGGCGAGCGGCGACTTTCCAGTGCAGTTCCTTCACTGGAATCTGCCGGGGCTGATCGGCGAGAACGAGGCGCTCTCGGAGCAGCTGTTCCGGTGGCATGGCCGGCTGGGATGGACGATCCTGGGCCTGGTGCTGCTGCATATCGCCGGTGCACTCTTTCACTGGCTGATCAAGCGCGACGGCGTGATGAAACGCATGAGCCTTTTTTGAACCAATCAGTTGAGGTTCCTTCGACTCTCACGGTGGCCGTGGTTGGGCCAGGCTAGTGGATGAGCCTCGGATCGCGAGGATGTCGATGAGTGATCCCCACCCCCTGTTGCGACTCCTCCTCTGGCTGCTGCTGGCCTACCCCTTGCTGGTGATGGTGGCCTGCGCCTTCCAGGGCCAGTTGCTCTATCAGCCGCATGCCGGCGGGGATGCGTATCTTGTCACTCCCCGGGATCGCGGCCTGGAATACGAGTCGGTTACCCTGCGAACCGGCGATGACCTGCGCCTGGATGCCTGGTGGGTGCCGGCTCAGGCGACACGGGGCAGCTTGCTGTTCCTGCATGGCAATGCCGGCAACATCTCCCACCGCCTGGACTCCATCGAACAGTTCCACCGCCTGGGGCTCTCGGTGCTGATCCTCGACTATCGAGGCTATGGGAAAAGCGAGGGCAGTCCCTCCGAGGCTGGCACGGCACTCGATGCCCGGTCCGGCTGGCGCTGGTTGCGCGAGACGGCTGGCCTCGCGCCCGACGAGATCGTGGTGTTCGGTCGTTCGCTGGGAGCCGCCGTGGCGGCGAATCTGGCGCGGGAGCTCAAGGGCGAGGCACGCCCCGCGGCGCTGATCCTGGAGTCGCCGTTCCGCTCGGTTCCCGAGCTGGCCCAGCAGCTCTACCCCATCCTGCCGGCCCGCTGGCTGTCGCGCTTCGACTACGACACCGCCGCCTACGTGGCACAGAGCGAGGCACCGGTCCTGGTCATCCACAGCCGGGAGGACGACATCATTCCTTTCGCCGAGGGCGAGGCGGTCCATGAGGCGGCACCCGAACCCAAGCGGCTGCTGGTGATTGGCGGCAGTCACAATACCGGTTTCCTGGAGAGCGAGGCAGCCTACCTGGCGGGTATCGATGACTTCCTGACCGAGGAGGCGGGGCTGCCCCGAGAGTGAAAGGGTGCACGCCCATCCAGGTTTGTATACCTTGCTGAGGCCTTCGCTGCGGCTCGGCAGCGGAAAGTTCGATCCTCTCCATCTGTTCCGCGCTGTCGGGCCTCGCCAGGTATCATGGCGCTATCCGAACGCTTGACCACGCCCTCTCCATCGAATGGCAGGGTGTGACTGGCAGGCAAGAGGCCCGGCAACGGGCCGAACCGATGAGTCGAGAGTCAAGGAACCATGGCGTCATGAATATCCATAATCCCGCCGAGGATATCCGTCCTCTGGCCGAGCAGTTCGATGCGGCCCTGGCGCGGTTCGTGCTGGCCCGTCAGCAGGAGGCCCGGCCATCCAGGGCCGAGGTGCTGGAAGCGGCCAGGAAGCTGATGGCCACCCCGGGGGGGCTGGACGCCCTCTATACCCGCGTGGTCGCGATCGAGAATGCCGGCATCTTCCTCAACAGCGACTGGGGACAACCTGCCATCCTTCAGCCCGCCCTCGCCGTCCGGACCCTGCGGCAGGGCGATCCGGGCTATACCGTCATCGAGGCCTTGAGCGAGATTCGCCTGCTTGCCGTCGCGACGGGTGATTACTTCCACCCCGGTATCGCCGCCGAGCAGGCGATGAATTTCCTCACCCAGGTGATGGCGTTGAATCTGGACTTGCTCTCCGACCAGATGACCGAAGCCGACCGCGAACGGCCCGATGACCTGGGTGCCATCGTCCATGCCCTCTACCAGTACCTGCTGGATCGAATGGGCTACGAGAGCATTCTCGAGAGCCTGGTGGGCGAGGTCCAGCGCCTGCTGGCCCAGCGTCCGGTCCAGACGGACAGCATCAAGGAGATGATCAGCCAGATCGCCCGCTGCCTGTTCGACCCCGAGATCGACACCGACGGCATGCATAGCGCGGCGCGCCTGGTCACTGCCCTGTTCGGCCCCACCAAGGGGTGTCGCGAGGATCCCGGGCTGGCGGTCTATGACCGGCGCCTGGGAAGCATGGACGACGCCACCCTGGCCGAGGAGGCGGCGGATTTCGCCCGGGCGATGCACGAGACCGGCCTGGTGTCGCCCTATCATCCCCTCTTCCTGCGCCATCTGCGCCGCCGGCGCGATGACCTCATCCCCGCCGCCCTGGGGCTGAGCATGACCGGTATCGATGTGCTGCAGTGCTACAGCCAGCTGGTGCATGCCCTGATCGACGAGGCGGTGTTTCCGGAAACCAGTCAGGCGGTCTATGGCCTGGCCATGCTGCTCGAACGCGGGGCTCTCTTCTCATTGCCTGTCGCCTCGGGGCTGTGGCGCCAGATCACGCTGAAGCTCTCCGTCGAGACCTCGACCAAGCTGGCCGCCGTGTTCGGCGATGCCCAGCCTCCCCGGGTCTTCCTGCTTGCGGGGGTACTGAGCCTGCTGGGACAGCCGCTGGGCGTGGGGCAGGGCAACAACCCCACCTGCCAGTCGGTGATCGGGATTTCCATGTGGGCCGACAATGACGCCGATTACCTCCTGCAACTCGTTGCCTGGGCCGCTCGCGACGACGAGATCCTGCAGCGATTCGAGGGCGAGAGTGTCTCGTCCCGAGGGCTGGAGGCGGGGCTCGCCAAGGAGCCGCCGCTGGACGTGGATCCCGTGTCACTGCTGCTGGTGCCGCATCTCGACCGCATCTACATGGAGATGGGGCGCCTGTGCGGCGAGCGCGACGACGACCTGCACCGCTGGATCAATCCCGAATTCTATGGCTGGTGGGTGGGTCACGAATTTCGTGTGGTGGTCGATACGCAGACGGGCAAGATCGAGGATCACGCGGGCTTTCTTCGCGATTTCTACGCCTGCTATCACCCCTACTACAACGGCAACCTGCCGGTGATCCACCCGCAGCCCGCGGGGATCGCCGTTACGGACAGTGCCGCACGCCTGGTGGGGAGGCATGCGATCACCATCCTGCGGGTGGCGCTGGATTCGGACGGCGAGATGCGCGTCTATTTCTTCAATCCCAACAACGACAGCGGCCAGGACTGGGGGCAGGGGATTCACTGCGCGACCCAGGGCAATGGCGAACGCCATGGAGAGGCCTCCCTGCCTTTCGCCGAATTCGCCTCGCGAGCCTATGTCTTCCACTACGATCCGCTGGAGCTCGGCGACACCCAGGTGATTCCGGACGGGGAGGTGGCGCGGGTCATCGAGCTCGCGCGCACCAGCTGGGCCACAGATCTATGAAGCGGTAGAAACGAAAACACCCCATTCGGCCTGGGGCCGAATGGGGTGTGGTGACTGCACTTGCAGGTACGGTCACGGCCTCAACGCTGAGGCGCTTCCTCGAACAGCTCTGCCTTGGCATCACGCATGACGTCTTCGCAGGCGGCCTGATGGGCGAGCTGGGTGAGCAGGCTCTGGGTCAGGGCAAAGCCCTTCTCCAGGCAGGAATCGACGTCCTCACGGCTCACTTCGGGGGTGACGTTGCAGTCAATCTTGATCGTTCTTCCTCCACCGTCCAGCTTGTCGGCGAATTCCCGTAAGTACCAGGCGATTCGCGCCTTCCAGCTGGCCGATTCTTCCACGCCTTCGTTTACGCTAAACGTGCACTGCCATTCCGGTTTATAGACCTTCATGAGAACCTCCGTGCTGGCTTGAAAGAATGATCGATCGTCTTTTCTGCTCCGTATCTGAAGATGTTGCACAATCATCATACAGGCTTTAGACCATCGGGCCAGTGCATCCGGCACGTCAGTGAGATTCTTCAGCCCAGGTAGGCGGCGAAGGCGTCGAAGGCGGCTCGCTGCAACTGAGCCTGGTGTGCCCAGCACTGCAGCACGTAGGAATCGAACGCTTGGACTTGCACTTGTGGGGTAGTCATTGCGATTGCCCTCCTCAGGGGGATTGCCCTACCACCATAGATGCTTTTGTTGCAGCGCAGCAAGAAATTTTTGCGAGACGTGCGCTGAGCCTTTCTCGATCGCTATCCACCAAATAAAATCAGTGGGTTAGCTCATCCTGACCTCGCTCAACACCTTGGTCAGCCTTTCCAGCAGCTCGCCGCTGTGCCGCCAGAAGTGCCAGTAGAGAGGAACGGCGAGCGATTGCGTCGGCGTGATGCTGACCAACCGGCCCTCTGCCACCTGGGTCGCCACCTGCATCCGCGGCATCATGCCGTAACCCACGCCAGCGGTGGTCAGGCACACGAAGCCTTCCGACGAGGGGCAGAGATGGTAGGGAAAGCTGCCGTGGTAGCCGCAGCTGGCGAGAAAGCGGTGCTGCAGCTGGTCATGAGGGCCGTAGACGATGGCCGGGGCCCGGCGGAAGGCCTCGGGTGTCGGCCCGTCCGGAAAATGGCGAGCGATGTAGGCCGGGGTGGCGAAGGGGTGGTAGACCATGATGCCCAGCGGCACGCAGCGGGCGCCGGCAATAGGCTGGTCGCTGGCGCAAAGGCAGGCGGCCACCTCGCCGTCGCGCAGCCGCTTCAGGCCCACATCCTGGTCCTCGATCACCATATCCAGCAGCAGGCCCTCTGCCTGGCAGAAGTCGCCGACCGCCCCGGCCCACCAGGTCGCCAGGCTATCGGCGTTGATGGCGATGCGCAGCCGGGGCGAGGCCTCCTCCAGGGTGGGCAGGGCCGTGCGCAGGTCGCGCTCGAGCAGCTGGACCTGCTGGACATGGTTGAGCAGCCGCTGGCCGGCCGGAGTGGGCGCAAGCCGAGGGTGGCGGATCAGCACCGGCTGCCCCAGGCGGACCTCTAGCGCCTTGATGCGCTGGGAGACCGCCGACTGCGAGAGGCCCAGCTGCTCGCCGGCGCGCTCGAAGCCGCTGCACTCGATCACCGTGGCCAGGGCCTGGAGGAGCTTGTAGTCCAGCATGGAACCTCCTTGCCGTGCGGGTGGTTGGTGGGCGATTTATTATAAGCAAAACTGATGTGGTATTAGCAGGATGATTTTTTCACATGCTCGGGCGTCGCTATGCTGGCCGCTCTCGACGGGTGCCATGACAGGAGACGCGCGATGCTGGAGAGCTATCTGACCGGGCTGCTGGTGTGCGGCGGGATCATCGTCGCCATCGGCGCGCAGAATGCCTATGTGCTGGGGGTGGCCGTGCGGCGGGAGCACCACTGGTGGTCGGCCGGGCTGTGCATGAGTACCGATGTGCTGCTGCTGGCCGCCGGGATGTTCGGCGTCAGTGCGGTGCTGTTGAGCATGCCGAGCGCCATGGAAGTGTTGCGCTGGCTGGGAGTCGTGTTCCTCGCCTGGCTGGCGGCCCAGGCCCTGTATCGTGCCGCCTTCGGCCGGCAGGCGCTGGCGAGTGGCGCCGCGAGCGTGGGTAGCCGCAGGAAGGTAGTGCTCGCCACCCTCGCGGTCACGCTGCTCAACCCTCAGGTGTACCTTGATACCCTGCTGCTGATCCCGGCCATCGGTGCCCAGCAGCAGAGCGCGGCCACCTTCGTGGCGGGCGCCGTCACTGCCTCGATCCTCTGGTTCAGCCTGCTGGCCTGGGGCGGCTCGTCGCTCTCGCCCTGGCTCTCACGGCCCTTGGCCTGGCGGGCGATCGACGGCACCATCGGCGTGATGATGGCGGCCATTGCTCTGCACCTGGCCGGCGGGGCCGGCCTCGCCGCTTGAGCGTTCGTCTGGCTTTTGCAATCCCTCAGGGTATTCGATTAACTGTTCCTCAAGGCCATCGGGCCAATGCCGAGGATATTGGATGAGGACAAGCATTCAGGGAGCGATGCATGGGCATGGGATCATCAGCCGCTAAGTACGCAAGTGTGAGATCTCGTCTCTCCACGGCACCTCCTCGTTTCGCTGATCTCTTGCCGGGAACGCAGCACGACATCTGGGAGATCTGGTTGTGACAAGGTGGGAAATCGTTTTCTTGTCTGCGCTGCTGGTGCCGGCGGCCGTGGTAGAGGCACAAGTCGAGGATTCCCCGACGCTGTCCATTCAGGGCTTCGGCACGTTTGGCGTGGTGCACTCCGACGAGGATCAGGCGGATTTTGTCTCGAATCTGTTCGCCCCTAAGGGCGCCGGCCACAGCGATGATTGGAGCGCTCATGTCGATAGCCGGCTTGGCTTGCAGCTCACCGCCAACCTCAGTCCCCGTCTTACCAGTGTCGTGCAGGCCGTCTCTGAACAGCGTTACGACGGTAGCTATGAGCCGAGTATCGAATGGGCCAACGTCATGTTCGAGGTCACGCCGGCGTTAAGCGTGCGTCTCGGTCGTATGATGCAGCCCTCCTTCATGACCAGCGAGTACCGCAAGGTCGGTTATGCCATTCCCTGGATCCGGCCCCCGGAGGAAGTGTATCGAATGGTACCGGTCACCAATTTTGACGGTATCGATGTCAACTACCGTTCACGCTTCGGGGACTACACCCATACCTTGCGGGGCTCCTATGGTCGTAAGGACGCCAAGGTAGCCGGTGGCGGGGAGGTTAAATCCCGGGATACCATGTTGCTGACCAATACCCTCGAGCGAGGTGCTGCCACCCTGTTCGCGAGCTATGGTCGCTACCGCCTGACGATCGAGGATCTCAATCCGCTGTTCGATGCCTTCCAGCAGTTCGGGCCGGAAGGCGAAGCCATCGCCGACCGCTACGATGTCGATGACAAGCGCTTCGAGATCATCAATGTGGGGGTGCGCTATGACCCGGGCGAATGGTTCGTGATGGGTGAATGGGCGCGGTCGGACAGCCGTACCTTCATCGGCGACAGTCGCGGCTGGTATGTCACAGGCGGCTATCGGCTCGGAGACGTCACCCCCTATGTAACCCTGGCGCGTGTTCGGGTCGACGGTGAGACCTCGCATCCGGGAATCTCGATGGTGGGATTGCCGCCGCCACTCGCTGCCCAGGCCGATGGCCTCAATGCCGCCCTAAACGGACTGCTGGGCAACGTGGCGCAGCAGAAGAGCTTGTCACTGGGCGCACGCTGGGATTTCGCCCGGAATCTGGCCCTCAAGGCTCAATATGACCATATCGACCTGGACAGCGGTTCGCCGGGAACCCTGGTCAACACCCAGCCGGGTTTCGACCCCGGAGGTACTGTCAACCTGTTCAGCCTCGCGCTCGACTTCGTGTACTGAGGAGATCGATTTGCCAACGCGATTCACCGCGACGGGATGGGGCGCGCTGCTTTTCTGCTTGATGATCGGCTCTGCCTGGGCCGAGGTAGTCGTCGTCGTCTCGGTACAGAATCCGGTGGAAACCCTCTCCCGCGCGGAGCTCAGTGACATCTACCTGGGGCGGTTGAATCGCTTGCCTAACGGCGCCTCGGTCGTCCCGATCGACCAGCGGGAAGGGACGTCCACGCGCGGAGAGTTCTACAAGAAATATCTGGGCATCACGCCGGCACAGGTCAAGGCACACTGGTCGAGACTCATCTTCACCGGCCGCGGCCAGCCGCCGCGTTCCGTGCCCGGTGATGATGCCGTGGCGGATGTCGTGGCCGAAGCGCCAAACGCCATCGGCTATCTCGATCCAGGTCCCGGCCTCGTGGATGATCGTTTGCGCGTGGTGACCGTTGAGTAGTTCCGGACATCAGGCCGACTACCACTCGTTGGGCGATGGCGGGACGGTCATTGGACACTGGCTGCACCGGCTGGTGGCACCTCCCGTCCTGTTCACCGGTATCGCCTTGCTTTTCCTGGCGGTGATCTGGGGGACCACCCTCAATCTTGTTGCACGGGAGCATGCCTCGGCCGAACGCACCGCCGCGGCACTGGCGGCGGATGTCGCCAACACCTACGAAGCCCAGGTCGTGCGCGCACTGCGTGAGATCGATACGACCCTCAAGATGATTCGCTATAACCTGGGCGATGCCCCGGCACAGGAGGTCCTGGACGAGTTACGCCATCAGGAGCTTCTCCCCCCCGAACTGCTCTTCACGGCGAGCGTTACCGACGCGCGCGGCGACGTCATCGCCAGCACTCATCCTGCCAGTGAAGCGAACCAGAACTACTTCCCGCTGGCGCGAAAGGAGGACGACATGGTGGTCGGCCAGACGCAACGCAGCGAGGGTGGGGCCGAGAGGCAGCTATCCTTCGGACGACGCATCGAGTCGGCGGCGGGGCAGGTTGAAGGCATCGTGGTGGTCTCAGTCGACGCAGGCTATTTCGTCAGCGGCTACGATTCCGGCGTACTGGGCGATCAAGGTGTGCTCGGGCTCGTGGGGACCGACGGGGTGTTCCGGATTCGTCGCACCGGCGATGAAGTGTCCACGGGTGGCATCATCGACTACGACTCCCTGGTCGCGAGCAATGACATCGACAACGCACCGGCCACCGTAAGACATAACACTTGGGACGGTATCCGCCGCTATACCATCGCCAGGAAGCTGTACGACTTCCCGTTGGCCATTGTCGTCGGCCTTTCCGAAGCGGAGCGACTCGCCCCCGTGGCCAGGAAAGAGCGCACCTACTTCTGGCGTGCAGGCACCGCCAGTGCCTTGTTGATTGCCGTCATGGCCCTGCTCGGCCGGTTGAGCTGGCAACTCCACAAGGCGCGTGCGCGCGTCCTGGAGGAACGCGTCGCCCATGCCCGGGAGGTCGAATATCTTGCCTATCATGACAATCTGACGGGCCTGCCGAACCGTGCACTCTTCAGTCGACTCCTTTCCCAGGGCATGCAGTACGCGCGGCGTTACGAAAAGCGGATGGCGCTGCTCTTTCTCGACTTAGATCGCTTCAAGGTCATCAACGATTCGCTCGGTCACGATGCCGGCGACGAGTTGCTGCAGGAGATGGGCCGGCGACTGTGCGAAGCCACTCGGGAAAGTGACGTGGTGGCGCGCCTGGGGGGCGACGAGTTCGTGATCATTCTGCCGGAGATCATCGAGGGCACTCAGGTCGCGCCGGTTGCCGAGAAGGTCCTGGCCGCCGTCGGCAGGCCCTTCATGCTCGCCGGACAGGAGTTTCGTGTCACGGTGAGTATCGGCATCGCCCTGTTTCCGGAGGATGGCGAGGACGAGCAGACACTGACGAAGAACGCCGACATCGCGATGTATCACGCAAAAGAGGAGGGAAAGAACAACTTCCAGTTCTATTCCGAGAAACTGAACACCGACTCGCTGGAGCGCCTCACCCTGGAGTCGAGCATGCGCAGGGCGCTGGTGAATCAGGAATTTCGCCTTTTCTATCAGTCGAAACAGGACATGATCACAGGCCGGATCACCGGTATGGAGGCATTGCTGCGTTGGCAGCACCCCGACCTGGGGCTGATCCCGCCCATGCAGTTCATTCCCCTGGCCGAGGAAAACAGCCTCATTGTTCCCATCGGGCGCTGGGTGCTCCACACCGCTTGTCGTCAGAATGTCGCCTGGCAGAAGGAAGGTTTTCCTGCCTTGAGCATGGCGGTGAATCTTTCCATGCGTCAGTTTCTCGATGAGCACCTGATAAAGGACATCAAGGACGCCTTGCAGGAAACCGGCATGGCCCCCGAGCTGCTAGAGCTGGAAATCACCGAAAGCATGATCATGCACGACATGCAGCGGACGATCGGGATTCTCCATGAGCTGAAGAAGATGGGGGTACGGATAGCGATCGATGATTTCGGTACCGGCTATTCATCGCTATCCAAGCTGAAGGAGTTTCCCCTCGACACCATCAAGATCGACAGTTCGTTCATTGGCGATATCGCCCGCTGTGCCGAAGACAGGAGCTTGACAGAGGCCATCATCGAACTGGGCAAGAGCCTGAGCCTCATCGTCGTCGCCGAAGGCGTGGAGTCGGAGGAACAGGTCGACTATCTCCGTGCCCATTCGTGTGACCAGTTCCAGGGCTTCTATATCAACAAGCCGATGCCGGCCGCGGAGTTTGCGGCCGCAGTACGCAAACAGCGGCGAGGCGAGGCGAATTCCGGCTCATCGCCTGGCCAGCCTGACAGCCATTAAGGACAGCCAGATAACCGATGGCCCAGCAGCGCAAGGGTGATTCCACTTACTCTTCATCGGAAGACGATATTTCCACTGCGGCACCGATGACGTCCTGATAGTTACGTATCCGCTGGACGTAGTGCACCGGCTCGTAGCCCCGTGCATAGCCGTAACGGGTCTGCGGGTAGTAGCGCTTGTCGGCCTTGAGCGGGAGCACCTCCTCCATGTCTGCCCAGGAGTCGGGATTCTTGCCCAGCTCCCGGGCGAGTTCGCGAGCATCGAGCACGTGACCGCGCCCGATGTTGTAGCTGGCCAGGGCCAGGTAGGTGCGATCCGGCTCGGGAATCTCCTTGGGCAGCCGCTCATGACGGTCGGCCAGATACCGGGCGCCACCGTCGATGGCGGCGGCCGGGTCCAGGCGATTGGCGACGCCGAGGGACTGGGCGGTGTTCTGGGTGAGCATCATGATGCCGCGCACCCCGGTGGGCGAAACGGCCCGGGGGTCCCAGTGCGACTCCTGGTAGGCCAGGGCCGCGAGCAGGTCGGCCGGCATGCCGGTCTGCTCCTCTGCCAGGAGAAAGAGGTCGAGGTAATTGGGCAGGCGCTCGTCGATCCGCGCATTGAGGGCCCGCAGGTCGACGAAGTCGAAGTCGTCGATGTAGTCGTAGTAGCGATGCTCCACTGTATCGAGGGTCTCCTCGCCCTGGGGGCCTTCCATCCAGTCATGCGCGTGCGCCGCGAGATCGTCCTGCCCCTTGGCCAGATACCAGCCCAGCCTGGCGCCGCTGGTCAGGTTCATGGCAACTTCCAGGTGGGGAAAGTGCCGGCGCACCACCTGGACGATATTGGAGTCGGCCACGGTGCATTCCAGTGTCTTTTCGGCCACCCTGGCGAGCAGGATCTCGGTGGTGCGCGGATCCTCCTCGAAGCGGATGCCGGTATGGTCGTTGACCAGGGACAGGAGTCTCTCCGAATAGCTGGAACCTGCGGTGACCCGGATCGAGACGCCGGCAATCTCCTCGATCTTCCGGGGCAAGGGCCGCATGTCGCGATGACAGACCAGCTGCTCGACGATGTCGGTATGGCCGGGGCCGCGACGGAAGCGCTCGTCCCTGGAGGGCAGGTGGGTCAGCCCGGCGGCGGCCAGGTGGACCTCGCCAGCCTCCAGGGCTTGCAGTACCCCGGCGATGGAGTCCTGCAGCGTCCATTCCACTTCCCAGCCATTGGCCTCGGCGAAGCGCTCGACCAGGTCGTGTTCGGGCCCGGCCGGTGTCTCTTCCCGGTCCAGGTAGTAGGTGGTGGCCGCGTTGCGGGTGGCGACCTTGAGGACGCCGGTCTCTTCGGGGGGAGCCAGACGCGTGGCGGGCTCTGGATCCTCGGACGGGCCACAGCCGGCAAGCATGAGGAAAACGCTAGCCAGCAGCAGGGCGGTCAGTATTCGCGAATTTACAGGCGCATTCATGGGTGCTCGCTCCACAGGGGCCAGCGTGAACTCTAGCAGCCTCGCGGAAGTGTCGGTCAACGCCAGCGCCACCCTCGAGCAGTGGTCCTGCACTGATCGCGGTTATCCACGAACCCGCTGCGATTTCCCGCGTTGGCATGTTGCGACAGCGAGTGATAGAAACGTTCCAGCAAACTGACTCGCGAGTGTATGGGCATGGCGTTGGATTCCGAATTTATTGGCACTCGCATCATGGACCTGCTTATCGATGCGGTCTGCGTGGTGGACGCCGAGGGTCGGTTCGTGTTCGTGAGTGCCGCCTGTGAGCGCATCTTTGGCTATACCCCGGACGAAATGATCGGCATGTCGATGATCAAGCTGGTGCATCCCGACGACCGCCAGCAAACCCTGGAGGCGGCCAGTAATATCATGCGCGGCCAAGTGCAGATGCATTTCGAGAATCGCTATGTGCGCAAGGATGGGCGAATCGTCGATATCATGTGGTCGGCGCGCTGGTCCGAGCAGGAAGGCATGCGTCTTGCCGTTGCACGCGATATCACGCTTCTGAAGCAAGCCGAACGCATCCAGAATGCGATCTATCAAATTTCCGAGGCGGCCCACCTCGCCGAGGGACTCTTCGAACTCTATCAACATATTCATCGCATTATCTGCGATCTGCTTCCGGCCGATAATTTCCTGGTCGCGTTGTATGACGATACGTGCGAAGCGCTCTCCTTTCCCTACGTGGCCGACGACCAGGCCGTAGGCGCCATGCGCGGACAGCTGGATACCCGAAACCCGATCACAAGTGTCATTCGTGAAGGCCGTGCTGTCCTGTACCGTTACGACGTCACCGATGATGCTGCGGTGCCGGTTGTAGTGCTGCCTGACGAGACGCAGGACTGGCTCGGCGTGCCGCTGATCTCTCAGGCCGGCATCCTGGGGGCGGTGGTCGTGCAGAGTTACGTCGGTAGCGCCCGTTATCAGGAGCACGACAAGGAGCTACTGCAGTTCGTCTCCACCCAGATCGCCATGGCCATCGAGCGCAAGCAGGCCGAAATTTGCTTGCGCCACATGGCAGGTCACGACCCGCTGACCGGCTTGCCCAATCGGGCTCTGTTCAACGAACACGTCGATATGGCGCTTCAGGTCGCCCAGCGCCTGGGTGAACAACTTGCGCTGTTGTACCTGGATCTGGACGAGTTCAAGGAGGTCAACGATATCCTGGGCCATGAAGCGGGCGACCAGGTGCTCTGTGAGGTGGCGCGGCGCCTGGTCCAGGGCGTGCGTGATTCCGACATGGTCGGCCGGATGGGAGGCGACGAATTTACGGTGCTGTTGACAAATATCCGCGGCGAGAATGCCGTCGGCATCGTGATGGACAAGATCCGCGCGGCCTTCGCTCAACCTATCGCGTTGCCGTCAGGGTCAGTCAACCTCTCCACCAGTATGGGTGCCGCGCGATACCCCGGCCATGGAACGAGCCGGGACGAGCTGGTACGCCATGCCGATGCCGGCATGTACGCGGCAAAACGCACCAAGTTGACGGGGCCTCAGCTCCGCTGATTTGGCACTGCGCGAAGCAGCATTTCAGGCTGCCCACGCCTCCGAGTGACTCGTCAACGCGCCGGCCATAGCCGCGCCGTCAGGGCCGCGACAACGGCCAGCAGGGGCAGCCAGGCACCCCGTTCGCCAAGGGTCTCGAGGGTGATCCAGCTCAGCAGGCACCAGAGCGCGGGTATGACCAGCAGCGACCAGGCACGACGGGCCGGCTCGGTCATGGCTGCCACGCCCAGGGTGGCCATGGCGAGTGGGTCGGGGGTGAGGCCGATGACCTCGGCACCCGACAGACCGCGGCCTGTCACCACCGCAACGAGCGGATGCAAGGCCAGGGCATAGACAAACAGCCCGATGCCGATACCTCGCCGCATGCTCCAGTGACCCGGCAGGCGCAGTCCGCCGCGCAGGCAGCCCAGGGCGACCAGCAGCAGCGCCTGGAGGCCGAAAAGTGGAATAATATAGTCGATGCCCCAGTGGATCGGGGCAAAGCGCTGCCACAGGAAGGCCCAGGCCACGAAGACCCAGGCCACGGCCAGCAGCAGAACCAACAGGCGCGTGGCCCGCGGATCGGGGCGGAGCAGGACGACCAGCGCCATGCCGCCCAGCGCCAGGGCGATCAGCTGGGCCGGCCATAGTGCCTGGTTGTGCAACTCGAAGAGTCGCGCATAGACCCGCGGCGAGAACATCAGCAGGTCATCGGGACGATAGGTCCACCATGCGCTGCCCATGCCTTACAGTCCCCGCACGTAGTCGGCCATGCGGCGGCGCATGGTCTCGTCGGGCAGGGGCTCGCGAGCGGCGGCAAGGTTCTCGCGGACGTGCTCGACCTGGGTGGTGGCGGGGATGACGCAGGTGACTGCCGGGTGGGAGATGATGAACTTGAGAATGAACTGTGCCCAGGTGTCGGCATGGATCTCGGCGGCCCAGGGCGGCAGCGGCTTGCCTTCCAGGTGACGGATCAGGCGCTTGCGCTGGAAGGGGCGGTTGGCAATCACGCCGATGCCGCGCTCCCGGGCAAGGGGCAGCAGCCGCTGCTCGGCCTCACGATCGACGATGTTGTAGGTGAGCTGGACGCTATCCAGCGGGACTTGTCGCATGATGTGCTCGACCTCGTCATGGCGTCGTCCGTGGGAGGTGGTGATGCCCAGATGGCGAACGTCGCCGGACGCCTTCATCGCCATCAGGGTCTCGAGGTGGCCCTCCCAGCCCAGCAGGTTGTGGACCTGCAGCATGTCGAAGCGTGGTATGCCCCATTCCTGGCGGGAGGCCGCGATCTGGGCTGGCCCCTCGGCCGGATTCGAGGTCCAGACCTTGTCGGCGGCATAGACGCGCTCGACCGCCTCGAGCTGCTTCAGGGCATGACCGATCGTCGCCTGTGACGAGCCGTACATCGGCGAGGAGTCGATCAGGCGGCCGCCCTCAGCGAAGAAGGCCGCCATGACGGCGGTGCATGCCTCGAGCAGCACCGGATCATCGCCGACGTTGAAGGTGATCCAGCTGCCCAGGCCGACCCGGGGCAGTGCCACGCCGGTGCCGGGCAACTCGCGGGTCAGTGGCTCGGCGGTCTGTGCCAAGGCAAGGCGGGAGGGCAACGCCGAAACGGCGGCCGCGGCGAGCAGGCCGCCCAGCAGCCGACGGCGCGACAGGGAATGAAGGGGTGGGGGCATGATGCGCTCCTGGACATGCTGAGCATAGTGTAGTTGCCGGGTGAGGTGGGCCGGGTGCCGTCATGAAGAGGGCGTGGCCTGCAGGGCCAGCCAGCCCTCGAGCAGGTCACGGAGCTCCTCGGCGGTGGGTTCGGTCTGGCGCAGGATCTCGTCGATGCGGTTGAAGTGCAGCAGGCGCACGCCCCGGGTCTCCGGACGCAGGTAGATGTCGGGTGGCCGGTGGTGCAGCGCCTGTCGGATGATCGCCTGCTGCATGATCTTGAAGCTGTTGAACAGCATGTCGGTCACGCCGAGCTCCTCGCCATCCTCCTGCCGGCGGCTGCCCGAGACGTCCACCGCGATGACCATGTCGACCTCGCCGAAGAGCAGGTCGAAGGGCAGGGGCTTGGAGATGCCGCCATCGATCAGCAGCTGCTCGCCATGGTGGACGGGCAGGAAGAGCCCCGGCACTGCCATGCTGGCCTCGATGGCCGGAAAGAGGAGGCCCTCGTCGAGGGTCACGCTCTCCCCCGTCCAGTAGTCGGTGGCCACCACCTCGAGCGGGATGCGCAGCTCGTCGAAGGTGCGAACCTCGGTATGGCCGGCCAGGAATTCGAGGAAGCCGGCCGAGTCGATCAGCCCGGCATCGTCGCGCCCGAACGGCACCAGCGCCGACAGCTCCACCTCCGATTCGGCCAGCCCCGAGAGGGCATCCAGCGGCGAGCCGGCCACGTCGTCGAAGATGTCGTGGATCGCCTCGGCCGGGAGTCCCGCGGCATAGAGCCCGCCGATCACCGCGCCGATGCTGGTGCCGACGATGCGGTCGGGCAGGATCCCGAGGTCGTCGAAGACCTGCAGGATGGCGATGTGCGCCAGGCCGTTGGCCCCGCCCGAGCCCAGCGCCAGGCCGATGGTCGGACGGGGCGCCGGGGTGTCGGTGGGTTCCGCCGCGACCGGAGCCGCCAGCAGGGCAAGGATGAGCAGGGCCGAAGCGAGAAGGGCAGCGATGCGGCTTGGCCTCATGCTCAGTCTCCGGGTCCGCACTCCATGCAACGCTCGGTGATGGCCGGACCCTGCTGGAGGTTGGCATTGAGGTCGCGCAGGGCGCTGCGCAGCCCCTCCTCGAGCACCGGGTGGTAGAAGGGCATCTCGAGGATGCGGCTCACGCTGGGCTTCTCTTCCAGCATCCAGGCCAGCAGGTGCGCCATGTGCTCCACCCGGGGGCCGAACAGCTCGGCGCCCAGGAACTGACCCGAGCCGTGCTCGGCGTAGAGGCGCATCAGGCCACGGTTCTGGCGCATCACCACGGCGCGCCCCTGGTCCTCGAAGGAGGCCTCGCCGGTGGCGATGCAGTCGCAGCCGCCGTACTGCTTTTCCAGCTCGGCACGGCTCGCGCCGATGGTGGCCATCTGCGGGTCGGTGAAGACCACCGCCAGGGGCACGTTGCGGGTGCCGGCACGCAGTTCCGGAAAGCGCCCGGCGTTGTCGCCGGCGATCCGGCCCTCGGTATTGGCCACGTGCAGCAACGGCAGCTCCTGGTTGGCATCGCCGGCGATGAAGATATGGCTGGGGCTGTCGTCGGCGTTGCGGCACTGCAGGGTGAAGCGGTTGTAGTGGGGCACGCCCTTGTCGTCGATGGCCAGGCCGGCCCTCTCCAGGTCGAGCCGGTCGACGTTGGGGTGCCGGCCGGTGGCCGCGAGCAGGTAGTCGAAACGCTCGGTGAGGCGCCTGCCGGTATCGCGCTCGAGGAAGGTGATGACCACAGCGTCGCCGTCGCGCTCGATGCTTTCCACCTTGGCGTCGGGGTCGACGTAGAACTCCTCGTTGAAGGTGCGGTCGGCATAGTCCCGCACGGCCTCATCCTGAAAGGGGCCCAGGGCGCCGCCCACGCCGAAGACCCGCAGGCGCACGCCCAGCCGGTGCAGCGCCTGGCCGAGCTCCAGGCCGATCACGCCGGGGCCGAACACCGCGACCGACTCGGGCAGGTCGTCCCACTCGAAGACGGCGTCGTTGACCACCAGCCGGTCACCGGCCGCCTCGAAGAAGCCCGGCCAGGTGCCGCGCGAGCCGGTGGCGATGACGATGGTACGCGCCGTCACGCGGGTGTAGTCGCCGACGACCAGGGTGTGCGGGTCCTCGAAGCGCGCATGGCCCTCGAGCCGGTTGTCCTCGCCCAGGCGCTCCACCGTCTTCATCACGCGCCCCACGAAGCCGTCACGTTCGCGCTGGACGCGCTCCATGACGGCGCGCCCGTCCACCTCCACGGGGCCGGTACGCACGCCGAAGCCGCCGGCATCCCGGGCGTGGTGGGCGGAGTCGGCGGCGGCGATCAGCAGCTTCGAGGGCATGCAGCCGACCCGGGCACAGGTCGTGCCATAGGCCCCGCCCTCGATCAGCAGCACTCTGTCGCTGTGCTTGCGGGCGGCATGCCAGGCGCTCAGGCCGGCGCTGCCGGCGCCGATGATGGCGATATCGACCTCACGTTCCTGCATCGGGCTCTCCTCTCGTCTGTGGCCGTTCATCCACTATGGCACAGGGTGGGGATGGGCCGCCGGGATGCAACGGTGGCGTCTTGACGCAGGACAAGGTCGCCGGCCCCTCAGGCGGCCAGGCGCAGGGCGAAGGCGATCATCAGCGAGCCGAAGGTCCAGCGCTGCAGTCGCGCCCGCAGCGGGCTGTCGGCGAACCAGCGCTGCAGCGCGGCCCCCAGGGTGGCATAGCCGGCATCGAACAGCAGGCCGATGCCCACCAGCAGGCTGCCCAGCAGGGCGAACTGCAGCAGCACGGGCCCTTCCCCGGGAGAGACGAACTGGGGCAGCAGCACCGAGCAGAACAGCAGCGACTTGGGGTTGAGCAGGTTGGTCAGCAGGCCACGGCGCCAGGCGCGGCGGAGACCGGCAGCGTATATGCCCACTCGGTCCGCCTCTATGTCCGCCGTGGCCCCGGGCGAACGGAGCAGCTGCAGGCCGATCCAGGCCAGGTAGGCGCCTCCCGCATAGCGCACCGCATCGAAGGTCCAGGGCGCGGTGGCGAAGAGCGTGGCCAGCCCCAGGGCCGCCAGGGCCACGTGCAGGCCGCGCGCCACCGCAAGGCCCGCCGCGGTGGCCAGCGCCGGGGCGTGCCCCTGCTGGCTGCCGGTGTGCAGCACCAGGATCATGTCGGGGCCGGGCAGCAGGTAGATCGCTGCCAGGGCGCCGATGAACAGCCACAGCTCCATGGGGTCTCCTCTCGTCGTGACACCTTATCTATTGATCGATGCCAGTCTAGCCCCGCGGGTGCCGGCAGGTCCTTGCGAAGTCGACCAGGAAAACGGCTATAGTTGGCAGAAGATGCCAATAAAGAGTGATAAGGAAAAGTTTGATGCCAACTTGCCGGCTGGACGCCATCGACCGTCGCATCCTGGCGGCACTACAGCGTGACGCCCGGCTGAGCAACGTGCAGCTGGCCGAGGAGGTGAACCTCTCGCCCTCGCCCTGCCTGCGACGGGTCCGCCAGCTGGAGGCGGCGGGGCTGATCCGCGGCTACCATGCCGAACTGGACCGTGGGGGCGTCGGTCTCGGCCTCACCGTCTTCGTCGGCGTCAAGGTGGAGCGCCACCACGAGGCCGAGGCCAACGCCTTCCGCGAGGCGGTCGTGGCGCTGCCCGAGGTGGTCTCTGCCCACCTGGTGTCGGGGGAGTCGGACTTCCTGCTGCAGGTGGTGGTGGCGGACCTGGCGGCCTACGAGCGTTTCCTGACCGGGACCCTGCTGCGCCTGCCGGGCGTCAGCGACATCCGCAGCAACTTCGCCATCCAGACCGTCAAGGAGCACGGGCCACTGCCGCTCACGCGGCCCGAAAGCGAGGGCCGGTAGCGTGGCCCGTCGGCCGACGCCCTTGAGGCCCGCCCTGGCCGGGGCCCTAACCGGCATCGAGCCAGCCAAGGACCACCGCGTGCAGTTGCCGGGCCTGCGCCTCGTCGAGCCCTGGTGCCGTCATCGCTTGGCCCGGCATGTCGGGGCCTGCTTCGGCCGGCATCTCGATGCCGATGATCCGGATCCCCGCGCGGAAGAGCCCCAGGGCTTCGACCAGCGCCAGGGTGCTCGCCAGGTCGAGGCCGTGTGATGACAGGCGCGCAATGGCCGCGGGGAGCTCCGCCGGCGCAAAGACCTTGAGGGTGCCGGGCGGCCCCTGGCCCCGCATGGCATCGATCAGCAGCAGGCGGTCGCGTGGCGTCACCGCGTACAGGAAGAGGTCGACGGGCTGGTCGAGTCGCGCGACCGTGAGGTCATGGCGCCCGGACAGCGTATCACCCAGCCACTCGGCGGCGAGCCAGCCCAGCCGGTCCCCGCCATGGGGCGAGCCGAGCCCGAAGAGATAGGCATGACCGCCGGGCCGGTCGGCGGCCCCGTCCTGCCTGGCCATGCTCGGCCCGGTCTCGCGTGGCTTATTTCCGAACGGCATGGAAATCCAGGAAGTGGGTGGCGCAGGAGATGCAGGGGTCGTAGTTGCGGATCACCATTTCGCCGTGCAGCCGCAGGGCGTCGTCGTCGCGCTCCAGGCCGAAGCGGGTGAGGCTCGCCGCGAGGTCCTCCTCCATCCGCGCCTGGTTCTGGCTGGTGGGGGGGACGATCCGGGCCTCGGCGACCCGGGCATCGCCGTCAAGCGCATAGCGATGCCAGAGGATGCCTCGGGGGGCCTCGGTGCAGCCGACGCCGACCCCGCCCCGGACGGGTGTCTCGGCATGGGGCTCGCCGGCGGGGGCGTAGTCCTCGGTGAGGCGCAGCGCCTCGGCGAGGGCCACATGCATTTCCACCGCCCGGGCCACGATGCTGTGGAACATGTTGCGGCTGGGGAAGTGGATGCCGAGGTCGTCGAGCCGCTGTCGCAGCGCCTCGGGCAGCCGGTCGAGGTTGTTGTTGAGCCGGGCCAGCGGCCCGACCAGGTAGGGATGGCCGTCGAGTTGGGCGTGCAGGGCCGTCGAGTGGGGCACCTGGAACTCCCGGAAGCGCTCCTCGAAGTCGGCCGGGGCGATGTCGAGCCCTCGGTCGGAGACAATCCGGCCCGCGGTGATGGGGTAGTCACTGGGATGACGCAGCGACACCGAGACGAAGTCCTGGTCGTCCTCGGGGATGGGGAGTCCGGCCGTCCAGGCGATCAGCTCGCGGGCCTCCTCGAGGCCCGTCACCAGCTGCTGTCGCAGGGCCTGCATGGCCGCCGAGTCGGGGGCATGGAAGAAGCCGCCCGGACAGATGCCGACCGGGTGTACCGAACGGCCGCCGAAGGTACGGATGATCGCGTTGCCGAGCCCCTGGAGCCGCAGGCCACGGCGAACCTCGTCCGGGTAGTCCCGGGCCATCGCCGGGGCGCTGTCGTAGCCGAGAAAGTCGGGGGCGGCCAGCAAGTGGATGTGCAGACTGTGGCTCTGCAGCCACTCGCCGCAGTACATCACCCGGCGCATCGCCTCCACCCAGGGACTGGGCGCGACGCCGAGGATCGACTCGATCGCCGCCACCGCACTCATCTGGTAGGCCACGGGGCAGATGCCGCAGATGCGGGCCACACTGTCGATCACGTCCTGGCTGCTGCGGCCTTCGAGCAGCTTCTCGAACAGCCGGGGCGGCTCGAAGATGCGCAGCGTCAGCGCCTCGATCCGGCCGGCCTCGATGCGGATGTCCAGGGCGCCCTCGCCCTCGACCCGTGCCAGGATGGGCACATGGATCTCGCCGGTTCGCGTGTCGTGATTCATCCCTGCTCCTCCTCGCTGCCCTGACGCGTGATGACCCGGGCCTGCCAGTCCAGGCCCTCACGCCGGAACGGTTCGGCATGGCCATTGATGAACAGCAGGCGTCGGGCGACCTCGTCAGCCGGCATGCCGGTATCGGCCAGGTGGGTGGCCAGTGCCGAGACGTTGGCCTGCACGGCCGGCCCGTAGCAGGCGTAGCAGTCGCGCTGCCAGCGGGGGCAGATCGCGCCGCAGCCGGTGCTGGTGACCGGCCCCATGCAGGGCTGGCCCTTGGCGACCATCACGCACACCGCCTGCTGGCGCTTGCACTCCATGCAGACCGCACTGTGGTCGACCCGGGGCAGGTGGCCGGCCAGCAGCGACTTGGTGGCGCCGAGCACCTGTTCGCCGCTGACCGGGCAGCCCCAGAGCTCCAGGTCGACCTTGACGCTCTCGGCAATCGGGGTCGAGTCGGCGAGCAGGTCGATATGCTCGGGCTGGGCATAGACCCCGGACACCCACTCGTCGGCGTCGTGGAGGTTGCGCAGCGCCTGGATGCCGCCGGCGGTGGCGCAGGCGCCGATGGTGACCAGGTAGCGACTGCGCTGGCGGATGCCGTGCAGGCGCGCGGCGTCCTGGGAGGTGGCCACGCTGCCCTCGACGAAGGCGATGTCGACCTCGGCTTCCTCGTCGATCGGCCCGGCCTCGGCGAAGTGCAGGATGTCGACGGTCTCGGCCAGGGCCAGCAGGGGCTCGCCCAGGTTGAGGAAGGCCAGCTGGCAGCCGTCGCAGGAGCTGAACTTGTGCACGGCGATGCGTGGGCGGCGGGTCGCGGTGGTCATGGTCAGACTCCCCTGTGCGACAGGTAGGGCGCCAGCTCCCGGCAGGTGAAGACCGGGCCGTCACGGCACACGAACTTGGGCCCCAGCTGGCAGCGGCCGCAGGAGCCGATGGCGCAGTGCATGTTGCGCTCCATGCTGAGCCAGATCCGCGCTTCTGGCACCTCGCGCTCGCGCATCGCCCTGATCACCGCCCGCATCATGCCCTCCGGTCCGCAGATGAAGATCGAACAGCGCGCCGGGTCGAAGTCGATGCGCTCGAAGAACTGGGTCACCGGGCCGGTATGCCAGGGCCAGAAGGTATCGCCGGTGTCGGCGGTCAAGTAGACCTCGACGTCCGGGTGCCGGCGCCAGGCGTCGTAGCGATCGCGCCAGATCAGGTCGTTGGAGTGCTTGACTCCCTGGATGATATGCAGGCGGCCGTAGCGTCCACGCCGGTGCAGCACGTACTCGATCAGCGACACCGAGGGGGCGCAGCCCAGGCCACCGGTGACGATCACCAGGTCGGTACCCTCGGCCTCCTCCGTGGGCCAGCCGCGACCGTAGGGGCCGCGCAGGCCGAGCCGGTCGCCGACCTCGAGCCGCCCCAGGTTGCGGGTGACAGAGCCGACCTTGCGGATGGTGTGGTCGATCATCTCCCGCTCGTCGGGGTCGGAGACGATGGAGATCGGGACCTCGCCCATGCCCGGCAGGCAGAGCATGTTGAACTGGCCCATCGCGAAGCGGTAGGCGGCCTGCACCTCGGGGTCGGTGAAGCGAAGCTGCAGGCTGAACATGTCCGGGGACTCGTCCCTGCGGCCGACCACTTCGGCCTCGGAAGGTACCAGTGGGCTCATCATGCCGGGTCCTCCCCGTCGGGTGCCTTGGGAGCCACGTCCTCGGGCGCTATGGAAAGCGCGGCCAGCTCCTCGGTCACGTCGATGCCCACCGGGCACCAGGCGATGCAGCGGCCGCAGCCCACGCAGCCGCTGCGGCCGTACTGCTCCACCCAGGTGCCGAACTTGTGGGTCAGCCACTGGCGATAGCGCTGGGGCCGCTCGGCCCGGATGACGGTGCCGTGGATGTAGCTGTGGTCGGGGTCGAAGCAGCTGCCCCACTGCCGGCCGTGGCTAGCCGTCTGGCCGTCCAGGGAGAGTTCGTCGACGTGGGTCTGGCAGAAGCAGGTGGGGCAGACCGCGGTGCAGTTGCCGCAGGTCAGGCAGCGGTCGTTGAGGCTCTGCCAGTGGGGGTGGGCCACTGCCGCCTGCAGCATCTCCGGCAGCGAGGCGTCGGGCAGGCCGCGCGTCTGCTGGCGGGTGGCACGCTCGACCCCGGCCTCCACCTGCTCGAGCTGGTCATGGCTGGCCAGGGTCGTCTCCAGGGTGTCGAGGATGGCCTGGCCCTCCTGGGTGTGAGCCTCCACCACGAAGCCGTCGTCGAGTTCCGAGAGCGCCAGGTCGAAGCCGTGCTGTGCCCGCGGACCATCCCCGGTGGCGGTGCAGAAGCAGGTGGCGGCAGAGCGCATGCAGTTGACGGCGACCAGGAAGAGGTTCTGGCGTCGCTCGCGGTAGTGCGGGTCCGGATGGGGGTCATGCAGGAAGTGGCGGTCATGGACCGCCAGCGCCGCGAGGTCGCAGGCGCGTACGCCGATGACCGCTGTCGGCTGGGCCTCGGGGGGCTGCTCGCGGAACACCAGGCGGCCATCGGGCTGGCGCTCGCTTCGCCACAGGGTCTCGCGAGGGGCAAAGGTCAGCGGCTTGATTGCCTGGGGGCCCATGGCCCAGTCGAAGACGCGGCCGGAGTCGGTGCGCTCGAGTCGGTAGTGGCCGGGGGCCTGGTCATCGATGATCCCGACAGGCAGCTGCTCCACCGTCGCGAGGGGCTCGAAGAGGATGGCATGGTCGCGCACCCGGGGCCCGATGACCTCATAGCCCGCCTCCACCAGCCGGTCGATGAGTGACTGGAGGCGCTCGCGGGCGAGAAAGTGGCGTACCTTCATGGTGGCGTTCCCCTTGAACGATCGTCAGGTGGCCGGTGCCGCCGGGGCTCAGCAGATGCGCGGCAGCGGGTCGTCCTCGAGCTCCTGCAGGAGGCGCTCGCCGCCCCACTCGTTGACCAGCAGCAACCGGTCGTGGTGCGGGTCGAGCGTGCCGACCCGCTGTGCCCCTCCGCCCTGCGGGAGCGCCTGCCAGCGGCGCAGGGCCTCGTCGGCCTGCTCCTCGGCCACGATGGCGACCACCCGCCCCTCGCAGGCGAGATAGAGGGGGTCATAGCCCAGCATGTCGCAGACGCTGCGCACGCTGCCGCGGATCGGCAGACGTGGCTCCTCGAGCGTCACGCCGAGCCCCGTGGCCTGGATCACCTCGTGCAGCACCGTCGCCAGGCCGCCGCGGGTCGGATCGCGCATGAAGCGCAGGCCGGGCATCGTCAACAGGGCCTGGGTCAGGGGCAGCACGCTGGCGCTGTCGGAGGCCAGGCTGCCGCTCAGGCCGAACTCCTCGCGGGCCAGCATCACGGCAATGCCGTGGTCGCCCAGCGGCCCGCTGACCAGCACCGCATCCCCCGCACGAATGTCGCGGGTGCCGAGGGCCAGCCCGAGGGGCCGCGTACCGATCCCCGACACGCCGAAGTAGAGCCCGCCACACAGTCCGCGCGGCAGGACCTTGGTGTCGCCGGCCACCACCTGGACATCGCAGGCCCGAGCGGCCTTGGCCAGGCTGACGACGATTCGCTCGAGCTCGTCGAGCGGCAGCCCCTCCTCGAGGAAGGCGTTGAGGCTCAGGTAGCGCGGGGTCGCGCCGCAGACGGCGAGGTCATTGACGGTGCCGTGCACCGCCAGGCTGCCGATGTCGCCCCCGGCGAAGAACAGCGGCTGCACGGTGACCCCGTCGCTGGTGAAGACCAGCTCGTGGTCGCCGTCCGGGAAGGGGGGCAGGATGGCGGCATCGGCCAGCGGTGCCAGCCAGGGGTTGCCCAGCTGGCGGACAAACACCGCATCGATCAGCTGGCGCATGAGGCGCCCGCCGTTGCCGTGGGCCAGGGTGACGGTGGACGAATCGGGACCGGGTTGGGTCACTCACTCCTCCTCGTGCCGTGACAGTCGGGCCAGGCACTCCATGACCTGGCCGACGCTGATGGCGGCGTCGTTGCAGGGCAGCCGCTCGTGCAGAAGCACCCTGAAGCCATCCTCCTCCAGGGCTGCCACGGCCGCCTCGGTCAGCCGGCGGTTCTGGAACACGCCGCCGGTCAGGCCGAGGGTCTCCACCCCAGTCGCATCCCGAGCCGCCCCCGCCTGCCGGCATAGCACCCGGACCAGGGTGGCATGGAAGTCCGCGGCGCGCCGTTCCGGGCCGAGACGCGCGTCATGGAGGTGACGGATCAGCGGGCGCCAGTCACAGCGTAGCACCCCGTCCGGGTCGCGTTGGTGGGGAAGCTCGAGGCCCTGGCCGTCGCCCTTGGCCAGGGCCTCGAGCCGCATGGCGGCCTGGGCCTCGTGGCTGACCCGGGGCATCGGGACCAGCAGGGCCGCGGCGGCATCGAACAGCCGGCCCACGGCGGAACAGGCGGGGGCGTTGAGGCGTCGCTCCCAGGCCGCTCGCAGCAGGGCCAGCGCCTCGTCGGTGCCTTCGGCGACCGGCCCCTCGAGGCCGCTCTGCCAGCCCTGGGTGGCGGCCAGGCGCCAGGGCTCCCGGATGGCCGCCTCCCCGCCGGGCAGGGCAAAGGGCGCGAACGAGGCATGGCGCCGCCAGCGCCCGGGTCGGCCGAGCAGCGCCTCGCCGCCCCACAGGCTGCCGTCGGGGCCCAGCCCGGTGCCATCCCAGGTGAACACCAGGGTCGGCTCCCGGAAGCGGCCATGCTCCCCGCATAGGGCGGCGGCATGGGCGTGGTGGTGGGCGACCTCCCGGCACGCCAGGCCGCTGTCGCGGGCCCAGCGAGTGCTGTGGTAGCCGGGGTGGGCATCATGCAGGACGAGCTCGGGGCGCACGCCATACAGCCCGGGCAGGGTCTCGATCTGCCGCGCGAAGGCCTGCTGGGTGCGTAATGCCGACAGCTCGCCGATGTGCGGCGACAGCACCAGCCGCGCCTCCCAGGCGAGGCAGACCGTGCTCTTCTGCTGGGCGCCCACGGCGAGCAGGGTCCGGGGCAGGCGCCAGGGCAACTCGAGTTCCAGGGGAGCGGCGCCCCGCCCCAGTCGCAGCGGGCGGGCCCTGCCGGCGATGGGCCGGCGGATGCCGTCATCCACGGGGCGCAGGATGGGGCGGTCATGGTGCAGGAAGGCATCGGCTACCCGGCCCAGGCGCTGCGCCGCCATGGCCCGGTCGGCGATGATCGGCTCGCCCCCGAGGTTGGCCGAGGTGGCGACCAGCGGGCGCGCCAGGGCCTCCAGCAGCAGGTGGTGCAGGGGCGCATAGGGCAGCAGCATGCCGACCTCGTCGAGCCCGGGGGCGAGGCCCGCCTCGAGGCCGTGGTTGGCGCGCAGCGGGAGCAGCACCACCGGCCGCTCGTCGGCGAGCAGGGCCTCGGCGGCCGCCGGGTCCAGCCGGGCATGCCGGCGCACGGCCCCCAGGCCGTCCTCGCCCTGCCACGGGACCATCACGGCGAAGGGCTTGTGTGGCCGATGCTTGCGCTCGCGCAGGGTCGCCAGCGCTGCCGGGTTGCCGGCATCGGCCATCAGGTGGTAGCCACCGACTCCCTTCACGGCCACGATCCGGCCATCGGCCAGTGCGGCGATGGCGGCCTCGAGGGCCTCCCGCGGGTCCGACAGCGTTCTCTTGCCTTGCACGAATTCCAGCCGTGGTCCGCACTGCGGACAGCCGATCGACTGGGCATGGAAGCGTCGGCTGTGCGGGTCGTCGTATTCCCGCCGGCACTCGGGGCAGAGCGGAAAGGCCTTGAGGCTGGTGCGCGCCCGATCGTAGGGCAGCCGTTCGATCACGCTGTAGCGCGGGCCGCACTGGTCGCAGTGGGTGAAGGGGTAGCCATGGTGGCGGTCCTGCGGATCGTGTATCTCCGCCAGGCAGGCCGGGCACACCGGGCTGTCCAGTGGCAGCTGGATCGCACCGCCCGGGTCGCCGTCGCTGGGCTGGATCACGAACGGTCGGGCCGCGTTCGGTCGAGCCGCGTCTGGCGGGCCCAGCGTCGCCGGGATCGTCTCGCGGCGAGCGAGGCGCGGGCGTGCCAGCCGCGGCGCCTCGGCGAGCAGGGCCCGCTCGAAGGCGTCCAGGCGGTCGGCGCTTCCCTGGGCCTCGATCACCACCTTGCCGCCGCTGTTGCGAACCTGGCCCGCGAGTTCCAGCCGGCTGGCCAGCCGCTGGACGAAGGGCCGGAAGCCCACGCCCTGGACCACCCCGGCCAGCACCCAGCGTTGCGCTTCCTGGTCGGGGGCTCTCTCGATCGGGGCTGTCTCACCAGGGGCAGCGTCGACCGGGGTGGCGGCGATCCGACCGCTGGACGCTTCATGGGTCGGCGGGACACCGTGGCTCCACCAGATCCGGCAGGCGCCCTCCTCGGAGACCATGCAGGGCCCCACCGGGCTCTCAGGCCGGCAGGCACTGCCGTAGAGCCGGCACTGCGGGGGGCGGATGCGCCCCAGCACGACCTCGGCGCAGTCGCAGCCGGGCGGCATCTCGCCGCGTCGCGCGTAGGCGGCCTCGAACACCCCGGGGAAGTGTCGACGGGCATCGCGCTCGGTCAGGGTCGCCGCGCAGCCGTAGCCGGAGTCGGGCAGGGGGCCGATGCCGCGCCACTCGGCGTCGGTGATCTCGAACAGCGCGCCCATCAGCGCCTGGGCCCGTCGGTTGCCGGCGGCGGTGACGCACTGCGGGTAGGCGTTGTCGAGCCGCGGGGCCCGGTCGAGCGCCTGCCGGAGTACCGCATGCAGGCCCGCCAGGATCAGGCCGGGGGTGAAGCCGGCCACGGCGGTGGGCAGGCCATGCGCCTCGGCCACGAAACGCCACTGCTCGGCGCCCATGATGGTCGCTACATGCCCCGGGGCGATCAGCGCATCGAAGCCCGGCGCGCCGTCCGCGAGCAGGTGGGCGATGGCCGGCCAGGTCTGGCGGGCGCTGAGCAGTAGCAGCAGGTTGTCCGGCAGGTCCGTGCGGGAGAAGAGGGCGGCGATCGGCGCCGTGGTCGTCTCGAAGCCGGCGGCGAAGAAGACCACTCGTTTTCCGGGATGCTGGCGGGCCAGCGTCAGCACCTCGCCGGGTGAGGCGACCGGGACCACCCGGCCGCCGAGGGCGCGGGCGGCCTGCAGGGAGCGCGGCTCCCGCCGGGGGGCATTGCAGGGCACGCGCACCATGTCGCCGAAGGTGGCGACGATGACGTCGTCCGCGAGGCTCAGGGCCACCGCGGCATGGATGTCCTCCTCGGGGCAGACGCAGACGGGGCAGCCCGGCCCGGGAATCAGCTCCAGGTAGTCGGGCAGCACCTTGCGCAGGCCGGCATGGGTGATGGTGCGCTCGTGGCCGCCGCAGACGTTCAGGATCCGCAAGCGACCCGATGCCGGTCGGGGCAGGGCGCGTATCCGCTCCAGCCACTCGCCGGGGGTGGGGAGCGCCATGGCTCAGGCGAGGCCTCGGGGGCGCGACAGCAGGCACGCCCCCTCGGCGGGAGGCGCCGGGTGGAAGGCCGGGCGGCGCCGCTCGGCCAGCCCCGTCTCGAGCCATTCGAGCCAGGCGTCGAGCGGTCCCGAGCGGCTGCTCAGCGCCATCACCGGGGCGGCAGAGGCGAGCCGGTGCATGTGCGCCGCCACGGCGTCGACGTCGAAGTCGTCGAGGACCGGCAGCAGGTCGGTCTTGGTGATCAGCACCAGGTCGCTGGCGCGGAACATGACCGGATACTTGAGCGGCTTGTCGTCGCCCTCCGGAGTCGAGAGCAGGGTGACGTTGGCATGCTGGCCGAGGTCGAAGCTCGCGGGGCAGACCAGGTTGCCGACGTTCTCGATGAACAGGAGGTCCAGGGCGTCCAGCGGCAGCGCGCGGGCCGCGCGGTGCACCATGGCGGCATCCAGGTGGCAGGCGCTGCCGGTGGTGATCTGGACCGCGGGCACACCCCTGGCCCGGATGCGCCGGGCGTCGTTCTCGGTTTCCAGATCGCCCTCGATCACCGCCAGGCGGTAGCCGTCGCCCAGCGCCTCGATGGTGGCCTCCAGCAGACGGGTCTTGCCGGCGCCGGGCGAGGACATCAGGTTGACGACCAGCACCCCGGCGCGGTCGAAGTGCTCGCGATTATGACGCGCGACCTCGTCATTGTGGGCCTTCAGGCCCTCGAGGACCTCCACGGTATGGACGTCGTGCTCGTTCGAGGCGTGCTGCAGGTGATCGGGAAGGGCGCAGCCACAGGTCTGGCACACGATGAGGCTCCTGTTATCCGGTCGGGGGAAGAGGGGTGTCGGCGAGGTCGACGCTGACCAGCAGGAGCTCGTCGCCGCCGGTCAGCCGGGTCTGCCAGTGCCCGCAGCGCGGGCAGCTCAGATCGTTGACGCTGGCCTCGGCCTCTTGCCGGCAGCGGGGGCAGTGCACCCGGACCGGAGAGCTGGCCATCTCCAGTTGTGCCCCCTCGGCGACGGTATGGCGGCTGGCCAGCGGAAAGGCCTCGCGCATCAGTGTGGCCTCGACCCCGGAGAGCGGCCCGATGCGCAGGCAGACGCGGCGGATGCGCAGCGCACCGTGCTCGGCGGCGACCCGACCGGCCTGGCGGACCAGCGAGCGGCACAGGCTCAACTCATGCATGGCCGAGGGCTCCCTCGTCCATCTCGTCGAGCAGTTGCCAGGTTGCGAGGGCCTCCTCGGGATCCAGTCGCTGGAGGGCATAGCCGACATGCACGATGACGAAGTCGCCCAAGGCGATGTCTTGGTCCTGGACCAGCATGAGGTCGATGTCGCGCTCGATGCCACGGGAGGCCGCGCGCGCCGTGTCGCCGTCAATGCGGGTGATCTGCATGGGAATCGCCAGGCACATGATGCGCGTCGGGCCTCCTCGGCAGGTGGCAGGATGGTCGTGGGGTAGCATGGAACGCCCCCCCCTGACACTGACTATAGGCGATGGGGGCCTTTCGGACATGCCCCGCCAGCCAACGGGGCCGCCGTCCGTGGCGAGGCGGGCAGCGAATGTCATGGCGGCGTCACCAGGCCGAGTGCTCGTTACCTGCAGCGTTTCCGTCGGCTATCTGCTATGATATGCGCCCCCACTATCTATCCCACGGCTCCGGTCCGACGGCGCCCGCCTTCCTCGCACCCTGTCCCGGTGCTCGCTTTCCCTTGCAGGTCTATCCACGTGTCTGATTCCTCTCCCGATTTCGCCTCGCTGCCGCTGGCGCCGGAACTGCTCGATAACCTCGACTCGCTGGGTTATCACGCCATGACGCCGATTCAGGCCGAGAGCCTGCCGCCCATGCTGGCGGGCCGTGACGTGATTGCCCGGGCGAAGACCGGCTCGGGCAAGACCGCGGCCTTCGGCCTGGCGCTGCTGTCGCGGCTGTCGGTGGCGGACTTCCGGGTGCAGGGGCTGGTACTCTGTCCGACCCGCGAGCTGGCGGACCAGGTGGCCGGCGAGATTCGCCGCCTGGCGCGCAGCCTGTCCAACATCAAGGTGCTGACGCTGTGCGGCGGGGCACCACTGGGGCCGCAACTGTCCTCGCTGGAGCATGGCGCACATATCGTCGTCGGCACGCCGGGGCGGGTAGAGGAGCACCTGCGCAAGGGCTCGCTGGTCCTGAACGCGCTTGAGACCCTGGTGCTGGACGAGGCCGATCGCATGCTCGACATGGGATTCCAGGCGGCCCTGGAGGCGATCATCGCCGAGACCCCGGCGAGTCGCCAGATGCTGCTGTTCAGTGCCACCTATGCCGAGGGCATCCGGCCCATCGCCGAACGGCTGATGCGCGAGCCGGTCAGCGTGGAGGTGGCCGAGTCCCATGATGCGACCACGATCCGCCAGCACTTCTACCGGGTGGCGGACGAGTCGGCCCGCTTCGAGGCGCTGCGCCGCCTGCTGCTGCACTTGCGGCCCGCGTCCAGCGTGGTGTTCTGCAACACCAAGCGCGAGACCGACGAGGTCGCCGAGGCCCTGAACGACGCGGGCTTCAGCGCCCTGGCGCTGCATGGTGATCTCGAGCAGCGCGACCGCGATCGCCTGCTGGTGCTGTTCGCCAACGGCAGTGCCTCGATCCTGGTGGCCACCGACGTGGCCGCGCGCGGGCTGGACATCGATGCTCTGGACGCGGTGTTCAACTACCGCATCGCCCGGGACCTCGAGGTGCATGTCCACCGTGTCGGGCGTACCGGTCGGGCGGGCGGTTCCGGCATCGCCTGTACCCTGCTTAGCGAGCAGGAGGACTATCGGCTGGCGAAGCTCGCCGATCTGCTGGGCGAAGCGCTGGAGACCGAGCCGCTGCCTCCCCGCGCGGTGCTGGAGCGCCAGCCTCTTCGCCCGGCCATGGCGACGCTGCAGCTCGGCGGCGGCAAGAAGCAGAAGCTGCGTCCCGGCGACATCCTCGGTGCCCTGACGGGTGAAGGCGGGATTGCCGGGGAGCAGGTAGGCAAGATCAAGGTGCTAGCTAACAGTGCCTATGTGGCCGTGCGGCGCGACGTCGCCGACGCGGCCCTCGACCAGCTGGGCAACGGCAAGCTCAAGGGGCGCACGTTTCGTGCCCGCCGCATCAGCCGCTGACCGGAAGGAAAATGTGATACGCCCGCGGTATACCCAGCCGACGGGTTCTATGCCAACGTGGTGACATGAAGATACCCAAGAGATTGCAACCGCTGGTCGACGACGGTCTGATCGAGGCGGTCGAGAGCCAGCTGATGAGCGGCAAGGAAGCCCAGGTTTACGTGGTGCGTTCCCACGGCGAACGATGCTGTGCCAAGGTCTTCAAGGAGGCCAAGCAGCGCAGCTTCAAGCAGGCCGTGCAGTATCAGGAGGGACGCAAGGAGCGCAACAGTCGCCGCTCGCGGGCGATGGCCAAGAAGACGCGCTACGGCCAGAAGGAGCAGGAGCAGGCCTGGCTCAATGCCGAAGTCGATGCCCTCTATCGATTGGCGGCAGCGGATGTGCGGGTACCCCAACCGCATAGCTTCGTTGATGGTGTGCTGCTGATGGAGATGATCATTGATGCCGAGGGCCTGACCGCCCCGCGTCTGGACGACGTGACACTGACGGCCGACGAGGCTCGGTCCCATTACGCCAAGGTGATCGGTGACGTGGTGCGCATGCTGTGTGTCGGCTTGATCCATGGCGACTTGTCCGAGTTCAACGTGCTGCTCGCCGCCGATGGCCCGGTCATCATCGATCTTCCCCAGGCGGTGGATGCCGCCGGTAATAACAGCGCCGAGATGATGTTCGAGCGTGACGTCGACAACATGCGTCGCTACTTCGGCCGTTTCGCTCCGGAACTGCTGGCCACCGATTATGGCAAGGAGATCTGGGCGCTCTTTGAAGCCGGCGATCTGCACCCGGACAGCCAGCTGACCGGCTGCTTCGAGCACGATCTGAGTACCGTGGATGTGGACGAACTGATGACGGTGATCGACGACGTGCGCGAGGAGGAAGCCGAGCGGCGTGCCGCTCTGTCTCGGGACGATGAGCCGGGCGTCGAGGACGCCGCGGAGGCCTGGCGGGAGTCCCATGGCGAGCGCTGAGGCCCGCGCCATCATCGTCTTTCATCCCCGAACTCGAGGCAGCGATGATCGCTGGCCTTGTAATCCCCGATAGGGATCGGCACTTTAAGTGATTTGCCATCATCGCCGAGACCAAGATGTCCCGACACGATAACGATCCCTCATCCGACCAGCAGCGCGATAAGCCCAAGCGTTCGCCGCTCTGGTACCCCGAAGAAGCTCAGCCCTCCCGCCGGCAGTGGTTGTCCTTTATCTGGATCGCCCTGGCCATCCTGCTACTGTTCCACTATCTCGATTCGGCCCAGCGCCACCAGCAGGTCGAGTTGACCTATTCCGAATTCCTCACGGCCGTCGACCAGGGGCACGTTGATGCGGTCACCCTGCGCGGTCAATCGGTGGAAGGGGCCTTCAGCGAAACAGGACGTGAGGCACGAGAGCTCGGAGAAACCGAGGAGGGTTTCGAGGCCACACGGCCGGACGTCGAGGGCGAGCGTTTGCTCGAGCGCCTCGAGGCGAACGGCGTGCGAATCGACGCCGAGCCCATTGATCCGCCCTGGTGGCAGCGCGTACTCGTCGGCGCTCTGCCATGGATTCTCATGCTGGGTCTGCTGTTCTGGTTCTGGAATCGCATGCAGCAGCGGGCCATGTCGGGCGGTGGGCTCTTCAACATGGGCAAGTCCAAGGCGCGCCAGGTGAGCAGTGAAGAGAGCCATGTCCGCCTGGACGATGTGGCTGGCTCGGAGAACGCCAAACGTGAAGTCCTCGAGGTGGTCGAGTTTCTCAAGGAGCCGGCGCGCTTTCAGGCGCTGGGGGCCAAGATTCCGCGTGGCATCCTGATGATGGGCCCCCCGGGTACGGGCAAGACGCTGATGGCCAAGGCGGTCGCCGGGGAGGCCGACGTGCCGTTCTTCAGCATCAGTGGCTCGGAGTTCATCGAGATGTTCGTGGGTGTGGGGGCATCGCGGGTCCGTGATCTCTTCAAGCAGGCCAAGGAGCAGGCGCCGTCGGTGATCTTCGTCGACGAGCTGGATTCCATCGGCCGCTCCCGAGGCGCCGGCATGGGGGGCGGTCACGATGAGCGAGAGCAGACCCTCAACCAGATTCTCTCCGAGATGGACGGTTTCCAGGCCGATGAGTCTGTCGTTGTCCTGGCCGCCACCAACCGTCCGGACGTGCTCGATTCAGCCCTGCTGCGGCCGGGGCGCTTCGATCGCAAGGTCACCCTGGAGAATCCGCATCGCGAGGCGCGCCGCGATATCCTGCGCGTCCATACGCGCGACGTGCCGTTGGCCGATGACGTCGATCTCGAGCGGCTGGCCGAGATCACCATCGGTTTTTCGGGGGCGGATCTGGCCAACCTGGCCAACGAAGCTGCCCTTCAGGCGGGTCGCAATGAGCAGCAGGAGGTGGACTGGGCCTGTTTCTCGGCGGCTCGTGATCGCCTGCTGCTGGGTGAGGCCAAGGATGTCGGTCTCTCCGACAGCGAGCGCCACATCGTGGCGTATCATGAATCCGGCCATGCGTTGCTCGCCTACCTGCTGCCCAAGGCCGATCCCCTCGAAAAGGTCACCGTGCTGCCTCGCGGCCGGGCTCTGGGCGTGACGGCCCAGGTGCCCGACGAGGAGCGCTACAACCATGGCGAAGCCTATCTGCGTGATCGCATCACCGTGATGTTCGGCGGACGCCTGGCGGAATCCATTGTCTTCGGAGAAGTGTCCAGCGGCGCCGAGAATGACCTGGAGCAGGCCACCAAGCTGGCACGTCGCATGGTGGCTCGCTGGGGGATGAGCGAACGTATCGGACCGGTCATGTTCGCCCAGAGCCAGGAGCATGTCTTTCTTGGCAAGGAGATGGCCCAGTCTCGCGAGCACAGCGAAGCCATGGCGGGGCTAGTCGATGAGGAGATACATCGGCTGCTGACCGAGCTCGAAGCGCACGGCCGTGAACTCCTGGAAACCCACCGGAAGGATCTGGACACCCTGGCCTCGGCCCTGGAGGAGCAGGAAACCCTGGAGGCCGACGCAATCCGCGACCTTCTCGATAAGGCGCCCGCTCAGTCGTGACGCCTGACGTCCGGCTCGTCTACGCTGAAGGCGAGCGGCGCCCGACGCGGGTACCCCTGGTCAACGATGAGGAGACGGCAATGAACAAGTGGATGATGGGCCTGGCCCTGGCGGGTGGCGTGCTGCTGGCCGGTTCGGCCCTGGCCCAGATGCAACGCGCCTCGGCCCCGGAGGGTGCCGAGGTCTACTTCATCTCGCCCGAGGACGGCGCTACCGTCGAGAGCCCGCTGACCGTGCGCATGGGGCTCAAGGGCATGGGCGTGGCGCCCGCCGGCATCCAGGCGGGGGCGACCGGCCACCACCACCTGCTGGTGGACACGCCGCTGAACGAGGTCGACCTCGACCAGCCCCTGCCGGCCAACGACGCGATGCGTCACTTCGGCGGCGGCCAGACCGAGACCACGCTGGAGCTCGAGCCCGGTGAGCATACGCTGCAGCTGCTGTTCATGGATGCCAGCCATGTCAGCTTCGACCCGCCGGTAACGTCCGATGCCATTACCATCACGGTGGAGTAGGATTGCCGGCCGTCAGTTACCGCAGTCATCGCCTCTGGGTGACTGCGGATGCCGGGTGGCGGTCGCGCCACAGGCAGGCGAACATCCACACGAATACCGGCACGTTCATCAGCAGGCCGTAGAGCAGCGGCACCAGGCCGATGGCCGGCTGCTGCAATAACACGAAGGCCACCATCATCGCCACACCGGCGTTCTGCACGCCTACCTCCACGGTGATGGCGCGCACGCTGGCGTGAGGCAGGCGCAGCCGCCGGGCGACACGGTGTCCCAGCAGCATGCTCAGCAGGCAGAGGAGCAGCACGGCGAGCGTCTCGATGCTTATCAGGGCCGGCAGCCGTTCTGCGTGGCTGACGAAGAGCGCCACCACTACCGAGACCATCGCCACTCCCGTGAATCCCTTTACGCCGGGCAGTATACGTTCGTGCCAGGTAGACGGCAGGGCCCGACGCAACAGCATGCCGGCCAGCACCGGCAGCAGGGTGACCAGCAGCAGCTGGCCGACGGTGTGCCAGTAGGGCAGCGCGAGGCCGCCGGTAGTGAGACCCAGCAGCTCTAGGTTCCAGCCCATGACCAGCGGCAGGGTGAAGGGAGCCAGCACGGCGGCGATGGCGGTCAGGGTGACCGACAGGGCCAGGTCGCCCTGAACCAGGTAGCTGAACATGTTGGAGGTGGCCCCGCCCGGCACCAGCGACACCAGCAGCAGGCCGGCCGCTGCCAGCGGCGGCAGGGGAAGTACCAGCACCAGCCCCCAGGCGAGCAGCGGCAGTGCCAGCATCTGCAGGGCGATACCGAGCATCACCCGACGCGGGTGATGCCAGGTACGAGCGAAGTCGGCCCCGATCAGGCTGAGGCCCATGGCCATCATCACGCTGGCCAGCACCCAAGGCAGGGCCACCTGGGACAACCAGGCTGTGGACATCCTTTCTCCTTGCAGGGGCATGGGATACGCCACAGAGTATGCCCCATGTCATGCACTGCAGCGAAGACAGATAGCGCCTTCAGGGAGGAAGACAATGTCCGCGGCGGTGAGCCACAAGGTGACCCTCTGGGTTCAGACGCTGCGCCCGCGTACGCTGCCGGCAGCGGTCGGGCCGGTGCTGCTGGGTCAGGCGCTGGTCGTGCCCGGCCACTTCAGCTGGCTGACGGCTGTTCTCTGCCTGCTCTGTGCGAACGCGCTGCAACTGGCGGTAAACCTGGCGAATGACCTCTTCGACGGCCTCTCCGGCGTTGACCAGCCAGACCGCCTGGGCCCTACCCGTGCCTTGCAGGCGGGCTGGCTCAGCGCCGCCGAGCTTCGCGCGGGCCTCGCCGTGACCCTGGGCGTTGCTGTGGTAACGGGACTCTGGCTGGTGCTGTTCGGCCACTGGCTGTTGTGGTTGCTGGGCGGCCTGGCAGTGCTTGGTGTGCTTGGCTACAGCGGCGGGCGGCGCCCCTACGCCAACCGGGGGCTGGGCGAGGCGGCGGTGTGGTTCTTCTTCGGCCCGGTGGCGGTGCTCGGCAGTCTGCTCGCCCAGCACAGCCCGATCACCCTCGAGGCGGTGGCGGCCGGTATCCTGGTGGGCATGCCGGTGGCCGCCATCCTGGTGGTCAATAACCTGCGCGACCGTCATACCGACGCCCGGGCCGGCAAGTTGACCCTGGCGGTACGCTGGGGGAAGGTGTCGACCCGCCGGCTTTTCGCACTTCTGACGCTGGGGCCGCTGGCGGTCACGACGCCGGCATCGCTCCCGGGCTGGGCCTGGGTGACCTGGGGGGTCACCGGCCTGGCGGCGCTGGGGCTAGTTCGCGAGATACGGCGCCGCGACGGCGCGGCCCTCAATGCGTTGTTGGGTCTGACAGCGTTCTATTCGCTGGCCTTGGCCCTGTGGCTCTGGCTGCGTCTGGTGGTGGCCGCCGGCTGAGCGACACGCTACTAATCGGGCAGCTCGGCACTGTGGAAGACGTTCTGCACGTCGTCCAGGTCGTTGAGGGTATCGAGCAGTTTCTCGAACATCGCGACGTCGTCGCCCTCGATCGGGGTCACGGTCTGGGGCACGAACTGGATCTCGTCGATATCGAAGTCGAGCTCGCCGAAGGCATCAAGCAGCGCCTGCTTGGCCTTGGCATACTCGGTATGGGGCGCGAAGACGGTGATCTGGTCCTTCTCGCTCTCGATGTCGGTGACGTCGACATCGGCCTCCATCAGCGCCTCGAGGGTGGCGTCCTCGTCATTGCCCGGGAAGGCGAGGATGGCGCAGTGGTCGAACATGTGGCTGACGCTGCCCGGGGTGCCGAGCTTGCTCTTGGCCTTGTTGAAGCAGGCGCGCACGTCGCCGAAGGTGCGGTTCGGATTATCGGTCAGGCACTCGACGATGAC
The DNA here is from genome assembly GCF_902500215.1 of Halomonas lysinitropha. Taxonomy (GTDB): domain Bacteria; phylum Pseudomonadota; class Gammaproteobacteria; order Pseudomonadales; family Halomonadaceae; genus Halomonas; species Halomonas lysinitropha. Next base: position 293,038 of record NZ_CABVOU010000033.1, read on the forward strand.
CATGCAGTTGCCCGGCCCGAAGCCCTCGTAGCGGGCCGGCGAGAAGTCCTCGCCGCCCACGCCGGACGCCTTGTCCAGGGCCTTGTCGATCACGTGGCTGGGGACCTGGTCCTTCTTGGCACGTTCGATCAGCCCGCGCAGGGAGAGATTGCCCGAAGGGTCGGTGCCGCCCTGCTTGGCGCAGACATAGATCTCGCGACCGTACTTGCTGTAGACCTTGGTCTTGGCGTCGGCCGTCTTGGCCATGGATTCCTTGCGGTTCTGGAAGGCCCTGCCCATTGCACTGTCCTGTGGCGTTGAAATACGAGGCTGGATTCTACGAAACCGGGGCGGAGGCGAACAGGGATATTTTCTCGTCATTTGTACAGGACCCGACAGTCGTCATGGCTACACTGCCAGGGAGTCTCATTCACGCTGGAGCGTCATTCGATGGATCATCACGCCTACCGCCATGCACTGGCCGATTGCCTTGCCGAGAGCGAGTTGCCCTTTGCCTTCGAGGAGTTCGCGGCGCGTCGGCGCCGCGTGCGGCAGGCCATGCAGGCCGCCGGACTCGACGCGCTGCTGCTGACCGACCCCGCCGACATCTTCTATCTGACCGGCTACCACACCTTCGAGGTCTCGGTATACACCTGCCTGGTTGTCTCGGCCGACCGGATGGTGCTGCAGGTACCCTCCATCGAGACCGGCCCCGCCGTGGTAACCGCCACGGTGGATGAGATTCTGGGCTATCGCTGGGAAGGCATCGAGGAGGTGATCGCCCCGCTGGCCGAGATCCTGGCCCCCTTCCCGTCGATCGGACTGGATGTTTTCGGGGCCGGCCTGCGCCACGGGGTCATCCGCGAGTTGCAGGCGCGCCTAGGTAGCGGACGCTTCCGCGATGACGGCGGTGAACTGCTTGATCGCATCCGCCTCGTGAAGACGTCCGCGGAGCTCGACTGCCTGCGCGAGAGCGCGCGGATCACGTCCGCGGGGCTGCGGGCGGCCATCGAGGTCATTGCGCCTGGTGTCAGCGACAACGACGTCGCGGCGGAGGGCAGCCGGGCGCTGCTGGCGGCCGGCAGCGAGTTCATGAGCCTGCAGCCCATCGTCACTACCGGCCGGCGCATCAGTGTGATCCACGTCAACCACAAGCGCCACGCGATCGCTGCGGATGAACCGGTGTTCCTGGAGTTCGGCTCTGCCTTTCACCGCTACACCGCGCCGATGATGCGCACCGCCGTGGCCGGCCGGGCCAGCACCGAGATGCAGGCGCTGCGCGATGTCTGTCGCGAAATGTTCGAGGCGCTGACCGCCGCAATGCGTCCCGGCCGCACCTTCGATGATGCCGCCCGGGCCGCCGAGGCGGTGCTCGCCCCCCACGCCGAGCGTGTGTTCTTCTCGGGCGTGTTCGGTTATGCGGTGGGGGCCCAGTTTCCGCCGAGCTGGGTCGAGGGCACCGGCTACATCGCCCGCGGCCAGCATCGCGAGTTCGCCGCCAACATGGTCTTCCATCTGCCGCTCTGTCTGCGACTTCCGGGGCAGTGGGGCATCGGGCTCAGCGACACCGTGCGGGTCACCCCCGAGGGGGGGCAGCCGCTCACCGATAACGACTGGCAGCTGAAGGAAATGCGCTGACGCGCATGTCAGGTAGATGGCTGACAGGATGCCTTTCGTTTCAGGAGGCGCCGGCTTGATCTGTGACAAGTGGGTGGAGCAGTTGCCGGTTGCGTGGGATTCACTACAACTACATTGTAAAGGGAGGGGAGCATTTCCCTCTCGCTTCGACCCGGTGCCTCCGGCGCCGGTCAGTCCATATCCCTGTTTTGGAGGGTGTCATGACACAGACCGTAACCGCTGCTTATGGCAGTATCGATAAGGCCGCCAACGCTTTTGATGAACTGGTCTCCGAGGGGTTTCCTCGAGAGAAGCTGTTCCTCGACAAGGAGACGAACGAGGTCAAGGTGATCGTTCCCGATACGTCGCAGCCGGAGGTAGAAGAGGTCCTCAAACGCCACGAACCCGATGAGGTTCAGTCTCGGCCCTATCAGGAGCAGTAAGCTCCCTCCGTACCGACTTCCTCCAACTGACCCGGGGTCCGTTGGAGGTTTCCTGCCGTCATTTCCTCTAACGATCGGCTATCCACCTGCAAGGGCCTCGTGGCCCTGGAGTTCATGATCACCCTGTCCCTCATCGCCCTGACCGTCATCGTGTCACTGATGGCCTGGCGGTCGTCTTCCCTTCTCGGTTCCCTGATCTACTGGCCGCCCGGCGTGGCCAAGGGACAGTGGTGGCGGCTGCTTAGCCATGGCTTTATTCATGCTGATGGCACCCACCTGCTCTTCAACATGATCACCTTCTACTTCTTCGGTCGGGTCATGGAGCAGGTCCTGACGCCACGCATCGGCGCCCTGGGCTTTCTGCTCTTCTATCTTTCGGGCATTCTCGTCGCCATCCTGCCCAGCCATTTTCGCCATCGTGGCGACAGCCGATACCGGAGCCTGGGGGCATCGGGTGCAGTGTCGGCGATGCTCTTCGCCTATATCCTGCTGCAGCCCTGGTCGCTGCTTTTCGTGTTCTTCCTGCCGGTGCCGGCGATCGTCTTTGCGGTCATCTACGTGGCCTATTCAGTTTACGCCAGCCACCGCGGGGGAAGTCACATCAACCACAGCGCTCATCTCTGGGGCGGTGCCTGGGGGGTGGTCTTCATGCTACTGCTCGAGCCCAGGCTGGGGCCGCGCTTCCTGGGTGAGTTGCTGTCGAAGATTCCCTGAGCAGGGCCGCTGCATCACATCGCCAGGACGGTTCCCAGTCCCGCCATCATCGAGAGGACCATCGGCATGGCCACTTGCAGGCCGAGTGGCCGGGTGCCGAGTCCGGCGGCCAGGCCGGCCTTCATCAGGTTGTTCACGCTGGCAGCGATGATGATGGCCAGCACGGCGGTGGAGGGGTCGATGCGCTCCAGGGACATGCGGGTCAGCGACAGGGTGATGGCGTCGACGTCAGCGATACCGGAGGTGGCGGAGAGTAGGTAGATGCCGGCAGTACCCAGCCACTCCCGCAGCCATTCGCCCAGCAGCATGATCACTGCCAGCAGGGCGCCGAACAGCAGTGCCGTGCGCAGTTCCAGGGGGTTCTGGATCGGGGTCGAGCTATCGACTCTGAGAGCCTGGCGGTGGTGACGCCAGAGATACAGCGCCGGCAGATAGAGCATTATCCCCATCACCGTGACCGGGAGCAGCAGTTGGGGCAACAGCCCGGGACTGATCACCGCCGCATAGATCAGGATCCGCGGGAACATGGTGCCACAGGCCAGCAGGATACCCGCGGCCAGTATCGCCTCGATATCCTGGCTCTTGCGCGACATCCGTGCAAAGTGAAGGGTCAGCGCCGTGGAGGAGGAGAGTCCGGCGAAGAGACCGGTGAAGAGGATGCCCTTCTCGGCGCCGCCCAGGCGCACGGCGAAGTAGCCGACGAAGGAGATGGTGGCGATCATCACCACCATCCACCAGATCTCGTAGGGGTTGAGCACTTCGCCGGGGCCCAGACCCCGGTTGGGGAGCAGTGGCAGCATCACCACGGTGATCAGCAGCAGCTTGAGGCCGGCATCCAGCTCGTGAGCCTGCAGCTTGTTCAGCAGGCTATGGATCTCGTGCTTGTTGTCGAGGATCACCGCGGTGATCACCGCGCCGGCGGCGGCCAGGGCCAGGTCAATCGACACGGCCACGGCGCCGAAGCAGAAGGTCAGCAGCAGGCCTACCAGGCCGGTGATGCTGTAGTCATGCTGCTCGGCCAGCTTTGCCCACCAGGCCACCAGGCTGATGGCCGCTACGGCCACGAAGATCAGCGGGAAGGCCCAGTCGCTGACCGTTTCCGAGAGCAGTGCGGCGATACCGCCGAGTAGCCCGACCAGCGCGTGGGTGCGGATACCGGCGATGCGCTCGCCGGATTTCTGCTCCCGGGCCACCCAGCCGCGCTCGATGCCGATCAGGGCACCCAGCAGCAGCGCCACGCCCAGGCGGAGGAAGGGTTCGTTGGCGGTGAGGAACTGGCTGGCGACATCATCCATGGGCAGGCTTTCCCGGCGCCGTCCTATATTCGGCGAACTCTTTCATGGTGGCCCGGGGCGACGTCTGCTTCAATGGCTAATAAAGAAAAGCGTCCCGTCATTGGCTGGGGGCATGCTTGGGGTCAGGAGGTTACGTTCTGTCTCTATATTCAACGCAAGGATTTCCCATGACATGAGTGGCGATTCGTTACCCCCCGCGGCGTTGTCGGAGAGCGTTCATCGGGATACACGCCGTCACGCCATTGCCCTCTACGTGCTGGCTATGCTGGCCCTGCTGTTGCTGTTCGCCGGTATCCTGCTGGAGCAGCACCAGCGTGACCTCGAGGTGGGCCGGGAGCATGCCAGTGCTCGGGCCGACCTTGTAGCGGAATGGGTGGCCACGACGTTCGCCGTGAGTGAGCATGCTCTGGGAGGACTCTCGCAGTTGCTTGATGCGCCTCCGGAGCAAGGAGTGAGGACGCTTGCGCCCGCGCCGATTGATTTCGAGGCCCTGCTGGCCGGCCAGCGTGACCGTCTCGCCTTCATCGATGAGCTGAGCCTGGTCGATGCAGCGGGCCGTGTCATCGCGTCATCTGCGTCTTACTGGCCGCCGGGCTTCAATGTCAGCACCCGCCCCTTCTATCTCGCCTTCCGTGAAGATGCCAGCCTCGAGTCCCTGGTGACGCCGCTCTACTGGTCGCCGTTCAGGCAGACCTACCATCTCGTCCATGCCCTTCGCCTGCAGGGGCCTGACGGCAAGTTCCTGGGGCTGGCCCTGGTGCGGCTCAATCCCGCCATCTTCGGCGAATCGCTGGCGAGGCTGGGCATGACCCGAGGCGAGAGTATTGCCATCCTGGATACCGAAATGCGGTTGATCACCCGCCGGCCGGCCTTCGATGAGGGGGGTGCCATGGAGGTACTCGGCACCCCGGTCAGCGAGCCGCTGACCCGGGCCTTCCTCGACAGTGGCGAGGCATCGACCACCCTGCGCGCGGATTCACCGCTGGATGGCGAGGAACGTCTCTATGCCCTGCAGCGGGTGGGGGACCTGCCCTTGATGGTGGTGGTCGGCGAAGAGCTCGAGGTGCTGCTGGCTGGCTGGTGGCAGCGGCTCTGGCTGCAGGGCGGTATCTTCCTGGTGGTGGCGGTGCTGGGCTGGTGGCTGCTGCGCCACTACCTCGGCCGGTTGCGGCTGGAAGGCGAGCTGCGCCAGCGCCTGGTGGAGCGCGAGCAGGCACGCCGGACGGTTCAGGATCGCGAGGCGCGGCTGCAGGCCCTGGTCGGCTCGATCCAGGACATGATCTTCGTGTTCGATGCCCAGGGGCACTTTGTCTATGTCCATGCCGTGGACCGGGACCAGCTGCTGGAGGCCCCCGAGTCGCTGCTGCAGCGCCACTACAGTGAGGTCCTGCCCCAGGCGGTGGCGCGGCGATTCGATCAGGCCCTGGTCGAGCTTCAGGCCACCGGCGAACCGGTGGAGACCGAGTATCGCGTTACCCTGGCCGGCGTGCCCCGCGACTTCCAGGCCATCCTCAGTCCGCTGGTCGAGGAGGGGGACGGCTACAGCGGGATACTGGCGGTGGTGCGTGAAGTGACCCAGTTCCGTGCTACCGAGGCCCAACTGCGTATCGCCGCTACTGCCTTCGAGACGCACATGGGCATGGTCATCACCGATGATCAGGCCAGGATCCTCAAGGTCAACGATACCTTCACCCATATCACCGGCTATTCCGAAGCCGAGGTGTTGGGCCGCAACCCCAGCCTGCTCAGCTCCGGCCGCCATGACGAGGACTTCTATCGACACCTATGGCAGTGCGTGAACGAAAACGGCAGCTGGCAGGGCGAGATCTGGAACCGGCGCAGGAGCGGCGAGGTGTACCCCGAGTGGCTGACCATCAGCGCGGTGCATGACGAGGCCGGCAAGCTGACGCACTATGTGGCTACCTTTAGCGATATCACTCAGCACAAGGCCGCCGAGGCGGAGATCCACCAGCTCGCCTTCTACGACCCCCTGACCGGATTGCCCAATCGCCGGCTGATGCTGGACCGACTGGAGGGTGCGCTCAAGGACAGCTATCGCAGCAACCAGTTTGGCGCATTGCTCTATCTCGACCTGGATAACTTCAAGCAGGTCAACGACACCCTGGGTTATCATGCCGGCGACCAGCTGTTGCAGCAGATCGCTAGCCAGCTGGGTGGATCGCTCCGTGCGAGTGACACCTTGGCTCGACTGGACGGTGACGAGTTTGCCGTGCTGCTCCACGACCTGGGCCGCAATACAGAGCGGGTGGCGACCCTCGTCGAGCGCATCGCCCACAAGCTGCTCGGGACGCTCAGAGTGCCTTTCAGCCTGGCCGGGAGCTCGGTGACGATGACCGGCAGCATCGGGATCACCCTCTACCGCGATCACGCCACGACCCTCGACGAGATCCTCCAGCAGGCCGATATGGCCCTCTTCCAGGCCAAGCAGGCCGGGCGCGATACCCTGCGCTTCTTCGATCCGGCCATGCAGGCACAGATTCATGCCCGTGTCCGGCTCGAGGCGGGTCTGCGCCAGGCGCTGACCAACAATGAGTTCCTGCTCTATTACCAGCCCCAGGTGGATGCCAACCGAAACATGATCGGGGTCGAGGCACTACTGCGCTGGCAGCATCCGGAGCGGGGCCTGGTCTCTCCAGGCGAGTTCATTCCGCTGGCCGAGGAGAACCGGCTGATCGTGCCTATCGGCGGTTGGGTACTGGAGACCGCCTGTCGGCAGCTGGCCGCCTGGGCCGAGAATCCCGCTACGGCCGACCTCATGGTCTCGGTCAACGTCAGCCCACAGCAGTTTCGTGAGACCGATTTCGTTGCGCGGGTGCTGGCGACACTGGAGCTTACCGGCGCTCGCCCCGAGAAACTCAAGCTCGAGGTGACCGAGAGCCTGTTCGTCGATGATCGTGACGAGGCTCGCGAGACCATGCGGCTCCTCAGGGAGCACGGCGTGACCTTTTCCCTGGATGACTTCGGCACCGGCTACTCGTCGCTCTCCTACCTCAGGCGCCTGCCCCTGGACCAGCTCAAGATCGATCAGTCCTTCGTGCATGACCTGCTGCAGGACGAGGCGAGCGCGGCCATCGTTGCCAGCATCATCGCCCTTTCTCATAGCCTGCAGCTGGATGTGATTGCCGAGGGTGTCGAGACCGAGGCCCAGCTGGCTTGGCTGATGGCTCATGGCTGTCGGGCCTTCCAGGGTTACCTGTTCGGGTGGCCGGAGCCGGTAACCTCGCTTCCCTTTTCGGATTGATGCAAGTCAAGCCGTGGGGTAACTCCCTCCTATGGCGCATGACGCCATTGACGCCGAATAGAACTGAACGCGACTCGGCAATCGCAATCGGCGGCCACTCGACGGAATCCGATATCTTCCGCGACGAGGGTTTCGATCGCGACAACCCGGAGCGTGGCGGTGGCCCGCCGGCCGACCGCGGGGATAGCCACGAGGATGGCGACGATCATGACCATGAAGATGGCGAGGAAGGCGGCGGCCCGCCCGAGGGACGCGGGGAGCACGAGGATGGCGAGGAGCACGACCACGAGGCGTGAGATACCCCGCGAGGAGACGGGCACCGTCCGAAAGGCCACCGCTTTTCGGGCGGTACCTTCTCGTATATGTGCGGCGAGACGGTGCGCGCCTTCAGGCGTGGCTTCCCCAAGGGGTGCGAGGCTGAACTAGACTGGTCTTTAGGCCCTTGAATCACTCGCGGGAGGATGATTCCCATGTCCATGAAACGCGTTACAGACTTTCTCGACGAAAACGGCGTGAAATACGTCATTCAGCAGCATTCCCCGGCCTATACCGCCCAAGAGGTCGCCGAAGTGGCCCATGTGCCCGGCCGCCATTTTGCCAAGAGCGTCATGGTCAACATCGATGGCCGCCTCGCGCTGGCGGTGCTGCCGGCCACCGACCGGGTCGACCTGCGCCGGTTGGCCCAATCTCTCGGCGCCCAGTCCGTCGAGTTGGCCGAGGAGGGCGAGTTCAGCGATCGTTTCCCCGACTGCGAGCCCGGCGCCATGCCACCCTTCGGCAATCTCTTCGACCTGGAGGTCTTCGTCTCGCCGCACCTGGCTCAAGCCGACATCATCGGCTTCAGTGCCGGCAACCACCATGAGGTCATGCAGCTCGCCTTCGGCGTGTTCGATCGACTCGTGAAGCCGGTTGAAGTGGCAATGTAGGTCCCGGCCGGCCCCTGCCCTGTTCAGTGCCGGCCTCTTCCGAGGTCACTCCATCAGGTGCTGGCGGGCCTCCTCAGCGCTTTCGTAGATGTGCGGCGAGACGGCGCGTGCCTCCAGGGCGTGGCCGAGTTTGCGGCGCATGAAGCCGCTGGTGGTGTAGCGGGTCACCCGGGTGTAGAAGCGCTCCTCGAGGCCGCGGACCATCTCGGTATAGGGGGCGAGTAGGCTGTCGTCGATACGGCAGTGGTCGTAGTTGACGATGGCCTGGACCCGGTGACCCAGCGGGGCGAGGCGGCGCTCGACCTCCTGCTCGATGGCGTCGATGTCCGCCCGGGAGGCGACGCGCAGGTGCTCGAAGTTGATGAAGAGAATGCCGGCCTCCTCGTCGAGGCTGAAGCGCTGCGCCAGTGGCCGGTCGAGCAGTTCCTCGGCGAGCCCCATGGGCGCCTCGTGGAAGATCCGCGCGTCCATCAGCCGGGGCGGTTCGGGCATCCGCGGCGTGAAGGCCATCAGCGCCAGGATGTCGCGCTCCAGCTCGACCCCCGGGGCGATCTCGGTGAGGGTGAGCCCCTCCGGTGTGAGCTCGAACACCGCCCGCTCGGTGACATAGCAGACCGGCTTGCCGTCCGCGGCGGCCAGGGTCCCGCTGAAGGTGCGATGCTCCACCTCGGCGACGAACTTGCCCTGGCCGCCGGGGGGCGCCTCGAGCCGTCCGTCGACGATGGCAAGCGCCTCCTTGGTGGCCACGAAGGTGCCCATGAACACCACCTTGCGGGCGTTCTGGCTGATGTTGATGAAGCCGCCGGCGCCGGCCAGCCGGGGGCCGAAGCGCGAGACATTGACGTGGCCCGCGCCGTCCACCTGGGCCATGCCCAGGAAGGCGATGTCGAGCCCGCCGCCGTCGTAGAAGTCGAACTGGGCTGGCTGGTCGATGATCGCCTGGGTGTTCAGCGCCGCGCCGAAGTCGAGCCCGCCGGCCGGCAGCCCGCCGATCACCCCGGGCTCGGCGGTCAGGGTCAGGTGCTCGAGCAGGCGCTCCTCGCTTGCCACCGCACCCACCCCCTCGGGCATGCCGATCCCCAGGTTGACCACGCTGTTGGGCCTGAGCTCGAAGGCCGCGCGCCGGGCGATGATCTTGCGCGCCGAGAGCGGCAGCGGCTCGGGCGTCGCCATGGGCGCGCGGATCTCGCCGGAGAAGGCCGGGTTGTAGGCGGTGCGGAAGGTCTGCCAGTGGTGGGCCGGATCCTCGCAGACCACCACGCAGTCGACCAGGATGCCGGGGATCTTGACGTCCTTGGGGTGCAGGGTGCCGTGCTCGGCCAGCCGTTCCACCTGCACGATCACCACGCCCCCGGAGTTGCGCACCGCCGTGGCGATGGCCAGCGCCTCCAGGGTCAGCGCCTCGCGCTCCATGCTGACGTTGCCCAGGGTGTCGGCGGTGGTGCCGCGCAGCAGCGCCACCTGCAGCGGCAGGGCCCGGTAGAAGAGGTACTCCTGGCCGTCGATGGGCAGCAGCGAGACGCGCTCCTCGAGGGTGACGTCGTTGATCCGGCCGCCGCCCAGGCGCGGGTCGACGAAGGTGCCCAGGCCGACGCGGGTGAGGGTGCCCGGCTTGCCGGCGGCGATGTCGCGGAAGAGGTGCGAGATCACCCCCTGGGGCAGGTTCCAGGCCTGGATGTGCCCCTCGATGGCGAGCTTCTGCAGGGCGGGCACCAGCCCCCAGTGGCCCCCGATCACCTTCGCCACCAGCCCCTCGTGGCCCAGGTGATTGAGCCCGCGCTCCTTGCCGTCGCCCTGGCCGGCGGCATACATCAGGGTCAGGTCGCGGGGCTCACCGGTCTCCAGGAAACGCGCCTCCAGGGCCACCGCCAGCCCCTCGGCGAAGCCGATGCCGACGAAGCCGCCGGTCGCCAGGGCGTCGCCGTCTCGGATCAGATTCACGGCCTCGCGGGCGGAAACTACCTTGCCTTTCTCGTTGAAGGGCTGGCGAGAGAGCAGCGGATGGGGCATGGCGGGCGTCCTGGTGGGGGTGCTTTGTGATGGTTCCTTCACGGTAGCACGCGCCATGGCGTGCCGGCAGGGCTTGCCAGGCGGGGGAGAAGTGTCGAATACTGTCTATATATATAGTATTCGAGGGAGAAGCCCATGATGTTGTCGCTGTCCACCACCGCCCGGGTGATCGGCCGCGCCGTGCTGCTTCCCGGCGACAACGCTCAGCCGCTGATGGGCTGCCGGGTTCGGGCGGGCTTCCCCAGCCCCGCCGACGACCACCTGGACGTGGAGATCGACCTGCACGCCCATGTGGTGAAGCGTCCTGCCGCCACTTACTTCGTGCGGGCCGAGGGCGACTCCATGGTCGGTGACGGCATCCACGACGGCGATCTGCTGGTGGTGGACCGCAGCCTGGAGCCGCTGCCCGGGCGGGTGGTGGTGATCGCCGTGGATGGCGAGCCCACCGTGAAGCGCCTGGAACGCCGCGGCGAGCAGACCTTCCTGATGGCCAGCAATCCGCGCTTCGCGCCGATTCCGTTGGCGGGCCGCGAATGCGAGGTGTGGGGCGTGGTCACCCATGTGCTCCATGCCTTGCCGGGAGGCGAGCCGTGATCGCCCTGGTCGACTGCAACAACTTCTACGTCAGCTGCGAGCGGGTCTTCGCCCCGCGCCTGGAGGGGCGGCCGGTCGGCGTGCTCTCCAACAACGACGGCTGTGTGGTGGCGCGCTCCAACGAACTCAAGGCACTGGGCGTGGCGATGGGGGCGCCGATGCATCTGCTGCCGCCGGCCATCCGCCGCCAGGCGGTCCTGCTCTCCAGCAACTATGCGCTCTACGGCGACATGAGCCGGCGGGTCAACCTGATCCTGGCCGAATTCTCGCCGGACGTGGAGGTCTACTCCATCGACGAGAGCTTCGTGGGCTTTTCCGGCTTCGCCCCGGCCGGCCTGGAGGCCCATGGCCAGCGGCTGCGTGAGACCGTACGCCGCGATACCGGCATCCCGGTCTGCGTGGGGCTGGCACCCACCCGGGTGCTGGCCAAGGTGGCCAACCGGGCAGCCAAGAAGCTTCCTGCCTATGAGGGCGTCTGCCTGCTCGAGGCCGACGGGCCCGCCACTCGGGCGCTGCTCGAGGGGCTGCCGGTGACCGAGCTGTGGGGCGTGGCACGACGCACCGCCGAACGGTTGGCGCTGATGGAGATCCACACCGCCTGGCAGCTGCGTCAGGCGGATCCCAAGCAGGTCCGGCGCCATTTCTCGGTGGTGCTGGAGCGCATCGTCTGGGAACTGCGCGGTCGCCCGGCCATCCTGCTCGACGACATCAATGCGCCGCGCCAGCGCATCATGGTCTCGCGCTCCTTCGGGCGGTTGACCGGTGCCTTCCCCGATCTGCAGGAGGCCGTGCGCCAGCACGCCGCCCGCGGGGCCGAGAAGCTGCGCGGCCAGGGCAGCCAGGCCCGGGCGCTGATGGTCTTTGTGCGCACCAACCCGCACCTGGCCGGCGAGCGCCAGTACCGCAACAGCGTGGTGGTGCCGTTGCCGGCCCCCAGCGACGACAGCCGCGAGCTGCTCGAAGCTGCCGCCCATGGGCTCGCGGCGGTCTTCCTTGACGGGGTGCGTTACCAGAAGTGCGGCGTGATGCTGCTTGACCTGGTGGAGGCCGACCGCCACCAGCTCTCGCTGCTGGCACCACGCAGCGAGGTGGCACGCGGGCGCAGCCAGCGGCTGATGGCGACGGTGGACCGGCTCAACCGCGAGATGGGCCGCGATACCGTGCGCTTCGGCCTGCCTCGCCAGGGCACCGCCTGGGCGCTGCGCTGCGAACGGCGTACCTCGCGCTATACCACGCGCTGGGACGAGTTGATGCGGGTCAAGACACGCTGAAAAAGTGCCCGAAGCCGTGGCAATGCAGGGTTTCCGCGGTGGTTCAATTGACTACACTGGAGGCGCACCGGCGCGGCCGTTCGTCGTGCCGGAAGGTCATCGACAGGGAGAAGACCCATGCGCATGAAGGGCAAGAACGTCATCGTCACCGGCGGTGCCAGCGGTATCGGCCTGGCCAGCGTGGAGCGCTGCCTGCAGGAGGGTGCCAGCGTGGTCATCGCCGACCTGGAGGGCAGCGACGGGCAGGCAAGGGCCGCCGAACTCGATGACCGCTACGACGGACGCTGCCTGTTCAAGGCATGCGACGTCACCGATACCGCCCAGGTGGATCGTCTGTTCGAGGAGACCGTTGCCGAGCTGGGCAGTGTGGAGGCGGTGTTCAACAATGCCGGTATCGGCGGCATCACTCCCTCCGACGAAGTCACCGATGAGGACTTCCTGCGTATCATCGACATCAACCTCAACGGGGTCTTCCGGGTGGCCCGCGCGGCGCTCAAGGTGATGTATCGCCAGGGCGGCGGCAGCATCGTCAACTGCGCCTCCATCCTCGGGGTCTTCGGCCAGTCCCAGACTGCCGCCTATACCGCCGCCAAGGGCGGGGTGGTCAACATGACCCGCACCCTGGGCATCGAAGCGGCGACGAAGGGCGTGCGGGTCAACGCCATCGGGCCCGGTTATATCGACACCCCGCTGCTCGAGGCCCTGGATGACGACATGATCGAGGGGCTGATCAGCCTGCATCCGATGGGCCGGCTGGGGCGCGCCGAGGAGGTGGCCAACGCTTTCCTGTTCCTGGCTAGCGACGAGGCCAGCTTCGTTACCGGCACCACCCTGATGGTCGACGGTGGCTTCACTGCCGGCAAGTCCTGAGCCTTGCCCTGGCCTGGTCGTGAATGTCCGGCCAGGGTGATGGCGTCAGATTCGGTTGCGCAGGCGTGTCCGTATCAGAGCGCGGATAGGAAGTCCTTCAGCCTGAGTTCATCGGAGAGGTCCCCATAGAGCACTTGGCGGTTCCCCGAGGCGTCGATGTGCATCAGGGCGGGGGTGGCGAAGATGCCGTAGCGGATGGCCTGTTGCGGCTCTTGCAGCAGGTCGATCTCGTGGACCGAGGTGTCATCCAGGCCGCTGGCGTCGAGGGCGGCCATCAGGTTGCGATGGGCGCGGCGAGAGCGGGGGGCATCGCCGGTCACGAGAAGGATGAGAGGCGTGTTTTGCGGGCAGGAATCGTCGGCGAGTGGGCGGTTCACTGGTCGAGCCCTCCCTGATCGGGTGCCCGGTGGCGCAGGACGCTGCGTTCGTGACGGTCTGCTTCGTGATCGCTCGCCGTATGCTCGTGATGCTCGGCCATCATTTCCTCCTGCAGGCGTTCGAGTTCCTCCTGGCCCTGCTGGATGAGCGTGCGGGTCTTGTTGATCTCCCGTTCCAGTCGTTGTTGCCGGCGACGTCGCTCCCGGGCCTCGTGCTGTCGTGCCGCCTCTTCCTCGCTTTCCTTCTGCAAGCGCGCCGTGCCCATCAGCACCTCGCTGCCGAAGGGGTAGGTGTCGGCAAGCTCGACGCCTTGGTCGGTCAGGAGCATCTCCCGGACCTGATTGGAGTGCCCCGTGCCCCGCGACTTGACGATCGACAGCGAGCGATTGCGCTCCCCGGCGTTGATCTGGTAGCGCAGCACGATCCAGGTATCCGCCAGGGTCGAGGCATGGCTCAGGCTGGATTCGCTGAAGGGGTCATCGGCCTCGGACAGCGAGGTGAGCAGGGTGGTGATGCCCCGGGTGCGCGTCATGGCGAGCAGACGTTCCAGGGCGAGGAAGGCGCTCTCGGCGCCCGACGACTTGAGCAGGGCCGAGGCCGGGTCGATGACCAGGCAGTCCGGCTGAAAATCATCGAGCAGCGCCAGCAGGGCCATATAGTGCTCTTCCACGAGGCTGTCCCAGCTCGCGCGGGCAACGACCTTCAGGTGGCCGCTGTCGATAGGCGTCTGCAGGTCGATGCCCAGGGTCGCGACATTGCGCACGATCTGGCGGGCAAATTCATCGAAGCTGATCAGTAGCGCCCGCTCGCCCCGCCTGGCGGCGGCTGCGGCGAAGGCCGTGCCCAGGGTGGTCTTGGAGGTGCCCGGCTGGCCGGAAACCAGCGTGATCGAGCCGCGATAGACGCCGCCATCGAGGATACTGTCGAGGCGCTCGATGCCGGTGCCGAGGCGTTCGCCGGCGGCCGGCACCGCTTCGGCGTCGAAGGGCTCGGCATAGGGAAGGTGGATGCCGGCGTCGTCGATGAGCATCGCCAGCTCATCGGGGTTGTGGCGGGTGCCGCGGTACTTGGCGATGCGAAAGCGCCGATTGAGGCGCTTGTCCACCAGAATGCTGGACAGCACCAGGATAGTGGACAGCATGAATTCGATACCGCTGAGGTGATCCGGCTGGGGGCGGTCGTTACCGGTGTGCTTGCCGGTCAGCAGCAGAGAATAGCCACGCGCGATGCACCAGTCGTTGAGCTGGGCGATCTGGTCGATGGCCATCTGGCTGTCCGGCTGGCGACGCAGCAGCTGGTCGATGCCGTCGAGGACGATCCAGCTGCCCGCCACGCGCTGGACACAGAGGTCCAGCACGGCAAGCAGTCCCTCGATGTCGAAGGCGCCGGCGAATTCGCCATGCCGCATCGACTGGCCGTCGAGGATCTCGCAGCGCGATGACTCGCGCAGTGGCGGCCCCCAACAGAAGGCCTCGGCATGGCGCAGGATCTGGTCGCGGGACTCCTCGAAGCTCATGAAGATACCGCCTTCCCCCCGTTTCAGGGCGCTGGCCAGTATCTGCAGGCCGATGATGGTCTTGCCGCAGCCCGGCTCGCCGACCACCAGGGTCGCGCCGCCGGCCGGCAGCCCACCGTGGGTCGCCGTATCCAGGTTGCGAATACCGGTGGGGCGCTTGACGAGTCCGTGATCCGCTGTCGTCTCCGTGTCGTTCATCGTCTCTCCTGGAAGCAAGGTGCCTTCGTCATCCGGGTCGCGTCATGACATCCCCGGGGTGGGGGGAGTGTCAGTGGGCAGCGCCAGGGGCAGACGCGAGCGTTTCTCCAGCAACCAGCGGAAGTCCTCCACTTCCAGCGGCATGCTGTAATAGTAGCCTTGGCCGATCCGGCACCCCAGCTCGAGCAGGGCGTCGCGCACGGCGGTAGTCTCGACGCCTTCCGCCACGGTGTCGGCGCCCAGCACCTGGCTGATGCCCAGGATCATGGACACGATGTTGCGGTTGAAGGGGTCGTCAAGGATTTGCCGAACGAAGCCCATGTCGATCTTGATCTCGTCGAAGGTGTACTGCTGGAGGTAGAGCAGCGACGAATAGCCGGTGCCGAAGTCGTCGAGGGAGAGCCGTACCCCCAGCGCATGCAAATCATCGATCTGTTGGCGCAGCGTCGCGGACTCCTCGCTGAACACGCTTTCGGTGATCTCCAGTGTCAGCGATGCGGGATCGATGGCATAGGTCTCGAGGGCCTCTTGCACGGTACGGGCGAAGTTGCCCGAGTGGAACTGGTCCACCGAGACGTTCACCGAGACCCGGACCAAGTCGAGGCCAGCCTCTTGCCACTCACGCAGGTGACGACAGGCCTGGAAGAGCACCCAGTCGCCGATCGGTCCGATCAATCGGCTCTGTTCGGCGACGGGGATGAACTGGCCGGGCATCTGCATGCCGTGCTGCGGATGCATCCAGCGAATCAGTGCCTCGCAGCCGATCACCGTGCCGGTCGCCAGGTCCACCTTGGGCTGATAGTGCAGCTCGAACTCGTCATTGTTCAGGGCCCGGCGGAGGTCTCGGGTCAGCTCGATGCGCTGCTGGGCGCGCCGATCCATCTCCCGGTCATAGCAATAGAACGGGCTGTTGTCCCGCAGGCGGGTCTCATGCAGGGCGATCTCCACCTCGTGGAGCAGGGCTTCGGCACTGCGCGCCTCCTCGCCCAGCAGGGTATAGCCACCGCGGGCCGCGACCTCGATGACCAGTTCCAGGATGCATACGGGTTGATGCACGATCTGAACCAGTTCATCGAGGCGTTGGCGGGGTGGGGAGAGGTCGTCATCGGGCAGCAGGAGGATGAACTGGTCACCGCTGATACGCCCGACCAGGGTGTTCGCAGAAAGGCGCTCTTCAAGGCGGCGCGCCAACTCGATCAGCAGGCGGTCGCCGATGTCGTAGCCATGGGCATCGTTGATGTTACGCATCTCGCGGATATCCAGCAGGGCCATGATGTCCCGCGGGTTCCAGCCATGTCGTTCGATGTGTTGTGAAAAGGCTTGGGTGAAGCCCAGTCGATTGGCCAGACCGGTCAGCGGATCCTGGTAGGCATGCCGCTTTAGCTCCTGTTCCGCCAGCACGCGTGCGGTGATATCCACGTGCATCACCACGGCGCCCATCAGGCCGTCGGCTTCGGAGCCAGATGCCAGCCGAGTCGCCATCATGCGGAACCAGCGAAGCTGGTCCGAAGAATGGCAGGGATATTCGAGTGAAAAAGCATCACGATCGCCCTCCAGCACGGCCTGCAAGCCATCGGCCGCCTCACTCGCCTCTGCGGCGCAGTCGCCGTCGGCGTTCCGACACACCGTCAGGTAGTTGCTGCCGACCCCGAAGGTGGCGTCCCGCTGGTCATTGGTCTTGCCGTAGTGCCGCCATTGGTCGTTGACGTCGAGGATCTTGCCCGCGTCATCCAATAGGGCGATATGGGCGGGGAGCGAATCGATCAGCGCCCTGCGGGTGGCCAGGGCACCGGAGAGGGTCTCGACCATGGTGTCCTGCTGGTCGACCATCTGGTTGAAGGTTCGGGCAAGATCGGCGAATTCATCCGAGCCCGAGACCGGGATGCGAACGTCATGCTCACCGGCTTCCACCCGCTGGGTGGCCCGGGAAAGGGCCCGAAGAGGACCATTGATTCGCGTGTAGATCAGAGTGAAGGCGACGATGCAAACGAGACCGAATACGGCCGCCGCCGCGGCGAAGCCGGTCGCGATCCATTTGGCATCGCGGGCGATCTGGGTCTGACGCTGGCTCGTCACATCACGCAGTGCGGTGTCCAGTTCGACGCCATAGCCGGCCACCTGATTCATGATGACCTGGCTACTCAGGGGCAGGAGCAGGGGACTGTCTGCCTGGCGTCGGGTGTCGCTTTCCTCTCGGATCCTGGCGGATTGCGAATAGACGGCCGAGATAGTACCGACCAGGAAGTCGATGTGGTGGATGGCGCGACGAGCGCCGGGATGATCCTCCGCCAGCGCCGTCAGGGTCTGCTTCAGGGAGGCGGCCTCTTCACGATAGCTCTCCACCAGTGGCGGCTCGGCGTGATTGACCAGCAGGGCATCACTTGCCACCGAGAACTCGCCGATACGATGGTGGAGATCCATCAGGGTCTTGATCTCTGCCTGTTTTTCCTGCATCTCGCCCATGCTGTGCAGACCCACCAGCACCAGGGCGACAAGGCCTATCACACAGGTGGTGATGCTGATCACGGAGAGGCGCAGGAGCTTCATGGTCGAGCTATCCGGTCTTGGGGGGTTCCGACGACCAGAGTCGGTAGGCCGCCGAGGGTGTCGACGCCGAAAAGGGGAATAGGTTCGTGGTTAATCGCAATGATATTTATTTTTATCCAATGCCATCCCTGACAGCAGGGTTGTTGAATCCGCATGCTCTTCAGCGTCCATGTCGAGGGTAGCCGATATTACGTCTTATCAGTATGTTCTCAGGCCCCGGCGATTGCCAATCAGGGGATGTCGGCAGGGATACTGGCGAACAGGCAAAGAAAACGGCTACTGCGACAATGCGCCAAGTAGCCGTTTTCCATGCAGTTTCTGGTGCCGCAAAGAGGAGTCGAACCTCCGACCTACGCATTACGAGTGCGTTGCTCTACCAGCTGAGCTATTGCGGCAACGGTGGCATGGTAGCGTTGCTTGCGGCCCGATGCCAGACGTCAGCGGCGCAGCCGGGTCAGTCCCTCCTGGGCGCTGGAGGCGACCAGCCGGCCCTGGCGGTCGTAGATGCTGCCGCGGGCGAAGCCCCGTGCTCCGCCGGCCCAGGGGCTGTCCATGTCATAGAGCAGCCAGTCGTCGACCCTGATGTCATGATGGAACCACAGGGCATGGTCGAGACTGGCGATCTGCAGCTTTGGATCTCGGAAGTCGATGCCGTGGGGTACCAGGGCGGTGGTCAGCAGGTTGAAGTCGGTGCTGTAGGCGAGCAGGTAGCGATGCAGCGCCTGATCATCGGGCAGGTCGCCGGCCAGCCGGAACCAGAGGCGTTTGCGTGCCGGACGGCCCGCTTCGGCCTCATTGCCGAGATGCAGGAATTCGATGGGATGGCCGGGAAAGCGCTCGAGGCGGCCCTCACCCTCCGCCAGCGCCTCGGGCGGGGGGACCTCGGGCATGGCAGGCTGGTGGGCGATGCTCTGCTCCTCGCCGTGGAAGGAGGCGCTGCAGAAGAAGATCGGCCGCCCCTTCTGGATGGCCGTGACACGCCGGGTGGAGAAGCTGCCGCCATCGCGCACCGCATCGACCTGGTAGACCACCGGGCGATGCGGGTCTCCCGGGCGCAAGAAGTAGCCATGCAGCGAGTGGGTTTGCCGCACTGGGTCGACGGTCTGGCTGGCCGCCGAGAGTGCCTGGCCCAGCACCTGACCTCCGAATAATTGGGGCAGGCCGAGGTCCTGGCTGCGGCCGCGGAACAGGTTTTCCTCCAACGCCTCCAGGGAAAGCAGTTCCAACAGGGCGTTCAGGGCGTCGGGCTTCATCGTTCTCCTCCGGGGCGATGGCATGCCGGCCATCGCTACCATACGATCGTCTCAATGCCATTCAGTCTACGGGAGTTCATTACATTGCGCAGCGACGAGTTCTACATGCACCGGGCGCTGGATGAGGCCCGGCGGGGGCTTGCCGCCGGCGAGGTGCCGGTGGGCGCCGTGGTGGTGGACGCCACGGGTGAAATCGTCGGCGCCGGTTTCAATGCTCCGGTGGGAGCACATGACCCCAGCGCTCATGCCGAGATTCGGGCCCTGCGCGATGCCGGCGAGCGTCTCGGCAACTACCGGCTGGAAGGCTGCACTCTCTACGTGACCCTGGAGCCCTGCCTGATGTGTACCGGGGCGATCATCCATGCTCGCCTGGCGAGGCTGTTCTACGGGGCCGCCGAGCCGCGCAGCGGCATGGTGGAGTCGAAGGCCAATCTCTTCGCCCAGCCCTGGTTCAACCATCAAGTCGACGTTCAGGGCGGCATTCTGGCATCCAGGGCCTCCCGACTGCTCAGGGAGTTTTTCGCGACGCGCCGAGAGGAATCTTCATCAGGGTAGCGGTTCTATCGACGGTCAGGGCGGCGGCGCGATGATCACCCTGTTGCGTCCCCCCGCCTTGGCCGCATAGAGCGCCTCATCGGCGGCCTGCAGGAGAGTGTCGGTCTGCAGATCACCGCCCACCTGAGTGGTGATGCCGATGCTGATGGTAAGAGGGCTTCCATCAGCATGGCGCAGGTCGATTTGCTGTATTGCCACTCGCAGGCGCTCGGCAATGTCTCTTGCCATGATCGCGTCATGTCCCGGCAGGCAGGCGATGAATTCCTCACCCCCATAGCGCGCGAAGACCCCGTCGACCGACTCGATGATGTCTCTTCCCAGTTCGCCGATGCTCTTGAGGTAGCGGTCGCCCTGGAGATGGCCGAAGGCGTCGTTGACCTGCTTGAAATGGTCGATATCACAGATGAGTAGGCTCAGCGGACGCGTCTGGCCGTGGCGTTCCAGATCCCACATGAACTGTCGGCGATTGGGCAGCTTGGTCAGGTCATCGTGGCTGGCGAGCCACTCGACCTCCTTCTGCAATCGCGTACGACTGCGCACCTCGTGTCGCAGCTCTCGGTTCGAACGCCGCATCAGGCGCTGCTGGGTGTCCATATGTTGGTGGGCGAAGAGCACCATAAAGAGCAGATAGGCAAGCAATAGGCCGATGGTCAGGCTGACCACCGGCTGGCGGGACAGTCGGCTGAGCAGCAGGCTGAGGGTGGGTCGACTGGTCAGGGTAAGCGACAGGCCATCCAGGTCGATGGCCGAGCGGTGCTGCCAGGTGGCTAGGCGCGACGTGGCCTGGCGTTCGGCCAGTGTCCGGTCAGGCGTCATCAGGGTGAGGCCGAAATGGCTCGGATTCGTCTGGCGAAAGAGGGTGTCTGCCAGGGCCGGCAGGCTGACCACCATGCCGACGGCACCTCGCGGCCTTTGGGAGTCATCGTCGAGAACCGGCAGGTAGTGGATGATGCCGGGCTCGCCTTGAAGGAGATCGATGATGCCGGTGCGCCCCATCTCGCCGTTGGAGAGAGCCTCTTCAAGCGCAGAGCGTCCGGCGGGCTGTTCATCGAAGAGTCGCCTGCCCAGCAGGCGCTGATTGGTCGCATTGGCGGGATGGACTCGCCGAATTCGGCTATCGGTATCGATGAAGGCGATGTTCAGGAAGTACTGGAAGTCCTGATGGTAGGGCGCTGCCTGAGCTGCCCATTGACCCCCTGTGGGAAGGGTGTCCTGCAACTGCCAGCTATTGGCAAACCGCTGCATCGCCTGGAGGTGATCGCGGATTTCCAGTGACAGGGATTCCGCAAGGCGTTGGCTTTGAGCCTGCGTTTCCGCATGGAGGTTGCCTTCCACCAGTGTCTTCTGCTGGTGCCAGAACAGCAGCGTCAGGCAAGCCAGCAGAACACCGGCGGGTAGGGCGCGCTTCAGGCCAGGAAGATGCCCTCGCCAGTTGACTGCCACACCGCTTAGCTGGGCGGCCAGCAGGCTCCAGAGGGCAGCCTGCTCCAGGGCCGAACCGGTCAGCGAGAGCAGATTGGTGGCGTGCCAGGTTTCGACACCTTGCATGACCAGGAGGATCGCGGTCATGGCCAGCAGCTGGGGCGCCCCCAGATTGGCGCGGGTCCGCACCAGCAGGCTAGCGATCAGCATGATCAGGCAGAGGATGACCAGCAAGGGGGGGCGCCAGTCGACGATCAGGCTGCCGGCTGTCCACCCCTCAACCTGCCGATTCCAGGCGGAATGGGAAATCCAGTATTCCGGTATCAGGAAGCTGGCCAGGGCGGGGATGAGTACCATCAGAACCGCCAGCCCTGTCCCGCGCGCCAGTGCCGGGCGGCGATGATGCCAGGCGAGCTGGCAAAGTGCCGTAGCGACAATCGGCAGCGAGCCGGTCAGGGAGAGGACTGTCCCTGGGGCCGTCCAGTCGAGCAGCGAGGCAAGCAACGCCAGGAGTAGCGCCAGAAGATTCAGGTTGATGGCAGGTCGACTCACCTCGGTCCAGCTCGATCAGGAGTTGGGAGGAATAAGCTGGAAGACATCGCTGTCGATGCCATCCGGCAGGCGAGCATTGAGTTCATGAAACTGCTCCTGGCTGCGATCAAGGTAGGCCAGGATCTCGTAATAGCGGCGGATGTTCCGCACATAGATCACCGGTTCGCCACCACGAGCATAGCCGTGTCGTGTCTTGCTGTGCCATTCCCGCTCCTGGAGCAGCGGTAGCGATTCGCGGACGTCGCCCCAATGGTCAGGGTTGTCACCACGCTGCTCGGTGATCTTGCGGGCATCGTAGAGATGGCCCAGGCCGACATTGTAGGCGGCCATGGCCATGAACAGGCGGTCGTCGCCCTGGATCGATTCGGGCAGCCGCTCGACCAGTTGGCGCAGGTAGCGGGCACCGCCGTGGATGCTCTGGGCGGAGTCGAGGCGATTGTCGACGCCCAGATCGCCGGCGGTCGCATTGGTCAGCATCATCAGCCCGCGCACGCCGGTGGGCGAGGTGGCTTCGGGGTCCCAGTGCGACTCCTGGTAGCCCACGGCGGCCAGCAGCTTCCAGTCGAAGCCGGAATGGCGAGCGGCCTCGCGGAACAGTTCGGTGTAGCGCGGCAAGCGCTCGCGGGCTTGCTGGATGAACGTGCGCGCGCCGACATACTCGAGATAGTCGTCATGGTCGAAATAGCTGGCCACCAGGGCGTCGAGCTCGCCGTCGCGACGCAGGTCATCGAGGAACCGGTTGGCGGCATTGACCAGCCCCAGGCCCCGTCCGGCGGGGAAGGCCCAGGCCAGGGAAAGCGGCTTGCCGAGGGTGAAGCCGTCCTCGACCTCGGGAAAGAAAAGACGGTTGAGGCGGAACTGATGTTCGAAGATCACCGCCGCATCCAGGGAGCCTTCAGCCACCTGGCCCAGCAGCTCGGCCACTTCCAGTTCGCCGGATTCCTTCCAGCTCAGCCCGGAATGCTTGGCCTGTAATTCGCGGAGCGCTCGGTCGGTGCCGGACCCGCGCAGGGTGCCGATCTCCAGTCCCTCGAGCTCTTCGATCGTTTCCGGCGGGTGCAGGCCACGTCGATAGACCAGCAGCGGTTGCAGCAGCATGATGGGCCGGCTGAAGAGCAGCCCTTCCAGCATCGGGTCCAGGGGCAGAGCGGCGGCGCCCAGGTCCCCTTCCTCGCGCACGGCATCCAGCACGCCCTGTATGTGGTGGTCGGCATCCAGGGTCAAGCTGACCCCCAGGTGGTTGGCGAAGCGCCGCACCAGTTCGTACTCGAAACCGGTGGGGCCCTGGCGTCCTTCATAATAGGTGGTGGGGGTGTTGCGGGTGTGCAAGCTGAGGAAGTCTCGCGCCAGTATCTCCCTCAGGTGCGAGCCCTCGGGCGTACCGGAACGTCCGGGCAAGAGCGCTAGCAGGAGAGCGCTGCACAGGAAGGCGGTCCAGCGCCAGTAGCGCCGGGCAGGGTCGGTCGCGAATGCGGGCATATAAGCGTTGAGCGGCAATGAGATCCTCAACATTAACCAGCTTGCTGGCGGCTGTCACCTGAGTCGATTTCTCGCACTCGGCGCTTTCCAGTATCATGTGCCCTCGCTGCCGCCGGCCGCGGCCCCGAATTCCCCTGTTTTCAGAGGCTCCAGGATATGCTCGAACTGCGAGGCGCGCCCGCCCTATCTGCTTTCCGTCATGCCAAGCTGCTGGACGCCCTGCGCGCATCCGTTCCCGAGGTCGAATCCCTGCACGCCGACCATGTCCATTTCATCGACCATGACGGCGAGTTGGGGAACGACGAACGTCGCCTTCTCGAGCAACTGCTCGACTACGGCCCCGAGCGAAAGGACCAGGGCCGCGCTGAAGGCCAGCTGTTCCTGGTGGTGCCGCGTATCGGCACTCAGTCGCCCTGGTCCTCGAAGGCCACCGATATTGCCCACAACTGCGGGCTTGCCAGGGTGCAGCGCATCGAGCGCGGCGTTGCCTACCGGGTGAAGGTCGCCGGCACCCTCAACGAGGAAGCCTTCGAGCAGATCAAGGCGGCCCTGCACGACCGCATGACCGAGAGCGTGCTCGCCGATGCCTCCGATGCCGTCAAGCTCTTTGCCTGCCATGAGCCGGCACCGCTGGGCAGTGTCGATGTGCTCGAAGGGGGGCGGCAGGCGCTGGCTACTGCCAACGCCGAGTTGGGGCTGGCGCTGGCCGAGGATGAGATCGACTACCTGGTCGAGGCGTTCCGCGACCTGGGCCGCAACCCCACGGACGTCGAGCTGATGATGTTCGCCCAGGCCAATTCGGAGCATTGCCGCCACAAGATCTTCAACGCCGACTGGGTGGTCGACGGCGAAGCGCAGAGTCACTCGCTGTTCGGGATGATCAAGCACACCCACGAGTGCTCGCCCGGCGACATTCTCTCCGCCTATAGCGACAACGCCGCGGTGATCAAAGGCTCAGAGGCCCCGCGCTTCTTTCCGGCGCCGCTCACCGGCAAGCAGGACGAACGCGCCGTCTATGGCAGCACCCGGGAGCCGATCCAGATCCTGATGAAGGTGGAGACCCACAACCACCCGACGGCCATCGCGCCGCACCCGGGGGCGGCCACTGGCGCCGGTGGCGAGATCCGCGACGAGGGCGCCACCGGCATCGGCGGCAAGCCCAAGGCGGGTCTGACCGGTTTCACCGTCTCCAACCTGCGCATCCCCGAGTTCGTGCAGCCCTGGGAGGCCTTCGACTACGGCAAGCCCGAGCGTATCCAGTCCGCGCTCGAGATCATGCTCGAGGCCCCCATCGGCGGTGCCGCCTTCAACAACGAGTTCGGCCGGCCGAATCTCGCTGGAGTCTTCCGGACCTACGAGCAGGACACCCTGGGGCGCGACGGCATCGAGCGTCGCGGTTACCACAAGCCGATCATGCTCGCCGGCGGCTATGGCAATATCCGCGATGGCCATGTCCAGAAGGGCGAGATCCCGGTGGGCGGCAAGCTGATCGTGATGGGCGGGCCGGCCATGCTGATCGGCCTGGGCGGCGGTGCGGCTTCCTCCATGGCCTCGGGAGTTTCCAGTGCCGACCTGGACTTCGCTTCGGTGCAGCGTGGCAATCCCGAGATGGAGCGTCGCGCCCAGGAGGTCATCGACCGCTGCTGGGCACTTGGCGAGAAGAACCCCGTCCGCTTCATCCACGACGTCGGTGCCGGCGGTCTTTCCAACGCCCTTCCGGAGCTGGTCAAGGACGGCGAGCGCGGCGGCCTGTTCGACCTGCGTGCCGTACCCAACGCCGAGCCCGGCATGAGCCCGCTGGAAATATGGTGCAACGAGGCCCAGGAGCGCTATGTGCTGGCGGTAGCCCCTGAGGATCTCGATAGCTTCGAGACACTGTGCAAGCGCGAGCGTTGCCCCTATGCGGTGGTGGGCGAGGCGACCGAGGCGCACCGTCTGGCGGTCACCGACGGCCACTTCCAGAGCCAGCCGATCGACCTGCCGATGAGCGTGCTGTTCGGCAAGCCACCGAAGATGACCCGCGAATTTCACCGCCAGGCCAATACGCTGTCCGGGGTGATGCTCGACAACCTCGATCTGCGCGAGGCCATGGACCGGGTGCTGCGCCTGCCGGCCGTGGCTTCCAAGAGCTTCCTGATCACCATCGGCGACCGCTCCATCACCGGGCAGGTGGCCCGCGATCAGATGGTTGGCCCCTGGCAGGTGCCGGTAGCCGATGTCGCCGTGACCACGGCAAGCTTCGACACCCATGCCGGCGAGGCCATGGCCATGGGCGAGCGGCCGCCGGTAGCGCTGATCGACCCGGCGGCCAGCGCCCGCCTGGCCGTGGCCGAAGCGATCACCAACCTGGCCGCCGCACCCATCGACAAGCTCTCCGACATCAAGCTCTCCGCCAACTGGATGTGCGCCGCCGACTCTCCGGGCGAGAACCAGGCCTTGTATGACGCCGTCCACGCCGTGGGTATGGAACTCTGCCCGGCGCTGGGCATCGCCATTCCGGTGGGCAAGGATTCGATGTCCATGCGTACCGCCTGGCAGGAAGAGAAAGGCTCTGGTGAGGAGCAGGGCGAGAGGGAAGAGAAGAGCGTCACCTCGCCGCTGTCGCTGTCCATCACCGGTTTCGCGCCGGTCACCGATGCCATGCGGACCCTGACCCCGCAGATCAACCTGGAACAGGATGAATCGGACCTGCTGCTGATCGACCTGGGTGGCGGACAGAATCGCCTGGGGGGTTCGGCCCTGGCTCAGGTCTACGGCCAGGTAGGCAACGAGTGTCCGGACCTGGACGATCCCGAGGATCTCAAGGCGTTCTTCGCGGTGATCCAGGGGCTCAACGCCGAGGGAAAGCTGCTGGCTTACCATGACCGCAGCGACGGCGGCCTGCTGGTGACCCTGCTTGAGATGGCCTTCGCCGCCCATGCGGGACTCGAGATCAAGCTCGACTGGCTGAGTGACGAACCCGTCGACGCCTTCAACGCCCTCTTCGCCGAGGAGCCCGGCGCGGTGATCCAGGTGAACCGCAAGGACACCGAGGCGGTGCTGGCCCAGTTCGCCGCCGCCGGCATCGAGACGTGCGGCGTCATTGCCCGGCCGCGCTACGACGACCAGGTGCGAGTGACCCTCTTCGAGGAGCCGCTGCTGGAGACCACCCGGCTGCTGGCCGAACGCACCTGGGCCGAGACGAGCTTCCGCTTGCAGGCGCTGCGTGACAACGCCGACTGCGCCAAGAGCGAGTTCGACGGCCTGCTCGATGGCCGCGACCCGGGCCTCTCCGCCCAGCCGACCTTCGAGGTCGACGATGACATCACCGCCCCTTATGTCAACAAGGCCCGCCCGGCGGTAGCCGTGCTGCGTGAGCAGGGGGTCAACGGCCAGCTGGAGATGGCCTGGGCCTTCGACCGGGCCGGTTTCGAGGCGGTTGACGTGCACATGAGCGATATCCTGGAAGGGCGGGTGTCGCTGGAGGCGTTCAAGGGCCTGGTGGCCTGCGGCGGCTTCTCCTATGGCGACGTGCTGGGGGCCGGTGGCGGCTGGGCCAAGTCGGTGCTGTTCAATCCCCTGGCGCGGGAACAGTTCGCGGCCTTCTTCGAGCGCGACGACAGCTTCTCGCTGGGGGTATGCAACGGTTGCCAGATGCTCGCCCAGTTAAAGGAGCTGATTCCCGGCGCCGAGACCTGGCCGCGCTTCGTGCGTAACGAGTCCGAGCAGTTCGAGGCCAGGGTCTCCATGGTGCAGGTCGAGCAGAGCCCATCGATCCTGCTGGCTGGCATGGAGGGCTCGCGCCTGCCGATTGCCGTGGCCCACGGTGAAGGCCGCGCCGAGTTCCGTGACAGCGCCCACCTGCGCAGCATCCAGGGCAGCAGCCAGGTCGCCCTGCGTTTCCTGGACAACCATGGCCAGGTGACCACCCGCTATCCGGCCAATCCCAATGGCTCGCCTTCGGGGATTACCGGCCTGACCACGCCCGACGGACGCGTCACCATCATGATGCCGCACCCCGAGCGGGTGGTGCGCGCAGTTACCAACTCCTGGCGTCCCGCCGAGTGGACCCGTGACGGTGCCTGGATGCGCCTGTTTCGCAACGCGCGGGTCTGGCTGGGCTGATGCTTGCCGGCCAGCATGGCGAGCAAGTGCCCTGGCCGGCGATTTCCGACCCTTCTGGCTTGGCGCCCCCGACCCTGCGCCCCTACCAGCAGGCGTCCGTATGCAGGGTCGTCGAGCATTTTCGCGGCTCCAGTGATCCGGCGGTGGTGGTGTTGCCCACCGGTAGCGGCAAGTCGCTAGTGATCGCCGAGCTGGCGCGCCTGGCCCGGGGGCGGGTACTGGTGCTGGCCCATGTGCGCGAGCTGGTGGAGCAGAACCACGCCAAGTACCGGGCCTATGGCCTGGAGGCCGACATCTTCAGCGCCGGCCTGGGGCGCAAGGAGGCCGGCCGTCAGGTAGTCTTCGGTTCGGTGCAGTCGGTGGTGCGCGGGCTGGAGCACTTCGACAATGGAAGCTTCACGCTACTGGTGATCGACGAGTGCCATCGGGTGTCGCCAGCGGAGGACTCCAGCTATCGCCAGGTGATCGATCGCCTGCGGGCGGCCAACCCGCACCTCAAGATCCTCGGCCTCACGGCGACCCCCTATCGGCTGGGTCAGGGCTTCATCTACCACCGTCACTATCACGGCATGGTGCGCGGCGAAGAAAATGCCTTCTTTCGCGACTGTGTCTTCGAGCAGCCGCTGCGGCTGATGGTCAAGCAGGGCTACCTGGCCGAGCCGCGGCGCATCGATGCGGCGGTGGAGAGATATGATTTCTCGGCGCTCACGCCAGGGACGAGCGGCCTGTTCCGGGAGGAGGAGCTCAACCGCTTCGTGGCGGGCCACCGGGCCACCCCGGGCATCATCGCCGAGGTGGTGGAGCGCGCCCGCGACCGCCAGGGGGTGATGCTCTTCGCTGCAAGTGTCGCCCATGCCGAGGAGATCCTCGGCTACCTGCCGGCGGGGGAGGCGGCGCTGGTCACCGGCGAGACGCCCTCCATCGAGCGCGAGCGGCTCATCGGCGCCTTCAAGGCCCGCGCGCTCAAGTATCTGGTCAACGTGGCGGTGCTCACCACCGGCTTCGATGCGCCCCACGTGGACCTGATCGCCATCCTGCGCCCCACCGAGTCGGTGAGCCTCTACCAGCAGATCGTCGGTCGCGGCCTGCGTCTCGAGCCGGGCAAGCGCGACTGCCTGATCCTCGACTATGCCGGCAATCCCTGGGATCTCTATGCCCCGGAAGTGGGTTCGCCGAGGCCTGCCAGCGATGCTGAACCGGTGCAGGTCGAATGTCCGGCCTGCGGCCATGCCAATCTCTTCTGGGGCAAGCGTGACGGTGACCTGGTAATCGAGCACTTCGGCCGCCGCTGCCAGGGCTTGGTTCTTTCTAGTCGCGCCCGACCCCGCGCGAAAAGCGAAAAATCAACGTCGACGATGCCCTCGATGGAGCAATGTTCGTTTCGCTTTCGCTTCAAGGTGTGCCCCGGCTGCGGCGCCGAGAACGATATCGCCGCCCGGAGCTGTCATGGCTGCACGCAGCTTCTGATCGATGCCGACGACAAGCTCAAGGAGGCGCTGCGCCTGCGCGACGCCCGGGTGCTGCGCGTCGCCGGCATGCAGCTCGAGGCCACCGTCAACGGCCGCGGCATGGCCCGCCTCAAGGTAACCTATCACGACGAGGATGGTGCCACGCTCTCCGAGTGGTTCGCGCTGGAGACACCGGCCCAGCGCGCCGCCTTCGCCGCGGCCTTTCTCCGTAATCATCTGCGTGCCCCGGGCGTGCCCTTCCGCCCCACCACCCCCGCCGAGCTGATCGCCGAGCGCCGCCGCCTGGGCGACGGCGACTTCGTGGTGGGCCGCAAGGTAGGGCGCCAATGGCAGGTACGCGAGAAGCTCTTCGACTACAGGGGGCGCTATCGCACGGCCACGGGTGTCGAGTAAGACAACGGGGAGTCTCGATGATACGTTGGTCGCCAGGTATCGCGCGGCAAGGGTTGGTAGAATGCCACCGTGAGTCAAGCGGACTCATGTCACAGGATGATGGGGGTCAGGTGCTACCAGACGATTTTTTCGCGAGCCTGGTGGAGAAAGTGGAGGACGTGATCTGGGCGGTCGGTTATCCCCATCTCCAGCTCGAGTACCTCAACCCCGCCGCCGTTACCCTGTTCGGGCGGCCGGTTCAGGAGTTCAAGGATGACCCGCATCTCTGGTTGACCATCGTGCACCCGGACGATCGTGAGGAGGTGGCGGCTTCCCACGAGTGTCTGCTGCAACAAGGAAAAACCGAGCGGCGCTACCGCATCCTCAGGCCCGAGGGCGACGTGGTCTGGATTCATGATCGCGCCTGGCTGATGCGAGGAGCAGACACTGAGCCGCTGCGCCTGTTCGGCATTGCGCGGGATGTCACGCGCGAAATGGCCGAGCAGCAGCGATTGAGCAGCACCTTGATGCTGCACCGCCGCTTCATGGAGAGTGCCCCGGACCCCATCTTCCTGGTGAGGGTGCAGCCGGACGACACCTTCGTCTTTCGCTACAATAATCCTGCTCACCGGTTACAGACCGGCATCCCCCTCGAGGCCCTGCGAAACCAGACCCCGGATACGCTGCTTGACGCGTCACAGGCGGCTGCCGTCAAGGCACATTACCTCGAATGTGTTCGGCTCAGTCGTCCCGTCCAATACGAGGAGCGTCTGGACCTGCCGGCCGGGGTACGTGACTGGCAGACCATGCTGGTGCCTGTGGAGGATGCGGCCGGCAAGGTTATCGAACTGGCGGCGATTGCGCGTGATATCACTCCGCTCAAGGAGGCCGAGCGAAAGAGTCGCGGTGCCTTCGAGTCTCTTGATCAGCTGCTCCAGGCGAGCCCGGTGGTGATCTATGAGTGCCAGCCGACACCTGAACTGATCCCGATCTATATCAGTTCCAGCGTAGAGAGGCTGACAGGTTACGCACGCAGCGAACTCCTGGGTCGGCCCGCCTGGCAAGCCCTGCTCCATCCCGACGATGCCCCCGTGATCATGGACAAGGTGAAGGCCATGCTGGCGGGAGAAGGGCCGATCCAGCTCAATTACCGCCTGCGCCATCAGGATGGCCACTACCTTCAGGTGCAGAGCGAGAAACGATTGATCTGCGATGAGGAGGGGCACCCCGTCAAGGTCGTGGGGGCGATTCTCGACATCACCCTTTCGCTTCGCCTCAGCCAGCGGTTGGAAAAGCTGGCTGAGCAATTGCCCGGCTTCATCTATCAATACCAGCTCTCCCCGGAGGGCAAGGGCTGCTTTCCCTATGCCAGTCCGGCCAGCCTGGCAATCTACGGGGTAACCCCCGACGAACTGGCACACAGCGATGAGGCGGCCTTCAGCACCATTCATCTCGACGACCAGGCCAAGGTAAAGGCGGCAATCGAGGCGTCGGCCGAGACGCTGACGCACTGGCATTGTGAATATCGCGTCATCCCTCCCAAGGGCCACCAACTCTGGGTCGAGGGAAGTGCCACGCCGGAGCGACTGGAGGATGGCAGCGTGATGTGGCACGGCTACATCTCCGACGTATCGGAGCGCAAGCGTCTTCAACTGGAGCTGGAAGAGAGCGAGGCGCGCTTCCGGCGGCTGGCCACCGTGGACATGCTG
The DNA here is from genome assembly GCF_902500215.1 of Halomonas lysinitropha. Classification (GTDB taxonomy): domain Bacteria; phylum Pseudomonadota; class Gammaproteobacteria; order Pseudomonadales; family Halomonadaceae; genus Halomonas; species Halomonas lysinitropha. The sequence goes on from NZ_CABVOU010000033.1 coordinate 323,573, forward strand.
ACGGGGGCGCCGAATCGTCGCCACTTCATGCATTGCCTGGAAGCCGAGCTGACCCGCGTCAAGCGCCATGAGGTAGACGCTTGTCTGGTGATGTTTGATGCCGACCACTTCAAGCGCATCAACGATACCTACGGTCATGCCGCCGGAGACGACATGCTCAAGGCGCTGGTCAGCACAGGGCGGGAGCAGCTTCGTACTCCCGATGTGCTAGGTCGTCTGGGGGGCGAGGAATTCGCCATCCTGTTGCCCGATACCTCGCTCGAGGGTGCCGTTACATTGGCTGAACGCTTCCGCCAGGCGGTGGCTGTAATGCAGGTTGCGTCAGATGATGCCAGTATCCGCATGACCATCAGCCTGGGGGTGGCGGCATTGAGCGCGAAAGATACCTCCGACAGCGCCATGGAGCGAGCCGACAAGGCGCTCTATGCGGCCAAGACATCCGGTCGTGATCGCGTCTGCCGCGAAAGCGATAGCACGGGTGAGGCGACAATCGGCTGACGGGGTCTGTCTGCGCAAGAGGCATCTTGCTAGACTGCCCCGTTGATCCTGCGTCCCCGGAGAGGCACGCCGCGTGAGCGCCACCCCCGATACCGCCAGCCCCGAACAGACCGATGCCGCGGCCGGCCATGCCGAAGTGCTGGGGCGGCTGTTCGACGAGCCGATCACCCAGCTGCCGGAGGATCTCTATATCCCGCCGGAGGCGCTGCGCGTCTTCCTCGAGGCCTTCGAGGGGCCGCTGGACCTGCTGCTCTACCTGATTCGCCGCCAGAACCTGGATATCCTGGCCATCGACGTGGCCGCCATCACCCGCCAGTACATTGAGTACGTGGAGCTGATGAAGGCCATGGAGATCGAGCTGGCCGGGGAGTATCTGCTGATGGCGGCCATGCTGGCCGAGATCAAGTCGCGCACCCTGCTGCCGCGCCCGCCGAAGGAGGGCGGGGATGGCGAGGAGGAGGAGGACCCGCGGGCCGAGCTGATCCGTCGGCTGCAGGAGTACGAGCGCCTCAAGCACGCCGCCGAGTCGCTGGCCGAGCTGCCGCGACTGGGGCGCGACTGGTTCCCGGCTCGGGCGGCCCTGCCGGCCCTGGAGGCGCGGGTGATCCACCCCGACGTGGAGCTCGACGAGCTGCTCGGGGCCCTGGCCGGCATCCTGCGTCGCGCGGAGCTCAATCAGGCCCACCAGATCAGTCGCGAGGGGCTCTCTACCCGGGAGCGCATGCTGGCGATCATGGAACGCCTGGACCACGAGCACTACACCGCCTTCGAGGCGCTGTTCACCCTGGAGGAGGGGCGCGCCGGGGTGATCGTCACCTTCATGGCGATCCTCGAGCTTGCCAAGGAGGCGATGATCGAGATCGTGCAGAATGCGTCGCTCTCGCCGATCCATGTGCGGGCCAGGGCCGGCCGGGACGAGGGGCCCGAGGAGGCGTTTCTCGAGGAGGCGGGGGGCGAGAGCGCCTTCGACGACCCTTCCTTGAGTGATCCGGCAGGGAGCAAGTCCCCATGACCGCCATGGAATATCCCGATGCGCTGGACGATATCCTCGAGGCGGCGCTGCTGGCGGCCGGAGAGCCACTTGGACTGGATCGCCTGGAGGGGCTTTTCGATGATCATGAGCGCCCGGCGCGACGCGATCTACGCGAGGCCCTGGAGCGCCTGGGTCTCCGCCACGAGCGGGGGGCCATGGAGCTGATCGAGACCGCCTCGGGCTACCAGCTGCGCATCCGGCCGCGACTATCGCCCTGGGTGTCGCGGCTGTGGGACGAGCGGCCCCAACGATACTCCCGGGCGCTGCTGGAGACCCTGGCACTGATCGCCTATCGTCAGCCGGTGACCCGTGGCGACATCGAGGAGGTACGGGGCGTCACGGTGAGCGGTTCGATCATGCGCACCCTGCTCGATCGCGGCTGGATCCGCGTGGTGGGCCACCGCGACGTGCCGGGGCGTCCGGCGGTTTTCGCCACCACGCGAAGCTTCCTCGACGATTTCGGTCTCAAGACTCTCGATGAGCTGCCACCGATGCACGAGCTCAAGCACTTTCAGGAGCCTGTTCTGGAGGAGCAAGAGGCACCGCCTCCCCAGCATGAGCTGCTGGCCCAGGCGGACGAGGGGGTCGACGAATCGCCCGAGGCAGAAGACGAAACCGCGCCCGAGTCGGGCGGCGAGGTGGCCCCACAGGCCACCGACACGACGGCCGGGAGGGCCGACGATAATGACCACGCCGGGACGGCGTCCGAGCGGACAGGGCTGAGCTTCGCCGATCTGGAGGCCCGCCTGTCCGAACGTGCCCGGGACCGCGTCGACGAGGACGCCACCCCGGGGACGGAATCCACACCCAGTGAGAATGACGAGCGATGAGCACTACCACCGAGAAACTGCAGAAGGTCCTGGCGCGCGCCGGGCTGGGCTCGCGTCGCGAGATGGAAACGGCCATCGCCGATGGCCGGGTCAAGGTCAACGGCAAGGTGGCCACCCTGGGCGACCGCATCGAGATGCGCGACCGGGTGGCCGTCGACGACCGCCCGGTGACCCTGCGCGGCGCCGAGGAGGTGCCGCGCCGGGTGATCATGTACAACAAGCCCGAAGGCGAGCTTTGCACCCGCAAGGATCCGGAAGGACGGCGCACCGTCTTCGATCGCCTGCCGCGCCTCAAGGGCGAGCGCTGGATCGCCATCGGCCGCCTGGACATCAACACCAGCGGCCTGCTGCTGTTCACCACCGATGGGGAACTGGCCAACAAGCTGATGCACCCCTCCACCGAGGTGGAGCGTGAATATGCCGTGCGCGTGATGGGCGACGTCAAGAAAGAGCAGGTGAAGGCCATGGTCGAGGGCGTGATGCTCGATGACGGCCCGGCGCGCTTCACCGACGTCCAGGAGTTCGGCGGCGAGGGCATCAACACCTGGTTTCATGTGGTGATCATGGAGGGCCGCAACCGTGAGGTGCGTCGGCTTTGGGAGTCCCAGGGACTGACCGTCAGCCGCCTCAAGCGGGTGCGCTACGGCAATATCTTCCTCGACAAGCGAACCAAGGCCGGCGAGTGGGTGGAGCTTTCCCAGGACGAGATCGATGATCTGGCGGCGACGGCCGGTCTCGAGGCGCGCAAGGTGCCTGAGCTGACCCCGGACGAGAAGAACCGCTGGAGCCGGGACAAGCACAAGCGCAGGCCGGTGCAGGTGATGCGTACGCCGAAGGGCCAGCGCGGGCGCTGAGCTTGGCGCGGCCCTGAGAGTAACGGCAAAAAGCGCTTGCCATGACGGGGGCAGATCAGTAATATCTGCCCCCGTTCGGAAGGGTCGTTAGCTCAGTTGGTAGAGCAGTTGGCTTTTAACCAATTGGTCGTAGGTTCGAATCCTACACGACCCACCACATCCGAACCTGTATGCTTCTCCGCAAGCACCGGGTCGTTAGCTCAGTTGGTAGAGCAGTTGGCTTTTAACCAATTGGTCGTAGGTTCGAATCCTACACGACCCACCATATTGTCAACAAAGCGCCCTCGCTTCCATGAAGCGAGGGCGCTTTGTCGATGGGGTCCACTTGGTTCTCTGCCGCTATGCCTGCGCGACTGGCGATCATCTCGCCTTTCGGAGGCAGGCGCCCGCTGGATCTTTCCTGTTGTTTCGCCAGTCGGTTCGTTTCTCGCCTGTATCAACGAAGACCGAGGACGGAAAGAACGACCATTACGATGACGACTGCGCCGACGATATAGACGATGTTGTTCATGAAACTCTCCTCTGCGGCGCATTATCCTGCTCAGGATGCTGCGGCATAATTCGTGTAATAGTGGCGCCGCAATCCGTGCGACGCATGGTGTAACTCCCTGTACTGGCCGTTCCCTTGCTGTTTCCTTGCCTCACCTGTTTTGAGGATATGCCATCGGTGGCTTTCCATCTGCGCGTTAGCGTACGTAGCGCTTGTCGTTAGTGGCGACCGGCCTATTGACCCGTGCCGCGAGTGTGTACGCATGCGGAGCGGGTGAGAGCGTCAGAGACTTTCCGGAAGACGGGAGCCCGGGCACCGCCCCTCGAGCTTCGGCTAAAAATCGAATAGGCATTGCGATGGCTGGAAGAACCACTGTCGGCCGGGTTCGATCCGCCTTCGTTCAATGGGCAGGGTATGCATCTCGGCCATGAAACACTGGTGTCCATTTCGGCCATTTCGCTTGATGTGGTACATGGCCGTGTCGGCATTGTGGATGAGGGTATCGGCATCCTCGGCATCACGCGGGTAGAGGCTGATGCCGATGCTCAGCGTGATCAGGATTTGATGACCCTGGATACGGTAAGGCTTGCCCAGGACGTCAAGCAGCTTTTCCGCCACCTTGGTGGCTCCTTCGGTTTGCCTGATCTCGGCAAGCAGAATGGCGAATTCATCTCCCCCCTGACGACAGAGGGTGTCGGTGCTGCGCATGCAGGCTTGAAGGCGAGCCGCAACGGCCTGGAGCAGGCTGTCACCCACGGCATGGCCGAGCGAGTCATTGATGGATTTGAACGTATCGAGGTCAAGATAGAGCAGGGCGCTAAGGTGACGGTGTCGTCGGGCCAGGCCAATGGCTTGTGAAATCCGCTCCATCAGCAGGACGCGGTTGGGCAGGCCGGTGAGCGCATCATGCTGCGCCAGATAGGCCATCTTCTCCAGCATGGCCTGTGACTGGGAGGCGTCGTGGAACACGATCACGGCGCCTGTGACTCGCCCTTCCCGATCATGGATGGGGGCTGCCGAATCCTCTATCTCCAGCTTGCTGCCATCCTGTCGGACGAGCACGCAATCCAGGGCGAGGCCTACCGTTCTGTCCTCCTCGATGGCACATCGGCCAGGAGTAATGACCCTCTGATGTGTCTTGCCATCGACAAGGTGGAGCACTCGGGACAGGGGCTCGCCGAGTGCCCCAGATGCCGACCAGCCTGTCAGGGTTTCGGCCAGGCGATTCATGTAGGTGACCGACCCTTGAAGATCGATGGTCAGGACGGCATCACCAATGGTGTTCAACGCTACCCGAGACCATGCCTTCTCGGCATCCAGAGCGGCTGTGACGTCTTGACTCGAGGCGCTGTTCGCTTGTCGCTCGGAAAGAGTGGCTACTTTCGAGGAGTGATCATGCCGAAACGACTCCTCAGTGTGGCATGAGACGGCGGGTGGCGGGGGCCAGGCAGAGCCCTGAAACGCTGTGTCGTCTTTCATGGGCTCGGCCTGGAAACACGCATGACCCACGGGTCACACGCCCAGAAGTGAATCAGGAGGTGAGCCAGGAGCGGCTCGGCCCGGTGGTGCGGTCGAGTCCGTGAGACAGGAGGCGTGATCAACAGGATGGTTGGCACTCGCATGGGTCGATTCCTTTACCGCCTGTGTTAGCGTAACGGGATGGAACTGCCTGAACTGCGACCTTGGAGCCTGGATTTTGTATCAAGCAAGAGCCTAGTCGCGTGACGTAGACGCTTCCGTGCGTTAGCGTACAAAGTGCCTGCTTCGTTTCCTGCGGGTGTGTCGGCGGCTGGGGAGAGTCCGTCAAGGTTAGAGCGGCTGCCCCGCGCCATCTTTCATCATCCAAAACGCCTTTTCTTCATGCCCTGTTTGTCGGGGGTGGCGTGCGGTATACGGGAGTGTTGGTCATGACCCTGCAACATGACCCCCGTCAGAATCACTTGTTGGCGGCCCTGCCAAGGGATGAATACGAGAACTTGGCGCCTCACCTCGAGCGGGTCGATCTGACGCTGGGAGATTCGCTTGTCGAGTCGGGGAAGGTGATGCGCCATGTCTATTTTCCGACGGACTCTATCGTATCGCTGCTCTGCGTCATGGAAGATGGTGATTCGACAGAAATTGCCGTCGTCGGTGCCGAAGGTATTGTTGGCATCTCGCTGTTCATGGGCGGCGAAACCACCCCGAGCCGTGCCATCGTGCAGAGTGCCGGGACCGCCTATCGCGTCAAGGGGCAGGTGATCAAGGACGAGTTTTATCGTGCCGGCCCCCTTCAGGGCCTGCTGCTGCGTTACACCCAGGCACTGCTCACCCAGATGGCCCAGACGGCGGTATGTAACCGGCATCACAGTCTGGATCAGCAGCTGTGTCGCTGGCTGCTGCTGAGCCTGGATCGCTTGCCGACCAATGAACTGATCATGACCCAGGAACTGATCGCCAATATGCTTGGCGTTCGTCGAGAGGGCGTTACCGAGTCGGCTGGCAAGCTACAGAAGGCCGGGCTGATTTCCTACCATCGCGGTCGAATCACTGTTCTGGACAGGCTGGGCCTGGAAGCCCGGGTCTGTGAGTGCTAAGTGATTATGCATAATTAATCGTGCGTCCCGTGCCATAGTCCCCGAGCAGGCGATGGACCTCAGCGCAGAGCCGATCAAACGAGAGATAGGCTCC
>NZ_CABVOU010000034.1 GCF_902500215.1 Halomonas lysinitropha
GCGATGACGATCGACAATTGCCGGATACGCTTGAAACGTATCTCGCGTCTCTTCCTCTCGGAAGAAACTTGTCAGCATGATTCACATTGTTAAAGAGCAGACTGTCAATCGACAGTCACAAACCTGACACCACTTGGTGTGACGATGGCTTGTGACTGCAGACTCGATCAGGTCAGGACTGTGGGGTGGTGGAGCCTAGCGGGACGAAGTCGTGCGCGACCCCGGCGCGACCTCCTGGTGCAAGGGCAGGCGCTCTCCAGCTGAGCTCCGCGCTTCCGAGAGGAAGATGGTGGAGCCAAGCGGGATCGAACCGCTGACCTCCTGCGTGCAAGGCAGGCGCTCTCCCAGCTGAGCTATGGCCCCAAATTTGGTGGGTCTGGGCAGACTTGAACTGCCGACCTCACCCTTATCAGGGGTGCGCTCTAACCAACTGAGCTACAGACCCAAACAGTCGTTGCTCG
>NZ_CABVOU010000035.1 GCF_902500215.1 Halomonas lysinitropha
TCACCTCCTTAAACGACCAGTCATCGCACCCGGCAAGTGTCCACAATGAATTACCTGATCGAACGAGCAACGACTGTTTGGGTCTGTAGCTCAGTTGGTGAGAGCGCACCCCCTGACCTTAAATGGAAAGGAGGGTGAGGTCAGCCGACCAAGCTGCAACAGGCTTAGCGGTTAGTATGGTGCTGGGTCTGTAGCTCAGTTGGTTAGAGCGCACCCCTGATAAGGGTGAGGTCGGCAGTTCAAGTCTGCCCAGACCCACCAATTTTATCCAGTACCGCGTTGCTTCGGTCCTCGTGTAGCAGGCTACACGTCGCACCCAAGCGCCTTGTCCTGAATAAAATGCCCATGTCACGTGATGGGATTCAGAGGGGCCTTAGCTCAGCTGGGAGAGCGCCTGCCTTGCACGCAGGAGGTCAGCGGTTCGATCCCGCTAGGCTCCACCATCCAACAGTCATCCTGCAGAGA
>NZ_CABVOU010000036.1 GCF_902500215.1 Halomonas lysinitropha
CGTCCTCTGCCAGGGGAGAGATGAAGCGACTTGCCATGCTGCCGTCCTAAGCTGAAATCCTATCGGCACTATGCATGAAAATATCTGCCTAGTCACTTATGTGACCGTCAAGAAGGAGTACGACCGCCTGCTGAGCTACCGTCGACCCACGTGACGTCATCGTCCTTCCGAACCGGTAGCTTAGTCCAGCGTCCTGTCCACCGAGATCCAGGAATCCACTGGTCGTCACCACGACGCCGACGATACGGCCATCTTTGCCGATGACCAGGTCATTGGTCTCGACGATGTCTTCATCCGAACCTCGGGATCGACGTTGTTGCCGATGACGTCGGTGGCGTAAAAGGCACTTGATGGCTTGCCACTCAGCCGCGACGCGTCTGCGCGCCTTTTTTCGTCAATGTAATCGATGGTAGTTGTATTGCTGTCGGTCTGCTGAGCCGTATTGTTAGACGGCTTGTCGTCAGGCTGTTTAGTTTGTCTGTGCGATGACGAACACAGGAACGTTTTAGAGTTAAGTAAAAAACGATAGAAACAAGGCGATAGAAACACCACCGGAAACCTATGTACGATACCGCACTGAACTGGCATTGAAATTCAACTACTGTCCACATTACATCCTTGCATGTGAAAATGTGAGGAAATGGATAAGAAATGGCCCTGTGGAGACCATCGAATGGACAAGAATGAGGAGGGAGGTCCTGATAAACGACTGTTCAATGCAGTTGAGCTGAGATTGTTTCGCTACACCCTGATTCTCTTGTCTCTGGTTGTACTGACTGCGCTGATCGGTATCGCCGTGTGGACATTTAGCCGGTTACTTAATGCGTTTTACAACTTGCTGCTTTCGCTCGCACTTGCCGGTGTTCTGGCACTGGTGCTTCATCCTGTAGTCGAATTTCTCGAGAGACGGGTTCACTTGCCCGCCTTGTTGGCTATCATTGTTGTGCTGGTGCTTTTTTTCGTGAGTATCGGTGGCCTGATTTACCTGCTCGTCCCCATTCTGGCTAGTCAGGTCGTCCAGTTGATGACCATCTTGCCTGATGCGTTAGCAAGATTTCAGGAACACTTCTCCACTCATTTTCCAGGACTCAGCTCCATGATTTCCACTCGCATGGAGACCAGCAGTGGGGAAGAGACAAAGTCAGTGGTGCCAGGAATGGAAAACCCGGGGAAGGCTATCATGTCCTATCTCGGGCTGTTGGCGAGTATCAGTTTCGTACCCCTGTTCCTGTTCTTTACCCTGCTCTCCGGGGACTCGCTGCGCAGCCAGGTAACTGAACTTCTATCCATTTTTCACAAGACCACACAGAAAAAAGCACTGTACTTAATCGATGTGTTCGTGGGATACATCACTGCCTTTTTTCAGGGGCAGTTGATTATAGCCATGTGCATGGGAACCTTGTATGCCATGAGCTTCACGTTGATCGGCTTGAAGTTTGGCGTGCTTGTCGGGCTAGTGCTGGGTCTGATGAATATCGTGCCTTTCCTGGGTACCTTGATAGGTCTGCTGGTGGTCCTGCCCATGGCTTATCTACAACCGAGTGGGGGTGTTGAATTACTGGTCCTTGCCGGGCTGGTGTTCGCGGCCGTGCAACTGATCGAAAGCTGGCTCTTGACACCGAAAATCATGGCCAACCGTTCCGGGCTTCACCCTGCCATCGTGGTCATTTCCCTGTTCTTCTGGGGCACGGCCTTGGGCGGCATGATCGGACTGATCCTGGCAGTACCCCTGACGGCATTCTTCGTTGCCATCTGGCGCGAGATCAAGATTAGCCTGAAGCGGACACTGAGCAACCGAGATGAACGGCCTTGACTCGGCTGGCGTACCCGGGACAGGCACCCCAGCCGCAGCCTCATGAAGGAACGTCGGAGACCGTCGCGTTGATATCCTGGCTCATCAGGTCTTCGTCGCCTTCGGCAGCGCGTCTTTCGGGTTCCTCAGTCGTTGTCCTGACGGGCGTCCCGCGCGGTGTTTCGGGCAAGCGTTGTGGCGTGAAGGGGTAGCCGTGCTCCTGTTCGCCGAGGGCGCAGTCGGGCAGCCGTGTGAACGCCGTGAACATGGGGGCGGTGGGGGCGTTGTGCTGGATGGGGATTGGCATGGTGACCTCGCGTCATTGACCGGCCTTCACGATGTCGTGAAGCAGCGGTAGCGCAATTCTAGCGGAATGGCTGGCCGCCGTCGGTGCGCCAAGACACTAACGCCCCCGATAACCGTCAAGCGCATGGCGAGCCCTTGATCCGGAAGGTTGGTGCCCCCATCTTATTCATAAGACGCTTTTCTGGGCGAGACTGGTCAATATTCCGCCGTTCTGGTCTAGAATGGGTGTCTGGGTCGGCCATCGCGAGAGACGCAGCGGTTGACCCTCTGGTGTGTTGCCCCGTGCGGAGTGCACGAGCGGTGGCACCTGGTGTAACGCAGGGGGAGCCCCTGCCTGTCACGGTGGTAGACACGATGACAATCATGACGTCCCGTGCCGATCTGCGCGAGCAGCTCGCACGCACCTATTGCCCCACCCGTATTCCCTCCGAGGACGAGGCGCGCATCGAGGAGATCAAGTCTCTGCTCGAGGCCAACAACGCCGTGCTGGTGGCGCATTACTATACTGATGATGCCATCCAGCAGTTGGCCGAGGAGACGGGCGGTTGCGTTGCCGATTCACTCGAGATGGCTCGTTTCGGCGCCCGCCACGAGGCCGATACCCTGGTGGTGGCCGGTGTGCGCTTCATGGGGGAGACCGCCAAGATACTCTCCCCGGAGAAGCGCGTGTTGATGCCCACTCTGGAGGCAACCTGCTCGCTGGACGTGGGCTGTCCGGCCGACGCGTTCAGCGCTTTCTGTGATGCTCATCCCGATCGTACCGTGGTGGTCTATGCCAATACGTCCGCGGCGGTGAAGGCGCGCGCCGACTGGGTGGTGACTTCCTCGATCGCCGTGGATGTCATCGAGCACCTTCAGGCCAGGGGCGAGAAGATCCTCTGGGCGCCCGACAAGCACCTGGGTGGCTACATCCAGAAGCAGACCGGTGCCGACATGCTGCTCTGGGATGGCGCCTGCATCGTCCACGAGGAGTTCAAGGCCAAGGGGGTCGAGGACCTCAAGGGGCTGTATCCCGAGGCCGCGGTGCTGGTGCACCCGGAGTCACCGGCCTCGGTGGTCGAGTTGGCCGACGTGGTGGGTTCCACCTCTCAGCTGATAAGGGCGGCCCAGGAACTACCTCATGACAAGTTGATCGTGGCCACCGACCGCGGCATCTTCTTCAAGATGCAGCAGGCAGTGCCCGAGAAGACGCTTTTCGAGGCGCCCACCGCCGGCAATGGTGCGACCTGCAAGAGTTGCGCCCACTGCCCCTGGATGGCGATGAATGCCCTGGACAATCTGGCAGGCAGCCTGCGTGGCGGCTCGGGAGAGATCTTCGTCGATGACGCCCTGCGCCTAGCGGCCCTCAAGCCCCTCGAGCGGATGCTCAATTTCCAGAAGTAATAGCTCCCCGCTACCAGCGCCGAGCTACAAGCAACCCCCGAGGCCATGATTTCGGGAGTTGCTTGTGCTGAACGGGGCTCATTCTGCTGGCCGCTTGGCCGCTTGGCCGCTTGGCCGTTTCCAACTACTGAAACTCTTCCAGCGTCTCCCGGTAACCGAGAAAAGCTTCCCGCCGCCGCTCGATTTGGCTGACTGCGGCGTTATCGCCCTCGCTTTCGGCGACGTCCTTCGCCACCTCGAGCTGGCGGATGGCGCGGTCGATACGACCGGTGAGCTGTAGCTGCTCGGCGCGGGCCAGGTGACCCCAGGCCTCGCGGCCACTGCGCCCGGCGGCCTCGCCAAGCAGGGTGAACACTTGCGGGTCCTCGGGCCGCGCGTCGGCCAGGTCGCGCAGCACGCGATAGGCCTCGTTGGGATCGCGCTGCAGCAGCGCTTCTCCCAGTAGCCGTCTCGCCGGCGCATAGTCCGGCATCAGTCGCAGCTGGCGCCGGCTGCGGTCGATGGCATCGTCGATGCGGCCGGCCTCGAAGGCGACCTGGGCCGCCGAGGCCGGCAGCATCGCCAGGTCGGGCTCTGATCGTGCCAGGGCGTCGAGCTCGTTCAGCGCCCGGTCGGTGTGACCGGCTCGGGCATCGATCAGCGCGGCCAGGTAGCGTCGGGCCGCCTCCGGCGCCTGGTCCTGTGCCAGGCGGGTGGTGGCCTGCTGCGGGTCACGGTCGTGGACCGTCAGCAGCGCCCGGGCCCTCACCAGCTGGTAGTGAGGATCCTTGTTACGTGGGACCGCCACGCTAATCTGGTCGGCGCGGTCCTGGGTATCGCTGATGCGTGACTCTGTCACCGGATGAGTGAGCAGAAACTCAGGGGGACTCCCCCCTTGCAGGCTCACCATGCGTTGCATGGCGCGGAACATTTCCACCATGGCGTCGGGTTCGTAGCCGGCATTTGCCATGGCCTGCAGGCCTACACGGTCGGCCTCCTGCTCGAAGCGCCGGGAGTAGCTCAGCTGATCCTGGATGACGGCGGCCTGTGTGCCCATGGCGGCGGCGATGCCGGCATCGCCGCCGCCTCCGGCGGCGATCAGCATCCCGGCAAGCATGGCCGCCATGGCCGGGATCTGGGTCTGTTCGGCGCGGGCCTGGCCGCGGGCATAATGGCGCTGAGAAAGATGGCCGAGCTCGTGGGCGACCACCGAGGCCAGCTCGGCTTCACGTTCGGCGAAGGCGAACAGTCCGGCATTGATGCCGATCACTCCGCCGGGTACGGCGAAGGCATTGAGCAGACGGCTCTCCACCAGGGTGATGGCAGTGCGGGCGTCTCCCAGGCCACTGTGGGGCAGCAGACGGGCGACCAGTGACTCTACGTAATCCTGAGCGATGGCATCCTGCCATTCGGGGGCCCGGGCGCGAAACTGGCGGAGCCAGGCGCGACCGAGTCGGTACTCCTCGCCACTCATGGCCTGGCTACCACTGCCGGACAGGCTGGGCAGGCCGTAATCGCCCCCGGACGTGATCGCCGGGCTGCGGGACAGGCCAGGCGCCTCGTAGCGGTCGGGCGACTGGGCCTGTGAGGGGAGAGCCAGTACCAGGCTCAGGGCGCAGGCGGGTAGACAATATCCGGTTCGACGCAGCATGGCCATCCTCGTCAAGGGGCGAAAGCAGTGGCAGGTACCCTGTACTGACATTGATTCGGCCTGCAAAGTGCCTTTAAATCGCAGGGACTTGCGTGCGGGCCAATGAGCCGGCATGTCCTGACTTGTTTTTTCCCGGGAGACACCATGGCGCTGCAACCCGATGACCTGCTCGATGCCCGCGGTCTTCCCTGCCCCCTTCCACTGCTCAAGGCGAAGCAGTCCCTGGTACGCCTCTCGCCTGGCCAACTGCTGGAGGTGATGGCCACCGATGCGGGCTCCTGGCGCGACTTCGAGACCTTCGTGGCGCAGAGTGTGCACGAAATGCCGGCCAGGGAAGAGCGAGGTGACGTCTACCATTACTGGATCCGCAAGGGTGGGGAGCCAGATTCATGACTTTGAGGTCGGTCTTCAAGAGCTGGATCGACCATTATTTCTCGGACGAGGAGGCGGTGATCCTGCTGGTGGTGCTGGTGCTGGGATTCGCGGCTGTGATCCTGTTCGGACGCATGCTGGCGCCCTTTCTTACTGCCCTGGTAATCGCCTTCCTGCTGCAGGGGCCGGTGAGCTGGATGGAACGGCGCAGGATGCCTCGCCTGCTGGCGGTCTTCGTGGTGTTCCTCGCTTTTATCGGGGTACTGCTGGCGCTGGCCTTCATCCTGATGCCGCTGATCTGGAATCAGCTGGTGGGGCTGGTCCAGGAGGCGCCGCGCATGTTCGCCAGCGGTCAGCGGTTGCTGGACGATCTCCAGGAGCGCTATCCCAATCTGATCACCCCCGACCAGATGCAGAACTGGATAGACGTGGCCGGCCGCGAGGTGACGCAACTTGGCCAGCGCGCCCTGACCCTGTCACTGGCCTCGCTGGGCAACGTCCTGACACTGATCGTCTACCTGATCCTGGTGCCGATCCTGGTGTTGTTCATGCTCAAGGATCGCGATCTCCTGGTGGGCTTTACCACTTCGTTGCTGCCCCAGCGGCGCGAGCTGATGACGCGTATCTGGGAGGAGATGGACGACCAGATCGCCAACTACGTGCGCGGAAAGGTCATCGAGATCATCATCGTCGGCAGCGTGGCCTTCTTCACCTTCGCCTATTTCGGGCTTCCCTACACGGCGCTGCTGGCGGTGGTGGTGGGCCTGTCGGTGCTGGTGCCGTATATCGGGGCGGCGGTAACCACCCTGCCGGTGGCGGCGGTTGCCGGCTTTCACTTTGGCCTGACGGATGAGTTTGTCTATGTGCTGGTCGCCTATGGTGTGCTGCAGGCACTGGATGGCAATGTCCTGTCGCCGATCCTGTTCTCCGAGGCGGTCAACATCCATCCGGTATCGATCATTCTGGCGATCCTCTTCTTCGGCGGCATCTGGGGCTTCTGGGGGGTCTTCTTCGCCATCCCGCTGGCGACCCTGATCAAGGCACTGGTCTACGCCTGGCCACGGGGCATCAAGCAGCGTCACCTGCAGGAAGCGGCCGAGACGCCCGCCGAGCGGTAAACGTGGCGAGGCGCGGAAGGTCATTTGCGCGAAGCAAGCCAAGAGGTGGGAAGGGTCAGTTATCGTGCAGTGTCTGGGCGGCTTCCAGCACCTCCTGAGCATGGCCCTTGACCTTGACACCACGCCACTCGCGGGCAAGCTTGCCGTCGGCATCGATCAGGAAGGTGCTGCGCTCGATGCCCAGATGCTCCTTGCCGTAGAGCTTCTTCAGCTTGATCACGTCGAACAGTCGGCAGAGCGATTCGTCCTTGTCGGAGATCAGCGCAAAGTTGAAGTCCTGCTTGGCCTTGAAGTTCTCCTGGGCTCGAATGCCGTCTCGGGAGACCCCGAGAATCACGGTGTTGGCGGCATCGAAGGCCTCCTTGCGGTCGCGGAAGTCGCCGCCCTCGGTGGTGCATCCGGGTGTGCTGGCCTTGGGGTAGAAGTAGACCACGACCTGCTGTCCTTTCAGCTCGGAGAGGGTGACGGTGGTATCACCGGTGGCGGTGGCGGTGAAGTCCGGAACGGGCTCGCCTAGACTGACGCTCATGGTCGTGCTCCTGTCGTGGTTGTGAAAATGAACTCCGATTACACGCAACCCGCGGCGAACTGTAAAGCCGTGGCTGTACAGACTCCCGAGGCCTGAGTACCATCTGGCCCCTGATACCGGGGCAGCTTCCGGGGCGTTGCCCGAGGCCCGAGAGGCGCGAATGCAGGCGAATCGAGAGGAATCGAGAGGATGATCACTGGCAGTATCGTCGCGCTGGCGACGCCGATGAAGGTCAACGGCGATATCGACTGGGAGGCCCTGCGCCGCCTGGTCCACTTTCATCTCGACAACGGCACCGATGCGATCGTGGCGGCCGGCACCACCGGCGAGCCGACCACCATGTCGTTCGCCGAGCATTTCGATGTCATTCGTACTGTCGTTGAGGAGGTGAACGGGCGCATCCCGGTGATTGCCGGCACCGGCTCCAACAATACCACCGAGGCGGTGGAGCTGGCCCGCTATGCCAGTGAGGTTGGGGCGGACTGCTGCCTGACCGTGGCGCCCTATTACAACAAGCCCACCCAGGAAGGGCTCTACCGGCACTTCAAGGCCATCGCCGAGAGCAGCGACCTGCCGGTTATTCTCTACAACGTGCCGGGGCGCACCTGTTCGGACATCTACAACGAGACCGTGCTGCGCCTGGCCGACGTCGACAAGATCATCGGGCTCAAGGACGCCACCGGCAACCTGGAGCGTGCCGAGGACTTGATCGCACGCCTCGAGGGCAGCGGCTTCATGCTATATTCCGGCGATGACGCCACCGCCTGCGACTTCATGCTGATGGGGGGCCATGGCGACATCTCGGTGACCGCCAACGTGGCCCCGCGGGCCATGCACGATCTGTCCAGCGCCGCCGTGGCCGGGAATGCCGACAAGGCCCACCAGATCAACACCCGTTTGATGCCGCTGCATACCAACCTGGGGATCGAGTCCAACCCGATTCCGGTCAAGTGGGCGTTGTATCGCATGGGTCACATCGAGCCCGGCATCCGATTGCCCCTGACCTGGCTCTCCGAGAAGTACCACTCCACCGTCAGCGAGGCCCTGCAGCTGGCAGGCCTGATCGACGACTGAGCGGTGCTCGATACCGCACCCCGCAAACATTAGGCAAGGTGGATGCATGAACTCTGCGCTGAAAGGAATGCCGCTGGCGGCGGTCATTGTCCTGGTCATGTCCGGCTGTGCCCGTGATGGCTTCTATCATGACCGCAACCTCGACTATGACGAGGCTGAGGAGAGTGCCCCCCTGGAGCTGCCGGACGGCCGCAACACACAGCGCTATCGGGATGCCATGCCGGTTCCCGAGGTCGGTGATGCGCGCCCCGCCGAGAATGGCGTCGTGGAGGCACCGCTCCCCCAGGCCCTGTCGCCCGGGCGCAGTAGGGAGCGAGGCTATGTGGAGCGTCGCGCCATCGGCGACGAGCGTTGGCTGGTGGTGGGCGCGGAACCGGCAACGGTCTGGCCAGAGCTCGAGCGCTTCGTGCGCAGTCGCGGCCTGACCGTCACGGCCAGCGACTCCCGCCGCGGTATCCTGGAAACCGAACAGGCCAGGCTCAGCGTCCGTCCGGCGCTGCGCAGCGGCGATAGCGAGATACGCTGTGAGCAGGGGGGTACCACCCAGGCAGCCTGCTTGACGGCCCTGGAGCGTCACTTCGAGGCACTCAGCCTGTCGTCGAGCGCTTCATCGCTGGCCGTGCAGCGTCCCGATGCCCAGGATCGTGCGAGGTTCGAGCAGCGTGGCGACAACTGGCAGGTCGTCTTGCCCTTTGAGGCAGACCGTGTCTGGGCGGAACTCAGCCACCAGCTGGAACTCGCCTTCGCCGTCGAGGATCGACGCGAACTGCTCGAGCGCGATCCTGCGTCGCGTAGTTTCCTGGTGCGTTACCTGACGCTCAGTGAACGGCAGCGAGGCCTGTTGCAGTCGCTGGCGACCCTGAATCTGGGCGAGTCGACGCAACAGGTCCGTCTTGTCCTGGAAGCGCGTGGACCCGAGCAGACCGTGCTCAAGGCAGAGCCTGCCGGCGAGGAAGCCCTTTCCGCTGATGACGAGCGCGAACTGCTCGAGCGGGTGGCGGGTCTGTTGCGCTGATGAGTGGCACGGTGCGAGGCGCCCATGGGCGCCTCTCCTTCGCTTCACTGGGCAGCGGAAGCAAGGGCAACGCCACCCTGGTCAGTGACGGCGAGACGCACCTGCTGGTCGACTGTGGCTTCACCCTGCGCGATACCGAGCGACGCCTGGCCCGCCTGGGGCTGCATCCTCGTCAGCTCGATGCCCTGCTGGTCACCCACGAACACGGCGACCATGTGCGGGGCGTCGGGCCTCTGGCTCGCCGATACGGCGTGCCGGTCCACCTGACACCGGGTACCTGGCTGTCGGGTCGGTTTGGCGAACTGCCCCATCGTCACTGGATCACCCCCCAGGCCCGTTTTGCGGTCAAGGGGCTGACCATCGACCCTGTTACCGTGCCCCACGACGCCCGAGAGCCGGTGCAGTTTCGCATCCTGGCCGGCGAGCGGTGTCTCGGACTTCTGACCGACCTGGGACATCCCAGTGCGCATGTGGTCGAGGCCTTTGCCGGCTGCGATGGCCTGGTGCTGGAGTGTAACCACGACCCGCGCTTGCTTGCCGAGGGACCCTATCCCGCGAGCCTGAGGCGTCGGGTCGGCGGCGACTGGGGACACCTGGCCAATAGCCAGGCAGCCTGGCTGCTTCAGCGGCTGGGGCTCGACCGCCTTCAGCGCATCGTCTGTTCCCATCTTTCCGATCAAAACAATCGCCCCGAGCTGGCCCTGGAGGCCCTGCTGCCGCTGCTCGACGGCGATGAATCCCGGTTGAGAGTCGCCGCCCAGGACACTGGCCTGGCGTGGCAGACCCTCGGCTGACCGACCACCCCGATTCGTATCCGCGCCTCTGGAGGCTCCCCATGGAAAAGCGCCAAGAACTCTATGCCGGCAAGGCCAAGTCGGTCCATGCCACCGACGACGCCGATCGCCTGATCCTCACCTTCCGCGACGACACCAGCGCCTTCGATGGCGAGCGCATGGAGTCGCTGGCCCGCAAGGGCATGGTCAACAACCGCTTCAATGCCTTCATCATGGAGACGCTTCAGGCGGCGGGAATCCCCACCCATTTCGACCGGCGCCTCTCCGACACCGAGAGCCTGGTCAAGAAGCTCGATATGATCCCGGTGGAGTGCGTGGTGCGCAACATCGCGGCCGGCGGCCTGGTCAAGCGTCTCGGCGTGGAGGAGGGCCAGGCCCTCGACCCGCCCACCTTCGAGCTGTTCCTCAAGAACGATGCCCTGCACGACCCGATGATCAACGAGTCGCTGGCCGAGACTTTCGGCTGGGCGACCCCCGAACAGCTGGCCGAGATGAAGGCGCTCACCTTTCGGGTCAACGGGGTGCTCAAGCAGCTGTTCGCCGCGGGTGGCCTGCTGCTGGTGGACTACAAGCTGGAGTTCGGTCTGTTCAAGGGCGAGATCGTGCTGGGCGACGAGTTCTCTCCGGATGGCTGTCGCCTGTGGGACGCCGAGACCCGCGAGAAGCTCGACAAGGACCGCTTTCGCCAGGGGCTGGGCGGCGTGATCGAGGCCTACGAGGAGGTCGGGCGGCGCATCGGTATTGACTTCGACTGAGACCACAGGCGCGTCGCGAGAAGGGCCCCGCGGGGCCCTTCGTCATGTCCGGCCGTCGGCCGGCAGGATCTCGACCACCCTCAGGGTCGCGGCGCCGGCCCGCTCCTGCAGTACCTGGAAGCGCACGTCCAGGTCGCGCAGTCGGACGCCGTAGATCCGCGCCTCGGCGCCGCTGCGATAGGCAGGGCGCGGGTCCTGGGCCAGCACCTGATGGATCAGGTCGCGCAGCGAGTCAGCGTCCGAGCGCTGGTCGACAACGGCCTCCGCCTCGGGCGAGAGGCTGACCGCCAGGGTCGGCGGCGGCTCGGGGGCGAACCCGGCGCGGGCCTCGGGGCGGGACTCCGCCCAGGGCAGGTAGGGCTTGATGTCGAGCACCGGGGTGCCGTCGACCAGGTCGGCGCCGCGAAGCCCCAGGCGCACGCCGCGGGAGGTGTCGATCTCGACCAGCTCCACCAGCGACAGTCCCAGGCGGTTGGGTCGGTGGGTACTGCGGCTGGCGAAGACGCCCATCCGAGTGTTGCCGCCCAGGCGAGGCGGGCGCACCAGCGGGGTCCAGTCTGACGGGTCGTGCGGCGTCGGACTGAGGTGGAAGACGAAGGTCAGCCAGAGATGGCTGAAGGCTTCCAGGCCGCGCACCGCCAGGGGGTCAGCAAAGGGCGGGACCATCACCAGGGAGGCCCGGGCCGCCGTGGCCAGCCCGGGCTGGCGCGGGATACCGAACTTGTCCGGGAAGTCGCTTTCGATGACGCCGATGGTCCTTAAATGGAAGACGTCGGACGATTCGTTCATGGCCTATCCTTTCGGTGTCCAGCCCCCGGGCTTGGCCTGGTGGCGTGGCTTGGGTAGTCTGCGGGGCGGGTCATCATTTCAGGAAGGTCTCGCATGCATCTTGCCGAACTCGATAAAGGGTCCGCGCCGGCCGAGCCGCCGCCATCCGGGCATCGTCGTGGACCGCGAATTGTCTATCGCACGGCCCGGGCACGCGACGCCGCCGACCAGGCCGAGGTTTTCCACCATGCCGTGATGCAGGGCGCGGCGGGATACTATTCGCTGGCCGAACGCGAGGCCTGGGCGATGGTGCTGCCGCGTGAGGGCTGCGCCTGGGCAGCGCGTCAAGCGCTCTATACGACCCTGGTCGCCGACTGCGAAGGTCGCTGTGTGGGGTTCCTGGAACTGGATATCCCCCGTGGGCGGATCGAGACCCTCTATGTCTGGCCGTCCCTTGGCCGGCGCGGGATCGGCTCGACGCTGCTGGTGCATGCCGAGCGTCTCTTGCTGGAGCAGGGCATGACGCGGGCGACCATCGAGTCCAGCGCCATGCTGGTCGATGGCCTGGTGCGCCGAGGCTGGCAGCGGCGGGGCGACGACTGGGTCGAGCGCGGTGGCGAGCGGCTCTATCGCCAGCGGCTCGAGAAGCGGCTCCTCGCCGTCGAGACCTGACGGCGTCTCTCAGGCCTGCTGTTCGACGATACGCATCGACAGGTCGATGGCCTCGATATCCTTGGTCAGGGCGCCGCTGGAAATGCAATCCACGCCGGTCTCGGCGATGGCGCGCAGGGTGCTCTCGTCGACGTTGCCCGAGGCCTCCAGGGTGGCACGCCTGGCGCTGCGCCGCACCGCTTCGCGCATGTCGTCGAGGCTGAAGTTGTCGAGCATGATCACGTCGGCGCCGGCCTCGAGTGCCAGGTCCAGCTCCTCGAAGGTCTCCACCTCCACCTCCACAGGCAGGTCGCTGGCGATGTTGCGCGCCTCGCGCACCGTCGCCGCAATGCCGCCGCAGGCGGCGATGTGATTCTCCTTGATCAGGAAGGCGTCATAGAGACCGATGCGGTGATTGTGACCGCCGCCACAGGTCACCGCGTACTTCTGGGCGAGCCTCAGGCCGGGCAGGGTCTTGCGGGTGTCCAGCATGCGCACCCCGGTCCCCTCGAGCAGGTCCACGAAGTGGCGGGTGCGGGTCGCCGTGGCGGAGAGGGTCTGCAGCAGGTTGAGCGCGGCCCGCTCCCCGGTAAGCAGGCTGCGTGCGGGGCCCTCCAGCTCGAGGAAGGTCTGGCCGGGCGCCAGGCGATCGCCGTCGGCGGCCTGCCAGTGCAGCGCAACCCGGGCATCGAGACGTCGGTACAGTTCGTCGACCCAGGCCACGCCGCACAGCACCGCGGCCTGGCGGGTGATCACCCGCGCCCAGGTTATCTTCTTGTCGGGGATCAGCTGAGCGGTGATGTCGCCGGGGCCGACATCCTCGGCCAGCAGCCGAGCGGCACTTTCACGGATCTCTTCGGCAAGGGCGTCCTGGTAATGCATGGCGGGCTCATCTCTGTTCGGTGAAGCGTGAGACGGTCATTATAGGGAAACCCATGCATCGACGTCAGGGAAAACCATGCACATCGACAACGGCTGGCTACAGCGAGCTCGCAGGGTGCCCTCGCCCAACCAGGACGCACGACCGGCCGGGGAGGTCTCGCTGTTGCTGCTGCACGCCATCAGCCTGCCGCCCGGGGTCTTCGGCGGCGAGCATATCGAGCGGCTGTTCACCAACCGGCTGGATCCTCAGGCACACCCCTTCTTCGCGACCATCGCCGACCTGCGTGTCTCGGCCCACCTGCTGATTCGGCGGGACGGCGAGTGCGTGCAGTTCGTGCCCTTCGAGGCGCGGGCCTGGCATGCCGGCCGCTCGCGGTGGCGGGACGGAGGGGTCGAGCGCCGGGCACTGAACGATTTCGCCCTGGGCATCGAGTTGGAGGGTGACGAGGTCAGCCCCTATACCGGGGCCCAGTACCGGGTGCTTGCAGCCGTTACCCGCGCACTGCTCGATGCCTACCCGTCCCTCGACGAGAGACGCATCACCAGTCATGCCCGAGTGGCGCCATTGCGCAAGAACGACCCGGGCCCCGCCTTTGACTGGGCCTACTTTCGCCAGGAAATAGAAAGAATACGTTCCTGAAGGATGCCAAGGAGAAGGGAATGATCGAGCTGAAAGGCACGCTTGCTTCATACGGTAGTTTAACTACAACTGCCTGAGAGGGGCGAGTTTCGATGGGCAGGGGGATCTAATCCCCTGTGTTGCGGTGCAATATGATTTTATGGAATGTTTTTCCATTCTATCTTGAATTGGCAGGAGCCGGTGTTTACGGTATCTTCGCGCCAATGGCAGCGGCATCGCAAACTTCTTGTAAAATAACTACAGGCCTGACGCATTCGGCCCCCATTAATGTACATGAGCTCCACTCGCCCCTCTACGGGGGTTGTAGTCCTTACCGTCATTCGGAGAGACGTCTATGAGTCTGGAAACAAGAGAAGATCTCGATCCGGTCGAAACCACGGAATGGCTGGATTCCCTGGAGTCGGTCCTGGATCGCGAGGGCGAAGATCGTGCCCGGTACCTGATGACACGCCTGGTTGACCGCGTCCGTCGCGATGGCATGCAGGTACCCTTCTCGGTGACTACCCCACATCGCAACTCCATCCCGGTACATCGCGAAGCGCCGCTGCCCGGCGACATCTTCATGGAGCGGCGGATTCGTTCGCTGGTCCGTTACAACGCGATCGCCCAGGTGATTCGCAACAATCGCGCGAACCCGGGACTGGGTGGTCACATCGCCAGCTTCATGTCGGCAGCGACGCTCTATGATGTGGGCTTCAACCACTTCTTCCGCGCCCCGAACGGCGACTTCGAGGGCGACCTGGTCTACATCCAGGGACATGTGGCGCCGGGCGTTTACGCGCGTTCCTATCTGCTGGGCCGCCTTACCGAAGACCAGATGGACAAGTTCCGCCAGGAGGTCGATGGTGACGGCCTGTCATCCTATCCCCACCCCTGGCTGATGCCGGACTTCTGGCAGTTCCCCACGGTATCCATGGGCCTCGGGCCGATTCAGGCCATCTACCAGGCCCACGTGATGAAGTACCTGGATGCCCGTGAGCTCAAGGACATGCATGATCGCAAGATCTGGTGCTTCATGGGCGATGGCGAATGCGACGAGCCGGAATCGCTGGGCGCCATCCACCTGGCCAGCCGCGAGAAGCTCGACAACCTGATCTTCGTCATCAACTGCAACCTGCAGCGCCTGGATGGCCCGGTTCGCGGCAATGGCCGCATCATGGACGAGCTGGAAGGGGTCTTCCGCGGTGCCGGCTGGAACGTGCTGAAGGTCGTCTGGGGCCGCCTCTGGGACCCGCTGTTCGAGAAGGACAAGAAGGGGATCCTGCAGAAGCGCATGGACGAGGCAGTCGACGGCGAGTACCAGAACTACAAGGCCAACGGCGGCGCCTATACCCGGGAGCATTTCTTCGGCAAATATCCCGAAACCGAGGAGATGGTCAAGGATCTGTCGGACGAGGATATCTGGAAGCTCAACCGGGGCGGCCATGACCCCTTCAAGGTGTATGCGGCCTATCACGAGGCGACCCAGAACGCCAACGGCCGTCCCACCGTGATTCTGGCGCACACCGTCAAGGGCTACGGCATGGGTAGCGGTGACGGTGAAGCGGCCAACGAGGCCCACCAGGTCAAGACCATGGAGTACGAGGCGCTCAAGACATTCCGCGACCGCTTCGGCATTCCATTGAACGACGAACAGCTCAAGGAAGTGCCTTACTACAAGCCCGAGGATGATTCTCCCGAGCTCAAGTACATGCACCTCCAGCGCGAGCGGCTGGGTGGCTATGTGCCGAGTCGGCGCAGCGACTTCGAGGCGCTGGATATTCCGCCACTGGATGACAAGATCTTTGCCTCGCAGACCGGCGGCTCCAAGGGCCGTGAAGTGTCCACCACCATGGCCTTCGTGCGCGTGCTGAATGGTCTGGTCAAGCACAAGCAGCTGGGTTCAAGAGTCGTGCCGATCGTTCCCGACGAGGCACGCACCTTCGGCATGGAGGGCATGTTCCGCCAGCTCGGCATCTACACCTCCGAGGGGCAGAAATACGAGCCGGTCGACAAGGGCCAGATCATGTTCTACCGCGAGGATCAGAAGGGTCAGATCCTCGAGGAGGGGATCACCGAGGCCGGCGCCATGTCGGCGTGGATCGCTGCGGCGACCTCGTATTCCAACAACAACCTCACGTTGCTGCCCTTCTACGTGTATTACTCGATGTTCGGCTTTCAGCGCATCGGCGATCTCGCCTGGTCGGCCGGTGACATGCAGGCCCGAGGCTTCTTGATCGGCGGTACCGCTGGACGCACTACCCTCAACGGGGAAGGGCTCCAGCACCAGGATGGTCATTCGCACATCCTGGCTTCGACCATCCCCAACTGCCGCTGCTACGACCCCACCTATGCCCATGAGGTAGCGGTCATCGTCCAGGACGGTCTGAAGCGCATGTTCACCGACAAGGAGAACTGCTTCTACTACCTGACGGTGATGAACGAGAACTACGAGCATCCCGAGCTCGAAACGGTGCCTGCGGAGGACATCATCAAGGGCATGTATCTGCTGCGCGAGACCTCGGGCGACAAGGGTCGCGTGCAGTTGATGGGCTCGGGCACCATCCTTCGCGAGGTCGAGGCTGCCGCCGAGATGCTGGCCGACGAGTGGGGCGTGGGCGCCGACATCTGGAGCGTCACCAGCTTCAACGAGCTGCGCCGCGAGGCCCTGGAGATCGATCGTCAGGCCTTCATCAATCCCGACGCCGCGCCGGGCAAGCCTCACGTTACTGCCTGCCTGGAGGACCGGAAGGGGCCGGCGATCGCTGCTACCGACTACATGAAGTTGTTCGCCGACCAGGTCCGCGCCTGGGTGCCGACCAACTACCATGTATTGGGGACCGACGGCTTCGGTCGCTCCGATACCCGCGAGAAGCTGCGCGCCTTCTTCGAGGTCGACCGCCGCTTCGTGACCGTGGCTGCACTCAAGGCGCTGGCCGACTGTGGCGAGCTGGATCGCAAGGTCGTCGGCGAGGCGCTCAAGAAATACGGCATCGATCCTGCCAAGCCCAACCCCCTTGAGGTGTGAGGCGACGATCGAGTGAAACGTTGGCATGGCGGGCCCACGCGGCCCGCTCCCGTCAAGAGTTTGAAGGAGCGCGACCTTGAGTAGCGAAATCATCAAAGTTCCGGACATCGGTGGCGATACCGATGTGGAAATCATCGAGATCGCGGTGGCCGAGGGCGATGTCATCGCTCCGGAGGACACCCTGATCACGCTGGAGTCCGACAAGGCCAGCATGGACGTGCCGGCGCCGAAGGGCGGCAAGGTGGTCAAGGTGCTGGTCAAGGAGGGCGACACCGTCTCCGAAGGCGACGGGATCGTCGAGATCGAGGCCGAGGGTGGCGGCGACCCCGAGGAGGGGGAGAGCGAGGTCTCCGAGACCAAGAAGGCGCCCGATCCGGCACCCGAACCGGCCGCGGAGAAGCCCGCCGCCAAGAGCGGGGGCGGTGGCAAGCGCACCGTGGAGGTCAAGGTCCCTGACCTCGGCGGTTCCGCGGATGTCGAGATCATCGAGGTAGCGGTGGCCGAGGGCGACGAGGTGGCCGCCGAGGATACGCTGATCACCCTGGAGTCCGACAAGGCCTCCATGGACGTGCCGAGCCCCCATGCCGGAACGCTGGTCTCGCTCACCGTCAAGGAGGGTGACACCGTCTCAGAGGGTGACGTGATCGGTACCATGGAAGTCGCGGACGCGGGCGCCAGTGAGGGGGACGGCGCCGCCGAGCCCGCCGCCGAGAGTTCTCCTGCGCCTCAGGCCAGCACCACGCGGGACGAAGCACCGGCCGAGGAGGAGGATGGCGGCAGTGGTCAGCCCGAGCGCAAGGAGGTGCGTGTCCCGGACCTCTCCGGCTCTGCCGATGTGCCGATCATCGAGATCGCCGCCAGCGCCGGCGACGAGGTCGACGAGGAGGACCCGCTGATCACCCTGGAGTCCGACAAGGCCTCCATGGACGTCCCCAGTCCCTACAAGGGCAAGCTGGTCGAGCTGACCGTCAAGGAGGGTGATACCGTCTCCGAGGGCGACCTGATCGGTTATATCGAGGTGGCTGGCAGCAAGCCCGCCGCCAAGCCGGCGGCGAAGCCGCCCGAGCAGAAGGCGGCGCCGAAGGCCGAGGCACCGACGGCAACGCCAGCCGGGTCGCCGAGCCCCGAGGCTCAGATGGCTGCGCACAAGCCGCGCGACGGCAAGCTGGTTCACGCTGGCCCGGCGGTGCGCATGCTGGCGCGAGAGTTGGGTGTCGATCTGGGGCTGGTCAAGCCCAGCGGGCCGAAGGATCGCGTCCTGAAAGAAGACGTCCATGCCTACGTCAAGCAGGTGATGGCCGGCAAGACGCAGGCACCTGCTGCGGCGGCGCCGTCCGCTGGCGGTAGTGGCATCCCGCCGATCCCGGATCAGGACTTCAGCCAGTTCGGCGAGGTGGAAGAGAAGCCCATGGGCCGCCTGATGAAGATGGGCGCCACCAACCTGCATCGCAGCTGGGTCAACCTGCCCCACGTCACCCAGTTCGACGAGGCGGACATCACCGAGCTTGAAGCCTTCCGCAAGTCGATGAAGGCCGAGGCCGAGGCCCAGGGCGCCAAGCTCACGCCGCTGCCCTTCCTGATCAAGGCCTGTGCCTATGCGCTGCGCAAGTTCCCGCAGTTCAACGTCAGTCTGAAGAGCGACGGCGAGACGGTCGTGCACAAGAAGTACGTGCATATCGGCGTTGCCGTGGACACCCCGGACGGTCTGATGGTGCCGGTGATCCGCGATGCCGATCAGAAGTCGCTGATCGATCTGGCCAAGGAGTCCGTGGAACTGGCCGGCAAGGCGCAGTCGAAGAAGCTCAAGCGCGAGGAGATGACGGGTGGCTGCTTCACCATCTCCAGCCTGGGCTCCATCGGGGGCACCGCCTTCACACCGATCGTCAATGCCCCGGAGGTGGCCATCCTGGGCATCTCCAAGGCACAGATGAAGCCGGTGTGGGATGGCCAGGCCTTCCAGCCGCGGCTGATGATGCCGCTGTGTCTCTCCTATGACCACCGGGCGGTCAATGGTGCCGATGCGGCGCGCTTCACCGCCTTCCTGGACCAGGTGCTGACGGATATTCGTCGGCTGCTGCTATAGCACGGCTCCCAGGGGGATATAACGGCGCCACCCGGCGCCGTTATCTTTCCTGTGGGTGCTATCGAGCAGGGCAGACCAAAGTGCTATTCGGTTCCAGTCGCCTGATACGCGGTGCTTTTCTCTGATTTCGAAGGTCGGCTGATGGCCCCGTCGCTTGTCTGGGCCTGACGGCACGGTTATCGTTCGGTTCTCCCCTTTTCTTCGTGTACGAGAGTCACACTTCAAGGAGCAGTCAGATGCGTTTGATCCTGTTGGGCGCCCCCGGTGCCGGCAAGGGCACTCAGGCCCAGTTCATCTGCGAGCGGTTCGATATCCCGCAGATCTCTACCGGTGACATGTTGCGTGCCGCGGTGAATGAAGGCAGCGACCTGGGGCTCAAGGTTAAGGAAATCATGAACAGCGGGGGCCTGGTGTCCGATGACATCATCATCGCCCTGGTCAAGGAGCGCATCAGCCAGCCCGACTGCGCCAACGGCTTCCTGTTCGACGGTTTCCCGCGCACCATCCCCCAGGCTCAGGCCATGAAGGACGCCGAGGTCAAGATCGACCATGTGCTGGAAATCGCCGTGGACGACGAGGAGATCGTCCAGCGTCTGGCCGGTCGGCGTGTGCACCCGGGCTCTGGCCGCGTCTATCATGTCCGGTACCAGCCGCCCAAGGAAGAGGGCAAGGATGACGTTACCGGCGAGGCGTTGATCCAGCGCGACGACGACCGCGAGTCCACGGTGCGCAACCGCCTGGCGGTCTACCATGAGCAGACGGCGCCGCTTGTCGACTACTACCGGCAGTGGGCCAAGGAGGATCCCGAGGCGGCGCCGGAATATCATCGCGTCGAAGGGGTAGGCAGCATCGACGACATCACCGCTCAGGTGATCGAGGCGCTGGAGGGCTGAGCGACTGTCACCTCTCGTTACCGAAGGCCCGCCATGCGCGGGCCTTCGTCGTTGGCGGTGGTGCACGTATAATGCCCCGACACTTCTCGCCGTGACCGCTTGCCCATGCCGACCCTGCTGGCCCTGGATGCCTCTTCGAGCGCCTGTTCCGCCGCCCTGCTGCACCGCCGCGAAGGGCTCGATGACGAACTGATCTCACGCTTCGCCCTGACCCCGCGGGAGCACACCCGGCGACTGCTGCCGATGGTCGATGAGGTGCTCGCCGAGGCCGGCCTGCCGGCTTCGGCACTGGATGCCGTGGCTTATGGCCGAGGGCCGGGCTCCTTCACTGGCCTGCGCATCGCCGCCGGCGTCGCCCAGGGGCTTGCCTTCGGCCTCGACCGGCCGCTGGTCGGTGTCTCGACCCTCGAGGCACTGGCGCTGGGCGCCCATCGCCGCCACCATTACCGCTGGCTGATCACCGCCCTGGATGCCCGCATGGGCGAGATCTATGTGGCAGCCTGGCAGTGCCGCGATGGCGCGCCCGCGGCGTTGACCGAGGAGGCGGTGATGCCACCGGGACGGTTGCGCCTGCCTGACGGCCATGATGACCACGACTGGGTCGGCATCGGCTCCGGCTGGACCCTGTGGGACCAGATGTCCGCCGAGGTGCAGGCCGAGATGGGGCTTTGCCTGACCGAGCCCGAGGCCGAGGCCGCCGATATGGCCCTGCTGGCGATGAACGAGCTGGAAGCCGGAGGAGGCCAGCCCGCCCATCTCGCCCAGCCGATCTACCTGCGCGATCGGGTCGCCTGGCAGAAGAGCCGATGAGGCAGGCCGTGCCGGTGGGGGTGGAGGACCCGGCTCTTGCGGTGCGCCTCGGCCTGCCTCGGAGCGGGGAAGGCGAGGCCGAGCTGCTGTTGCGCCACCAGGGCGATCGTCTGGTGCTGGCCGGCGACCCGAAGCGCCATGGCCATCCGCTGGCGGTGGATTTCGTCGCCGGGCGTGCTGCCCATCGGCGTCGCTTCGGCGGCGGGCGTGGCCAGCTGGTGGCCCGCGCCTGCGGCCTGGCCAGGGGCGTCACGCCCTCGGTGGTGGATGCCACCGCGGGTCTCGGGCGCGATGCCTTCGTGCTGGCGAGCCTGGGGGCGGAGGTGCTGTTGATCGAGCGGGTCGCAGCGATCTTCGCGCTGCTCGAGGACGGCCTGGCGCGAGCGCGGCTCGATCCGGAGACTCGCGATATCGCCGCGCGCATGGCGCTTGTCCATGGTGACGCCGCCCGCGGGCTGGAGGCGCTGGTGGCGAGGGGGGCAGTGGCACCCCAGGTCATCCACCTGGACCCCATGTTCCCCCACCGCGACAAGTCCGCGCTGGTCAAGAAGGAGATGCGGCTCTTCCGTACACTGGCCGGGGATGACCCGGATGCTCCGCGGCTGCTGGAGGCGGCACTGGACGTAGCCACTCATCGGGTGGTGGTCAAGCGGCCCCGCAAGGCCCCGCCCATCTCGGGACCGCCGCCCCGCCACGTCATCGAGGACAGGACCAGCCGCTATGACCTCTATGTCCACCGCCGCCTGGATGCCTGACCTCAGCTCTCGCCCTGGCGACTGACCAGCTGCAGCCGGTGGCGCAGCGCCGGGTCGAACAGCGCCCGGCTTCGCTGGGCCGCCTCGCGCAGGCGGTCGTCGAACACCAGGCGGCCGTTCTCGGTGCACAGCCATCCCTGTGCCTCCAGGCTCTCCACCAGGCCGGAGAACAGCCGGGTATCGAAGAACTCCGGCGCATCCAGCCCCGAAAGCAGGGCCAGCCGTTCGGCGAGCTCGCGGCTGCGTGCGGTCAGCTCGTCGGCCGTGAAGTGCCCGGCGGGCTCGCTCAGCAGCACCGACAGCAGCAGATAGCCGCGTTCCAGGGAGGGCTGCATCAGGCCCCCGAGCATGCGCAGCTGCTCTCCGGCCTCCAGCGACTCGCCAGGCCGTCGCCAGCCTTCGGCGTCTCGTTCCAGCAGCCCTGCGTCGACCAGGGCCTCGAGCATGGAGGCCAGGTCCTCGCGCAGCGATGCCGACGGCGGGACCATCAGCTCTCGGGTCAGGATCGGCCAGCCGGGGGAGAGCAGGGCCTCCAGGGCATCCAGGTCATGGTAGGCCTGGTGGCGGAAGGCGAAGGCGGAGAGTCCGGCCAGCGCGAAGAGGTGCAGCACGTTGTTGCGATACCAGCCCAGCTCTCCGGCTTGGCGATCATCGGCGACGATGATGTCGCCCAGCGGGTGCGGTCGGCGCTCGACCATCCCCAGGGCGAGCACGCGCTCGAGCCAGGCGTCAGGTGTACCTTCCGGGAGGCTGGCATGGCGTCCACCCGGGAAGCGTTGTTGCAGGGTTACCAGCAACCCCAGCTGGCGCCTGAGCAGACTGGCCTCGATGGCATGATGCGGAGTGGCCAGCAGGGCCAGGGCCACCAGGTTGACCGGGTTGAGAGCGGCGGCGGCGTTGATGCGCTGCGAGAGGGACTCGCCCAGGCGGGGAACGACTCGGGCGAGCCAGGGCGGGCGCGGCTCGTCGAGCCGTCGACGCCAGCCGGGCACCTCCGCGTCGAGGAAGGCCGGGAGCGACAGGGGCTCGCCGATGTTCACGGTGACCTGGCCGAAGGGCTGGCGCAGCCGGCCGAGTACCCGGAGCAGGCCCCACGGGCTCTCCTTGCGCTTCCTGCCGCCATGCAGCTCGCGCTGGTAGCTGCCGCTCTCGAGGATGCGCTCGTAGCCGATGTAGACCGGTACGAAGACCAGCGGCTGGCCACCGCCGCGTGCGCCGCGCAGGTAGGAGCGCAGGGTCATCGAGAGCATGCCGGGCCGGGCGGGCAGCATGCGGCCACTGCGCGAACGTCCCCCCTCGATGAAGTACTCCAGCGGGTGGCCGCGGGAGATAAGGCGGTGCAGGTACTCGTTGAAGACCGTGGCATAGAGGCGGTTGTCGCGGAAGCTGCGGCGCATGAAGAAGGCCCCGCCGCGACGCAGCAGTGGGCCGACCAGGGGCATGTCGAGGTTGCGTCCGGCGGCGATGTGCGGGGGCATCAAACCGTCGCGATACAGCACATAGGAGAGCAGCAGGTAGTCGATATGGCTGCGATGGCAGGGAACGTAGACCAGGGTGTGGTCGCCGGCGATGGCCTTGACCCGCTCCAGGCCGTGCACCGCCACGCCGTCATAGAGACGGTTCCAGAGACGCCGCAGCAAGCCGTCCATGAAGCGCAGCACCGGGTAGGTCATGTTCGAAGCGATCTCGCGGCCGTAGCGGCGCGCCCGCTTCTCGAGGCGCGCCGGTGAGCGTTGCTCCGCGGTGGCCACTTCCTGGATGACGCGGCGCACCTCGGAGCTCGCCGCGACCCCCTCGATCAGGGTGCGTCGGTGGGAGAGGTCCGGGCCCAGAACCCGGGTGCGCAGGCGGCGGAAGTGCACCCGCAGCAGCCGCGCGACCTTGCGATTGGTGAGGCGGGCCTCTCGCTCGTCCAGGAGGTCGCTGAGCCTGAGCGGGGTGCCGAGATGGATCTCCACGTCCTTGCCGTTGATCACCACCGACAGCAGGCGGCGAAGCCGCCCGGTGAGCTGCCAGCTGTCCGCGGCAAGCAGTTGCCAGAAGCCGAAGCGCTTGTCCGGGGCGCGCCCCCAGAAGATGCTGACCGGCACCAGCTGAACATCGCGGGCGGGGTCACGCTGGCACTGCTCGATCAGCGACCGGAAGGGGGCTTCCGGTCGCCGCGTGCGGCGTCCAAGGCGTCGGCTCGGGGCGGGTAGCGGCAGGCTGGCGGGCACGCTGACCGCGCCGATGGTGTGTCGTCCGACGGCCGCCGGCAGGCCATGGGCACGGGTCAGCGATGCCAGCAGCAGGGTGTCGGAGAGCGCCGGGTGCGGGAGCACATAGAGGGTCGGGAGCGTCGGCTCGAGGGGGAGCGCCTCGGGCTCGGGCTCGATCAGCCGGATCCGGGCCCAGCGCGCCATCAGTCGCTCTAGCGGCGCGCGCAGCGCACCGGCCAGCATGCGTGCAAGGCCCATCCTGTCGCCTTTGCCCGGGGGTGAGCCGTCAGTATAGCGGCCCGTCTCCCGGCGGTCAGGGGGCAGGGCTTTTCCCGGGGCGGCAAACATGCGTCAATGCTGTAACGGTATGTGACAGGGACGGTGCCATGCACGGCATGTGGCGAGACGGCAATCACTTCGAACTGCTTCCCGAGGCGGCCCTCTTCCTGCCCACGATGTTCCAGGCCGTCGATCGGGCGCGCCACTCCGTGCTGATCGAGCTCTACCTGATGGAATCCGGCCGGCTGGCCACGGCAATGATCGGGTCGCTGTTGCGCGCTGTCGAGCGTGGGGTGTCGGTACTGCTGCTGCTCGACGGCTACGGGGCCATGGGGCTGGCCAGTGCCGATCGCCAGCGTCTCGAGGAAGGGGGAGTGGCGCTGCGCTTCTTCAATCCGCTGGGGATGCAGTCGCTGGTGCGAAACCTGACCCGGGACCACCGTAAGCTGGTGGTGGTCGACGGTGAAGAGGCCTTCACCGGGGGCTTCGGGGCAGTGGACGAGTTCCTGGATGCCTGGTATGAGGTGGCGATGCGCATCGAGGGGCCGGTGGTGGCCGACTGGGTCCGGCTGTTTTGCCGGCTCTGGGATTCCCCCATGAGTCGCGGGCCGGGCAGGGCTTCGCTGGTGCGGGGGCTGGAGCTTGCCGCGCGCCATCGCAAGGGCTACCGCGGCATGCGGGGTCGGGTAGTATGGGGGCAGGGCTATCGCTACCAGGCGATCCGCCACTCGCTGCATCACCGGGTTTCGACGGCCTCGCAGCGGCTGTGGATCTGTACCCCCTACTTCGTACCCACCTTCACCCTGCGCAGGCGCCTGGCCCAGGCCGCCCGACGCGGCGTCGACGTGCGCCTGCTGCTTCCCGGCGAGGTTCACGACCATCCCGGCGTGCGCTACGCCGGGCAGCGCTTCTATGGCCGCCTGCTGCGGGCGGGGGTGCGCATCTTCGAGTTCCAGCCCACCTTCATCCATGCCAAGTTCTCGCTGGCCGATGACTGGGTCAGCCTTGGCTCGTGCAACTTCGACCACTGGAGCCTGCAATGGAACCTGGAGGCCAATCAGGAGGTGGAAGACCGCCGCTTCGCCACCGAGGTCGCCGGGCTCTTCGAGCGTAACTTCGCGTCGAGCCGGGAGATCGACCCCGAGGCCTGGTCAAGGCGGCCACGCTTGCAGCGCCTGCGCGAGTGGCTCTATGGGATCCTGGACGGGATGCTGACGCGGTTAAGGTAGCTACGAGCTGCAAGCTGCAAGGAAGGGATCAGCCTTGATCCCTTGTCTCCTTGTGACTCGCTTCGCTTGGCCTCTTGGCCTCTTGGCCTCTTGGCCTCTTGGCCGCCTATCGCCGGCCCTTGCCGCGCCCGGCAGGCTGCTTGCGACGTGGCTTGGGCTTTGGCGTCTCCGGGGGGACGCGATAGTGCAGGTAGAGGTCCAGTACCAGCTCCGGCAGCTGAGTGACGAGGCCCTCGAGTCGTGTCGTATCGCCGGCCAGCTCCGCCATGTCAGGCTCATCATTGAATAGCCCGGAAAGCAGCATGAAGGGCAGCAGCAGGGTAGCGGCGGCCTCTTCGTCATCGGTGAACCAGGCGGCTTCATCGAGGAAGACCCCTTCCATGAAGCCAGCGCACCAGTCGCCGATTGGCGTCTCCTCGGGGGCGCTGTCGTCCAGTTCGAGCTCGAAGGGGAGTTCCGGTAGGCCGCCCGCTTCCAGTATCTCGATGGCGTTGCACCTGAGGCGCTCGAATAACCCCAGGATCATCTCGCGCTCGGCGTCGTCCGCGAAGGCCGGTTCGCCATGGAACAGTTCGGCGACCCAGGCCGCCGCCGGCAGGTCGCGCGGGGCCACGGCCAGGGCCATGAGGAAGCCGTGGGCGCCGATCAGGTCCAGGGCGTCGGCGTCGACCCGTTCGGAATCAAGGAAGTCGTCAAGCAGGTCGAGCTCCTCGTCTTCGAGGAGCGGCTGCGGGATGGGCGCTTCGGCATCGGACATGACGGCTCTCGCAGGGAAAACGTGGGCAGGGGGGAAGGCTTTACGCCTCGACGCGAAGTCGCCATTCTATCATCCCATGACGATACCCGCGCTTCCCGCCCCCGACACCGCCTGGCTCGAGACCCTCGACCGGCCGGCCCTCCACCGTTCCGTCAGCCAACGGGTCGAATCGGCTTTCCGGCTATGTCGCGAGTTGCACCCGGGGCTGCCGCGTCCTGCAGTATGGCTGGACCTGCGCGGCAAGTGTGCCGGCCAGGCGCACTTCGGGCGCGGCGGGCTGCGCTTCAATCCGTTGCTCCTGGAGGAGAATCGCCTCGCCTTCCTGGTCGAGGTGGTGCCTCATGAGATGGCCCACTGGCTGGTGCATCATCTGGAGGACGGCCACCGGGCGCGGCCCCATGGCCACGAATGGCAGACCGTGATGCGTCGCCTTTTCGGCGTGGAGCCCCGGACCACTCATCGTTTCGATACCCAGCGAGCCAGTCCCACGCCGTATCGCTATCGCTGTGGTTGCCGAGAACACGGATTTTCTGCCCGGCGGCACCGCCTGGCACGGCGGGGGCAAGGGTACCGGTGCCGGCACTGTGCTCAGACCTTGGTCTATCTCGGCTGTTCCGCTTCCTGAATTCCCTTGTAAGTCATTGTGAATTATAGGAAAAATGTTTCTACCAATGTCTAAAGGGAAGGCCGCTTCCTGACGTATATGCTGTTATTTGGCTTTATGGGGCCGGCGCGTCCAAGAGCAACGTGTCGGCAACATCCACCTGGAGGGTGTCCCCACCCCTGGACAGAGGCATATCCATGACCGAACACCAGAAAGTCCATCCCGTAAGCGAAGAGTTTGCCGCCAAGGCCCACGCCGACAAGGCCACCTATGAGGCCATGTACCAGCAGTCGGTTGATGACCCCAAGGGTTTCTGGGGTGAGCAGGCCAAGCGCCTCGACTGGATGAAGGCGCCGACCAAGATCAAGCATACCTCCTTCGACTCGCACAACGTGGATATCCGCTGGTTCGAGGATGGTACCCTCAATGCCAGCGTCAACTGCCTCGATCGCCATCTCGAGACGCGCGGCGACCAGCCGGCGATCATCTGGGAAGGTGACGATCCCAAGGATGACAAGACGCTCAGCTATCGCGAGCTCTACGAGCAGACATGCCAGATGGCCAACGGCCTCAAGGAGCTGGGTGTCGGCAAGGGTGACGTCGTCACGCTCTACATGCCGATGATTCCCGAGGCCGCCATGGCGATGCTGGCCTGTGCCCGCATCGGTGCCGTGCACTCGGTCGTGTTCGGCGGCTTCTCCCCGGATGCCGTGGCCCAGCGCGTGATCGGAGCCAATTCCAAGTTGATCATCACCGCCGACGAGTCCGTGCGCGGCGGTAAGCAGGTGCCGCTCAAGGACAACGTCGATGCCGCCCTGACCCGCGACGGTACCGAGGTCTGCGAGAAGGTGCTGGTGGTCAAGCGTACCGGTGGTGAGATCGACTGGAAGGAGGGGCGCGACGTCTGGTACGACGATATCGTCGCCAAGCAGTCCACCGATTGCCCGGCCGAGGAGATGGGGGCCGAGGATCCGCTGTTCATTCTCTACACCTCCGGTTCGACCGGGGCGCCCAAGGGCTTGAAGCACACCACCGGTGGCTATCTGCTGCATGCCGCCTTGACCCACCAGTATGTCTTCGACTATCAGGACGGCGAAGTCTACTGGTGCACTGCCGACGTGGGCT
The DNA here is from genome assembly GCF_902500215.1 of Halomonas lysinitropha. Classification (GTDB taxonomy): domain Bacteria; phylum Pseudomonadota; class Gammaproteobacteria; order Pseudomonadales; family Halomonadaceae; genus Halomonas; species Halomonas lysinitropha. The sequence continues at coordinate 27,450 of NZ_CABVOU010000036.1, forward strand.
GGGTCACCGGCCACAGCTATATCGTCTATGGCCCGCTGGCCAACGGCGGCACCACCCTGATGTTCGAGGGCGTGCCCAGCTATCCGACCCATGGCCGCATGGGCGAGATCGTCGACAAGCATAATGTCAACATCCTGTATACCGCGCCTACCGCGGTGCGCGCGCTGATGGCCCATGGCGACGACGTCATGGATTCCAGCAAGCGCGACAGTCTGCGCGTGCTCGGTTCGGTGGGCGAACCTATCAACCCTCAGGCGTGGGAGTGGTTCCATCAGGTGATCGGCAACGGGAAGTGCCCCATCGTCGATACCTGGTGGCAGACCGAGACCGGCGGCATCATGATCGCGCCGCTGCCCGGCGCCATCGATCTCAAGCCGGGTTCCGCCACCCTGCCGTTCTTCGGCGTTGTGCCTGCGCTGGTCGATAACGAGGGCAACGAGCTCAAGGGGGCCACCGAGGGTAACCTGGTGATCCTGGATTCCTGGCCGGGCCAGGCGCGCTCCATCTGGGGCGACCACGACCGCTTCGTTCAGACCTACTTCTCGGCGTTCAAGGGCGTGTATTTCACCGGTGACGGCTGCCGTCGTGACGAAGACGGCTACTACTGGATCACCGGTCGTGTCGATGACGTGCTCAACGTCTCCGGCCACCGCATGGGCACCGCGGAGATCGAATCCTCCCTGGTGGCTCACGAAGCCGTGGCCGAGGCGGCCGTGGTCGGCTTCCCCCACGACATCAAGGGGCAGGGCATCTATATCTATGTGACCCTGGCGGATGGCTTCGAAGAGAGTGACGAGCTCAAGAAGGAGCTGACTCAGTGGGTGCGCAAGGACATCGGCCCCATCGCCTCGCCTGATGTCATCCAGTGGGCGCAGGGTCTGCCCAAGACCCGCTCGGGCAAGATCATGCGCCGCATCCTGCGCAAGATCGCCGCCAACGAGGTTGATGGCCTGGGCGATACCAGCACCCTGGCGGATCCGTCGGTGGTCGATGAGCTGATCGAGCATCGCGCCAACCGCTGAGGGCGCTGGCCCTCCATGGCAGGCGACCATCGCCTGTCGCGTCGCTTCATGGCACGTCGAAAGCCGACCCTCGAGGGGTCGGCTTTTTCATCCATGGCAGACGCAGTGTCGACGATACTCGAGAGCCCTTGGGAATCGCCTTGGCCATGGGGTACCATACAGTCGACAATTTGTAGAGCCCAGCGTGGCGGCCTCGGTCCGCTGCTCGAGGAACCGGAGGAAGATCCATGGCCTTTGCCCAGAAATTCATCGTTGCCGATGACCATCCGCTGTTCCGTGCGGCTCTGACCCAGGCGCTGCGTCAGCTCGCCCCCCAGGCCGAGATCGTCGAATCCGATACGATGGAAGCGACCACCGAGGTAGTCACCCGACATCCCGATGCTGACCTGATTCTGCTGGATCTGCACATGCCAGGTGCCCACGGCTTCTCCGGCCTGATTCAGCTACGTGGCCAGACGCCGGATATCCCGGTCGCAGTGGTCTCCGGCAGCGATGAGGTCTATGTGGTGCGCCGCGCCATCGACTACGGGGCTTCGGGCTTCATTCCCAAGTCTTCTTCGCTGGCGCTGATCGCCGAGGCGGTGGGCGAGATCCTCGATGGCGAGGTCTGGCTGCCGGCCGAGATGGCCGAGGCGATGGGCGAGTCCAACGAGGAGGAGACGAAGTTTGCCGAGGCCATCGCCTCGCTGACGCCTCAGCAGTTCCGGGTGCTCAACATGCTTACCGAGGGGCTGCTCAACAAGCAGATCGCCTATGAACTAAGCGTCTCCGAGGCCACCATCAAGGCGCATGTCACCGCCATCCTGCGCAAGCTCGGCGTGCACTCCCGCACTCAGGCGGTGATCGCCGCCCAGAAGCTCGAGGTCGAGCCGCCGAAGGTGGAGTCGTAGCGCCGAGCTACAAGCGCCAAGGCACAAGCTTCAAGGAAATGCAGAAACCCACCGTCTGGTGGGTTTCTTGCGTTAACGGCTGTGCGGAAGCGAGGTAGCAAGGCGGCGGCGCGACGAGGGGCGCTGGGGGCAAGCCGCAGAGGAGGTCCTGCGCCAGGGATGGCGCCGGTAGCGTACAAGGAAGTATTCACAGCGCCTCCTCGCAGGGTTGCCGCCAGATCAGCCCCGAGTCGCCCAGCCTCGTTCTGTCATACCGGTGCTACTGAGCCGCGCGGCTGGCCTGCAGGGTGCGGGTGAGCAGGGCGCGCAGGGCGGCGGGGCGCACCGGCTTGAGCAGCAGCTGATAGCCGGCGCGCTTGACCTCCTCGGCCACCTCCTCGGTGCGGTCGGCGGTGATGACGATGCCGGGCACCGCACCCTCCAGCCGTTCGCCGAGTGCCTCGAGGGCCATCAGTCCGGTGACTTCGTTGTCCAGGTGGTAGTCTGCGAGTATCGCGTCCGGAGCGCCGTCCAGGTGGCGCATCACCGACTTGGCTCCGCCGATGGTGGTAGCCGTGAATACCTCGCAGCCCCAGCCCGAGAGCATCGCCTTCATGCCTTCGAGGATCAGCGACTCGTTGTCGATACAGAGGATGCGGGTGTCGGCGAGCTTGTTACCGGCGCGTTTCGGCGAGGCCTCCTCGGCCTGCTGTGTCGCGGTGCGAGGCGCGACCACCGGCACGCTGACGGAGAACATGGTGCCGAACCCCTCCTTCGAGCGTACCCGGATGGGATGATCCAGCACCCGGGCCATGCGGTCGGCGATGGACAGCCCGAGGCCCAGGCCCTTCTCGCTCTCCTTGTGACGCGTGGCCTGATCGAGGCGCCGGAATTCCTGAAAGATCTCGAGCTGCTTGGCTTCGGGGATCCCCGGGCCCGAGTCCCAGACTTCGATGGTGATGCGTTCGCCATGGCGTCGGCAGCCCAGCAGAACCCGACCGGCCTGAGTGTAGCGGATGGCGTTGGAGAGGAAGTTCTGGATGATCCGGCGCAGCATCTGGGGATCGCTGTCGACCCACTGGCGGGTCGACACCACCACCAGGTCCAGGCCGCGCTCCTCGGCCATCACTTGGAACTCGGCGCGCAGCGGGCGGATGATATCCGCGAGGGCGAAGTGGCTGCGTCGCGGGGTGAGGGCGCCGGCATCCAGCTTTGAAATGTCGAGCAGGGTGCTCAGCAGCTCCTCGGCGGCCTGTAGCGAGTTGTCGATATGGCCGATGGTGCGCTTCATGTCCTCCGCCGCCATCTCTTGGGCGAGGGCCGAGGTGAACAATCTCGCGGCATTGAGCGGCTGCAGGAGATCGTGGCTGGCGGCGGCCAGGAAGCGTGTCTTGGAGGCATTGGCATCCTCGGCCAGCTGCTTGGCCTGGCGCAGGGCGAGTTCGGCCTCGGCGCGCACCCGGTTCTCCTGGCGCAGGGCGGCGTTGGCCTCGGAGAGGGCCTGAGTGCGCTCGCGCACCCGCTCTTCCAGCGTCTCGTTGGTTTCCTTGAGGGCAATCTCGGCCAGGCGTCGCTCGGTGATGTCCTGGTAGAGGGCGAAGAAGCCGAGTATCGACCCGCTGTCGCCGAAATGCGGGGTATAGGTGACCAGCATATAGCGCCGTTCGTCGCCGAGGGGTAACGAGACCTCGAAGTTGACCCGCTCACCGGCCAGGGCGCGCTCGATCCACGGCGTCCGCTCGCGGGCCATGCGGGGGTCCATCACTTCTTCCACGCGCTTGCCGATCACCGCGTTGCGGTCGATGCCGAAGGCTTGCTCGTAGGCGCGGTTGGTGAAGAGGTAGCGGCACTCCTTGTCGAAATAGGCGATCAGCGCCGGTACGTTGTCGGTATAGATGCGGATGTTGTTCTCGGAGCGGATCAGCGCTTCCTCGATGCGCTTCTGCTGGGTGATGTCCTGGTAGGTGTAGACGAAGCCGCCGCCGGGCATGGGATTGCCCTGCACCTCCAGTACGCTGCCGTCCTGGCGGTAGCGCACGTAGCGGTGGGGATGGCCCTCGCGGATGTTGTCGATCAGCAGTCGTACGTGCTCCTCGGGATCGCCGGGGCCGTATTCGCCGTTGTGAGCGTTGTAGCGGAAGATCTTGTCCATCGGGGCGCCGACGCGGATCAGGTGGTCGGGGAAGCGGAACAGCTCCAGGTAGCGCTGGTTCCACACCACCAGCCGCAGGTTCTGGTCGACCACGCTGATGCCCTGGCTGATGTTCTCGATGGTGGCCTGAAGCAGGGCGCGGTTGAACTCCAGCACCTGGGAGGCCTCGTCGACGATGGAAATCACGTCCGAGATGCCGATGCCGCGTCCCTGGAGGGCCGAGTTGACGACGATCCGGGCCGAGGAGGCGCCGAGTACCGAGGCCAGGAAGCGCTCGGTGAACTGGATGACGTCGATGGAAGCCCGGGTGTTGTCCTCCAGGGGGGTGCCGGTGCGCCGGGAATAATCCTCGAAGGCGCGGTTCACCTGGTTGGCGCCCAGGAAGCGCTCGCAGAGCACCTTGAGGTCGCCCACGGTAGTGGCACCGGTCCAGGGGCGGTTCACCGAGGTCTGGCGGGTCTCGACGCTGTCGACGAACAGCGAGGCCTGGATGCGCTCGACGACGCGCTGGGCGGTAACCTGGGAGACGAAGATATAGCAGAACAGGTTCACCCCCAGCGAGAGCATCACGCCATGGGTGAAGCTGTCGCCGACGTTGAGACCGAACAGTGAGGTGGGGGTCAGCCAGGCAACATTCAGCGGGCCGCCATCGAGCCAGCTCCCCGGCAGTACGCCGGCACCGATCAAAGTGGGCATCAGCAGGCTGTAGGCCCAGATGGCAAAGCCGGCATTCATGCCGACGATCACGCCGAGGCGGTTGCCCCGCTTCCAGTAGAGGCCGCCGATCAGTGCCGGGGCGAACTGGGCCGCGGCGGCGAAGGAGAGCATGCCGGTGTTGGCCAGGGAACTGAACTCGCCGATCAGCTGGTAGAAGCCGTAGGCCATGGCCAGGATCACGGCAATCGTGACGCGCCGCGCCCGCAGCACCAGTTGGCCATAGTCGCGCGGCTTGGTATCGAACCAGCGTAGTCGGAACAGGGCGGGGATGACGATCTCGTTGGAGATCATGATCGAGACCGCCACCGCGGCAACGATGACCATTCCGGTGGCCGCCGAGAAGCCGCCGATGAAGGTCAGCAGCGTCAGCCATTCGTTGCCTGCGGCCATGGGCAGGGCCAGCACGTAGGTGTCCGGCTCGATGCCGCTGTCGGCGAAGATGGTCAGGCCGGCCGCCGCGATGGGGATCACGAAGAAGGCGAAGGCCAGCAAGTAGATCGGGAAGAGCCAGCGGGCCTTGGTGGCATCATCACGGTGGATGTTCTCCACCACGGCCACGTGGAACTGGCGGGGCAGACAGAGAATGGCCAGCATGGCCAGCAGGGTCTGCGCCCAGAAACTCTGGCCGAAGTCCTGATCGGCCAGTTGACGCTGAAGGCCTAGCTGGGTCTCGGCATGGCCCAGCAGGTCGCCCAGGCCATCGAACATGCCCCAGGTGACGTAGGCCCCGAGTGCCAGGAAGGCGACAAGCTTGACCAGCGACTCGAAGGCCACGGCATGAATCAGGCCCTCGTGGTGCTCGGTGGCATCGGTATGGCGGGTACCGAAGAGAATGGCGAAAGCGGCCATTACCACCGCCACGTAGAAAGCCGTGTCACCGAACAGCGGCGCCCGGGTGATGTCGCCGGCATCGGTGATCACGCTGAAGGAGGTGGATACTGCCTTCAGCTGCAGCGCGATGTAGGGCAGGGTGCCGATCAGCGCCACCAGACTGGCAAAGGCGGCCAGCGACTGGGTCTTGCCGTAGCGCGAGGCGATGAAGTCGGCGATGGAGGTGACGTTCTGATGCTTGGCGACGCGAATCATCTTGGCCAGCACCGGCCAGAACAGCAGCAGGGTGAGGATGGGGCCGACGAAGATGCTGGCGAAGGACCAGCCCGCGGTGGCCGCCTGACCCACGGCGCCATGGAAGGTCCAGGAGGTGCAGTAGATGGCCAGCGCCAGGCTGTAGATCACCGGACGTCGCCGGCTTGCTCCATGTTCCCGGGCATGACGATCGCCCCGCCAGGCGATGGCGAACAGCACGCTGATATACAGCAGTGAAACGGCAATCAGCAGCCAGCCAGCGAACATGCACTCTTCTCCCTTCCGGATTCGCCCATTCTAGGGCATGGCCGGCCGCGGGACAGCCGTTGTTGAAGGATCAAGTGTTGAAGGATCGAGCGTCAGCCTTCCTTGCAGATAGCGCGGTAGAGCTGGCTGGAGGCCTCGACCCGGCGCATCTGTTCAGTGCGGGGTGTCCGCGATTCGCCTTCCAGGGGCAGCATTTCCCGGGTTGCACAGTTCATCAGGTAGGCCTGGTGGTTGACCTGGTCCACATACTCCTTCTCGAAGCGATAGAGAATGAACTCGACCAGACGGCCGTCATCTCCCTGGCTCACTGAAAGATTGTCCAGGTCCACGATGGTGAAGGCCGTGGTCATGGGAAAGGCGAAGGTCCATGGACGAAAGAACATCTGGCCTTCCTCCACGGAAATGACTTCTGCCGATTCGGGCAGCTGTTGCTGCTTGTGCTCGAGCCAGGTGTATTCGGTGTGGATCTGGTAGCCGAGCATTCCCAGGCCGCCACATGCCGGGATAAACCAGCGCGGCAGTCGCTTGCCACTGGCCAGCCGCAGGATCAGGCCGATTCCGGCGGCGCCGAGACCGGCGAAGACCGCTGCTATCAGGTGCCATATCATGAATCATGCGTCCTTAAAGCGATCGGGCTTCCCTGAGGAAGCCCGATCGGTAGTGGTTTGACTGGCCCGGCTAGCCGGGCCAGGTAGCCATTATGGCTTAGTGCCCGGTTGCGACACCAGCACCCTTGGGATAGCGCACGCTTTCCACCAGGTCCTGGATCTCCTGCGGAGGTTCCTCGGTTGCGTTGGAGACGAGGAAGGCCACGGCAAAGTTGAAGATCGCACCGACCGCACCGAAGGAGAGCGGCGAGACGCCCAGGATCCAGTTATCCGGCGTATTGGGCAACATGTTGGTGCCCGGAATGAACAGCCAGCCCAGGTAGGTGAAGATGTACAGCAGGGTCAGCAGCAGGCCAGTCAGCATGCCGGCAACCGCGCCCTTGTTGTTCACCCGCTTGGAGAAGATGCCCATCATCAGCGCCGGGAACAGCGAGGCGCCGGCGATACCGAAGGCCAGGGCCACCGTCTGCGCCGCGAAGCCCGGGGGATTCAGGCCCAGGTAGGTCGCCAGCAGGATGGCACCCGCCATGGAGATCCGCGCCGCCAGCATCTCGCCCTTCTCCGTGATCTTCGGGTTGATCATGGTCTTGATCAGGTCATGGCTGATGGCCGAGGAGATGGCCAGTAGCAGGCCCGCCGCCGTGGACAGGGCAGCCGCGATACCACCCGCGGCGATCAGGCCGATGACCCAGCCCGGCAGGTTGGCGATCTCCGGGTTGGCCAGTACCAGGATGTCGTTGTTGACCTCCAGTTCGCTGCCTTCCCAGCCACGCTCTGCAGCGGTCTCGGCGAAGTCTTCATTGCCGTCGTTGTAGAGCTGAATGCGCCCGTCGTCGTTTCTGTCGGTGTAGGTGATCAGGCCGGTCTCTTCCCAGGTCCTGATCCACTCTGGGCGCTGCTCGTAGGCCAGCGGGTTGGTCATGGCGTCTTCATAGCTTTCCACCTGGCCGGCCGCCTCGGGATAGACCGTGGTCATCAGGTTCAGGCGTGCCATGGAAGCCACCGCAGGCGCGGTCAGGTACAGCAGCGCGATGAACACCAGGGCCCAGCCGGCCGACCAGCGTGCATCCGCCACCTTGGGAACCGTGAAGAAGCGGATGATGACGTGGGGCAGGCCCGCGGTACCCACCATCAGCGACAGGGTGAAGAGCACCATGTTGAGCTTGTTGCTGACGTCGGCGGTGTAGTCCCGGAAGCCCAGCTCGTTCAGCACTTCATTGAGCTTGACCAGCAGCGGCACACCGGATTCGGAGTGAGTGCTGAACATGCCGAACATGGGAATGGGGTTGCCGGTCAGCTGCATCGCGATGAACACCGCCGGAATGGTGTAGGCGATGATCAGCACGATGTACTGGGCCACCTGGGTGTAGGTGATGCCCTTCATGCCGCCGAAGACCGCATACAGGAACACGATGGCGGCCGCGATCCAGATGCCCCAGGTGTTGGAGACTTCCAGGAAGCGGGAGAAGGCTACGCCGGCACCGGTCATCTGGCCGATGACGTAGGTGATCGAGGCGACCACCAGGCAGATCACGGCGACCAGGCGAGCGGTGTTGCTGTAGAAGCGGTCACCGATGAAGTCGGGTACCGTGAACTTGCCGAACTTGCGCAGGTAAGGCGCCAGCAGCATGGCCAGGATGACATAGCCACCGGTCCAGCCCATCAGGAAGCTGGAGTTGGCATAGCCCCCGGAGGCCAGCAGGCCGGCCATGGAGATGAAGGAAGCCGCGGACATCCAGTCGGCGGCGGTGGCCATGCCGTTGGTGATCGGATGCACGCCACCGCCGGCGACGTAGAAGTCCTTGGTCGAGCCCGCGCGGGCCCAGATCGCGATGCCGATGTAGAGGGCGAAGGAGGCCCCTACGAACAGCAGGTTGATTGCAAACTGACTCATGCTGGCTTACTCCCCGAGTCCGAACTGTTTATCGAGCCGGTTCATCTTCCAGGCGTAGAAGAAGATGATGCCGATGAAGGTGAGGATCGAACCCTGCTGGGCGAACCAGAACCCCAGGTCCGTTCCACCCACGGGAATGCCGGCCAGCAGCGGGCGAAGAAGGATGGCGAAGCCGTAGGAGACCAGGGCCCAGACGATCAGGCACCCCGTGATCAGGCGTACGTTGGCCTTCCAGTAAGCAGCGGCATTGGCTTTGTCGTCTGCCATAGTGTTGCTCTCCACTAGTTGTTCAGATTGGGAAGTTGCCCAGAGCGTTGAGGTTACTCATCAGGACAGTCGTGTCGGCGGAGCCAGCCTTGGCCTGCGCAGGCTGGTTCAGCCTGTCATCAGGTTGCCCGCTCCTAGTCGAAGTGCACTATCGACGCGGGATTGTCCTGCATGGCTCACCGCCAATAGTGGGCAGCAAACGCCTAAAATAAATCCCAGACTTTCGTATCATGAAAAGATACCGATGGAAGGTCTTCCAAAAAAACTCTTTTTTATCAGTAACCTAAACTTATCTTGTGAGTAATGTTTCGATGCCAAGGAAGCGCGCATAGGACGATGGTATAGCCTCAAATTCCATAGCAGTTAAACCTTGGTTCCTGATGATCTTTGACGATGGTCTAAGGCCGCCAGGATAGGACGATTGTCTAGGTTATTCACGGAAACCCGACTTTGCTATCTTGGATCATCTCTGGAGGCGAAGCGCAACCAAGCCAGTGGTGTGATGACCGCAGCGCTACGAGGACAATCCCATGGTCGATGTAGAACTTTCACAGCCCCCTTTCACCTTGCTCGACGAGGAAGGACGGGAGCGCGTTCGTAGCGGCATCGATCTGGCCTATTTCGATCGTGACGAGATCATCCTCGATGCCGGCCAGCCCGGCGAGTACGTTTTCCTGATCCACAAGGGCGAGGTCGCCGAGTTGGACCCGACCCTGCCCGGCGCCCAGTCACGCATCGGCCATTACACCGCCGGTGACCTCTTCGGGGCCATCAGTATCCTCAACGGCAAGAGCCGCTATCGCTTCCGGGCCGAGCAGGAGAGTCTCTGCTACCTGTTGCCCAAGGGGTTGTTCAAGCAGCTCTGCGAGGCGTATCCGGCCTTCTCGGAATTCTTCCGCCAGCGCTTGGCTCAGAAGACACGGCTGCTCACCGAACACCGCGCCGAGGGTGGGGTGACCATGGCCGGTTTCATGCTCGCTCGGGTCAGCGAATGCATGCGCGATCCACTGCTCGTCGAAGATACGACCAGCATTTCTCAGGCGGTCCATACTCTGAACGACAGTCATGCCGACAGCCTGTTGGTGAAGGGCGAGGCCGGACCGGGCATGGTCACCAAGACCGATCTGCTCAATGCCCTGGTGCTCGAGGAATTGGCCCAGGATAGGCCGGTGCAGGCGGTTGCCCATTTTGAGCTGATCACGGCGACGCCGGGCCAGTACCTGTTCGAGGTGCTGGTCCAGATGACCCGCTTCAAGGTGGAGCGGGTGGTGGTGATGGAAGATGGCGCGCCGGTAGGGGTAGTGGAGTTGACCGACGTGCTCAGCTATTTCTCCAGCCGCAGCTACGTGGTCAGCCTGCAGGTGGAGCAGGCCAACAGCCTCGAGGCGCTGGCCGCCGCCAGCCGCCGGACGCCGGAGCTGGTGCAGGCCCTGATGGCCCAGGGTGTCAAGCTGCGTTTCGCCATGGGGCTGCTGGCGGCCCTCAATGGGCGCATCATGAACAAGGCCTGGGGCTTTCTGATCGATGAGCGCTACCACGCCGATAGCTGCCTGATCGTGATGGGCAGTGAAGGGCGTGGCGAGCAGATTCTCAAGACCGACCAGGACAATGGCCTGATACTCGCCGACGATCTGGAATGGCCCGACTGCCACGAGCAAATGCAGCGTCTCACCGAGACGTTGATCGAGCTGGGCTATCCCCCCTGTCCGGGCGACATCATGGTCTCCAACCCGGAGTGGGTCGGCACCGAGACCCAATGGCGCGGGCGCATCGCGCAGTGGGCGGGGAGTCGTGATGGCGATAGCCTGATGCGGCTGGCCATCATGCTCGATTCCCACGCCGTGGCCGGCAATCCAGCCCTGCTCGAGCGGCTGCGCGAGGAGCTTTTCGAGCGCTGCAGCCGTGACGAGATCCTGCTCTCCTACTTCGCGCGTACGGCGTTGCGCTTCTCCACGCCGTTGACCCTTTTCGGGTCGCTCAAGAAGCCGCAGCACGGCGTCGATATCAAGAAGGGGGGAATCTTTCCCATCGTTCACGGGGTGCGCACCCTGGCACTGGAGCGTCGCATCACCGCGACCTCCACTCTGGAGAGGCTCGAGGCGCTGGTGGCCGATGGTCGTCTGGAAGAGCGTTTCGCCGAGGATCTGGGGGAGGCGCTCTCGCTGTTCACCGAGTTACGACTGCGCCAGCAGCTCGAACGCCTCGACGGCTCACAAGGGCGTGGCGAGGAGCCCGATCGGGTGGTCGTCCAGGAGCTCTCATCGCTGGAGCGGGACCTGCTGCGTGAGGCGCTGCATATCGTCAAGGACTTCAAGCAGCGGCTGTCGCACCGCTTTCACCTCGAGTATTCCTGAGACACGAGGTGGCCAGGGAGCGACAACAACAGGAGTTTATTCATGCTCAAGGCACTGCGGCGCGCCGCCGATCGCCGACGACAGGCTCACGGTGACTATGGCTGGCTCTTCTCCCCTTACACCGGGGACGAGATGATTGCGATCAAGTGCGAGGCTACCGGCCTCAATACCCGCCGCGCCGAACTGGTCTCGGTGGCGGCGGTGCGGATTCGTGGTGACCGCGTCCTGACCAGCGATTCGCTCTATCTGCGCCTGGCGAGGCCGGCGAGTCTCTCCGGCGACTCGATCCGCATCCACGGCCTGCGTGGCATTGACCTGGCCGATGGGGCGGACGTCGAGGAAGCGCTGGCACGACTCCTGGACTTCATCGGCAATCGCCCGCTGGTCGGCTGGCGTCTGGACTTCGATCTGGCGATGCTCAATCGCTACCTGCGTCCTCTCTTTGGCTTTGAGCTGCCCAACGCCGGCATCGATGTGGCACAGGCCTATCGGCGCCAGCTACGTCTCAGCCATCCGGAGGTGGATGTCCGGCCGCGCTTCGAGCAGGTGGCCGAGCGCCTGGGCGTGCCGGTCATGGGGCGTCACACGGCCCTGGGCGATGCCGTCACCACGGCCCTGATCCACCTTCGACTGAAGCGGGGTCCCATGCTGGCGGCGCGGTTCTGCTGATCGGGTGCGCTTCGCCTGGCCATGGCGAGGGTGTTAGGATAGCGTCCGTCATTTCCAGCCGCCCAGGCAGCGCCCGAGACCATGCAAGACGCCCTTATGTTCGATCCCCGTGACGACACCACCGCCCCCGAAGGCCTGACCGCTGGTAAGCCCGCGTCGACCCGCGAGGGTCTCGACGCCAGAGGCAAGCGCGAGTTCAACAAGCTGCAGAAGCGCCTTCGTCGCCAGGTGGGCAAGGCGATCATCGATTACGGGATGATCCACGAAGGGGATCGGGTGATGGTCTGTCTGTCCGGGGGCAAGGACAGCTATACGCTGCTGGAGATTCTGCGCAACCTGCAGCGCAATGCCCCGGTGACATTCTCGCTGGTGGCGGTGAATCTCGATCAGAAGCAGCCCGGCTTTCCGGAGCACATACTGCCAGCCTACCTGGAGGCCATCGGCGTCGAGTACCATATCCTCGAGCGTGATACCTACTCGGTCGTCAAGGAGAAGACCCCCGAAGGCAAGACCACCTGCGCCCTCTGTTCGCGACTTCGGCGGGGCTCGCTCTATGGCTTCGCCGAGGAGATCGGCGCCACCAAGGTGGCGCTGGGCCACCACCGCGAGGATATACTCGAAACGCTGTTCCTCAACATGTTCTTCGGCGGCAGCCTGAAGGCGATGCCGCCCAAGTTGCTTTCCGACGATGGCAGGAACATGGTCATCCGGCCGCTGGCCTACAGCAGGGAGGCGGAGATTGCCGAGTTCGCCCGGCTGATGGACTTCCCGATCATTCCCTGCAACCTCTGCGGTTCCCAGCCCAACCTGCAGCGCCAGGTGGTCAAGGAGATGCTGGCCGAGTGGGAGAAGACACATCCCGGTCGTCTCGAGAGCATGTTCAAGGCGGTCACCAAGGTGGCGCCCTCTCAGTTGGCCGACCGCGAGCTCTTCGATTTCGCCGGCCTCGAGGCGAAGCAGGCACGGATGCAGGCCGACCGCATCGATATCCTGAATGAGTAATCCAGCCACAAACAGCAAGGCTCAAGAAACAAGGAACCCCATCGAGCTTTTGCACGATGGGGTTCTTCATTTTCGGCCGAAGGCCAGACAGACTCTGGCTTGCAGCTTGCAGCTTGCAGCTTGCAGCTTGCAGCTTTAGTGCGTGCCCTCTTCCTCGGCGACCTCGATCAGCGTATCCAGGTCGAGTATGTTCACTTCGCGACCCGAGACGGCCACCAGCCCCTGCGACTGGAAACGCCCTAGAATCCGGCTGACGGTTTCCACGGCAAGCCCCAGATAATTTCCGATGTCGGCTCGGGACATGGAGAGTCGGAAGCTGTAGGGGGAGTAGCCGCGACGGCGGAAGCGGTCAGAGAGGCTGGTGAAGAAGGTGGCCAGGCGCTGGTCAGCGGTCTTGCGCGAGAGCAGACGCATCATGCGGCGATCGTCACGCATCTCCTTGCTCATGCTGCGGTAGAGTTGCCCGCGAAGTTCGGGTAGTGACTCGGAGAGGGTGTCGAGGCGGTCGAAGGGGATCTCGCACACCGTGGTGGTCTCCAGGGCGATGACCGTGCCGGGATAGCGCTCCCCGTCGATACCGTCCAGTCCCACCAGCTCGCTGGGCAGGTAGAAGTTGGTCAGCTGGTCCTCGCCGCTGCCCTCGGTGGTCACCTGCTTCAGGCTGCCGGAGCGTACCGCGAAAACGCAGGTGAAGGGACTGCCCTGGCGGAACAGCGACTCGCCCTTCTTGAGCGGCGCCCGACGCCGGATGATGGCGTCGAACTGGTCCATGTCCTGAACCTCGAGCGCGAGGGGCAGGCAAAGCGAACTCAGACTGCATGTCTGGCAGCGGGTCTCGTTCAGCAGTGTTCGGCGCCTGCCGGTCGCGGTATCGGGCATGCTCTCCTCCATCGATGATGTCTCGGAGACAGTATGGAGGATAGTCGACTACCGGCAAAGCATCTCTTAGGAGGTACCTCTCTGCGCACATTTGAGATGCCGTGTGTCCGTCTGGTCAGCCGGCACGAGCATCGAAGACCGCTGCCAGGCGGTGGATCAGCAGTCTCCCCGTCGGCGTGACCTCGATACGCTGTTCGCGTCGCCGCACCAGGCCGTCACGCTCGGCCGGTGCCAGCCGTGCGAGGGCATCGCCCAAGTGTCTGCCGGCATCCAGCCCGAATTCCTGCCCGAGGGTGGTCAGGTCCAGACACATGTCGCACATCAGGCGCTCGATGGCGCGAGCCCGCAGGTGGTCGTCGTCGGTCAGTCGCAGGCCTCGTTCCACGGGAAGTCGGCCGGCATCCAGGCGTGCCTCGTACTCGCCGAGTGTCATGGGATTGCGGGTGACGCTGTCACCCAGTCGGCTAAGGGCCCCGACGCCCAAGCCCAGATGGTCGCATGGCGGGAATGCGCTGTAGCCGTTCAGGCAGCGCGACAGCTTGCCTCGGGCCTGAGCAATGGCCAGTGGATCCTCGGGCCGGGCGAAGACTTCCATGCCGATATGGACATAGCCGGCATCGGCAAGCATCGCAAGGGCGGTGTTGAGGATGGCGAGTTGCTCATCGGCTTGCGGTAGATCCTCGGCCCGAATCCGCCGCTGAGCCGTGAAGCGCTCGGGTTGGTGCGTATAGTGGAATAACGACAGGCGGGCCGGCGCCATGGCAATCACCTGCTCGAGGGTTTCGGCAAAGCTCTCGCGCGTCTGACCGGGAAGGCCATGCATCAATTCCAGCCCCAGCGAGTGGAAGCCCAGCCGGTGGGCTTCGTCGACAAGCTGTTCAGTGAGTACTTGAGGCTGGTAGCGATTGATGGCGCGTTGGACCCGCGGATCCAGCTCCAGTACCGACAGGCTTAGCCGGTTGAAGCCCAGCGCCTGGAGGTGGCGCAGGGTAAAGACATCGGCTTCCCGGGGATCGATCTTGATGCTGTAGTCCCGGTGGCGCGAGTTCGAGAGACCGAAGCGCGCGTCGAGCCGGTCGATCAGGTCGCTCATCTGGCCCAGGGTCAGGAAGGTCGGCGTTCCGCCCCAGTGGAGTTGCGAAATTTCTCGCTTGCTATCCAGGTGGCGCGAGACAAGGACCATTTCCCGGTCGAGCCGCGAAATGTAGGGTTCGACGCGACGAGGGTTCGACGCGGTGATTCGGCTATTGGCACAGTGGTGGCAGTTTTGGCGGCAGAAGGGCAGGTGCATATAGACTGACAGGTCCCGCCCGCTGGCGTTGCTGTGCGCCAGAGCTGTCGCGAGTTCAGTATCGGAGAAGCCTGTCGTGAGGCTTTCGGCGGTGGGGTAGCTCGCATAGCGCGAGCCGGAACCATATCGGCGCAGCAACCCCGCATCGCGGATCAAGGCGATGCCCTGAGGATGGTCGTCGATGATGGCTCGAGCAGTCATGAACGGCACTCCGGAGGTTTAACGTGCCTTCATGCTAGCGGTGAGCGCCGGTGACCGCGTTGAGCTGCGTCAAACGAAGTGAAATTCGCCCGGGGGTCAGTGGCCTGCCGAAACGGGTAGCAGCGCCCACAGTTGCCATAGAGCAAAGGCAATGATCGACAGTGCGGCCAGCGTCCGAGTCGCCGGGTGGCGGATCAGGGCACCGAGCTGACGAGCCGCGAATCCGGTGGCCAGCAGTGCCGGCAGGGTGCCGAGACCAAAGGCGCCCATCAGGGCAGCGCCGCGCCAGGGCTCGGCAATGGCCAGGCTCCAGGCGAGCATCGAGTAGACGAGGCCGCAGGGCAGCCACCCCCAGATCGCCCCCAAGGCTACCGCCTGGGGGAGGTTTACCACCGGCATCAGGCGCCTGCCCAGCGGCTCGAGGTGCTTCCAGAGCCGGCGGCCCACGGCCTCGACGCGCAGCAGTCCCTTCCACCAGTCGGCAATATAGAGGGCCATCAGGATCAGCATCACCGCGGCGAGGGCCTGGAGGGCCAGGCGTACCTGGGGCGTGATGGCGACCAGGGTACCGAGGCCCGCTACCAGGGCGCCCGCCACCATGTAGCTGGCGATCCGCCCCAGGTTATACCCCAGCAGCAGCCCCGAAAGCCGCGCCGGGTTGCGCATGCTGGGCGGAACGGCGAAGGTCAGGGCACTCATGATGCCGCCGCACATGCCGATGCAGTGGGCGCCGCCGAGCAGTCCGAAGATGAAGGCGGCGGCTAGAGGCGGCAGGTCGAGGCCGGTAGGGTCCATCAGCCGCGGCGTTCTTCGTCGTCGGAGGGAGCATCGTGCTCAGCGGCTTGCCGGTCTTGCTTCGGGCGGTCGTTGTCGTCCTCGTCGAAGAGGATGCGATAGGCGGGCCCCTCCAGGTCCTCGAACTGGTCGTGCTTGACGGCCCAGAAAAAGGCCCAGACAGCCAGCCCCAGCAGGATCAGCGAGAGGGGAATCAGCAGGTAGAGGATGCTCATGCGTTCACCAGCCGTGGCGCGTCGCGATCGGTCTGCCGTGAGGGAGTGTCGCGGGTCAGACGCAGGGCATTGCCGACGACGACCAGGGAGCTCGCCGACATGCCGATGGCCGCCAGCCAGGGCGGCACGAAGCCCATGGCGGCCAGGGGCAGTGCCGAGATATTGTAGATCAGCGACCAGGTCAGATTCTGGCGGATGATCCGCCGGGTGGCCCGACCGGTCTCGATGGCTTCGACGATACGCCCCAGGCGTGGGCTGAGCAAGACGGCGTCGGCCCGCGTGCGCGCCAGGTCGGTGGCCCCGTTCATGGCGATGGCCACGTCGGCGCCGGCCAGGACCGGCACGTCGTTGATGCCGTCACCGACCATCGCCACCCGCTCCCCGCGGGCCTGCAGGGCCTGGAGTCGTTCCAGCTTGTCCTCGGGGGTGGCTGCCGCCTGCCAGGTATCGATTCCCAGGCGCCGGGCCATCTCCGCGACTGCGGAAGCGGTGTCGCCGGAAAGCAGTTCTACCGCCAGGCCCCGTTCCTGCAGGGCAATGACGGTCTCTCGGGCATCCCCTCGGAGGCGATCGTGGAGAGAGAACCAGGCCCGCGGCTGGCCCGCCTCGGTCAGCAGTAGCCACTGCCCTTCGCCGGGCAGTGCCGGTGGCGCTTCGGGGGCGGCAAACTCGGGCCTGCCGAGCCGCCAGCGGCGACCGTCGATCCGGCCCTCCAGGCCCTGGCCGGGTCGGCTGAGCACTTCGCTGGCCGTCAGGGTGGTGTCGCGATAGGGGCGGAAGGCCCGCGCAATGGGATGTTCTGACTGGGCTTCCAGGGCGGCCGCCACATTGCGTGCGCGATCCTCAGCGAGGGCGTCTTCCGGGTTGCCGATCGCGCGGGTCTCGACCAGGCTCATCTCCCCGCTGGTCAGGGTGCCGGTCTTGTCGAAGATCACCCGATCGAGCTGCGACAGCGTTTCCATGGCATCGGCGCGGGTGATCAGCACGCCACGGCGATGCAGGCGGCCATGGCCGGCGGTGAGAGCCGTGGGTGTGGCCAGTGCCAGGGCACAGGGACAGGTGACCACCAGCACCGAAAGGGTGACCCAGAGCATCCTGTCGGGGTCGATGAACCACCAGGCGACGGCGACACCGAGAGAGATCAGCAGTACCTGCAGCACAAAGTGATGAGCCATGCGCGCCGCCAGTTGGGCGACGCGTGGTCGGCTGGCAAAGGCACGGTCGGTGAGGTCGACGATGCTGGCCACCCGGGCATCGGAACCGGCATGGGTGACCTGCACCGTCAAGGGGCTCTCGATGTTCTGACTGCCGCCGGTCACGCGCTCGCCGACCCCGCGGGTCACCGGCAGGTACTCCCCGGTGAGCATGGACTCGTCGAGGCTCGACTCGCCGGACTCGATCACTCCGTCGGCCGGCACGCCATGACCGGGCTTGACCAGCACCCGGTCGCCGACATTGAGCTCGCTGGCGGGGAGGATGCGCTCCTCGCCTGCCTCGGTGAGGCGGGTCGCCGAGAGGGGCAGGGCCCCGGCAAGGGCGTTGCCGCTGTGCCCGCTGCGGCGCCGGGCGCGTCCCTCCACGTAGCGGCCGAAGAGCAGGAAGAAGGTGAACATGGCCACCGAGTCGAAATAGACGTCGCCATGGCCGGCGATCACCGCATAGCCGCTGGCCAGGTAGGCGCCGCCGATGGCCAGCGACACCGTCACGTCCATGCCCAGCACCCGGGTCTGCAGGTCGCGCAGGGCGTTGCGAAAGAAAGGCAGGGCCGAGAAGAGCACCACGGGGGTTGCCAGGGCAAAGGAGAGCCAGTGGAAGAGGGCGAGGAAGTCGGCGCTGATGTCATCGGGGCCGGACACGTAGATGGGGATGGAGAACATCAGTACCTGCATCATGCCCACGGCGGCGACGATCAGGCGGCGCACGTTCATGCGTTCCTCGTGCTGCAGTCGCTGCTGGGCTTCATCGGGCTCCCAGGGCTGGGCCGGATAGCCGATGGCGGCCATTTCGGCCAGGATCCGCGACAGAGAGACCCGTTCGGGGTCCCAGCTGACCCGCAGGCGATGGTGGGAGAGATTGACGGCGCTGGTCGCGATCCCGTCCAGGGCATTGAGTCGATGCTCGATCAGCCAGGCACAGGCCGCACAGGTGATGCCGTCCACGGCCAGGGTGACATGCACCGTTCCGTCGTCTCCGGGGTGCACGAAGCGTGCCTGCAGGCCGGGGTCATCGAAGACCGCCCAGGTCTCGGCGCGGGCAGTCTGGCGGTCGTCCGGCCGCTCGGGTAATTCGGTGCGGAAACGGTAGTAGCTCGCCAGGCCGCCATCGACGATGGCATGGGCCACGGCCTCGCAGCCAGGGCAGCAGAGGGGGTGGCGTGCTTCGTCGAGGGTGATCGACCAGGGGGCCTCTGCCGGCACCCTGCTGCCACAGTGATAGCAGCCGGGTGCGACCGTGGACGCTGGCTCGTGGGGTCTCGTTGGCAAACCTTAGAGCCCGGGAACCAGAGCGATCTCATCGTCGCTGGGGAAGTGGGCCTCGCCGGTGAGGCGCCATTCGGCATCCTGACCCTCAGCGGGTTGCAGTTGCAGGTACCACCGGTAGTTCAGCCGCTCGTCGACCATCCCCACGTAGCGACCTTCCCGGACATGCTCCAGGGTAAGCGAGCGGTCACGGTCGCTGTCGGTGGGAAAGATAAGGGCCAGGTGGAGGCGTTCAGGACGGCGCTCGCCCTGCAGGTCGACGACGATGTCACCGGTGCGGGTGTCGGCGCGCATGACCGCCTCGAGGCCCAGCGCCTGCGCGTGCTCCTGCTTGGCCAACTGCTCGTTGATGGCCAGGCCCTGCTCGTAGTAGTCACTGCCCACCGAGCCGTCGTAGTAGCGGATCGAAAGCGTCAGATAGACCAGGCTGAAGATGATCGAGGAGGCCAGCAGGCCGATCAGGAACCAGGGCCAGAATTGCTTGTACCAGGGCGGGATACTTTCGTGTTCCGCATTCATCAGCGGGTCTCTCCTATGAAACGGATATCGCGTTCGACGGCGATATCGGAGTTCTGCGCTTCCAGTCGCATGATGATCTCGGCGCTGGGCCGGTCGATGGACTCGGGAGGTACGCTGACCCGGATCACCAGTTGGCGAGAGTCGCTGGCGGGCACGCTGACTTCACGGGTGTCCAGGATCAGACCGGGTAGGCCGGAAGCCTCCAGGCGGTAAACATGCGCCTGGTTGTCGAGGTTGCGCACCGTCAGGGTATAGACGTTGCTGATGCGTCCGTCGGCGCTCGTCTGGAACATCCGATTGCGATCACGTTCCACGTCAAAATCCAGAGGCGTGCGGTCCGCCACCGTCCAGGCGAAGACACCGATCATCACCACCAGGGCAGCCAGGTAGCCCATCAGGCGGGGTCGCAGGATATGGGTCGGCTTGCCCTCCAGGGCGTTCTCGGTAGTGTAGCGGATCAGGCCGCGGGGATAGCCCATCTTGTCCATTACGCTGTCGCAGGCGTCGATGCAGGCCGCGCAGGTGATGCACTCGTACTGCAGGCCGTCCCGGATGTCGATGCCGGTGGGGCATACCTGCACGCAGAGATCGCAGTCGATGCAGTCGCCGTAGCCGGCGGCACGCGCTTCTTCGTGACTGAGATTCTTCTTCCTCGGGCCCCGTGGCTCGCCGCGTGCCGCATCATAGGAGACGATCAGGGTGTCGCGGTCGAACATTACCGACTGGAAGCGCGCATAGGGGCACATGTAGATGCACACTTGCTCGCGCAGCCAGCCGGCGTTGAGGTAGGTGAAGACAGTAAAGAAGCCGACCCAGAAGTAGGACCAGCCGTGAGCCTGGAGGGTGGGCAGTTCCATCACAAGGTCGCGGATCGGGGTGAAATAGCCGACGAAGGTGACTCCGGTGGCCAGCGCAATCAGCAGCCAGATGGCATGTTTGGCCGACTTGCGTCTCAACTTGTCGGTGGTCATCGGCTGCTTGTCGAGCTTGATGCGGCGGTTCCGCGACCCCTCAAGGCGGTGCTCGACCCAGATGAAGAGGAAGGTCCAGACGCTCTGCGGGCAGGTATAGCCGCACCAGACGCGACCGGCGAACACCGTGATGAAGAACAGGCCGAAGGCGCAGATGATCAGCAGCCAGGAGAGCAGCATGAATTCCTGGGGGTAGAAGGTCGCCGAGAAGATATGGAACTCCCGGCCGGGGAGGTCGAACCAGATGGCCGGCCGGTCTCCCCAGGGCACCCAGGGCAGCAGGAAGAAGCCCAGCATCAGGGCCCAGTTGGAGGCACGCCGCAGGCGCTGGAAGAAGCCCTTGATCTCCCGCACGTAGATGTGCCTTCGGCTGGCGTACATGTGCTGGGTGACCGCTTCCTGCGGCGTGTGATGCTCCACGGGATCCGGGGTGACATCGTGGGTCGGGATCTTCTCGCTCATGGCAGGCTCACGGCTGGCAAGGAGGGTCAGGGCCGGTATAGGGGCCGCTTGGTGATGCGTCTATTGTATCGGTGTGGCCACATAACGAGAAAGGGTGCGACCGGAGGCCGCACCCTTAGTCATACCGCAGGTCGTCGCCTCAGTCTTCCTGGCTCAGGCCGTAGACATAGGCGGCAACGAGGTGGACCTTGTTCTCACCAATATAGGCGGCCTGGGCCGGCATGTGACCGTTACGGCCGTTGCGCAGGGTCTGGCGCACGGAGTCGGCCACGCTCTGGCCTGGCGCCTGGTAGAGCCAGGCATCGTCGGTCAGGTTGGGTGCCCCGAGCCCCTGGTTGCCGGTGCCGTCGGGCATATGGCAGGCGGCACACACCGATGCGTAGGTGGCAGCACCGCTCTCGGCTCTGTCGGCATCATGCTCGAGACCGGAGAGCGAGAGCACGAACTGGGTCACGTTCTCGATGTTCTCGCCGCCCAACTGCTGCCAGGAGGGCATCAGGCCATTGCGGCCGTTGGCAATGCTGTGAACGATCTGCTCGGGCTCGTTTCCATACAGCCAGGCGTCGTCTGTCAGGTTGGGGAAGCCGTAACCGCCCTGGGCGCCCGAACCGTGACACACCGCGCAGTTGTTGAGGTAGATGCGCTCGGCGACCTGCATGGCCTCGCCGTCCTTGGCCAGCTCCGGAATGGGTATCTCCTCGTACTGGGCGAAGATCGGCGCAAAGCGCTCCTCGGCACGCGCTACCTCCTCTTCCCACTGGCCTTCCTGGGTCCAGCCCAGCAGGCCGGCGAAGTTGCCGAGTCCGGGGTAGAGCAGCAGATAGCCGAGCGAAAAGATGATGGTGCCGACATATAGCTGCAACCACCAGCGTGGCAGCGGGTTGTCGTACTCCTCGATCTCGTCCGCCGCATGGCCGGTGGTTTCGACGTTGCCCTCGGCATCCGGGGTCTTGTCGGTCTTGCGGTTGGCATAGAGCAGCCAGAAGGCAATCCCGATGGAGCCCAGCGTGATGACGATGATCCAGGCACTCCAGAAGCCGGAAAGGGAGTCACCCCAAAGATTATTCATGTGTTTCTGTCTCCCCTGTCATGGCGGGAATCGGTCTCGCGCGAGGCGCTCGTGTCACGGTTCGCCGCTGCATCATCCTCGTCGGCGAAGGGCAGATTCTTCGCTTCCTCGAAGTCCTTGTGGCGTCGCTTCGAGTAGGCCCACAGAGTGAGCCCGATGAAGGCGATGATCAGGATGCCCGTGATGATGCCGCGAAAGGTTCCGGTATCCATAGTCAGCGTGTGCCCTCGAGCACGGTGCCAAGCTGTTGCAGATAGGCGACCAGTGCCGTGATCTCCTGCTCGCCGCGCACCTCGCTGCCAGCGTTCTCGATCTGCTCGTCGGTATAGGGCACGCCCAGGGCCCGAAGGGCGCGCATCTTCTTCGGCGTGTCCTCGCCATCCAGGGTGTTCTCGAACAACCACGGATAAGCAGGCATGATCGACTCCGGCACCACGTCACGCGGGTTGTACATGTGCGCGCGATGCCAGTCGTCGCTGTAACGGCCGCCGACGCGGGCCAGGTCCGGCCCGGTGCGCTTGGAGCCCCACAGGAAGTTGTGGTCGTAGACCGATTCACCGGCCACGCTGTAGTGGCCATAGCGCTCCGTCTCGGCGCGGAACGGGCGGACCATCTGCGAATGGCAGCCGACGCACCCCTCGCGACGGTAGATGCCTCGGCCTTCCAGTTCCAGCGCGGAGAGCGGCTCGAGTCCCTCGACGGGTTCGGTTGTCTGCTTCTGAAAGAACAGCGGCACGACCTCGGCCAGGCCGCCGAAACTGATCACCACCAGGATCAGTACGGCAAGCAGGCCGACGTTCTTTTCGACGATCTCGTGTCTCATTGGTGTCGGTTTCCCCGGTTAGCTCAGGCAGTCTGCGGAATCGGCTGACGGGCGCCTTCGCCGCGCCGGACGGTCATGTAGACGTTGAAGGCCATGATCAGCATGCCAGCCACCCAGCACAGGCCGCCGATCAGGCGCACGATGTAGCCCGGGCCGCTGGCCTCCACGGATTCCACGAAGGTGTACATCAGGGTGCCGTCCGGGTTGATGGCGCGCCACATCAGGCCCTGCAGGATGCCATTGACCCACATGGAGGCGATGTAGAGCACGGTACCGATGGTGGCAAGCCAGAAGTGCACGGCAATCAGGTTTACCGAGTGCATCTCGGTGCGGCCGAACAGGCGCGGGATCAGATGGTACATGGAGCCGATGGTGATCATGGCCACCCAGCCCAGGGCGCCGGCATGCACGTGGCCGATGGTCCAGTCGGTATAGTGGGAGAGGGCATTGACGGTCTTGACGGCCATCATCGGCCCCTCGAAGGTGGACATGCCGTAGAAGGAGAGGGCCACCACCAGAAAGCGCAGGGTCGGGTCGGTGCGCAGCTTATGCCAGGCGCCGGAGAGCGTCATCATGCCGTTGATCATGCCGCCCCAGGAGGGGGCCAGCAGGATGATCGACATGATCATGCCCAGCGACTGGGCCCAGTTGGGCAGGGCGGTGTAGTGCAGGTGGTGCGGGCCGGCCCACATGTAGACCATGATCAGCGCCCAGAAGTGGACGATGGACAGGCGGTAGGAGTAGACCGGACGTTCGGCCTGCTTGGGCACGAAGTAGTACATCATCCCCAGGAAGCCGGCGGTCAGGAAGAAGCCCACCGCGTTGTGGCCATACCACCACTGCACCATGGCGTCGATGGTGCCGGCATAGATGGAGGTGGAGTACATGGCAGTGACCGGTATGGCGGCGTTGTTGACGATATGCAGCACTGCCACGGTCAGGATGAAGGCGGCGAAGAACCAGTTGGCCACGTAGATGTGGGAGGTCTTGCGCTGTTTCAGGGTCATCAGGAAAACGATGGCGTAGCTGACCCAGACCACGGCGATCAGGATGTTGATCGGCCACTCCAGCTCGGCGTACTCCTTGGTGGTCGTCATGCCCAGCGGCAGGGAGATCACCGCGGAGACGATCACTGCCTGCCAGCCCCAGAAGGTGAAGGCCGCCAGCTTGTCGCCGAACAGCCGGGTCTGGCAGGTTCGCTGCACCACGTAGTAGGAGGTGGCAAACAGTGCCGAACCGCCGAAGGCGAAGATGACGGCGTTGGTGTGAAGGGGGCGCAGGCGGCCGAAGCTCGTCCACGGCAGTCCCAGGTTCAGTTCCGGCCATACCAGCTGCGCAGCGAGGATGACACCGAGGGCCATGCCCACGATGCCCCACACCACCGTCATGATCGCGAACTGCCGAACTACCTTGTAGTTGTAGGTCGGGTGTTCAAGTGCTGTGCTCATGTCAGGTTCCCATCGAACGCGGTTAGGGGGTGTCCCGCGGCATTCTGCCTCGGGGTGACCTCCGCAGGATGATGCAGGTCTTTAACCAATCATGATTCTAGCGCAGGCGTGCGACAAGCTGAACACTCCAAAGTGTTGATTCATGAACGCGGAGCGGCTGAAATTGTCAGACTATTTTCATCAGGTTTTGCCTTCCATGGGGCGCGATATCCTGCATCGATTGCTGCGGGATGGTGATTCGGGCTGCTGGAATATCGAGGGGCTCGGCCCCCTGGAAGTGCGTGGAAAGTGCCGGGTGGGACGGCTACTTATGGCCCACGGTGCCGGTGTGGGGCAGGATTCAACCTTTCTGCAACGGTTGCGTGATGCACTGGCTGAGAGGGGTGTCCAGACGCTGGCCATCGAGTTCACTTATCTCCAGCAGATGCGTTCTGAAGGGCGGCGACGACCGCCGCCAAGGGTCGAGCGTCTGGTCGATGAGATGGCTCGCTGGTGCGACGGCATGTCGCATCGCGACCTTTCGCCACTCTGGCTCGGGGGAAAGTCGATGGGCGGGCGTGTCGCCAGTCTGCTGGCGGCTCGCGACGGTGCGCCGGGCCTGGTGCTATGCGGCTATCCCTTCCATCCTCCCGGCAAACCCGAAAGCCTGCGGCTCAGTCATTGGCCCTTGCTGGAGTGCCCGACCCTGGTGGTGCAGGGCAGCCGAGATCCCTTCGGGACGCTTGACGAAGTGGCGAGTTACGAGCTTCCCGTTTCGGCACGGCTGCACTGGCTCGAGGATGGCGACCACGACTGGAAGCCGCGTCGCGCCTCGGGCAAGACCCAGCCGCAACTGATCGACGAGGGAGCGGCGGTGATCGCCGACTTCATGACGGCCCACTCCTGACCCCCCCCCTCATGCGGCTGATGCGAGCAAGTCGATGAAAGGGCGGCGGTTCTTTGCTCAGGGATCTCGCTTCGCGTCGATATGAAAAGCGTTGACATTGATCCGGGCCCCTGTAGAATGCAGCGCCACGTGACCGAGGGTGGTTAGCTCAGCTGGGAGAGCACCAGCCTTACAAGCTGGGGGTCACAGGTTCGAACCCTGTACCACCCACCATCGCTTCGGCGATGTCCGATCATGTCGCAGGAAAGAAGATAGCAGCGGACCGGTAGTTCAGTTGGTTAGAATGCCGGCCTGTCACGCCGGAGGTCGCGGGTTCGAGTCCCGTCCGGTCCGCCAACATCTTCTCGTCGCAGGTCATCTTGCGGACCGGTAGTTCAGTTGGTTAGAATGCCGGCCTGTCACGCCGGAGGTCGCGGGTTCGAGTCCCGTCCGGTCCGCCATGATGGCAGCACGACAGCAGCTAAACAGCAGTAACGCGTGGGTGATTAGCTCAGTTGGTTAGAGCACCAGCCTCACATGCTGGGGGTCACTGGTTCGAGTCCGGTATCACCCACCACGCGGACCGGTAGTTCAGTTGGTTAGAATGCCGGCCTGTCACGCCGGAGGTCGCGGGTTCGAGTCCCGTCCGGTCCGCCATCTGCACAAGAATTCTTCAGCCCCGAGGCCTTCCAGGTCTCGGGGTTGTCTCGTTGGTTCCAGGCTTTTCCTTGCGCGCTCTCCGCTATTCTTGGACTTGGTCGATGATGCTTTGCATCATCCGGTGCGATTATCATACAGTTGTTTGAATCGACCGCCGTTCCGACCGTGAGGAGCCTGCCGTGAGTGCTTATCCCCAGCTGTTTCGACCCCTGAGGGTCGGCCACCTGACACTGCCCAACCGGGTGCTGATGGGCTCGATGCACACCAATCTCGAGGAGGCGCCGGGCGGTTTTGAACGGCTGGCGGCCTTCTACGCCGAGCGGGCCCGGGAAGGGGTCGGGTTGATCGTCACCGGCGGCATCGCGCCCCATCCCGAGGGCGCCGTGTTCCAGGGGGCGGCGACGCTGGAGCGACCCGAACAGGTAGCGGATCATCGTGGCGTGGTCGAGGCCGTGCATGAGGCCGGCGGTCGCATCTGCCTGCAGATTCTGCACGCCGGGCGCTACGCCTATACGCCGGAGCTGGTGGCACCCTCGGCGCTCCAGGCCCCTATCAATCCCTTTACGCCTCGGAAACTCGCCGGCGACGAGGTCGAGGAACGCATCGAGGTTTACGTGCGCTGCGCAAAACTCGCCCGGGAGGCCGGCTACGACGGCGTCGAAGTGATGGGATCGGAGGGCTATCTGATCAACCAGTTCATCTGTCCTCGCACTAACCATCGCGACGATGGCTGGGGCGGCAGTCTAGAGAACCGCCTTCGCTTCCCGGTGGAGATCGTGCGGCGCATCCGTGAGGCAGTGGGAGACGATTTCCTGCTTATTTTCAGGCTGTCGATGATCGACCTGGTGGAGGAGGGCAGCACCTTCGAGGAGGTCGTCACCCTGGGTCGAGCCCTCGAGGCTGCCGGCGTGGACATGATCAACACCGGCATCGGCTGGCATGAGGCGCGGGTCCCCACGATCGTCACCAGTGTGCCGCGGGCCGCCTTCACCGAGGTCACTCGGCGGATGAAGGCCGAACTCTCGGTCCCTCTAATCACCACCAACCGGATCAACATGCCGGAGGTCGCGGAGCGGGTGCTCGCCGAGGGGCACGCCGACATGGTGTCCATGGCACGCCCTTTCCTGGCCGATCCGTCCTGGGTGAGCAAGGCAGCGGAAGGACGCAGCAAGGAGATCAATACCTGCATCGCCTGCAATCAGGCGTGTCTGGACCAGATCTTCCAGGGGCAGGTGTCTTCCTGTCTGGTCAATCCCCGGGCCTGTCACGAGACGGAACTGGAGATCGCTCCAGCCGCTGAGCCGAAGGTCATCGCGGTGGTAGGGGGCGGCCCAGCCGGCCTTGCGGCCGCGGTCACCGCGGCCGAGTGCGGTCATGCCGTGACCCTGTTCGAGCGCGGCAACGAACTGGGCGGCCAGTTCAACCATGCTCGGCGGATTCCCGGCAAGGAGGAGTTCGAGGAGACGCTGCGCTACTACCGGGTGAGACTCGACAGGCTGGGCGTCACGCTGCGCCTGGGGGCCGAGGCGGATGTCCAGGCCCTGCGCGACTTCGATGCGGTGGTGCTGGCCACCGGCGTGCGGCCGCGCCGGCTCGCGCTGCCGGGCATCGACCATCCGAAGGTCATCGGCTACCCGACGGCGATCACCCATCCCGAGCGGGTCGGCCGGCGAGTGGCGATCATCGGCGCCGGGGGCATCGGCTTCGACGTGGCAGAACTCCTGACCCATGCCGGCGACGCCGCCCCGTCGGTCGCGACCTGGTGCGACGAGTGGGGAGTGGACCTGGGGGTGGCGCAGCGTGGCGGCCTCAAGGCGGTCGAGCGCCCCGTGAGCCCCCGGCAGGTCACCCTGCTGCAGCGCAAGGCCAGCAAGCCGGGCAAGGGGCTCGGCAAGACCACCGGCTGGGTGCACCGGGCTTCACTCAGGCACCGCGGAGTCGAGACGCTGGTCGGCTGCGAGTATCTCGGCATCGACGACGAGGGGCTGCATATCCGCCTCGATGGCGAGCCGCGCTGTCTCGCAGTCGATACCATCGTGGTCTGCGCCGGCCAGGAGTCAATCCGTGAGCTGCTTGCGCCGCTCCAGGCAGCCGGTACCGCCGTTCATGTCATCGGCGGTGCCGACGAGGCGGCAGAACTCGATGCCCGTCGGGCCATCGAGCAGGGAACTCGGGTGGCCGCAGGTCTCTGAGGTCCGTGGCTCGATCACTTGCGCCTTGCTGCCGCTGACGACTCGCTATCCTGCTCCGTTGGGGCGGCGTTGTGTTAGCGTTTAATCCTTCGTGATTCCTTATGAACCGAGTGACGTTCGCCGAACTCTTATCAGGTGAGGGCTCGGGTGCGTTGATTGATAAGGCAAACCGTTATCCGCTGATGCTGTCTACGCTGATGAGACCCCACCCTGGCCTGTCACTGCCATGTCGAGTGGCCGGGGATTCGGGCATACAGGAGGCACCGATGAGCATCTTCGATCATGTGCAGAACCGCTTCGCTCGCGTCCAGCAGGAAGAGATGAGCCTGCAGGAATATCTGGAACTCTGCCGTCGGGAGCCCGTGGCCTATGCCTCGGCGGCCGAGCGGATGCTGGAGGCCATCGGCGAGCCAGAGGTGATCGATACCGCGAAGGATCCGCGGCTGTCCCGCATCTTTTCCAACAAGGTGATCCGCCGCTATCCGGCCTTCGCCGAGTTCTACGGCATGGAAGAGGCCATCGAGCAGATCGTGGCCTACTTCCGTCATGCCGCCCAGGGCCTCGAAGAGCGCAAGCAGATCCTCTACCTGCTCGGCCCGGTGGGTGGCGGCAAGTCATCCCTGGCCGAGCGGCTCAAGCTGCTGATGGAGAAGGTCCCCTTCTATGCCATCAAGGACTCCCCGGTCTACGAGTCGCCGCTGGGCTTGTTCTCCCCGGAGGAGGACGGTGAACTGCTGGAGGAGGAGTACGGCATTCCCCAGCGCTACCTCAAGAGCGTGATGTCACCCTGGGCCGCCAAGCGTCTCAAGGAGTACGGCGGCGATATCTCCCAGTTCCGGGTGGTGCGCCTCTACCCCTCGCGGCTCAACCAGGTCGCCATCTCCAAGACCGAGCCCGGCGACGAGAACAACCAGGACATCTCCTCGCTGGTGGGCAAGGTGGACATCCGCCAGCTCGAGCTCTATTCCCAGGATGACCCGGACGCCTACAGTTTCTCAGGCGGACTGTGCCGGGCCAACCAGGGGCTGATGGAGTTCGTCGAGATGTTCAAGGCGCCGATCAAGGTGCTGCATCCGCTGCTGACGGCGACCCAGGAGGGCAACTACAACCCCACCGAGGGCATGGGGGCGATCCCCTTCGACGGCGTGGTGCTGGCTCACTCCAACGAGAGCGAATGGCAGACCTTCCGCAACAACCGCAACAACGAGGCTTTCCTCGACCGGGTCTACATCGTCAAGGTGCCCTACTGCCTGCGGGTCACCGAGGAGATCAACATCTACAAGAAGCTGCTCGAGCACTCCTCGCTGGCCGAGGCGCCCTGCGCGCCGGATACCCTGCGCATGCTCGCCCAGTTCTCGGTGCTCTCACGCCTCAAGGAGCCGGAAAACTCGAGCATCTACTCCAAGATGCGGGTCTATGACGGCGAGAACCTCAAGGACACCGATCCCAAGGCCAAGTCGATCCAGGAGTATCGCGATGCCGCCGGGGTCGACGAGGGCATGGAGGGGCTGTCGACGCGCTTTGCCTTCAAGATCCTCTCCAAGGTCTTCAACTTCGACAACCATGAGGTGGCGGCCAACCCGGTCCACCTGCTCTACGTGCTCGAGCAGCGCCTGGAACAGGAGCAGCTCCCGCGGGAGACCTTCGAGCGCTACCTGCGCTTCATCAAGGAGTTCCTGGCCCCGCGCTACGTCGACTTCATCGGCAAGGAGATCCAGACCGCCTACCTAGAGTCCTATTCCGAGTACGGCCAGAACATCTTCGACCGCTATGTCACCTACGCCGACTTCTGGATCCAGGATCAGGAGTACCGGGATCCCGAGACCGGCGAGTTTCTCGACCGCCAGGCCCTCAACGAGGAGCTGGAGAAGATCGAGAAGCCGGCCGGCATCTCCAACCCCAAGGACTTCCGCCACGAGGTGGTCAACTTCGTGCTGAGGGCGCGGGCCCAGAACAACGGCATGAACCCCAGCTGGCAGTCCTACGAGAAGCTGCGTGGGGTGATCGAGCATAAGATGTTCGCCAATACCGAGGAGCTGCTCCCGGTGATCTCCTTCAACGCCAAGGCTTCGACGGCGGACCAGAAGAAGCACGAGGACTTCGTGGCGCGCATGGTCGACCGCGGCTACACCGAGAAGCAGGTGCGCCTGCTCTCCGAATGGTACCTGCGGGTTCGCAAGTCGCAGTGACGAGGCTTTGCCAAGAGCCGGGAGGTCTGCATGACCTATTTCATCGATCGCCGAGCCAATGCCAAGCACAAGAGCGCGGTCAACCGCCAGCGCTTCCTCGACCGCTACCGCACCCATATCAAGCGGTCGGTCGAGGAGGCGGTCAACCGCCGTTCGATCACCGACATGGAGCGTGGCGAGAAGGTCTCGATTCCCGCCCGGGATATCTCCGAGCCGGTCTTCCAGCATGGCCCGGGGGGCAGGCGCGCCATCGTCGCGCCGGGCAACAAGGAGTTCGTCGAGGGGGACCGGCTGCGCCGCCCCGGCGGCGGCGGGGGCGGCGACGGTGCCGGGGAG
>NZ_CABVOU010000037.1 GCF_902500215.1 Halomonas lysinitropha
GGTCGGCCCCCTCAGAACGCCCGGGCGGGGGTGGCGCAGCTGACCAGCCGGCAGGGCTCGCTGCCGGGGTTGCGGAAGCGGTGGGGAACCTTGGTGTCGAAGTAGTAGGCTTCGCCGGGGCCCAGCAGGCGGGTCTCGGCGCCGATGGTGATCTCGATCTCGCCCTCCAGCACCACCCCGGCCTCCTCGCCCTGGTGGGCGATCATTTCCCGGCCGGTGTCGGCGCCGGGTGGGTAGGTCTCGATCATGAAGGCCAGGGCGCGGCTGGCGCGGTTAGCCCCCACCAGCTTGAAGATCACGTCCCCCGAGCCCATGTCGGTGAGCTCGTCGGCCGTGTAGAACACCTGATCGCGGCTCTCCAGATCCATGGTGAAGAAGTCCCCGACACTCATGGGAATGGCGTCGAGGATCTTCTTCAGCGAGCTGACCGAAGGGCTCACCTTGCCCTGCTCGATCAGCGACAGGCTGGAGTGGGTGACCCCGCAGCGCTTGGCCAGCTCGCGTTGGGAGATGCCCTTGAAGGTGCGCAGGGCGCGCAGTCGCGCGCCGACATCATCCGACATCCGGTTCTCCTTCCTGCCGTGCGCGCTAGATCAGATCAGCACAGCGCATCGAGCTTCTCTTTCAGCAGGGCATTGACCTGCTGGGGGTTGGCCGTACCCCGTGAGGCCTTCATCACCTGCCCGACGAAGTAGCCGACCATCTTGCCGCGCTTTTCCGGCTCGGCGTCGCGGTACTGGGCCACCTGGGCGGGGCTGTCTGCAATGACCTGGTCGATCATCGCCTCGATGGCGCCGCTGTCGGTGACCTGCTTGAGGCCCTTGGCCTCGATCACCTCGTCGGCACTCGCGGCTTCGCCGTGCCACAGTGCCTGGAAGACCTGCTTGGCGGCCTTGCCGTTGATGGTGTCATCCTTCACCCGAGCGACCAGCTCGCCGAGCTGAATCGCAGAGACCGGGCTGTTCTGGACCGCCAGGCCCTCGCGGTTCAGCGCGCCGGAGAGCTCGCCCTGTACCCAGTTGGCGGCCAGCTTGGCATCGCCGCAGACCTCCTTGACCGCTTCGAAGTACTCGGCCATCTCGCGGCTCGCCGAGAGCACCCCGGCATCGTAGGCGGAGAGCCCCAGCGCCTGCTGGAAGCGGGCGCGCTTCTCAGCGGGCAGCTCCGGCAGGTTGTCGCGCAGGTGGTCGACATAGGCCCGGTCGAGCACCACCGGCAACAGGTCGGGGCAGGGGAAGTAGCGGTAGTCGTTGGCCTGCTCCTTGGTGCGCATGCTACGCGTCTCGTCCCGCTCGGGGTCGAAGAGGCGAGTCTCCTGGACGACCTCGCCGCCGTCCTCCAGCAGTTCGATCTGGCGCTCCACCTCGAAGGCGATGGCCCGCTCCACGAAGCGGAAGGAGTTGACGTTCTTGATCTCGGCGCGGGTGCCGAAGCTTGCCTGTCCCCGGGGGCGCACCGAGACGTTGACGTCGCAGCGCATCGAGCCCTCGGCCATATTGCCGTCCGAAATACCGAGATACGTCACGATCGAGTGAATGGCCTTGAGATAGGCCGCGGCCTCCTTCGCCGAGCGCATGTCCGGCTCGGAGACGATCTCCAGCAGTGGGGTGCCGGCACGGTTGAGGTCGATGCCGGTCATGCCATGAAAATCCTCGTGGAGCGACTTGCCGGCATCCTCCTCGAGGTGAGCATGGTGCACGCGGATGCGCTTGGTCTCGCCGTCCTCCAGCGCGATCTCCACCTCACCGGGCCCGACGATGGGGTGATACATCTGGCTGGTCTGGTAGCCCTTGGGCAGGTCCGGATAGAAGTAGTTCTTGCGGTCGAATACCGAGACCTCGGGAATCTCGGCGTGGATGCCCAGACCGAACTGTACGGCCATGGCCACGGCCTGTTCGTTGAGAACCGGCAGCACGCCGGGCAGCCCCAGGTCCACGGCACAGGCCTGGCTGTTGGGCTCGGCGCCGAAGGCGGTGGAGGCGCCGGAGAAGATCTTCGACTTGGTGGCGAGCTGGACGTGGACCTCCAGCCCGATCACGGTTTCCCATTGCATCAGAGGGTCTCCTCGGCAAGCGCGGGACGACGCAGGTGCCAGTCGGTGGCCTGCTGGAACTGGTGGGCGACATTGAGCAGGCGCGCCTCGGCGAAATGGGCGCCGAGTATCTGTAGGCCTACGGGGCGGCCTTCCGCGGGGCGGCCGCCGGCGAAGCCGGCCGGCACGCTGATGCCGGGGATGCCCGCCAGGTTGATGGCGATGGTGTAGATGTCCTGCAGGTACATGGAGACCGGATCCTTCCTGGCACCCAGGTCGAAGGCCGGTGTCGGCGAGGCCGGCCCCATCAGCACGTCGACCTCGTCGAAGGCATCCAGGAAGTCCTGGCGTATCAGCCGGCGAACCTGCTGGGCCTTCTTGTAGTAGGCATCGAAGAAGCCCTCGGAGAGGGTGTGGGTGCCCATCAGGATGCGCCGCTTGACCTCCTCGCCGAAGCCCTCGGCGCGCGAGCGCTTGTAGAGGTCCATCAGGTCCTCCGGGGCATTGCAGCGATGGCCGAAGCGCACCCCATCGTAGCGCGCCAGGTTGGACGAGGCCTCCGCTGGGGCGATGACGTAGTAGGCCGGGATGGCATAGTGGGTATGCGGCAGGCTGATCTCGCGCACCGTGGCGCCGAGCGATTCAAAGACCTTGACCGCTTCGCGAATGGCGCTCTCCACCGCGGGGTCGAGGCCATCGCCGAAGTACTCCTTGGGTAGGCCGATCTTCAGTCCGGCCAGGGGGGTGTCGAGCTCCTGGGTATAGTCGGGCACGCCACGGGCCACGCTGGTGGAGTCGCGCAGGTCGTGTCCGGCGATGGCGCCCAGCAGGTGGGCGCAGTCCTCGGCAGTGCGCGCCATGGGGCCGGCCTGGTCGAGGCTCGAGGCGTAGGCGATGATGCCGTAGCGCGACACCCGCCCGTAGGTGGGCTTCAAGCCGGTGATGCCGCAGAAGGCGGCCGGCTGACGGATCGAGCCGCCGGTGTCGGTGCCCATGGCGGCAGGTACCAGGCCCGCGGCCACCGCGGCGGCGCTGCCGCCGGAGCTGCCGCCCGGCACGGCGGCAGGGTCCCAGGGATTGCGCACCGGCCCGTAAAAGCTGTTCTCGTTGGAGGACCCCATGGCGAACTCGTCCATGTTGGTCTTGCCCAGGCTCACGGTGCCGGCGGCCCTGAGCTTCTCGACCACGGTGGCGTCATAGGGGGCGATGAAGTTGTCGAGCATCCTCGAGCCGGCACTGGTCTTGACGCCCTCGGTGCAGAAGAGGTCCTTGAGCGCCAGTGGCACGCCGGTCAGCGGGCCGATATTGCCGGCGGCGCGCGCGGCATCGGCCCGGTCGGCCTCGACCAGGGCCTGCTCGGCGGTCACGGAAATGAAGCTGTTGAGGTCGCCGTCGAGGCGGTCGATGCGCGCGAGAAATGCCTGGGTGAGCTCGCGGCTGGAGAACGCGCCGCTGGCCAGGCCGGCGGCGAGTTCCGTCAGAGTCTTGTCATGCATGGGCCCTGGGCTCCGTGATGGCTTGCCGGAAACGGTGGTAAGTGGCACGGATCATTCGACGACCCGCGGGACCAGGTAGAGGCCCTGTTCCACCGCCGGGGCGCAGCGCTGGAAGTGATCGCGCTGGTCGGTCTCGGTGACCTCGTCGACGCGCAGCCGCTGGGTGGTCTCCAGGGGGTGGGCCAGCGGCGCGACGCCCTCGGTGTCCAGCGTCTGGAGCTGGTCGACCATGGCCAGGATGCGGCCCAGGTCGTCCAGGTAGTGAGCGGCCTCGTCGTCCTCCAGGCCGAGCCGGGCCAGGTGGGCAGCCCGGAGAACGTCTGCGTGTTCAAGCGCCATGATCGGATGTCCTCGACAGCGAGTGGGGCATGGAAATGACGGCAGAAGGTACCACATCCTCCGCCTCGCTGGCAGGTCCAGGAGTGCCGCGAGCCGCGGGACTTTGCTTGCTGCAGGGGGGCGGCGGTGATACCGTTTGCATCCGCACTGGGTTCCCGGACTGCACTAGGTAACGACTCCATGTTCAAACGCTTGAGGGGGCTGTTTTCCAGCGATCTATCGATCGACCTGGGGACGGCCAATACGCTGATCTATGTCCGCGGTCGCGGCATCGTGCTCGATGAGCCGTCGGTCGTGGCGATTCGCCAGTCCGGCAACATGCGCAGCGTGGCTGCGGTGGGCGCCGATGCCAAACGCATGCTGGGTCGGACGCCCGGTAATATCACCGCCATCCGCCCGATGAAGGATGGCGTGATCGCCGACTTCACCGTCACCGAGCAGATGCTGCAGTACTTCATTCGCAAGGTGCACCAGAGCACGTTCCTGACGCCGAGCCCTCGCGTGCTGGTCTGCGTGCCCTGCATGTCGACCCAGGTCGAACGACGGGCCATCAAGGAGTCTGCCGAGGGGGCCGGGGCCCGTGAAGTGTTCCTGATCGAGGAGCCCATGGCGGCTGCCATCGGCGCCGGCCTGCCGGTGGAGGAGGCTCAGGGCTCGATGGTCGTCGATATCGGCGGCGGCACCAGCGAGATTGCCATCATCTCGCTCAACGGTGTGGTCTATTCGGAGTCCATCCGCGTCGGCGGTGACCGCTTCGACGAGGCGATCACCGCCTATGTGCGCCGCCACTACGGCAGTCTGATCGGCGAGGCCACTGCCGAGCGCATCAAGGAGGAGATCGGCTGCGCCTACCCGGGCGGCGAGCTGCGCGAGATCGACGTGCGCGGCCGCAACCTGGCCGAGGGGATCCCGCGCAGCTTCACGCTCAACTCCCACGAGATCCTCGACGCCCTCCAGGAAACCCTGGGTTCGATCGTCGCCGCGGTGAAGAGTGCTCTCGAGCAGTCGCCGCCCGAGCTGGCCTCGGACATCGCCGAGCGTGGCCTGGTGCTGACCGGCGGCGGCGCGCTGCTGCGCGATCTCGACAAGCTGATCGCCGAGGAGACCGGCTTGCCGGTGATCGTCGCCGAGGACCCGCTGACCTGCGTGGCCCGGGGTGGCGGCAAGGCCCTGGAAATGATCGACCAGCACACCTTCGAGCTGCTGTCCAGCGACTGACTCGGGGGGACGCCCTATCAAGCCGCTGTTCTCGCATGGACCGCTGCCGGGCTATCGCTTGCTGCTGTGCGTGTTCCTGGCCTCGGCCCTGATGTTCGCCGATACGCGTTTTACCCGCATGGAGCCCGTGCGGGCTCAGCTCTCCACGCTGGTGGCGCCCATCCAGTGGCTGGTCAGCGTTCCCAGCGATGTCCTCAACTGGGCCTCGCTGGCGCTTTCCGACCAGCGCGCCCTGCTGGACGAGAACCGCCGGCTTCGTGAGCAGATCCTGACGCTGTCGCACCGCGTGCAGCGCATGGCAAGCCTGACCGCCGAGAACGTGCGGCTGCGGGAACTGCTCGCGGCGACGCCGCAGCGCGAGATGCCCTATATCACCGCTGAACTGCTGTCGCTCGACCCCGACCCCTTCACCCACCAGATGGTGATCGATCGCGGTCGCCGGGATGGTGTCTACGTCGGCCAGCCGGTGCTTGATGCGGCAGGGCTGGTTGGCCAGATCACGGCCACCTCGGCCTATTCCAGCCGGGTATTGCTGCTGGCGGACGCCAGTCATGCCCTGCCGGTGCAGGTCAATCGCAACGGGCTGCGCTTTGTCGTGCAGGGGGCGGGTAGCTACGACGCCCTCAACGTCAAGCATGTGCCCGACACGGCCGACATCCGCAAGGGCGACCTGCTGACCACTTCGGGGCTGGGCGGACGGTTTCCGCCGGGCTATCCGGTGGCCCGGGTCTCGGCGGTGGTCCATGATCCGGGGCAGCCCTTCGCCCGCGTTACCGCCGCGCCGGTGGCGCAACTCCAGCGCTCGCGTCACTTCCTGTTGCTGTTTCCGCCCGCGCCGCCTGCCGCACCCCCCGAGGGCGAATTGGCTGCTCCGGCCCTCGAGGCGGCTCGTCACATCGTCACCGCCCCGGCCGAGGAGGAGGCGCCCTGATGGCAAATTCGCCCCCCGCCAACCTGCTGTGGATCTGGTTAACATTGCTGCTGGCCCTTTGCCTGCAGGTGATGCCGCTGGCCGATGGCTGGCAGGTATGGCGGCCCGACTGGCTGGGGCTGATGCTGATCTACTGGTGCATGCGCGAGCCGCTGCGGGTCGGTGTCTTCCACGGCTTCGTGCTGGGGCTGTTGCTGGACCTCATCGAAGGTGCGCCACTGGGACAGAATGCCCTGCTGCTGTCACTGCTGGCCTTTCTCTGTGCCATGGTCTATGCGCGCTTCCGAGCCTACTCGCTGGTCCAGCAGGCGGTGCTGATCTTCGTCCTGCTGGGTCTGGTCCAGTTGGCCGAACAGTGGCTCAGGGCGCTGTTCGGGCCCTTTTCGATGCACCTCTCCTTCTTGCTCTCGGCGCTGATCGGGGCGGTGCTCTGGCCCTGGCTCACCACCCTGTTCCATGCGCTGGGAAGCCGCCTCTCCCGAGACTGACTCTCGCCACCCACCCCGGAGACGTCATGACACACGATCCCGTGCTGTGCCTGGCCTCGGCCTCGCCGCGCCGCCGTGACCTGCTCGCCTCGATCGGCGTGGCGGTGGAAGTGCGCCCCGTGGATATCGACGAGACGCCACTGTCCGGTGAGGCGGCTGACGCCTATGTGGTTCGCCTGGCCCGAGAGAAGGCGCTGGCCGGCGGCCGTCTCTCCCTGCTGCCCGCCCTGGGATCGGATACCGCCGTGGTATGCGACGGTACGATTCTTGGCAAGCCGGCGGGGCGCGACCAGGCCGCCACCATGCTGCGAGCGCTTGCAGGGCGCGAGCATCAGGTACTGACCGGGGTGGCGGTCAGCGGTCCCGCCGGCCTGCTCACCGTCTGCGTGACCACCCGGGTCTTCATGCGGGCGATCACCGATGCCGAACTTGCCGCCTACTGGGCCACCGGTGAGCCGGCGGACAAGGCCGGTGGCTATGCCATCCAGGGCCTGGCGGCGGTGTTCGTCGAGCATATCGAAGGCAGTCATTCGGCGGTGGTGGGGCTTTCCCTGTACGAGACCGCCGACCTGCTGGCTCGACAGGGTGTGCCGGTCTGGAACGGGGCGCTTCCGCTTGGGCCTATGTCATAATAGCGCGAGACTTTTCTGGACAAGGATTTCCGCATGAGCGGTGAAGTACTCATCAACCTGACGCCGATGGAGACCCGTGTTGCCGTGGTGGAAAACGGTGTGCTGCAGGAGGCCTTCATCGAACGGGCTCGACGCCGTGGCATCGTCGGCAACATCTACAAGGGCAAGGTGGTACGCGTGCTGCCGGGTATGCAGGCTGCCTTCGTCGACATCGGCCTGGACCGTGCCGCCTTCATTCATGCCCATGAGGTGATGCCCCCCGGCACTCCTGCCGAGGAGCAGGTCTCCATCGCTCAGCTGCTCCACGAGGGCCAGGCGCTGGTGGTGCAGGTGACCAAGGACCCGATCGGCTCCAAGGGGGCGCGGCTGACCACTCATCTCTCGGTACCCTCTCGCTACCTGGTCTACATGCCCGACTCGTCCCACCACGGCGTCTCCCAGCGCATCGAGGACGAGATGGAGCGCGAGCGATTGCGCGGCCTGATCGAGGCCGCCGGTACCGAGCAGCAGCTGGAAGTGAGCGGCGGCTTCATCGTACGCACTGCCGCCGAGGCCGTCGGCATCGAGGAACTTGCCGCTGACATGCACTTCCTGCTGCGCCTGTGGCGTCGGGTCAGCGAGCGGAGGGGGACGGCATCGGCTCCCAGCGTGATCTATGATGACCTGCCGCTCTTCATGCGCACCCTGCGTGACGTGATGCGCGACGATATCGAGAAGGTGCGTATCGATTCCCGCGAGAACTATGTCAGGCTGATCGAGTTCGCCAAGGAGTTCATGCCCACGGCAGTGGAACGCATCGAGCACTATGCCGGCGAGCGGCCGATCTTCGATCTGTTCAGTGTCGAAGACGAGATCCAGAAGGCGCTGGGGCGCAAGGTGCAGCTCAAGTCGGGCGGGTATCTCGTCATCGATCCCACCGAGGCCATGACGACCATCGACGTCAACACCGGCGGCTTCGTCGGGCACCGCAACCTCGAGGAGACGATCTTCAAGACCAACCTCGAGGCGGCCACGGCCATCGCCCGGCAGCTGAGGCTGCGCAACCTCGGTGGCATCATCATCATCGACTTCATCGACATGGACGACCCGGAGCACCAGCGCCAGGTGCTGCGCATGCTCGAGAAGTCGCTGGAGCGCGATCATGCCAAGACCAAATGCACCGGAGTCACCGAACTGGGCCTGGTGCAGCTGACCCGCAAGCGTACCCGGGAGAGCCTCGAGCAGACGCTTTGCGAAGCCTGTCCGACCTGTGCGGGCCGTGGCACCCTGAAGACGCCGGAATCGGTCTGCTACGAGATTTTCCGCGAGATCCTGCGCGAGGACCGCGCCTACAGCGCCGAGACCTATACCGTGCTGGCCTCACAGGCGGTGGTGGATCGCCTGCTGGACGAGGAGTCCGCCGCGGTGGCGGACCTCGAGACCTTCATCGGCAAGCCGATCCGCTTCCAGGTGGAGGCCCACTACTCCCAGGAGCAGTACGACATCGTGCTGATGTGAGCCCATGTCCCTGATTCGGCTTGTTTCTCGCTGGCTCTTGACCCTGGTGGCGCTGCTGTTGGCGCTTCTGGCGGTGCTGACCCTGGTGCTGCGCTTGCTGCCGCTATTGCTCGAGGAGCAGGCACCGCGACTGGAGCGGCTGCTCTCGGCGCGCTTCAACGCGGTGGTAGAGCTGGACGAAATAACGGCCGGCCTGCAGCGGCTGGATCCACACCTGGCGATCGATGGCCTCCTGATCCGCTCCCGGGAGGGGTTGGGTCATTTCCCTCTGCTTGAGGTGGAGCAGGCACAGTTGCGCCTGGATAGCCTGGCCAGCCTGGCCGCCGGCGTCCCACTGGTAGCCGATGCCCGTGTGCAGGGCGTGACCGTGCACCTCTACCAGGATGAGGCCGGACGCTGGCACTGGCCGGCCCCCGCAGAGCTTCCCCCCGAGCTGATTCCCGATACCGCCTTCGACCTCGACCGTCTCGATTTCTGGGTCGGCATGCTGTTGCGCCAGAGCGCCTGGGTCGAGCAGCTCAGTCTGGTATTGCACGGTCGCAAGGAGCGCGCCGTGCTCAAGGCGCCACGCCTGGTGATGACGGGGGATGCGCGCCGCACTCGCCTGGAGGGCGAAGTCCTGGTGGAAGGGCGGTCGGAGCAGGCCATCCGGGCGGTGATGGAGCTGTTTCCCGGGCCCTCCGGGCTGAGCGACTTCAACGCGGCCCTGCAGGCCGAAATGCGCCTCGAGAGCTTGCTGGGGCTTTCAGAGGTGCTGGGCTATGGCGACGCCCTGCGACTGGAAGCCGCCAGCGGCGAGGCACGCCTTTGGGGTCGCTGGAATGCCGGCCGCCTGGCCGACCTGCGCCTTGATGTCGATGCACCCTTGCTGGCCCTGAGTCAGCCTGAAACACCCGACGATCAGGGGTCACCTCCGGCTATCGTGCTCAATCGGGTGACGGCCCGCGGCCAGTGGCTGCGTGAGGTTTCGGGCTGGCAGGCCTGGCTCGAGGGAGATGCCCGCAGTGCTGACTGGGCGCGACCCGAAGGGAATGGTGAAGAAACGGTCACAGGGCCTGCCGTGCCACAGTATTGGCATGCCCGCAGCCGTGATGACGGCTGGTGGCTCAATACCAGCGAGTTCGATCTTGGCGCTCTGGCCGCCTGGCGTGATCGACTGCCACTGCCCGAAGCACTGGCGCGGGTGATCGATAATCTGGATCCGCGCGGAGAGGTGACCGGCCTGGGACTGGGTCGGGAGGGCGGCGACTGGGTCGCCCGGACCTCGGCGACCGGGGTGGCGGTATCCCCCTGGCAGAATGCGCCTGGGGGCGGCCCCCTGGATGTCTGGGTGACCTCCCGGGACCTCAAGGGCCACGTCGAGTTCGTCGGCCGCGACAGCGCCCTGCATTTTCCACGCGTGTTTGGCACACCCATGACACTCTCCCGCGCCAGCGGCGTGATCGACTGGGCCTATGATGGCCCGCGCAGCTTCGTCAGCGGACGCGGGCTCGAGGTCGACTGGAACGGTGCTCAGATCGAAGGAGGCTTTGGCCTTTCGGTGGGCGGTGGCCAGCGCGGTGGCTTCGGTCTCCAGCTCGATTTCCACGACGTGGATGCCATCGAGACGCCGCTGGTCGACTGGCTGCCGGTGGGGGTGCTGGCGCCAGAGATAGCCGACTGGCTGGGTGGCGGGGTTGCCGGCCGGGTGCCGAATGGCTCGCTGCGGCTTCATGTACCCCTGTACCGAGAGGGCGAGCGTATCGAGCCGATCCTGGAACTGGCCCTGGAGGTGGAGGAGGGACGCCTGCCCTTCGCCCCCGACTGGCCGGCCCTCGAGGGCGTCAGTGGGCGGCTGCAGTTGGCCGATGGGACCCTGACGGCGGAGGTGGATCGGGCCGAGAGCCTGGGGATCGAGGCGCGCGCCGGCGAGGTGCGCCTGGCAGAGGAGCAGCTCGAGGTCAGTGGCGAGCTCGAGGCCTCCGCCGAGGCGCTGCGCCGCTACCTGCTGGCGCTGCCCGTCGAGGGCATGGAGGCAGTGGAGGAGTGGCAGGGTGAGGGCCGGGCATCCGGCAGCCTGGACCTGGCCCTGACCCTGGGCGAGCCCGGTTCCCTGATACTGGATATCGCCACCGAGGCGGATTTTTCGAGGCTCGTTCATGCCCCTCTCCAATTGACGTTCCGTGACCTCCAGGGTCCTCTCGCCTGGCGTCAGCGCGGTGAGGAGGGCGGCCTGGAAGGGCGCCTGGACGGGCGATTGCTGGGGGGGCCCTTCAGCAGCGAGATCGATACCCTCGCCGGGGGACTCGACCTGGCCGGTACGGCTGAGGTACCGGCCATCACCCAGTGGAGCGGCATGCCGGGCCTCGGCGGCCTGATCGAGGGTCGCCTGCCCTGGCAGGGGCGTCTGGCGATCGGTGAAGAGAGCGCCTCCCTGCGCCTTGATAGCAGCCTGGAAGGCCTTTCCATCGCCCTGCCGGATCCACTGGGCAAGTCCCGAGAGGAGCGTCTCCCCCTGCAGCTGACCTTCGATCTCAGCGAGGGCCGTGTCGATGGCCGCCTGGGCGATCAGGTGGGCCTGCGTTGGCGCGAGCTTTCCGGTGGCGCCTCGGAGCAGGGGCAGGTATGGCTGGGGTCCCGGCCGAATGCCTGGCCCCGCGAGCCCGGCTGGAGCCTCTTGGCCTACCAGCCGCGTCTGCCGGTGGCCGAGTGGGCGAGGGCGCTTTCGCCCCTGATCCCGCGTGGCCGCGGCCAGGGAGATAGTGCCGGCTCCGCGGCGCTCTCGTCGCTGGCCCTCCGGACCGACTGCCTGCAGGTGCAGTCACGCTGCCTGGGGTCGCTGGGCGTCGAGGGAGGAGTTCGTGGCGGTGGCTGGGCGCTGACGCTGGACGGCAGTCTGGCCAGTGGGCGCCTGTCGTATCAACCCAACCTCGAGAATCCCCTGGATATCGTGCTGGAGCGGTTGTCACTGGACGCCCTGGTGCCGTCTTCCAGCAGCGGTAGCGGCCAGCTGCTGGACGAGATCGCTGTGCCCCCCGAGGCGGCCCCCCTGCCGCAGGGCCTGGAGGCGGTACCTGACGGCCGGCTACGTATCGCCGAGATTGGCTGGCAGGGGCAGCGCTTCGGCCCCTTCAACGGGCGCTGGCGGTCGGCGGCCGACCGGCTGGTGGTCGATCCCCTGGGCCTGACGCTGGGCCAGGTCAGCGCCCATGGCAATCTGGTGTGGGAGGCAAGCGGATCCGGTGATAGCCTGACCCGGGCGCGGCTCGATCTGGACGGCCGGGACCTGGGCACTGCCCTGGCGGCACTGGGCCAGCCGGTCTCCGTGCGCAGCGCCGATACTCGGGTCAAGAGTCAGTTGGCCTGGCCGGGGGCGCCCTGGC
This sequence comes from Halomonas lysinitropha, assembly GCF_902500215.1. Classification (GTDB taxonomy): domain Bacteria; phylum Pseudomonadota; class Gammaproteobacteria; order Pseudomonadales; family Halomonadaceae; genus Halomonas; species Halomonas lysinitropha. The sequence continues at coordinate 11,996 of NZ_CABVOU010000037.1, forward strand.
AATTCGCCCTGGCCCGCTCCCGGGGCAGTCTCGAGGTAGCGCTACGCGATGGACGCTTCGTCAATATCGAGTCGCCCTCGGCGCGAGTCGTCGGGTTGCTCAACGTCGACAACCTGCTGCGTCGGCTGAGGCTCGATTTCTCCGATGTCACCGGTCAGGGGACCGTCTTCGATCGTGTCACGGGTGCCGCGACGCTGTATGGTGGAGTCCTTGAAACCCGGGGTCCGGTCGAGATTGAAGGGCCGGCGACCCGCTTCACCCTCGACGGCAGCGTCGACCTGGCGCGCCGGGAACTCGACCAGCGCCTGGCCGTCACAGTGCCGGTGAGCAGCAATCTGCCCCTGGCGGCAGTGCTCGCCGGCGCCCCGGTGGTCGGTGGTGCGCTGTTTATCGCCGACAAGCTGTTCGGTGATGCCATCGACCGCGTGACCCGAATCCACTATCGCGTGCAGGGTCCCTGGACCTCGCCGCGGATCTCTCTGGAAAGTGCCGAATGACATCACAGACTCACGCCATGCTCGACGAGGCTTCCACTGTCCTGCTGACACCGGGTGGCCTTGACCTCGCGGCCCTGGATGACGGGCTCGGCCACGCCATGGGCCCCGGCATCGATTATGCCGACCTCTACTTCCAGCGCAGCTGGCACGAGGGCTGGGTGCTGGAGGATGGTGAGGTCAAGGAGGCCAGCTACAACATCGACGGTGGCGTCGGGGTGCGCGCCCAGGCCGGCGAGAAGACCGGCTTCGCCTACTCCAATCAGATCACCGGCGATGCCCTGGCCGAGACCGGGCGCACTGCCGCCGGTATCGTGCGGCGTGGTGACCGGCTGGCAGTGGCGCCGGGCGTGGCCATGACCAGCCAGGCCCGCTATGCCGGGATCGACCCGCTCACCGGTCTCTCCGCCGAGGACAAGATCGCCATGCTCAAGCTCGCCGACCGGGTAGCCCGGGCGGCGGACCCGTCGGTGACCCAGGTCAGCGCCTCGCTCACCGGTGTTCACGAGGTGGTGCTGGTGCGTGCCAGCGACGGTACCCTGGCGGCGGATATCCGCCCGCTGGTGCGCTTCAACGTCAGCGTGATTGCGGTGCGCAACGGGCGACGCGAGCGGGGCAGCGCCGGCGGTGGCGGCCGCTACGCCATGCAGCGGCTGCGCGACGAGAACGTCGCCGAGCGCTATGCCAAGGAGGCGGTGCGGCAGGCGCTGGTCAACCTGGAGGCCGTTGATGCGCCGGCCGGCCAGATGCCGGTGGTGCTGGGGCCGGGTTGGCCGGGCATCCTCCTCCACGAGGCGGTGGGCCACGGCCTGGAAGGGGATTTCAATCGCAAGGGCAGCTCGGCCTTCGCCGGGCGGATCGGCGAGCGAGTCGCCTCACCCGGCGTCACGGTGGTCGACGATGCCACCCTCGCCGACCGGCGCGGCTCGCTGAGCGTCGACGACGAAGGGACCCCGGGTCAGAGCACCACCCTGATCGAGGACGGCATCCTGACCGGCTACATGCAGGACAAGGTCAATGCGCGGCTGATGGGCATGGCCCCGACCGGCAACGCGCGGCGGGAGTCCTTCGCCCACCTGCCGATGCCGCGCATGACCAACACCTACATGCGCGCTGGCAGTGACGATCCGGCGGACATTCTGAAGAGCGTGACGCGGGGCATCTATGCGGTAAGCTTCGGCGGCGGCCAGGTGGACATCACCTCCGGCAAGTTCGTCTTCTCGGCCAGCGAAGCCTACTTGATCGAGGACGGCAGGATTACCGCGCCGGTCAAGGGCGCGACCCTGATCGGCAACGGACCCGAAGCCATGGGCCGGGTTTCGATGATCGGCCACGACATGGAGCTCGACACCGGCATCGGCGTATGCGGCAAGGAAGGGCAGGGCGTCCCGGTGGGCGTGGGCCAGCCGACCCTGAAGCTCGATGAACTGACCGTGGGTGGCACCCAGTCCTGACCCCTTCGGGGAGCTGTAAGCTGTAAGCTTGAAGCTGTAAGAAATAACCAATGTCCATCAGCAGGATGAGTGACATCTTATTCGCTTTACGGCTTACGGCTTCAGAGGCCGGCGGTATCGCGAATCAGCCTGAACAGTCGGCGGGCGTTGGTCGGCGACTTGCCCTGGTCCCGCTCGCGGCGGGCATTGCGGATCAACTGGCGCAGGGCCTGGCGGTCGACCTCGGGAAACTCGCTGACGAAGGCCTCCACGGCGTCGTCGCCCTCGGCCATAAGTCGGTCTCGCCACCCTTCCAGGCGATGGAAGGCATGGTCGCGACGCAGCGTCTCGTTGTCGATCTCGTCGAACACCGCCTGGATGCCATCGAGGTCCTCGCCGCGCATCAGCTTGCCGACGTACTGCATGTGGCGCCGGCGAGCCTCGCGGGCCTTGATGCGTCCCGTTTCCTCGATGGCGCGCAGCAGGTCGTCGGAGAGCGGGAAGCGGGCGCGCTGGGCATCGCTCATGGCGATGATCTGCTCGCCGAGCTGCTGCAGGGCCTGCATTTCGCGCTTGAGCTGGGACTTGCTGGGCCGCTCGTCGGCCGGTGAGGCGATTTCATCCTGGGTCATGCCGGTTCCACTTCCGTCGGGATCGAATTGCGTACCAGTATATCAGCCTGCGGCACGGGGCTGGACAATGCACCATCGATAGGGCCGGTCCGATGACCGGCCGAGTAAGGAGAGACGTTCATGACACAGGCTTTCGATGCCGCCGCGCAGCAGACCCTGCTGGAGAGTCGCGCCCGGATGGCCGTGGAGCTGGCCCGTCGGCTGGGGGCCGATGCCTGCGAGGTGGGGGGCAGCGTCGACCAGGGCGTCAGCGTCAGTGTCCGCGAGGGCGAGGTGGAAACGGTCGAGCTTTCCCGGGACCAGGGGATCGCCGTGACCGTCTATGTGGGGCAGCGTAAGGGCAGTGCTTCCTCCAGTGACGCCGGCGAGGCCTCGGTGCGTGCCGTGGTCGAGAAGGCCCTGGCAATCGCCCGTCATACCGGCGAGGATCCGGCCTCTGGCCTGGCCGACGCACGACTGATGGCCACCGAGCTGCCGGACCTCGATGTGCACCATCCCTGGCCGCTATCCATCGACGAGGCCACCGACCTGGCGTTGCGCTGCGAGTCGGCCGGTCGTGGCATGGCGGGTATCAAGAGCTCGGACGGGGCCAGCCTCTCCACCGGCGAGGGGGTGCGCGTCTATGCGAACAGCCATGGCTTCCTGGGCAGCCAGAGCGGCAGCCGCCACTCGCTCTCCTGCATGCTGATCGCCGAAGACGAGAACGGCATGCAGCGCGACTACGACTACACCAGCGCCCGTGCGCCCCGTGACCTGGCCACTGCCGAAGCGGTAGGTGAAAGTGCCGCCCGCCGAACCCTCCAGCGCCTCGGTGCCCGGCGTCCGGCGACCGGGCGGATGCCGGTACTCTTCGATTCGACTCTGGCCAGCGGTCTGGTCGGCCATCTGATGGGGGCGATTGCCGGGGGTGCCCTCTATCGCCAGGCCTCCTTCCTTTGTGAACGGCTGAACGACGCGCTCTTCCCCGAGTGGTTCAGCCTCGGCGAGCGGCCCATGGAGGTCGGCGCCATGGCAAGCTCGCCGTTCGACGGTGACGGCGTCCAGACCCGTGACAATGTCTTCATTCGCGACGGCCGCCTCGCCAGCTACATGCTATCGGCCTACAGCGCCCGGCGTCTGGGTCTCGAGACCACCGGCAATGCCGGGGGCGCGCGCAACCTGCGCCTCACGGCACCCCTGGAGAGCCGTGAGGCGCTGCTCGCCCGCATGGGCCGGGGCGTGCTGGTCACTGAGCTGATGGGGCAGGGGGTCAACGGTGTGACGGGCGACTACTCGCGGGGAGCCGCCGGCTTCTGGGTCGAGGAGGGCAGGATCCAGCACCCGGTGGAAGAGTTCACCATCGCCGGCAACCTGGAGACGATGTTCAAGGGGCTGATCGGCATAGGAGACGATATCGATACCCGCGGCAGCATCCATACCGGCAGTTGGCTGGTCGACGAGATGATGGTAGCGGGCGGTTGACGGCGTCAGCCGTCTTCCTCGAAGCGTGCTGCGAAGAGCGCCTCGATGGCTTCCATCGCTGCCTCCGCGTCCTTGCCTTCGGTACAGACCTCAAGCTCGGTGCCGCAGGGGGCAGCAAGGATCAGCAGCGACATGATATTGCCGGCGTCGGCCTGCTGCTCACCGCGGCACACGGTGACCTTGGCATTGAAAGGCTGGCAGCACTGCACCAGTTTGGTCGCGGCGCGGGCATGCAGCCCGCGTCGATTGTTCAGGGTCAGCTTGCGACACGGCACGCTTCAGGTTCCTTCCTGCGCGGGTTTGCCCCCGGCCAGTTCCTGGCCGTCGGGTAGAGTGAGCTGCACCCCAAGCTCACGATGGCGCAGCCGGACGGTCTCATGATGTTTCGCCAGCCGATCGGCCAGCCGTGTGGCCAGGTAGACCGAGCGGTGTTGGCCGCCGGTGCAGCCGATGGCTATGGTCAGGTAGCTACGCTGACTGGCCTGGTAGTGTGGTAGCCAGCGCTCCACCCAGGCGAGAATATCGTCGAGCATCTCGCCGACGATCGGATAGCCGGCCAGGAAGGCGATGATGCTGGGGTCGCGCCCCGTGGCATCGCGCAGCGCCGGATCCCAGTAGGGGTTGGGCAGGCAGCGGGCATCGAAGACGATGTCGGCATCCAGCGGTACCCCACGCTTGAAGCCGAAAGACTCCACGGTCAGGGTCATCCGTTCGGCTCGGTGGCCGGCAACCTGGTCGGTGATGCGACCCCGGAGTTCGTGCACCGAGAGACGCGAGGTGTCGATTACCAGGTCGGCGAGGTCGCGGATCTCGGAGAGCGACTGCTCCTCGGTATCGATCGCCTCGGCGAGCGTCATGTCGCTGTCGCGCGTCAGGGGATGACGGCGACGGGTCTGGGAGTAGCGTTCCAGGAGAATGCGGGCGTCGGTGGTCAGATAGACCACCTGATAGTTGACCTGACGGTCGCGCAATTCCTCGAGCAGTTCGGGAAAGCGTTCCAGGGCCTCGGGCAGGTTGCGGGCATCGATGCTGACGGCGATCGAGGAGCGCAGGGAGCGGTCGGCCTGAAGTTCATCGACAAGCGGACCTAGCAGCATCGCCGGCAGGTTGTCGATGGCGTAGTAGCCCAGGTCTTCCAGCGCCTGCAGCGCGATCGACTTGCCGGAGCCGGACCGACCACTGATGATCACAAGCTGCATGCGGGTCTCCTGGTCATGGGGCGGCCGGGCAGGCCCGAGAATGAAGGGGTCAGCCCCCCTGGCTGCCGGTCGCGGACTGTCGTCGTATCGCTTCCATCAGGCGTTCATGGGTTTCGCGCTGGCTGGTGCTGTGACGTAACTTGGCCCGGGTGTCAGCATCGTTCATCACGCTGGCGACCTGGCCGAGCAGGGCCAGGTGGGCCTCGTCGGCTTCTTCCGGCACCAGCAGCACGAAGACAAGATCGACGGGTTCCCCATCGATGGCGTCGAAGTCTACCGGCTCTGTCAGCTTCAGAAAGCCGGCGATAGGCGCCTTGCAGTGGGGGTTGCGGGCATGGGGAATGGCGACCCCGTTGCCGATGCCGGTACTGCCCAGTCGCTCTCGCCCGATCAGTCGGCTGAAGACCTCCTGACTGTCGAGACTGGGCGTATTCTGGGCAATGAAGGTGCTGAAGAACTCCAGCACGCGCTTCTTGCTTCCCCCGGGCACATCGAAGAGGGTGCGCTCGGGGGGCAGGATGGCGTCCAGTGTCATGACGGATCAGCGGGCGCCGGCGCCTTGGGCGCGGGCCTGGGCCTTTTCCTTGTGCTTGACCAGTTGGCGATCGATCTTGTCGGCCAGGGCATCGATGGCGGCATACATGTCGTTTTCCATGGCTTCGGCATGGAGGTCGGCACCGGCAGCATGCAGGGTGCAGGCCGCCTGCTGGCGTTCTTTCTCAACCGAGAGGGTGACCTGCACATTGGTGATGTTGTCGTAGTGGCGTTCCACGCGGGCGAGCTTCTCTTGCACATAGTCACGCAGGGCGTCGGTCAGTTCCACATGATGGCCGGTGATGTTGACTTGCATGGCACGCTCCTTGCTCTTTCGGGTTATGGGTCGATTGTAACCCTTTTTGCTGTTCTGCATACCCCCTCGGCCCAGGGGATTCGAGATGAGCAGGATCAGCGTCATTTCAATCGCTTGCGTCCACACGGCAGGCACGGCTCAGGGGCGCTCGTGGCGGCAGTGGCTGGCAGTCAACGTAGCTGCTTGCGCTCGCTGGAGGACGGAATGCCCATGGCTTCGCGGTACTTCGCAACCGTGCGTCGTGCGACGCCGATGCCGGCCTCGTCGAGCAGGCTGACCAGCTTGCTGTCGGAGAGCGGCTTGCGAGGTGGCTCGTCCTGGATCAGCTTGCGGATGCGCGCCCGGATAGCGGTGCTGGAGTGGGCCTCGCCTTCGCCGCCGCCGACCTGGCTGGAGAAGAAGTACTTGAGCTCGAACATGCCGCGTGGGGTGTGGATAAATTTCTGAGTGGTAACCCGCGAGATGGTCGACTCGTGAAGCTCCACCACCCGGGCGATGTCGGCCAGGATCAGGGGTTTCATTGCCTCCTCGCCGTGCTCCAGGAAATCGAGCTGACGCGCCATGATCTCGCGGCCCACGCGCAGCAGGGTGTCGTTGCGGCTCGACAGGCTCTTCATCAGCCAGCGTGCCTCCTGGAGATGATCCTTGAGAAACTGGTTGTCCTCGCTCTTGTCCGCTCGCCGGATCAGGGCGGCATAGTCGGGCTGGATGCGCAACCGAGGCATGGCATCCGGATTGAGTTCCACCTGCCAGCCGTCGCGGGTGTGGCGGGCGACAAGGTCGGGAATGACATGGGCACTGTCGGCGATATTGAAGGCACTGCCGGGGCGTGGATCCAGTGAGCGCACTACCTCGATCACCGTGTTCAGGGCGTCGTCGTCGAGGCCGAGGCGGCGCTTGAGCAGCCGGCGGTCATCGCCGGCGAGCGCCTCGAGGAACTGGCGGACCAGGCGACGGGCCTGGGGAAGCAGCGGGGTGCCATCGGGCAGGGTCGCCAGCTGCAGCATCAGGCATTCGCGCAGATCACGGGCGAAGACCCCCGTCGGCTCGAACTGCTGCAGGCGCAACAGCACCTGCTCGATGTCGCGAGTCTTGAGGTCCTCGAGGCCCTGTGCCTTGAGACCGACACGGACCTCCTCAAGGGGCTGAATCAGATAGCCATCGCCATTGATACTATCAATCAGGTTCTCGGCGATGTGTAACTGGCGGGGGTCCAGGTCGGTCATGGCCAGCTGCCAGGCCAGGTGGCCCTGGAGACTCTGGCCGGAAGCCTGGCGCTCGAAGTCGGGGCCTTCACGGCCGCCGCCGGGGGCCGCGGCAGCGAAGTCTTGATAGGTATCGGACCAGTCGCTGTCGGTGCTGAGCTCTTCCGGGATCTCGCTGGCCCACTCTTCTTCGGGCACTTCGCTGACCGTCAGCTCCCCGAAATCATCCTCGACCTCGAGCATGGGGTTGGATTCCAGCGCCTGCTGGATCTCCTGACGCAGGTCCAGGGTCGAAAGCTGCAGCAGCGCAATGGCCTGCTGCAGCTGGGGCGTCATCGTCAGCTGGGTGCCGACGCGCAGTTGCAGGGACGCCTTCATGGCCATGAGGGGGCCCTCGGCTTGCTAAAACCCCAACCCTAGCCGTTGGTCAGGGGAGCGTGCAAGCGAAAAATCAGCAATAATCATGCCATGCGCAATCTTCATGCCGTTATGGAATAGCGACATACTTATCAGATGATTGCGATCAGAGACGGAAGTCTTCGCCCAGATAGACCTCGCGGACACGCTGATCGGCGAGAATCGTCTCGGCATCGCCTTCGGCGATAATGCGGCCGTCACCGACAATGTAGGCCGTGTCGCAGATGTCGAGCGTGTCGCGGACATTGTGGTCGGTGATGAGCACGCCGATATCGCGGGCCTTCAACTGGCGGATGATGCCCTTGATCTCGCCTACCGAGATGGGGTCGACCCCGGCGAAGGGTTCGTCGAGCAGGATAAAGGCGGGCTCGGTCGCCAGCGCGCGGGCGATCTCCACCCGGCGCCGCTCGCCACCGGAAAGGCTCATGCCGAGGTTGTCGCGGATGTGCGTGACATGGAAGTCCTCGAGCAGCTTCTCCAGTCGGGCTCGGCGCCCGATGCGGTCGAGATCCTTGCGGGTCTCGAGAATCGCCATGATGTTGTCGGCGACCGAGAGCTTGCGGAAGATCGAGGCCTCCTGTGGCAGGTAGCCGATACCGGCTCGGGCTCGTTGGTGCATGGCCGCCGAGGAGAGGTCGAGGTCGTCGATGAACACCGAGCCGGCATCGGCGCGCACCAGCCCGACGATCATGTAGAACGAGGTGGTCTTGCCGGCCCCGTTGGGGCCGAGCAGGCCGACGATCCGGCCCTGTTGGATGGAGAGGCTGATGTCCTGGACCACGCGGCGGCGCTTGTAGCTCTTGGCGAGATGAAGGGCGCTCAGGGTCTTCATCACTGGCCTTCCTGCTGTTCGGGCTCGAGGGTCATGCGCACACGCTGGCGATCCTCGACGCCCTCGGCATCGGCTCGCGCCTGGACCACGCGACGATCGAGGAAGTACTCCAGATAGCCACCGTCGAAGGTGTCGCCACCCTGGTGCAGCTCCGCTCGGTCGATCAGCTCGATACGGCGCTCGGCGACATGATAGACGATGGTGCGTCCCCAGCCGCGTACCACGGGCTCGTCCGGGGCGGGCTTCTGCTCGATATAGGCACGCTCGCCGGTGGCGGTGGCGAGCGTCAGCAGACCCTGATCATTGCGCCGGATCTCTACTCGGTCGCCGGTCAGCTGCATGCTGCCCTGGCGGATATCCACGTCGCCGGTGTAGACGGCGGTGCCGGCGCGATCATCGAGGTCAAGACGATCGGCCTCCACCTCGACCGGGGCGTTGGCATCGCCCTCGAGGGACAGGGCAGGCGCGCTGCCCAGCAGCAGGCCGATGACGCCGAGGGTCAGCAGGGGCACGAAAGGGAATCGCATCATGATTCGGGGGCCTCGCGGGTGTCGGGCGGATGGTGGCCACGCACATTGTCGGTCAGCCGGGCGCGGTTGTCATGGAGCCAGGCGTCGAAACGCTCGCCACGCATCCGCTGGGGTGGCTGGCGCAACAGGGCCGGGGTGTCGCTCCAGGCATGACCGCTCTCGGCGTCGAAATGTAGCACCTCGGTATCGAGCTGCCAGCGCTCGGCGGGGGCCAGGAGTCGCGCATCGCCGGAGAGGGTCAGGGGGTTGCCGCCTGTGCCGAGGGTGCCCTGCTCACCGCTGGCCAGCCAGCTACGCCCCGAGTCGTCCAGCAGTCGTGCCTTCGGGCGCTCAAGACGAGTGATATCGTCATGCGGGGTATGGGTCAGGCGCGGGGTGTCGAGCCGCTGATGAGGGCGTCCCTGGGTATCGAAGCGGGTCAACCGGGCTTCTTCGAGGTAGTAATCCGGCTCTCCGGCCTCGCCTCCCGGCACCGGCCCGGGGGGTGGATCCTCGCCCAGGTCGAGCATTGCCAGTCCGCCACCTAAGGCGAGCAGCAGCACCAACAGGCCGGTGCGAAAGCCGGGGCGGGGGAGGCGCATAAATCAGCTCGTGCCGTGCAGGTAGGTATCGAGTACGGCATCCCAGTGCCCCTGCGCCTGGAGCAGCGTGTCGCATATCTCGCGCACGGCGCCATGGCCGCCCACGGCCTCGGTGACCCAGTCGGCTTGCTGGCGGATATAGGCCGGTGCACCGGGAACGCTGATGCCGACTCCGGCGCGGCGGATGGTGGCAACATCGGGCATGTCGTCACCGCAGTAGGCGACCTGCTCGAGGTCAAGGCTCAGGCGGCTGCAGAGTTCACGCAGCACCGTGAGCTTCTTCTCGGCCCCCTGGAAGACATGCTTGATACCCAGCGCGGCGGCGCGCTGGCTGACCATCGGCGAATCGCGGCCGGTGATCAGGGCTACCACGATGCCGGCTCGCTGCGCCATCTTGATGCCATGGCCGTCGTGAGTATGAAAGGCCTTGATCTCGACGCCATCGGCCTGGAAGTAGAGGCGCCCGTCGGTGAGCACGCCGTCCACGTCCATGGCAAGCAGGCGTACGTGGCGCAGGCGGTCGACGAGTTGGCTGTCGAACAGGGGGGAATCGAGGCTCATGGTGTCTCCAGCAGTCTGGGGCTTGGGGGGTGGGCGAAGGGCGTCAGATGACGCCGCTGGCGAGCAGGTCATGCATGTGGAGGGCGCCAACCGGGTAGCCGTCGGCATCGACCACGGCCAGTGCCGAGATGCGATTGTCCTCCATGATGCGAACTGCCTCGGCGGCCAGGGTATCGGGGGCGATGCGCTTGCCGGGGCGAGTCATGACATCGTCGACGAGAAGGCCGGAGAGGTCGCTGTGCTGGTCCAGGGTGCGACGCAGGTCGCCGTCGGTATAGACCCCGACCAGATAACCCTCGGCATCGACCACGCAGGTGAAGCCCAGCCCCTGGCGGGTGATCTCCAGCAGGGCATCGCGTAGCGGGCTGCCCAGGGCGACCTGGGGCAGCCGACGGCCCTGGTGCATCAGGTCGGCGACACGCAGCAGCAGGCGTTTGCCCAGGCTGCCGCCGGGATGGGAGAGGGCGAAGTCCTCGGCGGTGAAACCACGCGATTCGAGCAGCGCCACCGCCAGGGCATCGCCGAGCGCCAGGGCGGCGGTGGTGGACGAGGTCGGGGCCAGGTCCAGCGGACAAGCCTCGCGTTCGACACCAGCATCCAGGTGGGCTTCGGCGTGCCGAGCCAGGGTCGAGCCGGGCCGGCCGGTCATGCTGATCAGGGGCGCGCCCATGCGCTTGAGCAGGGGGAGCAGGGCGGTCACCTCGGCGGTCTCGCCGGAATTGGAGAGGGCCAGCACCACGTCGCCCGGAGTGATCATGCCCAGGTCGCCATGGCTGGCCTCGCCGGGGTGGACGAAAAAGGCCGGGGTGCCGGTGCTGGCCAGGGTGGCGGCGATCTTGCCGGCGACATGGCCCGACTTGCCCATGCCGGTGACCACCACCCGCCCGCGACAGGCCAGGATCAACTCGCAGGCGTGGTCGAAGGCGTCGTCGAGGCGTCCGGCCAGGGCGGCAATGGCCTGCTGTTCCAGTTCCAGGGTGCGGCGGGCGCTCTCGCGCAGCAAGGACGTGCCGGAGTTAATGGGGGGGTCGTTGGTCATGGCGGTGATTGTTGCCCGTTGTGGGGTTTCACTCAAGGGGTCAGGGGCCGGCGGCAAGGCCCGCACTGCCGAGCCAGGCCAGGTAGCCGGCGTAGCTCAGCACCAGCAGGCCTCCAGGCAGGCGCCCCAGATGGCCGCGGCGGTTCCACAGCAGCAGCGCCCCCAGGGTGAGCGTCAGGACCAGCATCACCGGGTAGTCGCGTCCGGCCGCGTCGGGATTCGTCGCCCCTGGAGCGAGCAGGGCCGGCACCGGAAGCACGGTCAGCATGTTGAAGAGATTGGAGCCGATGACGTTGCCGATAGCCAGGTCGTGGTGGCGCTTGAGGGCGCTGGCCACGCAGGCCGCCAGTTCCGGGAGGCTGGTGCCAATGGCCACCACGGTCAGCCCGATGACCAGTTCGCTGATGCCCAGCCCCCGGGCCAGCTCGCTGGCGCCCCACACCAGGGCGCGTGAACTGGCCACCATGATGACCAGGGTGACGGCCAGCCATGCCAGGGCCTGGCCCAATGTCATTCCGGGAATCTCGCCCGCCACCTCGTCATCCGGGGCGTCGGCGAGGAATAGCCACCACAGGCTGAACACCAGCAGCAGCAGCAGCAGCAGGCCATCGAAGCGATCGAGGTGGCCATTGGCCAGGGTATAGCCAGCCAGGCCGGTGGCGCCGAGCAGCAGTGGCAGCTCGCGGCGAACGATGGAGAAGCGCACCGGGACCGGCACCACCAGGGCAGTCACGCCCAGCACCAGGGCAATGTTGGCGATATTGGAGCCCAGCGCATTGCCGATGGCGAGGTCGGGCACCTCATCCAGGGACGCCATGACCGAGACCACGATCTCAGGTGCCGAGGTGCCCAGCGAGACAACGGTCATCCCCACCAGCAGGGTGCTCATTCCGGCGCGCCAGGCGGTGGCCGCGGCCGCTCCGACGAAGCGGTCGGCGCTCCACAGCAGGCCGACGAAGCCGAGCATGACGATCAGCAGGGGGAGGAGCATGGCAAGGTCCGAGACGGTGTGCGGGGGCGCACATTGAACATGCCGGGGTCGAGTGGTGCAAGAGACGAGAGCGCTGGCGCGCCGGGGCATGGTTAGGATACGATGTTCGATAACATTTTCGAGAAAGGAAAAGCGATGACGGACTCCCCCTTCGTGGAAGTGGAGAGCCTGTATTTCTCGCGCGGCGAGATGGAGATTTTCCGCGGCGTTGATCTGGTGATCCCGCGCGGCCGGATCACTGCCATCATGGGCCCCAGCGGTACCGGAAAGACCACTCTGCTCAAGATGATCGGAGGGCAGTTGGTCCCGGATTCGGGGCGGGTGAGTATCGCTGGCCAGGATGTCCATGCGCTGTCGCGCAAGGCGCTGTTCGTGCTTCGCCGGCGCATGGGAATGCTGTTCCAGAGCGGAGCGCTGTTTTCCGACCTCGATGTCTTCGAGAACGTGGCCTTCCCGCTGCGCGTGCATACCGATCTTCCCGAGGCGATGATCCGTGACGTGGTGCTGATGAAGCTGCAGGCCGTTGGCTTGCGCGGGGCCCGGGAGCTGATGCCCTCGGAGCTCTCCGGCGGCATGGCGCGCCGGGTGGCACTGGCGCGCGCCATCGCCCTGGATCCGGAATTGATCCTCTACGACGAGCCCTTCGCCGGCCAGGACCCCATCTCCATGGGTGTGCTGGTGCAACTGATCAAGCGTCTCAACGAGGCGCTGGGGCTGACGGCCGTGGTGGTCTCCCACGACATCAAGGAGACGCTCTCCATCGCCGACTATGTCTATGTGATCGCCGATGGCCAGGTGATGGCCCACGGCACCCCGGCAAGCCTCGACGCGGATCTCGATCCCCGAGTCAGCCAGTTCATGCATGGCGAGCCCGACGGGCCGGTGCCTTTCCACTATCCGGCGATGGACTTCCATGCCGACATTCTGGGCATCGGGGGGCCGCGATGATCGAGCGGATCCGGCATCTGGGTCGGCGTGGCTGCGAGCTGCTGGAGGCGCTGGGCCGGGCAGGCATCTTCCTCGGCCAGTCGGCGGTGGGGGTGCCGTCCCGAGAAGGGCTCTACCTCTGGGTGCGACAGATGCACTTCGTGGGCGTGATGTCGCTGGCCATCGTGCTGGTCTCGGGGCTGTTCATCGGCATGGTGATCGCCCTGCAGGGTTACACCATCCTGGTCGATTTCGGGGCGGAGCAGGCCTTGGGGCAGATGGTGGCGCTCTCCCTTTTGCGCGAGCTGGGGCCGGTGGTGTCGGCGCTGCTGTTCGCCGGCCGTGCCGGCTCTGCCTTGACCGCCGAGATCGGTCTCATGAAGGCTACCGAGCAGCTGACCAGCATGGAGATGATCGGGGTCGATCCGCTGCGTCGTGTGGTCGCGCCGCGACTCTGGGCCGGCTTCGTGGCGCTGCCGCTGCTGACCATCGGTTTCAGCGTGGTGGGCGTATGGGGCGGGCAACTGGTCGGCGTCGAGTGGCTAGGCGTCTTCGAGGGCTCCTACTGGGGCAACATGCAGGCCAGTGTCGCGTTCATCGATGATGTGGGCAACGGCCTGATCAAGAGCCTGGTGTTCGCCCTGGTGGTGACCTGGATCGCGGTGTTCCAGGGTTACGACCTGATTCCCACCTCGGAAGGTATCTCGCGTGCCACCACTCGTACGGTGGTCTATTCATCTCTCGCGGTGCTGGGCCTGGATTTCGTGCTTACCGCCTTGATGTTCGGAGGGCTTTCCTGATGTTCGGAGTATACGGATGAAACGCAGCAAGACGATGGAGCTCGGGGTCGGCCTGTTCATGCTGGCCGGTATCCTGGGTCTGGTTTTCCTGGGGTTGAGGGTCAGCGGCATGAGCCTTGCCCTGCCCAGCGAGACCTTTCGACTGGAAGCCAACTTCGCCAGCATAGGCGGACTCAAGCCTCGTGCGCGGGTCACCATGGCCGGTGTCACCGTAGGGCGGGTCGAGGCCATCGAGCTGGATACCGAGTGGTATGATGCGCGGGTGGTGATGGAGCTCGATGCCGAACTGGAAGGCGTTCTACCCGAGGACAGTACCGCCGCCATCCTGACCGCTGGCCTGCTCGGTGAACAATACGTGGGCCTCTCTATGGGAGGGGCGCCCGAAACCCTCGCCGATGGCGATAGCGTGCGTGATACCCAGTCTGCCCTGGTGCTGGAAGAGTTGATCCAGCAGTTCGTGACCAGTATGGCCAAGGAGTGAACGAGATGAAGAAGATGTTGAACTTCCACGCGCTGCTCGCAGGGATCTGCCTGATGCTGATGGCGTTGCCGGCGACCGCCCAGCCCGATCAGAGCCCCGAGCAGATGATCCGTGCCAGCATCGATGAGCTGATGACGCGGATCGAGGGGCGAGAGGAGTACTTCGCCGATAACCTCGACGAGCTCGAGACCATCGTCGACGACAGCCTCGAGGAGGTGGCCGACTTTCGCTACATCGCCGCCAGCGTGATGGGGCGCTATTTCAGCAATGCCACTCCGTCGCAGCGGTCGCGCTTTGTCGAGACCTTCCGCAAGACCTTGATCGATACCTATACCAAGGGCCTGGTAACGTTCGACTACCGCGAGATTCGGGTTCTCGATAACCAGCAGGCCTCCCGTTACGAGGATCAGGCCAGCGTGGCCATGGAAGTGGTGGCCAACGATGGCTCCGTCTATCCCGTCAGCTATTCGCTGCGCCTGTCCGACGGCCAGTGGAAGGTGGTCAACGTGATCGTCAACGGCATCAACCTGGGGCTGACCTTCCGCAACCAGTTCGACCAGGCGATGCGCGATCATAATCGCGACTATGATGCCGTCATCGAAGGTTGGGCGCCCGAGCTTGCCGTGGAGGAGCTGGAGGAGGGCGGCAACGCATGAGCGTGCTGCTGGACCAGCATGGTTCCTGCCTGCAGGCCGATGGCTGCCGACTCGTGGTGACCGGCGAAGTCGGTTTCGAGGCTGCGTCGGCAATGTCCGAGGCTGGCCGTGTCTGGCTGGCCGACCGACCGGACGGCAGCGAGGTGGTCTTCGATCTGAGCGGCGTCGAGCGCGTCAGCAGTGCGGCGCTTAGCGTGCTGCTGGAATGGACCCGCCAGGCCCGCGATGCCGGTGTCGAGGTGGCGTCTGTCAGTCTCTCGGCGCCTCTCGAGCGTCTGACGCGGTTGGCGGGACTCGAGACCCTGCTACCCCTCGATGGGGCCGACGCCGCCTGAGCCGCTCCTTCCTTCCCATCGCCAAGCGCGGTGCTTTTCTTTACCATGGCGTGCCATGACATCCTTCGTTGCCGACGGTCATTGCATGGCCGTCGGCAGCGTTTACGCGACGAATCGACCAATCACAGGAGGGCCGGTGCCATGCAACCCAGCGAAGTGAAGGCGCTGCTCGAGAGCCGCCTCGACGGCTGCGAGTTCCATATCCAGGGTGAAGGATGCAACTTCCAGGTGGTGGCCGTGAGCGAGGTCTTCGACGGACTCTCGCCGGTCAAGCGCCAGCAGATGATCTACGGTGCGCTGTCTGAAGAAATTGCCTCCGGCGCCCTGCATGCGGTGAGCATCAAGACTTATACCCCTCAGCAGTGGCAGGCCGCCACTGACAACCAGGGGGCCTGACGGTCGACCTTCCATGGACAAGCTGATCATTACCGGTAATGGCCCTGTCGACGGCGAGGTCTGGGCCAGTGGTGCCAAGAACGCCGCCCTGCCGATCCTCTGTGCGACCCTGCTGGCTGACGAGCCGGTGACCATCGGCAACCTGCCGCACCTGCAGGACATCACCACTACCCTGGAGCTGCTCGGCCACATGGGCGTAGAGGCCGTGATGGGCGACAGGATGTGCATCCAGCTCGATGGCTCCCAGGTCTCCCACTGCCATGCGCCCTACGAGCTGGTCAAGAAGATGCGCGCCTCCATCCTGGTGCTCGGTCCGCTGCTGGCCCACTTTGGCCATGCGGATGTCTCGCTGCCCGGCGGCTGTGCCATCGGCTCGCGCCCGGTGGACCTGCACCTCCGCGGCCTCGAGGCCATGGGGGCCGAGATCAGCGTCGATGCCGGCTATATCCGCGCCAGGGTCGATGGCCGCCTGCACGGCGCCACTATCTTCTTCGATACCGTCACCGTGACCGGTACCGAGAACCTGCTCATGGCGGCGACTCTGGCGGACGGCACCACGGTGCTGGAGAATGCTGCCCGGGAGCCCGAGGTGGTCGACCTGGCCGAGTGCCTGATCAAGATGGGGGCCAGGATTCGTGGGCAGGGCAGCGACACCATCATCGTCGAGGGGGTCGAACGTCTGCACGGTGCCTACCATGATGTCATGCCCGACCGCATCGAGACCGGTACCTTCCTGGTGGCGGCGGCGCTTTCCCGAGGGCGGGTGCGGGTGCGCAACACGCGTTCCGACATCCTCGATGCGGTGCTCGCCAAGCTCGAGGAAGCGGGGGCCACCATCACCACCGGCGAAGGCTGGATCGAGCTCGACATGCAGGGCAGGCGGCCGATAGCGGTTAACGTGCGCACCGCACCCTATCCGGCCTTCCCCACCGACATGCAGGCGCAGTTCGTGGCGATGAACGCCGTGGCCGAGGGCACCGCCAGGGTGGTGGAGACCATCTTCGAGAATCGCTTCATGCACGTGCAGGAGCTAAACCGCATGGGCGCCGACATCGCCCTGGAAGGCAACACCGCGGTGATCACCGGGGTCGAGACTCTCTCCGGCGCACCGGTGATGGCCACCGATCTGCGTGCCTCCGCTTCTCTGGTGATCGCGGCAATGATGGCCGAGGGCGAGACGCTGGTCGATCGTATCTACCATATCGACCGCGGCTACGAATGCATCGAGGAAAAACTGCAGCTGCTGGGCGCGCGCATCCGTCGCATTCCCGGCTGAGCCCACAACAGGCGAGACCATGAGCAAGCAACTGATTCTGGCCCTCTCCAAGGGCCGCATTCTCGACGAGACCCTGCCGCTGCTGGCCGATGCCGGTATCGAGCCGGTCGAGGATCTGGGCAAGAGCCGCAAGCTGCTGTTCGATACCAACTTGTCGGATGTCAAGCTGGTGGTGATCCGGGCCACGGACGTGCCGACCTATGTGCAGCTCGGGGCAGCGGATCTCGGCGTGGCCGGCAAGGACGTGCTGCTCGAGCACGGCCTCGAGGGCCTTTACGAGCCCCTCGACCTGGAGATCGCCCGCTGCCGGCTGATGACCGCCGGTGTTACCGGGGCCGAGCCGGCCCGGGCGCGCCGACGGGTGGCCACCAAGTTCGTCAACGTGGCGCGCCGCTACTATGCCGAGCAGGGTATCCAGGCCGAGGTGATCAAGCTCTACGGTGCCATGGAGCTGGCCCCGCTGATGAACCTTGCCGACGAGATCGTCGACATCGTCGATACCGGCAACACCCTGCGGGCCAACGGCATGGAGCCGCGCGAGCTGATCGCCCCGATCAGCACCCGGCTGGTGGTCAACAAGGCGGCCATGACCATGAAGCATGACCGTCTGAAGCCGCTCATTGCGCGCCTGCGCGAGGCGGTGACAACGCGTCGCGATAGCCTCGCCGAGTCGGCGCCATAGCCAGGCCTGCCTTGCCCGCGGCCCGGCGCCGCGGCACGCTTGCCCTAGTCAACGAACCCCCGTTTCGAGAGGAAGCCACTGCCATGAGCCCATCCCCCACCGACGGCGTCGATATCGCGCGGCTCTCGACCTCGCAGGCCGACTTCGATCACCGCCTGGCCGACCTGCTGGCCTGGGAGGGGGTCTCCGATGCCGCGGTCCAGCAGCGCGTCGACGAGATCCTTGCCGCCGTCAAGGCCCGGGGCGATGCCGCACTGGTCGAGTACTCGAACCGCTTCGACCGACTCGCCGTTACCTCCATGGCAGAGCTGACCCTGAGCGAGGGGCGGCTGCGCCAGGCCTTCGAGGGACTGCCGGCGGAGCAGCGCGAGGCCCTGGCGAGCGCCGCCGAGCGCATCCGCGCCTATCACGAGCGCCAGAAGCCGGCCTCCTGGCACTACACCGAGGCCGACGGCACCGTGCTGGGCCAGCAGGTCACGCCGCTGGATCGCGCAGGCATCTATGTGCCAGGCGGCAAGGCGGCCTATCCCTCCTCGGTGCTGATGAATGCCATTCCCGCCCATGTGGCGGGAGTCCGCGAGATTGTCATGGTGGTGCCGACGCCCGATGGCATTCTCAATGAGCTGGTACTGGCCGCCGCCTATCTCGCCGGCGTCGACCACGTCTTCACCCTCGGTGGTGCCCAGGCGGTGGCGGCCCTGGCCTTCGGCACCGAGACCGTGCCGCGGGTGGACAAGGTCGTCGGTCCAGGAAACATCTACGTGGCCACCGCCAAGCGGGCGGTGTTCGGCCAGGTGGGGATCGACATGATCGCCGGTCCCTCGGAGATTCTGGTGGTCTCGGACGGCGGGACAGACCCTGACTGGCTGGCCATGGATCTCTTCTCCCAGGCCGAACACGACGAAGATGCCCAGGCGCTGCTGGTGAGCTGGGACCTGGAACACCTGCAGGCGGTGGAAGCGTCGATTGCGCGGCTGCTGCCGACCCTGGAGCGTGCGCCTATCGTGCGCGAGTCGCTGGCCCGCCGCGGTGCGCTGATTCATTGCCAGGATCGTGATGAGGCGATGACGCTGATCAACCGTATCGCTCCCGAGCATCTGGAACTTTCGGTGGCCAATCCCGAGGGCTGGCTGCCCGAGGTGCGCCATGCCGGGGCCATCTTCATGGGACGCTATACCGCCGAGGCGCTGGGCGATTACTGCGCCGGCCCCAACCACGTGCTGCCCACCTCGGGAACGGCGCGCTTCTCCTCACCGCTGGGGGTCTACGACTTCCAGAAGCGCTCCTCGATCATCCACTGCTCGGCGGAGGGCGCCGGGGATCTCGGCAAGATCGCCTCCACCCTGGCCAGGGGTGAGTCTCTCACCGCTCATGCCCGCTCGGCCGAATATCGTCTCAAGCCCTAGCGTTCAGGGGAATGGGGCGGTGCATGACAGCAGAGGGCTCCTTCGAATGGCGGAGCCCCCGCGCCGGTGGTGGCGTCACTCCCGGTTGGGACGACGCGGTTTCGGGGTCGGGCGCTCGCCGAGTTCGATGGTCACATCCCGGCGCTCGCCCCCACGGACCACCGTCAGCGGCAGGCGAGTGCCGGGCTCCTTGGCGGCGATTTCGCTCATGGTGCGTCGGGGGTCGAGCACCGGCTTGCCGTCGACCTCCAGCAGCACATCGCCAGGCTGCAGGCCAGCCTGGTCAGCGGGCCCCCCCGGCACCACGCCGGCGATGATCACTCCGGCCGGCGTCTGCAGCCCGAAGGAAGCGGCCAGCTCCTGGTTGAGCTCCTGGGCCTCGATGCCCATCCAGCCGCGAATGACGCGCCCCCGGGTGACCAACTCATCCAGGATGTTGCGGGCCAGGTTGGCGGGGATCGCGAAGCCGATGCCCTGAGAGCCACCGGAGCGGGAGAAGATGGCGGTATTGATGCCGACCAGGGCGCCCTCGGCGTTGACCAGCGCCCCCCCGGAATTGCCGGGATTGATGGCGGCATCGGTCTGGATGAAGTCCTCGTAGGCATTGAGGCCCAGGTGGCTGCGCCCGGTGGCGCTGATGATGCCCATGGTCACCGTCTGACCCACACCGAAGGGGTTGCCGATGGCCAGCGAGACGTCGCCCACCGCGACCCGGGTGGTGTCGGTCAGCTCGATGACCGGCAGCGACTCGAGGTCGATGCGCAGCACGGCAAGGTCACTCTCGGGGTCGGTGCCGATCACCTCGGCCAGGGTCTCTCGACCATCGCGCAGGGCGACCTGAATCTGGTCGGCACCACGGATCACGTGGTGGTTGGTCAGCACATAGCCATCGTCGCTGACGATGACCCCGGAACCGAGGCTGGAGAGCATGCGCTGGTGGCTGGGCAAGTCGTCACCGAAGAACTGGCGGAAGAAGGGGTCCGACATCAGCGGGTGCTCCTCTCGCTCGACCACCCGGCTGGAGTAGATGTTGACGACGGCCGGAGCGGCGCGCTCCACTGCCTGCGCATAGCTCGCAGGCCCTTGCTGGCGCGTGATGGGCTCTGCCTGACGTACCTCTGGCGCCTCGCGGGACTGGTTCTCGTTGTCGGACTGCACCAGTGCCGGGGTAGAAGAAGGGGCTGAAGGCGGTGGCGGGGCCGATGTGCCGATCAACTGCGGGAAGGCATTGAGCAGCACGATGGCCGCCAGCACGCCGATGAGCACAGGCCAGAGATAGGGGAGCAGGGTGCGTCGCATGCAGCGGGGATCCTTAGTCGACGGTGCTGGGTCGCGGGCTGTCCTCCCGCTGGTTACACTGTGTGGATTGTAACATTACCCATCCGACCGCGCCCGGAGACTGCATGACGAATCGCGACGACCTGGTCGCCGCCTGCGACCGACTGCTGGAGCCCGAACGCTTCAAGGACTACACCGTGAATGGCCTGCAGGTGGCCGGCAGCGAGCGTGTCGCGCGGGTCATGAGCGGGGTGACCGCCTGCCAGGCCCTGCTCGACGAAGCGGTGGCCTGGCAAGCCGACCTGGTGCTGGTGCATCACGGCTACTTCTGGAAGAACGAACCGGTCACCGTCACCGGCATCAAGCGCCGGCGCCTGGCGACTCTGCTGGCCCATGATATCAATCTGCTGGCCTATCACTTGCCGCTGGATGCCCACCCCGAGCTCGGCAACAACGCCGAACTGGGCCGTCGGCTGGGCTTCACCGTCACCGGCTGTGCCGATGGCGAACTCGGCGAGGGGCTGGTATGGCTGGGCGAGCCCCGCCAGGGCCTCGACGTCGCGGGCCTGGTACGGGACGTGGCGGCGTGCCTGGGGCGCGAGCCGTTGCTGATCGAGGCGCCGAGCGGAAACGCGATCCACCGTGTCGCCTGGTGCACCGGCGGGGCCCAGGACATGATTGTCGGCGCCTGGGAGGCCGGGGCCGATGCCTTCATCTCCGGGGAGATCTCCGAGCGCACGACCCATCTGGCCCGCGAGATGGGGATTCACTATCTGGCGGCGGGTCACCATGCGACGGAGCGATATGGGGTCCAGGCCCTGGGCGAAAGGCTTGCGGCCGAGTTCGGCATCGAGCATCGCTTTGTCGATATCGACAACCCTGCCTGAGAAGGACCTCCCTCCCGGAAGCGTTGTGCCGGGTGCGTGTATCAGGGAGCAGTGACGCCGTCAGAGGCGCGGTGGCTGAGGGGCAGTGGCATCGTCGCCTTGCCTGAGGCCGAAGTCTTCGGAAAGGGTGCCACGATCGCCATCGGCGTAATCCCGGGGCACGCCGGGCTCCGCGGTGGCCGCGGCAGGCTCGGGAGCGATGGCGTCCATGGCCTGGCGCCTCAGCGAGCGGGCACCGAGCCGATTGCTGGCCTCCTCGGCCTCCTGTTCGAGGCTCCGGCTCTCACGATGCAGGCTTTCGGCCAGTTGAGCGATGCGCTCGAGGCTGTCGCCCATGCCGTCCTTGATATTCGCCAGCTCCCGCTCACGCTCGGCGAGCCGCTGTCGGAGCTGCTGGGCGTTACCCGCCACGACAATGAGCAGGTGATAGCCCAGTGCTCCGATGCCGATGCCGGCCAGCAGGCAAGCGATGGCCAGCACCCAGTTGATGTTGGTCTCGTCCACGTTGTGCTTTCTCCCTGGAGCGTTGAGCGACTGGCCGCGCGAGCCGCGTGGGCTGAATCTGGCCGGAGGAGATCCGTGAGACCATTATAGGGGCGACGCGGTGTGCCGGGTCAACGCGGCGGCCGGCGATGCCAAGTGAGGGCGGTATGCGTATAATGCCTCTTCGCGATTGTCCCGAGTACAGGCCTCAGGAATCCCCATGAGCGAGATGCAATATCCGATGGCTTCAAGCGACGCGCGGCACCTCGAGACGCCGATGAGCCGCTATCGGGCGGATATCGAGCGCAACGGCTTCCAGCCGGATGCGGCCCAGCAAGAGGCCGTGAAGCACTTGCAGCGACTCTACGATGAGCTGGTGGCCACGCCGCCTTCTCGGGTGGTGCCGCCGAAGCCTGGCGGTGGGCTCAAGTCGCGGATGGCCGGGCTGTTCAGCCGACGCGATCGCGAGGAGCCCGAACCGGTGCTTCCTGCGATCCACGGTCTCTACCTTTGGGGCGGGGTGGGTCGCGGCAAGACCTACCTCATGGATGCCTTCTTCGAGACGTTGCCGTTTCCTGAGAAGATGCGCACCCATTTTCACCGCTTCATGCAGCGGGTGCACAACGAGCTCGAACATTACAAGGGCGAGCGCAACCCATTGACGCTGATCGCCGCCAAGTTCGCTGCCGAGGCCCGGGTCATCTGCTTCGACGAATTCTTCGTCAAGGACATCACCGATGCCATGATCCTGGCCAACCTGCTCGAGTCACTCTTCGCGCAAGGCGTGGTGCTGGTGGCAACCTCGAATATCGTCCCCGGAGAGCTCTACAAGGATGGTCTTCAGCGGACCCGCTTCCTGCCGGCCATTGACCTGCTCGAGCGTCACTGCGAGGTGGTCAACGTGGATTCGGGGGTCGACTACCGCTTGCGCGCCCTGGAGCGTGCCGAGATCTTCCATGCCCCGCTGGACGATGCGGCCGAATCAGAACTGGCCCGCAGCTTTCGCGAGATCGCCGGTCATGAGGGCGAGGCGGAGGCGCCGATCGAGATCAACCGTCGTGTACTGCATGCCCGTCGGCTGCATGACGATGTGGTGTGGTTCGAGTTCAGCGAGCTCTGCGATGGCCCCCGCAGCCAGAACGACTACATCGAGCTGGCCCGGGAGTTCCACAGCGTGCTGGTGTCAAACGTGACCCGCATGAGTGGAGCGACAGATGATCAAGCCCGGCGCTTTATCAACATGGTGGACGAATTCTACGACCGGGGCGTCAAGCTTTTGATGTCGGCCGAGGTCTCGGCCGAACAGCTCTATCATGACGGTCGACTGGCGTTCGAATTCGAGCGCACCCTGTCGCGCCTTCAGGAAATGCAGTCCCACGACTATCTGGCGCTGCCCCACAAGCCCTGAACGCGAGACTGGCTCTTTCCCTGAGAGGGCAAGCTCGTGTAGAATACGCGCTCGTTCGACTGTTGCCTCGGCCCGCGGGTAGAGGCAACCAAGAAAAATAGGGACGGTTCCATGCCGGATGCCCGGCGGCAGAACCCAATACATCAATTGGTGATTCACCCATGAAGACGTTCACTGCCAAACCGCAGTCCGTTCAGCGCGACTGGTTTGTCGTCGATGCTGAGGACAAGACGCTCGGTCGTCTGGCTACCGAGATCGCTCGTCGCCTACGCGGCAAGCACAAGCCGGAATACACCCCGCATGTCGATACCGGCGATTACATCGTCGTGATCAATGCCGCGAAGGTCCGGGTCACTGGCAACAAGGCCAGCGCCAAGACCTACTATCGCCATACCGGCTACCCGGGTGGCCTGCGCTCCATGAGTTTCGAGAAGATGATCGCCCATGCACCGGAGCGTGTCATCGAGTCCGCCGTCAAGGGCATGTTGCCGAAGGGTCCCTTGGGTCGTGCCATGTACTCGAAGCTCAAGGTCTACGCCGGCACCGAGCATCCGCATGCTGCCCAGCAGCCGCAAGCACTGAACATCTGAGGGAATCTTCGCCATGACACAGCAGTATTACGGTACCGGGCGCCGCAAGACCTCTACCGCCCGCGTCTTCATGAAGCCGGGCACCGGCAAGATCACCGTCAACAGCCGTGAGCTGGACCAGTACTTCGGTCGCGTCACCGGTCGCATGGTGGTTCGCCAGCCGCTCGAACTGACCGATACCGTCGGCCAGTTCGATGTCTACGTCACCGTCAAGGGCGGCGGCGGTTCGGCTCAGGCCGGCGCCATTCGTCACGGCATCACGCGTGCCCTGCTGGACTACAACGAGGACTTCCGTGGCCAGTTGCGCGAAGCGGGATACGTCACTCGCGACGCCCGCCAGGTGGAGCGCAAGAAGATCGGCCTGCGCAAGGCGCGCCGTCGCCCGCAGTTCTCCAAGCGCTGATACGCCTCGTATCGCCGCATGAAAACGCCCGGGTCCAGCGACCTGGGCGTTTTTTTTGCTGGATCAAGAATTTGTCGTCAGGTTTCCCGTTTGCTCAGGGAACCTTTTCTTGTGCGGGGCGACACGATTTTTTACCATACACTGCATTTGGTATCTGTGGTCGCGGGGGTTACTGTCCGTGATGGAACAACGGGTAAGCTGATGGGAGAAACCTAAAAATGGCAGATAACGGCGTAAACAAGGGTCGGCGCCGTTTCCTCGTAGGTGCTACCACCGTCGTGGGTGCGGTGGGTGCCGTCGGGGTTGCGGTCCCCTTTGTGGCTTCCTGGCAGCCGAGTGCCAGGGCTAGGGCGGCGGGTGCCCCCGTCCAGGCCGACATCTCGAAGCTCGAACCCGGGCAGCGCATGACCGTCGAGTGGCGCGGCAAGCCGGTATGGATCATCAACCGCACGCCGGAGATGGTCGAACGTACCCGCAACTTCGACGAGGACCGCCTCGCCGATCCCGCTTCCATGGTACCGCAGCAGCCGGATTACGTTTCTGGCGAGATGCGCTCGATCAAGCCGGAGATAGGGGTGCTCATCGGTATCTGCACGCACCTGGGCTGTTCGCCACTTTATCGACCTGAGCCCGATGCCGAAGGTGTGGGAACCGATGACTGGCCGGGCGGCTTCTTCTGCCCTTGCCACGGCTCGCGCTTTGATCTGGCCGGTCGGGTGTTCAGCAATGTGCCGGCGCCGACCAACCTCGAAGTGCCACCTTACCGCTTCGACAGCGATGCGCTGATCACGGTCGGCGAAGATGAGGAGACTGCCTGATGGGTAACCCGAACAAAGTCAAGGCGGAGCGCGGCTTGATGCGCTGGGTCGATGACCGCTTCCCGGCCACCCAGATGTGGCAGGACCACATGGCGAAGTACTATGCGCCGAAGAACTTCAACTTCTGGTACTTCTTCGGTTCCCTGGCGCTGCTGGTGCTGGTCAACCAGATCCTCACCGGGGTCTGGCTGACCATGAGCTACAATCCCTCCGCCGAAGGCGCCTTCGCCTCGGTCGAGTACATCATGCGCGATGTGGAATGGGGCTGGCTGATCCGCTACATGCACTCCACTGGCGCTACGGCCTTCTTCGCCGTCATCTATCTGCACATGTTCCGCGGACTGCTCTACGGCTCCTACAAGGCACCACGTGAGCTGGTGTGGATCTTCGGCATGACCATCTATCTGGCGCTGATGGCCGAGGCCTTCATGGGCTATCTGCTGCCCTGGGGCCAGATGTCCTACTGGGGCGCGCAGGTCATCATCTCGCTGTTCTCGGCGATCCCGGTGATCGGTCCCGACCTGACCCAGTGGATTCGCGGCGACTTCCTGATTTCCGGCATCACCCTCAACCGTTTCTTTGCTCTGCACGTGGTGGCGTTGCCGATCGTTATCCTGGCGCTGGTGGTGCTGCACATCATTGCGCTGCACGAGGTCGGATCCAACAACCCTGATGGGATCGACATCAAGAAGAAGAAGGACGAGTCCGGCAAGCCACTGGACGGTATTCCCTTCCATCCCTACTACACGGTGAAGGATCTCGTCGGCGTGGCGGTATTCCTGTTCGTCTTCTGCGTGGTGATCTTCTACTTCCCGGAGGGTGGAGGCTATTTCCTCGAGAAACCCAACTTCCAGCCGGCTGACCCGCTGACGACACCTGATCACATCGCCCCGGTCTGGTATTTCACGCCCTTCTACGCGATCCTGCGCGCGATCACCTTCTCGCTGTTCGGACTCGACGCCAAGTTCCTCGGTGTGATCTTCATGGGCGCAGCCATCGCGGTGCTCTTCGTGCTGCCCTGGCTCGACCGCAGCCCGGTGCGTTCCATGCGCTACAAGGGCTGGATGTCCAAGGTAATGCTGGCGCTGTTCGCACTCAGCTTCGTGATCCTGGGCGTGCTCGGGGTATTGCCGGTCACCGAGGGGCGTACCCTGCTGTCCCAGGTGTGCACCGTCATCTACTTCGCCTTCTTCCTGCTGATGCCGTTCTATACCCGGCTGGAGAAGACCAAACCCGTTCCGGAAAGGGTGACTGGCTAATGAAAAAGCAACTGTTAGCGCTGCTCTTCGCGCTGGTGCCCGTCTCGGCAATGGCCGCGGGAGGTGCGAGCGTTCCGTACTCCATGGAGCCCGATCTCCACGACAAGGCGTCCTTGCAGAACGGCATGAAGCTTTATGTCAATTACTGCATGGGTTGCCACTCCCTGGAGCACCAGCGGTTTGCGCGTGCCGCCGAAGACCTGGATATGCCCCAGGATCTGGTGGAAGAGAACCTGATCTTTTCCCCCGAGTTGGCCTTCAATGACCAGATGCACATCGCCATGAATGAGGGTGATGGCGAGGCCTGGTTCGGGGTGACACCCCCCGACCTGACCCTCGAGTCGCGTCTGCGCGGCACCGACTGGATCTACTCCTATCTGCTGACGTTCTACAAGGATCCCAGTACCGGCACCGGCGTCAACAATGCTGTCTTCCCGCTAGCCGCCATGCCTAACGTGCTTGAGCCATTGCAGGGAGTGCAGGAGAAGGTGTGCGCCGAGACGGACCAGCCGGTCGAAGGGGCCGAGCTCGATCCGCTGACCGGCAAGTACCAGTCCTGCGAGACGCTGCAGGTCACCCAGCCAGGCGAAATGGAGCCGGCCGAGTTCGAGGAGGCGGTCTACGACCTGACCAATTTCCTCGCCTACGTGGGTGAGCCGTCCAAGCTGCACGCTCAGTCGCTGGGGCCGAAGGTGCTGATCTTCATCTTCATCTTCGGTGTCATCGCTTACCTGCTCAAGCGCGAGTACTGGCGCGACGTTCACTGATCCGTTATCGACGGATGTTGACGGGGCGCATGGTCGACGGCCATGCGCCCTTTCGTGGTTACTGCCTGATATCGGGCAGCATGGTAGCCCTCAAGCTAGGGGCTGTCGTGTTATCATCTCGGCACGAACAGATGCGAGGATTGTTACATGGGTGTAGTGGCCAAGCGGTCGTCGATGATCTTTTATTCGGGAGGGGATGACCATTACAGTCATCGTGTGCGAATCGTACTCGCCGAGAAGGGCGTGGCCGTGGATATCGTCGAGGTGACCGACGAACAGCACCCCGAGGAGCTCGCCGACCTCAATCCCTACAACAGCGTGCCCACACTGCTCGACCGCGATCTGGTGCTCTATGAGTCCAAGGTGATGATGGAGTACCTTGACGAGCGTTTCCCGCATCCGCCACTGCTTCCCGTCTACCCCGTGGCGCGGGCCAAGAGTCGCCTTTGGATGCATCGCATCGAGCGCGAATGGTGTCCGTTGGTCGAGCAGGTCCAGAGTGGCGCGAAGAAGGATATCGAGAAAGCGCGCAAGGAACTGCGCGAGAGTCTGGTCGGTATCTCGCCGATCTTCGAGGACATGCCCTACTTCATGAGCGAGGAGTTTACCCTGGTGGACTGCTGCCTGGCGCCGATCCTCTGGCGCTTGCCGGCGTTGGGCATCGAGCTGCCCGAGAAGCAGGTCAAGCCCTTGATGAGCTATATGGAGCGCCTCTTCGACCGCGACGGTTTCAAGGCGGCACTCAGCGAGAACGAGCGCGAGATGCGCCCCTGAATTTCGACCCGGTGATGACCGAGTCCCCGACCCAGGAGGGCCAAATGATGCAATCGAGCCGTCCCTACATTGCCAGGGCCCTTTACCAGTGGCTGCTGGATAATGACCTGACCCCTTATATCGTCGTCGATGCCGAGCAGCCGGGGGTCGAGGTTCCCCGACAGTTCGTCCAGAATGGTCAGATCGTGCTCAACCTGGCGCCTACTGCGGTGCGCGACTTCAGCATGGAGAACGACGCGGTGAGTTTCTCTGCGCGTTTCGGCGGTCGCCCCATGCAGGTGATGGTGCCTATCGAGGCATTGATCGCGATCTATGCCCGGGAAAACGGTGTCGGCATGGTGTTCGGTCATGAGCCGGTGATACCGGCCGAAGCCACTGAGGCAGAGGAGAAGGGGCCTCGGCTCAACGAGGTAGATACCGCCGGTGATAGCGCTGATGACGACTCGCAGGAAGAGGTGCCTCAGGAAGAGGATCAGGGTGATGAGGCGCCGCCGCGGAAAGGGCGCCCCTCGCTGCGGGTCATCAAGTGATCTAGGACTCGCTTATCGGGACGCGAAACGGCAGGCCACAGGCCTGCCGTTCGCACTCTGCAAGGGCGGTCGTCAGTCCAGGTAGTCGAAGACCTTGACGATGCGCTGCATGCCGCCCACAGAAGAGACGGCCTGGACGATGCGCTCCGCCTCGTTGCGGGTGACGATGCCCATCAGGTAGACGCTGTCGTTCTCGACAACCACCTGGATGCGTCCGGAGTCGATCTCCTCGTTGGCCGCAAGGCTGGTGCGGATGCGGGTCCTCAGCCAGGTGTCGGAGAGGCGCTGGCTCGCCGGCAGGTTGGCGGCAATGGCGAGCTCGTTGTGCACCTCGCGGACGTTACGCACCTTGCCGGCGACCTCCTCGGCTTTCGCCTTGAGCTCCTCGCTTGGCACCTGTCCGGTGAGCAGCACGACGCCGTTGAAGCTGTCGACATTGATGCGGGCATCGCTGAGCCGTGCATCGGTGCGGCCGAGGTTGTGGCCGACCTTGGTCTCGATGCTCTCGTCCTCGACCTGAGCCCCGAAAGTGCGCTCACCGTAGTTCTCGTCGATGGTGCCCGGGGTGGTAATGCCGGTCACAGTGCTGCAGCCGGCGAGACCGATGCCGAGGGTAAGCAGCAGGGTCGTGAGAAGGGACTTCCTTTTCATGGCGGTCACTCGCTAGTTCCGAAGAGTTGTTCGTCGATCAGGTCGCACAGGCAGTGGATCGCCAGCAGGTGGACCTCCTGAATGCGTGCCGTGGATGTCGCCGGTACCCGAATCTCGCAGTCGTCCTGGCCCAGCAGCGAAGCCATGTCGCCGCCGTCTCGGCCGGTCAGGGCCACCACTGACATGTCACGGTCATGGGCGGCCTGTATGGCCTGGATGACGTTGGCGGAATTGCCGCTGGTGGAGATCGCCAGCAGGATGTCGCCGGGCTGACCCAGAGCGCGGATCTGCTTGGAGAAGACCTCGTTGTAGCTGTAGTCGTTGGCGATCGAGGTCAGGGTCGAGGTGTCGGTGGTCAGGGCCAGGGCCGGCAGGCTGGGTCGCTCTCGCTCGAAGCGGTTGAGCAATTCCGAGGAAAAATGTTGGCTGTCGCCCGCGCTGCCGCCATTGCCGCAGGCCAGAATCTTGCCCTCGTTGACCAGGCACTGGACCATCATCTGGCTGGCCACCTCGATGAAGGGCGGTAGCACCTCACTGGCGTAGGTCTTGGTATCGATGCTGGCATTGAAGTGGCCGAGAATACGCTGCTGGAAATCCATGCGGGGTTCCTGGTCCTTTTCGCAGAGAGGCTTGATCGGTCAGGACGCTTCGAAGGCATCCGTCACCCACTCGATCTCGAGGTCGGGGGGCGTGCCGGACACGGCCAGTACATCGAAGCGGCAAGGACATGATAGCCCGTTGCGCTGGAGATAAAAACGCGCCGCCCGGATCAGGCGGCGCTGCTTGGTGGCGGTGATGGTTTCCAAGGGGTGCCCGTGACGGCTGTCGGCACGGTGGCGAACCTCGACAAATACCAGGACATCGCCATCACGCATCACCAGATCGATCTCGCCGCCCTTGGCATGCTGGTTGCTGGCCTCGAGGGAGAGTCCGCGTGCCATCAGCCAGCGTGCCGCAAGCTGCTCGATGGCACCGCCGCGGGCGCGGGCGTCACCGGGCCCGATCATCGCCGAACACGCCAGGGATCAGTACGGGCTGAGGTACGCCGTTGACGAAGCGGGCCCAGGGCAGCCGGCGCTGGATTCGACCGTCGTCGCCAGGACTCAGGGTGCCGGTGGCGCCGAACAGTTCGCTGCCCCTTATGGCCTGCAGCTGAGGGAGACGCCGGGCTAGCTCGTAGGCATCCACGCCCATGGCTTTCAGGCGGAACATGGCGGGGTCGGACTCCTCGCGCAGTCTGCGATAGCTGTCGAGGAAAGGTAGGGCCTCGACGCCTCCCACGGCCGCATCAGGGATCTGCCAGGGGATATCGACAAACAGCACGTCGTCCAGGTCGTGATCCAGGCGGGGCTGCAGGCGACCCTCGAAGAGGTGGGAGGTGGCATAGATCGGCAGGTCGCCGCTGTTGTAGTAGTCCAGGGTCGGCGGTACCTGGCGGGCATACTCCGGCAGGGCCAGCAGGAACAGCATGTCCGGCTGGGGGTTGGTTACCGCGCGACGCGCGCTCTCGGTGGCAGAGGCATCGGGATTGTAGCGCACCGCATTGGCGATCTTGCCTTCCTGTTCGCGCCAGGCGTTCCAGAAGGCCTCACCGACGCGGCGTCCCCAGTCGTTGTCCGGGACCAGCAGCGAGGCAAGACGATGGCCATCGACCCAGGCGCGTTGGGCGGCCTGACGCGCCTCGTCCTCGGCGGACAGGCCATACTGGAAGAGCCCCAGTGTCTGATTGCGGTCTCCGCGACCATAGTTGAGCGCCAGGGTCGGAAGCGGCACTCGCTCACGCTGCTCGAGTCTGCTGACGGCGTCCTTGTCGAGCGGGCCGATTACCACCTGGGCGCCACGCGAGGCAGCTTCCCGGTAGAGTGACTCCAGCTCGCCTTGGGTGCTGTCGAAGAAGCTCAGGCGGGCACCCCGGTCGACGCCCTCGAGGTGGTGGGTACGGATGCCCTCGCGGATCGCCGAGGCAATGCCGGCGAGTGGACCGGACTCGGGCAGAAAGACCGCGATGTGGTCGACCTCCTGGCCGCGAAGCTCGTTCAGGGCGGTGATCTCGCCGGGCAGGCGTCGGGCCGCCGGGTGGCCGCGATGGCGCTCGCGCCAATCCTCCAGGCGCGCGAAGAGCCGCTGGAGGTCGCCGCCGCTGGAGCGCACCAGTTCGGCCAGGGCCACCCACCCCAGGGTCAGGTCGTCGCCCCCCTCTTTTAGGTTGGACAGTGAACTGCCGTCCAATTGCGACAGCTGGTCCCAGATGGGGTCGTTGAGGTCCTCGCGATCTGTCTCGGCCTGGACGCGGATCAGGGCCCGGGTGGCGGCACGGGGCTCGTCGACCTCGGCCAGGGCCATGCCCAGTCGTTCCCGCAGGGTCAGGGAGGCCTCTCGGGGCAGCTCGACTTCGTCGAGCAGCTGGCCGGCCTGGATCACCGCCCAGGGATCCCCCTCGGCCTCGCCCAGCTCCGAGAGCAGCAGGGCCCAGCGTGCAAGTGCCTGGCGCTCCAGACGGCTGTCGTCGATCTCCTTGGCGACTTCAAGCGCCTGGGTGCGGTTTCCCCGGCGTGCTAGGATGTCGGCCGCCTCCAGACGCGATAGAGCGGCCTGCTCGGGTGCCTGCTGTTCGGCCTGCTGCAACAGACGCTGTGGATCGCCGTCGGCCTGTCGTTCGACGATGCCCGGCTGGAAGCTGCAGCCCGCAAGCAGCAGCGCGGTGAGCGCGGCGGCCAGAGGGCCGCGAAACGAGATTTTCATGAATCCTTCCTTGTCCCCATGTCCGAAAGCCCCCAGGGAGCCGAGATGTCCGATACGCTTGCCGGTTCATTGTACGTGGTTGCCACACCCATTGGGAATCTGGACGACCTGAGCCGCCGGGCTGCCCGGGTGCTGGGGGAGGTGGCCGTGATCGCCGCCGAGGATACCCGCCACAGTGGCCGACTGCTGCGCCACCTGGGCCTGTCGCGGCCGATGCTGTCGCTGCATGAACACAATGAGGCGGCACGGGTCGACACCCTGGATGCGCGCCTCGCCGCCGGCGAGGACATCGCCTTGATCTCCGATGCGGGCACGCCGCTGATCAGCGATCCTGGCTTCGTGCTGGTGCGTGAGTTGCGTGCCCGCGGGCGTCGCATCGTACCGGTCCCGGGCCCCTGTGCCCTGGTGGCGGCCCTGTCCGCGGCAGGGTTACCGACCGATCGTTTCCTTTTTCAGGGGTTCCTGCCGGCTAAGAGTAGCGGCCGGCGGGGGCGGTTGGAGGCCCTGGCGACCCGCGAGGAGACCCTGGTGTTCTACGAGTCGCCCCATCGTATCCGTGACACCCTGGCCGACCTGGCTGCCACCCTCGGGGCGCGTCGAGTGGTGCTGGCCCGTGAACTGACCAAGACCTTCGAGACCTTTCTCGACGGCAGCGCCGCCGAGCTGCTGACGCGCATGGAGGAGGACCCGGACCAGGCCCGGGGCGAGTTCGTGGTGATGTTGGCCGGTGCCGCCCCGCGCGGCGATGCCGACGCCTCGACGGTGGAGGCCGATGCACTGCTGTCGGCCCTGCTTGCCGAAGGGCTGGGCGTCAAGCAGGCGGCCGCCGTGGCGGCGCGGGTACTGGGCGGAGCCAAGAAGGTCTGGTATGGCAGGCTCCAGTCGCTCAAGGACGGGCATTGAGGCGCGGGGAGGGCGCTGGTATCCTTGTCACGGGAGTCGGCCAGACAGTCGCCGCCGCTCCGGCTCTCGGGCCGGAGCGGGGGAGGAAAGTCCGGGCTCCGCAGGGCAGAGTGCCAGGTAATGCCTGGGCGGCGTGAGCCGACGGAAAGTGCAGCAGAGAGCAGACCGCCTACGTCTCCTGCGGGAGGCCGGTAAGGGTGAAAGGGTGCGGTAAGAGCGCACCGCGCGCCTGGTAACAGTGCGTGGCAAGGTAAACCCCACTCGGAGCAAGACCAAATAGGAACCCCACGACGTGGCCCGCGTCGGGTTCGGGTAGGTTGCTTGAGGGCCCTGGCGACACGGCCCCTAGAGGAATGACTGTCCACGACAGAACCCGGCTTATCGGCCGACTCCCTTTCCGAACATCGCCGTTTCAGACGGCACCTCAGCCCCTCGAACGAGAGCCTCATGCCGTCATTCGCCTCCGAACAGCCCGCCCGCGGCTTTCGCCATGCCAGCGTGCTGCTCGATGGTGCCGTGGAGGTGCTGATCCACGACCCCGAAGGCGCCTATCTGGATGGCACCTACGGGCGCGGTGGTCATTCGCGCGCCATCCTCGAGCGGTTGGCGCCGCAGGGGCATTTGCTGGCCATCGATCGCGACCCCCAGGCCGTGTCCGAGGCCACCGCCATCGACGACCCACGTTTTGCCATCGAGCAGGGCGAGTTCGCCCGGCTCGACGAGATCGCCGCGCGCCATGGCCTGCATGGCCGGCTGGCGGGCGTGCTGCTCGACGTAGGGGTCTCGTCGCCCCAGCTCGACGACCCCGAGCGAGGGTTCAGCTTCCTGCGCGACGGTCCTCTGGACATGCGTATGGATCCCTCCCGGGGAGAGAGCGCCGCGGGCTTCCTGGCCCGGGCCGGCGAGGGCGAGATCGTCGCTGTCTTCAAGGCCTATGGCGAAGAGCGCTTCGCCAAGCGCCTGGCGCGGGCGATCATTGCACGTCGCAGCGAGCGGCCGTTCACGCGCACAACCGACCTCGCCGAGGTGGTCAAGGCCGCCCACCCTGCCTGGGAGAAAGGCAAGCATCCTGCCACGCGGGTCTTCCAGGCGCTGCGCATCCAGGTCAATGGCGAACTGGAGCAGCTCGATGCGGCGCTGGAAGCCGCGCTGGAGGCCCTCGCACCGGGCGGTCACCTGGTGGTGATCAGCTTCCACTCGCTGGAGGACCGCCGGGTCAAACGCTTCATTCGCGATCATGTGCGCGGTGACACCGATCTGCCACGCGGCATGCCGATCCGCGACGACCAGCTGAAGCGGCGGCTGGAGTCGCTGGGCAAGGCGCGTCGCCCCTCCGCCGAGGAGGTCCAGGAGAATCCTCGCGCGCGCAGTGCAGTGATGCGTGTGGCGCGCAAACGATACTGAGGTCGGTCATGGCACCGGGACGCCCCACGGCAATCTCCTCTTTCGGCTGGCCCCTTCGCCTGAGGGTATCGCCTCTGCTTTTGCTGGTCGCCTTGCTGCTGTTGGCCTGCCTGGGCTCCGCCCTGGCGGTGATCGCCACCAGCCACCAGACCCGTGACCAGTATGCCCGCCTGCAGCAGCTCGAGCGCGAGCAGCAGCAGCTGCAGACCGAATGGGGGCAGCTGCTGCTCGAGGAGAGTGCCTGGTCCTCTCCTGCCCGCATCGAGCGCCTGGCTCAGGAGCGCCTCGAGATGCGTCTGCCCGCCATTGATGAGGTCGAGGTCATCCGTCCATGAGTGACGACATCCGCAGTGGCGTGACGCCGCGTCGTCCGCCCCCCTTGGCCCCCATGGGGGGAGTGCGCTACGGGGTGATGATGACCCTGGTGCTGGTGGGGCTCATGCTGCTGGTCGGCCGTATCGTCGACCTGCATGTCTTCGACCGTCCCTTTCTGCAGGGGCAGGGTGATGCGCGTACTTTGCGCACCGACACGATTCCCGCCCATCGCGGCATGATCACCGACCGCCACGGCGAGCCCCTGGCCATCTCCACCCCGGTAGTGACCCTCTGGGCCAACCCCCAGGACCTGCCGGCCGACGACATTCAGCGTCTGATGCTGGCCAGGGCTCTGGGCCAGGAGCTCGATGCTCTCAATGAGCGCATCGCGCGCTACGCCGAGCGCGAGTTCATGTACCTCCGACGTCGCATGACGCCGGAGGCGGCGCAGCAAGTGCTGGAACTGCGCATACCTGGGGTACACGCCCGGGAGGAGTACAAGCGCTACTACCCGGCAGGGGAGGTAACCTCGCAGCTGCTGGGGGTGACCAATATCGACGATATTGGTCAGGAGGGTCTCGAACTGGCCTACCAGGCTCACCTCGCCGGTGTGCCCGGCAAGCGCCGGGTGCTCAAGGATCGTCGCGGTCGCCTGGTGCGCGATCTGGCACTGCTGCAGGAGGCCCAGCCGGGAGGGGATCTGACCCTGGCGCTGGATCAACGTCTGCAGTACATGGCCTATCGCGAGCTCAAGGCAGCGGTAGCCGAGCACGATGCCGATGGCGGTATCGTGGTGATGCTGGATGCTCAGCGCGGGGAGGTGCTGGCCATGGCTAACCAGCCCTCCTATAACCCCAATAATCGGGCCGGTCTCGATCCTCAGGGGCTGCGCAACCGTGCCATCGTCGACGTCTTCGAGCCCGGCTCGGTCGTCAAGCCGCTGGCCATGGCGGCGATCATGGAGAGTGGCCAGTTCGACAAGGACACCGTGGTTGACACCTCGCCGGGCTGGATGCGCATCGATCGCTTCACCATCAAGGATGTTCGTAACTATGGCGAACTCAGCCTGGCTGGCATCCTGGAGAAGTCCTCCAATATCGGCATGTCCAAACTGGTCCTGCAACTCGATGATCCGCTGGTCCCCGAGGTCTATCGTCGACTGGGCTTCGATCAGGCGCCGGGCACCGGCTTCCCCGGCGAGTCCGGGGGCAGCCTGCCAGCCCCCGTGCGCTGGTCGAGCAGTCAGTGGGCGGCCCTCTCCTACGGCTATGGCCTCTCGGTCTCGGCGCTGCAGCTGGCCAGCGCTTACACGGCAATCGCCAACGATGGCGTGCGGATGCCGCCTTCACTGCTCAGACTGCCGGAACCCCCGGTCGGTAACTCGGCTATCGATCCCGACGTAGCTCATGATCTGCTGCGCATCATGGAAGAGTCGGTGCAGCCCGGAACCGGTGGTCGTCGCGCCGGCGTGCCCGGTTACCGGGTGGCCGGAAAGACCGGCACGGTGCGCAAGACCTCGGCCACCGGCTACGAGAAGGATGCCTACCGCAGTCTGTTCGTCGGCATTGCGCCGGTCTCGGAGCCGCGAATCATTACTGTGGTGATGATCGATCACCCGCGCGGCGACGACTACTATGGTGGGGCCGTGGCGGCGCCGGTCTTCTCGCGGGTGGCAGGCAATGCCCTGCGCCTGCTGGACGTGCCACCGGATGCCCGGGAGCCGGAATCATGAGCGCAAGCCCTGGAGGAAAATCGCGATGCAGCTGACCGCCGAGCGACTGGAGGCAGGTCTGGGCGAGCTGTGGCCCGACTCTCGTCGTGCCTTGGCGCAGGCCACCCTGCCGGAGCGACTTCGACTGCTGCTCGACAGCCGTCAACTGGCCACGGGCGACGTCTTCGTGGCGGTGCCGGGGGTGGCGGCCGACGGTCGCGACTTCATCCCGGCGGCCCTGGCGGCCGGGGCTTCGTTGGTGCTGGCCCACGATGACGGCTCACCCGGAATCGACGATCCCCGTGTGCTGTGGCTGACGGGACTGCGCGAGGCTCAGGGCGAGCTAGGCCAGATTCTGTTCGCCGTACCCCGTGACCTGGAGCTGATCGGGGTCACCGGCACCAACGGCAAGAGTTCGGTGACCCATTACCTGGCGGAGCTGAGCCTCGCCCTCGGGGTGGACGCTGGAATGATCGGCACCCTGGGTCATGGCAGGCCGGGGCGCCTGACCGCTGGCCAGCTGACCACGCCGGGTCCCCTGGCCCTGCAGGCCGCGCTGGGTGAACTGGCGGCCGACGGCGTGCGCCGGGTAGCCATGGAGGTCTCCTCCCACGCACTGGAACAGGGTCGCCTGGATGGCTGTCGCGTGTATGCCGCGGTATTCACCAACCTCAGCCGTGATCACCTGGACTATCACGGCAGCATGGCAGCCTACGCCGCCGCCAAGGCACGTCTGTTCCGTCGCTACGAGATCGAGCTCGCCGTGGTCAACGGCGACGACCCGCTGGCACGACTGATGCTCGCCGGTGTGCACCGTGGTGTGCGTGTCCTGGCCGTCGGCGAGGACGAGGCGGTGACGCTGCGCGTCATCGACTGGGTTCCCCATGCCGAGGGCCAGCGGGCGCTGGTCGCCACCCCCGAGGGGGAACGGGTCCTGAGGCTCGCCCTGATGGGCCGTTTCAATCTGGACAATGTGCTGCTGGCCATGGCAACCCTGCATGGCCTGGGCCACTCTCTGGAGACGCTCTTCACGCTGGCGGCCGACCTCGCCCCGGTGCCCGGTCGCATGCAGTGCCTGACCCGGCCGGAGTGCCCCACGGTGGTCGTTGACTATGCCCATACCCCTGACGCGTTGGACAACGCCCTTTCGGCGCTGCGGGCCCATCTGCCTGGGCATGGCAGGCTATGGTGCCTGTTCGGCTGTGGCGGCGATCGCGACGCCGGCAAGCGCCCGCTGATGGCTGCTGCCGCGGCGATGCGAGCCGACGTGCTGGTGGTTACCGACGACAACCCGCGCAGCGAGGACCCGGCGGCGATCCGTGTCGAGATCCTGGCCGGTCTGGGTGATCCCGAGCACACCGGAGTCCTCGAATTGAGTGGGCGTCGCGAGGCGATCGCCCGGGTGCTGGCCGAGGCCGCTCCTGATGACGTGGTGCTGATCGCCGGCAAGGGCCACGAGAACTACCAGGAAATTGCCGGTGTGCGCCATGCCTTCTCGGATCTGGCCGAGGCCGAGCGTGGTCTGGCGGCTCGTTCCCGGCAGGGCCACGGAGAGAGCCCTCGATGAGCGTTGCCGGCCTGCAGCGCCTGGCTGAGGTTGCCGCTGTCCTGGGACTGTCCGTCCCGGCCGAGGATCTGCCGGTCGGGGCGATCGTTACCGATACCCGGCACCTTGGTCCCGGGGCGCTGTTCGTGGCGCTGCGCGGCGAGCGCTTCGATGCCCACGATTTCATTGCCCAGGCGCGCGAGGCCGGGGCCGTGGCGGCCCTGGTCGAGCACCGGGTGGACGA
The DNA here is from genome assembly GCF_902500215.1 of Halomonas lysinitropha. Lineage (GTDB taxonomy): Bacteria > Pseudomonadota > Gammaproteobacteria > Pseudomonadales > Halomonadaceae > Halomonas > Halomonas lysinitropha. The sequence continues at coordinate 49,893 of NZ_CABVOU010000037.1, forward strand.
TCCGCTCGTCCAGCTCGAGGTCGCCGACACCCGGCTGGCTCTGGGGCTGCTCGCGCGTGCCCGGCGGCGCGCCTGGGGCGGTCCCCTGGTCGCCGTGACCGGCAACAGCGGCAAGACCACGGTCAAGCAGATGCTGGCGACCCTGCTGGCGCGGAGCGGGCCGACGCTGGCCACCCAGGGCAACCTCAACAACGATATCGGCGCGCCCCTGACCCTGCTGGCGCTGGAGCCCGGGCACCGTCAGGCCGTCTTGGAACTGGGGGCGAACCATCTTGGCGAGATCGCCTGGATGACGGCTCTGGTCGAACCTCGGGTCGCGGTGATCACCAATGTCACCGGGGCCCACGTGGGGGAGTTCGGCGGCATGGGACAGATCGCCCAGGCCAAGGGGGAGATTCTGGCCGGCCTGCCGGCCGACGGCGTGGCGGTACTCAATCGCGACGATGCCTACTTTGCCACCTGGGCGAGCCTGGCGGCACCCCGCGAGGTGCTCGACTTCGGCCTGGACCCGCGAGCGCGTCTGCGTGGCGAGGCGCTGGCCTGCGACGCTCTCGGACGCTATGCTTTCACGCTTGTCCTGGATGGTCGCGAGATCGGACGCGTCAGCCTGGCCCTGCTGGGACGCCACAACGTGGCCAATGCCCTGGCGGCTGCGGCCGCAGCCCTGGCCATGGGGCTCGCGGAGTGCGAGGTGCTGGCCGGGCTCGAGGCGATGACCATGATGCCGGGGCGGCTGAGCGTCGTGGAGGGTCTCAACGCCTCGCGGCTGCTGGACGATACCTACAATGCCAACCCCGGCGCGGTGAAGGCAGCGCTCGATGTTCTGGTGACGCTACCCGGACCGCACTGGTGCCTGCTGGGTGCCATGGGAGAACTGGGGGGCGAGTCCGACCGGCTGCATGCCGAACTCGGACACTACGCGCGGGAACGGGGAATCGATTTCCTGGGTACCCTCGGCGAGCCGGCTAGTCCGGCAAGTCAGGCCTTCGGCGAAGGCGGGGTCCATTTCGACGATCGGGAGGCGCTGATGCGCCACGTCCTCCACCATCTACCGTCCGGGGCCAGCGTACTGGTCAAGGGCTCGCGCAGCGCCGGCATGGAAGGTGTCGTGGCTGCCCTGCGCGCGGATGCATCAAGGTGAACGCGATACATGCTGCTTTTTCTGGCTGATTTCCTGGCGCAATTCCAGAGCGCCTTCAATGTCTTCAATTACTTGACCCTGCGCATGATCCTGGGGACCCTGACCGCCTTGGTGCTATGCCTGTGGCTGGGGCCGGTGATGATCCGCCGCCTGGTGGAACGCCAGATCGGTCAGGCGGTGCGCGACGACGGTCCCCAGTCCCACCTCTCCAAGGCCGGCACTCCCACCATGGGCGGTGCCATGATCCTGATGGCCATCGCCGTGAGCACCTTGCTGTGGGGGGATCTCACCAACCATTACGTCTGGCTGGTGCTGGCGGTGACCCTGGGCTTCGGTGCCATCGGCTGGGTGGATGACTACCGCAAGGTGGTGGAGAAGAATCCCCGGGGGTTGCCGGCACGCTGGAAGTACTTCTGGCAATCCTTGATCGGTATGGTGGCCGCGGCGCTCCTCTATGTCACGGCCGCCTCCCCGGTGGAGACCAGCCTGATCGTACCGCTGTTCAAGGAGTTCGTGCTGCCCCTGGGGGTGTTCTACATCGTGCTGACGTACCTGGTGATCGTCGGCAGCTCCAACGCGGTCAACCTCACCGACGGTCTCGATGGCCTGGCGATCATGCCCACGGTGCTGGTGGCCATGGGGCTGGCGGTGTTCGCTTATGTCACCGGCAACACGGTCTTCGCCGATTACCTGCAGATCCCCTTCATTCCGGGGGCGGGTGAGCTCGCCGTCTTCTGTGCCACCATCGCTGGCGCTGGCCTGGGCTTCCTGTGGTTCAACACCTATCCGGCCCAGGTGTTCATGGGTGATGTCGGGGCCCTTGCCCTGGGCGCAGCGCTCGGCGTGGTGGCGGTGATCGTGCGCCAGGAGATCGTGCTGTTCATCATGGGGGGGATCTTCGTGATGGAGACCGTTTCGGTGATCCTGCAGGTGGGCTCCTACAAGCTCACCGGTCGGCGCATCTTCCGAATGGCACCGTTGCACCACCATTACGAGCTCAAGGGCTGGCCGGAGCCACGGGTCATCGTGCGCTTCTGGATCATCACCGTGGTGCTGGTACTGATCGGACTGGCCACCCTCAAGGTCCGCTGAACCCAGGGGGCGATCCGCCATCCGCAAGGAGCTCAACATGGTCAAGGTGCCGAAGGGAACGACGCTGGTGGTCGGGCTCGGGGTGTCCGGGCGGGCCATCTGCCGTCACCTCGAGCAGCGCGACGTGCCTTTCATGGTTGCCGATACACGCCTGGCGCCCCCGGGGGTGGCAGACGTGCGGGCCGCCCACCCGGGGATCGATATCCACTGCGGGCCGCTGGCCGAGCTGGATCTCTCCGAAGTAGAAGAGGTGGTGCTGAGTCCCGGTGTCGATCCCCTCACTCCGGGCCTGGAGGGGCTCGCCGGTCGCACCCGTGAGGCTACCGGTGAGCCGGTGCTTGTGGGAGAGATCGCACTCTTCGTGCGCGAGGCCCGGGCGCCCATCGCCGGCATCACGGGCTCCAACGCCAAGTCCACCGTGACCACACTGGTGGGCGAGATGGCCCGCGAGGCCGGCTGGCGGGTCGCCGTGGGCGGTAACCTGGGCACGCCGGCTCTGGACCTGCTGGCCGGGGCCGACGACGCCGAGTTGTTCGTGCTGGAGCTCTCCAGCTTCCAACTCGAGACCACCCCTCGTCTGGGGGCCGAAACGGCTGCTTTTCTCAATCTCTCCGAGGATCACCTGGACCGCCATGGCGACATCTCCGCTTACCGGGACGCCAAGCAGGCCATCTTCCGCGGTGCCCGTCACGCCGTGGTCAATGCCGACGACCCCATGACCTGGCCCGATGCTCCTGTGCCGGCCCTGGACCGTTTCACTACCCGGACTCCCGCGGGGAATGAATGGGGCATCGGAGAGTGCGCCGGCGGTGACTGGCTGATGCGCGGCAGCGAGGCGCTGCTGCCGACCGACGAGATGCCCCTGCCGGGTCGCCATAACCAGGCCAACGCCCTGGCGGCGCTGGCCATGGGCCATCACCTGGCCTTGCCGCTCTCGGCCATGCTCGCGGTGCTGCGGCGCTTCCCCGGCCTGCCCCATCGGGGGGAGCTGGTGGCGGAGGTCGCGGGGGTGCGCTGGATCAACGACTCCAAGGGTACCAACGTCGGCGCCACCCTGGCCGCCATCGAGGGTCTCGGGCCCACCCTCGAGGGGCGCTTGATCCTGTTGGCTGGCGGGGTGGGTAAGGGCGCCGACTTTCACCCCCTGGCAGCACCCCTGGCGCATTACGGCCGTGAGGCGATCCTCTTCGGCCGGGATGCAGGACGCCTCGAGGACGCGCTGGCGGGCCATCTCCCGCTTACACCTGTAGCGGACCTGGCCGCGGCCGTCGTCCGTGCGGTCGAGATCGCCGCGCCGGGGGACTGCGTGCTGCTGTCGCCGGCCTGTGCCAGCCTCGATCAGTTCAGCGATTACCAGGCGCGTGGCGAAGCCTTTCGCCAGGCGGTCCGCCGCCTCGCGGGGGAGGCCCCATGAACCCTGTGTCTCGCCTGCGTCAGCGGCTGAGTACCGCCGATCACGCTTTCGACGGCTGGCTGGTGCTGGCCTCTTTTTCACTGCTGCTGATCGGCTGGGTGATGGTGACCTCGGCGTCCAGCGAGGTGGCCTCGAGCCTCACCGGCAATGCCTGGTACTTCAGCCTGCGCCACGGCATCTTCCTGCTGGTTGCGCTCGCCCTCGGTGCGCTTGCAATGTGGGTGCCGCTGGCCTGGTGGAAGGCCAACGGTCCGCTGTTGCTGCTGGTGGGGCTGGTTCTGCTGCTGCTGGTGCTGCTGGTGGGGCGTGAGGTCAACGGCAGCCGCCGCTGGCTCTCCGTCCCCGGCCTGCCCTTCAACCTGCAGGCATCGGAGGTCGCCAAGTTCTGCCTGATCGTCTATCTGGCGGGCTATCTGGAGCGCTTCCTCCCCCAGGTGCGTCGCTATTGGGGCGCCTTCCTGCGCCCTCTCGTGGTGATGGCGGTGATCGCCGGACTGCTGATCCTCGAGCCCGACTACGGTGCCGTGGTGGTGATGACCGGTGCGGTGATGGGCATGTTGCTGATGGCCGGTGCCCCCTGGGGGCGCTTCCTGGTGCTGCTGGTGGTGGTGGGCGCTCTCGGGGTCCTGGCCGCCGTGGCCGAGCCCTACCGGATGGCGCGCCTGACCAGCTTCGCCGATCCCTGGGCCGACCAGTTCGCCAGCGGCTACCAGCTGACCCAGGCGCTGATCGCCTTCGGGCGAGGGCACTGGCTGGGCATGGGACTGGGAAACAGTGTGCAGAAGCTGTTCTACCTGCCGGAGGCCCACACGGACTTCGTCTTCGCGGTGCTGGCCGAGGAACTCGGTTTGCTGGGCGCCATCGCCGTGGTCGGGCTATTTGCCCTGCTGATCTGGCGCGCCATGGCGGTGGGGCGGCGGGCCGAGCTGGCGGGCCTGGCCTTCGCCGCCTACCTCGGCTACGGCTTCGCCCTGGTCATCGGGGCACAGGCCTTCATCAACATCGCCGTGAGTACCGGGATGCTGCCCACCAAGGGGTTGACCCTGCCGCTGCTCAGCTACGGTGGCTCGAGCCTGGTGGTGAGCTGCCTGATGGTGGCGCTGCTGCTGCGCGCCGATATCGAGACCCGTCTGGTCCAGCGTCGGGCCGGGCCCACGGCTTCCCGGGAGCCTTCTCCCGGCAGGACACAAGGACGTGCAACATGACTCGACGCGAGGGACGTCGTGCCCTGATCATGGCCGGCGGCACCGGCGGCCATGTCATTCCGGCCCTGTCGCTGGCCCGCGGGCTGGAAGCGCAGGGGGTTGAGGTAGCCTGGCTGGGCAGCCCGCGGGGGATCGAGAACCGTCTGGTTCCTGAAGCCGGTATCACGCTGCACCGTATCGCGGTGAGCGGGCTGCGGGGCAACGGCCTGGCCGGCTGGCTGCTGGCCCCCTTCAACCTGGCCCGGGCGGTGTGGCAGGCGGGGCGGGTCATCCGCGACGTCGACCCCCAGCTGGTGGTGGGGCTGGGTGGCTTCGCCAGTGGTCCCGGTGGCCTGGCGGCCTGGCTGGTCCGTCGGCCCCTGGTCATCCATGAGCAGAACGCCGTCGCCGGCCTGACCAACCGCGCCCTGGCGCGTCTGGCGCGACGGGTCTATGCCGCCTTTCCCCAGGCCTTCCCCGGCCGGGCCGAGGTGGTCGGCAACCCGGTGCGGGCCGAGATCGCTCGACTCGGTGATAACCCGAGGCGCTCAGACGAGATGGCCGGCCGTCGCCTGCGGCTGCTGATGGTGGGCGGTTCCCTGGGGGCGCAGGCCCTCAACCAGCGGCTGCCCGAGGCACTCGCCAGGCTGCCCGAGGGTCAGCGCCCCGAGGTTCGCCACCAGGCCGGCCGCGACAAGGACGCGGCGACCCGCGAGATCTACCGTGAACAGGGCGTCGAGGCCGAGGTCACGGCTTTTATCGACGACATGGCTGGCGCCTACGGCTGGGCCGATCTGGTGGTATGCCGGGCCGGGGCCCTGACCGTGGCGGAGCTCGCCGCTGCCGCCAAGCCGGCGCTCTTCGTGCCTTTTCCTCACGCGGTAGACGACCATCAGACGGCCAACGCCCAGGCTCTGGTCGATGAGCAGGCAGCACAATTGATGCCCCAGCATGAGATGAACTCGGCGACGCTGGCCGAAAGCCTGGCGTCGCTGCTGGACCCCGACACTCTCGCCACCATGGCGGCAAGGGCGCGTGCCTGTGCCCATCTCGATGCCGTCGAGCGCCTGGTGGCCGGTTGCATGGAGACAGGCTTTGAGTGATGAGACCCTCGGACCGGTTCCCGGTCAGGTCACCCCCACCCACCCCGGACGGAGGCTGGGCATGCGCCGCATCCGACGCATCCATTTCGTCGGTATCGGTGGCGCCGGCATGTGCGGCATCGCCGAGGTGCTGGCCAACCAGGGCTATGCGGTCAGCGGCAGCGATCTGAAGGCCTCTCCGGTGGTGGCCCGCCTGCGCCAGTGCGGTATTGGCGTGGCCATCGGCCATGCCGCCGAGCATGCCGCAGATGCCGATGTGGTGGTGGTCTCCACCGCGGTGGACGAGACCAACCCAGAGATTCGCTGGGCCCACGAGCATCGTGTGCCGGTGGTGCGTCGTGCCGAAATGCTCGCCGAACTGATGCGTTTTCGTCACGGCATCGCCGTGGCCGGCACCCACGGCAAGACGACTACCACCAGTCTCACTGCGACCCTGCTGGGCGAGGGCGGGATGGACCCCACCTTCGTGATCGGCGGACGGTTGACCAGCGCCGGCACCAATGCCCGGCTGGGGGAGGGCGACGTCCTGGTGGCGGAGGCCGACGAGTCGGATGCTTCCTTCCTGCACCTGCAGCCCATGGTGGCCATCGTTACCAACATCGATGCCGACCACATGGCGACCTACGGCGGCGACTTCGAACGGCTCAAGGGCACCTTCATCGAGTTCCTGCACAACCTGCCGTTCTACGGCCTGGCGATCCTGTGCATCGACGATGCCCATGTGCGCGGCCTGCTCGACCGGGTCAGCCGCCAGTTCGTCACCTACGGCTTCAGCGAGGATGCCGACTACCGCATCGAGGGCTTCGTCCAGCAGGCCGGCGAGGTGCACTTCACCGCGGTGCGCCCCGAGGGGATGGCGTCGCTCGAGGTGCGCCTGGCCATGCCGGGTCGCCACAACGCCCTCAATGCCCTGGCGGCGATCGTCGTGGCCAGTGACGCGGGTGTCGACGATGACGCCATTCTGCGAGGTCTGGCGAGCTTCGAGGGGGTCGGTCGGCGCTTCCAGGTGCATGGACACTTCCCGGCCCCACAGGGCGATGGCGAAGTGATGCTGGTAGACGACTACGGCCATCATCCCCGCGAGGTGGCGATGGTGATCGATGCGGTACGGGCCGGCTGGCCCGAGCGTCGCCTGGTGATGGTCTACCAGCCGCACCGCTATTCGCGCACCCGGGATCTCTACGAAGACTTCGTGCGGGTGCTGGCCGAGGTCGACACCCTGCTATTGCTCGACGTCTATAGCGCCGGGGAGGCGCCGGTGCCCGGGGCCGACGGACGCAGTCTGGCCGGTTCGATCCGCCAACGCGGCGCAGTCGACCCGATCTTCGTACAGGACAAGAACGAGCTGCCGGGACTGCTCGGCCGGGTGCTGCGCCCCGGTGATATCCTGATCACCCAGGGGGCCGGAGACGTGGGCGGCATTGCCCAGCACCTGGCCGATGCCGCCCTGGTGCTCGACGAGGTGACACTATGACGGATGATGTCGGCCGGGTAGTGGTGCTCTATGGCGGGAAGTCCGCCGAACGCGAAGTGTCGCTGAAGAGCGGTGCCGCCGTGCTCGCGGCCCTGCAACGCGCCGGGGTGGAGGCCATCGGCTATGACCCCGCGGAGGGCGGACTGGTGGGGCTTGAGGCCCTGGCCCCCGACCGGGTCTTCATCGCCCTGCATGGCCGGGGCGGCGAGGATGGCACCCTGCAGGGGGCGCTGGAGCTGCTGGGCATCCCCTACACCGGTAGTGGCGTGCTGGCCTCGGCGCTGGGCATGGACAAGCAGCGCACCAAGCTGATCTGGCAGGCACTGGGCCTGCCGACCCCGGAGAGCGTGATGCTCGGTCCAAGGGCCGACTGGTCGGCGGTGGCCGAGCGCCTCGGTCTGCCGCTGATCGTCAAGCCGGTCCACGAGGGCTCGACCCTGGGCATCAGCATCGTCGAGAGCCGCGATGCGTTGGAGGCGGCCTATCGCGATGCCGCTCGCTTCGATGCGCGGGTGATGGCCGAGCGCTTCGTCAAGGGGGAGGAGTACACGGTGACTCTGCTCGCAGGAGCTGTCCTGCCGGCGATCCGCGTCGAAGTGCCCAGCGGCTTCTACGACTACGAAGCCAAGTATCTCTCCGACGAGACCCGCTACCATCTGCCGTGCGGTCTCTCCGGCGACGAGGAGGCCCAACTCGCCGCACTCTGTCGGGGGGCCTTCGAGGCCATCGGTGCCGAGGGATGGGGACGGGTCGACGTGATGCGCGACTCCGAAGGCCGCTTCTGGCTGATCGAGGTCAATACCGTCCCGGGGATGACCGACCATAGCCTGGTGCCGCAGTCGGCGGCCCATGCCGGCATCGACTTCGATGCCTTGGTGCTGCGTATCCTGGCCACCGCCGGGGAACGGAACTAGCCCATGGCGGCACGTGGAAGTTTCGTGGGTGTGCTGTTGCTGTTCCTGCTGCTGGGGGCAGGGGGGCGTGCGCTATGGGTATGGCTCGACCGCCCCATCGAGCGTGTCTCGGTAGGAGGGGAGTTTCACCACGTCACTGCCGACTACTTGCGCAGTGAGCTGGCCCCCCTGATCCAGGGGCACACCTGGCTCTCCGTCGATCTCTCCACGCTGCGTCGGAGGGCTCGGGAGATCGGTTGGTTAGCCGAAGTGAGCGTCAGCCGTGAGTGGCCGGATGCCCTCAGGTTCGACCTGGTCGAGCAGGTGCCGTTGGCACGCTGGAATGATGCACGTTTGCTCAATCCCGAGGGAGAACCCTTCGCCTTCGACCCCATGTCGCCTCCTGCCGATCTGCCGGACCTGGCTGGGCCCCCCGGCAGCGGCGCCGAAGTCCTGGGCTATCATGCCCGGCTCGCCGCGCAGTTCGCCACCCAGGGAATCGAGGTGCGTCAGCTGCGCCTGGAACCCCGCGGGGCCTGGCGTTTCCAGCTCGACAGCGGTGTCTGGGTGATGCTCGGGCGCAACGATCGCTCCGCGCGTCTGGGGCGCCTGGTTGCCGCCTGGCAGCGTGAGCTGGGTCCTCTGGCATCGCATATCCGCTACATTGACCTGCGATATCCCAATGGGGTCGCCGTGGCCTGGCACGGTCAAACCGAGCCGGTGGTCAATGAGCCACCGGTGGACAGCTGAAGGCTTAATCACTTAATTCGGTTGCCCGGGCGGTATTTCGGGTGTTTCTTTCGTGACAAATTCGCCGTATGGTGTCCGGTGATTCGGCAATCGGGCTGGTGGAACAAGGCATCTTGTTCCTATAATTGGTCCAGGCCTACTTTTCAGGATTAATCTTCCCCTTCGGGGTCAAGTTCTAGGAGACTTCCCGACTCATGGCAGGTCCATCCAATGCGTCCAATATGGTAGTCGGGCTGGATATCGGAACATCCAAGGTCGTGGCGATCGTGGGGCAGCCCACCGACGATGGCGGGATCGAAATCGCCGGTATCGGCTCTCATCCGTCTCGCGGTATGAAAAAGGGCGTGGTGATCAACATCGAGTCCACGGTGCAGTCCATCCAGCGTGCTGTGGAAGAAGCCGAGCTGATGGCCGGCTGTGATATCCACTCAGTCTATGTGGGCATCGCCGGCAGCCATATAAGCTCGATGAATTCCGATGGTGTGGTGGCCATCAAGGAGCGCGAGGTTGCCTCCTCCGACATCGACCGCGTCATCGACTCCGCCCGGGCCCGGGCGATATCTGAAGGCCAGCGCGTGCTGCATGTCATTCCCCAGGAATTTGCCATCGATACCCAGGGCGGAATCCGCGAACCGCTGGGCATGTCCGGCGTACGTCTCGAGGCACGTGTCCACCTGGTCACTGCCGCTCTCAATGCCGTCCAGAATATCGAGAAGTGCGTACGCCGCTGTGGGCTCGAGGTGGACTCGATCATCCTCGAGCAACTGGCCTCGAGCCATGCGGTTCTCACTGAAGATGAGCGCGAACTCGGGGTCTGCATGGTGGACATCGGTGGCGGTACCACTGATATCGCGGTCTTTACCGAGGGGGCTATCCGCCATACGTCGGTGATTCCCATCGCCGGCGACCAGGTCACCAATGACATCGCCATGGCACTACGCACTCCCACCCAGCATGCCGAGGAGATCAAGGTCAAGTATGCCTGCGCCCTGACCCAGTTGGCCTCCAGCGACGAGATGATCAAGGTGCCCAGTGTGGGTGACCGGCCGGCTCGGGATCTCTCGCGTCAGTCCCTGGCCGAGGTGGTAGAGCCACGCTACGAGGAACTCTTCACCCTGGTGCGCGATGAACTTCGGCGCAGCGGCTACGAGGATCTGGTGGCCGCCGGGGTGGTGCTCACCGGCGGCACCTCGCGCATGGAGGGGGTGGTCGAGCTGGCCGAGGAAATATTCCACATGCCGGTTCGCATCGCCTGCCCACAGAACGTGCGCGGGCTGGCCGATGTGGTACGCAATCCGATTTATTCGACGGGTGTCGGTTTGCTGCATTACGCTCTACGGGAAACCCGTCAAGGGAACGGCCGCCAGGGGCCTGGAGGGATCGTTCCGACGCAACCGAGGCGCGACGAGATCACCCGGCGTGATGCAGGCGAAGGGATTCCGGCGCTGGCAAGAATCAAGGGCTGGTTCAAAGGAAATTTCTGACAGGGCCGCCGTGGCGGTCCAGGAGACGGGGCTTATGTTCGAACTGGTAGATAGCGCACCCTCAAGCAGTGCGGTCATCAAGGTTATTGGTGTCGGGGGTGGAGGCGGCAATGCCGTCAACCACATGGTCGAGAGCAACATCGAGGGCGTCGAGTTCATCTGCGCCAATACCGATGCCCAGGCTCTCAAGCGGGTCGCCGCCAAGACCGTGCTCCAACTCGGCAGCGAGATCACCAAGGGCCTCGGGGCCGGTGCCAACCCTGACGTCGGCCGGCAGGCCGCCATGGAAGATCGCGAGCGCATCGCGGAACTCCTCGGGGGCGCCGACATGGTCTTCATCACCGCCGGCATGGGGGGTGGTACTGGGACGGGTGGTGCGCCCGTGGTCGCTCAGGTGGCCAAGGAACTGGGCATTCTCACCGTGGCCGTGGTAACCCGTCCCTTCCCTTTCGAGGGGCCCAAGCGCATGCGCGCCGCCGAGGAGGGCATGAAGGAGCTCTCCGAGCACGTCGACTCGCTGATCACCATTCCCAACGAGAAGCTGCTCTCGGTACTGGGCAAGAGCGCGACCCTGCTCACCGCCTTCAGTGCCGCCAATGACGTGCTGCTGGGTGCCGTCCAGGGCATCGCCGAGCTGATCACCAGCCCCGGCATCATCAACGTCGACTTTGCCGACGTGCGTACCGTGATGTCCGAGATGGGCATGGCGATGATGGGAACCGGCGGCGCCACCGGCGAGAACCGCGCCCGGGAGGCCGCGGAAAAGGCCATCCGCAGCCCGCTGCTCGAGGATATCGACCTGCACGGCGCGCGCGGCATTCTGGTCAATATCACCGCCGGGCCGGACCTTTCCATCGGCGAGTTCAATGATGTGGGTGCGACCGTCCAGGAGTTCGCCTCCCAGGATGCCACCATCGTGGTCGGCACCTCCATCGACATGGACATGACCGACGAGCTGCGCGTCACCGTCGTGGCGGCCGGGCTCGAGGGCAACAAGGCCCAGAAGCCGGCATCTCGCGAGACCGCGCGCCGTGCCGACGCCGGCGGCTATCGCCAGCAGCGTCCGCAGGCGGCAGTCAGTCGCGGCCAGGCGGCGGCCTCCAAGGCCGAACCCGAGGAGAAGCAGCGGCCGCAGCCGGAGAAACGCAAATCTCAGGATCTCGATGATTACCTGGACATTCCGGCCTTTCTGAGACGACAGGCCGATTGATTCGCGCTATCACGGGAATAGAGGATGCCGGGTGAGCTTTTTTTGTTGAAACGCCCGTTCGGTGTTAGAGTGAACGGTGTTCGATAACCAATGACTGCCTGGCGACCGACCATGATCAAACAACGTACCTTGAAAAACGTCATCCGCGCCACCGGCGTTGGCCTGCACTCCGGCAAGAAGGTCTATCTGACCCTAAGGCCGGCCCCGGTGGATACCGGTATCGTCTTCGTGCGTACCGACCTCGTGCCTGAGGTTCGGATTCCGGCTCGCGCCGAGCATGTTACCGACACGACGCTGTGCACCGCGCTCTCTGCAGGCGGCGCCAAAGTCGCCACTGTCGAACACCTGATGTCGGCCTTCGCCGGATTGGGTATCGATAATGCCTATGTTGACGTGAGCGCGCCCGAGGTGCCGATCATGGATGGCAGTGCGGGTCCCTTCGTGTTCCTGATCCAGTCGGCAGGCATTGCTGAGCAGGCCGCCCCCAAGAAGTTCATCCGCATCAAGCGCGAGATCGTGGTGCGCGAGGACGACAAGGAAGCGAGCTTCCTGCCCCATCAGGGCTTCAAGGTGTCCTTCGCCATCGACTTCGATCATCCGGTCTTCGAGGACCAGTTGCAGACGGCCATGGTGGACTTCTCCACGACCTCCTTCGTCAAGGAGGTGTCGCGGGCTCGCACCTTTGGCTTCATGCGTGATCTCGAGTACCTGCGCGCAAACAACCTGGCGCTGGGCGGCAGCCTCGACAACGCCATCGTTGTCGACGACTATCGCATCGTCAACGAGGGTGGATTGCGCTATGACGATGAGTTCGTCAAGCACAAGGTCCTCGATGCCATCGGTGACCTCTATCAGCTCGGCCATGGCCTGATCGGCGAATTCCGTGGCGTGAAGTCAGGCCACGCGCTGAATAACCAGCTGTGCCGTGCCTTGCAGTCTCAGCCGAATGCCTGGGAGCTCGTCACCTTCGAGGGCGAAACCGAAACGGCACCAATCTCCTATTCTGCGCCGGCCATGGCCTGAACCGGACTGCGGCCGGAGCTATAAGCTGTAAGTCCCCGGCTTCGTCGGGAGATGTAAGTGGGAAGGGCGCCGCTTCGCGGCTGGAAGCTTGATACCCAACAACCCCGCCGGGTCTGCCAGCGGGGTTGTTTCATAACAGGCTGAGGCTATGCTGCTTTCCAGCTTCCAGCTTCCAGCTTCCAGCTTCCAGCTTCCAGCTTCCAGCTTACGGCTTACGCTCGGCGTGGGTCGCCAGCCGTTCCAGGGCGCTCTTGAGTCCAGGGTCATCGACATCCTTGGCACAGCTCGAGATCTCGTCGGCGGCCTTCTCCGGCAGGTGGCGGACCTGTCGCAGAGGAGGACGGGATGGTCGCACAGGGCGAACCTTGAGAGTGAAGCCGGTCACCGACTCGAAGCCGGGTAGCTCATGCAGCAACTGGAGCAGGCGCGGCTGCTCATAGCGCAGCCGGGTCAGCCAGACGGCGCGGTCGGTGATCAGGGCCAGCTGCCCCTGCCGATAGCCGCCAACGAACAGATGCTCGCGCATCTCGTCGGGGAGGTGGCCCCGCAGATGACGCTGGGCGCGTTCGATCAGGGTGGCCATGCGCATCAGCGACCCCAGTTCGCCGCGACCCTCCAGCAGCCGGGACATGGGCTGTGCTCTGAACCGCTTAACCTTTATACTCATCAGCTTGGTTCTCGGGGGCCGCGCCCCTGACGATATGCTTCGGCCATGAGTTTACGGCCGTTCAACCTCCAGAGACTAGCACGCAGAAGAGGCCCTCGACAGCATGCCAGCCGCCATCACCGACAACGGTGCCGAGCCTCCTGCGAGCCGGCGCAAGCGCCGCACGACTCGCTGGTGGCTGGCAGGGCTGCTGGTGGGATGCCTGCTGCCGGCAGGCCTGGCCCAGGTGGAATCCCTGCGCCTTGTCGAGCGTGTCGCCCAGGTCAGCATCCTGGTGCCGGTGCTGCTGCGTGTGCGCTCTCGCCTGCATGCCCGTCGCCGGGCCCTGGTGCGCTGGGTTCGGCAAGCCTCTCGCTGGGCGAGGATACGGGCAAGGGCAGTCGGGCGTCCCGTCCTCGCGCCCTGTTATCCGGTTGCCGCGCATGATGTCCTGACGCGTCGTGGTCCTCCCCGCCTTTGATGACGATACCGCTCGGAGAGGTCGTGGACAGCTGTCCGCGACGCGATGCCACACGCAGTTACTGGACCTTTCATGATCAACAATCTGTTACGCAAGGTAGTCGGCTCCAAGAACGACCGCGAAGTGAAGCGCATGAGCCGCCATGTGGCGGATGTCACCGGCCTGGAAGCCGAGCTTGAGAGCCTCGAGGAGGCCGCTCTCAAGGCTCGCACCGAGACGCTGCGCGAACGCCTTGAGGGTGGCGAACCCCTCGATGCCCTGCTCCCCGAGGCCTTTGCCACGGTGCGTGAGGCCAGCAAGCGCGTCATGGGCATGCGCCACTTCGATGTGCAGATGGTCGGTGGCATCACCCTGCACCGCGGCCGTATCGCCGAAATGAAGACCGGTGAGGGCAAGACGCTGGTGGCGACTCTGGCGGTCTATCTCAATGCCCTCCCGGGCAAGGGTGTGCACGTGGTCACGGTCAACGACTACCTGGCGCGCCGCGATGCGGAGTGGATGCGTCCACTCTATGAATTTCTGGGTCTCTCGGTGGGCGTGATCTTCGCCGGGCAGGCGCCGGAAGAGAAGCGTCATGCCTATGCCTGCGACATCACCTACGGCACCAACAACGAGTTCGGCTTCGACTACCTGCGCGACAACATGGCCTTCTCGCTGGAGGAGAAGGTCCAGCGCGACCTCTACTTCGCCATCGTCGATGAGGTCGACTCTATCTTGATCGACGAGGCAAGGACCCCGCTGATCATCTCCGGGGCGGTGGACGAGAACACCGAGCTGTATCGCGTCGTCGATCGTCTGGCGCTGAACCTCGCGGCATGCAGCGACGAGGAGGACCCGGAGAGCGGCGACTTCATTCTCGACGAGAAGCAGAAACAGGTGGAGGTCACCGAGGTCGGCCACCGCAAGATCGAGGAACTGATGCGTGGCGAGGGGCTGCTGGGCGAGGAGGATTCCCTCTATGCCGCCCAGAACCTCAACCTACTGCAGCACATGCACTCGGCGCTGCGCGCTCGTCATCTCTATCACCGCGACGTGGACTACATCGTCAGCGATGGCCAGGTGGTGATCGTCGATGAGCATACCGGCCGCAGCATGCCCGGCCGTCGCTGGTCGGAAGGTCTTCACCAGGCGGTGGAGGCGAAGGAGGGCGTGCCGGTGCAGCGCGAGAGCCAGACGCTGGCCTCGACCACCTTTCAGAATTACTTCCGACTCTATGACAAGCTCTCCGGCATGACCGGCACGGCCGATACCGAGGCCTTCGAGTTCCGCCAGATCTATGGCCTCGATGTGGTGGTGATTCCCACCAATCGCCCGCTGATCCGCCAGGACCTCAATGACCTTGTCTACCTCACCGCCGAGGAGAAGTTCGAGGCGATCATCGAGGACGTCAAGGCGCAGACCGAGGCCGGGCGCCCGGTGCTGGTGGGTACCGCCTCTATCGAGACCAGCGAGTACCTGGCCGATCTGATGAAGCGGGGCAGCATGCAATTCAACGTGCTCAACGCGAAGCAGCACCAGAGTGAAGCGGAGATCATCGCCCAGGCCGGTCGCCCCGGAGCTGTCACCATCGCCACCAACATGGCCGGCCGTGGCACCGACATCGTGCTGGGCGGCAACTGGGAGGCAGAGGTTGCCAAGCTGGAGAACCCGTCCGGGGCCCAGGTCGAGCAGCTCAAGGCCGAGTGGCAGGCCCGCCATGAGGCGGTACTCGAGGCCGGCGGCCTGCACGTGATCGGCTCCGAGCGCCACGAGTCACGGCGCATCGACAACCAGCTGCGAGGTCGCGCCGGTCGCCAGGGAGATCCCGGCTCGACCCGCTTCTTCCTCTCCCTGGAAGACAGCCTGATGCGCCTGTTCGGCTCTGATCGGGTGCAGCGAATGATGAAGGCACTGGGGCTGGAGCACGGTGAGGCGATCGAGCACAAGATGGTCTCGAATGCCGTGGAACGCGCCCAGAAGAAGGTCGAGGGCCGCAACTTCGATATTCGCAAGCAACTGCTCGAGTACGACGACGTGGCCAACGATCAGCGTCGGGTCATCTACGAGCAGCGCAACCAGATACTGGGTGCCGAGGATGTCTCGGACAGCGTCATGGGCATTCGTGAGGAGGTGCTGGACCTCGCCATCAGCGAGTTCGTGCCGCCGCAAAGCCTGCCCGAGCAGTGGGATCTGCCCGGTCTCCAGGATCACCTGAAGAGCGAGTTCAACCTCGATGCGCCGGTGGTCGAGTGGGCCGAGCAGGACGAGCGTTTCCACGAGGAGCAGCTGCGTGAGCAGCTGCAGGCGATGCATCGCGAAGCCTACCAGGCCAAGGTGGCGGAGGCTGGCGAGGAGCTGATGCGCCGCTTCGAGAAGCAGGTGATGCTTCAGGTGCTCGACACCCGCTGGAAGGAGCACCTGCAGTCCATGGATCATCTGCGGCGCGGTATCCACCTGCGCGGCTATGCCCAGAAGAATCCCAAGCAGGAGTACAAGCGCGAGGCCTTTGAGCTGTTCCAGAACCTGTTGACCAACATCAAGGCCGACGTGACGCGCATCCTCAGCCATGTCCAGGTGCGGCGTCCCGAAGAGGTCGAGGCCCTGGAGCGCCAGCGCCGCGAGGCGCTGGAGCGAGAGAAGGCCGGCGCGGCGAGCCGTCATGACGAGCCGTCGATGGCGGCCGGCGAACAGGATGATGCCAAGCCTGCCCCGGCTCCCGGTGCCGACGGTCGACCCTTGCGTCGCGAGGGCCCCAAGGTCGGACGCAACGATCCCTGCCCCTGCGGTTCGGGCAAGAAGTACAAGCAATGTTGCGGCAAGCTGAGCTGAGGTGACGGACCGGGGGCCACCCCCCCCGGTCGGGACGGGAGACGAAACGATGGCAGTGGGCGAGACATATTTTCCGGAGATGCCGGTAATCGAGGGGCTGCGGCTGGGCACCGCCAAGGCCGGGATCAAGAAGTCCGATCACCGGGACCTGGTGGTGATCGAGATTCCCGATGGGGCCAGGGTGTCGGGTGCCTTCACCCGCAATGCCTTCTGCGCGGCGCCGGTGACGGTTGCCCGTGAGCACCTGGCCGCCTGTACGGCTCGCGGTGAAGGGGCGCGTTACCTGGTGATCAATACCGGCAATGCCAACGCCGGTACCGGCGAGGCAGGCTTGCGCGACGCCCGTGCCACCTGCGCCGAGCTGGCACGGTTGGCAGGGGTAGGCGAGCAGAGCGTGCTGCCGTTCTCCACCGGGGTGATCGGCGAGCCGCTACCCATGGAGCGCCTGCTGGCGGGTCTGCCTCCGGCCCTGCAGGCCCTCGACGATGGCGCTGCTGCCTGGCGAGAGGCTGGGGAGGGTATCCTGACCACCGATACCCGGGCCAAGGGTGCCTGCGTGACCCTGGCACTGGGCAAACAGACGGTGACCCTCAACGGCATCGCCAAGGGCTCGGGGATGATTCGTCCCGATATGGCGACCATGCTGGCCTTCGTGGCCACCGATGCAACCCTGGAGCCGAGTCTGCTCGACCAGCTGCTGCGCGAGGCGGTGGATCGCTCCTTCAACTGCATTACCGTCGACAGCGATACCTCGACCAACGATGCCTGCATGCTGATCAGCACCGGCCGTGGGGCTGTAGTGGCCGATGAGGCAGACCTGACCATCTTCCGCAACGGCCTGCAGCGGGTGATGACGGAGCTGGCCCAGGCGGTGGTTCGCGACGGTGAAGGTGCGACCAAGTTCGTCACCCTGCAGGTCGATGAGGCGCGCAGTCGTCGCGAGGCCCTCGACGTGGCCTTTACCGTGGCCCACTCGCCGCTGGTCAAGACGGCCCTCTACGCCTCCGATGCCAACTGGGGGCGGATCCTTGCCGCCGTGGGGCGTGCGCCCGTCGAGGCGTTCGACGTGAACCGGGTCACCATCGATCTCGGCGAGGTGCGCCTGGTCGAGCATGGCGGGCGCGCCTCGGGATATAGCGAGGAGGCCGGCAGTGCGGTGATGGCCCGCGAGGAAATCGTCATCCGCATTGCCCTGGGGCGCGGTGAGCAGTCTGCCACGGTGTGGACCTCGGACCTTTCCCACGACTATGTGACTATCAATGCCGACTATCGCAGCTGACCGGCGGTGACGGTCGGCAGCCAGACAGCAACCCTGCGCGGTGCCAAGGCCGCGTGGACCAGCGGGTAGGAGTCAATGAACGCAATGGTGAAGAGAAGGGTGCATGTGGCAGCGGCTGCCATCATCAGTGCCGATGGCCGCGAGGTGCTCCTCGCCCGTCGTCCCTCCAACGTCGATCACGGGGGACTCTGGGAGTTTCCCGGTGGCAAGCTGGCGCCTTACGAGACCGGCCTGGAGGCACTGAAACGCGAGCTCCACGAGGAGCTCGGCGTCGAGATCCGGCGTGCGCAGCCCTTGATCCGCATCCACCATGAATATTCCGACAAGCATATCCTGCTGGATGTGTGGCAGGTGCACGATTTCGCCGGTGAGCCATTTGGCCGCGAAGGACAGGCGGTACGCTGGGTGCCCATGGACGAACTGGTGAACTATCCGTTTCCGGCGGCGAACCTGCCGATCCTGCGTGCGGTCATGTTACCGACCGAATACCTGATCACCGGCGAGGAGGCCAACGAGGCGCGGTTCATCGAGCGACTGGCCCGTGCCCTCGACGAGGATGGTGTGCGTCTGGTCCAGCTGCGTGCCAAGTCGCTGGATGAAGCGGACTACCTGAAGCGCGCCGAGCAGGCCCTGGCGCTGTGTCACGAGCGGGGTGCCCGCCTTATGCTCAATGGCGAGCCATCGCTGCTGGAAGTCGTGGCGGCTGATGGCATCCACCTGACCAGTGATCGGCTGATGAGCCTGGAGCGGCGTGCCTTGCCCGAAGGCAAGTGGCTCTCCGCCTCGACGCATGATCTTCGTCAGCTGGATCATGCGCGCCGTATCGGCTGCGACTTCGTGACCCTGTCGCCGCTGCGCACCACCCCCTCCCATCCGGAGGTGGCGCCGATCGGCTGGCATGATTTCCAGCAGCTGGTGGAGCGCGCCGGCATGCCGGTCTTCGCCCTGGGCGGCATGACACGATTCGATGCGCATCATGCCCGCGCCGTGGGGGCGCAGGGCATCGCCTCGATCCGCGATTTCTGGAAATAGCCATCAGCGCCGAGCTACAAGCGCCGAGCTACAAGCGCCGAGCTACAAGCGCCGAGCTACAAGCGCCGAGCTACAAGCGCCGAGCTACAAGCAAACCCCGAGGCCGTTGCCTCGGGGTTTGCTTTCTTATGGCAGCACCCACACTTTTGGCGGCTTGGCGGCCTCAGTCCCGGTAGCGCCGGGTCAGGTCGCCATAGGCGTCGATCCGGCGGTCCCGCAGGTAGGGCCAGATGCGCCGCACCTCCTCGCTGCGCGTCATGTCCAGCGTCACCAGCATCCGTTCCGCCTCCTGGCCGGCATGGGCGAGCAGCTCGCCCTGGGGCCCGCAGATGAAGCTCCCCCCCCAGAAGTCGATACCCGGCGTTGCTCCGGAAGGGTCCGGTTCATGCCCGACTCGGTTGGCGACGATCACCGGTAGGCCATTGGCCACGCCATGACTGCGCTGGATCAAGGTCCAGGCCTCCTTCTGACGGTTCATCTCCTCCCTGTCGTCATGGGGATGCCAGCCGATAGCGGTGGGGTAGAGCAGCAGTTCCGCGCCGGCCAGGGCCATCAGCCGCGCCGCTTCCGGATACCACTGATCCCAGCACACCAGCACGCCGAGACGCCCCAGGGAGGTGTCGATCGGCTGGAAACCCTGGGCGCGGCCGTCGTCCTGGTCGCCGGGGGTGAAGTAGAATTTTTCGTAAAAGCCCGGGTCGTCGGGGATATGCATCTTGCGGTAGTGGCCCACGCGGCCACGGTCCCGGTCGTAGACCACGGCAGTATTGTGGTAGAGGCCGGGCGCGCGGCGTTCGAACAGCGACCCCACCAGCACGATGTCGAGTTCCTTTGCCAGGCTCGCCAGCCAAGAGCCGGTCGGCCCGTCGAGGGGCTCGGCCAGGTCGAAGACTTCGGTCTCCTCGGTCTGGCAGAAGTAGTGGGTGGCATGCAGCTCCTGGAGCATCACCAACTGGGCACCGGCAGTGGCCAGCTCGCGAATGCCGGCTTCGCTCTCGGCGAGGCTCCTGGCCTTGTCGGGCCAAGCGGGCTGCTGGACCAGGCCGACCTTCAGGTTGCGGGACATGATGAAGACTCCTCGTGGTTCAATGCTCGAGGCTAACCCGGCGCCTCTGTCTCAGTTGAGCCTTGTCAGGCTGCCCAGGGGCAGCTGCATGGTCAGGCAGTGCAGGCTGCCATGCTGGCGGATCACGCTCAGGCAGTCGATAGGGATGAGATCGCGGCCGGGGAAGGCCTCGCCCAGGGCGGCGAGGGCCCGGCTGTCCGCAGCATCGCCATAGGTTGGGACCAGTACGGCGCCATTGATGATCAGGAAGTTGGCGTAGGTCGCCGGGAGTCGGTGGCCATCCTCCGGATCATGGCAGGCACCCGGCCAGGGCAGGGGGATCAGCCGATAGGGGTCGCCGTCGGTGCGGCGTAGGGCGCGAAGCTCGTCCTCCATGGCGGCCAGGGTCGGATAGTGGGGGTCGGTCGGGTCGTCGCACCGGATATAGGCCAGCGTGGCCGGGTCGCAGAAACGCACCAGGGTATCCACGTGGCTGTCGGTATCGTCGCCCTCCAGATGGCCGTTGGCCAGCCACAGCACCCGTGTGATCCCGAGATCCGCCTTCAGGCGTGCCTCGAGGGCCGTCCTGTCCAGGTCGGGGTTGCGGTTGGGGTTGAGCAGGCACGCCTCGGTGGTCAGCAGGGTGCCCTCGCCATCGGTGTCGATGGCGCCGCCCTCGAGCACCAGGTCGCGGGCTTCCACTGCGCAGGCGAAGGTGCCGTTGTCCGCCAGTCGGCGCGTCAGGGTGTTGTCGCGAGCGGCCTCGAACTTGCCGCCCCAGCCGGTGAAGGTGTAGTCGAGCAGGACCAACCCACCGTCACGCGCCACGCCGATGGCACCATGATCGCGAGCCCAGGTGTCATTGGCGGGGGCGACCACCAGCTTAAGGCGCGCGGGCTCCACGCCCAGGCAAGTGAAACGATGCGTCAGGTGGCGGCGGGTCGCAGTATCCGGCACGGCGATCAGTACGCCTTGATAGCGAGCGATGGCGACCACCATGGCTTCCATGGTCGCCTCGATGCGTTCGAGTAGCGGTGCCCAGTCGCTGTCGGGGCTGGGCCAGGTGAGTTGTACGGCATCCTGGGGATGCCACTCGGGGAGCAGGCAATGAACCATGGACGGATCTCGTGCGGGTCGTCTTGGGGCGTGCCGGCGCAATGTAGGCCGCCACCGGCAATGTTGCAATGATCGCGCAATCGGGTGGTCTCGACGATGCAGCAGTTGGCGAAAAACCGTACCATGGGCGCCCGCCGACAAGGAATGTGCCCATGCTTGACCGTCTCCCCTTCCTGATCGGGCTGCGCTACGTGCGCGCCAAGCGTCGCAATCACTTCATCTCGTTCATTTCGCTGACCTCCATGCTGGGCCTCATGCTGGGGGTCGCCGTGCTCATCCTGGTGCTTTCGGTAATGAATGGCTTCGACCACGAACTGCGCACCCGGGTGCTGGGCATGGTGCCCCATACCAAGATCGAGGCGCCGGGCGGGCTCACCGATTGGCAACCGCTGGCCGAACGGCTAATGGAGCGCCAACGGGTGATCGGCGCCGCCCCCTATGTCGAGCAGCAGGGCATGTTCTCGGTGAGCGGGCGCAACGAGGGTGCCATGGTCAACGGCATCGAACCCGAGTGGGAAAGCCGGGTCTCGATCATCGATGAGAACATGCGACACGGGAGTCTGGATGACCTGGTGCCCGGTGAGTGGAACATCGTGCTCGGTTCGATCCTGGCGCAACGTCTGGGCGTCGGTGTGGGCGACCGGGCGACACTGCTGGTGCCCGAGGCCTCGATCACCCCGGCCGGCGTCTTCCCGCGGCTCAAGCGTTTCACCGTGAGCGGTATCTTCAGCGTCGGCGCGGATCTGGATGCGTCCCTGGCCTATGCTCACATCGATGACATGCAGACTCTGGCAAGGCTGGGCGACGCGGTCGGCGGCCTGCGCCTCGAACTGGATAATCTTTTCGCGGCGGGCAGCGAGACCCGGGCGATCATCAATGAACTGGGGGCCGGCTACCGAGGCCTCGACTGGACCTACTCCCATGGCAACCTCTTCCAGGCCATCCAGATGGAGAAGCGCATGATCGCGCTGCTGCTGACGGTGATCATTGCCGTGGCGGCCTTCAACATCGTCTCCACCCTGGTGATGGTGGTGACCGACAAGCGGGCCGATATCGCCATCCTCCGAACCATCGGTGCCACGCCCCGCTCGATCATGGGAATCTTCATCGTCCAGGGGCTGGCGATCGGTGTGATCGGCATCCTGGTGGGTGTGGTGGTGGGCGTGCTGCTCGCCTGGACCGTGTCGGATCTCATCGGCTGGGTGGAAGGTGCCTTCGGTATCCAGTTCCTCGATGCCGGGGTCTACTTCATCAGCAACCTGCCGTCGCGGCTGATCTGGAGCGACGTCGGCAAGATCGTGTCAGCGGCCTTCGTGTTGACCTTCCTCTCCACCCTGTATCCGGCCTGGCGTGCCGCCCGGGTACAGCCTGCCGAGGTGCTGCGCTATGAGTGAGACGGACAAGACCCCAGGTGCCGACACGCCTTACCATGCGGGACAGGTGATGCTCGAATGCCACGACCTGACGCGCGTCTATCGCGAAGGGCCAAGGGACCTTACTGTGCTGGATGGTCTGACGATGCAGGTACTGGCCGGCGAGCGGGTGGCCGTGGTCGGCAGCTCCGGCTCCGGCAAGACGACGCTGCTCAATCTGCTGGGCGGGCTGGATCGTCCGAGTCACGGCGAGGTGCGCATCGCCGGCGAATCGCTGCTGGCGCTCAATGACGCCGATCTGGGACGCTTTCGCAATCGCCGGATCGGCTTCGTCTATCAGTTTCACCATCTGCTGGCGGAGTTCACTGCTCTGGAGAATGCCGCCCTGCCGCTGATCGTGCGCGGCCAGCGCAAGCGGGTAGCCGAAGAGCGCGCCCGTCAGCTGCTGGCGCGGGTCGGCATGGCCGAGCGAGCCGACCACAAGCCGGGCGAGCTCTCGGGGGGCGAGCGTCAACGCGTGGCCATCGCCCGGGCGCTGGTCACCGACCCCAGCCTGGTACTGATGGACGAGCCCACCGGGAACCTGGACCAGACCACGGCGGCGAGTATCCTGGCGCTGATGGACGAACTGGCGAACAGTGCGGCCTGTGCCTTCGTTATCGTCACCCATGACCTCGCCCTTGCCGCCCATCAGGATCGCATCCTGCGGCTTGATGGCGGGCGACTGGTCGAACGGGCAGACACCGACTGAATGCCGCTTCTTCTAGTGTGTTGTCCCGTAAATACATACTATAATGTTGAGTAGGCCTCAATCAGGATGCTACTCATGCCTCGCGGACGCCCCCCACTTCCCGTCGTGTTG
>NZ_CABVOU010000038.1 GCF_902500215.1 Halomonas lysinitropha
GGGGATCAGGGTGGGCAGGGTGCCGGCGAAGCGCTGCAGCAGCAGGTCGGTGGTGGCCAGCAGGAAAGCGCCGAGCAGCGTCGACCAGAGCAGGCGCGCCCCCAGGCGGCGCGCGCCGGCCAGGCGCACGATATTGGGCGCCGCCAGGCCGATGAAGCCGATCACGCCCACCACGCTGACAACACAACCAGTAAGGAAGACCGCCAACCCCAGCCCCGCCAGGCGCAGGTGCTTCAACGAGACGCCCAGGCTCCTGGCGCTGGCGTCGTCGAGTTCGAGCACCGTCAGCGGGCGCAGCAGCAGCCAGGCCGCCAAGCCACCCAGCAGCAGCCGAGGGGCCAGGAAGGCGGCGTCGTCCCAGCCGTTCTGGGCCAGAGAGCCGGCGCCCCAGATCAGCAGCCCCTTCAGGGTTTCCTGGTGGAAGAGCAGCAGCACCATGCCCAGGGCCCCGGCGTAGAGGTTGACCACCAGGCCGGCGAGCACCACCACCGCGGGGGAGAGGCCGCGGCGCCAGGTCAGCGCGAAGACCAGCGCCATGGCGCCGCCGCCACCGGCCAGGGCCACCCATTCGCGTCCGGCCAGCAGCAGGCCCGGGGCGAGCAGGGTGGCGGCCATCAGCGCCAGGTTGGCGCCGCTGGCGACCCCTAGGGTGGTGGGCGCGGCCAGCGGGTTGCGCAGCACCTGCTGCATCAGCACCCCGGCCAGGGCCAGGCCGCCGCCGGCCAGCAGCGACATGGCCAGCCGTGGCCACCAGCTGTAGTGGCGTACCAGCGCCTCGGGGCTCGCCGGCGTCACGGTCGTCAGCGCCCGCAGGCCATCGAACAGCCCCTCCTCGGCGAGCGAGCCGAGTATCAGAGCCAGCAGCGCCAGGCCCGGCAACAGGCAGACCAGGCCGGGGGCCTGGAGGCGGGTGGCCTCAGTCGCCATGGGGGGCCTCTGTCAGGGCGGCGACCAGGTGGTCGGCGAATCGCTGCGCCGAGGGCAGGGCGCCGAAGCTCCACACCGGGGGCAGGGTGATCAGGGATTCATTGCGCACGCTGGGCTGCTGCTGCCAGAGGCCGCTGTCGGCCAGCGCCGTCTCGACGCCCACCGGGTAGGGCTCGACCACCACCAGCCGCGCTTCCAGGCCGGCCAGCCGCTCGAGGCCCACTAGCGAGAAGCCCCAGGCGTTGGTCTCGCCACGCCAGGCGTTCTCCAGCCCCAGGCGTTCCATCACGGCCTGGTAGAGGCCTCCCTCGCCGAACACCCGGACATGCCGCTCGTCCATGAACTGCACCACCAGCAGCGGCGGCACCCGCGCGGGCAGCCGGTGGCGCAGAGCCGCCAGGCGCGTCTCCGTTTCGGCGATCAGCCGCTCGGCGGCCGCCTCTCGCTCGGCCAGGCGACCGACCTCGCGGGTCAGTTCGCGTAGCTGGGGCCAGGTCTCGCGGTCCGGCGTGTAGAGCGACAGGGTCGATACCGGGGCGATACGCGACAGCCGCGGCGCCAGGTGGGCGAACATCGGCGAGATCAGGATGCGCTCCGGCGCCAGGCTAGCCAACAGCTCCAGGTTGGGCTGGCTGCGCAGGCCGAGGTCGACGGTGGCCTCGGGCAGGCGCGGTGCGCGCACCCAGGCCTGGTAGGCGTCGCGCTGGGCGACCCCGGCCGGGGTGACGCCCAGCGCCACCAGGGTCTCGGCCAGGGTCCAGTCGAGGGTGGCGACGGCCGGCTGGCCCAGGGCGCGGGGTGTCGGCACCAGCACCAGGGCCAGCAGCAGCCCGGGAACGAGGCCGCGGAGCAGCCGGGCGAGCGCGTCAGGCATGGACCAGGGCGACGGGATGCTGGCTGGCGGGATGCGCCATGACGCGCATGGGGATGCCGTAGATGGCCTCCAGGGTGACCTCGTCCATCAGCTCGGCCGGCGTGCCCCGGGTCAGCACGCGCCCGCCGTGCAGGGCGACCAGGTGGTCGCAGTAGCGCGCCGCCATGTTGACGTCGTGAAGCACGATGACCACGCCGAGCCCCAGCGTCTGGCTGAGCTCGCGGATCAGTGCCAGCACCTCCACCTGGTGGGCGATGTCCAGCGCAGCGAGGGGTTCGTCGAGCAGCAGGAAGTCGCTGCCCTGGGCCAGCAGCATGGCCAGCCAGACTCGCTGGCGCTCGCCGCCGGAGAGGGTGTCGACCAGGCGGTCGGCGAAGGCCTCGGTGTGGGTCGCGGCGATGGCACGCTCGATGGCCGCCGCGTCCTCGCGGGTGTGACGGCCCAGCAGGCCGCGCCAGGGGTAGCGGCCCATGGCCACGAGCTCGCGGCCGAGCAGGTTCTCGGTGGCGGGCAGCTGCTGGGGTAGGTAGGCCACCCGGCGGGCGAACTCGCGCTGACCCCAGCTAGCCAGGGGGCGGCCGGCGAAGTGCAGCTCGCCGCGGCTCGCCGGCTGCTGGCGGGCCAGCAGCTTGAGCAGGGTCGACTTGCCCGAGCCATTGTGGCCGATCAGGCCGTGCACCCGGCCGCCCTCCAGGGTCAGGTCGGTGGCGGCGAGCAGCGGCCGGTCGGCGATGGCGAAACCGGCTCCGCGCAGTTCGAACATGCAGGGCGCTCCTTCAGCGAGCCCAGGGGAGGGGCGATGGGCGCTACCTTACCTTTGATGATAATGGTTATCAATAAGATCCGTTTCGGGCCGGGCGTCTTCCCGGTATGCTGTGGCGTTTCATCCTTCAGGACGCCGTTTCCCTCATGTCTGACGCCACCACCTCCAGCTTCCGGGCCCTGGCGCGCCTGCTGCGCTATGCCCGCGGCTATCGCCGCCGGATCATCGCCGCCAGCGCCTGCTCGGTCATCAACAAGCTGTTCGATATCGCCCCGGAGATCCTCATCGGCGTGGCCATCGACGTGGTGGTCAACCAGGAGCAGAGCTTCGTGGCGGGGCTCGGCTTCGAGTCCGCCCGGGAGCAGATCCTGATCCTCGGCGCGCTGACCTTCTTCATCTGGGCCGGGGAGTCGCTGTTCGAGTATCTCTTCCAGGTGCTGTGGCGCAACCTGGCCCAGCGGCTGCAGGCCGACCTGCGCCAGGACGCCTACGAGCATGCCCAGCGGCTCGATATGGGCTTCTTCGAGTCGCGCAGTTCCGGCCAGCTGGTGGCGACCATGAACGACGACGTCAACCAGCTCGAGCGCTTCCTGGACGGCGGCGCCAACGCCATGATCCAGGTCGGCGTCACCGTGGTGGCGGTGGGGGCGGTGTTCTTCGTGCTCTCGCCGCTGATCGCGCTGCTTGCCTTCACGCCGATCCCGCTGATCGTATGGGGCGCCTTCTACTTCCAGCGCAAGGCCGGGCCACTGTATGCCGAGGTGCGCGAGCGGGTCGGCGACCTGTCGAGCCGGCTCTCCAACAACCTGGCCGGCATCGCCACCATCAAGAGCTTCACCGCCGAGGCCCGCGAGGCCGAGCGGCTGCGCCAGGCCAGCGAGGCCTACGTGGAGGCCAATCGTCGGGCCATTCGCATCAGCTCGGCCTTCATCCCAGTGATCCGCATGGCGATCCTGGCCGGCTTCCTGGCCACCTTCACCGTGGGCGGGATGATGGCCCTGCGGGGCGACCTGAACGTCGGCGCCTACGGCGTGCTGGTGTTCCTCACCCAGCGGCTGCTGTGGCCGCTGACCGGCCTGGCCCAGGTGATCGACCTCTTCGAACGCGCCATGGCCAGCACGCGGCGCATCCTCGACCTGCTGGCCGAGCCGATCGTCGTGCGCGACGACGGCGGGCGGGCGCTGGCGGAGCCGGTGCGGGGCGAGGTGACCTTCGCCGACGTGAGCTTCCGCTACCCGGGCAGCGGTGAGGGGGTCAGCGAGGTCAGTCTGGCGGTGCCGGCGGGCCATACCCTGGCCCTGGTCGGCGCCACCGGCTCGGGCAAGTCGACCCTGATCAAGCTGCTGTTGCGCTTCCACGACCCCGCGGCGGGGGAGATCCGCATCGACGGCCAGCCGATCCGCGAGCTCGAGCTGACCTCGCTGCGCCGGGCCATCGGCCTGGTCAGTCAGGACGTCTACCTGTTCGAGGGCCCGGTGCGCGACAACATCGCCTACGGCCGCCCCGATGCCCCAGAGGCCGACATCATCGCCGCGGCGCAGACGGCCGAAGCCTGGGCGTTCATCCAGGCGCTGCCCCAGGGGCTCGACACCCCGGTGGGGGAGCGCGGCGTGCGCCTCTCCGGCGGCCAGCGCCAGCGCCTCTCGCTGGCCCGGGCGCTGCTCAAGGATCCGCCGATTCTGGTGCTGGACGAGGCCACCAGCGCCGTGGACAACGAGACCGAGGCGGCCATCCAGCGCTCGCTCAAGCGCATCGCCCACCAGCGCACCGTGATCATGATCGCCCACCGGCTCTCGACCATCGTCCACGCTGACCAGATCGCCGTGATTCACGGCGGGCGGGTGGTCGAGCGCGGCACCCATGGCGAGCTGCTGGCACACAACGGGCGCTATGCCGCCCAGTGGCGGGTACAGACCGGCGAGATCGAGGCGGCGGACGCCTCCCTGGCGTGACGGCATCGGGGCCGGCAGGGCCCCGTGCCCAGCAACGGTGAATTATCGTTGTTAAACATGATGCGAATCATTATCATAAGTATTCGAATCCATCACGCGAGGCTCGTCCCGTCATGCCGTTCCCTTCCCGCCGCCGTGGCGACATCCATCCGTTGACCCGTGCCATCCGTGGCTGCCTGGGCCTGACCGCCGCCGGCAGCCTGCTGCTCTCCCCGGTTGCTCTGGCCCAGCAGGGGACAACCGCCCCGGAGGCGGCCACCGACCTGGAGACCCTCACCGTCGAGGCCCAGGCCCTGTCGGTCATCACCGAGGGCACGGCGCGTTACCGGGTGCCGCTCACCAGCACCGCGACCCGGCTCGACCTGACGCCCCGCGAGACCCCCCAGTCCGTCTCGACCGTGACCCGGGCGCAGATCGATGACTTCAGCCTCGACACCACCAACGACGTCCTGGAGAGCACCCCCGGGGTCACGGTGGAGCGCCTGGAGACGGATCGCACCTACTACACGGCACGGGGCTTCGAGATCTCCAACTTCCAGGTCGACGGGGTGCGCGTGCCGATGCCCTACAACAACGTTCACGGCGACATGGACACCGCCATCTACGACCGGGTGGAAGTGGTGCGCGGGGCCACCGGGCTGATGTCCGGCTCGGGCAACCCGGCGGCGACGGTCAACTTCGTGCGCAAGCGGCCCACCTACGAGCCCCAGGCCGCGGTCTCGGCGAGCGTCGGTTCCTGGGACCAGCGTCGCCTGGAGGCCGATGTCGCCGGGCCGCTGGACGAGGCAGGGCGTGTCCGCGGGCGCCTGGTGGCGGCGGGGATGGAGAGCGACTCCTACCTGGACCGGCTGAGCCGCGAGCGGGGGCTGCTCTACGGCGTGCTGGAAGCCGATGTCACCGACAGCACCCTGGTGACCCTGGGCCACACCTGGCAGCAGAACGACACCGACGGCAACATGTGGGGCTCGCTGCCGCTCTATGATTCGGCCGGCAACCCCACCGATTATGATGTTGCGACCAGCTCGGCGCCCGACTGGTCCTACTGGGACGTGGAGACCCAGCGCAGCTTCCTCGAGGTGCAGCAGGCACTCGGCGATCGCTGGTCGCTGAAGGGCACGCTCACCCACCTGGACATGCGCTCCGACACCCAGCTGTTCTACATCTACAAGACGCCGGATGCCGCCACCGGGCGCATTTCGGACGACCAGCTGACCCTCAGCCGCTACGACCGTCACCTGGAGCAGTGGGTGGCCGACCTGCATGCCAAGGGTGACGTCGACGCCTTCGGGCGCAGCCACCAGCTGGTGCTCGGCACGGACTGGAGCCAGAGCCGCAACCAGCAGCTCTCTCGCTATCCCACGGCGAGCTTCGATGCCGGCGGCCAGGGCCTGCCGCCGCTGGACGACTGGAACGGCCGCTACCCCGAACCCGATGCCTGGGTGGCCTTCCCCGGCACCGACGGTGATGCCACGGTCAAGGAGCGCAGCCTCTATGGGGCGGCCAAGCTCGACCTCGCCGAGCGCTGGACCGCGGTGGCCGGTGCCCGCTTGAGCTGGGCCGACACGACCGGCGAACAGTACGGGGTCTCCCAGGCCAGCGACCACGACCGTGTGCTGACGCCCTACGCCGGCCTGATCTATGACGTCACCGACCGGGCGTCCCTCTACGCCAGCCATACCGAGATCTTCGATCCGCAGACCGAGATCGACCGCAACGGCGACTATCTCGATCCCGTCGACGGCGTCAGCCAGGAGGTCGGCTTCAAGGCCGAGCTGTTCGACGGCGGCGCCGATGCCTCGCTGGCGCTGTTCCGCACCGAGCAGGACAACGTCGCTCAGCCGGCAGGCACCCGGCCCGACGGTACCGCCTTCTTCACGGGCGGCGACGGCATCACCAGCGAGGGCGTCGAAGTCACGCTCGCCGGCGAGCTGGCGCCGGGCTGGCAGGCCAGCGTCGGCTATACCTACCTGGAGGTCGAGGACGCCGACGGCGAGGCCACCAACACCTATATACCGCGTCATCTGGTGCGCGCCACCACCAGCTATCGGCCGGCCGCCCTGGACGCCCTCAAGCTGGGCGCGCGACTGCGCTGGCAGGACGATATCGAGCGTGACCGCGACTTCGCCGAGGGCAAGACCCGCGAGGAGGCCTACGCCCTAGTCGACCTGATGGCGAGCTACGATTTCAGCGACAGCCTGACCGGCTCGCTGAACCTCAACAACGTCACCGACGAGGCGTACCTGACCAGCCTCAAGTGGGATCAGGCCTTCCACGGCGCCCCGCGCCATGTCATGGCCAACCTGACCTGGCGCTACTGAGCCTTTCTGCCGCAACAGGCATGCCAAGAGGGCCCATCCCGGCAACGGGGTGGGCCCTGGCGATGGTGTGGCGGTCAGGGTGTCTCGGCGGCGCGGGCCCTGTGACGGCAGGCCAGCGGGCAGTTGCCGCAGACGCCCAGCTCGTCGATCAGGTAGCGGATGCAGCACAGGCGACGCACCCGCCGCAGGGTGCCGTCATCGCCCTCGACATAGCGTACCGGCCGATAGAGCGGGTTGCGTCGGCCGCCGGGCAGGGTGCGGTTCGCCAGCAGCGCCCGGGCGGGTTCAGCGGCGTCCGGCGTGGCCATGGGATGGTCGGCCAGGGCGCCGGCGAAGTACTCGATATAGTTGCCGGCGTTGCTCCAGAACACCCTGGGAGAGGCGCCGCTGACCGCGGCCAGGGCCTCGACCAGTGGCGTCAGGTGATCGTCGAGCAGGGTGGCGAAGCGCGAGTGGGGCGCGAGCTCGGCCAGGGGGCGGCCGGCATGGCGCAGCACCAGGCCGGTGGTCTGCCCCTCGGGAGATTGCTGGAGATGGAGCTCATCGAGCCCCAGCGGCAGGTCGCGCTCGAGCAGCAGGTTGGCGGCCAGGCCGTGGGCCGCCAGGGCGCTGAAGTGCCACTTCGACCACAGCGAAGCCACCGCCCGGCGGTCGCCGTGGCCGTACCGGGCGCCGAAACGCTCCAGCAGCGCCGCCAGGCGTGCCGGGTCGAGAAGCTCGCGGGCCGGCATGCCCTCGGGCGCTGCCGGCGCGATGGTCGGCGGCGCGAGGTGCTGCAGGGGGCCGACGTAGAGCCGGGCCAGGGAAGAGGGCATGGCGAGACCACCGGAACCGCGGAAAGTCTCATTATACAAACAATAATCATTATCAATAAAGGGCGGCAGGGTATTCCGGCCAGACAAGCGCAGCCGGCTATGGTCACCTCCATCGCCATTCGCTATCATACGGCGTCGCCGCTCGGCGCCATCCGCTGCAAGGGCCTATAGCTCAGTTGGTTAGAGCAGGGGACTCATAATCCCTTGGTCGCTGGTTCGAGTCCAGCTGGGCCCACCATCACACCTCACATAGGGTTGCCCGTTCACCGGACATACGGATCAAGTGCATTACCCGGTGAGAACGCAGCTATAACGGTGTTACCTGCTTGTGGTTTATACATAAAGCTATTTGCATAGCTGAGCTGTTCTTTTCTCTTTCAGTTTAAACCATCCTTTTGGTTTGCAATTATGCTAATTTGTAAAGGATGAGCGAACTGAAGCGTGGAAAGATAAACCAGTTGGAGCGTCTCTTGCCGGAAGGGCTCCTAGTCGATGCCGTGTGGCTGGAGGCACACGGGTACTCGCGGTCGCTGCGCAGCCAGTACGTCTCCGGCGGGTGGCTGGACAGTCCCGTAAGGGGTGTGTATTGGCGGCCTAGTGGCGTCTTGCGCTGGGAGCAGGTCGTCATCTCCTTACAGGTGTTGCTGGGCTATCCCGTCTCGGTCGGCGGGCGGACCGCCCTGGAGATGCGGGGCTATTCTCACTATCTCTATCAGGCGCAGCAGGCTGTGCATCTCTATACCGACCGCAAGCTTCCCTCTTGGCTTTCGAAACTTACCGATATGCCGGCCTTTATCGTGCATAACCGCTCACGCTTCCTGCCGGCGCTGTCCGGTTACAGCGATCAACTCTCTCTGGACCCGGCAGAGGCGTCGCCCCGTCTGCCGGGGGCGCTGGATATCGATGAGTGGGGGCCGTGGAGCTGGCCGCTGGTGCGCTCAGCCCCCGAGCGGGCGATTCTCGAGCTGATCGACGAGCTTCCGGGGAGCACGTCATTCGATATGGTGGATAAGTTCATGGAAGGGCTTGTGACCCTGCGGCCGCGCAAGATGCAGGCCTTGCTCGAAGAAGCGCAGAGCGTCAAGGTGAAGCGGCTGTTCTTCTTCTTTGCCGATCGGCACCGCCATCAGTGGCTGGACATGATCGAGCGCGGCAAGATCGATCTGGGCAAGGGAAAGCGGATGATCGCCAGGGGCGGTAAGCTGAACAAGACGTATCAGATTACCGTCCCGGAGGACATGGATGCCCTTTGATCCGACATTCCGGCAGCAGGTGCAGCTGCTTGTCTCGGTCGCTGCGCACGGCGCTCATCGTCTATCTGATCAGCCACGATCATTCGCCCCATTCCCTGTTAGCGCCGCCCACCAAAGATATCCGCGCCATATACGAGACCGACTTTGCTGGGATGACGGAGCGGCCTGTATCGCTCGAAATGCTTCTGGAGGCCAGGGGTCGGCTCGTCAGCATGGTTCTGTCAGGCATGCCGGAAGAGCACAAGGCGTTCCTGATTTCATTTTATGAAGGCAGTCCAGCATGGGAGGTGCTTGGCATTGAAGGTCTCGATCGACTGCCGGCGGTGCGGTGGCGGGCGCTCAATCTGACCAGGGCGGGGCCTGGTACGCGGGAGTCGATTATCAAGGCGCTGAACAAAATCTTTTCAGCGTGAGGCTGGGCTGGTTTCAGCCATACGGCGTTGATCCCTATCACATGACGGGATGCAACTATGAGCAAATACGACAAGCTAGGTGCGTACCTGAAGTCGCTGAGTGGACCCGAGTGGCATGCCGGTTTCAGGCAGCTGGAATTCATCCTGGGCTTTGCGCTACCTGCTAGCGCACGGCTGTATCCGGCTTGGTGGGCAAATGACGCGCATCAGGGCCGGCAAGCCATGGCTTGGCTCTCAGCGGGCTGGCGGACCGGCGATCTTAACCTGACCGGAGAAACCGTCACGTTCTATCGGGATGCGGGCGTTAGCGGGAGGGCTGCGTCGAAATCAGAACAGAACTCGCAGCGTGCAGGGGGGACCATGGATAATTTTGATGTCAGCACTCTGCCGAAAGCGGGCGGCATTAACCCGCTGGAGCTTTCTGTGGGCATGACATGGCGCGTGCTGGGACGGCTGATGCTGGATGATAGCAGAAAGCTCGCTTTTCCGGCGGTGCCGGACATCGCAGGGCTCTACCGGTTTCGCCTGCAGGGGGCAGGGCAAAGCCGCCACTATATCGGCGAAACGGTCAGGTTACGGCGGCGCTTCGCCCACTACGCCAACCCGGGGCTAAGCCAGGCGACCAATATTAGGATCAATGCCTTGCTGCAGGAGCACCTCGAAGCAGGGCAGCGTATCGAGATCGATATCATGACTGACGCTGATCGCATGGTGGTAGCCTGTGACCTGCTGCCGGTTAACTTCACGGATAAGGCGACCCGGCGCTTATTTGAGCATGCTGCGATCGTGGCGGAAGGAGGCGAGGAAGTCGAAAGCCTTAATCGCTGATCTCTTTCAGTGACAGCTTGCCTTACCGGGGCCGAATGGAGCCCCGTGTATCATACCTAATTAGACTTTATTTTCATCAGCACCCAGAACGCGGGGACGCATCGTGAACACGGAGAGTCACTCCCAGACAGCCGCCTTCATCTGGTCGGTCGCCGACCTGCTGCGCGGCGATTTCAAGCAGTCCCAGTATGGCCGCATCATCCTGCCCTTCACCCTGCTGAGGCGCCTGGAGTGCGTGCTGGAGCCCACCAAGTCCGAGGTGCTGTCCGCCGCGCAGACCCACCAGGCCAAGCCCGAGGCGGTGCGCGAGAAGCTGCTGCTGCGCTCTGCCGAGCAGCCGTTCTTCAATGCCTCGCGGCTGTCGCTGGCCACGCTCTCCGACACCCAGACCGCCGACGACCTGATGAGCTACGTCCAGGCCTTCAGCCAGGACGCCCGGGAGATCTTCGAGCATTTCGAGTTCGAGAGCTTCGTCCAGCAGCTCAACGCCAACAACCTGCTCTACCAGGTGGTGCAGCGCTTCGTCGCCATCGACCTGAGCCCGGCGCGGGTCAGCAACTACGGCATGGGCGCCATCTTCGAGGAGCTGATCCGCAAGTTCGCCGAGAGCTCCAACGAGACGGCGGGGGAGCACTTCACGCCGCGCGACATCGTCCACCTGACCACCTCGCTGGTGCTCACCGGCCAGGACGACAAGCTCACCAGTGGCGGCATCGTCACCGTCTACGACCCCACGGCGGGGACCGGCGGCTTCCTCTCCGAGAGCGACGAATATCTGCAGCAGGTCAGCGGCGGCATGAGCGTCTCGCTGCACGGCCAGGAGCTCAACCCCGAGTCCTATGCCATCTGCAAGGCCGACATGCTGATCAAGGGCCAGGCGGTGGAGCGTATCAAGCTCGGCAACACCCTCTCCGACGACCAGCTGGCCGGTCAGCGCTTCGACTTCATGCTCGCCAATCCACCCTTCGGCGTGGAGTGGAAGAAGGTCCAGAAGCAGGTCACCGACGAGCACAAGCACAAGGGCTATGACGGTCGTTTCGGCCCCGGCCTGCCGCGGGTCTCCGACGGCTCGCTGCTGTTCCTGATGCACCTGGTCAGCAAGATGCGCCCCCGCCAGGAGGGCGGCTCGCGCATCGGCATCATCCTCAACGGCTCGCCGCTGTTCACCGGCGGCGCCGGCAGCGGGGAATCCGAGATCCGCCGCTACCTGCTGCAGCACGACCTGGTGGAGGCCATCGTCGGCCTGCCCACGGATCTGTTCTACAACACCGGCATCGCCACCTATGTGTGGATCCTCTCCAACCACAAGCCCGCCGAGCGCCGCGGCCAGGTGCAGCTGATCGACGCCACCGGCCGGGCCTCGAAGATGCGCAAGTCGCTGGGCAGCAAGCGCCAGTTCGTCGCCGACCGCGACATCGAGGAGATCGTGCGACTCTACGGCGCCTATCAGGAGAGCGAGGAGAGCAAGGTCTTCCCGGTGGAGGCCTTCGGCTACCGGCGCATCACCGTGGAGCGCCCGCTGCGCCTCAATTTCCAGGCCAGCCCCGAGCGCCTGGCCCGGCTCGATGACGAGAAGCCGCTCCAGAAGCTCGCGGAGGGCGAGCGCGAGGCGATCATGGCCGCCTGCGCCACCCTGGACCCGGAGCAGCGCTTCACCAACCGAGACGCCTTCACCAGGGCGCTGAAGGCCGCGCTCAAGGCGGCGGGCCTCAAGGTCGGCGCCCCGGTGCAGAAGGCGATCCTCAATGCACTTTCCGAGCGCGACCCGGAGGCGGACATCTGCCTCGACAAGAACGGCAACCCCGAGGCGGACACCGGCCTGCGCGATAACGAGAATGTGCCGCTGGATGAGTCGGTGTTCGACTACTTCGAGCGCGAGGTGAAGCCCCACGTCCCCGATGCATGGATCGACGAGGAGAAGCGCGACCCGCTGGACGGCCGCATCGGCATCGTCGGCTTCGAGATCCCCTTCAACCGGCACTTTTACCAGTTCACCCCGCCGCGCCCGCTGGAGGAGATCGACGCCGACCTCAAGGCCTGCACCGACCGGATCAAGCAGATGATCGAGGAGCTGTCGGCATGACAAATTTGACGGGATCAAATTTGAACAGGCGCGAAGCGACTGGCCCGAAGGGCGAGGGCAGGGATAGCCCGAGTAAATTTCCGCAATATCCCGAATACAAGGACTCCGGCGTCGAGTGGCTGGGGGAGGTGCCGGCGCATTGGGAGGTGAAACGTCTGAGGTACGTTGCTGAACTCAACCCGTCCAAATCTGAGGTGCGGTCACTGCCTGCGGAGAGCTCTGTGAGCTTCATCCCCATGGAAGCTGTGGGGGAAGATGGGTCGCTGTCACTTGATCAGACGCGGCCAATAGGTGAGGTTTTGGCTGGGTATACCTTTGTTCGGGAGGGCGATGTCACCATAGCGAAGATCACACCTTGCTTTGAAAATGGGAAAGGGGCCGTCATGCGTGGCCTCGAGAATCGTGTTGGATTTGGCACGACAGAGCTCATCGTGATGCGGCCCAAGGCCAGGCTAACCACGAGTAACTATTTATATCGGGTCGTCTCGTCCGAGCCTTTTCGGGTCCTCGGTGAGTCATCGATGTACGGCGCCGGTGGTCAGAAGCGCGTGCCGGATGACTTTGTCCGAAACTTCTCTATCGCCTGGCCCCCTTATAAGGAACAAGAAGAAATTCAGGCCTTCCTTGACCACGAAACCGCTCGCATCGACGCCTTGGTGGAGCAGCAGCAGCGTCTGATCAAGCTGCTGAAGGAGAAGCGCCAGGCGGTGCTTTCCCATGCCGTGACCAAGGGCCTCGACCCCGAAGTGCCGATGAAAGACTCCGGGGTGGAGTGGCTGGGGGAAGTGCCGGCGCATTGGGTGAGGAAGCGGCTGAAAAATGTAACGCCATTCATCACAGTTGGCATTGTCGTCAATCCCAGTAATTACCTTGCGGAAGAGGGACTTCCATTCATTTATGGGGGGGAGGTGAGAGAAGGTTATATTGTGGTTGATAAAGCCCGAAAAATCTCGCTAGAGGATAGCCGCCGTAACAGAAAAACTATGCTGGAAGCCGGTGATGTTGTGACGATGCGCGTGGGGTATCCGGGCGTAACAGCTGTGGTTCCACCAGAGTGTGAAGGTGGAAATTGTGCCTCCGTCATGCTTATCAAGAAAGGTGACTACGACTCTCGGTGGCTTTGTTCCGCAATGAACAGTCGTCTGATTCGTCATCAGGTAGAAATAGTCCAGTACGGGGCGGCTCAGAAGCAGTTTAACATTGCAGATGCGATGGAATTCTGGCTCTTTCAACCCCCGGTTGGTGAGCAGGTTAGCATCGCAGACTACATAGATCATGAATCTTGTATTTTTGATCAACTCATTGATGAAGCAAACCGAAATATGGAGCTGCTGAAAGAGCGGCGATCCGCCCTGATCTCTGCTGCCGTCACTGGCAAGATCGACGTGAGCGGCTGGCAGCCGCCGGCAGGCTCAACGGCATCCATCGAGGCCGCTCAAACGGAGGCTGTATGACCCAACTTCCACCGGATACGCAGGAAATGCTCGATAGCCTTCGTGCTGCCGTGGCTGAAACATTGGAGCGCAAGCGGCGCCTCGGTCAGTATGCCGTGTTCTGGCAGGACGGAAAGCCTGTCTTCATCGGTGAGGATGCCCCTCGTTACCCTGAGGACACCAAGGGTCCCGAAGGAGCCAATGATCATCATGGGTGACCAACCCCATATTTGCAGACTTGTTGTGCCGGGAGGTTTTTACAGCCAACCGAACTGACGGAGCTTGTTCATGTGCGGCCGCTTTGCCCTGTATAGCGACTTCCCCAGCCTGGCACGCTCTCTCAAGCTACCGCTGGCCGAGGGTGAGTTGCTACCACGCTACAACGTCGCGCCGGGCACCTGGATCACCGCGGTGCGCCGGCATGATGACAGCGCCCAACTGGCCCTCGATGCGCTGTGGTGGGGCTATCGGCCCCACTGGGCCGACGACAAGGCCCCACAGCCCATCAACGCCACCGTCGAGAAGGTCGCCACTTCTCCCTATTTTCGCGGCGCCTTTGCCCATCACCGCTGCCTGGTGCCGGCAGACGGCTGGTACGAGTGGCTAACCGTGGACGGTCGCAAGCAGCCCCACTACCTGACCCGCAGTGACGACGAGCCACTCTGGTTCGCCGGGATCTGGATGGAGCGCCCGGACGGCAAGCCCGGCTGCGCGATCCTCACCGAGCCTGCCCGCGGCGTCGCCCAGGCGATCCACTCGCGCATGCCGCTGATCCTGGATCAGCAGAGCCTTGAGCCCTGGCTCGATCCCGAGCTGACCGACCGCGAGACGATCCGCCAGCGGGTCCATCATCTCCCGCACGACCAGCTGACCCACTGGCCGGTGAGCACCCGTGTCAACAAGCCGGTGGAGGATGATCCGGCGATGATCGAGCCTGTCTCATAAGGCGCTCTTTTGAGGCTCTTGCTGCCGGTGGAGAGGGCACGGTTTAGACATAACCGTGAAATCAGCTTCTGCGGCCACTTTCGTCGCTCAATGTAAACCGGCGGGGGCGCCTCGGCCTAAGTCGCCTTCTCCTTGTATCCCCGAAGCGCTAGTCTGTTCAAAAGCCACGCCAAGCGCAGGGGATGATATGGCGGACAGCAGGGAAGCGCCGTTCCAGCAGGACATCATCGACGCCATGGTGGCCGGCGGCTGGAAGACCGGGCCGGCCAGCGGCTATGACCGCGGCAATGCGCTGTACACCGAGGATCTGCTCGCCTATGTGCAGGAGGCCCAGCCCGAGCGCTGGGCCAAGTTCTGCAAGGCCAATCCCCAGGCACCCGAGACGGTGTTCGTGCAGAAGCTGGTGCGCGAGCTGGACAAGGCGGGCACTCTGGAGGTGTTGCGCCATGGCCTCAAGGTGCCTGGCGTGTCGTTCGACCTGTGCAGCTTTCCGCCCGACCACGGCATGAACCCCGATGCCCTGGCCCGCTCCCGCGCCAACCGCCTGCGGGTCGTCCCGGAAGTGGCCTACTCGCCCCACGCGCGCGAGACGAGCACCGGCCAGCAGAGCTACAACCCGCGCCTCGACCTGGTGCTGTTCGTCAATGGCCTACCCACCGCCACCCTGGAGCTCAAGAGCGAGTTCAAGCAGTCGGTGGAGAATGCCAAGCGCCAGTATCGCCGTGACCGGCCGATCAAGGATCCCGTCACCCGCAAGCCCGAGCCGCTGCTGACCTTCAAGCGCGGCGCCCTGGTCCACTTCGCCGTCAGCCAGGAGCAGGTGGCCATGACCACCAAGCTGGCCGGGGAGGCGACCTTCTTCCTGCCCTTCAACCGCGGCACTGAGGAGGGCGGTGCCGGCAACCCGCCCGCAGCGGACGAGAACCGCTACGCCACCGCCTACCTGTGGGAGGAGGTCTTCGCCCCCAACGCCTGGTTGAAGGTCCTGGGCCGCTTCCTGCACCTGGAGAAGAAACCCTATGAGGACTTCCACGGCCGGCGCCAGACCAGGGAGACGTTGATCTTCCCGCGCTATCATCAGTGGGAGGTGGTCAACCGGCTGATCGAAGCGACGCGCGACGAGGGCCCGGGACGTCGTTACCTGGTGCAGCACAGCGCCGGTTCGGGCAAGTCCAACTCCATCGCCTGGGCGGCCCACCAGCTGGCCAACCTCTACGACGACGCCGGCCACAAGCGCTTCAACTCGGTGATCGTGGTCACCGACCGCACCGTGCTCGACAGCCAGCTGCAGGACACCATCTATCAGTTCGAGCATGCCCATGGCGTGGTGAAGCCCATCACCCGCGATGTCGGCAACCTGAGCAAGTCGGAGCAGCTCGCCGAGGCGCTGGCCACCAACACCCGCATCATCATCGTCACCATCCAGACCTTCCCGGCGCTGTTCGACGCCCTCGACAGGCGTCCGGCCCTGGCCGAGGGAAGCTATGCGGTGATCGCCGACGAGGCCCACTCCTCGCAGACGGGCAGCTCGGCCAGCAAGCTCAAGGCCCTGCTGGCCGCTGCGGGAGAAGTTCAGGGGAAAGATGACGCAAGCGAGGGCAGCGGCGAGCTGGAAGGGCGCGAGGGCAACGGCGAGCTTGAAGTGAGCGCCGAGGCCCTGATGGATGCCGCTGTGGCCGCCAGGCGGCCCAGCGAGCGGATCAGCTACTACGCCTTCACCGCCACGCCCAAGGCCAAGACCCTGGAGCTGTTCGGCCGGCCGCCGGATCCCTCGCTGCCGGCCAGTGCCGACAACCTGCCCGAGCCGTTCCATCTCTACTCCATGCGCCAGGCCATCGAGGAGGGGTTCATCCTCGACGTGCTGCAGAACTACGTCACCTACAGCACCGCCTGGAAGCTGGCCCATCCCGAGGGGGACGACGAGGAGGTCGAGTCCAAGAAGGCCTCCCGGACCCTGGCGCGCTGGGTGCGGCTGCACCCCTACAACATCAACCAGAAGGTCGAGGTGATCGTCGAGCACTTCCGCGCCAACGTGCGCCACCTGCTCGACGGCCAGGCCAAGGCCATGGTGGTCACCGCCAGCCGCCAGGAGGCGGTGCGCTACCAGTTGGCCATGAAGGCCTACATCGCCCGGCAGGGCTATGACGACGTTCACCCGCTGGTGGCCTTCTCCGGCACGGTGCCGCCCGACGAGGAGATCCCCGAGGAGGTGTCCGAGACCAGCACGATCCTCAACCCCGGCCTCAAGGGGCGGGACCTGGCCGACGCCTTCGATACCGGCGACTTCAACGTGATGATCGCCGCCAACAAGTTCCAGACCGGCTTCGACCAGCCCAAGCTGTGTGCCATGTACGTGGACAAGAAGCTGCAGGGCGTGGACTGCGTGCAAACCCTATCGCGGCTCAACCGCACCTTCCCCGGCAAGCAGACCTTCATCCTCGACTTCTTCAACGATCCCCAGGAGATCCTCGAGGCCTTCGCGCCCTACTACCGCAAGGCCGAGCTGGCCGACGTCTCCGACCCCCAGGTGGTCTTCGACCTGCAGCGCAGCCTCGACGCCAGCGGGATCTACTACCG
The DNA here is from genome assembly GCF_902500215.1 of Halomonas lysinitropha. Classification (GTDB taxonomy): domain Bacteria; phylum Pseudomonadota; class Gammaproteobacteria; order Pseudomonadales; family Halomonadaceae; genus Halomonas; species Halomonas lysinitropha. Next base: position 17,182 of record NZ_CABVOU010000038.1, read on the forward strand.
CGAGGAGGTCGAGGGCTTCGCCAAGGCCTTCTTCGATCCCAAGGCGCCGTCTGCCAGCCTCAGCTACTACTGTCGTCCCGCCCAGGATCGCTTCCGGCACCGCTACCGGGCGATCCTCGAGCAGCTGCAGGTCTGGAAGGAGGAACGCCGCTGCGCCGAGCAGCAGGGCGACGACAAGGGCCTGAAACGCGCCGACCAGGAGCTGGAAGATGCCGGCAAGACCCGCGACGAGCTCGACCTGTTCCGCAAGAACCTGCAGAGCTTCGTGCGCGCCTACGAGTTCCTGTCGCAGATCGTCAGCTTCGATGACGTGGAACTCGAGCAACTCTGCGTGTTCGCGCGCCATCTCCACCCGCTGCTGCGCACGGACCGCCTGCAGGAAGAGGAGCCCATCGACGTCAGCGAACTGGCGCTGACCCACTACCGCCTCACCAAGCGGGCCGAGCAGCGCCTGCAGCTCGAGCAGGAGAGCGGCGACTACGGGCTCAAGCCGATCACCGAGGTGGGTTCGGGCAAGCCCTATGACCCCGAAAAGCAGCGCCTGGCCGAGATCATCGACAAGCTCAATGATCTCTACGGCGCCGAAGTCAGCGATGAGGACAAGCTGCACTTCGCCAACGGCATCGCCGACCGTATCGAACGCGACGAGGCGGTGATGACCCAGGTCCGCAACCACAGTGAAGGTCAGGTCATGCACGGCCTCTTTCCCAAGCGAGTCACCGACGCCGTGCTCGACGCCATGAGTGACCACGAGAAGCTCAGCATGCCGCTATTGGAGGATGAGGAGACTGGCAGGCAGTTTGCGTTGTTGATTCTGAAGTTGCTGGCGGGGCGGGAGGCTCGAGTTTAGGCAGTAGACGGATCATCGCCACCGGTTATGTGACAGACCGATAACCAGCGAACCATATAAAAAGCCGGGCATTTACCGCCCCCATTGTCACGCCGAATACCGGTCAGGCCAGGTCGAAGAGCAGGATCTCCGCGTCCTTTACGCCCACCGCCTCGATGGTCTCTCCTGGCTGGAAGGCAGCGGCATCGCCGGCCGAGAGTCGCCGACCGTTGATCTCCGCCTCGCCACGTACCACGTGCAGCCAGGCGTGGCGCACCGCAGGCGTTGGCGCTCGCTCTCCGGCATCGAACAGCCCGGCGTAGAGGTTGACGTCCTGGTTCACGCTCACCGAGCCGTCGCGCCCCTCCTGTGACACCACCAGCCGCCACTGCCCCTGGCGCTGCTCGGCGGGAAAGGCCTTCTGCTCGTAGTCGGGGGGGATACCCCGCTCTTTCGGCTCGATCCAGATCTGCAGGAAGTGCAACTCACGGTCGGGGTCGTTGTTGAACTCGCTGTGCCGCACGCCGGTGCCGGCCGACATGCGTTGCACATCGCCAGGGCGCATGATCGCGCCGTTGCCCATGCTGTCGCGGTGGGCCATCTCGCCTTCCAGCACGTAGGAGAGGATCTCCATGTCACGGTGGGGGTGGGTGCCGAAGCCTTGGCCGCCCTGAACGCGATCCTCGTTGATCACCCGCAGCTTGCGAAAGCCCATGTGGTCCGGGTCGAAGTAGTCGGCAAACGAAAAGGTGTGACGAGACTTCAGCCAGCCGTGATCGGCATAGCCGCGCTCGTTGGCGTGACGAATGATCATCGAAGTTTCCTCTATAGGGGGCAGCATGGCGGTGCTTTCAAGGTACCCCACCTTGATGGCACCAGCCACTGTCCCGCTGCGTCAACGACGCGCTTGAGTCCTGCGCGGCATTCATGCACGCCGCGAGACAGTCGTATCCAGGTCCGTTGATGCGGCGATGTCGAATCCGCCGCCCAGGGGGTGCGGGAGGGAACTCATCGTGTGCCTCGCTTTATGCCAGGTGAGTGACCGGGATGGGGAGGGCGAGCGCAGCCCCGTCCTCCGTGCAGGCACCTGACGGAGTGAACCGGCATGGGCTCGGGCAAATGATCCATGGAGCTTCACCGGGAAAATGCTGCTATCGTCAAGCCTGGTCGTGTTGGCAGCCAGGCTCGATGACGTGTCTCTTACGCCTATGCCCCCGCGTTGCGAACTCCCGTCACCCGTCTTCATGGGAATCGCTTGATCGATGGTTAAGTCCCAGTCCAGTACTCTGATTCGCTGCCCGGTGCCTGCTGTGTTCGGCTTCGTTGTGACCGATTTTGTCCGCAACTATCCGCGCTGGTCGCCCGAGGTCCAGCAACTGACGCCCCTGAGCAGCGGGCCACTGGCCGTCGGCTGGAAGGCCCGGCAGGTGCGAATCGATCAGGGGCGCCGCTCCGAGGCCGATTTCAAGGTCATCGCGCTCGAACCTCAGCGCCGTGTCTGTTTCAAGGGCATCAAAGATCCGTTCGAGATCAACTATTTCTTCGAACCGCAGCAGGGCCATACGCGACTGACCTTCAGCTTCGAACTGGCGAAGCTGAACTTTGCCATGCGCCCGTTCGAAAAGCTCATTCGCCTGGCGGTCAAGGACGGCACGGAGCGGGTCGTGCGCGACCTGCGCCTCCTGGCCGAGCGGGAACTCGGCCAGAAGCCGAAGGACTAATTCGTTTACCCAGCGCCCTTGGTTGGAGACATCATGCTATTCATTCCCGACAAAGACACCGGCATCATCCCGCATGTGCTGACGCAGATCCTGGATACCTGCGTGAACGGTGTGACCCTCTCCGACCCGGACCAGCCGGACTCTCCCATCGTCTATGCCAACAGTATCTTCGAGCAACTGACGGGCTACAGCCAGGAAGAGATCCTCGGGCGCAATTGCCGCTTCCTGCAGGGCGAGGATCGCGACCAGCCGGCGCTCGATGAGATTCGCGAGGCCCTGCGGGTGCACGAGCCGGTGGAGGTGACGCTGCGCAACTACCGCAAGGACGGCACGTTGTTTCACAACCGGCTGTCGATCCAGCCGCTGTGGGATGATTCGGGAAAGCTGATCTACTACCTCGGCGTGCAGTATGACGTCAGCGAACTCGTCAACGCCCGCATCGAGATCGCGCGTCTTGAAAACATCCTGAATGCGTCTTCAGCAACGTGAGCGATACCCTGTCGAGGCGCCCCTACCGTTCGTGATGCCCTCCCGTTCGCGATGCCCATGGGGCGAGGGCGAGCGAGTCGCGACCTCAACGTCCCTATTGAAGCGCGATGAATCAGGGTGACGCCCCCGGCGTCAGGGCCGAATCGTGCATGACCTCCTCAATCCCTTCCAGCCAGGTTCGCGTCAGCGACTGCCCCCAGGCACAGGTTGTGTCAGGGGGCTCGCTTGGTGCCTTTGTCGGCATCCTGGCGCCGGGGCGTTGGGTGGCTACCCAGATAGGCCGGTGGTGAATACCGGCGGTGACCCGCTTGCCTCAATGGGTACGCTGGTGGTTGCCTTGCCGCCAGGCTCGCAGCCGGTTCTCGATGGACGCCACCAGCCCGAGTGGCGGCATGGCGGGCATGCAGAACCTCGGCATGGCAGTGTGATCGGGGCGCTCTGCGGCGGTGTCGAGCTTGCGAGTCGGGTCGAGTTGACGCATGACGATGCCTCCTCTGGTCGGTCGCCGATTAAGGCGATCCATGGTTCGAGGTACGAGGATGTTGTCGTGACCTCATGAACAGCATGGTGCATGATATTCGTTGAATCCAACGAAAAGAATTACATTTACCATTAAGAAATTCTGAAAGGTGTTGCCATGTCGCGCTCTTCCTCGACGGCCCATGCCGGACCGCTGCCACTGCTGGATACCGAGGTGCTGCGTACCTTCGTGGCGATTGCCGAAAGCGGCAGCTTCACCCGTGCCGCGCAACAGGTGTCCCGCACTCCTTCGGCATTGAGCATGCAGATCAAGCGGCTGGAAGACACCGTGGAGCAGAGGCTGTTCGTGCGCGAGGCGCGCCAGGTGAGGCTGACTCCGGAAGGCGAGGTGTTGCTGGGCTATGCGCGGCGTCTGCTCAAACTCAACGAGGAGGCCGTGACGCGTTTCCTCTCTCCGCCGGTAGAGGGCACGGTGCGCTTCGGTACCCCTGACGACCTGGGCTCACGCATCCTGCCCGGGGTGCTGGCGCAGTTTGCGCGCACCCATCCGGCGGTGCAGGTCGATGTCGTTGTCGGCGGCAGCGTGGCCATGCAGCGCCGGCTGGAGGCTGGCGAACTCGACCTGATCCTGATGACCGCCGGTACCGCCGGCCAGGTGGCGTCGCAGGGCGAGATCGTGCATACCGAGCCACTGGTTTGGGCCGGTCGCGAAGGTGGCGTGGCGGCCTGGCGCTCCCCGCTGCCGGTGGCCCTGGCGGGGCAGGGCTGTCCCTGGCGTGACAGGGCGCTGGCCGGCCTCGATGATGTCGGCCGAGCCTACCGCATCGCCTACACCAGCGAGCACTGTGCTGGCCAGCAGGCTGCCATACTCGCCGACCTCGCCGTGGCGCCCTTTCCCCTGGGCCTGGTGAGGCCGCCGCTGCGCCAACTCTCGCGCGAGGTCGGGCTGCCGGCGCTCGGTGACTATCATGTCGTTCTGGTGCACCGGAGTGGCGCGGGAGAAGCCAGCGAGGAGCTGGCCGGCCATGTGGTCAAGGCATTTCGCGAGCTGCGCCGCTAGCGGGCCCGGGGGATGCCGGGCACCCGAGGCCATCCCTCAAGGATGGCGGCTGTCTCCGCCCGGGGTGCGATGCAGAAGCCTGGGTCGATGTCTTCCCGGAACAAAAAATCCTTGTAAAATAAAGAGTTGGCTTCTATCTTGAGGGGTAGAGAGAAGATGTGAATGCTGAATCCGCTACCGCAGAGGAGGTGGATATGAAAGCGATCACCCGCGACGAGCTCAAGATCATGAACGAGACCGAGCATGAAGATTTCGTGCTCATCAATGTGTTGCCACGGGAGGCCTTCAACGAGCAGCACATCCGTACGTCGATCAACATTCCGGTAAAGGATGAGCACTTCGTCGACAAGGTGGTTGACGTCGTCGGCAGCAAGGATCGCAAGGTCGTGGTCTACTGCGCCAATTTCGATTGCGACGCCTCTCCCAAGGCGGCCAGGAAGCTCGAGGAAGCCGGCTTCACTCAGGTATACGACTATGAAGGCGGCACCCAGGACTGGTTCGAGCAGCGCGACGCGGCCTGACCGATCCGGATGACGGCACACGCTACGGGCGGCTCTTGTGAGCCGCCCGTTTCGTCTCTCAGCACTGTGCCGGGAAGCGTTTGCCAGCTGTGCCTCCCGTTGAGCGCCCGTGTGGTATATGTCCATGGCCATGGGCCGGCTACGCCCCTGCAAATGTCGTCCATTCTGACAGATCAACGCGCGGAGGGTGGTGGCTCGGCGGCTTCTCGCGGCGGAATGCGCCGCAGGTGCTACAGTGATCCGACTCGTGTCTTGGACACACGCCGCGCCGGCGGGCCTGCAGGGGCGCTCGTCAGATCGGAACTCGTCGGCACCCGTGGCGAATCGACCGCGACGGGAATCCCCTTTGTTCAGGAGAGCACATGCCTGTCTATACCAATATTGAAGATCTGCGACGTCACTATGTGCGTCGCACCCCGAAGATGTTCTACGACTACGCCGAATCCGGCAGCTGGACGGAGCAGACGTTTCGCGAAAACAGCAGCGACTTCCAGCACATCCATCTCAAGCAGCGGGTGGCCGTCGACATGGCCGGACGCACCACGCGCAGCCAGATGATCGGCGAGGAGGTGGCCATGCCGGTGGCGCTGGCACCGGTGGGGCTGACGGGCATGCAGTCGGCTGACGGTGAGATCAAGGCGGCGCGGGCGGCCGAGGCGTTCGGTGTGCCGTTCACGCTCTCGACCATGTCGATCTGCTCGATCGAGGATGTGGCCGAGCACACCACCAAGCCGTTCTGGTTTCAGGTCTACACCCTCAAGGACGACGACTTCATGCGTCGCCTGTTCGAGCGGGCCAAGGCCGCCCAGTGTTCCGCGGTTGTCGTCACGGTCGATCTGCAGGTGCTGGGCCAACGCCACAAGGACATCAAGAATGGGCTATCGGCGCCGCCCAAGCTGACCGCCCGCTCGATCGCCAACATGGCCACCAAGATCCCCTGGGGGCTGGAGATGCTGGGCACCAAGCGCCGCTCCTTCGGCAATATCGTCGGCCATGCCCAAGGGGTGACGGACCCGTCGTCGCTCTCCACCTGGACGGCGGAAGCGTTTGATGTGTCGCTGAATTGGGAGCGTATCGCCCAGTTCAAGAAATGGTGGGGCGGAAAGCTGATCGTCAAGGGCATCATGACGCCGGAGGATGCGCGGCGCGCGGTGGAGGTCGGGGTCGATGCGATCATCGTCTCCAACCACGGCGGGCGCCAGCTGGACGGGGCCGTCAGCTCCATCCGCATGCTGCCATCGATCATCGAGGCGGTGGGCGACCAGGTGGAGGTCCACTTCGATTCGGGCATTCGCTCCGGCCAGGATGCGCTGAAGGCGCTGGCGCTGGGAGCCAAGGGCACCTATATCGGCCGCGCCTTCACCTACGGCCTGGGTGCCGCCGGAGAGGCAGGCGTGACAAAGGCCCTGGAGATCATCCACAAGGAGCTGGATACGACCATGGCCCTGTGCGGCGAGACCGACGTCAAGAACCTCGGGACGCACAACCTCTATGTGCCGCAGGGCTTTGCCGATCCCACCGTCAAGCTCTGAGCGTGCCCGTGCCTGGCGAACCAGGCACGGGCATGAGGGCTTACAAGCCCATGGCGGAGGAGGTCGAGCGGCGCGGGTCGGCGCCGCCGTAGAACATGCCGTCCCGGATCGTGATCGACTGGGCGGCCCCCATGGCAGATTGGAGGTTGATGGTATGGCCGCGCTCCTCGAGCAACTCGAGCGTATCGGGGCTGAAGCCGGCCTCGACGCGAATCTCGTCGGGCAACCACTGATGGTGCATGCGGGGCGCGCTGACCGCGGACTGGATGTTCATGTCGTGGTCGATGACATTCATCAGCACCTGCAGGGTGGTGGTGATGATGCGCGAGCCGCCGGGGCTGCCGGTGATAAGGAAATTCTTGCCGTCACGCTTGACGATGGTGGGGGTCATTGACGAGAGCATGCGCTTGCCGGGTTCGACCTTGTTGGCTTCACCCCCGATCAAGCCATAGGCGTTGGGCACCCCGGGCTTGGCGGAAAAGTCATCCATCTCGTTGTTGAGCAGGAAGCCGGCGCCGTCGACCACGATGCCGGAGCCATAGCTGAAGTTGATGGTGTAGGTGTTGGAGACCGCCAGGCCGTTTCCGTCGGCGATGGAGAAGTGGGTGGTCTCGTTGGACTCATAGTCAAAGGGGTTGCCGGGCGCAATCTCGCTGCTGGGCGTGGCCTGGTCACCGATCTGGCCGCGCAGCTCCGCGGCATACGCCTTGGATGTGAGGCCATCGAGGGGGACGTCGACAAAATCGGTATCGCCGAGGAACTCCGAGCGGTCGGCGTAGGCACGCTTCATCGCCTCGGCCATCAGATGCATGCTTTCCGCGGAGCCGAAGCCCAGTTCACTGATGGGATACTCCTCGAGGATGTTGAGCATCTGCACGATATGCACGCCGCCGGAAGAGGGCGGACTCATCGCATAGATATCGTGGCCCCGGTAGGTGCCGTGACTCGGTTCGCGGATCGCCGGTTCATAGTTCGCCATGTCCTCCATGCTGATCAGGCCGTCGTGACGCTGCATTTCGGCAACGATCATCTCCGCCGTCTCGCCTTCGTAGAACTCGCGCGCCCCCAGCGCGGCGATACGTTTGAGGGTGGCGGCGAGATCCGGCTGGCGGTAGACCTCGCCCACCTCATAGGCACTGCCATCCTCCTTGAAGAACTTGGCCATGCTGGCATCCCAGGCCTCGAAACGCTCTCGGGTGTCCCGCAGGCCCTGGACGAAGCGCGCAGGCACCGCGAAGCCGTCTTCGGCCAGGCGAATGGCGGGCGCCAGGGCGTCGGCCAGGCTCATGGTGCCGTATTGCTCCAGCGCCAGGGCCAAGCCGGCGACGGTACCCGGTACGCCCGCGGCGAGATGGGTAAAGCGGGAGCGCTGGGGCACGGCATCGCCGCTCTCGTCCTGGAACATGGTCTCGAAGGCGGCGGCAGGCGCGGTCTCGCGGTAGTCGATGGCGATGACGTCGCCGCTGTTCTCATCGGAGATCAGCATGAAGCCGCCGCCGCCGATATTGCCCGAGCGCGGCTGGGTCACCGCCAGGGCGAAACCGGCCACCACGGCGGCATCCACCGCATTGCCGCCATCGGCGAGCACGTCTCGAGCCACCTCCGAGGCAAGAAAATGGCTAGTGGCGACCATGCCACGAGCGCTCTCCTGGGGATGAAAACGCTCGCCCTCGAGGATGGCCTGCTGGGCGAACAGGGTGGGCGTCATCAGTAGGCCGCCGATGACCAGGCCGGCGGCTAGCGCTTGTCGGGCGTGTCGGGTATCAAATGCTGTCGTCATGTTGTTAGTCCTTTCTTGTTGTGCAGGAGGAGGGGCTGAGTAAGGGCCCGTCGTCCCGAATGGGGCACGAGGCGGCGGTGAGCGGGATGCTTGCCCACGCCTTCACCTTAGCAAGCGGGGGATTTACTGCCAGCTTGGCCAGAGGCCGAGCCGGGCCGCTAACGTAAGCGGCTGTACCCTCCTGAATCTTGTTGCCAGACGTCGCGTGCTCCTGAGGTATCCAAAATGCCGGGTTGGCGCTACGTTGGTGGTGCTAATGTCGCAAAAAGTGGACACTGGTGAAGACGATTCGTGTTGGTCACGCCAAACGCGTCTCGCGCTATTGGCCGGGCGAGTCGCCTGACATTGCTGTCACCCCATTTTGTCTATCCCGATAGGGGAGTTTCCATGCGTATCAGTGCCCTCCCTCTTTACGCCAGCTTCCTGGTTGGCTGGTTTCTCCTGCTGTCCGTTGCCGGCAGTGCCTTGGCCGACGCTTCCTCACCGGTGCTGACCCTGACAGAGGGCACCGAGTCCCGTGAACTCACCCTCGAACAGATCGAGGAGCCGGGCCTTCATGAGGTGGACATGCACCATCCGGAAGGCCTCGAGGGCACCTTTGCGGGCGTCTGGCTGAACGACTTCCTCGCCGCCCAGGGCCTCGAGGAGGCGCGTCGCGTCAGGTTCCTCGCTCTCGACGGCTACACCAGCTTCCTGACACCGGCCCAGCGTCAGGAGAAACGCTATCTGCTGGCCACGCGGTTCGATGGCGAGCCCCTCAGTGAAGATATGCTGGGGCCCTTGATGCTGATCGTGCCCGAGGACGCCGCCGCCGCGCTGGAGGGCCGTGTTTCGACGGCACGCTGGATCTGGTCGATCCAGGAGATCAGTACCCGATGAAACCGGGCTCGAGCCGTGGCCTGGGGATGCGCCTGGTCGTGGTGTTCAGCCTGATTGCCACCCTCTGTGCCCTGGCCTTCGGCTACTACGTCTCTCAGGCACGTCAGCATGTCGGGGCCGATTACACGGCGCTGGTCACCGACGTGGTGAGGGCCCAGCAGGACCCCGCAGCACTGCGCATGGGACTGGACAGCATGATCGACCACTCGGACCGGATGCATCTGGAACAGGTCCATGACGTCTTGTGGCGGATTCCTCGCCGTATCGAGAGTGTCAAGCGGCAGCTTCGCGGCAGCGAACTCGTGCCGGCCAGCTATGAACAGCTGTTCGAAGAGCTCTCCTATGTGGAGTCGCGGCTACCTGCGTTGGAGACCGCTGTCGATCGCGTTCCCGAGGAGGGGCTCGACGAGGCGGACGGCGAGGCCATCCTGGCGTTAGGCATGGAGATCGAGGAGGGCCTGGCCTGGGCCTACAGCGAGCTGAACGAACAGCTCCACCAGGCCTCGGCCGAACAGCGCGTGTTGATGGGGCGGCTGACCCTTGCCGTGGCCTTGCTGCTCCTGATGCTCCTGCTGGCGGTCGGCGCCGTGATGCTGATGCTGCTTCGTCTGCATCGTCAGCGGGAGACCATGCGCCTGCAGAGCCGGACCGACGAGCTGACCAGCCTCAGCAACCGCCGCTGGCTGCGGGAAACCGCTGAGCAGGCGTTCGAGTGGCGTCGACGCCACGGTACGCCTCTGAGCCTGATGCTGCTGGACCTCGATCACTTCAAGCGGATCAACGATGACTTCGGCCACCCGCTTGGCGACGCTGTCCTGGTGACCTTTTCCCGCACGCTGGAACGGCATGTACGGCGGGTCGACACGGTGGCGCGAATGGGCGGTGAAGAGTTCGCGATCCTGATGCCCGACAGCGACCTGGCGGGGGCCGAGGCCCTGGCCGGACGAATCCTGCGCGCGACCCGAGCGATGCCGTTACCCGGTCCGGCGGCCCACCGCCGGCTGACGGTGAGTATCGGAGTGGTCGAGGTAGGTGATGAGATGGGCTTCGATCGGCTCTACAGTCGTGCTGATCAACTGCTCTACCGGGCCAAGGAGAGCGGGCGCGACCGGGTGGTGACCGAACGTGATCAAGTCTCGGCAGCCCCTGACACCGACGGGGCGGACCGACATGATGGCATGGGCATCACTCAGCAACCTTGGGCGGGAGGCTCATGACGATGTTGCAGAACGGAAGCATGCGCTGAGCCTTGCCTGTCTCGTGATACACATTCGGCGGCCTCGGCCAGGCAAGGCGCGAGGCCGCTGTCGTGGCGTCAAGCCTGCAGGCGGCTTGCCACGGCGTCGAGGAAGCCTTGCATGTCGACGATGGTTTCCGCCGCGGGGTCGGTGGTCTTGCCCTTGAGATCGCCGGTGATGATGCCGTCGGCCACGGTATCGATCAGCGCGGCCTTGAGGCGCGTGGCGTAATCGATCAGGGCCGCGTTGCTCTCGCGCTCGCCGAGCGTTTCCAGGGCATTGGCCACGGCGAAGATCAGCGCCGAAGAGTTGAAATGCGCCTCCTTGCCGTCGCTCTCCAGGTACCTCAGGTAGAGGTCGTGGGCGGTGCCGTGGGGTGCCTCGAAGAGCATGGTGCCGCTTTTGCTCTCGATGATCGAGCTGGCGGTGGCCAGGCTGCCGCCGAGCGCCGCGGAGATATCCGAGAAGATGTCACCGTCGAGGTTCTGCGCCGGGTAGAGGGCGTTGCGCGGCGGATCGGTGATCATCTTGATGAGCTGGCTGGAGGGCCGCATGATCATGAACGACGGCGGCGGGGTGTCGGCCTGTGCGAGTTCCTTGCGCACGTCGGTGATCACGGTGCTGAACACCTCGTCGTAGTTCATGTATTCGCGCTTGAGACCGAAGTAGACCTCCTTGTCCTTGCGCGACGCGTCACGGAACACCTGGGTGATCCAGTCCTTGATCGCCTCATGGTCGTTGGACATCAGCAGGATGGGGTCGCCTCGCTTGACGTGGCGGGCATGCTTCTCGTCGCCATCGACGATGACCTTGAGGATGCCGTCTTCCGCGGCGGGGGCGTTGTAGCTGCCGTACTGATCGCCGCCGCCGGCACTCATCCGCGACAGCGAGACGTGCGCCTTGCGGGTGGGGATGCCGTGTTGCTTGAGCTGTTCGACCAGCTTGTAGAGCTTGCGACCGGTGGTGTTATCCGGCACGCCCCACAGCGCCCGCTCCGGCGGGTTGGCGACGATGCGCGCCGCCTGGGCGTCGATCAGCTCGTAGTGGTAGCTGAGCCCCAGCTTCTCGACCTGGGTGCGGTAGTGGCTCTCATAGATGCCTTCAATGGCGGCACGCATCACGCCGTCGTAGCCGGCGATCACGGTGTCCTTGAGGCCCAGGTAGATGTCGCGCTTCTCGTCGATGGCGCGCTGGAAGAAGCGGTGTGCCCAGGCCTTGATCTCGTCGATGTCGTTGGTGGCGAGCAGCCAGGGGTCGCCCTTCTTGACCTCGCGGCGGTGCAGCTCTATCGGATCGCCGCTGGCGCCGACGAACATCAGCTTGACGATGCCGGTAGCACGGGAGAGCTCGTTGAAGCTGTCCTTGCTGCCGCCGACCTCCATGGTGTCGACCTCGATGTCGCGGCCGACCCATTCCGGCTTGATGAACTGCAGGTTGCGAAACTGGATATCTTCGCGGGTGATGTTGCCGCCGATGCCCTTGCGGATGGCGCCGTTGGGCGACTTGGTGGCCAAGGGATGCAGGGTGGTGCCGTCGAGCTCGGGGTGAGCGGACAGCAGCTCACCCAGCTGGGTGCGGTTGACCGTCATCCCTGCATTCTTTACCCCCACGCCATAGCGCTTGAGCGCCTCGATGGCATCGATCACCGCCTGGCCGTTGGTGACCAGGCGATTCTCCGCCGTCAGGTCGACCTCCACCAGCTCGATGTCCAGCGGCGAGGTCACGAAGGTGTCGAGGATTCTCTCGAAGGCCACCTGCGCCATCTCGTCGCCGTGCAGGATGACCAGGGGGGCTTTCACGTTGATCTTGCTGCTCATCACTTTTCCCTTGTTGAGACGATGGAAACCGCTGCGATGTTGGAATGCGCATAGGGTACGCCGGCCGTCAACCGTTCGCCAGGCGCTCGGGTCATCGTTCGCCGGGCCAGCAGGGCGTGAGTCAATGCCCTTCAGGGTCGGTGGCCCAGCGCTCGTCCGGGTGAACCTCGTTGGCGGGGAGTACCGGGTCGTAGCCTTCGGCGCGCAGTGCGGCGATCACCTCGCGGGTATGGTCACTGCCCAGGGTCTCGAGAGTGGCCTCGACCTCGGTGGCGCGCAGCGAGAGGTCGGTGAAGGTGCGCTGGTGGGCGATCTGGATGACGTTGGCGCGCTGCTCGGCGAGCAGGCGGGTGAGCTCGGCGAGCGAGCCGGGAACGTCGGAGATGCCGACCCGCACCCGCACGATGCGCCCGGTACGTACCAGGCCGCGCTGGATCACCGAGGAGAGCGCCAGCATGTCGATGTTGCCGCCGCACAGCACCAGTCCCACCTTGCGGCCGCGATAGCGCGCGGGGTCGGTGAGCAGGGCGGCAAGGCCCGCGGCACCGGCGCCTTCGGCGACGCTCTTCTCGATTTCCAGCAGCATCAGGATGGCGCGTTCGATCTCGGGCTCGTCCACCAGCACGATGTCGCTGACCAGTTCGCGCACGATCTCCCGGGTCAGTGCGCCGGGCTGTTTCACGGCGATGCCTTCGGCCAGGCTTGCCAGGCCACAGTGGATCGTCTCGTTGGCCAGTGCCTGCTGCATGGCCGGGAAGCGGCAGGTCTGCACGCCGATAATCTCGATATCGGGCTTCAGCGCCTTGGCTGCCACGGCATTGCCGCTTATCAGCCCGCCGCCGCCGATGGGGATCACCAGGCAGTCGAGGTCGGGAACCTCCTCGAGCATCTCCGGGGCGATGGTGCCCTGGCCGGCGATGATCCGTTCATCGTCGTAAGGGTGAACGAAGACCAGGTGGCGCTCTTCGGCTAGGCGCCGGGCATAGGCCCCGGCTTCGTCGACACCGTTACCCTCCAGGTGCACCTCAGCCCCGAAGTTGCGGGTGTTGCGCACCTTGAGATTGGGGGTGTGACGAGGCATGACGATAGTGGCGTGGATGCCCAGCCGAGTGGCGTGATAGGCCACCGCCTGGGCGTGGTTGCCCGCCGACATGGCGATCACGCCTCGGGCGCGCTCCTCGGGGCTTAACGAGAGCAGGTGGTTCAGGGCGCCGCGCTCCTTGAAGGAGGCGGTGAACTGGTGGTTCTCGAACTTGATGTACACCTCGCAGCCGGTGAGCTGCGAGAGGGTGGTGGAGTGCAGGCAGGCGGTGCGCTCCACGTTCCCCTGGAGTCGTGCGGCGGCCTGCTGGACGTCGTCGAGGGTCACGCTCATGGGAGGGTCGTCTCCGTGGGTGGGCTCTTGTCGGGGCAGCGAGCGCCTGCCGGGTGGGGCAGACGCGCTGCCAGGGCGAACACGTGGGGGTCGTCCACGCCGAGTTCGCGCAGCGCCTGGGCCAGGTTGACCAGGTAATCGCGGTTGGGGCCGCTGGGGCCGTGGGCCATGGCGACCTGCTCGGCGATGGCGTCGAGCGGGGCCTCGCCGAGAAAGGCGGCATTGTCCTCGGTGGCAAGATACACCAGCCCCTCGGCGCTGGTCGGCGAGGCATCGTCGCCGAAGTGCAGTCGGGTGACCTCACGCAGGTAGCCGTTCTTCTCGCGGACATCGAGCGGGCCGAGCACCTCGGGGGTGATGCGGTAGGCCATGCCATGGCAGGTCGCACCGGGCTGGCGCACCAGCGTGACCACGCGGCCCGGTGCCTCGGGGGTGCCGCGGTGGTCGTGGGAGCCTTGCCAGAAGCGGCGCACCCAGCCATGGATATATGCCGGGCGTCGCTCGAGGAAGGGGAAATCGGCCTTCCAGATCAGCGAGCCGTAGCCGAACAGCCAGATCTCGTCGTGGCCGTCGAAGTGGGTCATCTGTTGGTTGCGGTGGGTCGTGTCGAGTGTCATCCCTGAATGATGCGTCGGCTGATGACGAATGTCGACGTCCGCCGGGCCGGCGGGTATCTTGGCGGCTTTTCGGCCGGTATCGGTCGCTCAGGGAGCGGAGAACATGGATAACGTCGTGATGTGGCTGGCCACCGGCCTGGGCACGGGGCTTTCGCCCTGGGCCTCGGGTACCGTCGGGTCGCTGCTGGGTCTGCCGCTGGCCTGGTGGTTGCTGGGCCGGTCTCTCCGTCTTCAGCTTGCCCTGGTGGCGGCGATGCTGGTGGCGGCGGTGCCGGTCTGCCACCTGGCCGCGGAGGCGCTGGGCGGCAAGGATGACGGACGCATCGTGCTCGACGAGATCGTCGCCTTCCCGGTGGCGGTGCTGGGGCAGTCGGCGGCGCGACATCCCGCGGCCCTGGCCGGGGCCTTCGTGGTCTACCGGCTCTTCGATGCCACCAAGCCCCCGCCGGCGGCCCAGGCCGAGGCGGTATCCGGTGGCCTGGGCATCGTGCTCGACGACAGCGCAGCGGCGGCCATGACCTGGCTGGTGGTGGCCGGCGGTCTCGTCCTGTGGCGACGCCGTCAGCGCTCCTGATCGCGCGGCGGAAAGACGACGTCGAAGCCGCGGGCATCGAGCTGGCGGATGTCGCTCGGCCGGCCCTGGTCGTCAAGCTCCACCAGGCTGATGCCGGCGCCGTTCCATAGCCGCTCGCCGGCCTTGGCGCGATCCGGGTCGCGCGGCGCAATCATCATGCGTCGGCGCTGGGTGAACCAGTTGAGTGGCGAGCGTGGGGCATAGAGCCAACGGTTCAGACGATCGAACCAGTCGAGCAAGGTGTCGGGGAAGGCGTTCTTGATGCCGCTGGAGGTGATCTGCCAGATCCTCGGCCCCTCGCGACGCTGGCGGATGTGAACGTCGTAGGCGAAGGAGTAGTGCACGTCGCCGGAGAGGATCACGTAGTGCCCCGGGGTGCGGGAATGGCGGAAGATGTTGAGCATCACGCTGGCGGCACCGCGGTGGGCCATCCAGTTCTCGGCGTCGACCAGCAGCGGCTTGCCGGCCAGGGTGAAGAGCCGCTGTATGGCCTCGATCAGCTTGACGCCGAACATCGGGGCGGGGGAGACGATCACCACCGATCTGGCCCCGAGGATCTGCTGCTGCAGGTCCGAGAGGGCCTCCCAGTCCATCAGGCCGGAGGGGCGCTTCGGGCTGCGTTCACTGCGCCAGCGTCGGGTGCGGGTATCCAGCACCACCAGTTTCGGTTCGCCCTCGACCTCCACCTCCCAACCCTGGAAGCGCAGCAGCCTCTCGATGACGGCGTCCTGCTCCCCGGCGGGCAGCCAGCCCTCTCGATTGGCCGCCGACTCCAGCAGCGTGGCGGCCTCAGCCAGGGGCTCGGCCAGGCGGTCCGGGTCGTTGCCCCAGCCCTGGCAGAGCAGGTAGGCCAGCAGGGCGTTGCCGATGATCCGCCGCGAGAAGGGGTGCCCGTAGGCGGTGCGCTCCCAGTCCGCGGTGAGGTTCCAGTCGTCGGTGATGTCGTGGTCGTCGAAGATCATCAGCGAGGGCAGGTGGGCCATCACCCGGGCGGCAGCGGGCAGCTCCTCGGCGAAGCGCTCGATGACCGCTCGCTCCTCGCCGAAGCGCGCCGCGTGCGCTTCGTCCAGTGCCGGCTCTGCCATTCCGACCAGCCGCCAGGGCACCGGCGACCAGACCAGCAGGTACATGGCGATCACCTCGGCGAAGCTCATCAGGTGGTTGTGGGCATTGGCCGAGGTGAAGACCGGCTTGCGCACGCCGCCGAAGAAGCGCTCGCGCAGGTCCTCGCTGCTTTCGATATCCGGCAGCAGCGCCTCGCGTCGGTAGTAGGTGGCGGCGTCCGTGTAGAGGGCCTGGCTGTCGGCCACGGTGGCGCCTTCGAGTGACTCGTCGAACAGGCCCAGGCGGCGGATCAACACGTGGATGGCCACCAGCATCGGGCCGGCGACGTCGTCGGCGTAGACCTGGTCGCCGGTCATCAGCAGCCAGGCGGGCCAGGCCTCGGGCGCTTCTCGGCGCTCGGCCAGCCAGGCGTCGGCGCGCACCAGGCCGTCGGGGCCGTCGTAATGGGGCCGTCGGCAGGAGCCATGCAGCAGACGGCGGTGGCTGTCGGCCAGCACGAAGCCGGGATAGGTGGCGCCCTCGTGCAGCAGGTGAGGCGCCCAGTCGGCGATGCCGCCGCCGCCGCTCCCGCTGTCGCTCCCTTCCGGGGCGATCTTCAGGTCGTAGTCGATGCGCACGCCGCAAGGCAGTGGCTTGCCGAGGCCCACGTCGATCAGGTGCAGCCAGGCATGCTGGCCCAATGGCAGGCGCTGCAGGGGTGGCGCCTTCAGGGCCAGGCGACGCGGCGGCTGTCCGGTCGGGTGCAGCATCAGGCTGAGCTCGAGCGGGCGCGAGCCTACCAGCCAGATCACCAGGCGCTCCGCGCTCAGGCGCCGCAGAATGGGGCCGGCGAGGACCTCGGGCAGGGGAGCGGTATCTCGGGACATGGCAATCCTTGGCGTCGTTGATGCCGCTGCGCTCGACGGCACTGGTCGTGATCAGGCCAACCGACTAGGCTGGCTGCGGTTTCGTTCCACATTGACCTTATCCCCTGACGGAGACTTCGACCATGACCGTGATGATACTCGGCCTGCTGATCTTTCTCGGTATGCACTCGGTGCGCATCGTCGCCGACGATTGGCGAGCCACCCAGATTCAGCGAATGGGCGAGCTGCCCTGGAAGGCGGCCTATTCGGTGGTCTCGATCATTGGCCTGGCGCTGGCGATCTGGGGCTACGGCCAGATGCGACTGGATCCGGTTTGGGTCTGGCAGCCCCCGGTGGGCCTGCGCCATGCCGTCTCGCTGCTGATGATTCCCGCCTTCATCCTGCTGGTGGCGGCCTATGTGCCGGGCAACCACCTCAAGGCCAGGCTGGGCCATCCGATGATCCTGGCGGTGAAGCTCTGGGCCTTCGCTCACCTGCTGGCCAACGGCCGGCTGGGCGACATCGTCTTCTTCGGGGCCTTCCTGCTGTGGGCCGTGTTCGATTTCCGCGCGGCGCGTCGTCGTCCGCGGCCGGACACCGCCGCCCCGGGCATGGTCGGCACCGCCGCCACCGTGGTCATCGGCCTGGTGGCCTACTACCTCTTCGCCTTCCACCTGCACGTGTGGGTCACTGGCGTGCCGGTAATGTAAAAAGCTACTAGCTTGGCCGCCTGAACTGGCGGCTGGGCATTTCTCTATATGGTGCTACGCTGATTGAGGCGACGCTGAACTGTCATCGGAAGGTCATGTCGTCGTCACATCGCCGCGCGATAACGGGGTGCCCCCTACCCACCATGGAGAGTTCGTCATGTCGATCACACGTCGCCGTTTTCTGAAAGGCAGCCTGGCCGCCGGGGCCGTTGCCAGCGTGCCGTCCTTCTATATCAACACGGTGCTGGCCCAGGAGCAGACCCTGCGTATCTATGCCTGGGCGGGCTACTTCAACGACCAGATGCTGGCGGACTTCACCGAGAAGACCGGCATCAAGGCTACCTTCACGCCTTACGGCACCAACGACGAGCTGATGAACTCGCTGCGCGCCAGTGATGGCGAGGGTTTCGACGTGATCATGCCGACCGTGGATAGGGTGCCCGGCTATCTCGATTACAACCTGATCCAGCCCCTGGACACGTCGCGCATCAATTGGGATGGCGCCCTGGACAGCGCCATCGAAGGCTCCGAGACCGGCGGGGTGGTGGACGGCAAGCGCTATTTTGCGCCCAGCGACTGGGGTACCGAGGCAATCAGCTGGCACCGCCGCTTCGCCGACATCGACCGCGCCAATCTGAGCTATGCCGACCTGTGGAATCCCGAGCATGGCCAGGGCGTCACCGTGCGCGGTCATTCCGCGCTGGTCGGCATCGGCCTGTGGCTGGAGCGTGAAGGCCGGTTACCCTACCCGCTTCTCGATTCCTACAAGAGCGAGGAGGCGATGCGCGCCAACTTCGATGTCATCCTCGAGGAGGCGGTCAAGCACAAGGACATGCTGGTGCAGTTCTGGAACACAGAGAACGAGGCCCAGGCCGCCTTCCGCACCAACGGCGCGATCATCGGACAGACTTGGGACTCCACCGCCTTCCGCCTGCAGCAGGAGGGCGAGGATATTGCCTATGGTGCGCCGAAGGAGGGGGCGCTGGCGTGGATGGAAGGCTTCGTGATCCCGCGTAACGCCCAGAACCCGGATGCCGTCTACGAGCTGATCAACTGGTACTACACTCCCGAGGCGGGCGCCATGTTCGTCGAGGCCACCGGCTACAACTCGACCGCCAAGGGGGCCACCGAGCTGCTGCCCGAGGCGACGCGCAACTTCTTCACCGAGTCCTATACCGACGAGGACCTGGCCAACCTCTGGTGGTGGCCGATCCAGGAGCCCTGGTACGTGGCGCTGCGCAACGAGTACCAGGATCGCTACCTGAGTGCCTGAGCGTAACGCCATCGACGAGGTGACCATGGACGGTAGCGTCCGGCTTGACGAGGTGGTGATGCGCTTCGGCGACTTCACCGCCATCGAGAAAACGACGCTCGAGATCGGGTCGGGGGAGTTCTTCAGCTTTCTTGGCCCCTCGGGTTGCGGCAAGACCACCCTGCTCAACATGATCAGTGGCTTCCTGACGCCTACCGAGGGCAGGGTGTGGATCGGTGATGAGGCCATGGGAAAGGTCTCGGTCAATCGACGACCCACGGCGATGATCTTCCAGAACCTGGCCCTCTTCCCGCTGATGACGGTCTTCGAGAACATCGAGTTCGGGCTGGAGGTGCGCGGGGTCGACAAGCGCACCCGTCGCGAGGCGTCCGAGAAATTGCTGGCGTTGGTGGCTCTGGAAGGCAGTGGGCCGAAGCAGATCGGCGAGCTTTCCGGCGGTCAGAAGCAGCGGGTGGCCATCGCCCGGGCCCTGGCGGTGGAACCACGCGTGCTGCTGCTCGACGAGCCGCTCTCGGCGCTCGACCTCAAGCTGCGTCAGCACATGCGCGCCGAGCTCAAGGCGATCCAGCGCAAGACCGGCATCACCTTCATCTACATCACCCACGATCAGGGCGAGGCATTGACCATGTCCGATCGGGTGGCGGTGATGTCGGCGGGGCGCATCCAGCAGGTGGCCGATCCCATGACGCTCTACCGCTCACCGGCCACCGGCTTCGTGGCGGCCTTCGTCGGCGAGAACAACCGTCTCGAGACGAGGGTGATCGAACGCGAGGGCCAGAGGGTCAGGCTCGACGCCGGCAACCTGGGGGAACTGGCCGGCATGGCCGGCGAGACGGTGATCCTGGGCAATGGCGATCGGGCGGCGCTCTTCCTGCGCCCGGAACACCTGAAGCCGATCGGGGAAGGGGACGCCGGCCCCCGGCTTTCGGCGACCATCGAGGCGGTGCACTTCGAGGGCGCCTGGGTCATGCTGGAAACGCGGCTCGAGGCCTCCGGGGAGAAGCTGCGGGTACAGCTGGGCCACGAGGTGTCACGGCAGTACGCGGATTCCCTCGATATCGGCCAGCGCATGACCTTCGGCTATGACCCGGCCGATGCCGTGGTGCTACCCGATGACGGCAGCCCCGTGCTCGACGAGGATACCGGCGAGATGGTGGAAACCGAGCAGCGCGCCATGCCCGACGGTGGGTCCCATGCTTAGGCAGCTGCAGGCGCGTTTCGGCGGCCCGCTGGCCATGGCCATCCTGGGCCTGCTGGGCATCTGGCTGATCCTGTTGGTCACCTTGCCGCAACTGCAGATGATCGACTACTCCTTTCGGCCCAACCTGCTGCCCGACCAGCGCGGTGGCCCCGAGGATGGCTGGACGCTGGGGAATTACGCCACCCTGCTCAACAACGAGATCCACCGGGTC
This sequence comes from Halomonas lysinitropha, assembly GCF_902500215.1. Taxonomy (GTDB): domain Bacteria; phylum Pseudomonadota; class Gammaproteobacteria; order Pseudomonadales; family Halomonadaceae; genus Halomonas; species Halomonas lysinitropha. Next base: position 37,399 of record NZ_CABVOU010000038.1, read on the forward strand.
ATCTTCTTCAAGACCCTGTGGTCGAGTGTGCTGGTGACCCTGCTGACGCTGGCGGTGAGCTATCCGCTGGCCTGGTACCTGGCCAAGGTAGCCACGCCGCGACAGGCGGCGCTTTGCATACTGCTGCTGATCATTCCCTTCTGGATCAACGAGATCCTGCGCACCTACGCCTGGTTCATCATCCTGGCCTTCCGTGGCCCCCTCAACGAGGTGCTGATGATGCTGGGGTTGATCGAGCGGCCGATCCGCTTCCTCAGCGGCGACGCCGGGGTGATGGTGGGCATGGTCTACGCCTATATCCTCTTCATGGTCTTCCCGGTCTATAACGCCATCGAGAGCCTGGACGACAACCAGGTACGTGCGGCCCGGGACCTGGGCGCGGGTACGATCCGAACCCATCGACGCATCGTCATTCCCCACGCCAAGCCCGGCATCGCCACCGGCTGCATCATGACCTTCATGCTGGCCGCAGGCAGCTATGCAGTACCCGCGCTGCTCGGCTCGCCGGGCAGCCGCTGGTTCACCCAGATCATCTACAACTGGTTCTTCGAGGGCGGCAACTGGAACCAGGGCGCCGCCTACGCCTTCCTGCTGCTGGTGCTGTGCATCGGCTTCATGTCGCTGGTCATGAGGTTCTTCAAGGTGGGCCTGGGGGATATCGCCAAATGACGGGAGGCCGGGCGTGAGCTCACAGCGACTGATGGCCCTGGGCCTGCGTTTCTATGTGGTGGTGTTCTTTGCCTACCTCTTCCTGCCGCTGCTGGTGATGGCCGCGGCCACCTTCAACGACAGCCGTTTTCCCACCGTGACCCCCTGGGATGGCACCACCCTGAAGTGGTTCGGCGAACTCGCCGCCGACGGCGGCATGTGGCAGGCGCTGGGCAACAGCGCCATCGTCGCCGTCGGCGTGCTCTGCCTGGCCGTGCCCATCGGCATCGCCACGGCGCTCTTCCTCAATACCGTCTCCGGCCGTGCCAAGCCGTTCATCTATGCGTTGATCCTCTCGCCGCTGCTCACGCCCGGGGTGATCATCGGTATCTCGACGCTGATCTTCTGGCGCCAACTCGGCGTCGGCGGGGGGATTTTCCTCACCGTGCTCGGTCAGTCCACCTTCATCGCCGCCTACGTGATGCTGATGGTCACCGCACGGCTGCAGCGCTTCGACCGCACCATGGAACGCGCCGCCCTGGACCTGGGCGCCAGCCAGTGGCAGATGTTCCGGCGCATCCTGCTGCCCTATCTCAAGCCGGCCATCTACTCGGCGGCGGTGATCGCCTTCCTGCAATCCTTCGAGAACTACAACACCTCGCTGTTCGTGGTGGGCTACGACACCACCCTGACGGTCTATATCGCCTCCAAGGTACGTACCGGCCTGACCCCGGCGGTCAATGCCCTGGGGCTGATCCTGATCCTCGTCACGGTGGTGCTGGCCGTGGCCTACGAGGTCAAGCGGCGCCGGGAAACGGCGCGGAGCGTGAAGGGCGTCTAACGGCTGCGCTATGCTGGGAGCCTTCCACGGGAGGGTTCATGGCGCACGATCACTCGCATCACCACACCGGAGACGACAGCCGGAGCAGGCTGTTATGGGCCATCCTGCTCACCGGCGGCTTCATGGTCGCCGAGGTTGTCGGTGGCATCCTATCCGGCTCGCTGGCACTGCTGGCCGACGCCGGCCACATGCTCACCGACACCGCCGCCCTGGGATTGGCCTGGTTCGCCGCCTGGATCAGTCGACGGCCGCCCGATGAGAAGCGCAGCTACGGCTACCACCGGGTGCAGACGCTCGCCGCCTTCGTCAACGGCGTGACGCTCATCGCTATCGTGGTGTGGATCGCCATCGAGGCCATTCGCCGCTTCCTGTCACCGGTGGCGGTGATGGGCCTCCCCATGCTGACCATCGCCGTGCTGGGGCTGGTGATCAACATCGTGGTGTTCGCGATCCTCCACGGCGGCGACCGCGACAACCTCAATATCCGCGGGGCCGCCCTGCATGTGCTGGGCGATCTGCTGGGCTCGGTGGCGGCCATCATCGCCGCCCTGGTGATACTGACTACCGGCTGGACACCCATCGACCCGCTGCTCTCGCTGCTGGTGGCGGCGCTGATCCTGAGGAGCGCCTGGAAGCTGACCCGGGAGTCCGGCCATATCCTGCTGGAGGGCGCCCCGGACGGTCTGGACGCGGCGACGCTGCGCTGCGAGATTCCCGAGCAGCTCGAGGCGGTCTGCAACGTGCATCACGTGCATGTCTGGTCAGTGACGCCGGGTCGCCATCTGGTGTCGCTGCATGCGGCCATCGACGAGGGCGAGGATCGCGAGGCCGCGCTGCTGGCGATTCGCACCCTGCTGGCGGAGCGCTATGGCCTGGATCACGCCACCATCCAGCTTGAGAGTCAGCATCAGTGTCCCGACGAGCCCGAATCGGGCGCGTTTCGCCGAGGCTGATTCGTACTCGGTGCGTCAGTCGGCGGGCTGAAAGGGGCGGCCAGGCAGCCAGATGCGCACCGCCAGGCCCCCGAGCCGCGAGCGATCGAGCGTCAGTCGGCCGCCGTTGAGCTTCACCAGGTCGGCGACGATGGCCAGGCCCAGGCCGTTACCGGGCCGCTGCTCATCGAGGCGAGTACCGCGCGCGAGCGCGTCCCGGCGCTGCGCCTCGTCCATGCCTGGCCCGTCATCCTCGATCTCCATCCAGCTCCCCCCGGCATCGTTGCCACCGCGCAACTCAACGCGGCTCTCGGCCCAGCGCAGGGCATTGTCCAGCAGGTTGCCAACCAGCTCCTGCAGGTCCTGGGCCTCCATGCGCACTCGCATCTCGGCCGGTAAGTCGTGACTGAGGGTGATGCCGCGTCGCTCGGCCAGGCGGCCGAGTCCCGAGAGGATGGGTGCCAGCACGTCGCTGGCGACGACCCGGGGGGCCAGGGTGGCATCCCCGGCTGCCGACGCTCTGGCCAGGTGATGGCGCACCGCCTCATCGATGCGAGTCAGTTCGTCGCGGAGCCTTGTGCGTCGCGGCTCATCGACCCCGTCGGCCAGGGTAGTCAGCACGCTTAGCGGGGTCTTCAGTGCATGGGCCAGGTTGCCTGCGGTGTGACGCGCGTGCCTCATCAGTCGTCGATCGCGATCCAGTACCCCGTTCATGGCCCGAGCCAGGCGTGCGAGCTCAGGAGAGAGGCGGGTATCGAGACGTTCGGCATCGCCGTTCTCCACCTGCTGCAGGTCGGCCTGTATCCGTCGCAGCGGGGCGAGACCCCAGCGAATCTGCAAGGCCAGGGTGACCAGCAGCAGCAGGCCCAGGACGACCAGGAAGAGCGTAACCAGTCGGGTAAAGCGAGCGAGCGTCGCGTCCAGCGTCTTGCGAGAGATCGCCACGCTGACGTGCAGGGGGCCGTCCAGCGCCGTCAGGCGGATATCGCGTTCGATGACGCGCAGTGGCGTCCCGCGCGGGCCTGTCAGGTCGCGGATGATCACGTCGCGATGGGAGCGGACCGGCAGGCGCTGGTCCCACAGCGAACGAGAGGTCAGCACTCGCTCGGCGCCATCGCTGATCTGCCAGTACCAGCCGGACAGGACCTGCTCGAAGCGCGGATCGCCCAGGGAGCGTTCATGCACCAGGCGCTGCTGTGTCGGCTCCCAGGCGAGGCCCGCGACGACCACGTTGAGCAGCGCCTCCAGGCGTTCATCGAAGGCGTCCGTCGCTGTCGTGCGGAAGTAGTGGGAGAGTCCCGTACCGGCCAGCGGCAGGGCAACGGCGAGGGTCAGCAGAGACGCCAGCAGCAGGCGATTGGCCAGCGACAGCTCCCGCAGTCGGCTCATGGCGTCTCGTCGACTTCGGCCAGGCGATACCCTTGACCGCGATGGGTCTGGATGCGCGCGGCGCCCAGTTTGCGACGCAGCCGACTGATCTGGACATCGATGACGTTGGAATCCGGCTCGTGATCGCGATCATAGACGTGCTCGGCAAGCTCGCTGCGGGTCACCACACGAGGCGCGGCATGGGCCAGGTAGGCCAGCAGGCGCGACTCCTGGGCGGTCAGGCTTACCGGGCGGCCGGCCAGGGTGACGCTGCCGGCGTGGGTGTCGAAGTCGAGGTCGCCAATCCGCAGCACGGGATGGGCATGGCCGTGGCTGCGCCGCACCAGGGCGCGCAGCCGGAACAGGACCTCGGCGGTCTCGAAGGGCTTGGTGACGTAGTCATCGGCTCCCGCCGAGAAGCCGGCGGCCTTGTCGGCCCAGCGAGTGCGGGCGGTGAGCACCAGCACCGGCGTGTCGATGGCGTCATCACGCCACTGGGCCAGCCAGCGGCTGCCATCGCCATCGGGCAGGCCCAGGTCGAGGATCACCGCGTCGTAGGCCTCGGTGCGCACCAGGAAATCCGCCTCGCCGCCGGTGGCGGCGGTCTCCAGCAGCACGCCGGCATCACCCAGGGCTTCGCGCAGCGCCTCGGCCAGCGCCTGGTCATCCTCTACCAGCAACACCTTCATTTCCCACGCCTCATGCCGTTGATGTTCACGCCCTCCATGCCGATCAGCTCGCCGTTGGTGGCATCGAACTCGAACTCCACCACCTGGCCCTGAGGGCCAAGCATCTCGACCTCATAGCGCATCCAGCCCTCGTCACGCTCCAGTTCGACTTCCAGTACCTGGCCCATGTAGTGGGCCTCCAGCCAGTCGAGAATGTCGGGCAGAGGCACGATTCGGCCGTCGCGAACCGCCTCGTGAAGGTCGTGCCACCCTTCGTCTGCCGTCGCGGGGGAGACGGCCGACAGGGCGAGGAGGATGCCCAGCGTTGCCAGGCGCAGGCGGGAGAGAAAGCGTCGAGTCATCATGGCTGCAGGGTGCCAGGTCGAACATGAATGCAGCATGAACGGACCCGTCAGGTCACGGCAAGGGGCCCGGTGATAAAACGCAATGGCACCCATGAACGGAGGTATGATCCATGAAACATACGATGATCCTGGCCGCTACCCTGGCCAGCCTGATGGCCGCTGCTACCCTGGTTCACGCCGAGGAGAGCCGCCTGCCGGCGGAGCGTCTCGACGACATCCTGGCTCAGGCCAGCGCCTTCGGCTTTACCCACTTCGGCGAGATCGAGGTGAAGGACGATAACAGTGTGGAAATCGAGGGCTGGCTTGATGACGAGTGGCAGGCCGAGGTTCGGCTGTCGCTGGAGAGCGGTGAATCCCTCGAGGAGGAGCGCAAGCGTCGCGAGGGTGACGCCTGGGGCATGAGCGAGGAAGACGTTCGCCTCGCCATGGAGGCCGCGGTGGCCGAGGGCTTGGCCGAGTTCGAGGAGATCGAGGTCGACCGCGAGGGTCGTATCGAGGTCGAGGGTCGTGACACCCAGGGTCGTGAGCTCGAGATCAGGAGTCGCCAGGGCGAGCGCGACACGGGCGAAGTGGAGCTTAACTGAGACCCTCGCCGGGGCCTTGCCCCGGCGATTCACGACATGGAGAGGGCCCGGCGCGAAGCTATCGCGCGGGGCCCTCGACGCATGCGGCTACCCCGCCGAACTGACAAGCCCCACCACGCTGACCAGGATGAGGACGCCACCGAGCACCCGGAAGTAGAGGTTCGTTTGGCTGGCGAGCATGTGCCGGTGGGCACGCTCGCCCAGCAGATGGCCGACCAGGGCGCAGGGTAGCAGCCACAGCTGGTGGATGAGCTGCAGGTCGACGCCGGCGATCACGAAGGAGACCATCTTGATCAGTACCAGGATGAACCACAGCACGAAGAGCGTATCGCGCAGCTGATGGGCCGCCACATGAGTGGCGAACACCGCAACAATCAGCGGGGCACCGATCAGCGAGGTGCCGCTGACATAGCCGCCCAGCGCCAGCAGCACCGCATCGACCCATGGGTTGCGGCTGCGAAAGGGCTTGTCGAGCACATAGCCGATCGCATAGACCATCACGATCACGAAGATGATGTTGGTCAGGACGTTGCCCGGCAGGGTCAGCAGGCCGACGACCCCGATCAGCTTGGGGATAATCATCACTTTCATCGCCCTGAGCAGATAGCCCCAGTCGATATTGCCCTCGGTCGGCGCCTGGCCGGCGTTGTCGGCCACCAGCTGTCGGTGGCCGCGCCAGGCGATCCAGCTGGAAAAGATCAACAGCTGAATGGCGATGATCGGCAGGAAGACCAGCGGCTCGTCGAGCACCAGCAGCAGAAACGGCAGCGACAGCACGGCGCCGCCGAAGCCCAGGCTGGTGCGCACGAAGCCGCTCCAGACGAAGATCAGCCCGATCAGCACAAGCTGGTGGATCTCGAGGTCGGCCATCAGGGCGCTCCTTTCCCGTATCTAGATGTCATGGCGCCACGGCTCCCCAGACGCCGGTGAGTACTTCCAGTGCCTCGGCAATCACCGCCTCCTCTCCACGGTCGCGCCGCCAGACGAAGCTCAGCGCGCAGGGCAGGCGCACGTCCTCGGCGATCACCAGGCCGCGCTCCTGGCGCTCGGCCATCGCCAGGGCGTCACGGGCCAGGCTGAGGCCCACGCCGGCGCGCACCAGGTCGAGCATGCAGGCTTCCTGATCGACCTGGGCCACGCCGTTGGGCCCGATGCCCAGCGGGCCGAGCACGCCGTCCAGCAGGCGATGATGGGCGGAGTTCTCGGGCGTGGTGATCCAGGGCAGGCTGGCCAGCCGGGGCCAGTCGGCGCCGGCCAGGCGGCTGTCCCAGCCGGTCGGGGCGATCACGTAGTAGTGAAAGTGCGTGAGCTCGCGGTGGGCGATCTCCGCGATGCCCGGCCCAGCGCCGGGTGGGGCCAAGAAGAAGCCCACATCCAGTTCCCCGCGACGCACCCACTCCAGCACGCTGCCGCTCATGCCGTGGTGCAGTTCGGTCTCGAGTTGCGGGGCGCGCTCCACCAGGCGGCGCAGGAAGGCCCCAAGGCGGATGAACTCCGGGTCGACGATGGTACCGATCTTGAGTCGGCCGCGCAGCGTGCTGTGCAAGGCCCGGGCGCTCTGCTCGAAGGCGGCCATGGTCGCCAGCGCCTTCTCGGCGGCCTCGAGCAGTGCGCGACCGTCGGCGGTGAGCTCCAGCCCCTGGGGGCGGCGCTGGAACAGCGTAAGGCCGAGGCTTGCCTGAAACTGCTTGAGCTTCAGGCTTACCGCCGGCTGGGTCAGGTGCAGTCGCTCGGCGGCGCGGGAGACGCTGCCTTCCCGGGCCACGGTGACGAAGGCACGCAGGGTCTGGAGGTCCTGCACGGTGTCGCTTCCTCGATGTGGTGTGATATCAGCTGAACTTATACTCTGGTTTTGAATTTCTCAATTGAACCTGGCGTTCAAGCGGCTAATCTTGGCGCCAATGGGTCCAGTTCTGTCACTTCCCATCACCGAAAACGGACGCCCATCCCCGATTCCGACAACGACGCGACGAGGCCGCCATGAGCACAGCCAGTATCCAGCATTATATCAACGGGCAAATGTCAGCCGGCGAATCCGGCCAGCTCCAGGCCGTGACCAACCCGGCCACCGGCCAGGTGACCGGCCAGGTGGCCCTGGCCTCGAGTGCCGACGTGGACACGGCAGTGGCCGCCGCCGAGGCGGCCTTTCCGGCCTGGGCCGATACCCCGCCGATCCGCCGCGCTCGGGTGATGTTCAAGTTCCTCCAGCTGCTCAATGAGCACAAGGACGAGCTGGCCCGTGCCATCACCCTCGAGCATGGCAAGGTGTTCAGCGATGCCCAGGGCGAGGTGGCTCGCGGCATCGACATCGTCGAGTTCGCCTGCGGCGTCCCGCAGCTGCTCAAGGGCGACTATACCGAGCAGGTCGGCACCGGCATCGACAACTGGACGATGCGCCAGCCGCTGGGCGTGGTCGCGGGTATCACGCCGTTCAACTTCCCGGTCATGGTGCCGATGTGGATGTTCCCCCTCGCCATCGCCACCGGCAACACCTTCATCCTCAAACCGAGCCCGCTGGATCCCAGCGCCTCGCTGCTGATCGCCGAGCTGCTCAAGCAGGCGGGACTGCCGGATGGCGTCTTCAACGTGGTGCAGGGGGACAAGGACTCGGTGGAGGCGCTGCTCGACCATCCCGACGTCAAGGCGCTGTCGTTCGTCGGTTCCACGCCCATCGCCAACCTGATCTACGAGCGGGGAGCCCGCCATGGCAAGCGCATCCAGGCCCTGGGCGGCGCCAAGAACCATATGGTGGTGATGCCCGATGCCGACCTCGACAAGGCGGTGGATGCGCTGATCGGCGCCGCCTACGGCAGTGCCGGCGAGCGCTGCATGGCGATCAGCGTGGCGGTGCTGGTGGGGGAGGTGGCCGACCAGGTCGTGCCACGGGTGGCCGAGCGCGCTCGTGCGCTCAAGGTCAAGAACGGCCTGGAGCCGGATGCCGAGATGGGCCCCATCGTCACTGCCCAGGCCCACCAGCGCATCACCGGCTACATCGAGAAGGGCGTGAGCGAGGGCGCCGAACTGGTGGTCGATGGCCGCGATTTCGACACCGGTGCCACCGGCGAGGATTGCCGCGAGGGGTTCTGGATGGGAGGCACCCTGTTCGACCATGTCACGCCGGAGATGACCATCTACAAGGAAGAGATCTTCGGCCCGGTGCTGGTCTGCGTTCGGGTGCCCGACATCGCCACCGCCATCCAGCTGATCGATGACCATGAGTTCGGCAACGGCGTGAGCTGCTTCACCGAGAGCGGCAGCGTGGCCCGTGAATTCGGTCGTCGCATCCAGGTCGGCATGGTCGGCATCAATGTGCCGATCCCGGTGCCCATGGCCTGGCACGGCTTCGGTGGCTGGAAGCGCTCGCTGTTCGGCGACACCCACGCCTATGGTGAAGAGGGCGTGCGCTTCTATACCAAGCAGAAGTCGATCATGCAGCGCTGGTCCGACTCCATACATGGCGGCTCCGAGTTCGCCATGCCGACGCATAAATAAGACTGACTACCATCGCGCGGACAGAGGCGCCGTCGGCAGCGTGAAGAGGAGGTCCTACGCCATGGCTGAACAAGAATTCGACTACATCATCGTGGGCGCCGGCACCGCCGGCTGCCTGCTCGCCAACCGCCTGAGCGCCGATCCGGCCAACCGGGTGCTGCTAATCGAGGCAGGGGGCCGCGACAACTACCACTGGATTCACATCCCCGTGGGCTACCTCTACTGCATCGACAACCCGCGTACCGACTGGTGCTTTCGCACCGAGGCTGACCCCGGCCTCAATGGCCGTTCGCTGATCTATCCCCGAGGCAAGACCCTGGGCGGCTGTTCCAGCATCAACGGCATGCTCTATATCCGTGGCCAGTCGCGCGACTACGACGGCTGGGCTGAGGCCACCGGCGACGACGCCTGGCGCTGGGAGAACTGCCTGCCCGACTTCATGAAGCACGAGGATCATTGTCGTCTGGATGCTGGCGGTGACGCCGACGCGGCGCACCGCGATTACCATGGCCACGGTGGCGAGTGGCGGATAGAGAGGCAGCGTCTCAGCTGGCAGGTGCTCGACGATTTTGCCACCGCGGCCGTGGAGGCCGGCATCCCCCGGACCCGCGATTTCAACCGCGGCGACAACGAGGGAGTCGACTACTTCGAGGTCAACCAGCGCGCTGGCTGGCGCTGGAATACCTCCAAGGCCTTTCTGCGCGGGGTCGAGAAGCGCGACAACCTCACTCTCTGGCACTCCACCCAGGTGCTGGGGCTCGACTTTCAGCCAGATGACGAGTCCGGCCAGGGCGATGAACCGCGCTGCACCGGCGTGCGTGTCGAGCGCGGCGGCGAGTCGATGACGGTGCGGGCCCACCGCGAGGTGATTCTCTCTGCCGGCGCCATCGGTTCGCCCCAGTTGCTGCAGCTCTCCGGTATCGGTCCCGCCGACCTGTTGCGCGAGCACGATATTCGGGTGATCCATGACCTGCCGGGGGTCGGCGAGAACCTGCAGGACCATCTGCAGATCCGCTCGGTCTACAAGGTGAAGGGCGCGAAGACTCTCAACACCATGGCCAACTCTCTCATGGGCAAGGCGAGGATCGGTCTGGAATACGTCCTGAAGCGCTCCGGTCCCATGAGCATGGCGCCCTCGCAGCTGTGTGCCTTCACGCGCAGCAGCGACGCGTTCGAACATCCCAATATCGAGTACCACGTCCAGCCGCTGAGTCTTCCCGCCTTTGGTCAACCGCTGGATGACTTCCCGGCGATCACGGCGAGCGTGTGCAACCTCAATCCGACCAGTCGCGGCACGGTGCGCATCAAGAGCGCCGACCCGCGCCAGGCGCCGGCCATTGCGACCCACTACCTGAGCACTCCCGAAGATCGCAAGGTGGCGGCGGATTCGCTGCGGGTCACCCGGCGCATTGCCGAGCAGCCGGCCTTCGCGAAGTACTCGCCCGAGGAGGTCAAGCCGGGCCTGGAATATCAGAGTGACGATGACCTGGCCCGCCTGGCCGGTGATATCGGTACCACCATCTTCCACCCGGTGGGCACCACGAAGATGGGGCGCGATGACGACCCCATGGCGGTGGTGGACTCTCACCTGCGGGTGCGCGGGGTGGCGGGACTGCGCGTGGTGGACGCGAGTGTCATGCCCACCATCACCAGCGGTAACACCAATTCGCCGACGCTGATGATCGCCGAGAAGGCCGCGCGGTGGATTCTCGACGCGGGGTAACACGGAGGTCATTTATCTCAATTAGTGTTTGACCTGCGCCCGGCATCGGCGCACTATGCGCGCAGTAGGTTAGCAACTGGAACATCGCAAGTGGTCATCGAAAGCTCATAGCGTCGATCTCCCGGTGTAAGTTTCTTGTTTTACCCACTGCAACTCGGGTATTTCCCGGCACTATCTCACGCTATTCGAGGAATTCGATAATGGCTACTGGCACAGTTAAGTGGTTCAACGACACCAAAGGCTTCGGCTTCATTTCTCCGGACGACAATGGTGACGACCTGTTCGCTCACTTCTCCGAGATCAAGGCCGAAGGCTTCAAGTCCCTGCAAGACGGTCAGAAGGTCTCCTTCGACGTCACCCAGGGCAAGAAAGGCCTCCAGGCTTCCAACATCCAGGTCATCGGCTGAACGTCGACCGACCCTGATGTGACCTGCCTCACGGCAGGTGAGAAAGGCCCGCGAAAGCGGGCCTTTCTCGTATGCGGCATTCGAATTATTATACTAATTAATTATAGATAGATTTCTAAAAATAACTTTTTAGAATATCCAGTGACGGTCACAATGGAGGCCTTTACCTCTTCGCCACCGGATCTGCCCATGCCGCTGGATGCCTGGCTCTCTCTCGTCGTCGTTACCGCCGTCTTCCCGCTGATGGCCTTCTCGCGCCTAGGCCCTGATATCGTGCTGCTTGGCGCGGTGATCCTGCTGCTTACACTGGGCGTGATCGACCCTGGCCAGGCCCTGGCGGGCTTCTCCAGCACGGGCCTGTTCACCGTGGCCTTCATGTATGTGCTGGTCACCAGCATCCGCGAGACCGGCGGCATCGACCTGATCATCCGCCATGTGCTGGGGTGCCCTCGCAGCGAGGGGCGGGCGCTGATGCGCCTGCTGCTGCCGGTGGCCTCGCTGAGCGGCCTTATCAACAACACGCCCGTGGTGGCGACCTTCATCCCGGCCGTGCTGAGCTGGAGTCGGCGCGTGGCCATACCGGCGCATCGTCTGCTGATGCCGCTCAGCTTTGCCTCCATCCTCGGCGGCACCATTACCCTGTTCGGCACCAGCACCAATCTGGTCGTGCATGGCCTGCTGATCGATCGTGACCCGGCGCTGACCATGGGGCTGTTCGATATTGCCTGGGTAGGAGTGCCGGTGGCCTTGGTGGGGCTGGTCTATCTGGTCCTGCTGGGACCGCGGCTGCTGCCGGCGCGGCGCGGGGCGGAGGCGGTCTTCGAGAATCCCCGCGAATTCACCATCGAGATGGAGGTGGATACCGACGGTCCGCTGGTCGATCGCACGGTGGAGGAGGCCGGGCTGCGCCACCTCCAGGAGCTGTTCCTGGTCGAGATCGAACGTGAGGGCAACATCGTCAGCGTGGTGGGGCCGGGCGAGCGACTCAAGGGCGGCGACCGGCTGGTGTTTGCCGGCACCAGCGAGGGCGCCGTGGAATTGCAGCAGATTCGCGGCCTGGTACCGACTCGGCAAGGCGAGTCCAACCTCGAGAAGGACTTCAAGGAGCGCCGCCTGGTGGAGGCGGTGGTCTCCGACCAGTGCCAGTTCATCGGCCGGCGCATTCGTGACGGTCACTTCCGGACCCTCTATGGCGCCGCCGTGCTGGCGGTGTGCCGCGGCGGCGAGCGGGTTGCCGGCAATCTCGGCCAGATTCGCCTGCAGCCCGCCGATGTGCTGCTGCTGGAGGCTCGCCCGCCTTTCATCGAGCGTCATCGCCAGTCACGGGATTTCCTGCTGATCAGCAAGGTCAACGGCTCGGCCCGCCCGGTCCACGAGAAGGCCTGGCTGGCCTGGGCCATCCTGGCCGGCGTGGTGCTGCTGGCCACGCTGGGCGTGACCAGCATGATGAATGCCGCCATGCTGGGCGCAGCCCTGGCGCTGGCCACTGGCTGCTGCACGGTAGGCGCAGCCAAGCGGGGCCTGGACACCCAGGTGCTGTTGACCATCGCCGCCTCCTTCGGCCTCGGCGCGGCGCTGGAAAGCTCGGGGGCGGCAGCCATGTTGGCCGATATTGCCCTGGGCCTGGCCGACGGCAGCCCCTGGTTGCTACTGGGCGCGGTTTACGTGCTGGTGACCCTGCTGACGTCCCTGGTGACCAACAACGCTGCCGCGGTGATCACCTTCCCGGTGGTCATGGCCAGCGCCGAGAATCTCGGCGTGAGTCCGATGCCCTACGTGGTCGCGGTGATGTTTGCCGCCTCGGCGAGTTTCCTGACGCCCATCGGATATCAGACCAACCTGATGGTCTTCGGTCCCGGTGGCTATCGCTTCACTGACTTCCTGCGCCTCGGCGGGTTCTTGAATCTGCTGACCGCCGTGGTGGCCCTGGCCCTGATTCCGCTGATCTGGCCATTCTGACGTCGCGACTTGCCTCGCCGTCTGCTCGCTATTGCGGTAGGGTGTCGCTTTTTGATCGACCATGGAAACCTGATCATGAGCCAACCCGATGAATTGATCATCGAACCGAGAAGCGGCAAGCCCGCTGATGCCTGTCTCATCATCCTTCACGGTCTGGGCGCCGACGGACACGACTTCGAACCGCTAGTGCCGGCGCTGCCCCTGCCCGACGATGTCAACGTGCGCTGCATTCTGCCCCATGCGCCACGGCTCCCGGTGACCATCAACGGCGGCATGGTCATGCCTGCCTGGTACGATATCAAGGAGATGAGCCTCGATCGCCAGATCGACGAGCCACAGCTGATGGCCTCCGCCGAACGCATCCAGGCCTTGATGCGGGCACAGATCGCCCAGGGTATCGACAGTCGTCGCATCATCCTGGCGGGCTTTTCTCAGGGCGGCGCGGTGGCCTACCAGGCGGCCCTTTCCTTCGAGTCGCCGCTGGCCGGGCTGCTGGCTCTCTCCACCTACTTTGCCACCCCCGATAGCATCGAGATCTCCGATGCCAATCGTGACCTGCCCATCGAGGTACATCACGGCAGCTTCGATCCGGTGGTCCCCGAGTCGCTGGGCAAGGCCGGCTTCGAGAAGGTCAAATCCCTCGGCTATCCGGCACGCTATCGCCGCTATCCCATGGCTCACGCGCTCTGCCCGCAGCAGATCGCCGATATCGGCCGCTGGCTCGCCGAGCGACTCGCCCGCTGAGGACATTGGCAATTCTGCATGTGCTGCCTGCCATCCTGGGGTAGGGTGTGAAAGAGAGGGGGGAAGGAGCCCCCGTTTCGATACCGATGGGTAACTCCCAGGGTGGGGTATGGCACGAATCAGGGACATGTGGCAGACATGGAGCACGCAAAGGGCGGGCCGGGGGTCGCTGGCTGAGGTGCTGCTCGATGACTTCCCGGGGGTCGCGCTGCTTACCGATGCTTACGGCGTCGTCCTGCGCGTCAACCCGGGGTGCGAGCGGTATTGCGGCTCTCCTGCCAAGGCCCTCATCGGTCGCCGCATCACCTCCCTGGACGTTGACCCGCTGCATGGCGACATCAGCCATGCCCTGGCCCACTGTGTCGCACGCCGCCGACCCTGGCAGGGCGTGCTGCTGTGTCGCCGAGCCGATGGACGGCTGATCCACCAGGATGCCGTATTTCAACCCCTCGCCTCTGGTTCGAGCGAGCCGTTGCGGCTGCTGGTGACCCTCCATGATGTCACCGAGCTGCGTCAACGAGCCCTGCATGACCACACCCTGCTGGAGCGCCTGCAGGGAACTCTCTCGCGGCTTCCCGGGGTGGTCTTCCAGCTTCGTCAGGATGCCCGGGGCAGGCTCGACTTTCTCTATTTCAGTGACGGGCTGCGGGCGCTAGCCGGCTTGTCGGCTGGCGCGGTGATGGACCGCGCCGACGCATTGCTGGAGCGGGTCCAGGGTGAGGACCGGGAAGCGCTGGTCACTTCCCTGGCTCAGTCCGCGGTGAGCCTGCAACCCTGGGAACTGGAGTTCCGTCTCGACACCCCTGAGGGTCCCCGCTGGCTCGAGGGGCGGGCCAGCCCTACTCGCCGTGGCGATGGCATCACCCTGTGGGATGGCCTTCTGCTTTGCATCACCTCGCGTAAGCAGGAAGAGCAACGCACTCAGCGTCTGGTCAGCACCGACATGCTCACTGGGGTGCTCAATCGCCGGGCCTTCTTCGATGCCGGCGAGGCCGTGCGTGCCCGAGCCGCCCGCCAGGGCCGCTCGGTGCCCCTGGCGATGCTCGACCTCGACCACTTCAAGCGTATCAATGACGCTCATGGTCATGCGGTCGGTGACCTGACGCTGCAGGCCTTCGCCACGACCTGTCGTGACTGCCTGCGCCCCTACGACCTCCTTGCTCGCCTCGGCGGTGAGGAGTTTGTCGTCATGCTGGTGGACACCTTGCCCGAGGATGCCTGGAGCGTACTCGACCGCCTGCGCGCCGAGGTGGAGGCGATCGAGATCGAGATAGCTGACACCACGCTGCGCATCACGGTCAGCCTGGGGCTGGCGGTGCTGCCTCCCGAGGGGAGCCTTGACCTGGCGCTGTCTCAGGCCGACCAGGCGCTCTATCGGGCCAAGCATGAGGGACGCAATCGACTGGCGGGACCGACGGACGTTCCCGGAGTCCGTGAGGGGGAGCAGCAATGACGCTCCGGATGGCTGGAGAATTGCTGAGGATATCGGCAGGATAGGGGCTATCCACCACGCCACACGAGGAGCATTGCCATGTCCCTGTCGGAAGATTTTCGCCTGCCGGTCGCCTGTCCGAGCTGCGGCAGCCACCTGATGCGGGTCTCCCAGGTGAAGAACCCGGATGACGAGGTGCACTGTGCCTCCTGCCATCGCTTCATCTGCCTCTGGCACGAGGCGCAGACCGTCCTCAAGAAGGGCCCGTGCAGCGAGAGCGAGGCCTTGATCGAGAAGGCCGTCAACCGCGTCAACCGCTGAGTCGGCGGTGTCGCTGCCGGAGGAACTCTTCCCTGCCAGCCTGCTAGTGTTCCTGGCGGCGGCCTGTCTCCTGGACCGTCACCTGCTGAGAGCCTGTCTGGCCTTCATCGCCTTCGCGTTACTGATGTCGCTGGCCTGGTGGCGGCTCGATGCACCCTGGCTGGCACTGGTCGAGGCCATGCTGGGCGCGCTGCTCACCGGTCTCGCCCTGTTCCATGGTCTGGGCTATCCGGGTACCCGGCCCTCCCTTCCTGTACATGACCAGGAACGTCGCCCTCGCCACGAGGCTCCGGTTCGCTGGCTGGCCGCCCTTGTCTGGCTGACTCTGGCCGGGGTGGCGGTGTGGGGGATCTCGGGGGATGGCGAGCTCGTCGCGTCGGACGAATTGACGCGACAGCCACTCTTGGCCACGGGGTTGGCCATCATGGCCCTGGGCCTGTGGGCCTTTGCTCATCACCTGCACCTGCTGCGTCGCCTGCTGGCCTTCAACGTGCTGGGCTCAGGGGTCTTCCTGCTGCTTGCTGGCCTGGCGGGCCCATCGGTCGAAGTTCAGGGGCTGATCCTGGTGGGATTGGTGGTGGCCCTGATCGGCTCGGTGCTAGGTGCGGCCCTCCTGCGCCGGCTCCATGCCCTGGACGGCCGTGTGACGCTTGGCGTCGAAGCGGATGAGAGACGATGAGTGTGTTATCGGCCGTTCCTCTGGCCGCAGAGACGGCGGTGCTATGGGTAGCGCTGCTGATTCCCTCACTGCTGGGTCTGCTGGCGTGGCGCTTTCCTCCGCAGCGTATGCGGCCGTTGCTCCTGGTCATTACTCCCTTGCCGCTGGCGACGTTCTGGCTGCTGCATCGCGTCGCTATGGGAGGCGAACTCGAGGGCGTTTGGTCACTGGGCGAGTTGTTGCTCTACTGGCGCCTGGACGGCCTGCGGGGGTTGCTGCTGCTGTTGACTCAGCTGCTGCTGCTGGCCAGCGCGACCTACGCGGTCGGGCATCGGCGGGCCATCGCAGTGGCCGAGCGAACCTTCGCCGGCTTCTGGCCACTGCTGGGCGGCCTGGCCACGGCGCTCGGCATCATCTGGGTGGCCGCCGATCTGTTGACCCTCTATGTGGCACTGGAGCTGATGGGGCTGTGCGCCGTGGGCATGATGCTGCTGCCCGGCAAGCAGGCGGCACTAGTAGCGGGCATGCGCTATCTGCTCTACGCCCTGGTGGGCTCGCTGGCCTGGCTGTTGGGCGTGGCGCTGCTGCTGGGGGTCTCGGGACGGCTGGACCTGTCCGGGCTGGCAGCTACCACCCAGCCGGGAACGGTGACCAGCATCGCCATGGCGCTGCTGGCCGCCGGCCTGCTGCTCAAGGCGGCAATCTTCCCGCTGCACGGATGGCTGGCACCGGTTCACGCCAGTGCATGGACCCCGGTAAGCGCTCTGCATGGCGCCCTGGTGGTCAAGGCGTCCTTCTTCATCCTGATGCAGCTGTGGCAGCGGCTGGTGCCGGAAGCCGTGGCCGCGGCCTGGCTGCTCGGGCTCCTCGGCAGCATGGCGGTAGTCTGGGGCGGGCTACAGGCCTGGCGGGCCCAGGCGCTCAAGCAGGTGGTGGCGTGGTCCACGGTGGGGCAGCTGGGATACCTGATGCTGGCCTTCCCGCTGCTGGCCGGCACCTCGGCGGCGGTGGCAACCCTGGCGTGGCAGGCCACCTGGCTGCAGCTGGCTGCGCATGCCATGGCCAAGGCTGCGATGTTCATGGCGGCCGGTAACCTGGTGCTGGCCGCCGGTGAGGGCCGCCTCACCGACCTGGCGGGGACTAGCCGGCAGCTGCCGTTTCCGTTGATGACGTTCGGCATTGCCGCCGTGACCCTGATGGGGCTGCCGCCCAGCGCTGGCTTCACCGCCAAATGGTTGCTGCTGCAGGCGGCGATCCTCGCCGGGCAGTGGCTCTGGGTCGCGGTGCTGGTGGCCGGTACCTTGCTCTCTGCCGCTTATGTCTTCCGAGTCTTGCGCTGCGCCTTCGTCGAGGACGCGACTCGCCAGGAGGTCCAGCCGTTGCCCGCAGGCATGAATCTCATTGCCCTGCTGTTGGCGCTCGCCGCCCTGGGGTTGGGGCTCGGAGCCGACTGGCCGCTGGCGCTGATCCGTGCCGGAGGCATGCCATGAGCGGTGGCGTGCTTCTGCTGGCAACCCTGTGCACGTCGCTGTTCACTGCGCTGCTGATCTTCCTGTTGCCCGAACGGGCCTTCCGGGCGCGTACCGGTCTCAACCTCGGTGCGGCCCTGGTCAAGTTGACGCTGGTGGCCTGGATGGTCTGGGGGCTCAGTCGTGGCCACGCTTACGCTCTCGAGTTCCCGGTCCTCGAGGGGCTTGCCTTCGTGCTGCGCGCCGACGCTCTGGGGATCATGTTCGCGGGGCTCTCCTCTCTGCTCTGGCTGTTTACCACCATCTATGCCATCGGCTACCTGGAGGACTCCCCCAACCGCAAGCGCTTCTTCGGCTTCTTCAGTCTCTGTGTCGCCAGCACCCTGGGCATCAGCCTGGCCGGAAATCTCTTCACCTTCCTGATCTTCTACGAGTTGCTGACCCTCTCGACCTATCCCCTGGTGGTGCATCGGGGCACCGCGAAGGCGCTGGCCGCGGGTGGGGTCTACCTGCGCTTCACCCTGACCGCAGGATTGGTGCTGATGATCGGGATGATCGCCCTGCATGTCCTGGCCGGGGATATCCGCTTCGGTGAACGGGAGATTCTTGCCGGGCTCGACCTCGATCGCCGACCGCTGCTGGTGGGCCTCTTCTGGGTCCTGATCGCCGGTTTCGGTGTCAAGGCGGCCCTGGTGCCGCTGCACGGCTGGTTGCCGCGGGCCATGGTAGCGCCGGCGCCGGTCAGCGCCCTGCTGCACGCCGTGGCGGTGGTCAAGGCCGGTGCCTTCGGCATCGTGCGGCTGGTCTATGACGTGTACGGTATCGAGTTGAGTGCCGAACTCGGGCTGCTGGCCGGCCTGGTGGCCGTGGCCTCGGTGACCATCCTCTATGGTTCGCTGCGTGCCCTGGCCCAGCAGGAGCTCAAGCCGCGACTGGCCTATTCCACGGTAAGCCAGGTCGCCTATATCGTGTTGGGTATCGGCCTGTTCGGCCCGCTGGGCACCATCGCCGCCTTCTCGCATCTGCTTCACCAGGGCCTCATGAAGGTCACGCTGTTCTTCTGCGCCGGCAACTACGCCGAAGAGCTCGGCATACACCGCATCGACGATCTCGACGGCGCCGGACGGCGCATGCCGCTGACCAGTCTGGCCTTCACTGTCGGGGCGCTGGGCATGATCGGTCTGCCACCGGTGGTGGGTTTTTTCAGCAAGTGGTATCTGGGCACGGGGGCGATTCAGGCCGGCATGCCCTGGGTGATCGCCGTGCTGGTCGCCAGTAGCCTGCTCAATGCCGCCTACTTCCTGCCGATCCTCGGTCGGCTGTGGTTTCTTCCCGGACCCGATCACGGCGTGGGAGAGTGGCCCGAGGAACGCCGTCTGGGTCGACTGGAGACACATGCCTGGCTGCTGGTGCCGGCGGTGGCAACGGCGCTCTTCAGCCTGGTGGCCGGCTTGCTGGCGGGCATGCCCTTCAGTCCACTGGAGTGGGCGACCCGGGTCGTCAACACGGAGTACCTTCCGTGAGCGATGCGCTTCTTGTTCTGGTGTTGCCGGCCATGCTGATCTGGCCGTTGCTGCTGATGTTGCGGGTGCCGCTGATGGCGGCCCTGGCCGATCGCGGCCAGCCGCGATTTCCGCTGGATGGGCTCTGGTGCACCGCACCACTGCCCGCCCTGGTGCTGGCACTGAGCGTCGATGAAGGGGCGCTGGCCCTCGACTGGTGGCTGTTCGGCGGGTTCTGGTTGCTGGATGGGATGCGGGGCACGCTGCTCGTCGTCACGGCATTGCTCTGGTTGCTGGCCGGTGTCTATGCCCGAGGATATCTGGCCGGCGAGCAGGCCAGAGCGGTGGCCGGCGACGAAGCGGCCGAGGCCAGGCTTATGCGCTTCGCGCTGCTCTGGCCGTTGACGCTCTGCGGTAACCTGTTGTTGCTCGTCGCCGAGGACATCGCCAGTTTCTATATGGGGTTCTCGGTGATGACCTTTGCGGCTTATGGCCTGGTGGTCCACTCGCAGACCCGGGACGCCCGTATGGGTGGCCTGACCTATCTGGTGATGGCGGTACTGGGTGAGGGCCTGATCCTGGCCGGACTCTTGTGGGGAGCGGGAAGCGCCGGCACCACCACGCTTGGCGGGCTGCGCGAGGGGATGCTCGAAGCGCCGAATGGTGTCTGGATAGGCGTGTTGCTGTGGCTCGGCTTCGGGGTCAAGGCAGGCGTGGTGGGGCTGCACATCTGGTTGCCACTGGCCCACCCGGTGGCGCCGACGCCGGCAAGCGCGGTGCTCAGCGGGGCCATGATCAAGGCGGGCCTGATCGGCTGGCTCACCACACTGCCGTTGGGCGAGACAGCCGCCGGCGAGGGTTTCGCCTGGCTGGGGCGGGCCATGCTGGTGTCCGGCCTGGTGGCCGCCATCGGGGCGGCCCTCTATGGGGTCTGCCAGCGCCACCCCAAGGCGGTACTGGCCTATTCCAGTGTCAGCCAGATGGGCATGATCACTGCTCTGGTCGCCATGGGGCTTGTCGCGCCGACACTCTGGCCAGCGTTGTCGGCGGCGGTGGTGCTCTTTGCCGCCCATCACGGCCTGACCAAGGGGGCGCTGTTCCTCGGAGTGGGTATTGGCGAGCATCCGCCGCGCCTGCCAGCCTGGCTGCTCTGGACACTGCTGGCGCTGCCGGCGCTTTCGCTCACCGGGGCCCTGGCCTCGGGGCTGGACGCCAAGTGGGCCTTCAAGGCGGTGCTCCACGAGGGCGATTACACGATCGTGGTGACCTGGCTCTCCCTGGCGGCGGTAGGTACCTCGGCGCTGATGGCCCGCACCCTGTGGTGCCAATGGCATGTCGAGCGCCAGGCGCGCGAGGAGGGGCTCGAGCCGCTGGTGTCGGCCATGCCGCTGGCCTGGCTGGCGAGCCTGTTGGCTGCGCTGACCCTGCCCTGGTGGTGGGGCGGTGAGTTGGCACTGCGTGGATTGCCACCGCTGGCCGAACTCCCGGGACTATTGTGGCCGCTGGCCCTGGGGCTGGCGGGCTCGCTCGGGGTCTGGGCCGTGGCGCGTCGTCGCCCCCTGCATCTTGCCCGGCGGCTGCCGCCCGGGGATCTCTGGTGGCTGCTGGTAGAGGGCTGGCAGCGGCTGCGAGTGCGGGGGCAGGGCAGCCTGGACCGGCTCGTCAGCGCCCGAGATGTCTGGGTGGCCTGGTGGGTGGCACGCGAACGCGACGTCGTCCGGGTGCTGGATAGCATGACCCGCGCTGAGGAGTGGCTGCGCCGCCACGCAGCGGTGCTGATGATGGGGGTGGCCGTGGGACTGGCCCTGCTGATGCTGACATCCACCTGAGGCAGTCTCGAGTCTCATCGTGACCGGGCCTTCGGAACCGAGACACGACCAGGAGGCCTTCGGCCTCCAATCGCGCAGGCGAGCCGGAACGCCGGACCGTGAGCTCCTACACCCTTAACCGACCTCACCACTCACCACTCACCACTCACCACTCACAAGCGCGAAGCGCGCTCACCTATCAAAGCAGCTCCTCGCCGGCCAGCGCCAGGCGCGAGCGCTCCACGCTCTTGAGGGTCACATGGCCGGCGTGGGGCCAGTCGCGGAAGTGCTGGACCACCGCCGCCATGCCGCAGGTGTTGGCAGTCAGATACGGCGTGTCGATCTGGCCGACGTTGCCCAGGCAGACGATCTTGGTGTTGCGTCCGGCACGGGTGATCAGGGACTTGAGCTGCTTGGGCGTGAAGTTCTGCGCCTCATCGATGATCAGGAAGGTGTCGTTCAAGGTGCGCCCGCGCATGAAGCCGGGCGCGCGGATCTGCACCCGTGAGCCCAGCAACTGGCGGGTGGCGTCCTGGTTCCAGGTGCTGCTGCCGTCGTGCTCGTCGCGCAGCAGATTGTCCATGTTGTCGTGGAAGGCCCCCATCCAGGGCGACATCTTCTCCTCCTCGGTACCGGGCAGGAAACCGATGTCCTCGCTCATCGAGATCGGTGCCCGGGTGAAGACAATGCGCTCGAAGCGCTTGACGTCCAGGGTCTGCTGGAAAGCCGCGGCCAGGGTCATGAAGGTCTTGCCGGTCCCCGCGCTGCCGGCGATGGTCACCAGGTCGATGTCGTCGTCCATCAGCAGGTTGAGGGTGAAGTTCTGGCGGCTGTCATGGGCGTGGACCCCCCAGACGCTGGTGCCATGACGGTAGTTGGTGAGCAACTCGAGGTGGGCGTGCTTGGGTCCCACCTCGCGCGCGATCGCCTCGAAGCTGGCGCCGTTGTCGCTGTCGGAGACCAGCATGCCCAGGTGCCACTCCCGGGGGATATCGCCGGCCAGTCGATAGACGACCTTGTGGTCCTGGCGCTCGACCTTGACGTCCACCGCCAGGTTGTCCCAGAGGCCGCTTCCGTCGTGGCCGGCATCGGGATAGATCCGTGCGCCGTCGATCATGGTGTCGCTGTCGTCGAAGGCACGATCGGTAAGATAGTCCTCCACGGGCACGCCCAGGGCGGCCGCCTTGACCCGCAGGTTGATGTCCTTGGTGACGAGCACCACCGAGGCATCCGGGCGTTCGTCTCGCAGCCGGCAGGTCTCGGCGAGGATGCGGTTGTCGGGGCTCTCCTCCAGGGGGTCGAGGGGTTTCAGGTCGTTATAGCAGAGCAGGCGCAGGCAGCCATCGGAGCCGTTGAGCCGGGGGATGGGGATGCCGTCGCGGATCTGGTCGATATCGACGTTGGCGGTGAGATCGGACAGGGTGCGACTGACCTGGCGGGCGGTACGGGCGATCTCGCGGATGCCGTTCTTGTGCTTGTCGAGCTCCTCGAGCACGGTCATGGGGATGACCACCTCATGCTCGTCGAACTGGTAGAGGGCGGCGGGGTCGTGGATCAGGACATTGGTGTCCAGCACGTAGAGCCGGGTGGCCTTCTTGTCGATGCGTACCATCGGCGCAGTTCTCCTTGTCGTCATAGTATCGACACTGCCGGCGCCCGATGTCAGCGACGTGACAGGAGCCCCGCGGTGTCGTCCCGCTCGATACGACGTTCACCTCCTTTGCTGTGGCCCTGCCTGGTTGGATGCTTGTCTAATGACAAGGTGCCATCCGTCTTTCGAGCATGGCCGGTGCTCGAGCATGCGGCAACGCAATGTTGCGGTGGACACTCAACGCTATCTCAGCGAGTCTCCTCGACCTCCTGGAAGATGCGCTCCATGTCCAGGGTGGAACGCTGGCCCAGGTCGTCGAAATGCTCAGCGAGCCAGGTCTCGGCGGCTTCCCGCCCCAACTCATGCAGGTGGCAGAGAAAGCCCCATTCGGCATTGAGCTTGCTTGAGGCGGAGAGATGAGACAGTGGCTCGTCGCCGCTGAGATGATGCAGGCGGGCCTCCCCGTAGCAGCCGATGTCGATGTCATGTTCGCCGAGCAGCTTCTGCAGCATCACGATCGTGCGCACCTCCTTGATCAGGGCGGCATTGAAGGTGATCTCGTTGAGCCGGTTCAGGATGTCCGCGGCGCTAGTGGGTACCTCCTGGCGGTACATGGGGGTGATCTGCACCACCAGAATGTCGCCTGCGCTGCAGTCGTGCAGCAGCGGCGTGAGTGAGGGATTGCCCATATAGCCGCCATCCCAGTAGGACTCGCCGTCGATCTCCACCGCCTGGAAGACCGTGGGCAGGCAGGCCGAGGCCATCACTGCATCCAGGCTCATCTCCTCGCGTGTGAAGATTCTCTGCTTGCCGCTGCGCACGTTGGTGGCGGTAACAAAGAGTTTGAGGTCCTTGCAGGCACGGACCCGTTCGAAGTCGACCCGCTGGGCGACGATGTCGCGCAGCGGATTGAAGTTGAAGGGATTGAACTGGTAAGGCGAGACCAGTCGGCTCATCAGGTCGAGGGCGATGTAGCCGGGGGAGTGGTCGAGGCTCCAGTTCCCGGTCAGCCTGTCCAGCGGGGTGCGGCGCACGGGACTCGTCATCCCGGCGCGGCTGACGGCTCTCCAGAAATCACGCAGGGCCACGCGGGCGGTCGATTCGTCGCCACGGGTCAGGGCGTCGGCCATCACCACACCGTTCATGGCACCGGCACTGGTGCCACTGATGCCCTCGATCTCGATGCGCTCATCCTCGAGCAGACGGTCCAACACACCCCAGGTAAAGGCGCCGTGGGCACCGCCACCCTGCAGGGCCAGATCGACCCGTTTCTTCTCGCTCATCTCCGCTCCTTGGCCTGGGCGGCCCGGCCAGGCCGCCGCTGCAATGCATCAATACCAGCATAACGGTAGCAGCGGTGAGCGGCCAGCGGCTCTCAGGCCTGAATCATCACCTGGTCGCCTTCGAGGCCCACCGGCCAGGTGCGCAGCTTCACGTCATCGTTCTCCAGGCATTGGCCGTCGGCGAGTCGGAAGTGCTGTTTGTAGATTGGCGAGGCCACCACCGGCTCGCCCTGGAGGTCGCCGACGATACCACGGGCGATGACGTTGGCGTTGGCGAAAGGGTCATGGTGGTCCAGGGCAAAGAGCTCGCACTCGTGGTCGGCCTCTCCCGGCGTGTTCGGGCCGACCGGAATGTAGAAAATGGCGATCTGGGCGGGGCCTTCGTCGGTCTCGATCCAGGCGGCGATGCCGGAGAAGGGCACCAGGTCGTCACGGTGGCACAGGGGTTGCCAGGTCTGGGTCATGATCTTGGCTGCTGCAGTGGTCATGGGAAAACTCCTTTACGCGGGGCGAAGCTGCCCGCGTTCCTCGGTCACGATGATGTCCGGATCCGGGCGGCTGTCGTTGACGAAGCTGCGGAAGCGCTTGAGCTTCTCCGGGTCGTCGATGGCATCGGCCCACTCGCACTGGTAGGTGTCGATCACGGTCTGCATCTGGCGCTCCAGCTCCTCGCCTATCCCCAGGCGGTCGTCGATGACCACCTCCTGGAGGTAGTCCAGGCCGCCCTCCAGGTTCTCGCGCCACACCGAGGTGCGCTGCAGGCGATCGGCGGTGCGCACATAGAACATCAGGAAACGGTCGATGAGCTGGATCAGCCGGTCGTCGTCGAGGTCGGTGGCGAAGAGCTCGGCATGGCGCGGTCGCATGCCGCCGTTGCCACAGACATAGAGGTTCCAGCCGTGCTCGGTGGCGATCACGCCGATGTCCTTGCCCTGGGCCTCGGCACACTCCCGGGTGCAGCCGGAAACGCCGAACTTGAGCTTGTGGGGCGAGCGCAGGCCCTTGTAGCGATGCTCCAGCCGGATCGCCATGCCCACGCTGTCCTGCACCCCGTAGCGACACCAGCTGCTGCCGACGCAGGACTTCACCGTGCGCAGCGACTTGGCGTAGGCGTGGCCGGTCTCGAAGCCGGCATCGAGCAGCTCGCTCCAGATATCCGGGAGTTCCTCCAGGCGCGCGCCGAAGAGGTCGATGCGCTGGCCGCCGGTGACCTTGGTGTAGAGGGCGTACTTCTGCGCCACCTTGCCCAGCACTACCAACTTGTCCGGGGTGATCTCGCCGCCGGGCACCCTGGGGACCACCGAATAGGTGCCGTTCTTCTGCATGTTGGCCATGAAGGTATCGTTGGTGTCCTGCAGCGGGATGTGGGCGGCATCGGTGATCGGCTCGTTGAAGCAGGAGGCGAGAATCGAGGCCACCGCCGGCTTGCAGATGTCGCAGCCCAGGCGGTGGGTTGCGGCGTTGCCGTGCTTGTCGATCAGCTCGCCGAAGGTCTTGATGCCCTCGACACGCACGATGTCGTAGAGCCCCTGCCGGGTGTGGGCGAAGTGCTCGCAGAGGGAATGGTCGACCGCCACGCCGCGGGCTTCCAGCTCGTGCTCCACCACGCTCTTCAGCAGGGCCGCGCAGCCGCCGCAGCCGGTGCTGGCCTTGGTCTCGCCCTTGACGGTTGTCAGGTCGCTGGCGCCGGTATCCAGGGTTGCGCAGATATCGCCCTTGCTGACGTTATGGCAGGAGCAGATGGTGGCCGTCTCGGGCAGGGCGTCCGGCCCCAGTGTCGGGGCGCCTTCAATGCTGGGCAGGATCAGCGAGGACGGTTCCTCGGGAAGGTCCAGGCCATTGCTGTAGTACTGCAGCAGGGTGTCGTAGACGCCGTTGTCGCCCACCAGCATGGCGCCGACCAGTCGCCTGCCGTCAGCGGAGACTACCAGCTTGCGGTACTGCTGCTTGATCTGGTCGAGGTAGCGGAATACCCGGGCGCCGGGTGTCTGGTTGCCGTGGGCATCGCCGATGGCGCCCACGTCGACACCCAGCAGCTTGAGCTTGGTGCTCATGTCGGCGCCGCGGAAACTCTCGCCCTGAATGTGATCAAAAGGGGCAAGCAGGGTGTCGGTGGCGACCTTGGCCATCTGGTAGCCCGGGGCGACCAGGCCGAAGATGCTGTTGTTCCAGAGTGCCACCTCGCCCACGGCGAGAATTGCCGGGTCGCTGGTCAGGCAGCGGTCATCGATCACCACGCCACCGCGCTTGCCCATCTCCAGGGCGCTGTTCCGGGCCAGGTCGTCGCGCGGGCGGATGCCGGCGGAGAAGACGATCAGGTCGGCCTCCAGCACCTTGTCATCCTGGAAGACCATGCGGTGAGTCGCGTCTTCTCCGTCCTCGATGCGCTGGGTGGCACGCTCGGTGTGTACCTGTACGCCCAGGGCCTCGATCTTCTCGCGCAGCAGTTCGCCGCCCTCGCTATCGACCTGCATGGGCATCAGGCGCGGGGCGAACTCCACCACGGCGGTGTCGAGGTTCAGGCCACGCAGGGCATTGGCCGCTTCCAGCCCCAGCAGACCGCCTCCTACCACCACGCCGGTGGATGCCTGTTCAGCGGCGGTGCGAATGGCGTCCAGGTCGTCCAGGGTGCGGTAAACCAGGCAGCCGTCACGATCGCTGCCGGGAATCGGCGGCACGAAGGGATAGGAGCCGGTGGCCAGTACCAGGCGGTCGTAGGGGATGCGGCCCTTGGCGGTCACCACTTCCCCGGCATCGCGGTCGATGGCAGTCACCGCCTCGGCCAGGCGCAGCTCGATGCCGTTGGCGGCATACCAGTCGACGTCGGAGAGGGCCAGGGAGTCGGCATCGCGGCCGGTAAAGTACTCGGAGAGGTGGACCCGGTCGTAGGCGCGGTGACGCTCCTCGCCGAAGACGGTGATGGCGTAGTGCGCCGTGGCACCGCGTTCGATCAGCTGCTCGACCAGATGATGGCCGACCATGCCGTTACCGATAATGATAAGTCGTTGGGCTTCGCGGTTCATGCGGCCTCCTTGACGGGGCGGTCCAGGGTGTCGGAATCGGTGCCGGTGTGGTGGGCATCGAGCAGGGCATCGGCATCGGCCGAGCCGAGCAGCAGCGCCTGGCGACAGGCGGTAAGATCGCTGCCCGCCTGGGCCTGGGTGAACAGCCAGGGGCCCATGGCGGTGTCGCCGTAGAGGATGGCGCCCTCGAGGCGTCCATCGCGCAGCAGTAGACGGCGGTAGTCGCCCTGCTCGGGGTCGTGGTAGGCGAGCACCTCATGGCCGGGAGCGGCCTCGGTGGGGCCGAAGGCAAACAGCGAGATGCCGCTGATCTTGAGCTTGGTGGCGCTGGGCTGCTCGCGATAACCGGCCACGTCGTCACCGCACAGGGCCGCGGCCAGTACTTCGACCTGGCGCCAGATCGGCTCCACCAGCCCGTAGGTGGTGCCCTCGAACTGGCAGCACTCGCCCAGGGCATGGATCGAGGCATCGGAAGTGGTCAGGGTGTCGTCGACCACGATGGCCCGGTCGACGTCGAGTCCGGCACGCTGGCCCAGCTCGGCATTGGGGGTGATGCCCGCCGCCACCACCACGCAGTCGGCGGCCAGGCGCCGCCCATCCTCCAGATGGATGGCGACCACCCGACCCGCCTTGTCCCCCTCCAGGGCGGCAAGACGAGCCTCGGTGTGGATCCTGAGGCCGCGGCTGACGAGCTCGGCCTCCAGCAGGTCGGCGGCGGTGGCATCGAGATGGCGGTTCATCAGTCGGCTCGAGCGTTGCAGCAGGCTGACGTCCAGGCCGGGTCCCTTGCTCTGTCCGGTTTTACGCAACCCCTCGGCCGCCTCCAGGCCGAGAAGACCGCCACCGATCACCACGGCGTGCCCTCCCTGCCCGGCGGCTTCGGTCAGGGTCGCGACATCCTCGAGGTCGCGAAAGCCATGGACACCCGCAAGCTCGATGCCGGGGACTGCCGGCATGGTGGGACGCGAGCCGGTCGCCAGCACCAGGCGGTGGTAATCAAGGATGCGACCGGCGTCGGTGGTCAGCCGGTGATGAGCGCATTCGATCGACGTGACCCGTTCGCCGAGCACCAGCTCGATGCCCTGATCGGCGTACCAGGTGGCTTCGCGCAGGGTGAGGGCCTCGCGCTCCATCTCCCCGGCCAGCCAGGGCGAGAGCAGGATGCGGTTGTAGGCGGCAGCCGACTCATCACCGATCACGGTGATCCGCGCGGGGCGGTCCGGTCGCTCGAGCAGGGCCTCGACCAGCCGGTGGCCGGCCATGCCATTGCCGATGATCACCAGGTGTTCGGTCTTGTGCAGGGCTGGGTGCATGATCTGGCACCTCCGGTGTGACAAAAAAAGACGCCTCTGCGCTATCCCGGCATCGGGTAGCACTGAGACGTCTTCGTCTGGGATGGGCAATCACCGTTGATCGCCGTTATTACTCATTAGAGAGACAAGAACCCGGCCAAAAGGCCGGGTTTTTAATATTTATTCTATTCTTTCAATAGCTTGATGTTGCCAGAGCGGGTCGATGGATCATCGTGCGCCTAGGCTGACCGCACATTACTGGTGCAGGGCAGCGTCGAAATGCACGGGGGCGTGGCACTCGTGCAAGGTGCGGATATCGAGCGCTCGGCCCTTGGCGTGCAGGTGACGTTGCAACGCCTCGGCGATCCGGCCCATGGCCTCGACGTCGGGGCGCAGCAGGTCGTCACCGAAGAGGCGTTGGAGAATCGGTGCCTGCCCTGAGGGCAGGCTGTCGAGATGGCTGACCGAGCGATCCAGGTAGGGCGGCAGCGCGAGCCAATCGAGAGCCTGGCGACGGTGTTCCGGGGTCGCGGTGAGCCAGTCGCTGGCATTGTTCAGCGCACGCAGCAGGGCGGCGAGCGTGGCCGGGTAGCGTCGTGCCCAGGAACGGGTCACGCCCAATACCTTCTCGGGGTGGTCGGGCCACAGCTGGGCGCCGCTGGCCACCAGCCGGCCAACCCCCTCGTGCTCGGCGAGGCTGCCCCAGGGTTCGCCGACACAGAAGCCGTCGATCCGACCCTCGCGCAGGGCGGCTACCATGCGCGGCGGCGGCAGGGCGATCAGGTCAATGTCGCGATCGGCGGCGAGCCCGCCCAGGGCCAGCCACTCGCGCAGCAGGAAATGCTGGCAGGAGAAGGGGTAGACCATGGCCAGGCGGAGCCGCGCCGCGTCGGGGTGGCGGGCCAGCCACTCGCCGAGGGCGCGGGCGCTTTCGGCCGGGTCATCGCCCAGCGCCGCCCCGCTCTGCTCGCACAGCCGCGTGGCGAGCACGAGGGTGTTGCCGTTATGGCTGAGGGTGGCGGGTGCCAGGGTGTCGCAGGGGGCGCGCTCCATGCCCAGGCTCATGGCGAGCGGCAGGGGCGCAAGCATGTGGGCACCATCGAGCAGGCCGGCCGCGACCTTGTCGCGCAGCGTCGACCAGGCGTTCTCCCGTGACAGCGTGACCTCCAGGCCCTGCTCGGTGAAGAAGCCCTGTTCCCGGGCCACGATCAACAGCACCGCATCGATGAGGGGGATAAAGCCGAGCGTTAGACGCTCGAGTTCCGGCGTCGTGGCAGTTTCTCTCATGACAATGACCCCTTGTCCAGGCGCTCCAGGATGTCGATGACGCTGTCGGCCACCTCGGCGATGCGCTGGCCGCGGTCCATGGCGATCTTGCGCAGCATGCGGTAGGCCTGCTCCTCGTCGCAGTCCTGGTGTTTCATCAGCAGACCCTTGGCGCGTTCGATGCGCTTGCGGTCGGCGAGCTGGTTGCGTGCCTTGTCGAGCTCCTGACGCATCGATTGAAAGGCGTCGAAACGGGCGATAGCGACCTCGATGATCGCCTTGACCCGGCCGGGCACCAGGCCGTCGACCACGTAGGCGCTGACGCCGGACTTCAGCGCCGCCTGCATGGTGTCGGGGTCGTGCTGGTCGGCGAAGAACACTACTGGGCGGGGGTTCTCGCGGTTGAGCAGTGCCATGCTGTCGAGGGTGTCGCGGTCGGGTGATTCCATGTCGATGATCACCACGTCGGGTTGGTGACGGGCGACCATCTCGTTGAGGCTGGCCGGGCTTTGCAGCCGACAGGCCACTTCGTGACCTTCCACGGTCAGGGCCTCCTCGACCATGGCGGCGCGCACGAGCTCGTCGTCGACCAGCAGGATCTTCAAGGGTGGGGGCATTGGCATCGCTCGTCGTTTGGCGTCTGACACACCGAAAGCAAGATGCATTCCAGATCCGCCTTTTGCCCGCGGTGAGCGGTCTTGGCGATGCGGCGACACCGCAGGATCGCTTCATGCTGCACTGCAGTGGTGCGGGTTCTCGATCGGACGAGTTGCAAGTGGTGCAAGCGGGGTACCCATGTCGGGATCCGCTTGTCTCGCGGGCAGGCTAACCCATAAGGATGGCGGGCATTTTCGTTGCCTGGCACATGGCTTGCTTCAGGTAGAGACATCAAGCCGGGTGGCTAGGCGGTCATCCCGGCGGCAAATGGCAACGACGCCCACCTGCGCCTTCCCGACCGGGACGACGCGGTGGGCGTCTTCGCTTGCCCGGTCATACCCGGCAAGCCTCGAGGAGGTCGACATGCAACAGGCCCGAACCACCTGTCCCTACTGCGGCGTCGGCTGTGGTGTTCTTGCCCAGGTGGACGATGAGCGGATTGTCCATGTGGAGGGGGACGGCGAGCACCCGGCCAACTACGGTCGCCTGTGCGTCAAGGGCTCGGCCCTGCACGAGACGCTGGGCGATCACGGCCGCTTGACCCGGCCACGGGTCGACGGCGTCGAGGTCGACTGGGACACCGCGCTGGACAGCGTGGCCACGCGCCTGGCGGCTATCCGCGAGACGCAGGGGGCGGCGGCGATTGGCGCCTATCTCTCCGGACAGCTGCTCACCGAGGACTACTACGTCGCCAACAAGCTGTTCAAGGGCTTCGTCGGCACGCCGCATCTCGACACCAACTCACGGCTGTGCATGGCCTCCGCGGTGGCCGCCCACAAGCGTGCCTTCGGTGCCGACGCCGTGCCGTGCTGCTACGAGGATCTGGAAGAAGCCGAACTGGTGGTGCTGGTGGGCTCGAACCTGGCCTGGAATCACCCTGTGCTCTACCAGCGCCTCAAGACCGCCAAGACCCGCAACCCGCTGCTGCGCGTGGTGGTGATCGACCCGCGCGTCACCGATAGCTGCGAGATCGCCGACCTCTACCTGGGCCTGGCGCCGGGCAGCGACGGCCGGCTGTTCACCGGCCTGCTGGCCAGGATGGCCGATACCAACAAGCTCGATCGGGTCTATCTCGACCGCCACACTGCCGGCCTCGAGGAGGCGCTGGCCGCGGCGCGTGAGGAGGACACCACGGTGGAGGGAATCGCCGCCGACTGTGATCTCGACCCGGAGCGGCTGGAGACCTTCTACTACTGGTTCACCACCCAACTGCATGTGGTGACGCTCTTCTCCCAGGGCATCAACCAGTCCTCCAGCGGCACCGACAAGGGCAACGCCATCATCAACTGTCACCTGGCGGGCGGCAAGATCGGCCTGCCCGGCGCCGGACCCTTTTCCATCACCGGCCAACCCAACGCCATGGGAGGTCGCGAGGTGGGCGGGCTGGCCAACCAGCTCGCCGCCCACATGGACTACCCCACGCCCGGCGCCATCGACCGGGTGACCCGTTTCTGGGCGACCCAGAACCTGGTGCCGACCCTGCCGGACGGGCCCGGCTACAAGGCGTTGGCGCTCTTCGAGGCCATCGAGCGCGGCGAGGTGCAGGCGGTGTGGATCATGGCCACCAATCCGGCGGTGAGCATGCCCGATGCCAACCGCGTGCGTCGTGCCCTGGCGCGCTGCCCGCTGGTGATCGTCTCCGAGTGCGCGGCCGCCACCGACCTGCTGCCCTATGCCGACATCGTGCTGCCCGCCTCCGGCTGGTCCGAGAAGGATGGCACCGTGACCAACTCCGAGCGCTGCATCTCGCGCCAGCGCGGCCTTCTGTCGCCGCCGGGAGAGGCACGCCACGACTGGTGGATCATCACCGAGGTGGCCAGGCGGTTGGGCTTTGGCGAGGCCTTTGCCTATACCCATCCCGCCGAGATCTTCGACGAGCATGCGCAGCTCTCGGGCTTCGAGAACCCTTCTCACACCCCGGGCGAGGGGTCGCGGCTATTCGATATTTCCGCCCTGGCCGGGCTCGACCGCGCCGCCTATGACGCCCTGGCGCCCATCCAGTGGCCGGTGACGGCCGACGCCCCCCATGGCACCGCACGCTTGTTCGAGACGGGTTGCTTCGCGACACCGGATGGGCGAGCCAGACTGGTGCCGGTGCGGCCACGCGGCCCCGCGAAGACGCTCGTCCCGGCCCGTCCGCTACGGCTCAATACCGGCCGGGTACGCGACCAGTGGCACACCATGACGCGCACCGGCCGGGCACCGCGACTGATGAATCACCGCGCCGAACCCTTCATCGAAGTCCATCCGGACGATGCCGCCTCCCATGGGATCGTGGACCAGCAGCTGGCGCGGCTCGTAGGCGCCGGCGGTGACTACGTCGGCCGGGCACGCCTCTCCCGGGCCCAGCGCCGCGGTGAGCTCTTCGTTCCCATGCACTGGACCGACCAGTTCAGCAGCAGGGCGCGTATGGGCGCCTTGCTCGAGGGTCACGTCGATCCGCTGTCGGGCCAGCCAGAATCCAAGCATGGTGCCGTTTCCCTCGCGCCCCTGGCCTGTGGTTGGGAAGCGACCCTGCTGGTCGCCGATGACCTCGCCGTCGAGCCGTTCTGGTGCGACGAGGTCGACTACTGGGCACGCATCCCCCTGGCCCGGGCGCAGCGCTGGCAGCTGGCCGGCGACGAGGCACGCGACTGGCTGGCCTGGGTAGCCCAGCGGCTGACGGTGCCAGCGTCGCTGTGGTGTGACGACCCGGCCCAAGGCCGGCTGCGGGCGGCGGGCATCGAGGAAGGGCATCTGCGCTGGTGGCTGATGGTGGGGCCGCCCGCCGAGCTACCCGGCCTGGCCTGGCTCGATAAGCGCTTCGCCGAGGCCGCCCTGGGCGAGGCGCTGTCCACGGGGGAGAGGCGTCGGCTGCTGGCCGGCTGCGACGACGGGGCCGGCGACAGCGGTCCGCTGGTCTGCAGTTGTCACCAGGTAGGCGAGGGGGCCATCGTCGCCGCCATCCGCAGGGGGGATGCCAGCGTCGAGGCGTTGGGCGCCCGCCTCGCCTGCGGCACCCAGTGCGGCAGCTGCATCCCCGAGCTTAAATCGCTTATCGAAGGAAGTGCCGAAGAGGAGGGGACCCATGCGTGCGTCACGTCGCAGCCCCAAGCCGCCGATATCGATTGATTTAGTCCTGCGTGTGGGCGGCTGACACGTCTCGCCGGGGGACGGGTCGTTGGCTCTTCGATCGCCTGGATCGAGGGTCCGCTAGCCGGCCAATTTTTCGAGAATCGTCTCGGCACTGCTCTTGTCTACCACGCCCCTCTCGGTATCGACGCCGAGGTATTCCACCACGCCGTCGAAGGCGATCAAGGCATAGCGGTGGCTGCGGATGCCCATGCCGCCGGCCGTGGCATCCTTGTCCATGCCGATGGCCCGAGTGAACTCGGCATTGCCGTCGGCGAGCATGGTGATCGCCTGGGCATTCTGGTCCTTCTGCCAGGCACCCATCACGAAGGCATCGTTCACCGAGAGGCAGGCGAGGGCATCGACCCCCTTGGCGAGAATGTCATCGGCACGCACCACGAAGCCGGGCATGTGGGTGTTGGAGCAGCCGGGCGTGAAGGCCCCGGGCACGGCAAAAAGCACCACGCGCTTGTCGGCGAAGAAGTCGCCGGTGGAGAGATCCTGTGGTCCGTCGGGGCCATTGGTCTTGAGGGTGATGTCCGGAATTCTGTCGCCGACTGAAAGTGTCATGGGGAGTCCTTTGGTTAGATGTCATCGTCTTGCATGTGCGGAAGCATGTTTCACGCACAGAGGGGTGCATCATTCTCGCGGCGGCGTGGGGCGAATCAGGATCTCGTTGACATCCACGTGCTCCGGCTGGGCCAGGGCATAGGTTACGGCGTTGGCGATGTCACGGTCTTCCAGAGCATGCTCCGGGGGCTCGTCGAAGAAGGGCGTATTGACCATCCCCGGCTCGATCAGCGTCACGCGGATGCCGCTGCCGCGCAACTCTTCGCGAAGGTTGTAGCCGATCCCGCTCACCGCCCATTTTGTCGCGCTGTACATGGAGCCGGGTATGGTGGTGCGTCCGGCGGCCGAGCCGGTCAGCAGCACATGGCCGCGGCTTCGACGCAGGGCCGGCAGGCTGGCTTGCAGGGTCAACCCGACCCCGTAGATGTTGGTCAGGATCATCTCCCGCCAGGCCTCGTGGTCGGCGCCGCTGAAGCCGCCGGGTGAGCCACCTCGCCCCGCGTTGGCAAAGACGGCATCGATGCGACCGAAGCGTTCCATGGCCTGCTCGACCATCGCCTGCTGCTCTTCCATGGCGGTGACGTCGCAGCCGATGGCGAGCACGCTCTCCGGGCCCAGTTCCTCGGCCAGCGCCGTCAGCTTCTCCCGGGAGCGGGCGGCCAGTACCAGCTTGTAGCCTTCCCTTGAGGCCGCCCGGGCCGTCGCTGCCCCGATGCCGGTCGACGCTCCGGTAATCAGTAATACACGATG
Source organism: Halomonas lysinitropha (assembly GCF_902500215.1). Lineage (GTDB taxonomy): Bacteria > Pseudomonadota > Gammaproteobacteria > Pseudomonadales > Halomonadaceae > Halomonas > Halomonas lysinitropha. The sequence goes on from NZ_CABVOU010000038.1 coordinate 71,863, forward strand.
TCGCATCGTCCTCTCCTGTGCTAGTGACTCCTCGGTTTTCAGGATGGCCCAGTTCGATATATGGCTGCAATGCGGGCGCTCAACGCAATACCACCGCCCGATGGGGCGGTGGTGTGGGTCAGTTAAAACTGAGGGTGACGCTAAGCAGGGGTCAGCGCAGCGACAGGGCACCTGCCCCGGCATCTTCGCCCACGGCATCCGTGTAGGCCTTGGCTTCCTGTGTTTCCACCTCGTCCGAGAAACGCACCACCAGTACGCACAATGAGGCGATGATCACCGCAACGCCCAGGTAGAAGAGCCCCTGTTGGTAGCTGAGGGCCTCAGAGCGGAAGAGGAAGCCCGCGGCCACCGCACCGGCGTTGCCGCCGGCGCCCACGATGCCGGCTACGGCGCCCAGTGCGCGCTTGTTGATGAAGGGTACCACGCCGAAGGTGGCCCCCTCGGCCATCTGCACGAAGAGGCTGAAGACCAGCATGATGCCGATGGCGAAGGCCAGCACATGCATCTGCGAGAAGAACATCAAGGCGATACCCTCGCAGAGCATGGCGATGAACAGCCAGCGCACCCGCCCCTTGAGGCCGGCCTTCCGGGCGAAGAGATCGGAGAAAATGCCACCCAGGGTACGGGCGAAGATGTTCATCAGGCCGAAGAGGCCGGCGATCATGCCAGCGGCGGCCAGCGACAACTCGAAGTTATCGAAGAAGTAGATGGCGGCGATGTTGTTGATGGTCAGCTCGACACCAAAGCAGGCGGCATAGACCACGAACAGGGCCCAGACGCGGATGTCCCTGGCGGCGGCCAGGAAGGTCTGGCCGGCACCGCTCTCGCCGCTGGCCGGTGGCAGCTCGCCGCGGGCGCGCAGGTCCTCGAAGTTTCCGTTGGGAGCATCCTGGGTGAAGAGGTAGTAGCAGACGCCGCAAATGAACAGCACCACGCCCGGCACCACCATGGCCAGCCGCCAGCCGAAGGCCTCGTTGACACCCAGCATCAGCAGGCCGGAAAAGATCAAGGGCATGAGGATCTGGGTGGTCCCCCCGCCCAGATTGCCCCAGCCGGCGCTGGTGGCATTGGCGGTGCCCACGACATTGGGCGCGAACATGATCGAGGTGTGGTACTGGGTGATCACGAAGGAAGCACCGATGGCGCCTATCGCCAGACGGGCGAGGAAGAAGGTTTCGAAGCTGTCGGCGAAGCCGATGCCCATCACCGGCAGGGAGCCCAGGCAGAGTAGCCAGGTGTAGGCCTTGCGTGGCCCAATGCGGTCGCAGAGCACACCGATCAGTAGTCGTACGATGATGGTAATGGCCACCGAGGCGATGATGGTGTTGCCGATCTGGGTCTTGCTCAGGCCGAGGTCGTCGCGAACCACGGCCATCAGAGGGGCAATGCCGAACCAGCCGAAGAAACAGATGTGGAAGGCGAACCACGAGAAGTGGAAGGCGCGCATCTGGGGGGTACTGAGGTTCAACAGGCGAATCCTGTTGGCCTTGTTGCGGATCTCCATGGGAATACCTCGTCGAGTGATGGTCGAACACACGATCCTGGGCCTTCGCCGTTGAAGGTCGGGTCCGACGCACTCGTACTCCCGGGAGCCTGGTCCACGCCTGCCTTGCTGTTCATACCTAAGCAAAGCAGCTGCCAGTTAATAAAAAATCGTTTTTTAACAGTGTATTGTTAGAAAAAATGCGGGTGTCGGAGCATCAATCGATGCTCTGAAGATGGTGTGGAAAGGTGCAGGAGGGAGCTAATGTGACCCGTCATGGTGCCGCCCGCGGGGCCCCATGACGGGTCAGGAGGGGTCAGTTCAGGGCCAGCTGTGCCTCATCCCGATCACAGCGAAAGAAGTCCGAATTCGCCAGCCACTCCGGGTCCGGATAGTAGGTGAAGAGGTACTGATCTTCCTTGAGGCTGTCGATCAGTGGATAGGTCACTTCCTTTCGCACCGCCGGGCAGCCATGGCTGCGACCCAGGCGGCCGGTCTGCTCGATGAAATCCTCGCTGACATAGTCGGCGCCGTGCATCACGATGGCGCGCTGGTAGGCGAGATCATTGACGCCCTCTTCAAGCCCCTCGAGGCGCAACGAATAGCCATTTCTGCCATAGTAGCTGTTCATGGTGCGAAAGAGCCCCAGACTCGACTGGTGGCTCTCGGGCGTGTTGGAGAACGTCTCGGCCATGGCATTGCCGGACCCCTGACCGTGGGAGACCAGCTCCTCGAACAGCAGCTGTCGATGCTGCAGGTCGAAGACCCATAGCCGCGGCTCGGTAGAAGGCAGCGAGAAGTCGATCACCGCCAGGCGCTCGGCATCGGGGTCGGCGCAGGAGAGGGCGCGGGCCGCCAGGCGCAGGACCCGGGGATCGGCGTCGGGCGCCAGACGCGTCAGGGTCTGGTCGAGAGGACGCAGGCTCAGCGTATCGGGTGACTCGACGTGGGCAAGAAAGTCGTTGCTGGCCTGGGCGGCCAGAGTGCTCAGCAGCAGTGCGCTGCAGAGGGCGGTGCCGGGAAGCCATCGATTGAGCAAGGAGGTCGGCATTAGGGAAACCTGTCGTGTGGCTTGCTGGCCCGCTCGTCGACCATTTCCTGACGGCGGGGCGGTGACGCAGAAGTGGGGACAACTTCCCTGCGGCCCCAGGTCGGGAACTATTATGACCAAGGAAAACAAGATGGCCAGACCCCATTCTCAACGCAGGAGCCAGGATCCATGCCCTCAGTCAAAGGAATGAAGCCGCTGCTTATCGTGGTGATGGTGATGCTCTCGATGAGCGCCTGGGCCGCCGAAGAGGCGGCTGTCACGTCGCTCGAGGGAGCACTCGTCGAGCAGTCGGCCGACAGGGGCAAGACGCTTGAAGCCTTCTATGCGGAGCGCGACTGGCGTCCGGTGTGGCAGGATCCTTCAACGGTGACGGCCTTCACCGAGGCCTTGCATACCCTGGAGGGAGACGGACTGAGCCCTTCGGACTACCGGCCGGGTGCGCTGTCAGAGGCGCATCGACGTGCCTGGGGTGACGGGGAGGGCGATCCGCAAGAGCTGGCCGATTTCGAGCTGCGTACCAGTCATGTCCTGCTCACGGCCCTGCGACATCTGCAAAAGGGCAAGGTCGATCCGCAAGGCCTCGATACCGGCTGGGAAGTCCCTGTCGAGCCGCCGGCGCTGGATGTGGCCTCGCTCTCCCGCCATGTGGATGCCCGGCGCTTCGAACAGGCCTTCGCCGACGTGCGTCCCTCCTATCCCCCCTACCAGCGCCTGCGAGACGGCCTGGCTCGCTATCAGGATATCGAACAGCAAGGCGGCTGGCCGACATTGCCGCCACTGGACGGTCTGCTGCGTCCAGGCGATGTCCACGATGCCGTGCCTTTCCTGCGCGAGCGGCTGGCGGTGATCGGCGAACCCGGTGTGGCGGCAGCGGATACCACGATCCTTCCCGACGCCAAGCTGGTGGCACCCGATCCCTTCACCTACGACGAGGCCCTGACAGAGGCGGTCGAGCGCTTCCAGGAGCGTCATCTGCTTCAGGTCGACGGCGTCGTGGGGCCCGATACACTGGCGGCGCTCAACGTGCCGGTAGGTGAGCGCATCGATCAGATCCGCATCAACCTGGAGCGGACACGCTGGCTGTTGCATGGCCTTCCCGAGACCTTCGTGCTGGTGGACATTGCCGGCTATCGGGTCAGCTACTACCGGCCCAACGGTGATATCTGGCGATCGCGAATCGTGGTGGGGCAACCCTATCGGCGCACGCCCTCTTTGCGCTCGGAGATCACCCACCTGACCGTCAATCCCACCTGGACGATTCCCCCCACCATCCGGCGTGAGGACGTGATTCCGGAAATCCGTCGTGATCTCGGCTATCTGGAGCGCAACAACATCCGTGTGTTGAGTTACTCCGGTCGCGAACTCGATCCGCGTTCCATCGACTGGCAAGATCCCGGCAAGGTAATGTTGCGCCGGGAGGCCGGGCCGGATAATCCTCTGGGCCGCGTGGTGATTCGCTTCCCCAACGACCACATGGTCTATCTCCACGATACCCCGGCCCAGCAGCTCTTCTCGCGACAGCAGCGGGCCATCAGCTCCGGCTGCATCCGCGTGGAGAATGTCACGACGCTGGTCCAACTGCTGCTCGATGACACCGACACCCAACGCGACATCCGCGCCATGATTGCCGACGGGGTGACAGGCAACGTGCCGCTGGAACGCCATGTGCCGGTGATCCTGCACTACTGGACCGCCCACGTCGGTGAGGGGGGCGAGCTGTCCTTTCGCCCCGACATCTACGACCGCGACGACGAGCTCCTGGAAGCACTGGATCGCCCCCTGACCTGGTAGCGGTCTCCGTCATGGTCGGCTGGCGCCGTTGCCAGACTCAGCGGTAGCCCCTGGCCTGCAGGCGAAACAGCCGTGCATAGCGGCCGTTGGCGGCCATCAGGCTCTCATGGTCACCCTGCTCGAGGATCTCGCCGCCGTCGATTACCAGGATCCAGTCGGCAGCACGCACCGTCGAGAAGCGGTGCGAGATGAGGATGGTCATGCGATCGCGGCTGTGTTCGCGGAAGTCGGCATAGACGGCCGCCTCGGCGGCGGCATCCATGGCTGCCGTGGGCTCGTCGAGCACCAGGATATCGGCGCCTTCGCGCATATAGGCGCGCGACAGGGCAATCTTCTGCCACTGGCCGCCGGAGAGCTCCTGGCCACCCTTGAACCAGCGCCCCAGCTGGGTGTGGTAGCCGCCGGGCATCTCGGCGATGAATTCTTCGGCCAGGCCGCGACGGGCCGCCTCCTGCCAGCGCGATTCATCGGTAAAAGCCGCGACGTCTCCAGCGCCGAGGTTCTCGCCGACCTTCATCTGGTAGCGTACGAAGTCTTGGAAGATGACCCCGATGCGTCGCCGCAGCGCCTGGACGTCCCAGTCGCGCAGATCACTGCCGTCGAGCAGGATGCGCCCCTCGCTGGGCTCGTAGAGCCGGGTCAGCAGCTTGATCAGCGTGGTCTTGCCCGAGCCGTTAGCCCCCACCAGGGCGAGACTTCCCCCCGGGCGCAAGTGCAGCGTGATGCCGGACAGGGCCGGGGATTCGGCGCCGGGATAGGTGAAGCCCACGCCTTCGAAGCGGATGCCGTCGGCGGGACGCGCTCCCCTGGTCAGGGTGCCGCATTCGGCGGGCACTGGCTGCTCCAGGTACTCGTAGAGATTCGAAAGGTAGAGGTTGTCCTCGTACATGCCGCCGATGGCCGTGAGGCTTGCCGAGAGAGCAGCCTGGCCTTGCTTGAAGACCATCAGATACATGGTCATCTCGCCTAGGGTCAGCCTCCCGGTGACCGTCTCTGCCACCACCCAGGCGTAGGCAGCGTAAAAGGCCAGGGTGCCCAGCAGGCCGAGCAGGAAGCCCCAGGTCTCGCGCCTTAGCGTCAGGCGGCGATCCTCTGAGTAGAGGGTCTCGAAGATGGCCCGGTAGCGATCCAGCAGCAACGGCTCCAGGCCGAACAGCTTGACCTCCTTGATGCTGTCCTCTCGGGCCAGCACCGTCTCCAGGTACATCTGCATGCGGGTCTGGGGTGAGCGCCAGCGGAACAGCCGGAAGGCATCGCCGGAGAACTTGGCCTCGGAAATGAATACCGGCAGGGCACCGATCACCAGCACCAGTAGCGCCCATGGCGAGAACTGCACCAGCAGCACGCCGAAACTCGCGAGTGAAATGGCATTCTGAGCCAGACTAAAGGTCTTGTTGACCAGGCCCAGCGGTCGAACAGAGGCCTCGCGGCGGGCCCGGGTCAGCTTGTCGTAGAACTCGGAGTCCTCGAATTGCTCGAGCGAGAGGGTGCCGGCCTTCTCGAGGATCATCACGTTGACCTTCTGACCGAGCAGGGCGCGCAGCAGCGACTGCTGGGCCGAAAGCCCGCGCTGGGCCAGGGCGATGGTGGCGATCACTCCTGCCTCGGCCAGCACGTAGCGCAGCACGCCCCACCAGTCGACCTCTCCGGTGGCTTCGTGGTGTTCCATGGCGGCGACCACGGAATCGACGATCAACTGACCGATCCAGGCTGCTACCGCGGGCATTACCCCGGCGACCAGAGTGCAGAGCGCAAGGCCCAGAGTGAGAGGGCGGGACGTCTGCCAGACCAGTGCCAGGGCACGGTGGCTATAGCGAAAGACACCCAGGAAGCTGGCCAGGCGGCTTTCGGGCGGCTCGGCCGGCCGAGGGTGGGCATGGGGTGAGGACACGCCGGGTCTCCGATCCGTGGGGGCGCCAGTTTACCCCGGGGCGGCCGCTCCCGCAGTAGCTGAACATGGCCGGATCGGCTCCCCCTTCAACGACCGTGCCCCGCTGGAGAGCGGGGCACGGTGCAGAGTGAGGCGCGGCGGGATCAGCCTTCGTCGTCGATTGCCTCGACCTCGCCGGTGCTGGCCACCACGGTACCGGTCGCGCCGCTCTGCAGGGCGGCCAGCACAGGCGCTGACTGGCGCTTGAAGGCCACCAGCTGTTCGCCCTGGAGGCTCTGGTTTTCGGGCAGGGCCACCTTCATGGCATTCACCTGGCTGTTGTTGACCAGTACCTCGTAGTGCAGGTGAGGGCCGGTACTGCGTCCGGTGTTGCCGGATAGCGCAATGCGCTCGCCCATGGCGACGCGCTGGCCCTTGCTGACCAAAGGCTTGGAAAGATGCAGATAGCGGGTCTTGTAGCCGTTGTCGTGGCGAATCACCACGTAGCGACCTGCCGCCGGATGGTTGCCAACCTTCTCCACGCGGCCATTGGCAGGCGTCTGTACGGCGGTACCGATCGGCATGGCGAAATCGGTGCCCTTGTGGGGACTGATGCGGCCGGTAACCGGGTGCTTGCGGCGCGGGTTGTAGTGCGAGCTCAGCCGGTAGCGTCCCTCGAAGGGGTAGCGGTTGAAGGCCGGATCGAGGCTTTCGCCGTCAGGGGTGTAGAAGCGGTTGTCATCCGAGTTGCGCACCAGAGTGAGGTCCATACGCTCACCATCGTATTCCACCGCCAGTACCCGCGGGTCGAGGCTTTGACCGTCGATGATGTCGGATTCCACCAGCACCTGAAAACGATCGCCACGACGGGTGTCGCGGCGGAAGTCGAGTTTCTTTTCCAGGACCCGGGAGAGTTCCGAGATCTCGGCATTGGTCAGGCCGGTGGCCCTGGCCGAGCGTGCGAAGCTGCCACTGATACTGCCGGCGAAGAGGCGCTGGGTCGCCTCGCCGGCGCGTTCGATGGTGGCGACCTCGAAACCCCCTTCCTGGCGCTCGATCAGATAACCGTCGCGGACGTTCTTCATCAGGCGCAGGGCGAGCAGTTGTCCCTTCTCGTCGAGCTGGTACTCGAAGCGATTGCCCTGTCGCCAGTGGGTCAGGGTCCTGGGTTCTGGCAGGTGCTTCAGCAGCGTCATCACCTCGCGGTACCCCATGCCGAGGTGGTTCTGCGCCATGATGGCGAAGGTATCGCCCGCCTTGACCTCGTAGGTTTGCCACTCTGGCACGTAGGGTTCGCTGGCGGCGATCTCTTGCTCCAGCTGTATCGGTCCCTCGTCGAACAGCGCGAGCTCGTCCTCGGAAACATCCTGGTAGGAGGTAGCATCGGCCACCAGGCCGCCATCGTGATCCAGCATGCCGCTACCGATGGTCCCGATGACCACGGCCATGTGCAGGGCGCCATCATCGAGGCTGATTGCGCCATCGGTCAGGACGTCGGCAGAGCCTTCGGGGTTGAACCCCGGGACGTTACCCGCCAATGCTTCAGGATGGCTTTCGGAAATATCGCGGCGCTGTACCGGCAGGGCGAGCGTCTCGGGAATTGCCGGCTCGGCTTTGCTGGCCTTGGCCGAAGTGACGAGATCGATATCGACGATTTCCGAGGCGGTGAGCTCGGACAGCGGGACATGGCCACGCGTGGCATCGAGGGCCTGGCTGGCCATCTCGATGGCATCGGCCACCGGCGTGCGCTCCGTGCGTAGCGAAGGCAGACCGGGAGTGGCATCGGCTTCGAGGGGAATAAGGACGGTGTCGAGCGTCTGACGATCACGCTGAACATCTTCGAGGGTGGTGACGATTTTCTGTGCGCCCAGCACGGTGACCATGGTGGCAACGGGTAACAGCAATAACTTGTGAGTGCGGGGCAGCGAATGAAGGATTCGCATCATGGGTAACAGGCCGTAACAGATGAAAAGGAAATTAAAATAATGACTTCAGAACCATACCCCATGACATAGGGGATGCCTAGTCTGTACGGACATACAGAAATACCCCGCACCGATCTTTTCGTCTGCGCAAGACGAGGTCGGTGCAGGTATGCGAACACTGTTTATTAAGTTTCCATTGGACACTCTGGGGCGGGGAGTTTCAACCCTGTCCCGAAATCGTCGCCTCAATCGGTGAGAGTGCCATCGCGGTAGTCGCGCAGTGCCTGCTCCAGCTCGGCGTGCGCGTTCATGACGAAGGGGCCGTAGTGGGCGATCGGTTCACCATGGGGTTCGCCGGCCAGCAACAGGGCCTGGGCACCCTCCTGGCTGGCCAACGCGAGCCACTCGCCGCTGCCTAGCCGGGCGAGCTGTCCTGGTGACACCGAGGTTCCGGAGATATCGAGACTGCCCGCAAAGACATACACCAGCAAGGTCGTGGTCGGGGTGGCTAGTGCAAGCTCGCCGCCTGCCGCCAGCCGGGCATGGGCCACCGCGCCATGGCCGGCCAGGGCATCAAGGGGCCCCGCTACGCTATCGCCGGCGGTGTTCTGCCAGTGTCCTCCCAGGGCGATGAGGATGGCGTCTCGGCCGGGCAGCTGTGGCATTTCCGCGGCGCGTACGTCTCGGTAGGTGGCCGGGCTCAGCTTTTCACGGGCCGCCAGATTCAACCACAGCTGGAAGGCATGGAGCCCCTGCTGGTCGGTCAGCGGCATCTCGGAGTGGATGATGCCGCGGCCGGTATGCATCCATTGCGCATCCCCGGCCTGAATGGTGCTTGAGTGGCCCATGTGATCCTCGTGGGTGAGGCCGCCGTGGATCACATAGGTCAGTGTCTGGATGCCGCGGTGAGGATGGGGAGGAAAGCCGCCAATGTAATCGTCTGGCCGATCGGATCCCAGCTCATCGAGCATCAGAAAGGGATCGAGGCCACCGCCGAAATCGTGGATGCGCCTGATATTGACGCCGTCTCCATCCTGGCTTGGTTGGCTGGCCATCAGATGGTCGACCTGTCGAGTGATTGGGGTGGGGGTCATCAGGGTGTCTCCAATCTGTCAGAGGTATGACTGGCATTTTAGGCCGGATTTTTCGAAGATTAAGCGCAATGTTTCGCTCTCTGGATTCGAGGAATTCGAAATGTCCCGTGTCACTCTGGCCCAATGGCAGATGCTGGCGGCTGTGGTCGACCATGGCGGCTTCGCCCGTGCCGCCGAGGCGATCCACAAGAGCCCCTCGACCCTGAATCACGCCGTACACAAGCTCGAGGAGCAGCTCGGGGTGGCGGTGATGGAGCCGGTGGGCCGGCAGGTGCGTCTTACCGAGGCCGGCGAGCTACTGTTGCGCCGGGCACGGCAGCTACTCGAGAATGCCGCCTCGCTGGAGGATGTGGCCGGGCGCCTGGCCGAGGGGCTCGAGGCGGAGGTGGTGCTGGCCGTCGACCAGATCTTTCCTCCCGATGCCCTGGCCCGGGCCTTGGAAGCCTTCTCGGCGGCCTATCCCCATGTGCGTGTGCAGCTCCACGAGACGGTGCTCAACGGCGGTATCGAGATGCTCTATGACGGGAGTGCCGACCTGGTGGTCTCAGGTATCTCGGCCCAGGGCTTCCTGGGCGAGCCGCTGGTCACGGTGCACTTCCTTGCCGTGGCTCACCCCGGACATCCGCTGCACTGCCTGGGGCGCCCGCTCGACCTGCGTGACCTGGAACAGCACCGCCAGCTGGTGGTTCGCGACTCCGCCCTGCACCAGTCCATGGATGCCGGCTGGCTCAAGGCCGAGCAGCGCTGGACAATGAGCCACCTGCAGACGTCCATCGACATGCTCGAGCGAGGCCTCGGCTTTGCCTGGATTCCCGAGACCCGCCTGCGCCAGGCCCTGGCCGAGGGGCGCCTCGAGCCGCTGCCGCTGGCCGCCGGTGCTAGCCGCGAGTATCCGGTGCAGTTGATCCATCGCGACCGGGATCGGGCGGGACCGGCGACTCATGCCCTGGCCAAGGCCCTCAAGGCGGCGGCGAGTACCTGCCCACGGGGAGAATCATTCGAGGCTATCGAATGATGGAGCGCAAAACCTGCGCTTGAGCGTCGATGTTTTCGCCTTATGCTGGGGGTATTCCCGTTAACGAGCAGTCGCTCACCGGCATAAAGGAGACATCCATGGGACTTCTGATCGATGGCATCTGGCACGACCAGTGGTACGACACCGACAAGCACGGCGGCGAATTCGTGCGCGAATCCGCCAAGCTGCGGGACTGGATCACGCCGAATGGCCACCCGGGGCCCGACGGCCAGCCGGGCTTGCCCGCCGAGGAGAATCGCTACCACCTCTATGTATCACTGGCCTGTCCCTGGGCACATCGCATTCTCATCATGCGCCGGCTCAAGGGGCTCAAGGGGCTCAAGGGGCTCAAGGGGCTCGAGTCGGTCATCGGTGTCTCCCATGTCAGCCCGCTGATGCTCGACAAGGGCTGGACCTATCGCCAGGACGAGGGCTCTAGCGGTGACCCGATCAACGGTGTGGATTTTCACCATCAGCTCTATACCCTGACCGATCCTCACTACACGGGGCGCGTTACCGTGCCGGCGCTCTGGGACAAGCGCTCGGCGCGTATCGTCAACAACGAGTCAGCGGACCAGCTGAGGATGTTGAATGACGCCTTCGATGACCTGACCGGCAATCGCCTGGATTTCTATCCCGCCGATCTGCGCGAGATCATCGATACGGTCAATGCCGACGTCTACGACCACATCAATAACGGCGTCTACAAGGCCGGTTTTGCTACTGAGCAGTCGGTCTACGAGAAACATGTGGTGGCGCTGTTCGAGGCGCTCGATCGCATGGAGGCGCGCCTGGCGGAGAACCGCTATCTGGCCGGCGAGTGGTTCACCGAGGCTGATATCCGGCTTTTCACCACCCTGATCCGCTTCGATGCCGTCTACCACGGCCACTTCAAGTGCAACCTGAGGCGTATCGAGGACTACCCCAACCTCGCGAACTATGTCCGGGAGCTCTATCAGTGGCCGGGCATCGCGGAGACGGTGGACTTCAACCACATCAAGCGCCACTACTACGCAAGCCACGACACCATCAATCCGACCGGCATCGTGCCCTACGGCCCGCTGCTCGAACTGGACCGGCCCCATGACCGCGAGCGTCTGCCGGGTAAGGGGATCCGGGAAAAGGGGTAAGATCCCACGAAAGCTGGCCCGTGGCTCCGAATCCTTGTGGGAGCGCTGCTTGCAGCGCGATTTGCCGCGAAGCGGCAGCCTCAGGGGCGTGTACCCATCGCTTTGCGAGCAAAGCTCCTACGACAACCTGTCCAGTGGCTCCGAATCCTTGTGGGAGCGCTGCTTGCAGCGCGATCTGCCGCGAAGCGGCAGCCTCAACGGCTGGGATTCTTCGCCAGCCACCTATCCAGCGCATTGGCGAATTCCCGGCGGTCGGCATCGGAGTAGCCGCTGGGGCCGCCGGTATGCTCACCGCTGGCGCGCAGTGTTTCCATGAAGTCCCGCATCTGCACCCGAGCGCGGATATTGTTCTTATCCAGCGCCTCGCCGCGGGTGGTCATCACCCTGGCGCCGCGCTCGATGGCCTCCAGGGCCAGCGGCAGATCCGAGGTGATCAAAAGATCGCCCGGCTGGATGCGCTCGACGATCTCATTGTCGGCGGCATCGAAGCCCTGGCTCACCGCCAGGCCCTTGACCCAGGGCGAGGGCGGCAGTGGCACCGCGTGGTTGGCCACGAACCAGGTCGGTGTGGCGGTACGTTCGGCGGCGCGCACGATGATATCGCGCGCCACCCTGGGGCAGGCATCGGCATCGACCCACAGATTCGGCATGCAACACTCCCGACGGGGTAGGGGCCTCGAAAAAGGCTGGTCAGTGACAGTCGACGATGGTAGCATGCGCGTTCCTCGCATGTGTTGACCCCACCATCATGACGACGCCACGCTGCCTCTGGCAGGTGAGCGCCGAAACGCCGGGCTCAGTGACGCAAGTACTGGCCCACACGCGTTCGAATTGTGTAGATGGAGCGCCACCAAGATCACGCCACCCGGGCGAGATCGGCGCAAACGGTCGCCACAGCGGTTCATGGGCCATCCCTGATGGCGTGAACCGAATGCCAGGTGCGACCGGCGTCCCCGACTCCGATTTGCTCATCTGACGATCCGTTGGACGGAACGCAGATGCCTGAGCGTGTTGCACGCGTCAGGGACGCCACTGAATTTCTGCCGACTCCGTCGGCTTACCAAGGTGTGATTAATGACCTCGACTTCTGTCGCCTCGCCGAGCTTCGGCGATCTGGCCCTGCTGCCTGACGTTCTCTCTGCTGTAGAATCCCAGGGCTATGAGATCCCGTCACCGATCCAGGCGCAGACCATCCCTGCGCTGCTGGAAGGCCGTGACATGCTGGGCCAGGCCCAGACCGGTACCGGCAAGACCGCTGCCTTCGCCCTGCCGCTGCTGTCCCGTCTCGACCTGACCCGCCGCGAGCCCCAGGTGCTGGTGCTGGCGCCGACCCGCGAGTTGGCCCAGCAGGTGGCCGTCTCCTTCAGCAAGTATGGCCAGAACCTCAAGGGCCTGGAGGTCGCCACCCTGTGCGGCGGCCAGGAATACCGCGAGCAGCTCTCCGCGCTGCGTCGTGGCGCCCATGTGGTAGTGGGCACCCCGGGCCGTGTCATCGATCATCTGGATCGCGGCAGCCTCAAGCTTGACGGCCTCTCTGCCCTGGTGCTCGACGAAGCCGACGAGATGCTGCGCATGGGCTTTATCGACGACGTCAAGCGCGTCGTGGCCGATACCCCGAAGAACGCCCAGCGGGTCTTCTTCTCCGCCACCCTGCCGACCGAGATCGAGCGTATCGTCAATCGCTACCTGGTCGATCCGGTCAAGGTGGCCATCGCGTCCCAGGTGGGTACCGCCGCCAGCATCGAACAGCGCATGGTGCGGGTCGACGGCGGTGCCAAGCAGGAGGCGCTGGCGCGCATTCTTGAGGTCGAGCCGGTTGACGGCGCCATCGTCTTCGTGCGGACACGGGCCGCCTGCACCACCCTGATGGAGCAGCTTTCCGCCCGCGGCATGAATGTCGCCAGCCTCTCCGGCGATCTGGACCAGAGCCTGCGCGAGCGCACCATCACGCGTCTCAAGCGTGGCAAGGTCGATATCCTGATCGCTACTGACGTGGCGGCACGCGGTCTCGATGTGTCGCGCCTGACCCACATCATCAACTACGACCTGCCCCAGGACGCCGAGGCCTACACCCACCGCATCGGCCGTACCGGCCGTGCCGGGCGTACCGGTATCGCGATCACCTTCGTCGGCTTCCGCGAGGGCCGCAAGGTGGGCTGGCTCGAGCAGGCCACCGGTCAGAAGATGACCGAGATGGCGGTGCCCGACGAGGCCGCCATTCGCGCCCACCGCGACGAGATGTTCCATCAGCGCGTGGTCGCTGCCCTGACGGCCGGGGCCGATGAGCAGCGCGCTCTGGTCGAGCGGATGGTCGAGGAGGGTCACGACCCCATCGAGCTGGCCTGTGCCTTCGCGCGCATGGCGCGTGCCGATGAGGCGCCCATCGGTCGTGTGCAGGCTCCGCGTGCCGAGCGCAACAACGACCGCAACGCGCGTGACGCCAAGCCGACGAAGCGTCGCGACAGCGCGCCCCGCGAGGGCATGACCCGCTATCGCGTTGCCGTGGGTCACCAGGATGGCGTCAAGCCCGGCCAGCTGGTTGGCGCACTCGCCAACGAGGGTGGCATCGAGGGGAACCGTATCGGCCGGATCGACATCCGCACCGCCTTCTCGGTGGTCGAGCTGCCGAGTTCGCTGCCGGAAAGCATCCTGACCAAGATGGCCCGCGCCCGCGTTGCCGGCCGTCCGCTGGAGATCAGCGAGGACAAGGGTGCCCCCGAGCGTGCCCCGCGTCGTCGCCAGGACGGTGACGCGCCGATTCCCCGTCGCACCATCGCCTGATCCCGGCTGAGCGAGAGCCCGGCCGCGCAACACCAAGGCCCCCGCACTCCATCATGGTGCGGGGGCCTTTTGTCTTCAGCGTCGCATCCGGTCTCCGTCTCGCTTCAGGCGACGGATGGCAGAGATCGGGCACTATTTTCGTTACAGCCGCTTGCCCAGTGCCGCCATGAACGCCGCGCCCGCCTCGAGCTGTTCGATGTCGATATACTCGTCGGGCTGGTGGGCCTGGCCGATGCTCCCCGGGCCGCAGATCACCGTGGGCAGTCCCTCGCGCTGGAACTGGCCGGCCTCGGTGGCATAGGCCACCGCCCCGGCGGGGCGCTCGTCGAGCAGGTCGCGGCACAGTTCGAGCACCTCGGCATTGTTGTCGTCGGCCAGTGCCGGCACCGTGGTGTTGAGCGCCTCGGTGACAATGGCGGCGTCCGGCGCGCGCTTTCGCATCTCGGCTTCCAGCTCGGCCGCGGTATCGTTCACCCGCGCGAGCAGCTCCTCGAAGCGATCCGAGGGCAGGTGGCGGATCTCCCACTCGAAGCTGCACTCCCGGGCCATGATGTTGATGGCCGTGCCGCCCTGGATCTTGCCGACGTGCAGGCTCGAGTGCACCACATTGAAGGCCTCGTCCACGCGCCCCTCGGCCTTGAGTTCGGCCATCACGTCCTCGATCCGCGTTACCAGACGGGCCGCCACATGGATCGCCGAGACCCCCTGGCTGACCTGACTGGAGTGGGCGGCGCGGCCGGTCACGGTGGTACACAGGTTGGTCGCCCCCTTGTGGGCTACCACCGGGTGCATCATGGTCGGTTCCCCGACGATCACCGCCGCGGGGCGAGGGTGGTCGGCCAGCAGCCGCTCGATCATTCGCGGGGCGCCGATGCAGCCCACCTCCTCGTCGTAGGAGAAGGCCAGCCAGAGGGGCGTCGCCAGCGCCTGATCCACCCAGCGGGGGACCTCTGCCAGGGCACAGGCGATGAAGCCCTTCATGTCGCAGGTGCCGCGGCCATAGAGCCGGCCATCGCCCTTGTCGACCAGGGTGAAGGGATCGGTGGACCAGGGCTGGCCATCCACCGGCACCACGTCGGTATGGCCGGAGAGCACCACGCCACCGGCCACGGCGGGGCCGATGCGCGCCAGCAGGTTGGCCTTGCGGCCGTCGTCGCTCTCCACCCGCCAGTGCGCCACGCCGTGGTCGTCGAGCCAGCCCTCGACCCATTCGATCAAGGCCAGGTTGGAATCCCGCGAGACGGTGGCGAAGCCCACCAGGCGGTCGAGTATCTCGGCGGCGGTCATGATCAGGCTCCCGGGTAGAAGTGTTGGCCAAGCCTAACACGCCTGATCGTGCCGGCTTCCCTTCTTGCGGATAGCGGAGTGCATCGAGCTTGCCCTCGACAATGCCACTGCGCACGGCGCTTTCTCCTGCTCGACCGACCCGAAGGCCGTCAAGAAGCGACCAGCCGGTATCCCTCGGCGGTCAAGCGTTCGGCCAGGGCCGCAATATGGGCGGGGCCCACCTCGCAGCAGCCACCGACGAGCGTTGCCCCCTGCTCGATCCAGCCCAGCGCATGCTCGGCGTAAGCAGCGGGTCCCAGATCGGTGCGCGACTCAAGCGAATCGACCGTGCCACCCGGCTTGAGGGGCGCCACGGAAGTAAAGCCGTTGGCGTATCCGCCGAATGGCACGCCGAGTCCGGCAAGCTCGCCCATGGCGGTCGTGATGGCCTCTGGCACCGAACAGTTGACCAGCACACGCTCGGCGCCGGCGGCCACCACTTCCCGGGCCGAGGCGGCCAGCCCTTCACCGGAGCGCAGCCGCGTACCATCGCCGTCATCCACCGTGAACGACACCCATACCGGGCGTTGACTCTCCACCGCGGCGTAGGTGGCGGCGCGCGCCTCGCGGGCCAGCGACATGGTTTCGCACAGGAACAGATCGACCCCGTCTGCCTGGAGTTCCACCATGCGGCGGTAGTCAAAGAGGCAGGTGGCATCATCCGGCACGCTGTCAGGGTGATAGCTCGCGACCAACGGGGGAAGGCAGCCCGCAATACGCACGTCCTGTCCGCTCTCCTCACGTGCCTGATGGGCGGCGCTCAGCGCAGCGGCATGTAGCGGCTCGAACAAGCCGGGCTCGCCATCCCGCGCCAGGCGCAGCGGTGTCGCGCTGTAGGTGTTGAGGGTAATGACGCGGGCACCGGCCTCGATGAAATCGCGGTGGGCGGCGGTGACAAGTTCGGGCTCGTCCAGCATGACCTGCGCGGACCACAGCGGTGTTACCGGTTGGCTGCTGCGTTTCCTGAGCTCTTGGCCCATCCCGCCGTCAAGCAGCACGATGTCACGGTTTTCAGTGCTCATCAGATGACTATCCTTTGTTGAGTTGCCAGCGTGACCTTGTCAGCTGTGGGGTTGCGGGTAAGGGTATCCCTGCTCAGCGGTGTTCGCCCGGTTAGGTACGACACGACACGCCAGTGGACGGTCGAGATTAGCAAGCAGAAGAAGGACTACGCGGCCTCCCACCCCGGCGGGTTGTCCGCCCACTGAGTTCATTCAATCCGAGTCGGCGTCAACCTCCCGGCACAGCCAAGACCATAGCAGTGACGCTTCATCCTGGCGCTGGCTACGTTCCGGGCGCACCAGCCAGAATTTCTCGTCGGTGGGCACGGACAGGTCGAACGGCATGACGAGGTCATCACGATCCTCGAACAGGCGACGGTGGACCAGCGCCACGCCACCGCCCTGGCTAGCCAGGGCCAGAGTGATGGCCTGGTTGTCGCAGGTCAGTGCCGGACACTGCTCTTCGATGCCCGTCACCCCAGCCTGCTCCAGCCAGCTTGACCAGCCCACGGCAAAGCCTGCCGCATGCAGCAGGGTCAGCCCCGCAAGATCGGCGGGCACCTCAAGTCCGCGTGCCACCGCAGGGGCACACACCGGTAACAGGCTTTCTTCCCCCAGCGACAGCGCCTCCATGCCCGACCAACCAGCATGTCCGTAGCGGATCTCGATATCTGCCCCCTCGGGACCGAACTCATCGGACCAGATGGCGCTGACCAGGCGCACGGCAATCGCCGGATGGGCGCGATGGAAGGCCAGCAACCGTGAAGCCAACCAGTGCAGCTGGATGACCGGCGTGGTGCGCAGCGTGACCGAGCGTGTCGGAGTGCTGCCGAAGACCTCGCGCGTGCCCTCACCAATACGCGCGAAACCGTCAAGGATACTGGGCAGCCATGCCTGGCCCGCTGGCGTCAGCGTGAGACTGCGCGGGTGACGCACGAAGAGCTTCTGCCCCAGGCGGTCCTCGAGCAGCCGGATGCGCTGACTGATCGCCGCCTGGGTCACTCCCAGCTCGCGACCGGCAGCGGTGAAGCTCAAAGTGCGGGCAGCCGCCTCGAAGGCCTGCAGCCAGAGCAAGGGAGGCAAGGCGCTCAAGGAAAGTTACTCATGGAAAAGCTCGCTATAAGCTGTGCTTGGGCATAGGGGTCAGATTAATCGTTTGTCAGTCGCAGGACCAATCATCACCCTTGGGGCACTCGATCACGATAAACCACGACTCGACACCCGAGGAGGTCCCGCATGAATGTTGTTACTCCCCACGCCGCCGAATGCGTGGACATGCGCGAACTCGCCCCCTATGCCGAGGCCCCCGGGCTGAAGGACGGCCGCACCGACGACGCCGGCATGACACTGACCTGGGTGAATGGCGAGTCAGGGCGTTTTCCCTGGCTGTGGCTGCGCGACCACTGCCCCTGCAACGCCTGTCGCCATGCCCTGACCCGCGAACGCCTCTACCTGCCGCTGGAAGATGTAGCTTGCCCAGACAGGGCCCGCGTCGAGAGTGGCAACCTGTATGTCACTTGGAAGGATGGGCACGAAAGCCTCTTCGACGGTGGCTGGCTGCACCAGCGCCGCCCCGGAGTCGAGCCTGGGCCAACGCTACCCCACCCCTGCCCTTGGCCAGAAGGCTTCACTCCCAGACGGGTGGATCATGCTGCCTTCACCGGCAGTGTTGAAGGCGAAAGGGCCTGGCTGGAAGCTCTACTGCGCGACGGCGTTGTGCTGCTTGAGAATGGCCCGCTGGCCGACGAGGAGGTCAGCCGCCTGGCCACGCGCATCGGTCCGCTGCGAGCCACCAATTTCGGCGCTCGCTTCGATGTCCAGTCCAAGCCCAACCCCAACAACGCCGCCTATACCGCTATCGGCCTGGCCCTGCATAGCGACCTGCCCAACTGGCGCCAGCCGCCGGATATCCAATTGCTCTACTGCCTCGAGAACGACGCCGAAGGCGGCGAGTCGCAGTTTGCCGACGGCTACCAAGTCGCAGAGGTTCTGCGCCAGGAAGACCCCGAGGCCTTTCGCCTGCTTAGTGAGACGCCCATCGACTTCCGCTTCCAGGACGAGGAGCAGGATATTGCTGTGCGCGCACCGATCCTCACCTGCAACGCCGAAGGCCGGGTCGTGGAGGTGCGCTTCAACAACTGGATCCGCGACACCCTGCGACTCCCCGCGGAGACCATCGATGCCTGGTACCGCGCCTACCGCCGTTTCTGGCAGTTGCTGCACGACCCGCGTCACCAGATCGCATTCTCCCTGGTCCCCGGCGAGATGGTTGCCTTCGACAACCGCCGGGTACTGCACGGCCGTGGTGCCTTCGACCCGAACACCGGACGGCGCCATCTGCAGGGCACCTATCTCGACCGCGATATGCTCGAGTCACGCCTGCGGGTGCTGGCGCGTGCCGCCTGAGCCAATCACCAGGCATCCGTTCATCAGACCCAGAGAGCCTCACCGACGCGGTTCGTCGGCTCTCTGACTCAACGTATAGAGAGCTTTCGCAACACTATCCAATGACCTTCACAACACAAGGAATCATCATGAGCGTATCTCTGAATCGCGCACTCCTGACTCGCACCTCACTGGCACTGCCCCTCGCGCTGGGGTTTGCCGGCACCACCCAGGCCGATGACGCCACACTGCATTTCGGCGTTCCATCCTGGCCGGGCATCACGGTCAAAACCGAGATCGCAGAGCAGCTGCTCGAGCCCTTGGGTTACGACACCAGCAGTCAGGAACTCGGCCTTCAGGTGATCTACCAAGGGCTGGAAAGCGGCGATATCGACGTCTTCCTTGGTGGCTGGATGCCCGCACAGCGCGACATGTTCGTTCCGCGTGAGGAAAGCGGCGCCATTGTTAACGTGGGCAATAACGTCGATGGCGCCCAGATGACGCTGGCCGTGCCCGAGTATATCTACGACCAGGGCATCCAGAGCTTCGCCGACCTCGACGAGAACCGTGAGCTATTCGATGGCCAGATTCACGGCTTCGGCGCTGGTTCGGCGGCCAGCGAGATTCTCAACGCCGCTATCGACGATGACGTCTGGGGCCTGGGTGACTGGAGCCTGGTGGATACCAGCACGGTGGGCATGCTCAGTGCGGCTCAGGTCGCCATTTCCCGTGAAGAACCTATTGTCTGGGTTGGCTGGACCCCGCACTGGATGAACCTGGAACTGCCGATGCGTTATCTCGACGATCCCAAGGACTTGTTCGGTGAAAACAATGGTGAAAGTGATGTGCTGACTCTGATCCGTGGTGGCTATGCTCAGGCCAACCCCAATCTGGTGACCTTCTTCGAGCAGTTCACCTTCAGCGCCGAAGAGCAGAGCTGGATGATCCGTGAATTCGGTCAGGAAGAGCGCGATGCCAGAGAAGTGGCGAACGACTGGATCAACGAGAACGCTGAACGCGTCGAGACGATGCTCAGCGATGTCACCCACCGCGACGGCGAGGCGGCTTGGCCGATCATCGAAGCCGGCCTGAACCCCTAAAGTTCAATACCTCGGCACATCAATCTCCACGACGCGACGAGGCCGGTTACAAATGAGGGTGACCACCAGGCGGGTGGCTTCTGCTGCCACTTCTCCTGCACCAGGTGACGCAACATCCGGCCAGTAAAGAGCAGGCACCTTCCGCCACGTCCTTGGCCTCGCTAAGCTGATCGCAGTGGAGGTTGGGAGGAAGTCATGCTGCACCTGCCGTTGCTTGCAGTTCTGATTCTGCCGGTGTCCATGGCCACGGCCGATGAGGCCGGAGTGGTCTTCGCCATAGGCGGCGAGCAATACGTCCTGACCCCGGCCTGCGCCCAGCGGGTCGATTACGCTGTCGCCGAGGATGACCTCGTGCATATTCGCTTCGATATGATCGACACCGCCGTCTGTTTTGAGGCCTTCCATGGCCTGCTCGCTTCTCATCTTGGCGAGCGCCTTGCCGTTACCTTCCGCGGCGAGCCCCTGCTGGAGGCGGAACTTCGCACCCTGCTGGGCCCCGAGCACATCGTATTGGTCTCGCGGCGCCCGGAGGTCACCCGGCAGGCGGCGGAATTTCTGCGCGGTAAGGGCCCCTGATGGCCCGCGCGGGGCGTTTCCGCTGCCTTGCCATCGGGCTGGTCACGACTCTGGCCACGCTGGCGCTACTGGCATGGCTGGCGCTGTGGTGGCTGTCGCCGGCACCGGTTTCGGGCCGACTAGTCGAATACCACGCTGATGCGCCTGTGCCCGGTGCCGTGATCACCGTGAGCCGTCATGGCTGGGGCCGCAGCGAGCATCATGGCGAATTGATCTGGGACAAGCGCTATCTGGCCACCGCGACCACCGACGCCGAGGGGCGATTTCGCGTGCCCATGCCCGGGCCGGTATGGCTGGTAGGTAGCGGCTCAGGCCGGTTGAAAGCCGAGGCCGAGGGATTTCACACCCTGGACGTGAGCCATGTGCCGCCGGGAGCGGAGCTGACCCTGCAGACGGTGGTCGACCGCGACGAGCACCTTCCCGGCGGCACCGCCTATCTGGGCTGGGATGAAGAGGGCGAGCCGTTCGGCTGGTCCTTCATCGACGACGCTCCGACCCGTGACCTGTCGCTTGTCGACCTCTATCCCCTCGCGCTGAAACGCGATCCTCTCAGAGTCACCCTGGCGGTGCCCGATGGGGGAGGGCTTCACTTCGTATCGGCGGAGGAGCAGGGGATTGCCCACGAATCCTGGGGCTATCTGCTGCGCTACCTGGATGCCTCGCCCGAGCCGCCCATGGCATTACGGCTGACGCTGGATGGCACCCCCGGCACGCTCTTCCTGCGAACTCCGCAGGATCGATACGCCAAGCTGGCCTGGGAGCCTGGGGTGGTAATGGCCATGACCGGCTCGGTCCCGGGACTGGACGCCACCAGCGAACGGCTGTTCTCGCTGCGCTTTGTCTATCGTCCCACCCCGGGGCGGCAGTTGCCGTATCAGCCGCCGCTGTTTCCAGTCGAGCCCGTGCGCGCCGCGCTGCAGGCGGAGCTTCCCGAGGGGGGTGAGCCGTATGCCGGGCCGCGCACCTACCGGCTGGTGGTAACGGATGCGCAGGGCAGGGAACTGGAGCGGCAAGGTGTCGAGCTCACCCCGAATGTTCCTGTGGACTTGCCAAGCTGTGCCGATGACGCTCCGCTGGTGTGGCGCTTCGAATCGGTGCGCATGGACTACGAGCAGGAGCGCCTGCCGCGCCTGCAATTGACGATGGCTGGCGAGACCTTCGTGCACCACTCGGGCCCCAGGCTGGTCGGCCCGCGTGACCCTACCGTCTTCGAGGTGATGGCCTTCGATACCGAATACCAGCGCCATGATCTCGAGGTCAGGTTGCGGGAGCTGAACAACGAGACAGGATCGACCGGTTGCGGATAGCAATCGCTGAACAGGCGAGTGCCACTGAGGAGAAGCTGGCCGAGTTGTCCTAAGCTTGGCACCACACATCGTGGTTGGGAGTGAATCCATGCGGCATCTCTTCGTGATGCGCCACGCCAAGGCGAAAAAGGGCGACGGCGACGTGAATGACCATCAGCGTCCGTTGCGCAAGCGGGGCAGGCGCCAGGCGGCCGCCATGGCCAGGGTGCTGCAGCAATGGCAGGCGCTGGAGGGCCAGATCCTCGTCAGCGATGCGGCGCGCACACGGGAGACGCTCGACGAGATCGCCGGGCAGCTGCAGGAAACCTCCCTGGTCGAGCGGGCCCGCTTCGATGAGGCCCTCTACCACTTCGATGGCCAGGCACTGTTGGCGTGGCTGAAGGCCTTGCCCAACGAGGCCGACAGGGTGCTGGTGATCGGCCACAATCCGGCCCTGCTCGAGCTGGTTCACTGGCTCTGCGGGGAGGTACCTCAAGCGCTGCCCATCGGCAGCCTGCTGCATGTCACCCTGCCCGATACGCCCTGGTCGGCACTGGAGCAGCACTCTGCCGAGCTGGCAGCGAGACTGAATCCGGACGAGGCCAGCCATGCGCTCTTCAAGCGCAAGGCACCTGTGAAGCCTTCCTTGCGCAAGGTCGGTCTGGCCAAGCGCATTCGGGGGCTGCTGGAGTATCAGTACCGGATGGTCAGGGCCCTGGAGCCGGGGGTGACGGCTGGCGTCGATCCTGAGTTCCTGCACCAGTATCGCGTCAATCTGCGTCGCAGCCGAGCGATCGGCGAATCCGTGCTGGCCACCACCAAGGTGCCTGGCCTCAAGAAGAGGCTGAAACGGCTCAAGCGCCGCGCCCGTGCCACCAGCGAACTGCGTGACCTGGACGTGTTTCTGGAGAGCCTGACGGAGACCCCACCGCCGCTTTCGCCACGCTCCCTCCAGGCCCTGGAGCGCTGGCTGCAGGCCCGCCACCAGGAGCAGCATGAGGCGCTGTGCCAGCAGCTAAGCACCCCCGACTATGACGAGGACATGCAGGACTGGCACGGCTTTATCATCTCCAAGGGCTTTCACAAGGCCTTGCAAAAGCTCTCGTCGAAGCGCATCGAGGCGGTACTGGCCGAGCGCATCGCTGGCCATGACCGGGATCTCGCATCGCTCTCCATCGACAGCACCGACGAGGCCTTTCATGAGCTGCGCAAGAGCGTGAAGCGCATTCGCTACCTGGCCGAACTGGAGCCGCAGCGACAGAAACGCTTCCTTGAAGGTTTGAAACACCGCCAGCGATTGCTCGGCGACTTGCAGGACCTCTGCACCCGCCAGGCCTGGATCGATGTCTTCAGCACAAACTCGCGCAACGCCCCCAGGCGAAAGCAGGAGTGCGATGCCTGGCGAGAAGCCCTCGAGGAGCAGAAGCGGGCATTGCGCGAGCAGGTTATCTCATTGGCGCCATTGGGCACCTGACCATGCCGCCTGTGGCATCGGGTTGAACTGCGGCACACGGCCCCCACGTTCCTCGGGTATCACCTTTTTTCGATCCTGGAGTTCAAATGACATCCACCGTACTGATCACCGGCGCCAACCGCGGCGTCGGCCTGGCTCTGGCCCGCCACTACCATGCCGCCGGCTGGGCGGTCATCGGCGTCTGCCGTTCCGGCAGCGAGGAGGTCGCTGAGCTCCGTGAGGTTGCCGATACACTGATCGAGGGTATCGACGTGACCCGCGCCGAAGACGTCGCACGCCTGCAACGGGAAGTCGCGGGGCGCCGCCTGGACTTGTTGATCAACAATGCCGGCAAGCTAAGGGACGAGAGCCTGGGCGAGATCGATTTCGACTCCATACGGGAACAGATGGAGATCAACGCCTACGCGCCGTTGCGGGTTACCGAGGCGCTGCTGGGTAATCTGGGTGAGGGGGGCAAGGTCGCCAATATCACCAGCCGCATGGGCTCCATCGCCGACAACGACTCCGGTGGGCGCTATGGCTACCGCGCCTCCAAGGCGGCCCTCAACGCCTTCGGCAAGTCGCTGGCGGTGGATCTCGAGCCCCGCGGCATCGCCGTGGCGCAGATCCACCCCGGCTACGTGCAGACGCGCATGGTCAACTTCGGTGGCCTGATCAGCGCACAGGAAGCCGCCGACGGCATCGCCCAGCGCATCGACGAGCTGACCTTGCCTACCAGCGGTGGTTTCTGGCACAGCAACGGCGAGGAACTGCCCTGGTGAGGCGCTGCCTGTGAGCGTCTAGCCCCAGCGCAAGTGCCTGGATATCGTCCTCGACCACCACCTCCACAAAGTGCTCGAAGCCCTCAACGACGCGCTTTGGGAAGTGAGCTGATGGGCAACAATCATGATTCGCAGCTCTCAACCGGATAGCCATACCTGTGGGAGCGCTGCTTGCAGCGCGATTGGCGCCGAAGGCGCCCGGACATGTCCATGCTATCGACATATCCGCGGGACGTGTCGAAAAAACGGCGTTCTTTAAACATGTCTTGGCCACATGTCGATGACGTAGACACCTTGGTCGGCAAGCAGTGCGGCGAAGTTAAAATAACGCCGCGCCTTATTTTACTTTCGCACGTAATTTAAAATAAGGCGTGACGCAATTTTACCCAGGCTCGCTTTCGAGCGGTGAGGTAGAGCCCCATGGAACGCGGACTCACAGGCCATTACGAAGGCAGCATCGCCGGCGGCGTGCGCTGTCAGGCGTTCATCCCCGACCCGCTGCCGCCCCGGCCGCCACTGGTGCTGGACGGGAAACTGCAGGGCCGCATCAACCAGGCGATGCTGGCGCTGGGGCGCCTGAAGGCAGTGACAGCGTCATGATGCAGCAGGATGAAATGGAGCTCCTCTCCGATCGGCAACTGGCCATGCTCGCCGGCGAGGCTGCCTTCGGCCGCGGATTGGAGTACTACCGTGAAGGGATGGTGGTCGGCTGGAACCGGAAGGGCGCCACCATCACCGCCGACGTGGAGGGCAGCGAGCGCTATCGCGTGGTGCTGAAGCTGAGCAAGCGGGGCCTGGAGGGCGGCTGCGATTGCCCGGCCTCAGAGGGCATCGACTTCTGCAAGCACTGCGTGGCGACCGCCCTGGCATACCGTGCGGACCAGGCCGAGCAGACGCGCCTGACGGAGGGCGATGCCTCGGACCGGATTCGCGCCTATCTGCAGCAGATGGACAAGGCCTCTCTCGTCGAGGCGCTCGAGACCCTCATCGACAGCGACCCGGTGCTGCGCCAGCAGTGGTCGCTGCGGGCCGACGCGGTGCTCGGCGTGCTGGACCACAAGGCGCTGAAAAAGCGCATCACCGCGGCGTTCCCCGTCAACCGGGACCTCTTCCGCTACGGCCAGGTGAGTGCCTACTTTGCCAGGGCGGAGGCCGTCGTCGAACAGCTCGCCGAGCAGGCGCCGCAGCTTCCGGCGGAGCAGTGCCTGAAGCTGGTGGATTATGCGCTCTCACGCCTGGGCCGGGCGCTGGAGACTATCGACGACTCCGGCGGCTTTCGCTTTCATTGCGAGGCGACGCTGCAGACGCTGCACGTCCAGACCGTGACGCGGCTCGACTGGTCGCCCGACAGGTTGGCGGCGTATCTCTACGAGAAGGCATTCGGTAACGAGGACCTCTACCCGGAGATTCCCGGGGCCTATGCCCAGGCGCTGGGCGAGGCGGGCATGGCGGCCTATCATGCCCGCCTGCAGCAGGCCTGGGACGCCTTGCCGGCGCTGCCGGCTGGGGCGGGGTGGTCGGAGCAGTATCCTTACATTCGCCTGCGACGCCCCTTGTTCGAGCGTGCCGAGGCCGCCGGCGACCTGCCGGCGATGCTGGCGCTCTTCGAGAAGACCGCCAGCAAGGAGCGCGACTGTCTGGATGCCGCCGAGCTGTGCATCGAGCATGGGGCCTGGGACGAGCTGGAGACCTGGCTGGCGCGAGCGAAGCGGGCGATGTCCGACCAGCATCCCCTCCAGCAGGTCGAACGGCAGCGCCTCGAGGTACGCCTGCTGCTGCATCGCGGTGACGCGGAAGCGGCGGCGGCACTGCAATGGGACATCTACCAGCAGACGCAGCATCTGGAGGACTATCGCCGGCTGGTGGCGATGGCAGACGAGCATGGCCTGGCCGTCGATTATCGTCAGCGTGCTCGTGACTGGCTGGTGGCCCGGCTCGACAAGGCATCCTCACCCTTTGCTTTCGCTCCCCGTGCGGAAAACAGCCTGCTGGAAATCGAGCTGTTCGAGGGGCGTCTGGCCGAGGCCCAGGCGCTCTGCGCCGAGCGGGCCGTGGCCCCCGAGTTGCTGCACCATCTGGCGAAGGCGCTGAAGGAGCCCGACGAGAGCCAGCCGCTGTACCTCCGCCTGGTACGCCATGAGGTGCAACAGACCAACAACCCGGCTTACCGTAATGGCATCGCCCTGCTGCAGGAGCTCAAGGGCTCGTTGGTCACGCCGGCCCAGCAAGCCGCATTCGAGCAGGTGCTGACCCAGCTGCGCACGGAGTTCAAGCAGAAGCGCAACTTCATCAAGTGGCTGAACGAGGCATTCCCGACCTGACTGTTGGCCGGTAGAGGCAGCAGGCGTTCTGGGAGCCCATTCACTCGCGAGCGCTTCGCTTATCCGCTGAGCAAGACGCGCCCGACTCGCGTCGTTGCCCAGTGGTTCCTCGCTATTGTGGCAGCGCGATAGGCGCCGCAGGCGCCCCAACATCCCCCCTGCGACCTTTGCATGGCTGGCCCTCAGGCTGCGTTGGTGTCAGGCTGATTGGTAACGAAACGTTGCACAGCGTCAGCGATGGCCCGCCAACCGGGCCGATATGCAGGGAATAGCCCATGATCCTTAAGGAAAAGGATGTCTCCCCAAACGGGGTTGGCCGCGACGGCGACGAGCGCGCCTTCTACGGCCACAAGCAGGAACAGGACGTCGCCTTCCAGCTGCGCCGCGAGTTCGGCGAGCATCAGCAGATCCACGTCATCAACGACCTGCGCCTCGAACACCGTGGCGAAAGAGCCCAGATCGATCATCTGATCCTCCATCCCTACGGCTTCATCGTCATCGAGTCCAAGAGCATTGTCGGTGAGGTCACGGTCAATGCCGCCGGCGAGTGGTCGCGCAGTTACCAGGGCAACTGGATGGGCATGCCGTCGCCGATTCGCCAGGGTGAGTTACAGAAGCAACTCTTGCACCATTTGATCAGGGATAACGTCGAGAAAATGCTTGGCAAGGTGCTAGGCATACAGACCAAGGTAGGCGGGCGCGATTGGCAGGTGCTTTGTGCCATTTCCAGCACCGCCATCCTGCACCGTGACAAGATGCCCAAGGATGTTGCCGATAGGGTGGTCAAGACTGAGTTTTTGGCCAATAAGATTCGAGAGGTGGTGGGCAATATCTTCACGGAGTACCTAAAAGCCAAACCCAAGTTTTCGAAACAAGAGCTCACCGATGTCGCCAGCTTCCTGCTCGAGCATACCGCCCAAGTGAGCACCGCCTCGGCCAGTAGTGCTAGCGCACTCGCAACGCCAGAACCGGGCTCCCACGTTGACGAGCCTGCACCTCACTTTTCGGCTTCGCCGGCGCCGGATATTGCTTCGTTTAAGACCGAGCCCACCGCACAGCGCCAAAGCCCGCTGGCCTGCAAGCAGTGCGGCGAAGCCAACAGCCTCACCGGCATGTACGGCCAGTACGTAAGCGCTCCACGAACCCCACCTGTTGCGGCCTGAGTTAGACCGGTAGAGTGTCTTTCCAGCGCCAGGGCAGCAGCGTGCCGAGGTCGTCATCCTCGCCGAGTGTCGGCAGTGTCTCGAACACGAACTGCAGGTACTCGTAGGGCGAGAGGCCGTTGACCTTGGCCGTCTCGATCAGGCTGTAGATCGCCGCACTGGCCTGCGCACCGCTCGGTGTTTGGCTGAAGAGCCAGTTCTTGCGGTTATGCGCAGCTGCGCATAACCGCAATTATGCCCAGTTCCGGATTATGCGCAGTGGCCTGCATAGCCCCGGCCACGATCCAGCGCCAACGCCCTCGAGTGCCGGCAGCCGGATCGTGGTTTTC